>NZ_QJVD01000019.1 GCF_003219815.1 Arthrobacter livingstonensis
TCAAGCGATCTATTGCCCGGCAACTATTCAGGAAATTACAAACGCTTATGGCTTGACTCGAAGCATAGAAGGGTCAGTAGGCGAGTGCACAGAATGTCCGAAGTCGTCTGCGCAACTCTCGCGAGCTCCAATTTACCGCGGTGAATTGTCCCGTCAATTCTGAAGAACGCTGCCCATAGATAGGGCTCAGTATTCCCCAACCCGTCCCTTGCTCGTAACCATGAAGGGCTTGAAGCGCGACCTCCAAATTCAGTATGCGATGTATTGCCATAGTCCTTCTTGCCGACGGGCAGCTTGGTGGGCCTGTAGCCGGCCTTCACGGATCAGGAGAATCGCAACTCCGTTCACTTGAGTATTCCACGCCGTTGATGGTGGCCGCCGTGCCCTACTGTGTTCGGGCCCTGGCCGTTTTTGCGGCCTTGGTTGTCGAGGTCTCTTCGGATAGGGAGCGTCTGGATGTCTCCGGAATCAGGTACGTTGCGATGAGTGCTCCTGCGGCAATGACGGTCAGGTACAGGGCGGGGGCTAGTTTGTTGCCGGTGGTGGCGATCAGGAACGTCGCTATGAACGGCGCCGTGCCGCCGAACACGGCGTAACTGACGTTGTAGGTGATCGCGGAGGCGGTGTAGCGCACTGCCGTCGGGAAGACTTCGGAGAGCAGGACGGCGGTGACGACGTTCGCTGCCACTGCACCTGTGGCTAGCAGGATCTGGCCGAGGAGGGCGTTACCCAGTCCGCCCTGACTGGCCAGCAGGTAGGCGGGCACCGCGAGGCCGCCCAGCAGGATGGACGATGCTGTCATCATGGCCTTGCGGCCCACCTTGTCGCACACCCGGCCCAGCACTGGGGACAGGACAGCAGCAAAGGCCAGTGCGGCCACATTTGTCATGAGGACTTGGTCAGCTGGCAGCAGGACCACCTCGCGCAGGAACGTGGTCATATACGTGGAAAACGTGTAGAAGGACAGGGCAGTGAGGCTGATGTAGCCGCCCAGTGTCAGCATGGGACGCCACTGCTGGCTCAGGGTGGTTCCGAGTCGGGCGTGGTTGGTCTTGGAGTCGGCCGCGATTTCGGTAAACAGCGGGCTTTCCTGGAGTCGGCGCCGGATGTAGAAGGCCACCAGGCCCATGGGTGCTGCCACCAGGAAGGGGATTCGCCAGCCCCATCCGTTCATGGCCTCGGTGGAGAGGTTTGCGGTGAGCAGGTAGCACAGCAGGGCGGCCACGGCGAAGGAGCCAAATGTTGCGGCGGGCATCCAACTGCTGTACCGGGAGCGTTGTTTGGGTGGTGCGTGTTCGATCACATAGGTGACGGCACCGGCATATTCCCCACCGGCGGAAAATCCCTGAAGGCTTCGGGCCAGCGTCAGCAGCACGGCGGCCCACACGCCAATCGTTGCATAGCCCGGGAGAATGCCCATGGCCACGGTGGCGCCGGACATGAGCAGAACCGTCAGGGCCAGCACGCGTTTACGACCGATCCGGTCACCGAGCATCCCGAAGAATGCCCCTCCCACCGGGCGCAGGGCAAAGGCGACGGCGAATACCGCGAAGGTTTGCAACAGCCCGACAATGTGGTTATCGCCAGGGAAAAACACCTTGGCGATGATGGGCGCGAGGAAACCGTAGATGGCAAAGTCAAACCATTCCACGACCGTGCCGGCCGCTGCCGCGATGGTGACCTTGCGAAGAGTGGCGGGACTGGACGGGACAGGCGATGAGGGCGTCTCAGATTGCATTGTTTCTCCCGAAGTGGGGTGCCGTGAGCGGCACGTACGTTGTGTGGCAACGGTCTCTTCCCGGGAAAATACATGTCGGCCGGGTAAGGAAGTGGGGGCTGGTGCCGGTGGTGGTGCCAGCAGCAGCATTACGTGGTGTGGGTGAGTGCAGGTTCTACGGGGTAGTGGTCTCGTCGAACTTGGGTAGGTGGTTCAGGTACTCGGTGACGTTGGAGTGTAGTTCAACGTCACCGAACTTGGAGTCGATGTCGAAGAGGTTCCAGGCGACGGTGCCCGTCTCCGACGGCCTCGCGGGGCTTGAAGTCCAGTTCGTCATTCAGCTCGACGTTGAGGTCCTGGCTCATGTCATAACTCCTTGGAAGTGCCGTGGGCCACAGGAGATGCCTGTAAGAGTGGACGCTCGACTGTGATGCAGATCTACTTGTTGTCGCTAGGAATAGAATATAGTTGCTCTTTCAGCAACAAACAAGGCATTTCGTTTAAAAGTATTTCCCACACCCCGCGACTAGTCATGATGCACCTTGTGCGACTCCGTGGGCGTCCCCGACAACGGCATTCAGTCGACCATAATGGGCTTGTCGTTCCGGGAGAAGGCTTTCGCAGTCCATGTCAGCCCGTCGGCAGGCGCTCCGGCGATGCGCTTGTCTGCACAGATGCCCCGGGCTGCCCGGCCGTAAGGATGATTGAGCGACCCGGTGCACGCCCGGGCGCCAAGCGGGTCCGTCATCAACGGCGCCGGCCAAGTGGTGACCAGCATTGGCGGCTCGCCGATCGCCATGACGCTGACTGGCGGCCGAACCTGGAACCAGTCGGCCTTCTGCTGGGGCCGCCTACCAACTTTGCTGCCGGGTTGCTGATCATGGCGGGCGGAACGTCGTCCGAAGGCTGTTCGCTCCGACCGACGCTCGCGGGGCAGGCACTACTGTTCGCGCTCGGATCGTGACCAGCAGTGGCGCTGCGGCCGCTTAGCGGCCCCTACCGGGCCGCCGGAGTGACGCACTCGTCGATGCTCGCACCCTACCGAGTAGTTGGTCCGATGGAAACTCAGATTCTGCACAGCGCTGGTGCTGGGTCGGTACGTGCGCTACAGTATCAACTACAGCAACCCAGTTGCTATGTTAGAAACACAATAGCCGAGAGAATGGAGAGAACCATGACTGAAATGACAGAGACGTTCAACGACATCGAAGCCCGTCTTGCAGCAGTGCTGGAAGAAGCGTTCGAAGCCGGAACCAGCATCTACAACGAGCGCGGTTTCAAGCGTCGGATCGGCTACGGCAACCGCCCCGCCGTCATCCACATCGACCTCGCGAATGCTTGGACTCGTCCGGGCCACCCATTCAGCTGCCCGGGCATGGATGTGATCATCCCGAACGTCCAGCGGATCAACGAGGCCGCACGTGCCAAGGGGGTCCCGGTCTTCTACACCACGAACGTGTACCGCAACCGCGACGCCACCTCCGGCACGAACGACATGGGCCTGTGGTACTCAAAGATCCCCACGGAGACCCTTCCGGCGGATTCCTACTGGGCGCAGATCGATGACCGCATCGCGCCCGCTGAGGGCGAGGTCGTGATCCAGAAGAACCGCGCCTCGGCGTTCCCTGGGACGAACCTCGAGCTCTTCCTGACCTCCAACCGCATCGACACCCTGATTGTGACCGGTGCGACCGCTGCCGGGTGCGTGCGCCACACGGTCGAGGACGCGATCGCGAAGGGCTTCCGCCCGATCATCCCGAGGGAGACCATCGGCGACCGTGTCCCGGGCGTCGTGCAGTGGAACCTCTACGACATCGACAACAAGTTCGGTGACGTGGAGTCCACGGATTCGGTCGTGGGCTACCTGAACGCCCTCCCGCAGTTCGAGGACACGGTCCCGAAGACCCTCTCGGATCCCCAGCCCGAGGTGGCGACCCCCGCGGATCCGGCCTAAGCCGCACCGCACTCTCGGAGCCCCGCGGCCCGGGATCCCCAGACCGACCCGACAACAGTCCGGCACCCCTTAGTGGTGCCGGACTGTTGCACATCTGCGAGGACATAGAACTCCCGGACATCCGTACAAGGCGCCCTGCACACGACGCCGTGGTCGCCAGAGGGTCTCGCTCGAGCGTCTTGCAAACCATCCGTAGCCCTCCGATTCCCGTAAGACCCGCCTGCAAAATTGCCCGGTGAAGGGCGGGCCCCAACTGTGACACCACTGGCGTCTCACAACTCTAGGGAAATGGACCGTCGCGTCGGCTCGATACCCGGGTAGTGAGAACCGCATGCTCTTCCCTGAAACGTGCGCATTCACTCACGGTAGGTGATTCTCGAAACTATGTCTCGCAACCTTCTCGCTGATGCGGCGCATCCACCGTTAGTAATGGGCCACCTCTGAGCAGCCCCTGGCGAAGCTGAATTGTGAAGCCGTGTTCAACACGACATCACTCCGCTCACCGGCCGTCGGTGGGTCGCCTGAGACCGGGAATGTTGCGCGTCGCCGTGGATGACGGAGGGTAGTCTCTTTGTCTGACGACGTCGCGTGGTGAGCCGGACTAACGTCAAGGGACGCCCCTGGAATGGCTAAACCCGATACGGGCCAGAGGTCAATTTAATGAGCTTTTCCGGAACATTTCCGAAACGGCGCAGCTCGAAGCCGCTCCCCCACAGCAAAACCGCAGGTCAGCGGCATCACCCTGACTCAATGTCGGAATCGAACCGACGACCGTTTGGTTCGATGCAGTCCATAACCCTGGACGCCATGCCCGCCCTGTCCAAAAAAGTCCCAACATTGCGGGCTATTGGACATTATTGACCACCAATGGGCCCCCTGGCGGATTCGAACCGACGGCCCCCGCTACACCAACAAGGGGCCATTTTGAGCTGTCTATAGGCTATTCTGACCTGTCCCTGCATGGTGCGCTTGCAACAACGAGTGATACTAAATACTCTCCACTTTGCACGGATTGGGATGAGTTCTGTATGACGTGGTGGGAACTCACACCCGACTGCTGCACGGCCTCGAGTAGAGCCACTGAGCCATCCGCCCATGGGTAATATTTTACTCTTTGCTCATTCCGGCCTGACACGTAGGGACAGCCCGATTCACAGCCCGAGCAAATTTGTCACGAAACGGGCCAGGAACAATAAGGCTTTGTGAGGCCAACAACGGGCACCTGGCAGCCCTTGGGATCCTCACAAGTCAGGCGTCAAGCAAAGCCGGGGCAGTCCCCACCTTCAGGAGGTTTGCCGTGTCCGACGAGGAACTTCAACGTTGGAAGGTTCAGTAGACCTTGTTGGCTCCACCGTCTGCCATCAGGGTTTGGCCGGTCATATAGCGTGAATCGTCAGAGAGCAGGAATGCAACGATCGGGGCGACATCCGCCTCGGGATCCCCGAACCGCCCCAGGGGCACCTTGGCGAGTGAATCCTTGTACATCTCGGGAAACGCCTCACTCCAGGCCTTTACCCCTGCGGTGAGCGCCATCGGCGAGACGACGTTGACGCGGATGTTGTCCTTGGCCCATTCGTTGGCTGTGACACGGGACAGCCCGCGGATTGCTTCCTTGGCCGAAGCATAGGCAGCCTGGGTCTGCTGTCCGACCATGGCTGAGCCCGAACCGAAGTTCACGACCGAGCCGCCGTTGACGGCCAGCAGCGGGTAGGCAGCCGCCATGAACTGGCGCGTGGCCCGGAAACCTGTGTTGAAGGACAGGTCCCACTGTTCCTCGGTCAGTTCGTTGAACATGGCCTGTCGGGATGCATGGGCGTTGTTGACCAAGCCGTCCAACCCGCCAAAGGTTGCGCCGGCCAGTTCGACGGCGGCCGCTGCAACGGCCCTCTCGCTGACATCACCCAAGACGAACCGGAAGTTCACGCCAAGATCCTGTTTTAGGGATTCCCCCGCCTCCCCGTTGACATCAACCGCCACGACCTTGGCGCCGCGGACCACCAACACCCTGGAAATCGCACCCCCAATTCCGGAGGCCCCACCGGTGACGACGACGGTCTTGTTTTCGAGCTGCATGTTGACTCCTTGGTTTTCGGTGATGGTATCGATCGATCCCTGATCGCGGACGTTGTGGCCATTTCTGGCCGAAGTCGCGGGACCTATTTGGAGATCTTGCCCATCACCCCGGCGATGGGTCGCAGGAAGAGGGGCCGGGCCAAAAAGCACGCCCCCACCATGACGGCGAGCGAGGCGGCGAAGATGCCAAATCCCAGCCAGCCGGCGTCCTGGCGTGCGGCGAACATGTGGTTCAGGTTCGCCAGCGCCCCCGTGCACAGCACCAGGGCCACGTGCATGACGACGAATCCGGTGAAGAACACCATGACGGGGAAATGGATCTTGCGGGCCACTTCCATGGGGTAGGCCTTCTCAAGCGCTGCGTTGCCCTTGGGCCAGGCCGGGCTCATGCGGAGGCCCGTGACGGCGGCCAGCGGCGCGGCGATGAACACCACGGCAAAATAGGCGAGCACCTGCAGTGCGTTGTAGTAGACCCAGCCGTTGTCCGCTGGCCAGTCCAGCGACGCATATTGCAGGCCTGCGCTCAGCGCGTTGGGGAAAATGTCCCAGCTCGTGGGCACGATGCGCATCCACGCGCCCGTGGCAAGCAACAGCACCACGAACACGGCTCCGTTGAGCAGCCACAGCACGTCCATGCACAGGTGGAACCACAGCTCCAGGCTGATCTTCGCCGGCTTGGCCCTGGTCTTTAGCAGCCCCGTGTTCTTCCGGGTCCAGTACGCCTTGGGCCGGGCCGTGGTCCGCACCTGCCAGCCCGACCGGATGATGAGCACCAGGAAGAAGGCATTGAGGAAGTGCTGCCAGCCGAGCCACGCGGGAATCCCCACGGGCGCATTTGCCGGCAGCTCGCTGTGGCCGGGGTACTGGAGCAGGAAGTCCTGGACGGGGGCCAGTTCACGGGCCCAGCGGGCAAGAAGCACGACGACGGCCAGCGCCACCACCGCGACGGCAATCCACCGGGCCGCCCCGATCCAGCGTTTCCGCCCACCCTGGGACTGTTGTTTGGGCTTGGTTTGCAGCGACAAATTCCAACCTCCCTAGACGCCCGCGGGCACGCCGCTGCGCGCTGCAATGGCCTCCCGCAGCTGGGGCAGGACGGTGAACAGGTCCCCGACGATGCCAAAGTCGGCAACGTCGAAGATCGCGGCGTCGGCGTCCTCATTGATGGCCACGATCCGCTTGGCCGTCTGCATGCCTGCCCGGTGCTGGATGGCGCCGGAGATGCCCACGGCTAGGTACAGCTCGGGCGAAACGCTGACACCCGTCTGGCCGACCTGGCAGCTCTGCGGGACGTACCCGGCGTCGACGGCCGCACGGGAAGCCCCCAACCCCGCCCCGAGCATGTCGGCCAGTTCCTCCACCAGCACAAAGTTTTCCTTTGACCCCAGGCCGCGGCCGCCCGAAACCACGATGCGGGCCGAATGGAGCTCGGGACGTCCCGAGCCTGCCGAGGCGACCTCCGCGTCCGTGATGGCTGCAACCGCGTGGGTGGCCACCTCCAGCAGGCGCAACTCCACGGTGGGCGATGCCACTGCAGGGGCCTGCTCTGAGCCGTTGGAGGAGACGGTGACCAGCGCAACGCCTGCGCCCACGCCGGATTCCGTCGTGTAGCTGCCGCCGAAGACGGAATGGCTTGCCACGATCGGGCCGCCGTCGTTGGTGACGTCCACGGCGTCGACGATCACGGAGTTGCCGGTGCGGGCGGAGAGGCGCCCGATGACTTCGCGCGCTGTCGGGCTCGTGGAGGCCAGCACGGCAACCGGCGCGTGGCTGGCCATGGCGTCGGCCAGTGCGGCCACGGATGCGGCTGCGACGTGGCTTGACGACGCCGGGCACTCACCGACCACGATCGTCGCCGCACCCAGGCTGCCGAGTTCGGCAACGAGTTCCTCCCAAGCGCCCGCGGTCGCTGCCAGGACGGCGACGGGCTCGCCCAGGCGTGCGGCCATGCCGAGCAGGTGGGCGGTGGTGGAGCGCAGCGATCCGTCTGCTGCCACTTCGATGTTGACAAGGATGTTGCTCATGATGGGCGGCCCTTTCAGATCAGGTTTTCGACGCTGAGGTAGTCAGCAAGCTGTGTGGCGGCTGTTCCGTCGTCAACGACCTTCTTGCCGGCCGTTCGGGCGGGGCGGCGGTTCGCGGACAGGACCACGTTGCCGTTTGCGTGGCTGGATGCCAGATGGCCGGCGGCCGCGGCGCTGACAACGGCCACGGGCTTGCGCTTGGCCGTCATGATGCCCTTGAACTTGGGGAAACGTGCCTCGGCGGAGCTCTCGGTGATGGAAATGACGGCCGGGAGGCTGCCGGCCAGCATCTGGATGCTTTCGGCGTCCTGGCGTTGTCCGGACACGGCGCCCCGGCTGATGGCAACGGTGTCCATTGAGCCGAGGAAGGGGTGGCCCAACAGTTCGGCAACCATGGCCGGCACTACTCCGCCGCGGCCGTCGGTGGACTCGTTTCCGGTCACGATGAGGTCGAAGCCGGCTCCCTGCACCGCACCGGCGAGTGCCTGGGCGGTCGTGAGCGCGTCGGCGCCGGCAAGGGCGTCGTCGAGCACGTGGATGGCCGAGTCGGCACCCATGGAGAGCGCCTTGCGCAGCGCTTCAATGGCCGTTCCGGGGCCCATCGTGACGGCCACGATCTCCACCGACTTGTCGGCGTCCTTTTCGCGCAGGGCAATTTCCAGTGCGCGCTCGGTGATTTCGTCGGCCACCCTGTCTCCGGCGGCCCGGTCGACGGCGCCGGAGGCAGTGAGCTTCCGGTCTTCCCCCGTGTCGGGGACCTGCTTGATGAGAACTGCAATCTTCATGGCTTTTCTTCCCTCCCGGACGGCCCTAGGCCGTTGCCGCTGCTGGTTCTTCGGTGGTTTTTGCCGTTTCGGCAGTGCGCTGGACGTAGGTGCCGCGGTCCAGGACAACTGTGTCCCCGACCCTGACCTGGAACACGGCACCGGTTTCGGTCTTCCAGATGCTGGTGGCCAGTTCATCGCCGGGCACCACGGGTGAGGCAAAGCGGACGCTGAGTGAGCCGAAAGCTTCCGGATCCGATCCGCTGACCTGATCCAGGAGTGCCCGTCCGGCAAAGCCCATGGTGCACAGCCCGTGCAGGATCGGCTTGTCGAAGCCGACCATCTTGGCCAGCTGCGGGTCTGAGTGCAGCGGGTTCGTGTCTCCGTTGAGCCGGTAGATGAGGGCCTGGTCCAGGGTGGTCGTCTCCACGACGCTCACATCGGCCGGACGGTCCGGGACCTCCCAGCTTTCGGACGGGCCCTGGGGCCCGCCAAAGCCGCCCTCGCCGCGGATGATCATGGTGGTCACGCTCGTGGCCACGGGTTTGCGGGTCTGCGCATCCAGCAGTTCCGTGCTCAGCTCGATGACGGCGTTCTTTCCCTTGTCATACACGGCGCTCATGCCGCTGACGGGAACCACGGTTCCGCTGGCGGCCAAGGCCCCGTGCAGCGTGATCTGCTGGCCACCGTGCAGGATCTGCGAGAGCTTGAAGTCACCGAGCCCATCCATGGGGCCTGAGGAGGACCCCATCACCACTGCGAACGTGGGCAGGACCTTCTGCTCGATGCCTCGCGAATTTTCGGTGGTGAAGGCCAGGTTCTTCATCTGGTCCCCGGCACCGGCACCGACGCTGAGCGCATACAAAAGTGCATCTTTCGATGTCCAGGAGAAGGGCTCACCCTCACTCGTCTTGCCAATGTTGTGCATGTGGATCGCCACTGCCCTGCTCCTTTCACGGGGATGTCCCCAACGATTCAGACAGCCACCCGACGGTGGCACGGATCACTATGAACTAAATACTATAACGAGATTCTAGTTCTTGTCCATAATGTGTTTGACGATGTTTCCACTTGCCCTTGGCGTTGGCCGGTGCGGTGCACACAATGCACGGCGCCCTGCCGGCCTCCCCGGTGGGGAACGCCGGCAGGACGCCGTGTGGTTCAGGGTGCGGGGCGGCTCAGTCGGCGGCCATCGCGGGAGCCTCGGCCGGGGTTCCGCGCCGGATGGCACGTTCCTGGGTTGTTTCCGGAATCCACGGGACCGGATGGCGCTTCAGGAGCACGGCAACGACGACGGCCAGCACTGCGAACACGAGCACAAAGACGAAGCTTGCACTGATGCCGCCCTGGGCGACGATGGTGGTCTTGGGGTCCTGGTAGCCGGCAAGGATGATGGCACCGATGGCCGTGGCCGCGGACTGGCCGATGTTGCGCACCATCGTGTTGGTGCCGGCCGTTTCCGAGGTATGGGTCTCCGGGATGGCTTCAATAAGCACATTGGGAAGGGCGCCGAAGGTCAGCGAGATGCCGATTCCGTTCAGGGCCATCGCCAGGCAGAACGCCACCACGCTGCCGTAGCTGAGAAGGATGACGGGAATGACGATTGCCATGAGGGTGAGCCCGGCAATGAAGACCGAGCGCGCCCCGAAACGGAAGGCCAGCTTGCCGCCCAGCGGCGAGAACAGGTACCCGACAACGGCCGTCAGTGCACTGAAAATACCGGCTGCCGCCGGGGTGAAGCCGAGGCCAAAGCCCAGGGTCGTGGGGTACTGCAGAACCATTTGGGTGGGGACGGACATGCCCCCGATGGGCCCGATGGCTGCGAGCATGGTGGCCGTCATGACGAGGGCGATCTGGCGGTTCTTGAACATCCTCAGGTTCACAATGGGAGATTCAATGCGCAGTTCCCACCACACCCACACGGCCGCGACGACGATGCCGGCGGCGATCAGGCCAAGGAACTCGACCGAACCAAAGCCCGTCTTGGAGACGCTGGAAAGCGCCAACAGGATGGCGCTGACCGCGATGGGCAGCAGGACCGCGCCAAGGTAGTCGGGCTTCTCCCTGCTGGGGACCAGGGTGTCGCGCGGAATCACTGCCAGGATGGCCACCGCTGCCACCAGGGCAAGCACTGCGGAGAAGATGAAGATCAGGTGCCAGGAGAAGACCTGGATCATGAAACCGGCAATAAACGCTCCGCCTGCGCCGGCGATCAAGGCCGAGGCGCCGATCATGGAGACGCCCACGGGGATGCGTTCCTTGGCCAGGTGTTCGCGTGCCAGGCCAAAGGCCAGGCCCATCAAGGCACCGGCGGTGCCCTGGATGGCACGGCCCAGGATGATCATGCCCAGGCTGCCGCCGATCAGGGAGACCAGCGAGCCCACGCAGGCGATCACCAAGACGATGACCATGACCTTCCGCCGGCCGTACATGTCGCCGAAGCGCCCGCCCATGACGCCGGCGGACGCGGAAACCAACAGGTAGGCCGTGACGACCCAGGCGACAGTGCTGGCATCAACATGGAATTCCCTGATCAGCGTGGGCAGCGTCACGTACATCATGGACAGTTCAAACGCCGAGACAACCTCGGCCAGGATCAGAACGGTCACCACGGCCGCAAATCCGGGCCGCTTGAGGTTTTGCAGGGTTCCGGTTTTCCGGAGGTTAGCGAAGGACATCTTTGTCCAGCCTTTCTTGGGTGTGCTGAAAAGAAAGTGGTTGTGCCCTCACGGAATCGGCGGGCGGGGTAACGAACATTCTTTGAATACGGCGGACGAACACGTCAGTGATGCGCCCGCCGAGTCCCGTCGGTGCCGCCTTATAAGGCGGCACCAACGGTTTTGACACGCTTCCCCGCGGGGCACCGTTGGCGGGTGCGCTGCGGGGCAAAAAGGACAAGCAGATCGGAATGGACAGTGCGGGGATTGCCGCCTAGGTGGCGCCGTAGGCGACGGACTTGGTCCAGAAGAACTCCTCAAGTCCTTCCAGGCCGCCTTCGTTGCCGTTGCCGGAGTGGCCGATGCCGCCGAAGGGGCGCTCGGCCACGGCATTCGGCGCCCCGTTGACCACCACTTCACCGGTTTCCAGCGCTTCGACGACCCTCACGGCGCGCTTGGCGTCGGAGGTCCACAGGTAGCCCGAGAGGCCGTAGTCGGTGCTGTTGGCCAGTGCCACGGCGTCGGCCTCATCACAAAAGCGCATGACGGCCAGGACCGGGCCGAAGACTTCCTGCCGGGCCAGTTCGCTCTCCCGGTCCACGTCCGCCACAACGGTCGGCGGATAGTAGAAGCCGTCGGCCAGCTCGCCGCCCAGGCGGGTGCCGCCGGTCAGGACGCGGGCGCCGTCCGTCCGCGCCTGGGCCACCATGGCCTCGATGCGGTCGATGGCACCTTGGTTGATGACAGGCCCGCAGATGGTGTCCAACTCAAGCGGGCTGCCCACCTTGAACGAGGCGGCAATCTCCGCCACCCTGGCCGCAAACTCGTCGTGGATGGAATCCTGGACGAGCAGCCGGGTGGGCAGGGCGCAGGCCTGTCCGGTCATGACGCCAAACGCCATGAAGGCGGCGTGCAGGGCGGCGGCCTCAAGGTCGGCGTCAGCAAACACCACGTTGGCCGATTTTCCGCCCAGTTCCAGCAGGACGGGCTTGAACGTCTGGGAGCACGCGGCCGTGATCTTCCGTGCCGTGTCGGGTCCCCCCGTGAAAGACACCTTTTTGACAAGTGGGTGGCCCACGAGGGCGGAGCCTGCTTCAGCGCCGCCGGTGACGACGTTGAACACGCCGTCGGGAACCCCGGCCTCGCGGATGAGGTCGGCGAAGAGCATGGCACTGAAGGGGGTCAGCTCGCTTGGATTGGCCACCACGGTGTTGCCGGCCGCCAGCGCGGCCGGAACCTTCATGGCCAGCGAAATGAGCGGTGCGTTCCACGTGATCACAACGCCGATCACCCCGTAGGGCTGGCGCAGCGTGTGCCCGAAGGAACCGCCGGCACCGGCCACCGACGTGATGCGGCCCAGGGGCAGCTTGTCTGCCCAGCCAGCGTAATAGCGGATCCACTCGACCGCGGCGCCCACCATGAGCTGCGCCGTCCCTGCCGGGGTGCCGTTGTCCGCGGTGGCCAGGGCCGCGAAGTCTGCCGTGTGGTCCTCAACGAGGCTGGCCAGCTTCAGCAAGGCGCGCGCCCGTTGGACGGCAGGCGTTGCCTTCCACACCGAAAACGCCTCATGGGCGTTTCGGACGGCCTCGTCAACATCGGCCGCGCCCGCCATGGGCACCACTGCATCGGGGAGGCCCGTGGCCGGGTTGATGTGCTCGTGTGTCCGGTCACCCGTGGTGCGCGTGGCCGAACCAATCCGCAGGGTCACTTCCGGCAGGACGAATTCGGGCTGCTTCTCCTCGGTAACGGCAACCATCTCAGGCCTCCGGCTCGTAGCGGAGCATGGTGATGCCCGCTTCGGGGTAGTCGCAGTACACGGGCTTGACCCGCATGCCGATCCGCACGTCCTCGTGGGCGACATTGACAAGTTCGGTGGAGAACTTGGGCCCCTCGTCCCACTGCACCACGGCCAGGACCATGGGCCCCGCCGCGGCGAAGTGCGGTGCCACCGGGCGCGTGGTGATCGTGTACGTGTACAGCGTTCCGGCACCGGAGATCTCGCGCCACTGGAGGTCGTCGGCCAGGGTGCGCGGCGCCAGCGGGCGGGGGTAGAAGATGTACTCGCCCAGCGACGGGGAGTACTGGATGCGGACCTTGTGCTCGGCCAGGGCGTCCCAGAAGGGCCGGGTCAGCGGGGTTGGGACCGGAAGCGGCGCGGTGAATGCCGGCGGCGTGTATGTGGTGCTCATGGTGTTTTCCTACTCCCCTTCGAAGATCAGTGCTGTTTGCTCGCTCATGATGCCGCCGTTGCCGGTGACAAAGGCGCGGTTGCAGTCCGCAACCTGTGCCTCGCCTGCGCGCCCCATGATCTGTCGGACGCCGTCGATCACGTGGTGCATGCCGCCGGCAATGCCCGCCTGGCCAAACGACAGCTGGCCGCCTGCCGTGTTCATCGGGAAGTCGCCCCGGAACGTAAGGTCGTGCTCGTTCACGAACTGCATGCCCTTGCCCTTTTCGGCAAAGCCGGCATCCTCCAGGCTCATGAGCACGGTGATGGAGTAGCAGTCGTAGATGGAGACCATGTCCACCTCGTCGCGGGTGATCCCGGCCATCGAGAACGCCTGGTCCGCCGCGTGGACCATGGGCGAGTACATGAGGTCCCTCGCGTAGGTGGGTGTCTTGTAGGGGACGCGTTCGCCAAAGCCCTTGATCCAGACGGGGCGGTTCTTGGACTTGGCCGCCAGGTCCTTGTTGCCAATCACGACGGCGGCGCCGCCCTGGCAGGGCATCACTATCTCCAGCAAGTGCAGGGGGTCCGCGACCATCGGGGAGGCCAGGACGTCCTGGGCCGTGATGGGCTTGCCATGGAAGACGGCGCCCGGCGTGGCGCAGGCGTTGGTGCGCTGGTCCACGGCAATCTTCGCCATGGCCAGCTCGTCGTAGCCGAACTCGTAGCCGTAGCGTTTGGCGATCTGGCCGTAGGGGCCGTTCTGCCCCAGGTTTGCGTACGGGATTTCAAATTCCGCCTGCGGAGAACCATACTTGTTGGAGGATGCGCCAAAGTACATGGAATCCTCCATGACAAACGGGCGGCGCTCGTCCGTGGGCACCTCGTGCGTCCCCGGGAAGGTGACGAGGACGGCGTCGCACAGACCAAGTTCAACGGCGGCCGCGGCGCGCCAGACGGCGGCTGCCGAGCCGGCCCCGCCCAGGTCGACGATCTCGGCAAAGTTCGCATCGATGCCCAGGTACTCGGTGATGGTGGAGGGAACAAACATGCTCGCCTCGCCGATCAGCGGCGTGACGATGCCGTTGATGTCTGTTGCATCCAGCCCGGCATCGTCCAGGGCCGCCTTGGACAGGCGGGCCCACTGTTCCAGGTTGAAGGTCTTTTCCCGTGCCAGCTTGCGTTCCGGCGGCAGTTCGTAAAAGCCGAGGATTGCGGCTTCCCCTCGAAGTCCCATGGTGGTCTCCTTCATTGCTTGTTGGTTGTTGTGCGGGCACGCAGTGCCGGTGCCCGAAGGGTTATTGCTCGTGGTGTGGTGGTGTCGCTACGTGCCGTGCCGGCTAAGGGCCGGCGGCCGCGGGAACGTGGCCGACGGAAGAGATGCGCAGGCCGAGCTCGGGGTGTAGGGTTCCCCCGGCAAGCAGCCCGTCAAGCTCATCCCAATGATCGCCAAGCTGCCACTGCACGTCCGCCGGGACCGCCAGGATGCCGTGGATGCCGTGGGTGCGGGATGAAGGGTTTTGCGCGTCGATGCTGCCCTGGGGTGTTTCCGTCAGCAGCAGGTCGGCGCCCTCATCCCAGTGGAAGCCGGCCGTCAACGGGCCGGCCTCGGCGTCGATTTCCCGGGCGCCGAGCACATCGCACAGGACGTGCCGCGCCTGTTGGAGGCTGTCCACCGTGCCGTGGATCAGGGGCAGGCGCAGCGGTGCGGCGTCCGACTGTTCCCACGGGCAGGAGAGTCCGTTGCCCACCGAACCCGTGAGCTCCTCGACGCTGTGGGGCGCCTGGACCATCTGGGCGAGGAAGCCCAGACCGGTGTCCTTGGGATGCAGGAATGCCTCCTGCCACTGCGGATGTTCCAGGTTGACGAGGATGGGATCGATCCCGGCTTGACATGCTCCGGCAATGGCCGCACGGATGTCGTGCACCTTGAACGTGATGTGGTGGGGTGCGGGACGTCCATCGTTGTCGGAAAGGAAGCGCTGGATGAATGAATGTTCCCCGCTGCCGGGTTCCAGCAACTCCAGTCGCATGTCCTCGGCCACGGCCAGCTGGCATGGGCTGAAGTC
This sequence comes from Arthrobacter livingstonensis, assembly GCF_003219815.1. Taxonomy (GTDB): domain Bacteria; phylum Actinomycetota; class Actinomycetes; order Actinomycetales; family Micrococcaceae; genus Specibacter; species Specibacter livingstonensis. The sequence continues at coordinate 15,426 of NZ_QJVD01000019.1, forward strand.
TTCCATGGGGAAGCCGCTGGCCCACCGGGCACCCAGCTCACGGTTCAGGACGGCACCGGCCGGGCTCCACGCGGGGACGGCGATGGCCAGGTGGTCCAGCTCGTGGGCGCTCATGCCGCCACCCGCCCGAAAGGGGGCGCCGGCGCGGTACCTAGGCCGTTCCGGCCTCGAACTGCTGCAGCCGCAAGCCGACCATCTGCACGAACCTGTCCGAGATCCGCAGTGCCTCGTCCATGGTCTTGTCCCCGGACAGCAGCCTGGCGACCAGGTCCATCAGCACGCACCAGATCATGGCCGTAATGTCCGAGGCCTCGTCCAGCGGAAGCATCGAGAGGTCCGAAAGAATGGGTTCCTCGAGCACCGTGCCGAGCTGTTGCATGAGCGCCGAGACGTCCGGATCGTTCGTGGAGCGCAGCATCAGGATGGCCTTGTAGAAATTCGGCTGCCGTTCGAACGCGGCCAACGCCATGCGCAGCCGCCGGGAGATGCACTCGATCGTGCCGAGGTTCTCCTCCCGCGACGGCTCCACCGCGTTGAACGGCACACTCCAGTCGTACACGACATTCGCGTACAGGTGTTCCTTCGAGGAGAAGTACCTGTAGAGCGTCCCCAGCGCGACGTTTGCTTCCGCTGCGACGTCGCGAATCTGGATCGATTCGTACTCGTGGTTGCGCAGCATCGATTTCGCCGCATCCAGGATCCGCTGGCGTCGCAGCTTTTGGTAGGCGGGAAGCTCGGTCCGTTCGCCAGAAAGTACTATGGCCATGGTTCGCCTCCTGCTTGGATATCCGGTGGGCTACCAACGCTACCACCGGGCCTTGGGGGACATGGGTTCTGGGCTGCGCATTACCGCTGCTTCCAACGGACCAGGGCGTCAAGGGCCTCAATCTCGTCACCGGCAACACGCAGCGGGTTGATTTCCAGCTCTTCGAGCTCGTCGCCCAGGCCCACGGCCACCTGGGAAATCCGGAAGATGATCTCGGCCAGTTTATTCAGGTCCGTCGCGACACTTCCACGGAATCCCTTCAGCAGGTCAATGCCCTTGAGGGATTCGAGCATGCGCCGGATCTCGGCCGGCCCCACGGGCAGCAGTCGCAGTGCGGAGTCCTTGAGGATCTCCACCATGACACCGCCAAATCCGACGGCGAGCACCAGTCCCCAGTGCGGGTCCCGGACGATTCCCACGAGCAGTTCGTTCCCGGCGGGGCGCATGGGCGAGACGGCCACTCCCTGGATGTGTGCACCTGGGGCGAGATCGGCCACGGAGGCCATGATGACCTCGTACGCCTCGGCGACGGCCTCGGCGTCGCGCAGCATCAGCCGCACGCCGCCAACTTCCGTCTTGTGCGCAATGTCCTCGGAGGCAACCTTGAGGACCACGGGGTAGCCCGTGTCCTCGGCTGCCTCAACGGCCGCCTCGGCGGAAGTGGCGACGGCGGCCGGAACGTACGGAACGCCGTGCTCCCGCAGGAACGCGCCGGCCTCAATTTCGGTCCAGCCCTCGGCACCGGCGGGCTTCTCGATCACCTCTGTCGGTGCCACGACGGGGTCGGTGGCGAGTTCATCCGACCGCTTGCTCCACCAGGCGCTGCGGGCCACGGCCGGGATGCCGCGGTCAAAGGAATCAGAGGCATGCGGCAGTCCGTGTTCGGTGGCAAAGTTGCGCCCAAATTCGGTGACCTCGGTGGGCAGAAAGCTCATGCCAATGACGGGTTTCGGGGATGAGGTGAGCTGGCGGTGCAGCTCATCCTGGTTCAGCCGGCCCATGTCAGCCATGGGCTTGCTCATGGGCCAGCCGCTGTTGATGACGATGAAGTCAAAGTTGTCGTCGTCAATGAAGCACTGGTTGGCCTTGGTGATGATGGTCGGGTCCACCGAGATGTAGCCGGTGGTGTCCATGGGGTTGTTGACGGTGGAGAAGGTGGGCAGGCCGGCGTCGTGCAGGGCCTGCACCGTGCTCTCGGCGGGGGCGGGCATTTCCAGCCCGGCTTCCTCGGCCTTCTCGGCGATCAGTGCGCACATGGCACCGGAGCCGGTCACCACGCCCATGCGGTTGCCGGAAATCCGGCCGTGGGATTCCATGATGCCGGCGGTCGCCACCAGGTCCTCGATGTTGTCCACGCGCACCACGCCGAACTGCCTGCACGCGGCGTCGATGATCTTGTCATCCCCCACGAGCGAGCCGGTGTGGGCGGCTGCCACGCGGGCAGAGGCTTCGCCCCGGCCTGCCTTGAACACCACGATCGGCTTGCCGGCCAGGCGGGCGCGTTTCGCCACGGACAGGAAGTGGCCCGGGTTGGAGATTTGCTCCAGGTAGGCGGCAATGACGCGGGTGTCGGGATCGTCAACGAGCATGTCCATGACGTCGATGGCGGTGATCATGGCCTCGTTGCCCACCGTGACGGCCGTCGAACAGCCCACCCCGCGGGAGGCCATGTGCGGCAGGAGGTAGATGGCCAAGGCTCCGGACTGGCTGGCCACACCAACACCGCCGGGGATCATGGGCATCTGCGTCATGTGGCTGAACGCGGCCACCTTCGCGTGGGAGTTCACGAAACCCAGGTTGTTTGGGCCCAGTATGAGCTGGTCGGCTTCGCGCGCACGCTCCACGAGCCGCGACTGAAGCGCCTGGCCCTCAGGCCCGGCCTCACCGAGGCCGGCGGCCAGCATGATCAGGTTGCGGATGCCCTTGACCCTGGCCTCTTCAAGGATGGTCTCGAGCGAGTTGGCGCCGGTGAGCACGATGGCCAGCTCGGGCACGGTGGGCAGTTCGGCAATCGAGGTGAACGACGGCTGGCCGTGGCATTCCTCCCCGCGCCGGTTGACCATGTAAAGCTCCCCCTCAAAACCGCCGGAGCGGAGGTTGGAATGGGTGAAGTGCGACCAGCTGGACTTCGTGTTGGCGCCGATGATCACAATGCTTCGGGGTTCAACAAGTTCACGCAGCCGTGCCGTGTCAAGGGTCTTCAATGTGGCGACCTCGCCTGTCATCGTTGTCATGCGAAAAGGGTTCCTTTCGGTGAAACTTAGAGTACTGAAGGATTGTTCGTCGCCGCAGCGTTCCTGCGGCCGGCGCAGGGCCTATCCCCTGGGCAGCCCAAGGATGCGTTCGGCGATGACATTGAGCTGGATTTCAACCGTTCCGCCACCAATGAGGACCTGGGGCACACCCAGCAGCCCGGTCACCGCATCCGCCGGCGCCTGGGCGAACAGTGCTGCCGGGCCGGCCAGCTGCAGAACCAGGGTGGCGGCTTCACGGGAGAGCCGGGCGTGGGCGACCTTCGCCAGGGACGAGCCAACGCCGGGCTGGAGTCCGTTGACCTGGCGCAGGGTTTCCCGCAGGTTAAGGGCGCCAATGGCGGAGCTGACGGCCACAATGCGGCCCAAAGTCGCGTAGGCCTCGTCGGCGGTTGCCGCGTAGCCGCCATCAGTGATGAGTCGGCGCAGGGACTCCTCGGTTCCGGCCGAAACGCCCGCGGAGATCTGGGTGCGCTCGTTCTGCAACGTGGTGGCGGTGATTCGCCAGCCTTGGCCCGTTTCGCCCAGCAGGTAGGTGTCCGGGATGAACACCGAGTCCAGGAACACCTCGTTGAATTCGGCGTCGCCCGTGGACTGCTTCAGCGGCCTGACGTCCACGCCCTTGGCGCGCATGTCAACGAGGAAGTAGCTCAGGCCCTTGTGCTTGGGCACGTCGGCGTCGGTGCGCGCGAGGCAGATGCCCCAGTCCGCTTCGTGGGCCCCGGAGGTCCAGACCTTCTGCCCCCTCAGTTCCCAGCCGCCGTCGACCTTCACGGCGCGGGTGGACAGGCCGGCGAGATCGGAACCGGCACCGGGTTCGGAGAAGAGCTGGCACCAGATGAGTTCGCCGCGCAGGGTGGGGAGGGCGAACTGTTCCTTAACGTCCTCGCTGCCGTAGGCGAGGATCGTGGGCATGGCCCATTCTCCAATCACCGATGAGGGCTGCAGGAGCCCGCGACGGGCGTATTCCTGGGCAATGACGACCTGTTCGGAGGGGCTTGCGCCGAGGCCGTAGGGGGCCGGCCAGTGCGGGGCTGCAAGGCCGTTCTCGGCCAGGAACGTGCGCTGCGAGCCACGGGAGTTCCACCGGCCGCCGTCGTGTTCGTTGGCCAGCACAGCCGCCTCGTCCAGGAGCGCGCCGATGCGCTGGCGGAACGCGGGCTCTTCGTCCGGCAGTTCGATGTCGATGCGGCGGTCAAGCTCCAGGGCCGCTCGGCCCAGTGCGGTGGCGCCGGCACCCGCCGGGGCCACCTGGGCCGCCGCGGCAATGGCGCGGCGCAGGTACAGGTGGGCGTCGTGCTCCCACGTGTAGCCGATGCCGCCAAAGATCGTGACGGCTTCGGTCAGTGCGTCCACCGACGGGACAATGCCCGCCTGGATCGCGGAGCCGGCCGCGAGTGCCTGCTGGTCGGCATCCTGGTCCAGGGCCACCAGCGCAGACCAGGCGGCAGCGGTGGCCAGTTCGGAGGCGATGAGCAGGTTGGCGCACTTGTGCTTGACGGCCTGGAAGGAGCCGATGGGCTTGCCGAACTGTTCGCGGATCTTGGCGTAGTCAGTGGTGGCTTCCACGGCCCAGCGCATGATGCCCGATGCTTCCGCGGCAAGCAGGCCGGCCTGCAGGGTTTCCACGTACTGCGCATCGAGGCCCGCCAGAACGTCCTGGGGGTCGATCGCCAGTCCGTCCAGCACGAGCGTTCCGGCGTCGCGGGTCAGGTCCGTGCAGTTGCCGGCAACCTTGGAAACGCCCGCGCTCTCGGCATCAACGAGCGCAAAGCGGGTGGCCGCCCCGTCGTTGAAACCGACAACGAGCCATTCGGCGGAGAGCAGCGACGCCACCGGCACCCGTCCGCTGAGCGTCCAGCCCTCGCCCTCGGCGACAGCCGTGACGGCGGGGGTTGGCATGACGAGGGCGCCCGTGGCACCTTCTGCGAAAATGTCCAGGCCGTGCGTGGATGCCTTGCAATCCGCGGCACCGGCCACGGCAGCGCTGGCCAGGACCGTGGAGACGTACGGGCCGGGAACCAGCCGACGTCCGAATTCCTCGACTACAACGCCCGTGTCAACAACGCTGCCGCCCTGCCCTCCTCGCTCTTCACTGATGTGCAGGGCATGCAGCCCGTTCTCCACGAGCTCGTCCCAGTGCGGGGGACGGCCCCCGGCACCGCAGGCCTCCAGGTTTTCGCGGGTCAGGCGGATATCGGCGAAGCGGTCGGCAAAGTCGGATACGGCGGCGGCCAGATCGGCTTGCTCTTCGGCGAGGGACAGCGGCATCTAATCACTCCAAGATCACGGACGGCGGTTCCCGACGGGGGTACGCAATGTCCAGCGGCTAATTCAATAACTGAAACTAGACTCTAGTTTAATTTTGTGATGCAAGCAATAGTTTTCTGACGTTAGGCTTCAAAATGTTGGCGATCTACCTAGTGGACCCGGCGTACCGTCCTTCCATGCCCCGAGGCGGTGTGCTCTACCAGGGGCAGCATGGCGACTTTTGGCGTGGTTCGGTGACGTCGAGGCCTGTGGTTTTCGACGCTAAATATCGCACCTCTGCGGGAGTCGCTGCCTACGGAAGGTTCGCAAGGACTTGGCTCTGCGCGGTCGTGAAATGAAGGTAGCGGCACAGGCCTCGGCGCGAACCCTCAAGTGGGTTCCGACGTCGAAAATCAGGGACAAGTCCGAGGCCACCTCCGGTTCGCGATGACCAGGGAACGATACACGGAGGTTGAGTCAGCCTTGGGGCGGATGAGAAAACTTCCCTAACAATTCGGCGAGACTCGCTTGTTCGGCTCGAAGAAAACACAATGCCACGCCCAAGCGCGACGGGGCGGACAGGTGTGGTCAACAGCCCATGGAACCACCCGCGCATCTTGCGGGTGTAGCAGACGCCGCGGATCTGCGGGGCGATTCCTGCCGTGAGGATAATGACGCCCGTTCTTGGGTGCGAGGTGACTTCGCGCCGGTATCGTGGTTAGTGATGCTGATCTGTTCACCACATCCGCCCGCGAAGGGTTGGCACTCCTGCTGCCCAGCAACTCACGCAAAGGTAAAGGCACCATGGCGATCTTTAGCCGTCCCCAACCGGGAACCCTGCCCATAACGCTCAAGCTTCTAGTGGCAATTATGGTTCCTTCCGTCATCGTCAGCGTGCTGGGAGGTGCCTCGGCCAGCATGGGCTTTGGTCTGGCCATGGGCCTGGGGATGGCGGTCACACCCGTAAGCAAGCCGCGTCAAGCCGCGCTACTGGTGACCGTGGGTGCCGCTCTCGGCGGTTTGGCGTCCTTGGCAGGCGCAACGCCTTGGGCCATCGCGGTTCTCATGTTCGTCTCTGCGATCCTCTTTGCGGCTACCAATCAGCGCTCGGCCGGACTGCTCTCGCTGACTCCGGTCATGGTGATCCTCTTTGGTCCCGGTCCCATCAACCTCCCCTGGTGGTCCGCAGTTCTGTGGATCCTTGCCGGTGGCTTGGCTGGTGCCCTGATCACCCGTTTGCTCAAGTTCCAGGCCCCGACACTTCCGGTGGAAAAACGCACCGCGTGGGAGCACGGCATCGCGGTGGGCCTATTGTGTGCGGCGATCATGTACTGGGCCTTGGCCAACAACATCCCCCATGGGTACTGGGTCGCGGTGACAGTTCTGATGGCCCTGCGGCCATTGGCCAATCAGCGGCGCGAGACCCTCAACGGACGCCTCATCGGCACCTTCCTTGGGGCCATTATCGCCTTGCTGGCCGTGTTGTTCCTACCCGTATGGGGCGCCGTCACAGTGGCTGTACTGTGCCTGTTCTTCCTGGTCTGGTATTCCATGGGCGGGGCATACCTCATGCAGGCCCTGGCCTTGACACCGATGCTGTTGATCTTCGCTTCCCTCGGGGACATCGAGCGCGGATTCGAACTGACCGTTGAACGAGTCATTTTCACGGTGATCGGAATTATCGCAGCGGTGCTGCTCGCCCTAATGCTTCGGCACTGGGAATCCCGGCGTGAGGCCGTCTCCGGCTAAAACTCCAACGCCATCCCTGTACGACAGCATGCCCCGTTACCCCCATCTGCTGATGCAGTATCACGGAGGGGTGTGGTTTCACCGCTAAATGTCGCATTCCCAAGTTCCTGAGCTCGCAGTGCCCAGCGATCCGCAAGGGAACCCTGGCCGGATAATTGTAGGACGTCGACGGCTGGCTCAGGTTCGAATGCGCGGAAATTGCAGCATGTGGGCGCACCTTTATGGCCATACATTTATCGGCGACACCCTGTCCTGCATCGTGAGTTGGGGACTTGCATCCATGGGGAGGATGAATATTACGTTGTCATTGTCGCGCGCCACTGTGTTGGGAACTCATACCCTCTCAGGGTGCACCGATGCCGCTTCCTCCCCCGCAGCAACATCAGGGAAGGCAAAAGTTTCAACTTCACCCCAGTCGATAGCTCACGATGCGATAGCGTTCGAGGTCCAGAGACCAAGGGTAGAAAATGCGGCGGCCTCAGCTCCGGTCCTGAAACAATTTAGCGGCACAGGGTCCTCAACTATTCAGATCGGCCCGCTACCTTCTGGATACAAGAAGCTGGGTACTACTGTGAACTGCGATGGACCAGGTGATTGGGAGACCAACATCGTTCAAAAGAGACTGCATGCGGCCGATCCGGTTGCACAGTGCAAGGCGGGGCCACAGTGACGTACCCAATCGATGAGCCGTTGAAGGATCAGACTGTCAAAGTCACAATCGACGCCGGCACCAAGTTCTGAATCACGTTCTTCACCACGGCTTAGCCTTGATCTCCACCGATAAAAGGTCGGGGTCGCTCGGCGTTTTAAACACGAAATGCCGGTCTCTTTAATGAGCTCGGTCCGAACAGCGCACTTCAAGGCCACTCCCCCACAGCATATCCGCAGGTCAGCGGCGCCACCCAGACCAAATGTCGGGTTCCGACCGACGACCGTTGCGTTCGAACACCAAAGCCATTTAAGCACGAAATGACGGGGCCGAAACCGTCCCCGTCACTGCGAAAAACCCTGTAAATCCGGGCTTTTCTGCCCGAGATCCCCTGTCGGGTTCGAACCGATGACCATTGCATTCTATGCGGTCATTGCCCATGAAAACTGTCCATTTCGCGGCCAAAACGCCCATCATTGCGGGCTGTTGGCAACTATCGACCACCAATGGGCCTCCTATGGGATTCGAACCCATGACCCCCGCTGTCGCCTCTATCGTCAATATCGACTTGCCAATGGTCGTTCCTGGCCTTTGTTGGTGCGAAACGCGCGCAACAATGGATGGTACTGAAAAGGCGGCAGTTGTCACTAAATTTAATGAGTTTCTAATGAGTCGGTTACATTCACCCACTCATTCAGACCAATGCATAACCATCCCAAAATATTCAATGCCGCATCAGTGACTTCTGGGCCAAGATGCCCAGAACCGGCTCGCAAACGCGAACGGGAAGCGTGCCAGCTCAGCCCACAAGGCCAGCGTCTGTGTACCCGGCCAGCACTAATCAATGTCTTGTGAACGTCGGTCACCAAGATCTGCACGATAGACCCGTCAAAGTTTCTTGCTCCAAGGACAGGAACACGACACACATTGCATGCCAATTTCAAACGGCTATTTCCGCAGCCGGCGGTCGCAGGAAGAAGAATGTCAGTGGCTCACCGTAAGCTCTCCAATAGCCGCCTCATTCGAGACGGCAGCAACTAAGGAGTCACCAAAAATGCCGTCGGTTCCTACACTCACTTGCCCTCACTGTCGCCACACTTTCGTTGGAGTCAAAGTGACTCAGCACGGACTAATTCGCTGCGGTAAGTGCGGCAAGACGATTCGCATCTAGCGCCCAGTCCACCCTGTGGTCGAAGCCTTAGGGGAGATCATCGGGCTGAGTTCCTACTGCCCGATGATCTCCCCTGCAACCCCCACCTTCAACATCTAAGGAAAATTGCATGAGTTCGAGCCAGTATCGAAGTGAGTTAGAGCGTAAGCGTAAGCAGCGGACCGATGCTGAAACTAAGGCTGGGGAGAACCGTACGAAGGAGTCCCAGAAGCGCAGCGAGAGTGCAAAGTCGCGACTTGCGGCTTCCAAGGCCAGCAGTGAATCGACGAGGCAAAGCAAGTTACGGGAGTCGGAGCGCAAAGACAAAGAAGCCGAATCCGCGGGCAAAGAAGCTGGCAAATGGCAGGCAAAAGCGGCTGGTTTGATGAAGGATGAATCGACTTTGATGACGAGGCTGACCAATGCTGAGCGCAAGGAAAGTGTAGCTGCTGAGCAGAAGCGAAAGCGTGACCAGCAGCAATCTGATCGTCGATACGCTGCTGAACGGGCCGCATTGGAAGCGCGGTTGGCTGGTGCAGAGGCGACTGCTGATAGGGCTTTTCGGACATTGCCGGCGCCCAAGCCTGAAAAATTGAGGGTTCTAATATTGGGGGCGGCCTCTGAAGGAGACCTGCGGGTCGGGCGTGAACAGAAGCGCATTCGTACCGCGGTGGAGTCAGCTCTACACCGCGATCAGATTGAACTCGACGTCAGACCTGCAGCGACGACGGTAGATCTACTTGATGGAATTACGCGATTTCGACCCCACATTGTTCACTTTTCTGGTCACAGCGACCACGATCTCATCATGTTCGAAGACGACACCGACGAACATCATGAAGGCGTCGTCGTCACCGCCCAGGCTTTCTCGAGGGCAATTCAAGCTACGGACGATCCCCCACTATTGGTGTTGCTGAATTCTTGCAATTCCGCCTCGCAGATTGACGATGTCGTTGCAAACGTAACTCCATTCGCGATTGGCATGGCCGATAGCATCGATGATGCTGACGCTATCAATTACGCCGCACAGTTCTATGCCGCGGTGGCCAATGGCCAATCCATTAGGTCAGCTCATCTTTCAGGTCGAGTCGCCTTGGAGCTTGCAGGCCTCGACGGTGCGGCCCTGCCTACTCTCGCTCATGCGCCGGATGCTGATCCTACCTCGACAATCCTTGTTGAACCAGCCAGCTGGCTTTAGTTTCTGTGGCTTGTCTTTTCGGCTCTCTTGGAGGTGGTACCCAATTCGACGGCGGCACACCTGAGACTCAAACCACCAAACGAGATCGGCGATTGAGGCGAAGACAAGCGATGGCACCAGGTATCTGTCGCCCCATTATTCGGACGCAGCCGCAAGATTTACAAACCTGGCTTCCATTCATCGCCCGCACCCTTGCGGTATAATGCGGCGGTCGTCATTGTGCCGAGGTCTTTTCCATCGGCGAAGGCCACGTGCACTTTTTCAACGCGAGAACGTAGTCGGCGCCCCTCTTCGTCAGCGAATGCAATTGGCGTGCCTACGAACTCCGCAAGTGTCTCGAACGGACTAGCACCAAGGAAAGCTCCATCGGAGGCGCCCACAGACGATGGCTCGAAGACGACCATGACAGTTGTGCCGTCAAAAGTAATCGAGATTACCGACTTTGCAAAAATCACGCCGTTTGTTGCTCTCTCATCAACGTACCCCTCGAATGCGGCAATAATCTCCCTATCGTCTGGCAGGCTATTCTCTAACGACATTTTAACGTCCCTTATCCGCCATTGCATCGGCATTCGTTGGTCGACATGGATTGCCACACCGTTCCAGGACCACGTACCGCAGCTTCTACTAAAATTGGTGTTCACCTGATCCTAGTGCCGCGACCATAGATAAATGTCGAGAACCGCCAGTCATCAACTCAAACTAAATTCCCGCCGATGCTGACGCGCCAATGGTATGGCTACTCCGCCACACAGTAGGTGGCTGCACGGACGTCGGCACCCTAAACAGGAACCAGAATTTGATCAGCAATTAGCAAGGAGCACGACGCCATGTTCACTCAGCCCTCCGGCCCCACTCTCTCCCCCGAGCTAGCGGCCCAACTGGACGACAGCTTTTTCCAGTCTCGCCCACTCGGCTATTTTTCGTCGCGAATCACTTCTATTTTGTCGACCATTAGGCAGGGCCAGCAGGTACCAACAGCGCAAGATGCCATTGACTTCGCATCCGAGCTCGGTCTTGAAGGCTCCCCTAACATTCTCAACTTCACAAATCGAGACCGAACACTGCAAATAGCTACCGATGCCTTTGCAGTGCGACATCATGCTGCCGAGACACTGGTCCGCCTTTATCATGGCCTTACTATCGGGGCTCCACAACAAGGACCAGCACGAAGCGTATGGGCCGCCGTAGCAGAGGGCCCAAATCTCACCAAGACCTTAGTCGACCAGGCCAGGGCTCATCTTGTAAGCGATGAAGGCCATGACAGGTTCTGGCAGTTAGTTCTGACCAACCAGCACGCAACCAATGGGCATGGGCAAGAAGCAGAAATAACGCAAGCGCTCAACGTCGTCGCAGATTGGCTGCACCACGCAATGGACCTACTCGTCCGCAACGATGTAAATATCAATGCTGCTCACAACAAAGTGAAACATGGGCTGTCGGTAAGGGCCCGCAATGACCGGCGTCTAACATTTACAACCAAAGCGCCTCATGCGGACGGCACCGTTCCCCTGAGCTCACTTATAGGTGACGAAGCTGTCGACATTTTTGATGGAGTAACAATGGATTACTTGGCTAGAGCTCCGAAACAAGATGGAATTAAGCAAGGTCTGGAAATTTCTACCCTCAACCTCAAGCCAACCAAGATGCTTGCCGAGACGTGGATGATGGCCGTCGCCCACGCCGCAATGTTTCATGTAGCAGCCGCTGAGCACTTCCCAAATGGCGATATTCCCATTGCAGATTTCCCTCCCTTGCCCCTGTCACCGACGCCCCAAGGGCTTCTTGGCGAGGCGGTGGTAGGCATGCGACACCCGATAACAACACCGCCAGATGGCAGTCCTCTAAGCAGAACAACTGGAGTTGCCTTTCGCACTCAATTCGTACCGTTTGAATTACGAGACACGTGGGCTCACGGCGTGGTTGTGGACGACTGAACGCCCGCCGTCAAAAATGGCGGCATGATTCCCGGGAAGCTTCAGACTACTTTGCCCACTGCCGTCCTTGCTCTGACGGGACAGTTTTGTTCGAGCTTTTTGAACCGATGTCGGCCGCAACATACGGTGTACATATGGACTTTGAAAAGGTAGTTGCACCACTTTTGACCCTCGTCCCCGGAACAGACATAGTCCGATTTGGTAGCGGATTCTTTGTACGCATAAGCGGTGAGGTTTTCTTGACCACTACAGCCCACCTTTGCGACTTCGAGCTCGCACCCAGGGCAGAGTGGGACGTGTGGGCGAACCAGATATTTCTGATTGATACTAAGAGCTCTCTTGGAGAAGGTGAGATGACGACGCTCGCGAATTTCGAATTGTTCACGCCAGACCATGACAACGAAAGGGTTCCGAGGTTCAAGTACTTGCTCCGAGCAGAGCGACCAGGAACCATCGCCGATCTCATTCTGATCCCGATTCAGACAGACAACCCCGTCCTGGACATGTACGACGCGTTCGACCTCCCAGCAGATATTGGCGCTCACATGGCTGGCGAAATGGTCACGCAGCTTGGGCGTCGCAGTGATTTTCCGGCTCTCAGCGTTGCCCAGCACCACTCGACCCAGAGTGCTGGCCCAGTCCGGATCATGTTCCCCAACGGCCAAGAAGGTGACTCTGGCGGCCCCGCTATCGATAAAGGCGGCAACCTGGTGGGCATGAATGTCGGTTCTCATGTGAACCTCTCTGACCACGCCATGCTCATGTCACCGGAGGCGATCGTTGCCCTTGCCGCCTCGGTGAACGGCGTCGTCCCGAATTGGCCGCAGTTTGCTCCCGCGTCTTAAGGTTGACGCACTGCTGGCTTCTGCTGCAAGGATTACCAGATAGCCCGCCGTTAAGCTCTTTCAAGACCACCTCGAGGGAACTGATCTGGTCACCCGGGGCGAGCTCTCTGCCCCTGAGATTGACGATCTTTACCGATCATGCACCGGATATCCGGTCTTTTTCTCCACTCGGAAGCGGGACACTTCGGGAGTGTTCGTTAACAGACGAGAGGCGCGGTTGGACGGGTTTTCCGCCGGGAAAGCGGGATCGCTACGGTTGGAGTTTTTCCCAGTTCTTCGGCTGGGGCAAAGCGTTGTCTCGCACGATCTGCCCAGAAGCGAACCAACCTACGAGCGTTGCGGCCAGCATGACATGAACACGAGCCTGTTCAATCGTCGGCGGGATTGAATTCTTGTCCACGTGCCGGTAATGCTGCCCGTGCCACAGAGTCTCCATCATGTGGTGCAGTGTTACGCCAGGATAGGCTTTGTCGTTGGATCGCAGACCCAGCACCCAGTCGCCCTGCTGTTTGACGACAATGGCAGCCTTCCCCAACGACGGAGCGAGATCGTTCGGTGACACAATCGGCGTTGCCGCTCTTTCGACCGCTTTCACGGCCTTGTCCATGGCTTCTTCAGCCTTGCCGTCGAGCCCGAAGGCGTACTCCCAAGCCTCAGCAAGCAATTTTCCCGCAGTGGCGTCTGCGGCGTTGATCGCTTCCTGCATAGTCTCTTCGAGTCCTTCGGTGACTCGATAGCCCACGCGCGACATGTTATCGCTTAAGACAACAGCATATTTCGAGCGATAAAGGTTGAGATACTTAGCGAGTTCCTCGCTAGGTGTTCGGTATCCACGAGGCATCGTGTACAACAAGTAATCCAAAACCCTCATGATCATTTTCTCGTCAGAGAGAAAAACGGTGTCCGCGAAGGCTTTGCTCGTCAAATCAGGGCCTGCCGTAAACCCAAGGTTGATGTTCAATTCAAGTTGCAGCTCAAGGGCAAATTCCTTGATCTGATAACCTGACCTAACAAAAAGGGACTCTGCCAGCCAGTTCTTCAGCGGCTCCGCCAGAATCGTTGGGATGCCCTCACGGATGATCGACATCTGCGCGATCTCTTCTTCGGTCGCATCAAAGGGTATGTAGGCCATTATTTGATTAGACCATCCGGCACTGACACGCCGCTAATTTATCTCAGCCAAATTCGCTAGCTCTGCAAGAAGCGGTGCCAAGGCGTCTTGCAGTTCGCGCTCTTGGCTAGCCGAAGCCCCGGCATCCACGCTGGCTTCTGGTTCCTCGGCTAGCCACTCCACCGTTGCCTCGTGCCGTTCAGCCCACGTCGCGTGTAGGTTTCCGACGTCGCGCAGAATCTCCTCTCGGGTTCGCTGACTTCGGCTCACTTTTCGCTCCTGAATCAGCTGTGGGCTGCGTTGCCTTGGTGATCCGGCGGCGCAGCTCGGAGTAGTCCTTCTTGTACATGTGAGCATAGACGCTGTCTGTGACAGTGACGGAGCTGTGGCCCATCAAGCGCGACAACTCAAACATCTGCACATCGAAGCTCACCATCAGCGAGGCGAACGTGTGCCGCAGCTCGTGGAACTTCAGGGACGGAATCCCCAGCACGTCCGCCGCTGGCTTGAAGGCGTAACGGTAGGACCCCTGTGGTCAAAGGCTCGGTCGTAAGTCTTTACGGGGTTGTCGGAAGCCAATCGGCGGAGACGTGTGAAGACTGCATCGAAAATACAACCGCCACGCCAACAGCCCCAGAACCTGACAGTCATCCCCGTGTGGCAAATACGATTGGTTGGTAAAGACAGTCCAGATAGTTGATCCGCAAGGCACCCCACGTCTACGTACAACAACAGTCTCGAGACCCCTGCCAAAGACGCTTTCGATGTCAGCTTCACGTTGTCGGGACAGGACCGAATTTAATGAGTTTTTAATGAGCCCGGTCGCGACGGCGCATCTCGCTGCAGCACCCCCCCAGCTAAAACCGCAGGTCAGCGGGTTACACGTCACCCTGAGTAGCTATTCAAACCGACGACCGTTGCGTTCGAAGGGATAACCGCCTGGGCGCCGCACGAAAGGACACCGAGGGGCATGCGGCACCGGGCCAACACGCCCAGAATCCCCGTCATTCCGGGTTTTTCGTGCGCCCTTCGACCGCTTGAGGAATCCAGGCCCCTATGGGATTCGGACCGACGACGGTTGCATTCTAAGGCGTCCATCGCGTTGAACTACGCCCCGCCACCACCAAAAAACCCCGCAATTCCGGGACTTTTGAGCAGTGCTGACGACTATCGACCACCAATGGGCCTCCTATGGGATTCGAACCCATGACCCCCGCTGTCGTCTCGATCGCCTATTTCGACTAGTCAAAAGCCATTCCTGACCTTTGTCAGTGCGAAGAGTGCATGACAATGGATGGTAGTGAATAGGCGGCAGTTGTCGTCCAATTTAATGCGTTTCTAATGAGTCGGTTACATTCATCGGCCGTTTGAGCCCAAAACCCGTCTGAAGGTCACGGCTTGTATGCTGACAAAGACTTTTTGTTCTAATCCCGTGTTTTCGAACTCTCAGAAACAGACATACGGATCATCGTGCGATCTGATTTGGCGCAACTGATTCGCGACTGCAATACGGTCCCAAAGTGGAATACTGGCTCACGGCTGACACCAAGAGTCAGCTGAACATTCCGCAATGCGCCGTGGGTGCAACTCGTGCGGCGCGCCCGCACGAGTCCACTTTTTCTCTGAGGAAATTCGCGGATCGTCTACAACCAATGGGTGCTGGCGCCATGACGGTGCATCAACGCATGGCGAGCTCGAATGCGAGTGGGTCTAAACGTACGAACGCGAGTCCTTGGTGTATCGCACCTAGCCCGACGGCCTCACTGGCGAGCGGGGACGCAATGAGCGTCGGCGCTGGACCGTGACTCAAATCCTTCAGGTGCAGGGCGGCGTCGTCGAGTATGCCAGCGGCAGCAGGGGCAACAGCACCTCCGACAATGATGCGTTCTGCGTCCAATATCCCGCCGACTACCACGCAGACACGGGCCAGCAAGAACGCCAAGCGCGCTGTGATGGCAAGAGCTTCGGCGTCACCGGCCCGCGCTGCGGCGAAGACGTCTTCAGCTTCGAATGCCTTCTCGAGAGCTGTGCTCGCCAACGCCCCGGATGCACGAGCCTCTTCAGCCCAGGTTCGGGCGAGCCGCGCGAGCCCGTCGGCGGAGCCTACACCGTCGACGTAGTCCAGCAAATGTAATTCACCCGCACCACCGTGTGCGCCTCGAACCAGCGCCCCATCTGCGATGATACCTGCACCAAACCGCTCACCGGCCAGTAGGCACACAAATGACGACGCCCCAACACCAGCACCCACGGCACCCTCGGCGATCGCAGCGAGGTTCGCATCGTTCTCAACGACGACCTTCCAGCCGCGCCGCGCGAACTTCTCGGCGAATCCTGGGTTCATCCGCGCCCAGAAACCGTCAGCACCCTGGGGCGAGGCTCCGATAACGTCAGTCGGCGCTGGTACTCCGAGCACAATGATTAGTACTGCATCCACCCTCACACCTGCGGTCACGAGGGCCGCATCGACGGTCGTTTCAGTCAGTGCCAACCGATTGGCTGCAGTATCTAGCACTGCACCGATTTCGCGACTCTCGCGGGCGAGTTCGGTGCCGCGCAGATCAGTAACACGGGCCGTAACTCTGTGTTCACCGGAGTCAACACCAACGAGCGCGCCTGCACCGGGACGGAAGGCATAGCGCCGCGCTGGCCGACCCAGACTGTACTGGCCAGCCGTGCGGGCATCCGCGAGCTCCTGCAACCAACCACGCTCAACGAGATCGGCACACACTCTCAGCACGGTTGAGCGAGTGAGCCCAGTTTCTTCTATAGCGTCACTAGCGGTGAAAGCGTCAGCTTCCCAAGCGTATTGAAGCAGTCGACCGGCATTGAGAGTACGTACGAGGTGAGGGGACACTGCCGGAGAAATCTGCTGCATGCTCTTGACCATATCGAGGATAAGGGGATATTGTCGAGAACACTAAATCTAGTACCTAAATTTAGTATTGTAGTTACCACTCCACGCCCTCAACCTTGCTCGCATCGGCATCCGCGCGCACCACAACACACAGGAGACAACGACGTGTTCTTGCAATCCCCTCTGCCGCGCGAGCTGACGCGCAGATCCCTGCTCCTTGGAGCGGGGTCGATCGGCCTCGGGCTCGGCCTCGGCGCGTGCTCGAGCCCCCGCTCGGGCGGCACCACTGAGATCACTTTCTTCCAATCCAAGCCCGAGGTAATCGCCTACTTCGATGATCTGATCGAGCAGTTCCATGCCTCGCAGGACCGGGTTCGTGTGGTGCATGACTTTTCATCGAACCTGTCGGCAGGCTTCGTGCGCAACAATCCGCCAGACGTCGGCTGCATCAACTACAACTTCGAGATCGCCCGGTTCGTGGACCGCGGCGCTCTGAGCGACCTCTCAGACCTGCCGGCCGCGAAGCGAATCAATCCAGCCCTACAACCGATTATCGATCAGACCGCGAGCTACCCCGATCGGACGAGTGTTCTGCCGTACTCACTCATGGTCGCCGCTGTGCTCTACAACCGCAAGATTTTCGCCGATCTTGGCCTCAGTGTACCCACCACTTGGACGGAGTTCCTCGCGGTTTGCGATAGCCTCACGGCCGCCGGGATCACTCCGATCTACAGCACATTCAAAGACCCCTGGACCATCGCACAGGGCCTGTTTGATTACTCCGTAGGGGGTTCGGTAGACCTCGAGGAGTTCTTCACCCAGTTGAAGAAGCAGGGTACCGATGTCGGACTGAACTCCGCCGCCTCGTTCGAAAAGGACTTCTCCAAGCCCTTGGAACAGATGCTTGCCATCGCAAAGTATTCGCAGCCAAACGCCGCAAGCCGTGGCTATGGCGACGGGAACCTCGACTTTTCAAAAGGCAACGCTGCAATGTATTTCCAAGGCCCTTGGGCCCTGAGCGAGATAGCGAAAACCGCGCCAGACTTGGACGTAGGCGCCTTCCCACTGCCGATGACCGAGGACCCCGACGAGCGCCGGGTGCGGGTCAACGTAGACCTCGCCCTCTGGATCCCGGAGGCCTCACGCAAGAAGGAAGCAGCACGAGAGTTCGTGTCGTTCCTCATGCAGCCAGAAATCATCGATGCCTACAACGCCGACAACAACGCCTTCGGTGTAACGACGGACGCACCAGCTGTTAGTCAGCCCACTCTTGTTGAGCTGCAGAAATTCTACG
This sequence comes from Arthrobacter livingstonensis, assembly GCF_003219815.1. Taxonomy (GTDB): domain Bacteria; phylum Actinomycetota; class Actinomycetes; order Actinomycetales; family Micrococcaceae; genus Specibacter; species Specibacter livingstonensis. The sequence goes on from NZ_QJVD01000019.1 coordinate 33,484, forward strand.
ACAAGGCCTCGTTCTCGCTCGGTGCATCGCAGCTACTGCCGCAGAATATACCGCTTCAAAATTATGTACAGGGCATCGTGCTGGGCTCCGATCCTGATAACACGCTGCGCACCATCGACGCCGACTGGGCACGTCTGGCCTTTCGGTCCTGACCGAGCACCCCAAGAACTTCTCCCTCTCAGTCTGATAAACCCACTGTTCACGAAAGGTCACTCATGGCCATCTCGACCCCCACCCTCCCGGAGGCACGCGGAGTTGCGTCGTCGACGGCGCAAGTGTCGGGTACGACGAAGCGCAAACGCCGCGTCGATCCAATGTTTCATCTTTTCCTGCTGCCGACACTCATCCTCTTCACGCTCGCAATCACACTTCCGGCCGGCATGGGTATCTTCTACAGCTTCACTGACTCCATCGGTTTCGGCGAGTGGTCGTTCGTTGGCCTCACTAACTACGCCGCGATGCTGACCGACCCGGCAATTCTGACCTCGTACTGGTTTACCATCGGATTCGCGTTGGTCACCGTTATTACTGTCAATGTCATCGCTTTCCTGCTCGCTATCACCCTTACCTCAAGGATCAGAGGCAAGATCGCGCTGCGAGCCGTGTTCGTGCTCCCGATGGTCGTGTCAGGCATCATCATCGCGTTCGTGTTCAACTTTTTGTTCTCTAACTCGCTTCCTGCCTTCGCCGAATCAATCGGATTTACACCACTGGCAAGCAGCGTGTTGTCCAACCCCGATCTTGCCTGGATTGCGATTGTGGTGGTCACAGCTTGGCAAGCCGTACCATCGGCGCTGCTCATCTACATCGCGGGAGTATTGTCAGTGCCTGGTGACGTCTATGAAGCCGCCTCGCTCGACGGTGCCTCCCCGTGGAAGCAGCTGCGCTTGATCACGTTGCCGCTCGTGGCGGGCTACGTCTTGATCAACCTCGTGATCGGTTTCAAGAATTTCCTCAATACCTACGACATCATCGTTGGTTTGACTGACGGCGGTCCTGGCACTTCCACCCGCAGCGTTGCCATGACCATCTTCTCCGGCTTCTCCAGTGGTGACTACGCCTACCAGATGGCCAACGCCACGGTCTTCTTCCTCATCGCGCTCGTGATCGCACTCATTCAACTGCGTATCACGCGCGGAAAGGCGACATTCTGATGACCAACCAAGTACCCAACTCACCCGCCCTACAGGGCACCCCCGGCGCCGAACATGAGAACACGATTCCTGGCATTGGCAACTCTCGCAACACCGAACTCGGATCCACCACTACCCGGCGGCGGATAGGGCGCCGCCGACCCGGCCTACTTTTGACCATCGTGCTGATCGTGTGCTCGCTTACCGTCATCGCTCCGCTGTTCGTGAGCGTCACTATGGCGTTCAAAACGGGTGCACAGTCAGTCGACGGCAATGCATTCTCCTTGCCGGCTCCTTTCAGCTTGGAGGGTTTCACCACAGCATGGACCCTCACCAACTTCCCACGCGGCTTCACCATATCGTTGGTAGTAACCGCGATCACCGTGGTTGGCACAATCATATTGAGCGCCCTCGCGGCGTTCGCTATCGCCCGCAATTGGGACCGCAAATTTTTCCGCTGGTCTTTTTTCTATCTTCTCGCCGCAATGTTTTTGCCATTCCCGGTACTCGCGCTTTCACAGGTGAAGCTCACCGGAATAGTCGGCCTTGATAATCCAATCGGTGTAGCTATCCTGCACGTCATGTTCCAGCTATCGTTCAGCGTCATGCTGTTCACCGCGTTCCTTCGCTCTTTGCCACAAGAACTCGAAGAAAGCGCACGGATTGATGGCGCGTCGACGTGGCAGGTGTTCTGGCAATTGGTATTTCCGCTGCTGGCGCCCATGAGTGCAACGGTCGGCATTTTCGCTTTCCTCGTCTCATGGAACGACTTCATGATGCCCTCGCTCATCACCTCCGATGCCGCCATGCAGACACTGCCAGTCCTGCAAAAGATCTTCCAAACCCAGTTCAGCAATAACTACAACGTCGCCTTCGCGTCATACCTTATGGCGATGGCACCCGCAATCCTGGTCTACCTGTTCACGCAACGTTGGGTGATGTCTGGCGTTACCCAAGGCGCAATCAAGTAGACGCATTTACCCACGTGCACCTTTCCCTCAGCTACCACCTGAACACCATCAACAATAAAAGGACACCATGACCGAGATACTCCATGCCCTACCCGCCACCTCACAGCCCCTGGATGAAGCCACTTGGTGGCGTCAGGCCGCTGTTTACCAGATCTACCCACGCAGCTTCTACGATGCGAACGCTGACGGACTCGGCGACATCAAAGGCATCACCACCAAGGTTCCCTATCTGACGGAACTGGGTGTGGACGCCGTCTGGCTCAGCCCCTTCTACCCCTCCGAACTAGCCGACGGCGGCTACGACGTGGCCGACTACCGCAACGTTGATCCCAGGCTGGGTACCCTGGCTGACTTCGACCAGATGACAGCAGCCTTGCACGCCGCTGGCATCAAGCTCATCGTGGATATCGTCCCGAACCACTCCTCCGACCAGCACGCATGGTTCCAAGAAGCACTTGCAGCTGACAAGGGCTCCACCGCCCGGGCACGCTACATCTTCCGTGACGGCCAAGGGGTCAACGGCGAGCTCCCACCCTCCGATTGGGTCTCCGTCTTCGGCGGACCCGCCTGGACCCAGGTTGATGACGGTCAGTGGTACCTGCATCTATTCGCCTCCGAGCAACCCGACTTCAACTGGGACAACCGGGAGATCCGCGACGATTTCCTCAAGACACTGCGCTTCTGGTCAGATAGAGGTGTTGATGGCTTCCGCATCGACGTGGCACACGCGTTGATGAAGGACCTGAGTGAACCACTGCCGTCCCAGGCCCAAATTCTCGAACTCGAGAAGCTGAACAACGGCACAAATCCATTGTGGGACCGCGACGACGTCCACGAAATTTATGCCGAATGGCGGGCCCTGTTCAACGAATACAACCCCCCACGCACCGCAGTCGCTGAAGCATGGGTGGACCAGTCCCGCCGAGCCCGTTACGCCTCCACCGAAGGCTTGGGCCAGGCGTTCAACTTTGACCTGCTCATGGCAGATTTTGACGCAGAATCCTTCGCCTCGATCGTAACGAAAAATCTGGCTGAATCCGCAGCCACCGGAGCATCCTCCACTTGGGTATTCTCCAACCACGACGTGGTCCGCCACGCCACCCGTTACGGGCTACCGAACCTGCCAGATCCAGAAAAGACCCAAGACGGCAAGGACTGGATCCTGGCAGGCGGAGCTGAGATGGAACTCAACCGCGAGCTCGGCCTGCGTCGCGCCCGCGCAGCAACCCTCTTCATGCTGGCCCTGCCCGGTTCTGCTTACCTGTATCAGGGAGAGGAACTGGGCCTGCATGAAGTGGCTGATATCCCCGACGCAGATCGCCAGGACCCCGCGTTCTTCCGCAACACGGGTATTGAAAAGGGCAGAGACGGCTGCCGCGTACCATTGCCCTGGACCAGCTCAGAGACATCGTTTGGCTTCAGCAACTCCCAGCCACACCTGCCACAGCCCTCATGGTTTGCCCAACACGCCGTGTCCGTCCAAGACTCACATGAGGGTTCCACCCTGAACTTGTACCGCGATGCTTTAGCCCTACGGCGGTCGTTGCAAACTTCCGAGGAACTTAGCTGGATCTCCAATACCAATCCTGACGTACTGCACTTCCATCGCCCCAACGGCTGGAGGGTCCTCACTAACTTCGGCACCACCGCCGTCGAACTTCCCGAAGGGACAGTAGCTCTAAGCAGCGTACCGTTGGAAGACCGAATGCTGCCGGCAGACGCCACGGCCTGGCTCGTCTAAAACCGCCAACTCATCAGCTACGCACTGCCGCTCACCCAAAATCTGCGTGAGCGGCAGTGCACGTTACCCATCCAATGAAGAACTGCGTCAAGGAACGGAACACCCATGGAGAAAACTATCCACAACACTCTCCGGATCGGTATTGATATTGGCGGCACGGCCATCAAATATGGTGTTGTAGATACGTCTACAGGGATCCTCGTCAGCCCGATTGCACAGCAGCCTACACCCCAGCCAGCCACCCCCACTGCCATTGCCAATACCCTGCGCGCTGTGATGACGGATATTCAATCCTGGGAAACCGCTCCATCACCACTGACTGCCGCTGGAGTCGCTTTCCCTGCCATCATTCGCCAGGGAACAGCATGCTCAGCGGCCAACATCAGCGATGAATGGATTGGCCTCAACGTGGAGCGTCTCCTAAGCACGGCACTCCAACGACCAGCCAAAGTCCTCAACGACGCTGATGCCGCAGGCTTAGCAGAATCGAGTCATGGCGCAGGAAAGGGACAGCGCGGGATAGTCCTAGTCCTCACCCTAGGCACAGGCATTGGTTCGGCACTGGTGGTCGACGGGAACCTTGTTCCCAACCTTGAGCTGGGACACCTGCAGTTGAATGGGCTCAAGGCCGAAACCACAACCTCAGCCCTCGCTCGCGAAAAAGAAGGACTGAGCTGGAACGAATACTCCTCACGCCTCCAGCAATATCTATCGCATGCAGAGTTTTTGTTCTCCCCCGATCTGATCATCATAGGCGGCGGAATCTCAGTCCGGCATGGAGAATTTCTACCGCAGATACGTCTAACCACGCCCATCGTCCCAGCACACTTGCACAATTCTGCTGGTGTCATTGGTGCGGCACAGATTGTTGGCTGAAATTGCCGAGATCCGACGTCTAGAAAGTGACGACCTTTCATACCTGATCGCCCCACACCTGCTAACTAAAGCCCCGTACAAGCGAATGCAACCCGCGAAGACGAATTTCGCGCTGCCGCTGGCCACGTCAGAGCCTTTGCTTCATCCAACCTGATGATCGCTGGCCCGGCCCTAACCAGCCCCACCGTACGAATGAACGATCTAGGCCAAGCTGACTCCTTTCGGCGCCAACTGAGCAACGCGCCCCAAAACCAGGGCGGCATTCAGTGGGCTGAGAACCCTGGACATTCAGGACGGCTCCTAGAGCTTAGATCATCCTTGAGCGTGGGCTTCCCAGGGTGAAGGCAGGCCTGGTTTAACGAGCCGCCGGGGGCGCCACTGAACCGCGGATGACCACGGGGCACTCCATCATGATGGGTTCACCATGCTCGGTACTGATCCCCCGGTCAAGATCCTGGCACAAGAGCTCGATGGCTTTCTCACCCATTTCGCTGTGGGGCAGCGCCACCGTTGTAAGACCGGGCACTGCTGTTCTGGCGAGTGGCTCGTCGTCGTCATAGCCCACGATACTCACGTCTTGAGGGATCCGGAGCCCCAGCTGGCCACAGGCAAGCAAGACCCCCATCGCGACGCGGTCATTGGCGCACACAATGCCCGTTGGTTGGAACACGCCTCTCGTGGGCTTAGCACCGGTGTTGAACAAGCGCATGGCGGCGTGGAATCCATCATTGATCTCCCAGCCTGTCACGGTCGTTGCGGCAGGTGGTAGGCCCGCGGCGGACAGGGCCTCAGTAACACCCTGCGTGCGGCGTTCGGTTGCTATCAGTTCACCGCTGCCGGAGAGGTAAGCGATCTGGCGGTGCCCGGCGTTGAGCAGTGTTTGGACTGCAGTCCGACCGCCGGAGACCTCATCGGGAATGATGGATCGAAAGGTGCCGGCAGGATCAAAACAGTTCGCAAGCACAGATGGCACGCTGCCCATGGCTGAATGTGGAGAATGCGCCCGCAGACTCATGGTGGCAAAGACCATGGCGTCGACTTGGCGGTTAAGAAGGGTGAGGAACGCTTTGTCTTCGCGGATCTCGTCACCTTGCGTGTCAATAACGAGCAGCAGATAGCCAGCAGCAAAGGCTGCATTGTTGGCGCCTTGGAGCAACTTGCCGGCAAAAGCACCTCCGGCAATTGAGTCCGTGACTACGCCTATCGTGTGGGTGCGCTGGCTCTGCAGGGAACGTGCCACGGCATTTGGTGTGTAGTTGAGTTCCTTGGCCGCCGCCAGAATCCTTTTCTGCTTGTCCTTGGCGATGTTCCCGTCGGCCCGACCGTTGAGAACAAAGCTGACAGCGCTGCGGGACACTTGTGCGCGGTCCGCAACATCTTGAGACGTGGCCTTTCTTGCCATGGCAATTCCTAACTCGTGTGAGGTCATCGTAACCCATTGAAGGATACTCAGCAGCGCTTCCCGTGTCTGCAACCAGGGGTCACAGTCTTGCCCAAGTCTGTGCTGCAAAATATGATCGTACACAGTCTGGCCGATTGGCCGGCCAGATCGATGATCTCCAATCAATGGTTTGCAAAATTCACTGCGGCGTTTGCATGGAGTTTGTGAAGGATAACCTTATCCCTACCGGTGAAGATTCGTCTCTGGCATACCTCATATACCCTCCGAAATAGGAGTGTTCGCGGATTCCGTACAAGGAATCACTGGGAATGTCACGGCTGAGGGACCACCCTCAGCAAAACGGATCATCAATAGCGATCTCAGGAAAGCCTTCTCCGCTGACCAAGCGCCAGAAATCCCCCAACGAGCCCTCTGTCGCGGCACCTACAGCAACTCTCGCCCGTGAGTAGGGCATCAACTGCGCCACTGTCACCAGTATTTTCGCCCAAGGCTCCTGGGAGTCTTCTTCGGAGGTGTCCGTCCCCTCAATCCGCAGTCCCGTTCGGCTCAGCCCTAGACCGCTATTTCATGACTGTGTGAGCACGTGCAATCTTTGCTGCGCGACTTGGACGGCCACAGCCAAAGCGAGCGTGGCCGAGCGTAGTAAAGCACCGTTATTGTGGCCCGACGGTCCAGGACGGTGATGCGTCCGCCTACCACGGTGAACACCTTGGACGGGCTCTTCATCGACCCGAAAGCGGTGTTCTGTTCCAAGACAGGTAAGCGCTCGAGCATCTTCTGCTCGATGACAAGAACGCCAGCTGTCAAGATAATCGGGTCGGGTTTGGTTCCTGCTTGGCCCCTGTCGTTATGAGAATGACCTCGGCATCGCTTACCAGTCCAACTTCACCGCCGCCTGCGAAGAGCCAATCTTGGACGAACGGCGTGCCGTTGGCCAAGGTCGATTATTGGGTCTCGACCTTGACCGTAGCGATCTCGTGCAACCCCACGTTGCGCTCCAAACGGCGGACGGTGCGGCCTGACAAAGTGAGCTGTCGACGCCGGCGATATTGGGTTTGGTGTAGCGGACGCGAGTCGTTTCTTTAGCAAACCCGATCTATTTCTGCCTCATGGTTTACTTCTCGTTGTATTGCTGCCCTCTGGCGGTTTTGTTGCGATGCGCGCTGGGGCTGCTACAAGCTTAGGCGGTGGACCGCGACCCGGGTGGACTCAGCGGCGTGGATCTCGAACCGGGACGTTGCCGTGGGATAGACCCGCTCCGTGGCGGGGGCTGCGTCTGTGCCAAATATCTCGATGAGGGAGCCATCCACTAAAATCTGTCCGGCATCCACGGAGGCCACAACAGTCTGCGTCTCGCCGTCGACAATGACGAGCTCCGCAGTGCCGGCAGTGACTACTTCAAACGCACGTTCGTCGACGGGCACGTCTGCGCCGCCCTCGCCGTCGAACAAGACGCCCGCACGCAGGCTGGCCACCTCTGCCACGGGCTCGGAGATAAGTACGCCGTTGCGAAAGGAGAGCTGACGGGCGTAGGTAAGCACGCCGGCCCACCCTGCCGCATGGACGTCGGCCTCGGGCCGGGACTTTTCCCAGCTCCAGCCCCACATCAGTGTGCGCGGCTCCGCCGTCGTGCCGGCCACGACCTGTGGGGCGTAGAAGGCGGCACCCGAGTCCACGAAGCCACCAGCGGTGGGGAGGAACTTGAGCCCGGCACCGGCCTCGCTAAGCTCGCCGGAGAGGTAGATCACTCGGTCTAGTGCGTGGTCGTCGCGGTTCCATAGTGAGAGCATCAGGATCCACTGCTCATCGACTTCGAAAAGTTGGGGGCATTCCCATATTTCGGCAGGGGCCCAGTCTTGGGCAATGCCGGCACCGCCCGTGACCAGCGGCCCCAAGTATTCCCACTTGGTCATGCTGTGGCAGCGGTAGAGCAGGATCGCTGGGGTCCCGTCCTCATAGCCGGCACCCTGAATGGCGTATTGACTGCCGTTGAACGTGAATAGGAAAGGGTCGCGCACATCTCCGATGCCTGGCTCATCCGGCATACCTAGAATCCCCTGGGATTCCTGCTTCCACTTCTGGAGCGTCCTGTCAGACGTGGCTGTCATGACCTGTGAATCGTGCTCACTTTCGGCAATACCCGTGTAGAAGGCCGTAGGCACCCCTCCATCCAAGGCCACGACGCCGGACCATGCACCTGCCGCGTCGGCCGCACCCTCGCGGGGGTACAGCGCGATGGGTTGCTGGTTCCATCTGACCAAATCGGTCGAGGTGGCATGGCCCCAGTGAACGTTTCCGTGAATAGGAGCGTCCGGGTTGAATTGGAAGAACAAATGGTGGACGCCGTCCACCTTGATGCAGCCGTTGGGGTCGTTGATCCAGCCCTGGTCCGGGCGGCCGTGCAATGCCGGGAAGGCGGGGTCGATGTTACTCACAGGTATATCTCCTTGATGGTGGGGTGGTATTTTGTGACAGAAGGATGTCACTTGTTAATTCCTGCTGTCAGACCTTCACGCAGGTAGCGTTGGCCAAAGAGGAAGACGACCAAAGCCGGAATCATGGACAGCACCACGCCGGCAAGAACTGTGGCGACAGATCCTGTTCCCATGTTGCCCTGCAATGAGACAAGCCCCAGCGGCATGGTGAAGTTCTCTTCACTGATGGTCATGATGAGGGGTCGGAAGAATTCATTCCAGTGGAAGTTGAAGGCGAGGATGCCCACAATGGCCAGCCCCGGCCAGGCCAGCGGCAGGTAAACGGAACGGAACGTGCGGAAGGGGGATGCGCCGTCGATCGCTGCAGCCTCAGCCAGCTCACCGGGCAGGCCCATGAAGAACTGGCGCATGAGGAAGGTACCAAATGCGGTCGGTATGGCTGGCAGAATCAGCGCCAGCAGGGTGTCTGAAAGACCCATTCCACGGATCAGCATGAATACGGGAACAATCGTGACCTGCACGGGGACCATCATGGTTGCCAGCACCAGACTGAACAGTAAACCGCGGCCTTTGAAGTCGATACGGGCAAACACATAGCCGGCCAGTGCCGCAGTGAACATCTGTCCCGCTGCGATGATTCCGGTGACAAGTGCGGAGTTCCAGATCAGCAGCCACATGTTGACCTGTTGGAACACATCCGTGTAGGAGCTGAAGTCTAAGCCGCCGGAGAAGATGGAGCCACCGGCGCCCAATGATTCGGTGGGTGGACGCATGGAGGTCAATACAGTCCATACGACGGGGCCAAGTGTCACGAACGTGGCGACAACGAGGATGGCGGCGCGTCCAGCGGTGCGTCCGGAGACACGGCCCTTCCTGCTCGGAGCCGGTGTTGTTCCACGGCCGCGGGCAGCGGTACTTTCGTTCTCGGTAAGAGTAGTCATGGCACTGTCCTAGTTGTAGTGCACGAAGCGTCGTGAGAGGCGGAATTGGACGGCTGTCACCAGCATGATGAGCAGCGTCAGCACGATGCCGATGGCAAAGGCACGGCCGAAGTCCAGCTGCTTGAAAGCCGTTTCATAAATGACCATGACGGCGGTGCGGGTGGAGTCCCCGGGACCCCCTCGGGTGATGACATACGGTTGGTCAAAGATTTGCAATGCCGAGATGATGGCCATGACGCTCGCAACCAGCAGGGTTGGGCTCAGCAGCGGAAGTGTTATGTTCTTGAACTGCTTCCAGCCGGTGGCACCGTCAATGGAGGACGCTTCATACATCTCGACGGGGATGGAGCTCAGGCCGCCAATGATGAGCAGAAAGGTGAAACCGAAGTTCTGCCACACGTACACCAGGATGATCACCACCATGGCCCCTGCCTGGGATGTCAGCCAGGGCACTGCGGGGATGCCTACCAACCCAATGATCTGGTTGACCAGACCAAAGTTCTGATTGAACAGGTAAGACATGATGATGGACACGCTGGCGGCTGAGAGAACGAGCGGGAAGAAGAACGCTGAACGAAAGAAAGTACGCAGCCAGCTCGGCATCTTTGACTGGATCAGAACTGCCAGCCCGATGGATACCGTCAGCTGTAAGCTCACGGCCACCGCTACGAAGCCGATCGTGTTCAGGAATGCTCTGCGGATGGTGGGGTCTGCACCGATGGAAACGAAGTTGTCCACACCAACGAATTCCGGTGTGCTGATGATGTCCCAGCGGAAGAACGCCAGCGTCAGTGAGGCGACGATGGGGACCAACGTGAAGATCGTAATGCCAATGATGGTCGGTGCCAAAAAGAGCGCGGCGAGACGTCTGCCACCCTTTTCCTTTCCACGGCCTTTTGCATTGGGCACTTGCTGCAACGCAATAGCCGGGGATGATTTGACTGTGGTTGACATTAGTTTCTCCTCAGCGCCAGCTCGAGGTCACGCTGCAGCGTGGACATGGCGGGTTTAATATTGGCTGCGGATCCGGTCACGGCACCCAGGACATTCTTGATCAGTGCACTTTCAACCGCGGCTTGCTGAGGCGGGGCCGGAATGGGCCCGGAACTGGGAAACTCGTCCAATGTGTCGTAGAAGACCTTCCAGTGGGCTGGCCCCTTACCCGCATACAGGGCCTCGTTCACCATGGACCGTCGGGTCGGGGTCGTGGTGGGCAATGGCATGGCCAATTCCATGGCTTCTTTGGTGGCGCAGAACTTGATCCATTCCCAGGCCTCGTCCTTGCGGGTGGAGGTCTTCATGATGGCATAGCCGGCCGCACCGAATTGGTGCCGCTGGGTGCGCCACTTGGGGAAGAACTGCACGTCGAAGGCATCTTCTGCCATACCAGCCTCATGCAGCCCCTCGACCCAATAGCCGCCTGCAGGAGTTGTGCCAATGAGTCCGGAAGCGAACTGCGCCACCAGCTCGTTGCCGCCGCCTTGGGCCGGGCTGGTACCCAGGCCTTCAGCCACCAAGGTACGCAAGAATTCGAAGCTCTCCGCAACACGCGGGTCCTCGGCGTTGGGTTCCAGCCATTGATAGCCTCCGGAGCGCATGCCGCGAGTGGGATCGTTCGCGTAGAACTTGTCCCAAAACCAACTGCCGCCGGTACTGCGGGTTTCCTTCAGGAAGCTCGTGTCATTGACGTACAGCCACGGCACCACTCCTCCGAAGAGCCTGTTGGTCCAGTAATACGGAACAAACTGCTTACCACCGGTTTTCTTCATGGCCGTTAGTGAATTGTAGAAGTCGTCGTGCGTCCAGTGGTCCCCCGGACGCGCCAAGCCTGCCTTTTCAAACGCTCCCGTGTTCATGTACATGTTGGCGCTGTTGAAATCCATCGGGAGTTGGAACAAGCTGCCCTGATACATGAACGCTTCAATCAACGAAGGATGCACATCATCGAAGTAGTCCTGTATTTCTTGCTGGTCCCGCTGTACGAACGCGTCCAGCGGTTCGGCCAGCCGCTCCGCAAACAGCTGTGCACCTTCGGTCGCCACCAACACCACATCCGGGGAGGTCCCTGCCGCAACCATGGTGAGGATCTTCGCAAAGAAGTCCCCCCAGTCAGCACCTTGGATAGCCTGGATCCTGACTTTGATGTTTGGGTTGGCTGCCGAAAACGCCTTCACCAAATTGACTCGACTCGCAGCATCTTGGGCATTGCCAAGGATGGCAACATTGAGGGATTCCGATCCTCTTCCGGGGATGTCAGCCCCAGTCAGTCGGGGCCAGCTTGCCCCGACGGCACCGACCGCTCCAACACCTAGCAAACTCAATGCCAGTCGTCTTGATACGTCACTCATGTTGCCTCCCTGCAACTACCTAACTCGTGTTAGGAAGCATGACAGGGGAACCTAACACGTGTCAAGAGTGAGTCACATCTCAATTTTTTGGTTACCGCCAATCAGCCGGCCATTCCAACCGATATTGCTTCGTCGGATAAGCGGTCTAAATTCTCCGACCCAATACATCCAGGAAACTATCGCCGCAGGTCAGCGACATATTCGATGCCGGACAGTCATCAAGAGTTTTCAACGTTTGTCACCCCGATGTCGACGTTATCGACCAATTCGAGTTGTCAAAACCCCTTCCTGGCTTTCGTTGTCGCGACACGTGCATGACAATGGATGGTACTGAAGAGTCGACAATTGTCACTCAATTTAATGCGTTTCTAATGAGTCGGTCGGATTCCATTCTTGTGAGGAATCCGTTGCCTCCCGCCTCTGAATAATCTATCTGTCCAGCCAGTTATGAATGGTTGGCCATCGCCGATTGTTAGCGGGCTTGAGTTCCGTGGCAACTTCAACAACGAGAATATGATTTACATTCTTATTCTGCCCCCAAGCTATGTTCCATTCAAGGTTTAGTCTGCAGAGAACGACTGACCTTCTCATTTGCCCGGACCCAGGCAGCAACTTCAACCGAACGCAGTTCAATGAGATCCAGAATCTGCTCCAGTTCGGCGCTGAGGTTTCTGGCGAAAATCGGTTCGTGATGAGCCATGCGATTCCGCAGCTTTCTGATGACTTCCAGATCCGAGTAGATTCGAGCTCGGAGGTCCGAGTCAGCTGTCGCTGTCGAGTTAGGGAACAGCGAGAGTATATGGCCATCCCAAAGACGTGCATCGAACCTTTGCGTGAACATCTTTTGCCAAAACACGAACTTCAGTTCGGCAACGACTTTGCCAGTCGTGGTTTCTCTGGAGCGGACTGACACTAGTTCACTGCGTGGATTGAACCCACGTTGTGGAGACGGGAGACTGAATTCAAAGCTGTGATTCCATGGCCATCTGGTCCCATATACCGATTCCAGTGCATCAGCTACCACGTTCCTAGTCGAGACCTCGGCAAAGTGCATTGGTAACATGAGCGACGACGCTGCGGCCGCATTCCACAGATAGAGCTGCACCGCAGTGTCGGAATCACCACTGCACGCTGCGAGGTAGGTTGAAAGCCTTGGAACGGACAGGACAGCCTGCATCTCAGTCAGGGTGGGTGATGATCCTGAAGTTGCGGAAGGCATAACTCAACCGTACTATGGTTGTACGAGCTGTTGGACTAGTGGGCTTCGGCCTCCCCCATCAGACAATTGAATTCTGGAAGGACCCGTCACTTGGCGGGTCCTTCTTTTGTCGCCGTCACCCCGCATTGGGAGTTCAGGCCTTTACGGTTGACTGTCCGGAATCAACTCTCGGGCAGCTCATCGTCCGCCGTGGCGGCGAGGTCACCTGTGTTGCGGCTAGTCGGTTCGGAAGCCGCGGACAGCCTTTTGTCGTGCCTTGACGAGGGCTTCTTTGAGCAACGGCTCATAGATCTCTACGCCACGTCGGCCCAAACGGGCGATGTCGTCGTCTTTGAAAGTAGCGAGGTCGCGAAGGTTGTCGAGGGTAGCTGCATACCGTTCGTGCTCCTCGCCTGAGAAGGAGCCGGCTTCAAGGGTGCCGAGGAGGTCGTCGGTCTCTGGGCTGAGGGGCCGAAGCATCGTCGAGAGGGTTTCCAGCGGATAGCGGTAACCGAATTGAAACTGGAGAGCGCCGAGGAGGTCATGGATGGAGATGTTGAATGTGGATTCGCTGACCGTTTTGCGGATCCAGTCGGCGTCTTTTCCTGCGATGACCCAAAAGAGTTCGCCTGCTATTTCGGTGTCTGTGACTTGCTGCCAGAGCTCGCTCCGTTCAGCGGGTGTGAGGAGCCGGACCGGCTCTTTCCATTGCCCGAGGTCCCGGTGGCTACTGCGCGTCGGGGCCGTGGCGTGCATGGTAAAGACTTCGATGAAGATCTTTGGTGACGCCTTTGCGAGCGTATTTAACGCTTGGGTGTGGATGTGTTCATGTCTGCTGTTCTCAGGCACGGTGTAGGACTTCATGGCGTTGAGCCAGTCGGGGTCATCCGGCATGGGGTCGTTGTCGTAGAACCATTCGGCAGCCCAGAGCGCTGCCGCGGTCCCGCGAACTCGATCGTTTGGGTGCGTGAAGAGCGCATGTCTAGTCGGTTCGGGGGCTTCTTTGAGTACGAATGCTGACTCGAGTTGCTGGACGTCGCGGGGAGCTAGTTGGTCAACGACCTTTTGAACAAGGGCCGGGTTCGTCGAATCTTCGATGACTGCGCTGATGATTCCGTGTCGGCTGTTCGGGTCCGCGAGTAGTTGGTCGGCGATCTCGGGGGTGAGTTGGTTGGTGCGGACGCATACGTCGATGAGCGGTGTTGTTGATCCTGCAAGGCCATGGTCGATGGCCGCGGTGAGCCACTTGGTTGGTTCCGGGTTCGGCTGGTAAGCGAGACGTCTGAATACTTGCCAGATCCCGGTGGTTGCGTGGCTGGCGGTTGCTAGCTCCGGCTCGTGGGCGGTCAACCACCCCATAAGCACTTCAGGAGCCTGTTGTTTATACCAGGCGAGAGCCGTGTCCAGTGCAGCTTCTTTGCGGCGTCTGTTTTCCTCGTAGCCGGTCACACGCTCGTGTTCATTTGTAAGGGCTGCGAACAGTTTGTCAGGTTCATCGAGTCGGATATTGAGCGTTTTTGCCGTCTTGTTGAATCGGGCACGGGCGCCAGGTGTGACGACGAATGGAGCAAGGGTGTTCGCAATGCTTGCCGCAATGCGTTTGCCGGCGCGCACTTGGGTGCTATTGGCTTTGCCACCGAACGGGAGGGCCCAACCGTTCGCGATCCGCACCCATTGGTCGAGCAGATCGATTAGCTCGAGTTGAATCACAGGACTTAAATCGGGGAGACGCGGTGCGAATGTGGGCTGGATGGCGCCGTACAACTTTTCCATATGGGGAGCGGCCCAAGTGAACGACTGGAACACAACCTGGTTCACGACCTCAGGGCTCATGTAGTTGCCGTCAAACGTCGGTGTGAGCACTTCGCAGGTGAATGCTGCCCAGATACTGTCGGTCAGTTCGGCGTCGGGAACAGACTGGAGAGCTTCGACGAGTTCCATGAGATCAGCGAGCTGGGGTTGGTCGCCGTTGCGCGCGTCTCGGACTTCTTGGACGAGTTTCCTAACCACCGGCTTGATGTCATGTCCTGTAGATTCAAGCGCCGAGAGCGTTTTGACGAAGATATCAACGACACCGGAGACTTGGCGTTTCACGGCATCAGCGACGCGTGCGGCTAGCAGCTTGGCTTCATTCTCGAGGGTTGCGGAATACCCGTTATTGAGTGCTGTAGTGACGCAGGCTCGATGGATTTCTACGACGGCTTTCGCTTGTTCAGGGCCGAGCTGACCGAAGCTTCGTAAGAGTTCGACGTCCTTCTTGGTATTGGGCAGCACGGCGATAAGTTCGCTCGTGGTCGGCACTCTTGGGCGAGTTGCGCCAAGGAGTTTCGTGTAGATCTGGGTCTGCATGATGTCGGCAGCTAGTTCAGGGAATGTATCTTGGACATCACGCAGTCGCACAGGTGAGGCTGCCCCGGAGAAATAAACCTCGGAGGCAACGCTGGCGGCGATGAGTCGCGGTTGGACCCGGTAGGTCTGGGTGCGCTCGATTTGTTCGGACTCATAGTTGTAGAGCTTGTGGTCCTGAACATCGATGAGACCGGCGATCGCGACAGAACTTATAAGGCGCATCAGGTCAGGCTGCCGGATCTCGAGGAGGCCGGCCAGGCGGCGCAGCTGGTCATCGCTGACCTGGCCAAGCAGTGCCAAAGTGCCAAGCACATAGACTGCATCTGCCGATGCGTTGGACCTGCGCAGGAAGGCGAAAATGTGGCCTCGCAGTGCGTTACCCGTCATTACGGAATCCCAGTCACCGTCGCGTACGAGCAAGTCGGCAAGGTTCAACGCCCAAGCTGGGCACCCGTCTGCTTGTGTAAGGAGATGCACGATCACCGAAAGTCTGGTGATGCCGTGTTCGCGGAGCAACGCTCCAAGTTCCTCGCGGGTGAGGAGGTCGACCTCCAGCTGGATTGAATTTGGGAGATGGTCCGAGACCTGGTCTCTTTCGTGCGGCCAGCACGTTGCGACGATGCGGTAGTTCAGTTTCTCCGCGTCGCGCAGTTGTATGAGCAGGTCAACGTCTTGGGGTCGTGTACCTGAGTCGTCGACCACGACCAGTGCAGGCCTAGCTTCGATGAGGTCGTCAAGAAGTCGTTCCGGCGTAGGATGCTGTTCGAGGAACAGGGCGCCGTCCAGTTTGCTGGCTACGTGGCTCTTTCCGACGCCTGGAACTCCGAATAAGATCACGTCGGAGTCAGACTCGTCAATGTCGGTGATGAGGGCGTCACGTCCGATGGACGACAGTTGTTGTTCGTCAGGGCGAGCTCCACGGGGTTGGCGCGAAAAGCTGAACGGTCCCCCTTCAATGTTGAGGATTTTGCGTCGCCAGTCGGGGTTCTCTCGGAACTGGTTCGCGAACCATGCTCGATCGTAGACCTGCACGAGTTCGCCGTCGAACTCTTTAGCAATACCTCTGAGCTTCTCGCGCTTCGACCTGTTCGCTTCGGCGAGGTTGACCACGACGACGCGCTGGACGGGGACTTGGTTCTTCCGCATCGACCGTAGGCTGTCTCGCAGGCTCCTTTGCGCGCCGCTCCAACTCCGCGAGGACGTGATGATGAGACCGGTTGTCCGCGAGCCTTCAGTGATCTCAGCGTCAAGCCCGAAGTCCGTACCTCCCGTGATCGGTACAAGCCCGGGGTGTATAGGACTGAGTAAGGAGGTCGCACAGTCTTCAAAATCGTGAGGATTGATCCGTGCACGCATATCGGATAGGCGTTGGTCGATACGGTCGAGCAAGTTCACCTCAACCAACTCCGCGCTGACCCGCATTTGAAGTTGTCCTCACGTCGGGCCCGGCCACCAGTTCCTCTCCCAGCCAAGGGAATAGAGCGTCAGTAAGGGCAGCCGATGTCGGCGGGCGCAGGTGGTGCAGGAACATGCGGGGTCTCCATACATCTCATAGGAGTGATGTGCTGTGGTCGTGCCAATGTACGACACACGTCCAGCCTATGTGGCCCCCAGCATGGTTTGTGTACCTCAGCCATTTACGTCCATGCACCAAGCACCAAGCACAATGCTGCAGATGATGACGGCAGGTTCAGGCCCGATATGAGTCCTTGCCAATTGTTCGCTTGCATATGGCAGAATTCAACGAATGAGCCAAATGGACGATATGGAGGCAATGTACGCGCGTGGATACAGAGAAGCCGAAGGTGGCATCTGCTTAATCCATATCTTGGAACCATTCATCGTGGCTGATCTAGAGTCCCAATCCGTCGACGGCAAGTGCCAGATCTGCTCAGAAGTATCTTCAGCGGCAAACCCAATCGTGGAATTTCAGGCCGTCCAGTCCATCGTCATGGAGCTCATAACAAGCCACTACCAGCCCGAAACTGACTCCGGGGCCATTTGGGATGGTCAACGCTACGGACCAGAGGTTTACGACCCCCCAGACATCACATATGACTTCTGTACCGATGTTTTCCAAAGCGAAGTTGAAGACGAAATTATTGAGCTTCTAGTGGAGGCGTTCGTTGTCGATGAATGGACGACGTCAGATTCCGAGTCCTTGGAGACAGCTCAATTCGGATGGGAACAGTTCGTTTCGGATGTCCGGTTCGAGTCCCGATTCGTCTTTCTACGTGAGTTCTCGCTCGACTCCGTTGGCGCTCCGCACAGATCGGCGGATTTCCTGTGGTCACTTCTTCCCTATGTCGACGATCCAAGTCTTTCGCTAGTTACTGAGATTCCGGCGGAAACGGCGTTTTACCGAGGTCGGCTGGTCAAGGACAGATGGTCGACACTTGCGGGGGCCAAAGCGCTGGGCCCTGCTCCTGCTGAGAAAGCTTCGCCCAACCGGATGAGCCCCGAAGGCGTCCCCATGTTCTACGGATCGGCTACACCTGAGACCGCCATCCGAGAAATCGCGGCGCATGGAACTCTCGAATTTGCGCGGATTGGCGCATTTCGAAACCGCCGGGCTCTCACCGTTCTAGACCTCACAAAGCTGCCAGTGTTGCCAAGTCTCTTCGACAAGAGTCAGCGAAGAACCCACGGCGTAGCGCGGTTCTTCAAACAATTCACGGAAAATGTTACCGAACCAGTTCGACCCGATGGACGCGCACACCTCCACTACGTTCCTACACAGGTAGTGACAGAATTCTTCCGATGGGTTCCCAAGACGAAGATTGACGGCATCAAGCTACCTAGCGCCCAAGATCAATCTGAAACGTTCGTACTTTTTCTGACGGCCGACCATGTCTCAGATTTCGAAAATGTTGAGCTCGATGGCGCCCCAAAGATCGGCGTAAATCCGGGAATCGACAAGTCGCGGAAGCCCTTTATCAATCTCACGGAATTGCCCGTAGTAACTCCGCTACTGACTCTGAAAAGCGAAGAAGTTCACACCTACAAGGTCCTCCGCCACATCGAGGTCGAGCGCGTTGAACCTGGGACAACGCCATTCAACTAAGGCATTCTTTCGGCACGACCGATTCCGGCTGACGCCTCAGACAAACTTGCGCGGCGAATTACCCGGCTATTGTGTATCCGGTTAGCTCAGGTTCGCCGGGTGGTGCCGGGCCCTTGTGCCATTACGGAATCAAACACCTCTCGAATCGAGAATTTTGAGGTGTATTACTGATGTGAGACAGTCTTTGAAAGGATTGTTCCCATGTCTTCTCGACCAACCTATTCCGATGAGTTCAAAGCTGATGCTGTTGCCTTGGCTGAATCCTCTGGCCGCCCTTTAGCTCTTGTAGCTGCTGAACTCGGCATCTCCCTGACCGCACTCAAACGCTGGATCAAGCTCTCCCATGAGGGCCACGAAGGCGGCGGCCGGAAACCTGATTTACCCGTGGATACCGCTAAATACAAGGCCATGGAAGTGCGGCTACGTGAGCTTGAACGGGAGAATGAATTCCTAAAAAAAGTTTCAGCGTTCTTCGCCAAAGAACAACGGTAGATGACCTCTATCGTCTTGTTCAGCAGCAGGAGAACGCTGGAGAAAAAGTAGCCTGGATGTGCCGAGAACTACGCGTCCCACGGTCGTCGTATTATCGCTGGAAAGAAGCAACAGATACGCCCACAACCATTCGCCACCGGGAGCTGACCGATCAGGTGGAGACTGTCTTTAAATCCTCCGACGGGATCTTTGGCCACCGCATGGTCCACGCAAAACTCAACACAGCCGGTGTTGATATCTCCGTGGGAACGGTGGCCTCGATCATGGCAGAGAATGGCTGGGCAGCCAGACGAATGCGGGCTTTCAAACGCACCACCATCCCCTCAGACCCGGAGAAAGTCTTCAAAGACTTGATCGGCCGAGACTTCACCGCTGCAACCCCAGGCACCCGCCTAGTCGGCGACATCACCTACTTGCGCACCGGTGAGGGGTGGCTGTACCTGGCCACCGTCATCGACCTATGCACCCGCATGATCGTTGGCTGGGCCATGGCAGATCACATGCGTGCCTCCCTGTGTGTCAGCGCGCTGACGATGGCCAGAGACCGCGGCCATCTACAACGTGGTGGAATTTTTCACAGCGATCATGGCGTGCAATACACCTCCCGTGAACTTGGATCCTGGTGCACTGGCAACAGCATCCGCCAGTCCATGGGAGCCAAGGGCGTATGTTGGGATAATGCCGTGGCTGAGTCAGTCTTCTCGTCCCTGAAGAACGAGTTCTACCACCACTACAGCTTTGACACCCGCCAAGAAGCCAGGCGGGCCACCATGCGCTACATCGAGGTTTTCTACAACCGGTGGAGACCACACACCCACAATGACGGCCTACCGCCGGCAACGGCCATGGCCAACTTCACCACCCAAAACCAGAAACAACACCTCGCTGCCTAACCCAGAAAAAACTAACCAACTGTCCCAGATCCTTGACACACCTCATTTGCAACGGCTGCTCCTGGAGGTCTCCACCGTGGACTTCCAGCACAGCTGGATGCTAATAACCTGCCTATCTGTGTAATGCCAGAAACCATGCCATTGAACAAGCCGATGAACTCCAGTGGCCAGGCTGGCCCTGGACGCTTCCACTGCACCAAGTCAGGCACTTGTCATAGGGTCTGGATATGACAAACGAGAATGCACCCGAAAATATCTACCCCTGGGTGACTGATGAGCTGCTGCCCGTAGCTATGCGGTTGGCGCGCGTCGATCAACTTGCCTACGAAGCGGGGGCGTTAGCCACACACTGGTCAAGGCGCGCACCGCTGACGATCAAGCAGGTACGGCGCGACGGAATGAACCACCTCATCGCCGAAGCGGTGAGTCCGATACCGCCACTTGCAGCGCTTCTTTTCAGCGAGACCATCAACCATCTGCGTGCAGCCATCGACAATGCGCTGCTGATCAAGCTGGAGAGCATCTGTGCGGAGCCGTTGACCGAAGCCCAAATCAAGAGCGTGGCTTTTCCTATCCACACAGACTCTGACAAGCTCGCAGAGTGGACCAAGGCTTCACGCAAAAAGGGCCCCAAAGAGCTGACCGAAGGATCATTGGCGGACACCATCCTGAAGCTCCAGCCGCTCAATGACAAGGAGTCATCAGCGCCGATCTACTCGCAACTCATGGCACTAGGATTCGACTCCGCAACACGGGGCGAGCATCCATTGTTGCTGCTCCAGGCCTATTCCAACGCGGACAAACATCGCCAGCTTCGGCTGGCGGCTGCGGGCGCTTTCGTGATGGACGCCAATGGGGACTTTGCGATGAGCTTGGACACTGCACTGGAAGCAGGACAGACGCTACATTCGCTCCCTGTCGGAGCCCGCGCAATCATCGACACGTACCCCTATGTCGCCATCCAGAGAGCGACATCCGGAGAATGGGCCGGAATAGGAAAAGAACTGAATGCCCTCCAGCGTTACGTCGCTGACACTGCCATTCCCATGATCATGACTGGGCTCGCCCACCCAAAGGGGCTACCACCACAAATAGACCTCGACGACAATGTCCAGGACCTGCGCCAGCGACTGAACGAGGGGCAATGGACATACGCCCACGAACGCATTGGGGAGCTCGCACTGTCGCTGCGAACTGAGGAAGATTTCGTGTAGCCGTCCTGCGGCTCAAAAGCCAACCGTTGCCACGAACCGACGAAACGAGCTCCAGCTCAAACCGCCAAGGTTTTCACCCACCCCCCGGACGCTTCCGACCTGCAATAACGAAACAGGCAACGTAGAATATTCAGTGGCGTCTTGTAACACATGCATTTTGCGACACTTCGGTTTTGCGACACCTTGACTGCTTCGGGAGCGACAAACGGGTGTCTTTTTTGTCGTTAGGGAATGCACGTAGACCGATCCCTCAACGCGCGATCACGCATCGTTGGGGAACGGAAGACCGATCTCATAATTAAGCTGCGGCAGCCCTGCATTGCTTCGCCGCAGATTCTCCTGAATGTGCGCCATGCGCTCGGGCCAGTCTTTCCCGTCCGTCGCCCCGCCTGTCAGATGAAGATTTAGTTGGCGAACGAGATCGTTCGCCGCGTCTAGGTCGGGCTGAACTACCCGGTAGAACTCAATGTTGAACCAGTCGAAGAGTGCCACCATGCCCGCCTCGTAAGGATCGACAATGCTGATCAGACGAACTGAATTTCGACTCTTCAGATAAGCCCGTGAACCGGCGTTCCACCCCTTCCACTCGACTAGTCCATCACTATCCAATCCGACCTCAGTCGTTTGAGTGTCAGGGGTAATCCGGCCGCTGAAATGCCAAGGGGCGGACCGGTAATGAAGCATGTAGTTCCGCAAGTCCCGAAGCACAGTCACCCCCTCGATTGCTCGAACGAGCATTGACTGCTTGTTGTAGCTCTCTTCGAACGGGTTTCCAAGCGTTTTGGCAACGCGACGCGCCACGTCGATGACTGTTCCCATGGCCGCCAAGTACGCGCTTAGCGTACTGTCCAGGGCGCCCACATACTGCTCACGAGCGTCCAGCGGGGGGATGTTTCGCATCAACTCGTTTTGCATGTTCTCGTCAGTTTCG
This sequence comes from Arthrobacter livingstonensis, assembly GCF_003219815.1. Classification (GTDB taxonomy): domain Bacteria; phylum Actinomycetota; class Actinomycetes; order Actinomycetales; family Micrococcaceae; genus Specibacter; species Specibacter livingstonensis. The sequence goes on from NZ_QJVD01000019.1 coordinate 55,472, forward strand.
CCGTGATGAAGCAGTGCTCGAAGCTCGACCGACCGCTGGTACCAGGGTCTAAAGGTCCGTTGAACATCGGCCATCAATTGGTCGGCCTTCTTGCCCGGATGGTTCTTCAGCGACAACTGTAGGCGCTCGTACTCTGCCCTGTGGGCCTCTTGCTCGTCGGTCGAAGTCATGCCCCAATTATGCCGCAGCATACGAAATGGCTTGTGGGAACACAATCTGCGGTAGTGATTTCATGAGAGCAAGGTCTCGCCTCTCGAGAACACCTCGACCCAGTCGATCAGCTCAGGCTTTGAAGCGCATCTCGGTGGCGGTCGACCGAGTAGTCAATCGCAACACTTGGCGACTCCTTGAATCGGGATCAGGTGCCCAATTGCCGGTCGACCAGCGTGCGACCTCGCCGCGGTCGGGGTGCCGCATCAGCACAGTTGTTGGAATGACCGCTTACCCCGCACAGGTGCCCCATACTGGCGTCCTGCGGTTTCTCGTAACCCTAGGGAAATAGGCCGTCTCGACGGCTCGATATCCGGGCAGCGAGAACAGCAAGATTTTCCCTGACGCGCATACGATAATTCACCGTGAGCGATTCTCGTAACTATGTCTCGCAACCTTTTCGCAGAAGCTGTGCACTCACTGTTAGTTATGAGACACCTCTGCGCAGCCCTGGCAAAGCTGAACCGTGACGCCGCACACACACTCGCGGCGGCACTCCGCGAAACGGCCCCAGGCGGGGCTCCTGACTGCCGGGATTGTTGCGCGCCGCAGTGGATACCAGCGGGTAGTTCCTTTGCCTGACGACGGGGCCTGGTCAGACGGGACAACGTCAAAGGACGCCCCCGCAAGGGCCAAGCCCGATACGGTCCGGGAATCAATTTAATGAGTTTTTAATGAGCTCTGCCAGAATGTCGCAGCTCGAGGCCACTCCCCCACAGCAAAGCCGCAGGTCAGCGGCATGTACCCCACGCTAATGACCATTTCCAACCGACGACCGTTGTATTCGAAGGGGACAACCGTCTGGGCGCCGTCCGGAAGGACACCGCTGGCATTGAGCAGCGACCTGCACCGCCCAATTCCCTGTTATTCCGCGCATCTTGGATGCCCGCCGGCCGTTTGCGAAGGCCGTGCAACTCAGGGATTCGGACCGACGAGGGTTCCGTTCTAAGACACCCACCGCGTTGAAACACACCCTAAAACGGCCAAAAATCCCCGCAATTCCAGGATCTTTGAGCAGTTCCGACAACTACCGACCACCAATGGGCCTCCTATGGGATTCGAACCCATGACCCCCGCTGTCGACGCGATTCGCAATCTTGACATACCAAAGTCTTCTCTTGGCCTTCATTGTTGCGGCAAGCGCATGACAATGCATGATACTGAAGAGTCGGCACTTGTCGCTCAATTTAATGCGTTTCTAATGAGTCGGTTGTATCCATGGCGTTATCCATGGCCCGTCATCACACCGTCGGTCGTTTTGGTATGAAATACCATCCCAGGGGCTGGCCAGCGAAGACTTCCACAACCACATCCACGGCATCGGTCTGGCAATACTGAACCTCGAACTGAAACTGTATCCGACAGCGTGCTTTCTTTCGTAGTTTTGGTGGGATCTACTATGCGAACAAATACGGTGAATACCGCCCTTGGAGCCGCGTGCGCCCAATAATTTGGGATGCCTTTCGTAAATCCTTGGATAGATGCCAGGTTTCGGTAGACATTTACGAAAGCACCCATCTCGGCCGGGCGCGGGTGCCTTCGTTGCGGATCGTTCCCGCATCGCGCATCTTCCCCAGTAAGTTTCCTACCTTGTTACGCTTTTGCCCGTCATCCAAGGCCGCGCTCAGCTGGGACGCTAACAGACCGTCGATTTCTGCACGGCTCGCCGCTCCGAACTTCTCCAAATAGTCTCGGACCTGCTTAATGTAAAACGTGTCATCTTGGCCACGGGTGCGGATGTACTCCGCGCGGGTCCCAGCAGCGTCTGCAACTGCTGCGGCTACTCGCAAGTGGGGCTTACGGCCTTCAATGAGCTTCGCCTTTCGCAAACGAGCTGTAGCCTCAGCACTGATTGGAAGGTGCTTTTGTACGCGGTCAAGCGCGAGCACATCTTCCAGTGGCAGATCTTCACGGGCCATGAGGAGTTTGGAATACGCCTCGTCAATAGCCGCGCCGTAGACCGTCAGCTTGACCTCGCCAGGCACCCCCAGCTCATAGTCGGGTAGCGGGAGGAAACGCTTGCGCTGCTGGTCGACGATTCGATGAATACCGTTGCCCATATGGTCAATAAGGTTCAGCTCTGTCATTGCGGCCACGAGGAATGGGTTTCGGTAGCGGCGCGGCACCCTTTCGCGGAGCATGTAGGCTTCCGGGGATTGGTCGTAGAATTCACCGACACTGATAAATTCGACCCGGTCTACGTATTCAGTGACAATCACCCGGGAATACTGTCGGTAGTCTTGGTGCGCAATGCAGTTATACAGCGCCTCGTGCAGGCCGGACTCGTTGTATTTCTCGATCTCGCGGTAAATCAACTCATTCGGCGGGTTGAAGCGGATCTGTAAGTTGCGGATACGCTGTAGCAGCAGTGTCCCGGTCAGCAAGAACGGCGTTGCGAAGTGCTCGTACGCCGATTCTTCACCAGTAAGTTTCCAGGTCATTTCCGCCATGTGGGGGCTGAGTAGGTGTGCCGCATCATGGCGTCCGAGGAGCAGCAACGTGGCTCGCGTGATATGCCCGTCGAGGGTGAGCCGGGCCTTGGCTAGGAAGGTGGCATCGTCCCAGCTGATGATCTGATCTGCCAGCCTCGGGTTCCGTTCCGCGAACCCCTGTCGGGCCCGGGCCAGGGCCGCAGGATCCAAATGATCCCGAGTGGCCCCGGAGATAATCTCGGCGGTCCAGTCGGTGGCCATCGTCTGGTTGCGAATCTCGTCCTGCTTGGCCAGCCCTAGAGGGGTCAGGCTCTCCCCCGCCCGGGCCCGATAGTCGCCCTTCCACGCAATGGGGAAGCCACGTGGGGCCGGCGGAATTTCGAAGAGGACCACTCGCCCGGCGACGTGACTGAGCACGTGGATCTGACGAAACGAGACTCGCGGGTCCGTGTTCTGGTTGATCTGAAGCTTCAGACTGTCAAGGCGTGCGGGGTCCTCTCGGTAGTCGGTGCCGACGACCTTGCGGGTCCTGTCGTCAACACCAAACACCAACCAGGCTGCGTCGACACTGCGTAGATTAGCTTCGTTCGCGAGGGCCGAGAAGTACTCGCCTATCTTGTCAGTATCATAATTGCCGCCCGCGCGCTTGAACTCCACTACCTCACTCTCGCCAGCGGCAAGGAGAGAGTCGAGCAGTTCCTTCAGATCTGCGTCATTCATCAGATTGTTCATAGCTCCGTGTCAGTGGATGAAAATTCGTTCAAATCTGTTCCGCGATGGACCACACGACGTCGGGATCCGGCGAAAGATGCGACCAATGCGCCATCATCCCCATTGAACATCCCACGGCAATCAATCTTCTCACGCTCAATCGGCCAGGTCAGTCCGGGGCCTCATGATCGAAGGCCATGTGTGATCGCAAGTGTAGGTTGTTGAGACAACAAAACTTCCATTCGGTTGTCTGGCCACATCTCGATCTGCGGCTGCTTGCCCAGGTCGTTGTGCTGGTCAACAATACGGACGGCATCAGCAGTAAAGCGGCTGCTCGTCGCAATGATCAGGAACCGAATGACAGGAGGTTCCCACATACTAAGTCTTGATAAAGAGTCCTGCACGTCGCCCGGCCCAACGGATTTGGATGTGTAGTGTTTCGCCTGCACAATAACGCGCTCGGTCCTCGTTGCACCCGCTGCATCTTGGACAACTCTCTCCAATGAGATATCGCGTCCGCGGTCAGCTGCGTTGGTCTTCATAAGCCAGTCAACGTTCTGGTAGCCGTCTAGGCTCCGAAGTATGTCGAAAAGCAAACGTTCAAACTGATCAGGGTCCAAAGCAGACCAGTTCAAGGCCGTAGTTGCTCCACCTGCTGGACGTGCACGGCCAGCCACCCCAAGGTCGACCTCGGGGACCGGGATCGGGTCTGTTTCTCCGAAATGGGCCGCTTCAATATCCACACTAACTGACGGCCAGTCAGACTCATTGATATCGTGCCAATCATTGACCTCGCCGAAGCGTAGGTGGCGGTGCAGATCGCCCCAACGCCCCTTGCGTTCGACTGTGTCGCCCAGAAGTCGTTCAATTTCACCGAGCACGTCCTCCACCCTTTGGGTTTCTAAGGTGTCGAGCTTGTTCCGTTTCCCCTGTTGCTCGAAGAATTCATCCTTCGTCGGAAGCACAGCCGTGATCCCTCTGAGAAGGCCCGTGATTTGTTCCGTCAGTTCCTGGAGACGCGCCGCGATGGCACGCCGCCGTGCCTGATCCAAACGAAAACGATACTCACCAAGGTCGTCCCCTGGCTTGTCACGAATGGCATAAGCCCCATGAGCAGGCTCCTGTATTTCCGCGTAGTCGAGGAACATCTGTCCGAGAGCGTCCATGTCAGGCAATTCTTCGGTGATCGTCCAGCCGTCGATCTGAGCAAGCCCTGGAAGCAGGGCATCCCATGTCCGTACAAGATTCTGATACTCGGGGGTCGACCCCCGTGCTGGCCCCTCAGGTAGGAGTGGACTCGCCCGATCCCAGACCTGCTCCAGCTTCTTCAGGTTTACGGCTACCTTGTCGAAGATAGTTAACAGCTCGTCCAGTTCCATGGCACAAGCTTGCCACAGAACCCGAAATTTGCTCAGGCGAGATTTGGCCGGCACTACTATCCAATTCGCAAGCCACTTTTTCCTCGAGTGTGGCTCATGTATGGCTGTTTGCTGACTCGATAAGCAAAATGACTTTCTGCACTTGTTTCTTCAGGTCGAGTGGCCAATCGTTTCCCCAATTCTCAATCGCGACTTTTGAGATCGCGACCTTACTTGGTTGTTGAATTTCGAGCCGGTCGGCGGCCAAGGGGTTAGACCACCGTTCCTGGGCAGTCAAGGTGCGCTTTTTGGTAGAAGGATGGGCAGCGGATATGGCCCTGGTGAGCACTTGTTCCGGGACATAGTTCTCAATCGTGTAACCGGCGGTTACCCATGCCAGTCCCGTCGACGGATCTTTCCTAAGGTCGTCAATTACCCGCTGCTTGCTGCCATTGAGCCCGGCACGGCTGGTTTTCCTGTCAGAGTCAATTAAGACCATCATGTATCGGTTAAGGCTACGAAGCGAGATAAACTCATCAACCTCATGTACGTCAAGCGGCGATAGTGCGCTGAGCAAAGACCCGCCGTAGAACATCACCGAGTAGTGAGTCCCCTCTACAAATCTGCCAGGCGCAAGCTTCTCGATCCAATGTTTGAGGTAGATACGATCAGATGGTCCCTCGACCCATAGGATGGCATTCGTCTGCACGAGATCGGACGGACGATATCCCATGTCAGCACAGACTGCAGCTCTTTCACTCGCAGCCCCGGCAAACCGAACGTTTGAAACACCATCCTCACGGGTTACGTGAAAAATGCTCCCGATCTCCGAGTCGAGCATGTGAGCAGAGTGGGTAGCGATAAAGTACTGATTTGTTGTCTCCGATTCAAGGTACCGGACTAGTTTGCGCTGCAGGATTGGGTGCAGATGCACTTCAGGTTCCTCGACACACAAAATTGAGTTCTGTGTGACGGTCGCTGCTGCAGCGATGATCACGACTTCGTGAACGCCCGTCCCCATATTCTCAATGGGCAGGGTATGTCCACCCTGTGTGACGTGGATCGTGGACAGATCATGGGGTACATCTATTGTGATGGTGTGGTCGTCCATGACCGCTCGGACGAAGTCTTGCACTTTCAGAAAGACATCTTTGTCTTCGAGACGATCGGTCGACGGGTTCTGCAACTCCAGGAGGGGTCTGCCCGGGTTTTAGTTGACAGTTTGGGTTGATATTTCGGGGACCGGTTGAGTGGTCTTGTTTATTGTCTCAAACTCGATGGGTGTTAGTTTGCCGAGTCGTCGTTGGCGGCGTCGGCGGTGGTAGGTTTTCTCGATCCAGACGACGATGGCCAGGCGTAGTTCTTCGCGGGTTTCCCACCGTTTTTGGTTCAGCACGTTCTTTTGCAGCAGCGAGAAGAAACTTTCCATCGCGGCATTATCTGCACATGCACCGACCCGTCCCATGGAGCCCCGCAGGCCAGCTGAGCTGATCAGACGGACGTACTTCTTGGACCGGAATTGAGATCCCCGATCGCTGTGTATCAGGGTTCCTTGCGGGGCGCGTTGAGTGATCGCGGCCTGCAAGGCGTTAACGGCCAGGGAGGCTTTCATCCGAGAATCGATGGAGTAGCCGACAATCCTGTTGGAGTACACATCCTTGACCGCGCATAAGTAGAGCTTGCCAGTACCGGTGTGGTGCTCGGTGATATCGGTCAGCCACAACCGATTCGGTGCTGTGGCCGTGAAGTCCCGCTTAACATGATCGTCATGAACGGGAGGGCCAGCCTTCTTCCCAGTACCTCGCCGGCGGTGGATGACAGAAAGGATCCTGTTCTCGCTGCACAACCGCCCCACACGGGTCTCAGAGGCCACGAGGCCTTGTTCGTGGACGAGTTCGTCATGGATCAGCCGGTACCCGAACGTCGGCTCTTCTGCATGGACATCTAGGGCGGCGTTGACTAGGTGCGCTTCTTCCCAGTCCCGGTCACTGACAGGGTTCGCACACCATTGGTAGAAGGCTTGGCGGGAGAATCCCAGCACCCGGCAGGTCACCGCGACAGGAACCCGTACAGGGGCCTGGGGAGCGGCTAGTTCAAGGACCAGCGGGTACATCATTTTGGGTTGACGTCACGGGAAAGGTAGGCGACCGCCCGGCGCATCACCTCCGCTTCCTGCTCGAGCAAACGGATGCGTTTCTTCGCCTCGCGCAGCTCAGCAGATTCTTCCTTCGTCACCCCGGGAACCACCCCGTCTTGGACGTCGGCGATCTTCAACCACCGATGCAAAGCGGCCGGAGAAATACCGAAGTCCTTCGCGATCTGGACAATGGTCGATTCGCCCTTGCGGGCCACCGCGACCACGTCACGGCGGAACTCTTCAGGAAAAGCTTTAGGCATGTTAAACATCCTTTCACTTGCAAGCCAAAACTCACAAGTCAGATGTCAACTAAACCTTGATCAGACCCTAACCCAGAAAAAACTAACCAACTGTCCCAGATCCTTGACACACCTCACATCTAGGCGCGTCTCGAATGATCGACTTTTGATACGCGGAACATCCCGAGACGCAGAACCGTACGGTCAGCCTTGCCAGACGCAGCGTCGTCTTGTTGGAGAAACTTGTCTGCTTTTGCAAGAACCCGCTGCATAAGCGCGTTCTCATCTGCGACTGAGGCCTGGGCGATCGTTGCTTGGACTATCGCGTTTCGTGCGTCCTTGAGGGCGAGAAGGTTGATGCGGTGCCACAATCGGGCACGGTTGCCTCTTGTTGCGCAGTAGAACAAGGTCGCGACCGCGCCAACTATGGCGAACCGGCCCACCACTATCCATGGCCTCCACGAAGTGGCGAAATTGAGCCCAGCAGGACCAATCCCGTACCACACGCTTCCTGCCACAAGTAGAGCGAAACCAAGGAAGGGCCATCCGAATCTGAAGGGGAATCGGAGGAATGCGGCGTAGTAGACCCGCAGGGCGCAGAAAGCGGATATCCAAAACCTATGTGCTTGTGCCGCTTGAGCGAGGCTCTCATCCAGTCGGCTGGAAGTGCCCTTCACGGAGAGGTTCATGGAGTGGCCAGAAGTGCCTGCTTCCCATGCGTCGAGTTGTTGTGTCAGGATCTGGGGATCAAGTCCCCCACGCCGAGGTGCTGCGGCACTCTCATCAGCAGCTGCACGAATGGAGAACGGGTCGCGTGCCAACTCCACAGGATCGCCTACACCCTTGATAACGGACCACAGAGTTGCCACCGCGAGGATAGTCCCAACTGAGAATGAGACGAGCCCGGCCCACTGATGCCAGGAATCTTGTTGTCCAGTGAAGCTTCCATAGAAGAAGGACGCTGCAAGACTGACAAACAGACCTGAAATGAGCGCCCCAACGTGGGCAGCACAACCGTCTGATACTGCGCCGCAGCCAGTCGAATGTATGTAAAGGTCTGTCGTTTCGGTGGGCGAATGGCGCCGAGTGTAGCCAGCTCAATAACTCCGAGCAAAAAGCTCATCAATATCCCAAGACCGCCCACCGTCATCAGCCATGCCGCGGTTGTTTCCATCAGTTCCCCCCAAAAAGATCATGCGTTGTTGCTGCCGTGTATGTCATTCAAGAGCTTCGCATTGATATCTTCCACGACAGGAGCTTGTAGAGCCACTCCTGGTAACGCCGACTTGGCGGCAGAAGCACTCGTTGCCTGATCCTCAAGTCGCAACGGAATGCCTCCCCAGACAAAGTGACGTTGGCGCATACACATACCTTTCACCCAGAGGGTTGGCCTTACGGGCATAGGAGAGATCGGCAGGCGACTTCGGAAATCACTGGGGCAACCTGCAGGTCTCCGCTCAGCCCTGGGACAGAAGGTGGCGGAATGGAACCCCAACGTGCGACACCGAACAATCACAGGAAGCCGCCACCGAGCGCCAAAGTTAACAGTCTGGGGATAAATTTAATGAGTTTCTAATGACTTAAGTTGGTTTGGCGCCTCTTAGGGCGACTCCCAACAGCAAAGCCGCAGGTCAGCGTCACCACCACCGACCGTATTTCCCATTCGAACCGATGACCTTTGTATTCGAAGGGGACCACCGTCTGGGCGCCGTCCGGAAGGACACCGCTGGCATTGAGCAGCGACCTGCACCACCCGATTCCCTGTTAATCCGCGCATCTTGGATGCCCGCCGGCCGCTTGCTAAGGCCGCGCAACTCAGGGATTCGGACCGACGAGGGTTGCGTTACAAGACACCCACCGCGTTGAAACACACCCTAAAACGGCCAAAAATCCCCGCAATTCCAAGATCTTTGATCAGTGCCGACAACTACCGACCACCAATGGGCCTCCTATGGGATTCGAACCCATGACCCCCGCTGTCGCCTCTAACGTCCTATTCAACTTGTCAAAAGCCGTTCTTGGCATTTGGTAGTGCGGCGAACGCATAACAATGGATGGTACTGACGAGGCGGCAGTTGTCACCCAATTTAATGAGTAAATAATGAGTCGGTCGGATCCCACCCAGTTGGTAGCGGACTATTTCCACCGTCCGAAAATCAGAACTCACAGCTAGCTAATGCCAGCGAGCGGCCAGCATTGTCGGCAAACATCGACATTCACATGACCCGGTGTATGGGTAGTCAAGCTCAGCCCCGTCGAGCTGCCTATGCACCAATTTGAAATAAAGTGATGTGATGGACCGTAGTTTGGCGAGTAATGCGATGGATTGCCAGCCAGAAAAGCTCGCGCTGTCACAGGATCCAGAGGATACGAGAGGTCTCACCGGCCAAAGGGGCTCTGCGGCGCCAGTGCTCTAGTTGTCGCGGAGTCGTGCGAGTTGGTGCGAGTTGGTCCGCGACCACAGATTCTCGTAACGTTGTTTTGACATTTGGTGCTCCTTGGCGACATTCAGTAACCGTCAGACAGCGCATCGAGCTGAGAATCCTCGTCGCCGCTAACGCCACCTTTGCATTCGTTGCATCCCTATAAAGTACGACTCACGGCCGGCGGGTCTGCGGGCTGGTTGTCGGCGGATACTCTCGCTTTGCCGGAGAGCACGGCGGAGAACACCATGACGAGCAAGCCCGCGACGGGAACCACAAGCAGGCCAAAACGGAGGGAGGACGCATCGGCTAAAGCGCCGACGATCAGGGGTGAGAGAAGAAAACCGACCCGCAACAGCCAGCTGACGATGGTGAGTCCCGTGCCGGGTCGGAATCCTGGCAGTTCGTCGGCAGCGTGCATTGCCGCCGGGATGAGGGTCGCAACACCGAGACCGGCGAGACCGAAACCAACCACCGTGCCAAGGATTGTAGGGATGGCCAGAGCAACACCCATCCCGATGAAGACGACCAACCCACCTGCGCGTGCCACAACACGTTGGCCAAAACGGTCAACGAGCCTGTCGCCACAGATTCGCCCGACGAACTGCATCCCCTGGAGGGCAATGAAGCCTACCCCGGCAACGAACGCCGAAGCCTCTAAAGAACCCGACAGGTAGATCGCCGACCAGGAGCTTCCCGCGTCCTCCACAATGGAAGCCGACGCGGCAATCACCACGAGAGCAGCAAGAACCCCGTACCTGACGAGCAATACCGGCGTACGTCTCGAGGTGGATGACGCGACACCAGAAACCAAGGCGGGCTCGACGGTGGCGGGCTCTGCGCCGTGTAACAAGAACCGGTTGGCGGTAACCGCCATGAGACTAAAGAGTGCAGCTGAACCGCCCAGCTGCACCGCCACGGGCACGGCGAATTGCGCGGCCACCGCGCCGAGAACTCCGCCCAAGACAGCCCCGATACTCCATACCGCGTGGAAGGAATTCAGGATCGAGCGTTGATAGAGTTTTTGCACGCGTAGCCCATGCGAGTTTTGAGCGACGTCGGTGATCGAATCCATCGCTCCGGCCAGGAAGAGGCCTCCGGCAAGCACTATCCAGACCGGCGCCACCCCGGCAAACAGGATTCCGAGCGCAGTCAACACGGTTGCAACGATCGCCACCCTGGCCGAGCGGAACCTGCGCACCAGCATCCCTGCCATCAAACCGGCAAGAAGCGCACCGAGCGGGAACGCGGCTACAGCGACGCCGAACGCAGCGTTGCTGAGGTGAAGCTCGGCCTTGATCTCAGGGTACCGCGGCAGAAGATTGGCGAAGATAGCGCCGTTGGTGAAGAATAGCATCGCCACACCCGCGCGGGCGCGCACCGCCTCGCGGGTTGGTCGCTGGAGGGAAGGCGTCATAGAAATCATCAGACAGAGGGATCTTTCTTGAAAAGTAGATATCGCCAGCTATGCATGGTTCGCAAGAAGCAGTCATGTGTACGAGAACGCCCTAAAGCGCACGTACGGATTTGAGCGAGCAGTGCGCTTGCTTGAACGTTCACCGCGACGCTACCAGTACTGTGATTTCATGGCTGTTCAGTGTCAGAGATTACACCATTCCGAGGGAAGTAATTCTGGCGAAAGCGCGGGCTATTGACGGGCTTGGCACCCCCACACATCGCGCTACAGGGACCGGATAGTCCACCGAGCACTGTGGCTTTCCCCGGCAGGCAAAACGATGAGGTCTTGGTGGGAGTTGAACGCATCCGGAGGGCAGGTCATGGGTTCCACAGCCAGCCCGATGCGGTGGTTTTGCGCCTCGGGACGATCTGCTGTGTGAATTTGGACCCAGGGGCAGCTAGTACCCCAGCTCATGACTGTGCCACAGCCGTCGGGGCCCTCAAGCCGGACTTGGGCTACGCCGTCGTCCGTTCGAAGCAGATCCGTGAAAGCGTGATCGATCGCCACGTCTCCGATCTTGCGGGATTGACGAAAATCGAACTGCGGATGCGCGTCCACCGAAGTGGTGTGCGTGGGGACCAGCGTGTCGGGAGTGACTTCGAGTACGGTAGCGGCCGGCAGCAGCAACTGCCAGTCATCGAGCATTCCAACACCGGCGGTGAGATAAGGATGTGGTGCGCAACCGTACGGGGCCGGTTGCGCGCCAAGATTACTTGCCGTCAACGTGGAGTGCAGGCCTTCGGCGTCTAGGACAAGCACCAGAACCAGAGCTACGTGGAACGGATAACCCTCTTGAGGCACGACGGCGGTGGACAAGGTGGTGGTCGACTCGCGCTGAGATTCAACGTTCCAGTTGTGCCATCCGACCAGCCCATGAAGGGCATGGCCACGGGCCGTCTCGTTGATAGGCAGCTGATGCTCTGTGCCTGCGAAGGAATACCTGCCGTGAACAATACGATTGGGCCAAGGCGCCAATGTTGCGCCCCGGTACAGGGGGCGCAACTGGTCTGCGTCGAAAGGGACCACCAGGTTACGGCCATTGCACGTCAATGACCGCAAAGAGGCACCGACACTGGCAATGACTGCCGAGTAACTGCCGTGACGAAGGTTGATTTGTTGACCCGAGATGCTGAAGTGTTCGTTCACGTTTTATTGTCCGCCCATGCCTGAGGTGGCAAAACCCTTGACGATCTGACGCTGGAACAAAGCGAATACGACCATGAGTGGCAGTGCCGCCAGAATTGCGCTGGCCATTGACTGGGCATACTGGACGCCGTAGGCATTCTTGACCGTGGCCAGACCCACGGGCAGGGTCAGCAGATCAGGGTTGTTGGTGACGATGAACGGCCACAGGAAGTTGTTCCACGCACCAATGAATACAAAGATTGACACGGCCATCAGGATGGGCCGGGACAACGGCACGATGATGGTTATAAAGATCCGCATACGGCCGGCCCCGTCAATGCGGGCGGCCTCCTCAAGCTCCTGGGGGATCGTTTCAAAGAAATTCTTCATGATGAATACCATCATTGGCGCAACAATTTGAGGCAGGATGATCCCGGCAAAGGTATCAGTCAATCGCATGGAGTTCATCTGCTGAAACAAGGGCACAATGAGGATCTGGCCCGGCACCATGATGGAAGCGATGGTCAAGGCAAACAGCCACTTGCGGCCTCGGAACTCCGTGCGGGAGAACCCGTAGGCGGCTAGGGCTGAAATTGCCACCGTCAGTATAGTGACGGAAACTGCCACGAAGAAGCTGTTGAACATCCAGCGTGGAATTTCACCTTGGGTCAGTACCTGGACGTACGCATCCAGGGTCCAGCCCTGCGACGGCACCGACAGGGCTGGCCCGGCAGCATCCTTCTCGGTTTTCAATGAGGTTGCCACACCCCACAAAATGGGGATAACCCACATCAGCGCCAAAACGATGAGGGCGGTAATGGCTCCACCCGTCCATGCTTTGCTCGTCCCGATTGTCAGGGCGCTGGTTCGCTGATTTTGGGCGCGCATCGTTTTGGGGGCGCGGCTTGTACGATTTTTTGTTTGTGTGCTCATGGCTAGTGTTCTTTCCGGTTCATGATGCGCAGCTGGACCACGGCCACAACAACGATCAGGGCGAAGAAGAGGTAGGAGATGGCCGAGGCGTAGCCCAAGCGGTACCCGCTGAATCCGACGTCGTAAATGTATTCCAGGACCGAACGGGTGCTGCCGCGTGGACCGCCGGCGGTCAGCAAGTAGATCTGCTCGAAGACCTTCAACGAGGCTAGGATCTGCAACATGACGATCATGATGGTGGTCTTATTGACCATGGGAACAATGATGGACACCAGACGGCGCCAGGGTCCGGCGCCATCAAGCTGGGCCGCTTCAAAGACGTGGTCGGGAATGTTTTGCAGGGCTGAGAGGTAGAGCAGGAAATTGAAACCCACGGTCCACCAAATGGTTACCAGGACAATGGAGAACATGGCAACGCCCTGCTGGTCGAGGAAGCCAATTTCGGCAAAACCCAACTGTGTCAGGATGCTGTTGATGAGCCCAAAGCCGGGCTGGAACATCCACTGCCACAATGCGGTGACGACGGATACAGGCAGAAGGTAGGGAGTGAAAAAGCTCATGCGCCACAGCCATTGTCCCGGCAGACCCACGTAAACCAGGTACGCCATGACAAAGGATAAAACGACCAGCGGTGCGGCTGTGGCAATAGTGAAGACTGCTGTGTTCCACAATGACTGCCAGACTGCTGGATCGGCCAGTGCCTCGGCATAGTTGGACAGGCCGGTGAAGCCAGCCCCGGAACCTGTCAGGCTCTGATTGGTCAGGCTCATCCATAGCCCTGACACGATCGGCCACAGCAAAAACATGGCGAAAGCGACCAGGAACGGTACAACGAACCAGAAACCCGATCCTTTGCGAACCTTGGCCGGTGTTTTTTGTGTAATGGGGGGCGCAACGGAGGGCGCCAAGTCGGTTAGCACGGTGTTCACCTCTGGGTTCAGGACGGGTTCGGGGCAGAGAGCATCTTGTTGATGATCTCCAGCATGGAGGCAACAGCTGCTGGGGGATCCAGTGTGCCTTGGAAACAAGCTGAGATGGTTTGTGAGAGCTGGTTCTGGAAGTCGGTACCAGCGCCGCTGAACCATACAGGAGGGTCAAATACCGGGGTGGTGCCGGCGGCAGCATAGTCAACCTGGGGGTGCAGGTTTTGATAATCGGGGGTTTCCTGAACCGGAAGGTATGCCGGGATGTGCCCAGCTTCAGCCCACTTCTGGCCTTGTTTGATGATGCCGGCAACGAATTGGTGCGCTGTTCGTCGGCGTTGCGGATCATCGCTGACCTGGCGGGGTAAGACGTAGGAATGGGAATCGGAATAGTTCGCCGGCGTGCCGAACATGGTGGGCATCGGCATCGCGCCCAAGTTGGGGATGGCGTCCTTTAGGGCAGGCATCTCCCAAGCACCGGACAGGATCAGACCGGTGGTTCCGGAGGTGAAGTCGGCAATTGCGCCAGCATAGGTCTGGTTCTTGAGTGCAATCTTTCCGTCCATCATTTGTGTCAGGAACGTCAAGACCTCTGCTGCCTTCGCGGTGTCAAGGACGGCGGGGGATCCCACCTCCATGGTGTAGCCTCCGCCCGTTTGGGCGTACAAACCCCAAAAAAGTCGCCACGACTGTGCACTGTCCAGCACATGACCGAAGGAAACTCCTTGTTTGCCCGTAACCTTGGCAAGCTTCTGGCCAACCTCAATCATGTCTTCAGCGGAGGTGATGGAACTGATAGCGCCGCTGCCATCGAGCACACCTGCTTTCTCGGCAATGTCCTTATTGTAGAAAACCACGAAAGGGTGAGTGTCCAGGGGGATCGCGAACAGCTGACCCTCATAGTGGCAGTTCTTCCAGACCGCCGGAGCGAAGTCGTCCTCACGCACGCCAAACTCTGCCAACAACTCCAGATCGTACGGTTCCAACAGCCCGCCTGGAGCAAACCCTGCCAAGCGTGAGAGGTGCATGATAGCGGTGTCGGGTGCTTTGCCGCTCGATGCAGCCATGGCCAGCTTGGTGTAATACGGCGAACCCCACGCCAGCGTGACGGGCCGGACAGTGACAGCGCTTTCATTACTGAAATTGGCGATCATGCTACGCATGCTGATGCCGTCGGATCCGGAGAACAGATCCCAGGTTTGCAGGGGTCCCTCAGCGGCATGCCCGCTTCCGCCGCATGCGCTGAGCCCACCGCCGAGGGCGAAGAAACCAGCCGTGACGGCAAACGATCGAAAGACCGACCTGCGACTGAAGGTGGCGTCGGAAATACTGCCGAGAAGGCTGCCAAGGGGCCGCTTCGTTGCCTGCTCCGACGAATATCTAGCCCTGGGGAGTTCGTGTTTCATGGATCATTCCTGCCCGGCGTAGGGACCGCTTCGCACGCCCAACGCCATTGGTGAACTTCTAACGTTAGAAAGAATCCACTGTGGCGATAGTATTTGTCAAGGGCATTCTATAAATGGAGCGTTTATTCCATACAAGCAGAGGGTGGAAGATCATGGAGCCAGTGGAAGCGGGTCAAAAGCCGCTAGTTTTAGAGGAATCGGCCGATCATGACGTCCGGATGGATGGCATAGCCACTTCTATCCGGCCCAAGCGCGTCGGGATCAAGGAAGTCGCCAGCCTCGCAGGGGTGTCATGGAAAACGGTCTCCAACGTTGTCAATGACAGGCCCCATGTACGCCCTGCAATGCGCGAAAAGGTATTGGCAGCAATTGCCGAACTTGGGTATCGGCCTAACCTTGCCGGGCGTCAACTGCGTCAGGGATCTTCGATGACGATCGTGTTGGCGATCCCGGAAATTACCTCGCCTTACTTTGGGAAACTTGCTGAACACGTCATCACCAGCGCCGAATCACGAGGCTATACGGTGTTGATCGAAGCCTACGGAGAGGATCCCACCAGGGAAGGGCGAGTGTTAGAGGGCTATCAGAACCGGCTGATCGACGGCATCATTTATAGCGCGCAAAACGTTTCGCCGGAAGCCGTGAAGGCACGTCAAGACCCAACGCCCATGGTGCTTCTGGGTGAGCGCATCCTTGACTCCGGACTGCCACACGTTGCCATTAACAACAACCGTTCGGCACGGGAGTTAGTGAGTCATCTAGCTTCGCGTGGTCGGACGCGGCTGGCGTTTCTGGGTGACCGTCCAGATGTCGGGGAGAGCGTTGCAGGTCTGCGATTGGAGGGTTTTCAGGAGGGACTGCTTGAAAATGAGCTCACCTTCGATCAACACCTGGTTATGGGTGTTCAGCGGTATTCCCGCGACGAAGGTGAGATGGCGGCGCTGCGTCTGCTCAATTCCGGAGTGCCGTTTGACTCCGTTGTCTGTGCCAGCGACATTCTCTCGGTAGGGGTGCTGCGGGCATTTCGGCGCCGTGGCATCCGGGTCCCCCAAGATGTTTCAATCGTTGGCTGGGACGATATTCCTGAGGCCGAGTTTGGGGCCCCGTCGCTCACGAGCATCTCCCCGGACATTGCGGCCTTGGCGGAGGCTTCCCTTGAGCAGCTACTGACCGTCATGGACGGCCGCAAGCTGGAGAACGTCGAGATGGAAATCGGCTACACCTTGAAAGTTCGCGAATCTAGTTTCTAGGGGTGCGCAATGCGGATTCCTGACTGCAGCCGGTGTTGCACCATCTCGCTGCGCTCTGGCCTTTGGTCCCAGACTTGTTTCTAACGTTGCAAATTGATTCATGATGCGGTTCACTGGACTAATCATTTCGTTTCAACCTTGAAGGACTAGACCGTGACAGACCAAAACACATTGGCCACAGCACTGCCCAAGCCCGAGCATCCCCGCCCGCAACTAGTCCGTGAGAACTGGGTTAACTTGAATGGTATGTGGGAATTTGAGATCGACGCCGGGGACTCGGGATTGGAGCGAGGGCTGCGCAACCGTGAGCTCAGTTCAGAGATCTTGGTGCCCTTTGCCCCGGAAACGAAACTTTCCGGCGTCGAGCATGTGGACTTCATGGAGGCTGTTTGGTATCGGCGCACGGTAACCATCCCGGAGAAGTGGATTGGGCAGCGCGCCATTTTGCATTTTGGCGCCGTTGACCATGACACCACCGTGTGGGTCAACGACGTCGAAGTGGCGCGTCACCGTGGTGGTTTCACACCCTTTAGTGCCGATCTGCACGGCGTGGCCGAGGCTGGCAGTGAGGCAACCATTGTGGTCCGGGCCCGGGATTCTCGCCATGAGATGCAGGCTCGCGGCAAGCAGGCCACCTGGTACAACAACACTCACTGCCAGTACACACGTACCACGGGAATTTGGCAGACGGTGTGGATGGAAGCAGTACCCGAAGTTCATGTTCGGCGTCTGCGCATGAGCCCTAACTTGGCCACTTCAAGCCTCACAGTAGAAGTTCCGCTGAGCCAAAACCGGGCTGGTCATGTAGTGCAGGTGGTGCTCGGTGGCGAGGACGGCTTTGAACTCACGGCGCTCTCGGCGGCGGACCTTGACCTGGCACCGTCGGTTCATCTGGCCATTCCGGCGGATAGTTTGCGCCCTTGGTCGGTTGAAGATCCGTATCTTTATGATCTTGACGTGAACATCCTGGACCGGGACGGGGCCGTGGTGGACCATGTCCAAAGCTATGCCGCCGTTCGATCGGTGGCACTGGATGGAAAAACCGTCCGTATCAACGGTAGGGCTGTTTTCCAGAGGCTGATTCTGGACCAGGGCTACTGGCCTGATTCGCTGATGACATCACCGGATGACGCAGCTTTGGTTAAGGACATTGAGCTGTCCATGTCCGCCGGATTCAATGGCGCACGCCTGCATGAGAAGGTATTCGAGGAGCGATTCCTCTACCATGCAGACCGCATGGGGTATTTGGTCTGGGGCGAATTTGGCGACTGGGGTGTCTCTGGCGCTGGAACGGTAGGCCACAATCAGGCCCCGAGCTCCAGTTTTGTGGCGCAATGGTTGGAGGCTTTGCAACGGGATTTCAACCACCCGTCCATCATTGGCTGGTGCCCGTTGAACGAGACCCACCAGGCGCTCCATGACCGCATCACTGTCTTGGATGACGTCACGCACGCCATGTATCTGGCCACGAAACTGGCTGATCCGACTCGCCCGGTCATTGATGCTTCAGGTTACGCGCACAGGGTTCGCCAATCGGACATCTACGATTCCCACTCTTACGAACAGAATCCGGAAAAGTTCCGGCTGGAGCAGGCGGGGTTAGCTGATGACAGGCCGTACTTGAACCTCAGCTTCCAGAAGGAAACCATCTCCATTCCCTACGCCGGGCAGCCCTTCTTTGTCTCCGAGTTTGGCGGCATTTGGTGGAATGAGGAGGAAGCCGCGCAAGCAGCGCAGAATGAGGCGGCAGCAATTTCATACGGTGATCGGGAAGATGACCTGCATTCTGGAGTGTATGAGGCTGGCGCAGACTTGGCGGAATCGTGGGGATACGGCGAACGCGTAGCCACTGTTGACCAATTCCATACCAGGTTCAAGGGACTCTGCGATGTCTTGTTGGATGATCCGAACATGTTTGGCTACTGCTACACACAGCTAACGGACGTTTTTCAGGAGAAGAACGGTCTGTTCAACTTCGACAGGAGCACCAAGCTCGACGTCGAACGGTTGCGTTCGGTGCAGGCGCGGCCGGCCGCTATTGAGTTGCTGGATGCCAGCCGGATCAAATAGCCCCCAAAGACTACCTACCGAGGTTGATGTGTGCCGAAGGAACACATTCGCCCACGACCAACAAAAACTGGGTCGTGGGCGACGCGTTCGCCAACGCCTGCACGACCCCACTACTCTCCGGCCTGGCAGCCGTGCCCGGCATCAGGAACCGGGCCGGTGATGGCCAAGCCGGTCCACATCAATCGGCTCATGAACACAGGCCGTGTTTTAGACTGGGCTACCTGCGGCGTCGGACTGCTCCCAAGCGACCGGCGCATGCGGGACGCTATGTCAGCCGAAGACTGTTCCTGGCATAAAGTGGTGAGATGTCAATCGCCTTCTGGGTTTGTGCCGTTGTGACCGTGATCAGTTCACTCGTGAGCGGAGGATATGCGGTAGCGGGTTTTCGGTCAGCAACCGAACAGTCACGCGTTCCGTCGATGTATGCTCTGGCGAGAAGTCTGGCTCTCGTCCTCGTGGCCATTGTCGGGCTGTTGAGTTCTTCGATCCCGTTCGTGGCCGCCGCCGCTTTGGCCATGATTCTTGTTCAGGGCCTCGATGCTGTCATCGGAGCTCGTATCTCCGATCGCCTGAAGACTGTAGGGCCCGCACTTACGGCTATGGTCAACGCAGCAGCCCTTGTCTGGATGCTTACCACTTAAGCAACCCGAGATCGGACTTCTGATTCGGATCTCCCGGTGGGTATCGGCAGCCCTGGGCTTGCTGGTGGCTAGAGGGTCGCTGTTGCCATCGCTGATGTGGTTTCGGTGTCGAGGGAGTTCTCGATGTGGACGACTTCTTGGTTCCTGAAGTGTCCTATGAGGGTGAATATCACCCCGGCGAGAGTCCACCCTGTCAGGACCAGCCATGGCAAAAGGGTATTAGTGTCCGGGAAGTAGGACAGGTCTCGCAACAAGGTTGTGGAGGCACCGGGTACGAAGAATTGGCCTATGACGCCGAAGGGCCCGGGCAGAAATTGAATGGGTGCGGTGGCGGAAGAGATTGGGTTGGCGATCAACATGGTTAGCACGGCGCCGATCGGAATCCCAGCCATCCCGATCAAGGCGTTCAGGCCCACAATGAACGAGCTGGTCCCCAGCAATGACAGGGCCACTGCCGCAATGTTGAGCGCAATGTTGCCCTGAAAAACGCCATAGAGTCCTTGCATCACTAGGACAATGATTCCGCCAGAGAGGATGGAGTAGAGCGCCAATGCCCCGATTCGACGCCGGTTCCCAACCACCACTAGTGATATCAGGATGCCGCCGATCATTCCACCAAACGCCAGCGGGAAAGCGGCCAAGGTCATCCCGGTGCCTTTGGCATCAGTATCCGCCAGGGGTACGACGTCGGTTACGATCACTTTGGGTGCCGCCGTCACCGGTTGACCAGCAGCGACTGTGTTCTGGCTGATCTGGAGTTGGAGTTGCTGAGCGACTCCGGTCAAGATCTGGCTCACGGCTGTGCCGTTGGCGGAGGCTGTGAGGACTTCGGCTGGGGCGCCAAGTATCACTGCACCATAAACGTCCCGAGTGCGGATTAGTGCCGTTGCCTGGTCCTTATCGGCCACTTCGGTGATCGTGAAGGTCCCGGAAGAGTTCTCCTCCAGTGCTTTTTCCAGTGCCTGGACCTGTGCAATAGGACCGGTGACAGCTAAGGGGATGTTCTTGGCCGTGGACCCTACACCGGCCCAGGTGAAGGCGAGGAGGACCACCGCGACGATGGCTGCGGCTGCGATGGCGATAATGGCCACACGTGACCACTTGGTGTGCGGCTTAGCCGCAGTAACGATAGACATAGATCAGTCCCAACTAGTAAAAAGAATGTTTGTTCTTTATGATGAACTTAGTAGAAGATCTTGTCAAGAACGATCATTCTTTTTAGGGGGATGTGTGCCGAGGGTAACAGAGAGCTACCGTGAAGAGCGTCGTGGGGAAATCGCGGCGGCAGCGTTGAGGTGCTTTGGACGCAAAGGATTCCAAGGGACTTCAATGGCGGACATCATTGCTGAGTCCGGGCTCTCCGCCGGGGCGATCTACGGGAACTTCAAGAACAAAGACGACCTCATCGACGTTTCCGTTCATGGCGTCTTAAACCGTCTCCTACTCAGGATCGACGCTCTAAGCTCGAGCAATCCGATACCAGAACCTCATGAGTTCCTCACCGCGTTCCTCCGGAACATCCGTCAGGACATAGTCACTGACGGGCTGCTCCTGCAAGTCTGGGCCGAAGCAGTGACTGATCCGGACTTGCGCCCCATCGTCGCCGAAACACTGACCGAGATCAAAACACTCTTCGCCAACTACCTCACCCGCTGGTACACGCAGACACGCGGACTTCCACCCACTGAAGCCTCCGAGCGCGCGGGGAAGCACTCCGCAGTATTGCTGGGCACCTGCCAGGGCTTCTTAGTCCAATCCGCAATCGTCACCGATTTCAATGCGGAGGAATACCTCTCCGGCCTCAGCATGATCGCACCCTGAAGACCCACACTCAGGTTAGAAATTGAGACGCATCAATTTGCCGCGCGGCAAGCCGACAGCTGCGGCTCAGTAGATCGTTGCCCAACTCTCGCGGCGCTATTTTCATGGCGCGGGCAGTACGAAGGTTGGGCCTAGGATGGCCCAAAACACAGGCTGCTTCTTGAGCCCAGAAAACTGACGACCCACCCTTTGGCGGCACTATATCCCGCGCGATTGCGAAATATTGCAGAAAACGTAGAGGGCGCCACACGTATGTTCCTCTTGCGCTAGCCTGATTCCCTTACATCCACTACGGGACTAACCCACTCACCTCAGGACTTCTTGGGCCAAATGGACTCCGAATGACTTGTCAGCTCAATAGTTGGCCAAATCCTTGCGACCTCGGCAGCACCTCACCTAAAAGTGACACTCACAAAAAGGGTAGGCAAAAGCCTCTGATTATGCGTGATTGTTGGGGTACATTCGTTCCGATTAGGAGGCCTCACCAGCATTCCACTACATCCACTTTTTGGTTTTGAAGACAATGTACAACCCGACCGCCAGTGCGATCATCGCACCCACAGCCAAGGGATATCCGAGGGTCCAGTGCAGCTCAGGCATGACATCGAAGTTCATGCCGTATATGGCACCGATCAGAGTGGGCGCGAAGAGGATCGCTGCCCAGCCGGAGATTTTTTTCATGTCCTCGTTCTGCCGCTGGGCAACCAGCGTTGAGTTCACGCTAAGGATCTGTGAGAGGGCGTCACGGAGTTCGGATACACGCGTACTGGCGTGGGTAAGATGGTCCGCGACGTCTTGAAGATACGCCTGCAGGGGCTCTGGTACTTCGTAGCGGTCAAATCCCTGGCGAAGTCCGACCAAAACGTCTGCCATCGAGGTGGTTGTGTGTTGCAGGTCAATGACTTCCTGACTCAGCCGGTAGATGCGTTCGGCGACGGCAGCGTCACCGCTGAAGACCTGGCGCTCAATTTGTTCCTTGTCGATGGCCAAGCCACGGAGTACCGGTGCGTATCCGTCAACGATCGCGTCCAGAAGCCGGTAGGCGACTGCTTCGGGGCCCAGGTTCAGAAGATATTCGTCGTCCAGGAGAGTGTGGCCATTGCGGACAGCTAGATCGGACGCATTGCCTGACATGGACGCCTCACTGGTCCCGTCGATCCACCTTTTGTCTTGGCAAAGGACCACTATCGCGTGGGGCCGTACCAAGACATGAAACTCGGAAAAATCGACGTCCTCGGCAGCGTTGTCGTATAGTGCGGAACGCACGACCATGAAGAGCACGTCGCCATAACGTTCCAGCTTCGGACGCTGGCCTGCGTGCTGTAAGTCTTCCACGAGCAACG
This sequence comes from Arthrobacter livingstonensis, assembly GCF_003219815.1. Taxonomy (GTDB): domain Bacteria; phylum Actinomycetota; class Actinomycetes; order Actinomycetales; family Micrococcaceae; genus Specibacter; species Specibacter livingstonensis. Next base: position 77,953 of record NZ_QJVD01000019.1, read on the forward strand.
GATGTAGTTCCCAAGCTGCGGCGAGCTCATCAACGTCTTGTGGGGTTGGCGCGGGGAAGAGACTCAAGGCCATCCGCCCTGGCTCAGCTTCGGCGAAGTGGAGCGCCTCGACCACGGAGACGTTCTCGGGTGTGGGCCGGAGATGCCCGTCGATGATGTAGCGGGTACGGCACGAAGAAGCCCCGATGTGCGGCTGCCCTGGACTTGAGCGTCGCTGGAATAGTGCGCCTCGGCGCCGTGTGGACTCGTCACTGTAACGCTGCGGCACGGGTCTTCCTTTGTTCAGGCATTCAATGGTGGCGAATCGCCCCGGTGCGGGAAGCAGGTCCGCACTTCCTGCTGCGTGGCGCGCGAACCAGCTTCCCATGTCATGCAAATAGCCTAGCCCGGTACTTCAGTTGTCTTTGATGGGTAGCTGCAGATAAGACGCGTGGTCTCCACCGGTGTGGATTACGTGCACCCCACTGTTCGCGGGTGCATATTCCCGCGCCCCGGGCATCATCGGTCCCAGCAGGCTGCGACTGCTGACGACAAAGCGGAGTTGCTCCCCCGGGTAGAAGACTAGCCCAATCGGAAGCAGATCGATCTCGACATCCACGATCTGCTCCGGCCTAAGCTTCTCGACGCGATCGAAACTATGCGCCGGGATATCTGGCGTCGACAGTTCTTCATCCAGGTGCCTCAGAGAGACGCGAATCCGGCCGTCCGAACCTTTATAGCGCAGGATAGAACCGCCGCGCTCAGTCACGTCGTGAATCATGGCACTTTGGTTGAGAGCGGTGAACTGCTGCAACGGCGTACCAAACTTATCCAACTTTTGAACAAGGACGAACAGGTCCATGTCGTCAGCGCCCCGAGCTTCGACCCACAGATGTGCTTTCGGGTAGCCCACGAGTACGGCTCCTCGGTCGAATCGGGTCACGAAAGATGCTAGGTCCGGATTGGCCTCAACAGCATAGGTCGCCGCTGTCTCCTGTTCGGGTCGGGTTGGGTTCATGGCCCGGGTGCGGCCGTCGAGGAAGTACTTGGTTGAGGTGACATTCGAGGGAGGGAACGTCTCGGCGGCCACAGCGACCTGGTCACCACCGGAGAGGTCGAGCAACGAGTACCGCACCGGCGGTGTCTGCTCCCACCCATTGTCGGCACCCTTGAGGAAGTGGTCAAAGAAGCGGCGCAGGTCCTCAACGTTTTCCGGGTCGTAGTAGTCGGGCCATTCCTGGCTGTTGTGGATGCGGAGCCATTTTTGCTCCGACGCCATCCGGCGCCAGGCACGGAACGTGCCGGCGGTATGGAGGGTGTTTGAGTAGCTGGCCACGACATAGGCGGGGACCGTGATCCGGTCGAAGTCCGGAATTTTGTTCTTCCACAGCTCGGTCATTAATGGGAAGGCTTCTGCTTCCGCAAGGATGTCCTCCTTTTGGTTCTTACCCCAGAAGCTCCCGTTCTGCAGCGTCGCGGCAAAGCCGGTGTCCGGCATGCCGCCCCGCAACACCAAATCACGATAGACATCGCTGACACCCTCCCAAGGATTGATCGCTGCAAGGTGGGGAGGCTGCTCCGCCGCAGTAAACCACTGCGACACCGCCAGGTACGAGGTCCCGCTCATGCCAACCCTGCCGGAGCACCACTCCTGCTCAGACAGCCACTCAATCAAATCATAGCAATCGCGCCCCTCCTGCCGGTCCCACAGCACGCTGTCACCCTCGGAATCCACCACTCCCCTAATGTCCGGATTGGCGATGGCGTAACCCTGAGCGCACCAGTAGCCCGGATCCGGGGCCTCAAACTTCTCCAAACCGGACACCACATCATTGTCTAGCCCAACAAGCCCAAAGACGCCCATGACACTAGCCGAGGTGCCCTGCCCCTTGCCGTAAGGGCTCCAAGCAACAATGACTGGAACTTTCTCCTCACCGACGGGCCGGAACACGTCAACATGAATCGTCACGCCGTCCCGCAACGTCACCGGCAGATCCTTCTCAAACACAATATCCACCGGCAGGGGGCGGAACTGCGGAGCAACCTGGTACCCAGCAGCCAGAGTGCGGGTACCGGGATCATAGGCTGTCAGCAAACCTGTGCGCTCGGGAGGAAGTGGCTGGGACGGGACGAACATTTTCTGGTCAGCGCTCATGGTGAGCTCCTCAAATCACTAGTTCGGGACACGAATCTTTGTGCCGACCCCAGCGTAAGACGAACACGCGATTAAATCAACAAGTGTTTATATAGTTTTTTTCTTGAGATAGATTGGTGTCATGACTAAGCAGGAACCGACTTCCCCCGGACGACGGCGGGGACGCCCCCCGGGTAGCGGGAGCACCCGGAACGCCGTCCTTGAAGTGGCCCGAAGACGATTTGCCACCGAAGGATTCACGGAGACAACTATTCGAAGCATCGCCTCAGATGCCGCCGTGGACCCATCCCAAGTCATGCAATTTTTCGGTTCAAAGGAAGCGCTTTTCGCCGCCGTCATGTCTATTCCCCCGACGGTCATTGCCCTCTTTGACACAGCCTTCGAGGGCCCCGACGAACGCCTCGGAGAACGTGTAGTCCGCGCCTACCTTCAGGCATGGGAGGGATCCGCCGAAGAGTCAGAGCCATTGATGGCCATGCTGCGCGGAGCCATCGTCAACAACGCCGCAAGCACACAGCTCGCGGACTTCATCCAGTCCAGACTGGTCTGCGGAACAAAAGACCGTATCGGGGATGACGCCGAAAGTGCCCTACGGGCTGGCCTCGCCTCGGCGATGCTCGTAGGTCTCGTTACCAGCCGCCGCATCATCGGCGTTCCCCTCCTGGCCGAAGCCGACGCCGAGACGCTCATCCGCGTCGTTGGCCCGGCAATCCAAAAAATCCTCGCCCAAGGGCAGACCACCGGCACCCCGCACGCCGATCCTGGACGTGCTGCATCCCTAATCCGGACGGTTCCGGACACGAACGACGCAGCCGCAATTTAAACAGTGGCATCATTCCTTGGATGCTTCCGCCGCTATCGGCTGCCCATGCCCAAGTTCAAAATAAAGTAATGCGATGGACGTAGCCTTGTCGCGTCCCTCGATGGGTTGCTAGCCAGAAAATCTCGCCCTGTCACAGTATCCAGGGGATACAAGAGATGCCACCGGCCAGGCAGTCGTCACGGCGGGATTAATCCAATTAGCGCGCAATAGTGAGAGTTAGCCCACGGCCGGCGGGTCTGCGGGCTGGTTGTCGGCGGATACTCTCGCTTTGCCGGAGAGCACGGCGGAGAACACCATGACGAGCAAGCCCGCGACGGGAACCACAAGCAGGCCAAAACGGAGGGAGGACGCATCGGCTAAAGCGCCGACGATCAGGGGTGAGAGAAGAAAACCGACCCGCAACAGCCAGCTGACGATGGTGAGTCCCGTGCCGGGTCGGAATCCTGGCAGTTCGTCGGCAGCGTGCATTGCCGCCGGGATGAGGGTCGCAACACCGAGACCGGCGAGACCGAAACCAACCACCGTGCCAAGGATTGTAGGGATGGCCAGAGCAACACCCATCCCGATGAAGACGACCAACCCACCTGCGCGTGCCACAACACGTTGGCCAAAACGGTCAACGAGCCTGTCGCCACAGATTCGCCCGACGAACTGCATCCCCTGGAGGGCAATGAAGCCTACCCCGGCAACGAACGCCGAAGCCTCTAAAGAACCCGACAGGTAGATCGCCGACCAGGAGCTTCCCGCGTCCTCCACAATGGAAGCCGACGCGGCAATCACCACGAGAGCAGCAAGAACCCCGTACCTGACGAGCAATACCGGCGTACGTCTCGAGGTGGATGACGCGACACCAGAAACCAAGGCGGGCTCGACGGTGGCGGGCTCTGCGCCGTGTAACAAGAACCGGTTGGCGGTAACCGCCATGAGACTAAAGAGTGCAGCTGAACCGCCCAGCTGCACCGCCACGGGCACGGCGAATTGCGCGGCCACCGCGCCGAGAACTCCGCCCAAGACAGCCCCGATACTCCATACCGCGTGGAAGGAATTCAGGATCGAGCGTTGATAGAGTTTTTGCACGCGTAGCCCATGCGAGTTTTGAGCGACGTCGGTGATCGAATCCATCGCTCCGGCCAGGAAGAGGCCTCCGGCAAGCACTATCCAGACCGGCGCCACCCCGGCAAACAGGATTCCGAGCGCAGTCAACACGGTTGCAACGATCGCCACCCTGGCCGAGCGGAACCTGCGCACCAGCATCCCTGCCATCAAACCGGCAAGAAGCGCACCGAGCGGGAACGCGGCTACAGCGACGCCGAACGCAGCGTTGCTGAGGTGAAGCTCGGCCTTGATCTCAGGGTACCGCGGCAGAAGATTGGCGAAGATAGCGCCGTTGGTGAAGAATAGCATCGCCACACCCGCGCGGGCGCGCACCGCCTCGCGGGTTGGTCGCTGGGCGTAAGTCGTCAAAGAGGTCATGAAACAGATGGTTCTTTCTTGAAAAGTAAACGTCGCCAACTTGAGGACAGGACAGCGTGCGGAAATCGTGTTTCCGGACGCTGTTGTGCGCTGTTTGGCCGTGCTTGGGGCACCGTTCTATGCGGTGGCCAGCAACAATTCTGAGAGGGCGCCCAGAAGTGTGGGCTCCAGTTCCATGGCTTGCAAGTGACTCATAAGAACGCTAACACTAGCGGTGGTGCTGAGCTTTTTGAAAATGACTTCTTTGACCCCAAAGTCGATCTGCGCATCGGCAAGAAGTTCAAAGCACCGCTTGATGACGTCGTTGCGGGCCAGCTTCATCTGAGCTTCAGCAGTGATCTTCAATTCAGCCAGCACGGATACGTTCTCAAACTCAAGCGTTGCGGTGTTGGCCGCGGCATCGTATCTGCTGGTAAATTCGGCCGGCTGGCCACCTATGGTGGCTTTCAACTGCATGTCCACCGCAAAACCAACGAAGACGATGTCAAAGCTCCTTCGAGCAGGTAGATGGTACAGCTCCCCTAGCGCTGCTGCAATAGTGAACGTGCCCTCGTCCCAATTCAGCAGGAGGGAAGTCCGGGCAACTCCGGCACCGGTGCCTCGATCGTCGTCGTCCTCAGCAAGTTCAAACATCCCTGACGCCCCGGCAAAGACCCTCAGTTCCAGATGGCCGGGGTTCGCTGTCCTATTGGTCAGATCATCGGCATGCACCATCGGAATGATGGCGCCTGCCTTGGCGAGAACGGGGATTTGGTGCAGGGGCCGGTAGAGATTCATGGTGCGATCACCTTGATAAACCAGGCCGGTAAAGAAGTCAATCCAGGTCCCCTCAGGAAGCCACGTCTTTACTTGGCCTAGCCGCGTTTTTGTCTCGACAGGAGTCGTAATGGGCGCAACCATCAGCTCGGTTCCAAAGCTGTATTGGTTGGGCACAGTATAGGCAGCTGGCTCTTCCGGATGCCCATAGTACATCGGTTCCACCAATGGCAGTCCCTCTTTACTGGCCCGATGGTTCATGGTGTGAAGATAGGGAACCAGCCGGTGCCGGAGCCGCAGGAGGTCCCCCATCACGCCCTCCTCAACCGAAGGATAGTTCCACGGTTCCTTACCGGTAAATGGGCTGGACCCGCTGTGCAGGCGCATGATGGGTGAGAAGACACCAAACTGTAGCCACCGAACCGCTAGTTCGTTATCCCGGTATCCGTCCATGTGTCCACCAATGTCGTGGCTCCACCAGCCATAGCCGATGTTCGACGCCGTTGCAGTGAAGTAGGGCTGGAAGTTCAATGACGCCCACGTGACGATGGTGTCCCCAGAGAAGCCAACGGGGTATCGGTGGCTTCCGGGTCCTGCATAGCGCGAGAACGTCAGGGGGAGCTTCCCGTCCCTGCCGCTGTCAAGGAAGTGGAGGTGGTTAATCACCCAGAGCGGGTCCATCCCAGCGATCTTGGAATGACTTCCGGATTGCCAATCCAACCACCAAAAGTCGACCCCGCTCGCCTCCAGAGGGTGGTTCACATGTTCAAAATAGGCAGCCAGAAACGCGGGATTGGTGACATCGAAGGCGATGGGGTCTTCAGAACTCGGGTCCATCCCAAGTTTCTTGGCCATCTCTTCATAGACGTCTTCATGGGCGCGCACACCTTCAGCCGGGTGAACATTGAGCGTCAGCCGTAGACCCCTATCGTGGAGCCAAGCAGCAAATTCCTTGGGGTCGGGAAAGAGGTCCGTGTCCCAGGTGTAGCCCGTCCAGCCGCTGCCATATTTCGGATCGATGTCGACAAGGTGCCAGTCCATGTCCACGACCGCTACGGAAAACGGGATCTTCTCCGTGGCGAACCGCTCCATCAAGGCTTTGTAACCATCGGCGGTGTAGCGGTGGTAGCGGCTCCACCAGTTGCCGAGCGCGAACCTCGGAAGAAGAGGGGTGTTGCCCGTAAGACGGTAAAAGTCCTGCAGGCACTCTCGATAGCCTCGCCCGTAGCCAAAGAAATACAGGTCCGTACCATCAGCGATCCGTGAGGCGAACCAGCCATCTTCGATCAGCAGTGACGTGCTGTCATCCACCGTGGAATATCCGTTGCGTGACATGAGCCCTGGTTCCAGCTCAATGGCTCCGTCCACTTCGTCAAGGGTTCGCGCGGTACCACCTAAATTCTCACCGGTCTCCGAGAAGCGCCAAAGACTGTGGTAAGCGCTGAGGTTTCCTTTCACTTGGATGGTGAGCCCCTGTGGCGAAAATGGCTGCTTGTCGTAGTTCAGGTGGAGGTGCTCGGTGATGATTTGCAGTTGCTCGGGGGTGTCGATGACACGAAATTCCGGCGTGTCGAAGTTGCGATTAAGTGCGAGCTGGGAAGGCCGGTCTTCGAAGATGCCAACGGAGCTGTATTCCATCCGGATCATTCGCGATGTGAGAATCGTGAACCGGTACTCATTACCGGTGACGGTTTGGGCTGCAGCCGGAAGCGGATTGGTGGGAAGACATAAGTGGGCCGGCAAAGTGGTGGAGTCTAAGTGGAGCTGCTCAGCGGTCAGTGGCATGGTAAATCCTTGGTTCGTGGAGATCATTGAATGTCGTTGGCTATTTCACTGCCGCGCTGGCCACTCCAGCGATGAAACGGCGCTGGAAGATGATGTAGACAACGATGACGGGCAGGATGGAAATGGTGGTGGCGGCAAAGAGTCCGCCGTAGTCAGTGCCGTACTGTCCGGCGAAGGTGGTGAGTCCAACGGCCAAAACTTGGTTGGCGTTGTCGTTGATCATGAGATAAGGCCAGAGGTAGTCATCCCAGACCCAGAGGAACTGGAAAATGGCCAATGCGGCGATGGCGTTAGTGGACATCGGCAGGACAATGCGGTGAAAAATGCGGATTTCGGAGGCGCCATCGATTCTGGCCGCTTCCAGTACTTCGTCGGGCACTGCGTGCATGTTCTGTCGCATCATGAAGATGCCGAATCCGCTGATCGCTGCTGGGACGATGATGGACAAGTAGTTGTCTTGGAGGCCGGCGTCAACAAACATGGTGTATCGCGGAATGATCGTCACTGCCCAGGGAATCATCATGGTGCCCACGGTGAAACCAAACAGCAGGCCTCGGCCCCTGAACTCGTACTTGGCGATGACAAATCCAGCCAAGGCCGAAGTGTAGAGGACGATGGCTGTGATGGTGACGGACAGGAAGACTGAGTTTCCAAAGAGCCGCAGAAAATCGAAGTTTTCCTGGATCGATAGAAAGTTCTCAAATGTCCACGATTGGGGCAGGAAATTTTGCTCGGCAGCGTTGATTTCCGAGTTCGGCTTGAATGCCGATAAAACCATCCATAGAAAAGGGAAGACAGTGACGATTCCGATCATCGCCAAGAGGGATGTCAGAACGCCTGATGCTATACGGGTACGCACTTTTATCCTTCCAATGAATTCTTCCGGCCGGCCGAAAGCCGGAAGGAAATGAGGGTCAGGAGGGCAGTGAAAATCAGGAGGACGAAGGCAGCAGCCGAGGCATACCCGAAGTCATACTTAACGAACGCTTGTTCATAGATGAGATATGAAATCAGCTGTGTTGACGTTCCAGGACCGCCCTGAGTGAGTACCAAAACCTGCACGAAGGCCTGCAGGTAGGAGATGATCGAGGTGATCACCACGAAAACCGTCATAGGAGCCAACAAGGGCAGCGTGATGCTCCAAAACCGTTGCCAAGCATTTGCTCCGTCCACGGAGGCAGCTTCCAGCGCGTCTTCCGGAATCGAATGGAGGCCCGCCAGAAAGAGAATGACGGCGTACCCGAAGTCTTTCCAAATGGTCATTCCGATAATGGATGGAAGAGCGAAATTCGGATCATACAGCCAGTTGATATCTAATCCGAAGAAGGTATTGATCGCTCCCGTCTGCGGGTTGTACATCATCTGCCAGATGTAGGCCACTGCCACCAATGGCGTGACCGTGGGCATGTAGAAGATGGTTCGAAAGATTGCCTTGCCACGGGTCAGGTTCGAGAAGATGGCCACGGCAATCGCAAGACCCAGAGCGACCCGAAAGAAGATCACCACAACGGAGAACACTCCAGTGCGGAGCAGCGAACTCCAGAATTCCCCCGATGAGAGTAGATCGGTGTAATTTTCCAAGCCGATGAAGTCGAAGGCGCCGCTCAATGGGTTCCAATAATGGAAGGAGCCAACAAAGGCTAGCCCAATGGGATAGGCCGTCAGTAGGAGCAGAGAAGCCCCGATCACGATGATGACTGTATTCCGCAAGGTGCGTTCACCGGCATTGCCTCGCTTCCTACTGCGTGGCTTTCGCGGGATTACATTGTTTTTTTCCGGTGGTCTCTTGTCGGCCTTGGGCCGTGTTGTAAGCGTCATGGATACTCAGGGGCCCCCACATCCGTGGGGACCCCCTCTCCCTTCAATCCGTGGTTAGGGCTACCGGGGGCTCGGCGCGTAATGGGCGTAGCCGGGTTCAGCCGAGGTGAATCCGGACTTTGCCAGGTCTGAGGCAATGGTCTTCTGAGCACCGGCGATGGCACTCTTGGGATCAACCCCGTTGTAGACCACGTCTTCCCACGCTTTGGTGATTGACGTCTCGAACGTTGCAGGCATCGGGCCAGGCCAGATGTAGCGATCCAACGACCCAAGCGCTTGCACAACAGGATTAGCGGCGATATCGGGGTCATCGGCGAGGACCTTGTAGGACGGTGCCAGGGAGTAGTTCAACACCAAATTCTTCATGTCTTCTTTGTCGGTCAGGAAAAAGTTCATGAAATCCTGCGCTATTGCCTTTTGGGCTTCATCCGCGCCAGCATTGATACCGGGAGTAGATTCGCCGTTGTAGCGGTCAAAGGCGTACGGGGTCTCGTTGGCATCGGGAACCGGCGTTTGGAAAGTTCCGTAGTCAATGCTCGGGTAGTTCTTGTCCAAAGTTCCGTGCAGGTGACCCCATTCGTAGATCATGGCGCTTTGCCCCTTGCCGAAGCTCTCTATGGCCTTGGGGCCGAAGTCCTTCGAACCGACCTTGTCTACGTTGTAGAGGTCAAGAAAGTACTGCATATTTTGCAATGTTCCGGGGTTATCCAGAGCCGGCGTCACTGCGTCTTCAGCCATCAGGTTGTAGCCATTCTGATACTGCAGGAAGCCAAGTGAGTTGTAGGCGGCATTGAAGTTGAACCCGGCCTGCTTGATGGTGTCGCCGTCCCGCTTGGTCAGTTTCTGGGCGATGCCTCGGAAATCTTCCCAGTTCTTCGGATAGTCTTTCTCCGTGAGACCGGCCTCGGCCCACATCGCCTTGTTGTACCAAATAAGACCAGTCATGATTCCGTAGTCAATGTACTTGACCTTCTCATCCACAACGTGGGCAGCAGCTCCGTTGTAATCCTTCTCCAAAGCAGCCAAGTCGACGTCGTAGGACTCCAAGTAGGGGCTCAACGTAGCGTCATAAGAGTTATGAATATTGAACAGGGCGGGCCCCTTGCCTGACTGGAGCTGCAAAGGAAGTTTGGTCCAGTACGCCTCCCACGGCTGGTTTACCGTCTTGATGGTCACATTCGGGTGCAGCTCTTGGTAGGAATCTGCGAATGCCTGGAACTGCTTATCGCCGTCCCACATCCACCACTCCAGTTCGATGGGCTTGCCGTCGTTGACAAGTTTGTTCGGGTCATAGGTCAGATTCGTACCCTGTATAGGCTGTCCTGACGGTGCCTTCTCCACAGTGGTTCCAGCCCCTCCCCCTCCGCAGCCGGTTAAGAGCACGGCAGCCGCTCCTAGCGATGCAATTGCACGCATAATTTTCATGCTGAACCTCCTTGTTCGTGATGTCTCAAACGAATGGTCTAGTTGAGCGCTAAACCTAGCCTGAGTATAACGATAAACTCAAGGGCGTTGTCAAGAGTTTTGTGTGGAATCTTTTCGGCACTTCTCCCCGACCCCGGCACACGAGCGAAGACTGCGGTCCACCTCGAGTCGGGTGCCCATATGCTCGAAGAGACGATTACGAAAGGGCTCTAAGATGGAGGCAACTCAGATGACGTATGTAAGGAGGTGTGGTTCGTGGCAACTCTCAAAGACATAGCCAAAGAAGCCGAGGTCACCGTCATGACGGTCTCGAACGTGATCAACGGCAAATTTGACAAAGTTTCCCCAGCGACCGTGGCTCGCGTGACCGAAATAGCACGAAGACTCGACTACGTGCCCAGCGCAACCGCCCGCAGCCTCGTAGCCAAATCATCCAGGCTAGTAGGCGTGCTACTCCCAGCCTCTGAGAGCGAAGGCATTTTTCTCAGCAGCCACAATGTTGTCGTGATTGGAGTCATCGAGCGGTTGTTACGAGAAAAAGGATATTACCTGCTATTGCGCGGCATCTCCGCCGCCGATGGAGTCGCTGGCACGCTCAAGTCCTGGAACTTGGACGGGGCAATCCTGATCGGATTTCTGGACAGCGAAATTCAAAATTTGCGGGCTACTTTTGACACGCCTTTAGTGGTGCTGGAGAGCTATGCAACGCACGTAGACTTCATGACGGTGCGCCTCAATGACCGTGATGGTGGCTATCAAGCAACGAAATATCTGATTGGAAACGGTCATCGAAAGATCGCTTTCGTGGGCACCCCTATGGCCGAACGCGGCGTGGACCGCGAACGCTACGAAGGATACCTGGCAGCCCTGCAGGAAGCTGGAATCACCGAAGAACCCACGGTCATACCGTGTCCAGCCGTCAGTCACGCCATGGGAGTGGAAGCCGGCATGCGGCTAGGCCAAAAATTCCCGGAAATAACCGCAGCGTTCGCCACCGCAGACCAATTGGCAGTGGGCCTCATTGAGGGCCTATATTCCGTCGGGCGCCAAGTCCCTGACGATGTATCGATAGTCGGCTTTGACGACTTGGAAATCGCCGCGACCGCCAGACCTCCCCTGACGACGATCACTCAGAACTTGAAGCAGAAGGCGGCCACCGCTGTCGATTTACTCCTCCACACCATTCAATCCAGCCTCGATCAACCACAGGAAACCGTTCTCGACGTAAAACTCATCGAGCGAAAATCGGTGCGCAACCTAAATCCAGTTGTTCCGTAACAAGGTGGATTATCTGGGCGAGAATCGAATTGTGTAGAACCGACCCCTCTCCCATGAGGCACTCACCTCCGCCCAAAGAATCTCCGCTATCTGGAAATCACCCACCGTCACTCGAACCACACTGTCAAGCCGAAGGTATCCGAAAGGACTGGGCGGTGGCCGCAGGAGCATTCACCTTTAGGGACCATTGACCGGTCTCATTAGGCTGAGGTATAACGTTAAAGTACATTGGCCACTTTCACTTCCCGGCCGATATTTTGCTGATTCGTGTGGTCCGCCGGATCCAGTCAGCTCATGACGAGGAGAAACTACGATGACGTGGAGTATACGTAAGGCGGTGCCGGCAGCATTGCTTACAGCCCTCTTGGCAGCCGGAACAGCCCAAGCCGGGGTGCAACCCGCTCAAGCCCAGGGAACCGGGCAAATTAGCCATGCAGGCAATCAGGGGGTCGGCGCCAACGTACCTTTCTTGGAGTACGAGGCTGAGGCGGCAAAGACGAACGGAACGATCATTGGCCCGGATCGTGCCTACGGCACCATCGCGGCAGAATCTGTTGGCCGAAGTGCCGTCAGGATTGAAGGCAGCGGACAGTTCGTGGAATTTACTCTCAAGAAGGCAGCCAATGCGTTAAACCTGCGGTACAGCATTCCAGACTCCGATGACGGCCAAGGATTGGATGCCACTCTGGGCATCCTCATCGACGGCAAGCCAACAGCCTCGATGCCTCTCACCTCACGATATTCGTGGTTCTACGGCCAATTCCCGTGGACAAACAACCCTGAGGACGGTGGCCGCCGACATATGTATGACGACAGCCGCATCATGTTCGGATCGACCCTTGCAGCAGGGACGAAAGTCAGACTCCAGATCGGAGAAGCCGACACCGCACCCTGGTACGTCATCGACGTCGCAGATTTCGAGAACGTACCGGCTCCCGCGACAGCCCCGAAAAAAGCACTTTCCGTCCTTGACTACGGTGCCGACCCGACCGGAACGCTGGATTCCTCTGACGCCATCCAGGCCGCGATTGACGCGGCTTCGAGGACCAAACGGACACTGTGGATACCTGAGGGAAGCTTCACAGTCACCCGTCATCTTATTGTTGACAAAGTTACAGTCAAAGGGGCGGGGCCTTGGTACAGCGTGCTCCATGGCGACGGCGTCGGCGTCTATGGGAAGCCCACTCCAACGCCCAGCACCGACGTCCACATTTCCGACTTTGCTATTTTCGGTCAAGTTAAGAACCGCGACGATAATGCCCAGCTCAATGCCATAGGCGGCGCTTTGGCCAACTCCACGGTCGATAATATCTGGATGCAGCACACAAAAGTCGGCGTCTGGGTCACGGGTCCATTTTCCAACCTGCAGATGTCCCGGCTTCGTATCTTGGACCAGACCGCTGATGGCATGAATTTCCATCAAGGAGTCACCAACTCGTCCGTCACAAATTCCTACGTCAGAAACACCGGAGACGATGGACTGGCTATGTGGTCGCAAAATCATGCTGATGTCAACAACACATTCAAGCACAACACCGTCAAAGTACCTGTGCTGGCCAACAACATCGCTATCTACGGCGGTAGTAACATCAGGGTCACCAAGAATCTCGTAACGGATACCCTCACCCAAGGCGGCGGTATCCAAATCGCCAATAGATTCGGTGCGGTACCCCTCGCTGGCACCACCACCGTAGAAGGTAATGAACTACTCCGGACCGGATCCCTGGACCTGTTTTCACACATCGGCAACGGCGCATTATGGTTCTGGGCTGGCGACGGACCCATGTCCGGAACCGTCAACGTCAGGAACAACACCATTAGCGACAGCTCCTACGAAGCCATCCACTTCTCCGGCAATCCCATCACTGGCGTCACCTTCGAGAAGAACACCATCAACATGACCGGAACTTTCGGCTTCCAACTGAATACTTCCGGGTCTGCGACGGTTCGAAAAACAACCGCGACAGGGCTCGGAGCAACAGGGATCTATGACTGTAATTCAGGATTCAGCCTCAAAAGCGAGAAGAAAAATGCAGGCTGGTCCGGAACCAGCTGCGGCTATCCTGTCCCTGGGCCGCTGAAGCTGAGCGCGGAGAACTTGGAATTCGGTCGCCAGATATTGGGCACCAGCAGTGAGCCGCAGATCGTCACCATCACCAACGACAGCACGACTGCACAGCCCATCGAATCAATCACCACCACCGGCAACTTCGACCTCACCGACACTTGCGGCACTGAACTGGCATCCGGAGACTCTTGCACTGCCTCGGTTTCCTTCACACCCACCAAAAGTGGTGAGAAAAGCGGAGCTCTGACCATTTCCGACGGTTCCCCTGCAGGTCGATACCAGACCTATCTCAAGGGCCTCCCGCAAGGTACTGATGGGAATCTTGCCGCCTACCGACCAGCCACTGCAACCAGTGAAAACAGCTGTTGCACGGCTGCCGGCACAACCGATTCGAATCCCGACACATATTGGGAAAGCGCCACCAATGTGTTCCCCCAGTCGCTGTCCGTAGACCTCGAAGAAGCAATACCGGTCTCGAAGGTAGTCCTGAAGACCAACATTACCTGGGGCGCCCGGATGCAATCCTTCGAACTTCTTGCAAGTAACGACGGGGTTAACTACACAACGATCAAACCTGTTGCTGATTATGTCTTTGACCCGACGCTGAACAACAATGCCGTCAGCATCGACTTGCCGACGAACGCACAGTATCGATTCTTCCAGGTGAAAGTCACTGGCAATACCGGCTGGCCCGCTGCCCAAATCGCAGAGTTCGAAGCTTACTAAGAGAAAGCGTCAGCCTGCTTCAGAAACCCGGGGCATCCCAGCTGTTCAACTCGACAGATGGGATGCCCCATTCTCTCAAGCTCCCTCCCGGCGTCCCCTCCGGGATCGATTAATGGCTGTGCATCCACAGCCGCCCACTATGAACGGATACGCGTTGGCTAAGAAGGACGAAAATTCACACACCCATGTCTCGCTGATTGGCATCGACATCGGTGGAACCGGAATTAAGGGCGGCATTGTCGGACTGCGCAAGGGCCTCCTCATGGGCGAAAGGTTGCGCGTCGCCACCCCGCGCCCTGCCACGCCGGAAGCTGTTGCAGAGGCTGTGGCCGTTCTCGTTTCCGAGCTCTCTGACCGCCCTGAGGCACCGGCAGCCGACTCACTCGTGGGCGTCACATATCCGGGCATCATCCAGCACGGAGTAGTCCGCTCCGCCGCCAACCTGGACAAAGGCTGGCTAAACACAGACATCGAGGCTCTTCTGACTCTTTACCTGAACCGGCCGGTGAATGTCATCAACGACGCCGACGCCGCAGGTCTCGCTGAAGTCCGCTACGGTGCAGGTGTCGGCGTTCAGGGCACTGTTCTAGTCATCACACTCGGCACCGGAATTGGTTCCGCTCTCATTTTCGACGGTGAGCTCGTTCCCAACGCTGAACTGGGCCACCTCGCGATCGACAGCCAACGCGCTGAGAGCAAAGCCTCCGCTGTCGCCCGCGAACGGGATGGCCTCTCTTGGCACGAATACAGCGACCTATTGCAGCGGTACTTTTCCCACGTAGAATTCCTATTCTCTCCGGAACTATTTATCGTGGGCGGCGGCATCTCCCAACGAGCAGACGAATACTTGCCCAACCTTAACCTCCGGACGGCAATCGTGCCGGCAGTGCTCGGAAACGATGCCGGCATCGTCGGTGCCGCCACTGCTAGTGCCATGACGCTCTCACGCGCGGTGCAGTCCTTGATGCATGGCCACTCCCGCCCGGTTTCGAGTCGTAGTCGTGGATATCTTTGTTCCAGCAGCAGATCACCCTGGTGAATCAGGTCACAGAAAGCTGGGCTGTTGTGTGAATTACGTCCTCAAAGTGTCCTCCCCTTCAACCGACAACATGTATCCGCTCGTGATGGATCGAACCGGCATTACTATGCCGCCGTGATGGCTTGCGAGATCACCACCGAAGCCGTGTTTGACCTCTACAACACATTTGCCGTCACGGCACACTCAATTCGATCCAGTGATACTAATTGTCAACAGTCTCAAAGAGACGCGGCCTGATCGAAAACCGTCGTGAACAGCTTGCGTTCACGACGGGCACTCGGGCCTTTCCCTGGGTCTGGGATACCAGGAACTATGGCACGCTGGAGCCCCGACCTTTCACAGGGTTTGCCGGATAGGTGGCGGAATTCATGGTGTGGCTATCAAGAAACTGATCTGCGCTTCAACCAGCACTCCACCGCCAACAGAGTAGTGACAATGTCAGTGCACGCTAATGGAAAGGCCCCAATCGAGAGGGATGGGATCAATCTAATGAGTTTTTAATGAGTTCGGGCGGAACCGTACACTGCAAGGCCACTCCCCCATTGTAAAACCGCAGGTCAACGGCACATACCCCACCCTACCGACTGATTCAAACCGACGACCGTTGTGTTCGAACACCAAAGCCATTTAAACGCGAAATAACGGGGCGGAACCCGTCCCCCTCACTGCGAAAAACCCCGTAAATCCGGGCTTCTCGGCCCGAGATCCCCTGTGTAGTTCGAACCGATGACCACTGCAATCTATGCGGTCAGTATCCCTGAAAACGGTCCATTTAGCGGCCAAAACGCCCATCATTGCGGGCTGTTGGCAACTATCCACCACCAATGGGCCTCCTATGGGATTCGAACCCATGACCCCCGCTTTACAAGAGCGGTGCTCTGGCCAGCTGAGCTAAGGAGGCAAACGCAGTCAAGCGCTAGACAAGGCTACCGTAGGTCCACCGCGAAAATGAAAACCGGCCCCCGACCGGCCCCCGGCAACGCCGGGGGCCGGCCAGAAACCAAAGCCTACTTCTTGGCGGCCAGTACGGTGTCCAGGAAAGTGCTGAACTGGTTCACCTTGTCCGGCATCCACTGCTGTCCGTCAACAAACACGGTGGGCGTGGCGTTGACGCCTGCGGAGGCGCCAAGCGCGCCGGTGAAGGCAACAAACGGGCGGTAGGTCTTGGCATCAACACAGCTGGTGATGCTGGCCGCACCGGCTTCGGTGGCCAGCTTCCCCAGCGCTGCGTTATCCAGGCCCGAGCTGTTTTCCTTCGGCTGGTTGGCGTAGAGCGAATCCAGGAAAGCCTTGTACTTCTCCGGGGACTGGTCCACCACGCAGGCTGCCGCGGCTGCCGCCCGTGAGGAGTAGTTGGTGCCGGAGGAGAAACGGTCAAGGAAGGGCAGCGCACGGTATTCGACCGTGATCTTGCCTTCATCGCGCAGGGTGTTCAGGCCGGGCCCGTAGGTTGACTCAAACTGGTTGCAGGCCGGGCACATGAAGTCCAGGTAGACCACCACTTGTGCGGGCTTGCCGGACGCTGACGCCTTGATGCCGATCTTGCCGGGATCCGCCACCGAAGTGGCTGCCGCGGAGGGCGCGGCCGGAACCGAGTTCACGTCAACGGTCTTTTCCGTGGTGGTCGGTGCAACAATGGCACCGTTCTTGCCCACCGTGACGCCACCATACGAGTTGGCGTTGGCCGGCACCTGGCCGGAGGAAGCAATGGGTTCATTGCCCCTCTGGGTCTGGATCACAATCACGGCAATGATGACCACAATGGCCACCGCCGCGGCCACTACGCCGCCACGGATCAGCCAACTCCTGCGCTTCTCCTTCTTTAGCTGCGCCTCGCGAATAAGCTTTGCCTTCGCGCGCGCCTGTGCCGTGCGTTCAGCCTTGGTCATCCGTGGTTCGTTTGTGGGGCTCATGGTTCCTCAGGTATGTGGGCGCAGCAAAGGGGCCGCGGGACGGCAAGTCAAAAGTAATACTAGGCGGTAAACCTTGGAGAAGGCTTGGCGCGGAAGCCCGGAACCCTCGCCCCTTGTGGCGCAACGGCTAAGCTGGCAATAATCAGCCATCGAACCATTGGAGTCCCCTTGCCGGAGAAGTTGCAGCCAAAGAACCAGGCGACCCGCTCCCCGAAGCCGGTCCATGGCACGTCGGACTTCGTCGTCGTTTCCAACCGCCTGCCCGTTGACCGCGTAGCGGATGAGCAGTCCGACGCCGGGTGGCGACGTTCCCCGGGCGGCCTCGTCACCGCCCTGGCCCCCGTCATGGCCGCGCGCGACGGCGCATGGGTCGGCTGGCACGGCGCTCCGGATGAAACCCTGGAACCGTTCCACCACGAGAACATGGACCTGATCCCGGTTCCACTCTCCGGCGACGAAGTTGAGCTTTATTACGAAGGCTTTTCCAACTCCACGCTCTGGCCGTTGTACCACGACGTCATTGCCCCACCGGAGTTCCACCGCACCTGGTGGGACGCCTACCGAAGGGTGAACAGGCGCTTCGCCGAAGCCGCCGCCGGCGCCTCGGCAAGAAACGCCACCGTCTGGGTGCAGGACTACCAGCTTCAGTTGGTACCCCGCTACCTGCGGCAGCTGCGCCCGGACCTGCGCATCGGCTTCTTCAACCACATCCCGTTCCCGCCCCCGGAAATCTTCGCCCAGCTGCCGTGGCGCCAGTCCATCATCGACGGGCTGCTCGGCGCGGACCTGATCGGCTTCCAGCGTCCCAACGACACCGCCAATTTCCTGCGCTCGGCCCGCCGCTTCCTCGGTGCCAGCGTCAAGGCCCAGCAGGTCCATGTCAAGGAACCGGACGGCACCATCAGCCACATTGCCCGGGCCGAGCCGTTCCCCATCTCCATTGACGTGGGACAAATCCAGAAACTGGCCGCCGACCCGGAAATCATTGCCCGCTCGAAGCAGATCCGGGAGGACCTGGGCAACCCGAAAACCATCCTGCTCGGCGTGGACCGGCTGGACTACACGAAGGGCATCACGCACCGGCTCAAGGCCTATGGCGAACTGCTCAAGGATGGCGCCATCACGGTCGAGGATGCGGCGCTGATCCAGATCGCCAGCCCCAGCCGCGAGCGGGTGGAATCGTACCGGCTGCTCCGGGAGGACGTGGAAGGCATGGTGGGCCGGCTCAACGGCCAGTTCGACACCATTCAAAACACCGCCATCCGCTACCTGCACCACAGCTATCCGGTGGAGGAAATGGTGGCCATGTACCTAGCCGCGGATGTCATGCTGGTGACCGCATTGCGGGACGGCATGAACCTGGTCGCCAAGGAATACGTCGCCGCCCGCAACGACAATACCGGCGCCCTGGTCCTGAGCGAATTCACCGGCGCCGCCGACCAGCTCAAGCAGGCCCTGCTGATCAACCCGCACGACATCGACGGGCTGAAGGCAACCATCGTGCGCGCCATCAACCTGCCCAAGGCCGAATCCAGCCGCCGAATGCGGTCCATGCGCAAGCAAATCCTTGCCCATGACGTCCAGCGCTGGAGCGAGGACTTCCTGACCACGCTGCAGGTCGAGGCCGTCCGTGACGACGGGTGAGCTGCCGGCGGACGTAAGGGACGCCGTCGTCCGCGTTGCCCAAACGGAACGGCTGCTGGTGGCCATGGACTTTGACGGCACCATGGCACCCCTCGTCTCCCGTGCCGAGGACGCCCGCCCTCTCCCCGCGGCTGCCGCGGCCTTTGCCGCCCTGGCCGTTTTGGAAGGCACGACGGCGGCCCTCGTCTCCGGGCGGGCGCTGGCCAGTTTACGTGCGGTCGCCTCTCCCCCGGAACAGGCCCTGCTGGTGGGCAGCCACGGCGCAGAGGTGTGGCTGGGGCCCGATTCCCCGGCCCTGGCCCTGTCCCCAGACCAGCAAGCTGCCCTGCACCGGGCGCAGGACTCGGTGCAGGCGGCGGTCGCCGCCAATCACGGCACGGCCGCCGAGCACAAGCCCGCCGGCGTCGTCCTGCATTACCGCCAGGCCGCCCCTGAGGCCGCGGCCGCCGCCGTCGAACGGGTTCTGGATGAACTAGCGAAGGATCCGGAAATGTTCATCACGGAAGGCAAAATGGTGCTGGAAGTCTCCGTGGTCAACGCGAACAAGGGCGAAAGCCTGGCCATGCTGCGGGACGCCACCGGCGCCACGGCCCTGGTGTTTGTGGGTGACGACGTCACCGATGAACACGGATTTGCCGCCCTGCAGGCCCGCGATCTCGGCATCAAGGTGGGGCCGGGAGACACGACCGCGCAGTTCCGCATTGACGCCCCCGCACAGGTACCGGCCGTCTTGGAGCTCCTGTTGGCCACCCGGCGCTGACCCCGTGCCCGTGCATCGTGACACATCCGGCCCGAAACACCGCCAAAATGTGTCATACTTCATAAATCAGAGCTGATTCCGCCTTAGGTGGAGTGCGGCCTGACAACTGAATAAAAAAAACCATTCACAACGGATCGTTCGGCACGTACCTGCCGATGAAGGGATTTACTACTGTGGCTACAGTAACTTTTGACAACGCTACGCGTTTGTACCCGGGCACCACGACGCCCGCAGTTGACAAGCTCAACATTGACATCGCCGATGGCGAGTTCCTCGTTCTCGTCGGCCCCTCCGGTTGCGGAAAGTCCACCTCCCTGCGCATGCTCGCAGGCCTGGAAGACGTCAACTCCGGCCGGATCCTCATTGGTGACCGCGACGTCACCGATGTTCCGCCGAAGGACCGCGACATCGCCATGGTCTTCCAGAACTACGCGCTGTACCCGCACATGTCCGTTGCGGACAACATGGGCTTCGCGCTGAAGATCGCCGGCATCCCGAAGGAAGAGCGCGCCACCCGCGTCAAGGAGGCCGCCAAGCTCCTGGACCTCGAGGCCTACCTCGACCGCAAGCCGAAGGCACTCTCCGGCGGCCAGCGTCAGCGCGTCGCCATGGGCCGCGCCATCGTGCGTAACCCGCAGGTGTTCCTCATGGATGAGCCGCTCTCCAACCTGGATGCCAAGCTGCGCGTGCAGACCCGCACCCAGATCGCGTCGCTGACCCGCCGCCTGGGGGTCACCACCGTTTACGTGACCCACGATCAGGTTGAGGCCATGACCATGGGAGACCGCGTCGCCGTACTGAAGGACGGCCTGCTGCAGCAGGTGGACACCCCGCGCAACCTGTACGACACGCCCCTGAACGTGTTCGTTGCCGGCTTCATCGGCTCCCCCGCCATGAACCTGCTGGAACTGCCCGTAGTTGACGGCGGCGTGAAGTTCGGCGGGGCCGTCTACCCGGTCCAGTCCGCCGTCCTCGGCGCGGCCGCGGGCAACACGGTTACCGTTGGTGTCCGTCCCGAGGATCTCGAGATCGTCGGCGCAGGCGAAGGCCTGGCTGTTGAGGCCGACGTCGTTGAAGAGCTGGGTGCCGACGCTTACGTTTACGGCCACACCACCATCGACGGCGCCGAGCGCGACATGGTGGTCCGTGTGGACGGCCGCCGCCCACCTCTGAAGGGCGACACCATCCACGTCCGCCCGCAGGTTGGCCACGTCCACCTGTTCGACGCCACGTCCGGGCTGCGCCTGGGCAACGAGAGCGTCGTCAACAGCTGATCCCCACGCCCTCCCGTGTGAATCCGCTGGCGCGTCTTCACACGGGTCCCTCGGGCGCGTGGGCCCAACACTTGCGGTCCTGGCAAGCGCGGGCCCATCAGCGACAATATTAAGACGCGGTTGTCTGCCGGATATTCGGGCAGACAGCCGCGTCTGACCTTTTAAGAGAGAATTGGCCCATGACTGATGCACCCGGCGCCCAGTGGAACCACGAACCCACCGACTTTGACCAGATCGGCAAGCTGCCGCGCCAGGCCGCCCCGCCCGCAAGGGTCATGGGTTCGCTGAACATCACGGCGGCCACCGCGGACCCCGGCCTGCTTGACCTGCCCTGGCACATCAAACTGGAGGAGTGGCCCTCCGCCAACCTGGCAGCCCTGCCGCGCGGCATCTCCCGGCACGTGGTCCGCTTTGCCCACTTGGACGGCTCCGTCATTGCCATCAAGGAAACCTCGGAGCACGTAGCGCGGCACGAATACCACATGCTGCGCAAGCTGGCCCGGTTGGACGTCCCCGGTGTGGAGCCGGTCGCGGTCATCACTGGCAGGACCACGCCCACCGGCGCACCGCTGGACCCGGTGCTCGTCACCCGTCACCTGAAGTTCTCCCTGCCGTACCGCGCCCTCTTCTCCCAGAAGTTGCGCCGCGACACCCTCACGCGCCTGATCGATGCCCAGGCGCTGCTGCTGGTCCGCCTGCACCTGGTCGGTTTCTATTGGGGCGACGTCTCCTTGTCCAACACGTTGTTCCGGCGCGACGCCGGCGCCTTTGCCGCCTACCTGGTCGACGCAGAAACCGGCGAACTGTACCCGGATTTGTCCACCGGCCAGCGCGAATACGACCTTGAAATTGCCCGGGTCAACATTGCCGGCGAACTCATGGACCTGCTCGAGGGCGGGCTTATCGAGGAAAAGGTCGATCCCGTGGCCACCAGCGAGCTCATCATGGAAAGCTACCGCCGCCTGTGGGCCGAGCTGACCGAAAAGGAGTCCTTTGAGCTCGAGGACCGCTGGCGCGTGGGCGCCCGCATCCGCCGCTTGAACGAGCTCGGCTTTGACGTGGAGGAATACGCCATCAAGACCACCCCCGACGGCTCCACCATCCAGCTCCAGCCCAAGGTGGTCGACGCCGGGCACCACCAGCGCCGCCTGTTGCGGCTCACAGGCATCGACGCACAGGAGAACCAGGCACGGCGCCTGCTCAACGACATGGACTCGTTCCGCAACGACGTCACGCCGGCCAAGGACGAAGAGATCAGCGCCCACGAATGGGTCAGCTCCATTTTTGAACCCATTGTCCGGTCCATCCCGCACGAGCTGGGAGGCAAGTTGGAGCCGGCCGAAGTGGTCCATGAGGTGCTTGAACACCGCTGGTACAAGTCGCAGCAGGAGGAACGCAACGTCCCCCTGGCCGAGGCCGTGCAGTCCTATGTGGACACCATCCTGCGCTACCGCAGGGATGAGGATGCGATCATGCTCAGCACTGACACCGCCACCATTGCACTGCTTGAAGGCGGAGTGCTGCCCGACAGCGCCTACGACGACGAGTAGCGTCCGGTCAGCGCGGCAGCCCCACTTCGCGAAGGGCCCACGCACCGCCCGCCTGCAGAAGTGGTCGAAAAAATCGCGGAATGCCGGACTTTTCGACCACCGCTGCGGACTGGTTGGTTTGGCGGCGTCAGCCTTGCCGCTGGCCGCGCAGGTGCGTCATGGCGTACAGGCCCACCGCGACGCCGGCTGCCAAAGTCAGGCCAAGGAGCACCAGGAGCCAGGTCATCAGGCCTGGTCCCGTGGATGATTGATTGGTCAGCGACAGCTCGGCGTCGACTGCTGCCGCCGATTTGCTGGCGGCTTCGGTCCCACCGGGCGCGCCGGCAGATTCCAGGTCTTGGGCAGTTTCCGTATTGACAAAGGTGGGCCAGGGCGATTCCGGGGCCGGGGGCTCCGCCATCTTGGTCTCGGATACAGCAGGCGCCGCAGTGGGTTCCAAGGCGGTGGGCTCCAAGGAATGTGCCGCCGGCGGGGACGGCTGGACGGGAGCCCTTGTGGCTGCCGGCTTCGCAGGCGCATGGGCGGGACTCGCGGGCTGTGCCCGTTTTGTCGCCGGCGGGCGGACGGTGGTTGGGGGCTTCGCGGGTGACGTCGTCTCCTTCACCACCGGCCTAGGCGGCACCGGCTTGCCGCTGTCCTGCGCCTTGCCGTTCTCGTGGCCCTTGCCGCTGTCCTTGTCGTTGTCCTTCAGGCTGTCTTTCAAGGGCGCCAGAGTCCCGGACAGAGCCTTGGCCGGCAGCGCCGAAGCGGCCAGTCCTGGCGCCTGTTGCGTTGTCGTCATCCCGGAGGCGGCCTGGGCAGACCCGGCCAGCCCCAGTGAGCCGGCCAGCCCCAGGGCGCCTACAGCCGCCACGGCCAGTGTTTTGCGGCACATGGCAGACCAGGGCACACGGGAAATGAGCGTCATGAAGTACTTCCGAATTTGTTAGCCGCGTCCGCGCCGCGGACCTTTACCCCCGCAGAGTACGATGCCCGATCATGCACTGCTTAGTCAAGTGTCATCGGCCGGTGATGGCTTTCCCCGGGTTCAAAATTCCCAAGGGATCGAAGAGCTCCTTGAGGCGAAGCTGGAGCCCACGCACCTCCACGGACTGTTCCAGTGGCAGCCAACGCAACTTGTACTGCCCCACCCCGTGTTCACCCGTGATGGTGCCGCCCAACTCCAGGGCCTTGTGGATGGATTCGTCGAGGGCGGAATTCAGGGCCGCGATACGGGCTTGGCCAGCCTCCTGCACCCAAAAGGTGGGGTGCAGGTTTCCGTCGCCGGCATGGGCAATGATGCGCACGCCCACGCCGTGGCGTACTGCCATCTCCTCCAGGGCTACAACATAGTGGACCAGTTGCGACCGCGGCACGGCCACGTCCTCGCCAACGGTGATTTCAGAGTCGACATCCATGCCCCTGCTGTGCCGCCGCAGGTCCACCAGCGCCGCAGCTTCATCCGGATCCTCCCGGTTCACGCTTCCACCCAAGGCCACCAGCGCCGTCGAGGCTATCTCTGCTTCCTGGGCTGCAGCCAGGCCGTCGAACTGGGCCAACAGCAGCGCAGTCCCCCGCCTTGCAAGGTCGCTGCCGTTGCGCAAGTCCAGTTCCTTCAGCGAAGCCCCGTCCATGAGTTCAAGGATGCACGGCTGCACGCGCGCGGCGCCCAGTGCCAGCACACCTGACGTGGCCGAGGCCATGTCCGGGAAGAACACGGCCAGGGTGCGGATCTCGGTGGGAAGGTATTTCAGCCGCACAGTAACCCCCACCACGATGCCCAGCGTTCCTTCCGAGCCGACAAAGAGGCTGGTGAGGTCGTAGCCGGCCACGCCCTTGAACGTCCGGTGGCCAGTGTGGATGAGTGTGCCGTCCGCGAGCACCACGTCAAGGGCAAGCACGGCGTCGCGCGTCACCCCGTACTTGGCGCAGCGCAGTCCGCCGGCGTTGGTGGCCACGTTGCCGCCGATCGTGGAGATCTTGTAGCTGGCCGGGTCCGGCGCATACATGAGGCCGTGTGCGGCGGCTGCGGTGTTGAGGTCTGCGTTGACCACTCCGGGCTCCACTCGGGCAATTTCGTCTTCAGGGTTCAGCTCCAGGATCTTGTCCATCCGGTCCAGGCACAGGACCATGCTCCCGGCGGTTGCATGGGCGCCACCGGACACCCCCGTCCCTGCACCCCGCGCAACCACCGGCACGCCGTGCCTGCCGGCCAGGCGCACCACGGCCTGGACGTCCGTCACGGACTCCGCCCACAGCACTGCCACCGGCTCCCGGTAGTCGGTCACGGGACCCTGGTCCACGGCGAACTTCTTCAGGTCGCCGGCGGACGTGCTGATCTGGTCTGGCCGCAGTACTGCCCGCAGCTCGCGGTCCAAGTCCCGGCCCATGGGTCCGCCTGTCGCATTCATGTACACGTGCACCTCTCCATAACCGCCTACCGCGGGCACTTTCCAGTCTATGAGCAACATGGCGTATGAACGGGCACCGATCTCTGACGCGGTGGTTCCGGTATTTTTTGTAGTCCGGCGTAAGGGCGTGCCAAGGCCGCCCGCGGCCGTCGGACGGGAAAGCCCCAAAGCGCCTCAGTGGTCGTAATCCCCAGCAGCTCTCACGGCTCGCAAGCTCGCAGCGGGTTCTTCGCGCACGTGGGCCCGGGAAGAAAAAGTACCGGGCAGCCACATCGATCCCGATCACCGCAATCGACTTCGGCACCACATCGACCTGTGTGTGGGGGGTTTTAAATGTGGGGAGGCCCCAACACGGTGTGTGTTGGGGCCTCTACCCTTTTTTGGTGTTGTCCGGCGGTGTCCTACTCTCCCACATCCTGTCGAATGCAGTACCATCGGCGCTGTGGGTCTTAGC
>NZ_QJVD01000001.1 GCF_003219815.1 Arthrobacter livingstonensis
CGGCCCCCACGCAGGACCTCCCGGAGGGGGAGGGGAAAGTCCGATGCCATTGATGCGGTGGCAGCAGCGCAGTCCGTATGCGGAACCCTCTGCGGCATGGTCCGTTCGGGTTCCCATGCCGCTCACCCTCGGGTCATAGTGTCTGCAGGAAGGCGATGATGTCGGCAGCCAGGAGGGCTGGTTCTTCGTGGGGAGCGAAGTGTCCGCCGCGGGGCATGAGCGTGTATTGCTTTACGTTGTACGTTCGTTCTGCCCAACTGCGGGGTGGGTTGGCAAGATCGTGGGGGAAGAGGGCCAGGGCGGTCGGAACGATCACGCGGTCTACGCGGGTGGTGAAGCCGGCTGCGTACTCGTAGTAGGGGCGCAATGAGGTCCCTATGGAGTTTGTGAACCAGTAGACGGAGGCGAGAGTGATTAGGTAGTCGTCGCTGAATCGTGTCGAGACATCTCCTGCGCAGTCGCTCCAGGCCCGGTGCTTTTCGAGTATCCATGATAGTAGCCCCACCGGCGAGTCGGACAGTGCTGGTGCAAGCGTGAGCGGTCGCGTTTGTTGCTGGTGTTGGTACGCGCCCTCTGTTGCGAGCCACGCGTCAACCCGGATCAGGTGTTCTCGTTCTTGTGCGGTAAGTGTTGTCGCTTCGAGGTGGCGTGGGGCTGCGACTGCCAAGAGGTGGATACCCGCGACCGCTTCGGGGTGGGCTTGGGCAAGCCGTGAGGTGATGCCGGCCCCGAGGTCGCCACCATGTGCGGCGTACCGGGTGAAACCGAGGTGGTCGGTCATAAGTTGATGCCAGAGCTCGTGGGTCTGTTCGCCAAAAGTGGGGCGTTGCGGGGAGAAGGGCAGCCCTGGCAGTGCTGGGACAATCACGGTGATGGAGCTACTGGGGTCGCCGCCGAAACGTGAGGGTGTCGCCAAGCGCTGGGCAAGTTCCACGAGCTCGAGTGCCGTGCTTGGCCAGCCGTTAGTAAGGATGATCGGGAGGTCCCCTTGGGTCTCTGCGTCGAATCGAAGGTACGTGATGGCGGTACCATCGATATCGGCTGTGCGCCAGGGCTGGGCCTCGATTCGCCGTTGTTGCGCATCCCAATTGAAATCGTCCAGCCAGTAGGCGACTAAGCGACGGAGCTCGCCATCGTCAGTGCCCGCTTCCCAACTCGTCGATGGCCAGCGCTCCGCCCAGCGTGTGCCCCGGAGTCGGTGGTACAGATCGTCGATGTCTTGATCGCTGACATTGAGGGAAGACGGGGGAGGCATGGGTGCTCATTTCATATCGCAAGGTAGACCACTCTTCATAACAAAACTCTCACAAGTTAGCGCCCGCAGCGGACGTCACCTCGTGTTCGATAGCCGAACGGTGAGCGGGGCAGATGTGGCTATCTGATGCCAGTGATGCTTGAGCACCGACTTCGTAGCAGCATCTGTTGCGCGGCGGCATGGTGGTCCGGATTTCTCGCGCGAACTGGCCCTGCCAACAGACTGCAACGTCGTCCGGCCGTACTGAAACGGGCCGTGTCAGTCCTCCCTACAAGACGGAATCGTGACTGGGCGCACCAGGGTGAGACTTAGTTGAGCTGCACCTGGCAGCGCTTCCCTGTGGGCTCGCCATCAAGGGTGAACTCAAAATTGAGGAGCCGTGCACTCATCGGCGGTTCAGGAGCGTAACCCCAGCACCCATCCCACTCGGTCCCGGTACCGGCCACTTTCCCACCGACCCAGCGGTATTCAGTACCTACATCGTCCGAGATCCGTACTTTGACCCGTTCAAGAACCGGCTCTCCGGGCATGATTGGGAATCGCCCGGCCGCCTCGGTGCCGTGAAGTTTTCGACGCTCCGCCCATTGATCTATTTCCTTGAGATGGCGTTGGTCCCGATGGCGAGTCTCAAGGCTCGGCACGCCCTCAAAATACACGACAACGCCTCCACTTCCTGGAACTTCGCCTACTCCTGGTGGAAGTAGGAATGTTGGAGCTACACCGGCAAAACGCACATCTATGCCATCGCTGGTCGCAATAATGAGATCACCAGGGGCTGAAATAATCGTCGTCATTAACCCACCCTAACGCCAGACCAGAAAGCACACTACGCCATCTCAATTCACCATACAGGCGCAGTCGCATCGTCCCGAAAGGGGTGTCCCGTATAGACGTTGGCAAAGTGTCCGTATGCCGGTCCTCCACCGGTCACAACGGCCCGGGAACTGGGTCGTTGCGTTCCCTGGACTGGCACCGTCCCGTAGGACCTGTCCGGTGAAGGGGTGCTAATCGGTACATTTCGTGCCGCTTGATCCTCTTAGCGTGAATTTCCGTACGGATCATCCTCAGATCCCACCACCCCGTCTGGGCCCGCAGCGTGCCCAAACCCGCGCGCGGCAGAGGCGGGCCGCAAGGCACAGGCGCGCGCCGGCGTCGTCCATTCCACCACTCAAGGTGCGCCTGCCGCACCGTTCCGGTAAACTCAGGACGCAAGACCCCCTTGATCGCCTGCCCGGGTACAGCCACGCTGGAACCGGCCTGCGATGGCCAAGGGGTATTTTCGTGTCCGGACGGTGTACGGCGGAACGTTCCGCCGAATCCTGCACCGACCGGCTCAACTTTATGAGCAAGGGGGAGGATCCCATGCCAGCAATCGTGATCGTCGGCGCCCAGTGGGGCGACGAGGGCAAGGGCAAGGCCACTGATCTTTTGGGCGGCCTGGTCGACTATGTGGTGAAACCAAACGGCGGCAACAACGCCGGGCACACCGTGGTCGTAGGCGGTGAGAAGTACGAGCTCAAGCTCCTTCCCGCCGGCATTTTGAGCCCCAACGCCACACCCATCATCGGCAACGGCTGCGTGGTGAACCTGGAGGCGTTGTTTGAGGAGATCGAGGGCCTGCAGGCGCGCGGCGCGGATACGTCCAAGCTGCGGATTTCCGCCAACGCGCACCTGGTTGCCCCGTACCATCAGGTGCTGGACAAGGTGACCGAGCGTTTCCTGGGCAAGCGCGCCATTGGCACCACCGGCCGCGGCATCGGCCCGGCCTACATGGACAAGGTGGCACGCCTGGGCATCCGCGTCCAGGATGTGTTTGACGAATCGATCCTGCGCCAAAAGGTGGAAGGCTCGCTCAAGCAAAAGAACGAGCTGCTGGTCAAGGTCTACAATCGCCGCGCCGTGGACATTGACGAGACCGTGGAGTATTTCACGGCCTTCGCCGAGCGCCTGCGCCCCATGGTCATCGATGCAACCTACGTGTTGAACGAGGCCCTGGACCGCGGCGAAGTGGTGCTAATGGAAGGCGGCCAGGCTACCTTCCTGGACGTCGACCACGGCACCTACCCGTTCGTGACCTCGTCCAACCCAACGGCCGGTGGCGCATCCGTGGGCTCCGGCATCGGGCCCACCCGCATCTCCCGCGCCGTGGGCATCATCAAGGCCTACACCACGCGCGTCGGCGCCGGACCGTTCCCCACCGAGCTCTTCGACGAGATGGGCATCTACCTGCAGAAGACCGGCGGCGAGTTCGGCGTCAACACCGGACGCCCGCGCCGCTGCGGCTGGTACGACGCACTCCTGGCCCGGCACGCCTCACGCGTCAACGGCTTCACCGACTACTTTGTCACGAAGCTGGATGTGCTCACCGGCATTGAGCAGATCCCGGTCTGCGTCGCCTATGATGTCGACGGCGTGCGCTTCGACGAGATGCCCATGACGCAGACCGACTTCCACCACGCCAAGCCCATCTTTGAGTATTTCCCGGGCTGGACGGAAGACATCACCGGCTCGCGCACCATGGAGGACCTGCCGGAGAACGCGCGCAATTACATCCTCGCGCTGGAGGGCATGTCCGGCACCCGGATCTCGGCCATTGGTGTTGGCCCGGACCGCGACCAGACCATCGTGCGGCACGAGCTCATCCCCACGTCCTCCCAAACAGAAGCTCGCTAGCGAGCACCTGTTCGGGCCCCTCGGACGCGTGGGCCCATCCACGTCCTCCCAAACAGAAGCTCGCTAGCGAGCACCTGTTAGGTCCCTCGGACGCGTGGGCCAACACCAGCGGCACCTGGGAGAGACGACGTCGGAACGCAAATTCCGCCGTCGTCCCTCCCTTTTTGTTGGCGGAAAGCGACTACGCTGGAATCAGAAAAAGCCACGGTGTGAGGGAGTTGCCATGAAGGTCAGTGTCGGACAGTTCAACCCGGGCGGGGAGGTTGCCGGCAACCTCGCCGTGATGCGTCGGCTGGCCGCGGAAGCCCGGGCGGACGGCGGGCGCCTGATCGTTTTCCCCGAGGAATCCATGTTTTCCGTGGGTCGGGTGGCGGGCGCCTTCGTCGCGGCCGTGGACGCGCAATGGACCACCTTTGTCCAGGGCGTCTCCCACATTGCCGCCGACGTCGGCATCGCCGTCATAGCCGGCGGATATGAATCCAGCGGCGAGGCCCGGCCCTACAACACTCTGGTGGCCGTGGACGAGGACGGCGCCATTCTGGGCACCTACCGCAAGCTCCACCTCTACGACGCGTTCTCCTACCAGGAATCACGCAAGATCAAGCCCGGCGACGACGGCGTGACCCTGGTGGAAATCGGCGGCTTTCAGGTGGGCATCATGACCTGCTACGACATCCGCTTCCCGGAGCAGGCCCGGGCGCTGGCGCTGGCGGGGGCTGACCTGATCTGCGTTGCCGCAGCCTGGTTCAAGGGGGACCACAAGGTGGAGCATTGGGAGACGCTGCTGAAGGCCCGCGCCATTGAAAACACGGTGTGGATCGCGGCGGCGGGCACCTCCAGCGACCACTGCATCGGCCATTCGGCGGTGCTGGACCCCATGGGCATACCGCAGGAATTCCTGGCCGATGAGGCCGAGGGCGTGGCCACGGCGGATGTCACGCACAAGCGCATTGAGGAAGTGCGCGAATTCCTGCCGGTGCTGCGCAACCGCCGGTTTGAAAACAATGCCGTGGTGGTGCCGGCGGGGTAACGATGTTCCATTGACGGCGCGCGCCAGTGTGGTTAGTGTCGGGATTAAGGGCAGGAGGAAGTCATGAACGATTCCAGGATTTGGGCGGCACTTGAGCCGATGCACCCATCGGCCTTGGAAGACATGCCGATGGATGGCACATGGCTGAGACCGCCCTACATCAATGATCCGGCCGGCCGCGCCGTGGTGTGCAACGACGGCGACTTCCAGTTTGTGGTGGTTGACCGGAAGAAGGGCGCGGTGTTGTTTGTCTGCGAAGACGACGAATCCCTCATCGCCTCCAACCTGGATGCCTTGGCGCAAATTGTTGCCGCGTGGGGTTCCATTGACCGTGATGCGCCCGGGCCTGAGGACGACGAAGAGTTCTCCGAGGTCCGGAAGTCGTTCGAATCGCAGCTGAAGGTGATCGACCCCGCGGCTGCCGGCCCCAACGAGTTTTGGTCCCTCTACACGGAGGAACTGACCAGCGGCGACTATGTGGACATCGACGACCTCGAGGACGAGGAAGAGGACGAGCCGGTAACCGACACCGGCGACAACGACCGCCCCGGCGCCGACGAGTCGTTCAGCGTCGCCTAGCCTACTTCCAGAGGCGGTTTGAGGCGATTTGCGCGCCCTGTCCCAGTGCCGCCAGCTTGGCTTCTGCGATCAGTGGGTGGACGCGGCCGCCCAGGCCGCAGTCGGTGGACGCGATGACGGCCTCGCGGCCCACCACGGAGGCAAAGCGCCCTATGCGGTCCGCCACCAGTTCCGGGTGTTCCACCACGTTCGTGGCGTGGGAGACCACGCCCGGAATGATGGATTTTCCCTCCGGCAGTTTGGTGTCCCGCCAAATCTTCCATTCATGCTCATGGCGGACGTTTGCGGCCTCAAAGGAGTACGCGCCGGCATTGACGGCCAGCACCTCCTCGAGGATGTCGGCAAAGGGGATGTCCGTGGTGTGCGGCCCGTGCCAGGAGCCCCAGCACACGTGCAGCCGGATTTTGTCCTGCGGCAGGCCGCGCAGGGCGTAATTGGTGGCCTCGACCCGTAACTGGATGAACTTCTTGTAGTCCGCGAGTGCCGGTTCCGGGTTGATGTGGTCCCAACTTTCGGCCAGTGACGGGTCATCGAGCTGGACCGTCAGGCCGGCGTCGATGATTGCCTTGTACTCCTCGCGCATGGCGTCGGCACAGGCGTACAGCAGTTCCTCATCGGTGGCGTAGTACTCGTTGGCCAGCCGGGCGCAGGAACCGGGCGACAAGGCGGCCATGAAGCCTTCGGCCAGGCCCGCCCCGGCCAGGCCCGTGCCCAGATTGGCCACATCAGAGGCGACTTGGGCGTGGCCGGTGTACGTGAGCGGCCCAACGATCTTCGGCTGTGTGGTGGCCTTGCGGTGGGTCAGGATGCCCGACGCGGGATCGCTGTAGGCGTCGATAAACTTCTGCCGGTCGCGGCGGTCCGGGAAGGAGGTCAACACCACGTTGCCGGGCGTGGAGCGGTGCACGGCAGCGTCGGCCCAGCGGTCCACGGTGGTTGCCTCAAGTCCACCGAGTCGGCTGAAGGAATAGTTCCACCAGGCGCCGTAGTCGACGGAACTGGACATGGTGTGGCCGTATTCGCCGTCGTTGGGGATGTCGATTCCGGCGGCCTGTTGGCGCGCCACGATGTCCACTACGGACTCTGCGAGCAGTGCCTGGTACTGGGGTCTTGGTAGTAGTGGAACAGGATTGAACGCTAAGCTTTCGGTGCTCGGCATTGAGGACCATCAGGACGTCTTTCGAGCCGAAAAGCACGTAATCCTATCTTGGACGTGGAGGTACGTGCTAGCCTGCATTATCTTGGCTCAGATTCGTGCGTCTGCAGGGCCAAGTGCACGAATTGCAATTCAAACCATGGGGGATATTGTGAAGTTTTTTCGAAAAATACTTACTGCCAGTCTCGCGATGCTGATCCTGGCTTCACCACTTGTGGTTACCTCTCCCGCTTCGGCGGCTCCACCACCGCCCTGATACCCAACCAATCAGGTCATGGCCTACGCCTATGGCAGCGGGTTTAAGTTTCCTATCCGCCGTGGATTCTATGACGCCACTGCGGACCAAGGGTTCGGTTGGGACAAAGTCTACTGGAAGCACAACATCACCAGCATCGCCGCAATTCAGTTTGCCATGGGCGGTCCAGGCGCATGGCAGGGAAATGACTGGGCCACATCGGCATATGCGAATAAGATCGTTTGCTCCGGCAGCACCTGTAAAGTAACGGAGAGCATCAAGGTCCTCACCGTTTCCAATAAGGGCTCCTACTCGGTCTACTACAATCAGCCTGTTGGCGGAGTTCTTGGGCTTAAGACGGCATACTGCATTGGGTACATCAAATGTCCCAGCTGGGTTACGATCGGGCTTGCTAATGGTGGGTCAGCCCGTGCGGCGGCACCCTCGTCGATGGCAAATCCGGGTACATTGCCGGAGAGTCAACCTGTGACCACTTCAGACCAGTCATACCTAAGCTACCAGCCCATGAAACTCGGAAGCGTGGTCGACAGTAAGTCCTACATGAAGCAGCAGCAAGACTTCAAGGTAGTTAACGAATCTTTCGCCTCGAGGAAGTGACGGTCAAGAGTTGAGTCCTGAAACCATACCTCAAGAAGTTTCCCACCCGCCAAGATCTACTGCGTGGGCTGAGTCTTTCGAGCCAGCTTTCGCTTCTATCGATCCCAAGATTTTGGGCCGCGTAAGATTCATTCATGCAGTTGCCCTTAATGAAGATTTTGTTGCGGTGATCTATAAAGATCATTTCGGGATCCTTGCTGGCCGCATCTACTCGGTCACAGCCCTTGAACAGGGGCTTCAAAACCAATCTAATCAAGTTGAAGCGTCCAGCGGGTTTATCTTGGGTGACTTGATCGAGCCGTCACCCCCGGGCAAGAAATTTGACCACGAACTATTCGATGCGCTAAACCGTCAATTCCCAAGTATAAAATGGTCTGGGGAAATCGCTTCATTCAAAGGTGGAACACCTTTCTAGTCGCCATGTAGGTTCGGAGCGCCAATCAAAAACCGGTGCGACCTTACGAATTCCCTGACTGCGCTGCCGATCCAGACCGAAGTCCGAGTCCAAACATGCCCAGCCTGAAGCCGATGCTTGGCATCAGATCGGGCTGTTTGTCCCCGTTCCGCTGGGGATGTGGGGGTCTTGGTAGTAATGGAGAGGATTGAACGCTAAGCTCTCGGTGCTGTAGTGTCCCTGTGTTCTGTGACTACGTTGTGGACGGTGCCGATGGAGAGCTTGGTGGCACCGGCGATGGTGCGGATGGACTCGCCGTCGAGGTGGCGGGCGATGATGATGCGGCGCTTGTCCGCGTCGACTACGCGGGGCCGACCTCCGGTCCGGCCGCGTCTGCGAGCTGCATCGAGTCCGTTGCGGGTTTTGCGGACGATGTCGCGTCGGCGGTCTTCGGCCAGGGCGAGTGCCAGATCGAGGATGAGGTTGCGTTCGGTGTGTTCTCCGGCGGCGATCCCCTCGAGGACTTTGACTGCGATCCCGCGGGAGAACAGATCGGTGAGCACGATCAGTCCCTCGAGGAGGTTGCGGCCAAGTCGGTCGACTTCCTGCACGGTGAGCATGTCCCCGCCCCGCATGTAGTCGATCGCTGCTGTAAGCCCTGGACGGGCGTCGATCGCAAGCTTGCCGCTGACTTTCTCCTCGAAGACGCGCTCACAGATCGGGTCGAGGGCGTCGTGCTGGCGCGCGGTCTCCTGCCTGCTCGTACTGACTCGCACCAGTCCCACCAGCGCCATAACGTCTCCGATTTGTTCAATAAATGTGTCCAACAAGTAGGCTGAAGTCTACATGTTGTTGAACGGGTTTTTGAACACCGGGACCGAATTTTGCGCCGGTTGAGGCGGGCAGGGCTGGTTGTTCAGTTATCGAACGTTTTCTGAACGAGGGCGGCATCCGATCAGTCTTCGCTGGGATGCGCTGCTTCCTCCCGCAGGGGCCGTAGCGTGTTGGGAGTTGGAGTGGTGAAGGCGTAGCGGCCCAGCATGTTGATGTGGACGTCCCCGAGCGGGGACAATCGGGCAATGTCAGTTTCGGACATCTCTTGTCCGGCAGCGCGCAGGGCTGACACGGCGAAGTCGATGTAGCGGGTGTTCCACAGAACGACGGCGTTAAGCACGAGGCCAAGTGCGCCGAGCTGGTCTTCTTGCCTTCGCGGTAACGCTGGTAGATTTGTCCGCGCCGGCCGTGGAAGATTGCCCTGGCCAGGCGGTGGCGGGATTCTTGGACGGTGAGCTGGGTGTTGATCGAACGCCGGTATGTCTCGTCCAGGGGATCAACCAGGGCGAGCAGGTGCAGCGTCTTGGCGATACGCCCGTACTCGGTGATAGCGGCGCCAAGCGGATTCGGCGACCCATTCTCCCGGGTGAGCATGCGCAGCACGTCGTACGCGCGGACCGTTCCGGTGGCCAAGGACGCCGCCACACGGGTCATGTCCTCCCAGTGAGTGGTGATCTTGTCCATGTTGACCTTGTGCCGGGCGACGTCGTTCAGCGTCCGGTAGTCGCTAGGTGCCCGGCCGGGAACGGTGGCGCGCCACAGTCGCTGGTCCGCGAGGTCGGCGATCCGTGGTGAGAACCGATAGCCGAGCAGGGTGAAGATCCCGAAGACCATGTCGGAATAGGACGCGGTGTCGGAAGCGACCATCTCGGGTTTGGGTCCACCGTCGAGGTTGAGTATGGTGTCCAGCACGTAGAGTGAGTCACGCACCGTACCTGGCACGACGAGGGCGCCGATGCCGGCGACCTGGTCGTTGACGGCGTTGAACCAGGTCAGGCCACGACCGTGGCCGAAGTACTTCGGGTTCGGGGCAGCGTTGATCGTCCGCACGGGGACTACGAAGCACAGCCCGTCGACCGAGGCCAGCAGTCCGCCACCCCACCAGCCCACGATCGGTACCAGGGCCTGCGCCTCGATGAGCAGTGCGTTGGCGTCTGCGTGGGTTTCGGTGCGCACGTAGTTCGCCTGCACATGCCCCAGCCGGTCGCGAGTCAATGCCGCGTGCCCCTCAGCAGCCACCGGTGTCAGCCCCACGTTGCAGGCCTCGGCGATCAGCACCGCGGCCACCGAGACCGGCAAGTCGCTCATGCGCGAGCCGGCACCTGAGACGTGGGTGTAGGCGTGAAGGAATCCGGTCCAGGAATGCACCTCGAGCAGGATCTCGGGTAGGTCCACCTGAGGAAGCAAGCCCGCCACCTGTGTCCGCAACCGGGTCAGGGACTTCGGTACCTCAAGGGCGTCCAGCCGTGCGACCGAGAGTTTGACCTTGCCGTCTTCGGTCTCCGTCAGCCGCACGCCGCCTGGCGGGCCAGCGTCGGTGATCGCGTCCGCCAGGGCCCGCCAGGCGGCGTCCAGCAGTTCAACTTTGCCAGCCAGGTGCCCGCTCACAGTGCCGTCTAGGCTCAACGACCGTAGCGCCTGCCCACGAGCCGCGTCCCATGCGGGGCCGTCGAGCAGCTGTGCGCGCGGGTCGCCCCACCGGTTCGAGGTCGTGGCGAACACGTCCCGGCGACGCAGGGACGAGCGCAGCAGCTCCAGCACGCACACGACCCACGCGTCCCGGTCCACTGTGACCTCCTCGGCGCGACCGAACACTGCGGCTCGCCACGAGGCCGGCACGAGGGTTTCCTCGATTTCCTCCCGCCGGACCTTTCGCCGACCGCGCAGCGTGTCCAAGGTGGCCAGGGCGTCGAGAACGGGCTGCCCGGCAGCGGTCGCACCCCACGGGATCGTGGTGGACAACATTTGCAGGAACGGCGCCACGGTGCGGAACCGGCGTGCCATCTGCTCGCGCATCGCGCCCTCAGCGCCGGAAGCGTCAGGGACGAGTTCATCCACCCTCGCCACCGCGTCGGCGATCCGATCACGGCCAGCGACCTGTTCCAGAGCTGCCCACGCTGCCGCAACACCAATCTGTTCCCCGGATTCCGCAAGGACGCGCAACAGAGTCTGCCCGACCCGGGCCAGGACGCTGGAGGCCTTCTCCAACTCCGGCAACTTCGCCAACCGCTCCGCGGCCGCTGCACGGCGCGAGGGTCCTAGGACCTTCGTGGCCATGAGCAAATCGAACAAGTCCAGTGCGTCATCGACGGAGTCGGCCTCCAACGCCGCCACAGTCGCGACCAGCGTCGCCGTCCGCCGTGGTTCGGCCAACCGGTGCAACGACTGTGCCTTCGCGCCCAACCCGTACCGGGCCAAAGCCCTCACCCGCGCCACCGGCAGGCCGGATAAGTCGACCTCACCTGTACCGAGCATCCGCACCGCGGCAACCCGCTGCAGCGCCTTGTCCAGCTCCGGACCGGACACCCTCACAGGCCCTACCCGCAACACTTCCAACCGGCTCGTCCGCTCACCCTGGTCAGCGCTCAGCAGACCCCGCAGCACCGCAGGCAACCCCGGATCCTTGGCAGCGGAAGCCGCCGCGATGACCTCGTGAAGGCGGGCGATGGACCGCTCACGTGCCGCTGCCACCAGCCGCGCCAGCACGCTCACGCCGGGCAGCAGCACCCGCTCCCGGCGAAGCCATGCCGTCGCGTGATCGAACAACACGGCCAGCCCTTCACCGTACGTCCAGGCACGGGAATATACGAACAGCGTCAGTTCTTCGGTCAACTCTCCCGCCAAGTCGCGGTACCCGTAGGCCGTCCGGATCTCGCGTGCATGCCCGTGGACCGTCGGCGCCCGCTGAGGGTACTTCTTTACGACCGAGGGATCCGTAATCTTGAGCTGGGCTGCGAGATAGTCAACGACGCCCCGCGGAACGTCAAGCGAATCAGAGAGGAACGCCCCCAGGAAGCGGACCGTCCCCAGCTGCACCGCGAACCCCAGCCTGTTGTGATCACCGCGTCGAACGGTGATCAAATCCCGGTCGGCATCATCGAGATGGAAGAACCGCTCCAGATCCGCCTGCGACAGCTCGCCCTTAAACCGCCCAAACCGAGCGGCCTGTTCATCGCTGAGGAATTCCACCGGCATGCCCTCACATTACCGAACCACGAGGCTTAGCGTTCAATCCTGTTCCATTACTACCAAGACCCCGTACTCGGCAGTGTCGCCACTGGCCTCGCGCTCGGCATTGGCCGCGAGAAGGGCCGGGGTGCGGGGCAGGGAGCCGGCATGCGTGGTGCGGATGTGGTCTGTGTTTAAGGACATGGGTGACTCCTAGGCGAGCAGCTGGCGCTTGGACGAGATGACGCCGGTGTCGAAGCCGGCCAGGTTCAGCCCGCCGTGGAAGCGGGCGTGTTCGATCTTCACGCAGCGGTCCATGACCACGTCCAGCCCGGCGGCCTCGGCCGTCGCGGCGACCTCCTCGTGCCAGGAACCCAGCTGCAGCCACAGCGTCTTGGCGCCGGCGGCAAGTGTCTCCTCGAGCACGGTGGGGAGGTCGTCGTGCCGGCGGAAAACGTCCACCAGGTCCGGGACCTCGGGCAGCTCTGCCAGCGACTTGTACACCGGCCGGCCCAGGATTTCCTTCGCCACGGGGTTCACAAAATACACCCGGTAGCGGCTCGAGGAGAGCAGGTACGTGGCCACGAAATAGCTGGCGCGGGACGGCTTGTCCGAGGCCCCCACAATGGCGATGGACTGCGTCTTGCGCAGGATGGCCAGCCGTTCAGGGGCAGACGGGCCCTCCCAGCTTCGTTCTGTGGTGCTCATGCGGTTGCCCCGATCCGGCAGGAGGACGCCGCGTCTGCGCGTCCGGTGTCTTTGACGTCGGCCTGCGATTCCTGGGCGGCCGTGAGCGCCTGGTCCAGGTCCCACAGGATGTCGGCAATGTCCTCGAGGCCCACCGAAATGCGGATCAGGTCCTCGGGCACGCCGGCCGCGTCGAGCTGCTCGGCGGAGAGTTGCTGGTGGGTGGTGGAGCCGGGGTGCAGGACCAGGGTGCGCGAGTCGCCTATGTTGGCCAGGTGGCTGGCCAGCTGCAGTGCGTCGATGAACACCTTGCCCGCCGCCCGCCCGCCGCGGACACCGAAGGCGAACACGGAGCCGACGCCGTTGGGCAGGTACCACCGGCCTCGCTCGTAGTGGGGGTGGCCGGGCAGTCCGGCGAAGTTGACCCAGGACACGCGCTCGTCGGCGTCGAGCCATTCGGCGACGGCGGCGGCGTTGCGCAGGTGCTCGTCCATGCGCTGCGGCAGCGTCTCCACGCCCTGCAGCAGCTGGAAAGCGGACTGGGCGGACAGAGCCGGGCCGATGTCGCGCAGCTGCTCGGAGCGCAGCTTCGTCAGGAATCCATATTCGCCAAAGTTTCCCCACCAGGACACATTGCCATAGGAGGCGACGGGTTCGGTCATGGACGGGAACCTGCCGTTGCCCCAGTTGAATCGCCCGGATTCGACGACGACGCCGCCCAGGGTGGTGCCGTGCCCACCGAGGAACTTCGTGGCGGAGTGGATGACGATGTCTGCGCCGAACTCGATCGGCCTGATCAGGTATGGCGTGCTGAGCGTGGCGTCGACCACCAGGGGGACGCCGGCGTCGTGCGCCACGGCAGCCAGCCCCTCCAGGTCGGCGATGTCCCCGGAAGGGTTGGCCACGATCTCCGTGTACACGGCCTTCGTATTTTCCCGGATCGCGGCGGCGAAATCGGCCGGGTCGGTCGAGTCGATGAAGGTGGTGTCCACCCCGAAACGGCGCAGGGTCACGTCGAGCTGGGTGATGGTGCCGCCGTACAGCTTTGACGACGCCACGATGTGGTCGCCGGACCCGGCCAGCGCGGCAAAGGTAATGAATTCCGCGGCCATGCCCGACGACGTCGCAACCGCCCCGATGCCACCCTCCAGCGACGCGATGCGCTCCTCGAAGGCGGCCACGGTGGGGTTGCCGATCCGGGAGTAGATGTTGCCGTACTTTTGCAGCGCAAACAGGTTGGCGGCGTCGTCGGTGTCCTTGAACACGAACGAGGTGGTCTGATAGATGGGCACGGCACGGGCGCCGTGCACGGCGTCGGGCGTGCCGCCGGCGTGCAGGGCGCGGGTGCGGAAGCCAAACTGGTGCTCGGCCATCAGGCGAGTGCCCCTGCCGGAACCGCTGGGGCCACGTCGGCAGGGTTCCCTGGCCGGGCTTGCGAGGTGAGGGGGCTGAGGGGGAGCAGGGAGGTGTCCAGCTCGGTGCCGTGCTTGCGGGCGAGGCCGGCTTCGAGCTCGCGGACGATCGGCAGCACGTCGCGCCCAAACGAGGCCACCTCCTCCTGGAAGTGCAGGTAGCAGGTCAGCAGCAGGTTCACGCCGGACTTCTTGTACTCCACAACCCGCTCGGCGATCTGTTCGGGTGTGCCGATCAGGCCGGTCTTGAAGCCGTCGTTGTACTGGACCAGGTCCTCGTAGGAGGCGTCGGCCCACATCCCCTTGCCGTCCTTGGTGGAGGCGCCGGCCTCCTTCACTGAGGCGGCGAAGCCTTCGACGGCGGGGCGGTGCGCCTTTTCGACGATCTCGCGCAGCGTGTCCCTGGCTTCCTTTTCCGTGTCCCGGGCAATGACGAAGCCGTTGAGCCCGAAGCGGGGGGTGCGCCCGGACTCGGCAGCCGCGGCCAGCACTCCGTTGACGTTTTCCGCATAGCCCTCCAGCGTCCGCCCGTTGGAGAAGTACCAGTCGGCCACCCGGCCCGCCGTGGCCTGGGCGGCGGTGGAGTTCCCGCCAAAGAAGATCTCCGGGTGGGGGCGTCCGGGCACGTCAATGGGGGCGGGTTTGAGGGTGAAGTCGTTGATGTTGTAGTACTTGCCGGACTGCGAGAAGTTTTGCTCGGTCCAGAGCCCCCGCAGCACGCGGATGAACTCCTCGGTGCGCACATAGCGCTCGTCATGGTCCAGCCAGTCGAGGCCAAAGTTCACGAACTCGTCCTTGAGCCAGCCGGAGACAATATTGACCGCGGCGCGCCCGCCGGAGAGGTGGTCGGCGGTGATCATGAACTTGGCCAGCACGCCCGGGTGCCACATGCCGGGGTGGACGGCGGCGATGACCTTCAGCCGTTCGGTGGCGCCCAGCAGTGCCAGCGAGAAGCTGGTGGCCTCGTGCTGCTGGTCGGCGCCGTAGCTGGCCGCGTAGCGGGCCTGCGTCAGGGCGTACTCGAAGCCGGAGTTTTCCGCGATGCGGGCCAGCTTCTTGTTGTACTCAAAGTCCCAGCCGGTGCGCTGTTCGATCGTGGAGACGACCAGGCCGCCGGAGACGTTCGGCACCCAGTAGGCAAACTTCAGCGGTGTGGCCAGGGCTTCGGGCGAGGCGGCTATGGGGGTCATGGCATGCTCCTTCTTGGTGTGCTCGCGGAAGGAAAAGCGAATGCGCTCTCCATCGTTTCTGGCGGTAGCACCTCACCTGCACGGACTGTGGGCGGTTGCTGCGGCGTCAAAGAGCCAGATCTCTCGGCCGCTCGGGATGGTTGCATTCATTGTGACAACATAAGTCGGTTACGCCAAAGAATGTTTAGCCACATTGCGCTATTTGGGTTCCGGCCCGAACTATGCGCTGACCCGTCCCTTCCCGGCGGGGCTGGTCCGTGTAGACCTTGGAAATTGCCCGCAGCGGATTCCTGCCCCTTGGCCGGGGACGGGTCTACCGAGCCCCGCAGATCCGCTGGATCTCTGGGATGCAGTCCTCGTTTTGCAGGCTCGTGGTGTCACCCAGGGCGGCGCCCTCAAACAGCTGCGTCAGCAGCCGGCGCATGATTTTTCCGGACCGGGTCTTGGGCACGTCGGGAACAAACACAATGTCGCGCGGCTTCGCGATGGGACCGATCTGCGAGGCCACGTGAGCCCGCAGCTCCGCGGCCGTGGTTTGCTGCTTCGGCGTCAAAGCAGCCGTGCCCCCACCGATCAGAGACATGTCGTGCGGCACCACGAACGCCGTTGCCGCATGCCCCGTCTTCGCATCGACGGTGTGGCACACCCCTGCCTCCACGACGCCGGGATGGGATACCAGCGCCGACTCGATTTCAATCGTGGAGAGCCGGTGCCCGGAAATGTTGATGACGTCGTCCGTCCGCCCCAGGATCCAGATGTCCCCGTCGCCGTCGAAACGGGCGCCGTCGCCGGCCAGGAACCAGCCCTGCTGCGCATACTTTTCCCAGTAGGAGCTGTAGTACCGTTCCGGGTTGCCCCAGACGGTGCGGGCCATGGCCGGGCCCGTGCTGGTGAGGTGAGCACAATGTTCCCCTGCACGCTGGCTGGGACGGTGCTGCCGCCGTCGTCCACCACATCCACCGCGACGCCGGGCAGCGCACGGGTGCCGCAGCCCGGCTTGAAGGCCGTGTCGTCCTGGCGGGGGGAGAGGATCGTGGCGCCGGTTTCCGACTGCCACCACGTGTCCACCATGGGGATGCCGCGCGAAGGATCGCCGGGGACCAGTGAATCGCGCCCCACCTGGCTGCGCAGCCAGCGCCACGCCTCCGGGTTGACGGCCTCGCCCACTGTTCCGGCCAGCCGGATGGAGGAGAGCTCGTATTTTGCCGGGATGCCCTCGGGGAACCAGCCCATCAGGGAGCGCACCAGGGTGGGTGCGGTGTAGTAGCTGGTGACCTTGTAGCGTTCGATGATTTCAAAGTGGCGGCCCGGGTGCGGGGCGTTGGGCACCCCCTCGTAGATGACCTGGGTGACGCCGTTGGACAGCGGTCCGTAGATCTCGTAGGTGTGTGCCGTGACCCAGGCGAGGTCCGCCGTGCACCAGTGGACGTCGCCGGCACGCTGGGCCGGGTCGGGGTTGCTGAACAGGAACTCGTGGCTCCAGGAGGCCTGGACCAGGTAGCCGCCGGTGGTGTGGACCAGGCCCTTGGGCTGGCCGGTGGTGCCGGAGGTGTACATGATGAACAGGGGGGTCTCGGCGTCAAACGCCTCTGCACGGTGGGTGCGCGGAGCCGTGTCGACGGCGTCGTGCCACCAGATGTCCCGGCCCGGCGTCCACGGCACGGAGTCCAGCGCGTCGGGGGCGGTGGTGCGGTTGATGACCAGCACGTGTTCGATGGCGTTGCGCCCACCCACAGCCGTGTCGGCGTTGGCCTTGACGGGCACAGCCGTGCCGCGGCGGTACTGGCCGTCGGTGGTGACGAGCAGCTTGGCGCCCGTGTCCTCGACGCGGAATTTAAGGGCCTCGGCCGAAAAGCCGCCGAACACGAGTGAGTGCACGGCCCCGATCCGGGCGCAGGCAAGCGTGATGACCACGGTTTCCACCAGCACGGGCAGGTAGATGACCACGCGGTCGCCCCGGCCGA
Organism: Arthrobacter livingstonensis; assembly: GCF_003219815.1. Lineage (GTDB taxonomy): Bacteria > Actinomycetota > Actinomycetes > Actinomycetales > Micrococcaceae > Specibacter > Specibacter livingstonensis. The sequence continues at coordinate 17,196 of NZ_QJVD01000001.1, forward strand.
TGCCCAGGGCTTCGAGCGCGTTGGCGGCCTGGCTGACAAGCCCGGTCAGTTCGAGGTAGCTGACGCTCCGGCGGTCTCCGGGTTCACCCTCGAAATGCAGTGCGATCCGCTCTCCGTTGCCGGCCGCCACGTGCCGGTCAGCGCAGTTCACTGCCGCATTGAGTTTTCCGCCGTCAAACCAGCGCAGTTGCGGTCCGCGCCTGGCCGTCGGGTCCGCCGGCGTGGAGTCGTGGACGGTGTGCCAAGGTTCGGCCCACTCGAGCCTGTCCGCCGCGGCCGCCCAAAAATCGAGGCGGTTTTCTTCGTCAAGCGCTCCTTGTAGGATCATCGGCGCACCGCCCACTTCTCGGCCAGGCCCAAGTCGGGCGTTCCCTGCGGGTCCAGCAAGGTGGGACTGGCGGGCGGCAACAGCAAGGCAGACATGGCAACACTCCATCGACTCCTGGCGGTAGCACCTTGCCGGCATCGGCGCCCAAAAAATGGTGCCGACCAGGGTTGCTGCGGCGTCGCTGAGCCAGATCTCTCGGCCGCTCGGGATGGTCGGAACCAGCCTATGCCCCCTCTCCGACCGGCTGAAATCGGGCGGTTCGCGAATCGTAACAAGCCCTCCGGCCGGACCGCCGCCGGAGGGCATACACTCGGTCCATGGCACACGTCAACGATCCCGCCACCATCCGCCGCCTGCTGGCCACGCCGGCCCGCTGGGCGGTAGTCGGGCTGTCCAACAACCCGCTACGCGCGGCGGTGGGGGTGTCCCTGTTCCTGCAGCAGCATCTGGGCCAGGAGATCATCCCGGTCAGCCTCAAGGGCGACGACGTCCATGGCGCCAAGGGATACAAGACCCTGGCAGAAATCCCGGGACACCTTGATGTCGTTGACTGCTTTGTGAACTCGACAAAAGTAGGATCGGTGGTGGACCAGGCCATTGCGGTCGGTGCCAAGGCAGTCTGGCTGCAACTGGGCGTGATCGACGAAGCCGCCGCCCGGCGCGCAGCGGATGCCGGCCTCGACGTCGTCATGGACACCTGCCCGAAAATTGAGGCCGCAGCGATGGGCCTGTAAGTTCCCACAGGAAAGCACCCATGCCCCGTCACCTCCACACGGAATCCAACACCCCCCGGTGGATAGCACTGGCCGCCGTGCTGGTGGTGTTCTCTGCGCTGGTCTTTGGGGCCCTGCACTTTGCAAGCGGAACCACGACGCCGGCCGGCACCGACACGTCCCCCCTGCCTTTGGCGTCTTCCGCAACCACGGCGGCACCCGGGGGCGCCAGCGCAACGGGCGCTCCGGCGTCGAACACGCCAACGGCCGCTGCGGTGGACCCGAAAACCGGCCGCCGCAGCACCTTGGGCGGGCTGGTGCCCGACTACACGCTGCCGCCCATTGAAGACGGCATGGTCCCGGTCATCACCAAGATTCCCACCGAGCAAAAGGTGGTGTTCCTGACCATCGACGACGGCGCGGTGAAGCGGGAATCGGACCTGGCGCTGCTGGAGAAGAACGGCATCAAGGCGTCGTTGTTTTTGGCGCACACCTTCATTGCCGGGCACTCGGACTTTTACCAGGCCTACCTCGACGCCGGGTTCCTCATCGAAGACCACACCATGACCCACAACCTGGGCTTCATCAACCTCCCCTACGGCCAGGTGAAGGCCGAGATCTGCGGCATGGCGGACTACGAGGAAAAGTATTTCGGCCGGCGGCCCGTGCTGTTCCGCCCGCCGGGAGGCCCGTACACGATGGCGGTGCGCAGGGCCGCGGCGGAATGCGGCATGAAGGCCATTGTGGACTGGGAAGCGAAGGCGAATGCGCGGTCCATGCAGTACCAGGTAGGGGACGCGCTGCGCCCGGGAGAGATTGTGCTGATGCACTTCCGGCCCGAATTTCCGGCGGACCTGGGGGCCTTCGTCAAGGCGGCCAAGGCTGCCGGGCTGAAGCCTGTGCTGCTGGAGGACTACCTGGGCGTGAAGTAATGGACGCCGTTGGGCCAGCTTTGCATCGGGTGATTTTCGCGGCCCCGACGGCCGGAGTCCGGTAGCGTTGGGCCCATGACGAGGATTGTTTACTACACGGCCAGCACGCTCAACGGCTTCCTTGCCGATGCGGACAACTCCCTCGCCTGGCTCTTTGCCGTCGACGACGCCGGCGCCCCGGACATTGCGGCCTTCATGGAAGGCATGGGCGTCTTTGTGGAAGGCTCCACCACCTACGAATGGGTGCTGCGGGAGGAAAAGCTGTTGGAGAACCCGGAAAAGTGGCCGCAGTACTACGGGAACAGGCCCACTTACGTTTTCACGTCCCGCGAACTGCCCGTGCCCGACGGCGCCGACGTGCGGTTTGTCCGTGGATCCGTCGCTGACGCCCTGCCGGAAATTCTGGTGGCCGCCGGCGAATTGGACGTGTGGGTGGTGGGCGGCGGCGGTGTTGCCGGCCAGTTCCTGGACATTGGCGCGCTGGACGAACTGGTCATCACCGTTGCCCCCGCGGTCCTGACAGGCGGCGTCCCGCTGCTCCCGCGCAGCTTGGGCCCGGACCGCCTGGAACTGCTCTCTGCAGGCAGGCACGGACAGTTCGCGCAGCTGACATATGGTGTGCGAAAGATGCCGGCCGCCGCAGATGCCCCCACAATGACGCAGCCGGCAGCCTCCACCCCGGCGGAGCGGTCGTGAACCTCTCGGCGGACGGGCTCCGGGCGGCGGCGCTGACATTCCCCGGCGCCTACGAGGACTTTCCATTCGGCCCGGAAACCTCCGTATTCAAGGTCAAGGCGCCCAGCAGCGGCGGTGACAAGTGGGCGGGAAAGGTGTTTGCACTGGGCGACCTCAACCTGCAAGCGCTGTCCATCAGCCTGAAGTGCGATCCCCTGCTGGCTGCGCAGCTGCGCACCGCCAACCCGGGCATCATCCCGGGCTACCACCTGAACAAGCGGCACTGGAACACCGTTGACTGTTCCGTGGTGGCCCCGGACATGGTGTTGGACATGCTGGAGGATTCCTACGATCTGGTAGTGGCAGGGCTCTCGCAAAAACAACAAATTGCCTTGGACTGGAGTACCCGTGTTGCAAAAAAATAGCCGAAGCGGCTTGAACTACCCGGAGTTGGGCAGGACCCGCCTTAATGCCGAAGAGCCCACGGGCTCCGGCTCGTGGCCGGTCGGCTTTGACCACGTGGACCGGCAAATCCGGGTAGGCGCGGGCGACGCCGCGTTCAAGGCGCTGGCCGAGGGCATCATGACGTGGCAGATCCAGCGGCGGGCGGGCCTGCGGGTTACTGCGCCGCCACGGGCCGTGGTCGGGGCGCGGGTGGTGAGCGGGTTCGGCGTCGGCGATCTCCGGCTGCCGGTTCCGTGCGAGGTGGTCTGGGCGCTGGAGCCCACCGGCGTGCTGCGCAGCGACGGCACCGAAGTGGATCTGGCCGGGTTCGGCTACGGCACGCTCCCCGGGCATCCGGCGTTGGGCGAGGAGGCTTTTTTGGCCATGAAGGCGTCCGACGGCGGCGTGTACTTCCGTCTCCTGGCCTTCAGCCGGCCTTCGGGACTGTTGTTCAGGCTGGGTTCGCCGGTCACGAAGCTGACCCAGCGCAACGTCACCAGGTCTTACCTCCACGCCGCCAGGTCACTGGTGTCTTAAATAGCCGTTAAATCTGTGTTGCAGTTGTTGGACCAAATACGGGTGAAATCACCGATTTTGGTCCAACAACTGCAACATAGACGGGGGAACGTCAGCCGAAGTACTTCGGCAGCGTCCCTTCGTGGGCCTCGCGGAGTTCGTCCAGCGGGGCGGTGAACAGGCCCTGCACGTCCAGGGCGCCGCCGGCCGCGTCCACTACGCCGATCCGGGAGACCGGGAAGCGGCGGGCGGTGCACATGTCGTTGAAGCGGACCTCTTCGCTGCGCGGGACGGACACGATGGCCCGGCCCTGCGTCTCGGAGAACAGCAGCGTGAAGATGTCCACGCCGTCCCGCGCGGCAACCTCGTCCAGGGCCACGCGGGCGCCGGCGTTGTTCCGCAGCGACGACTCCACCAGCGCGGCCGCCAGGCCGCCCTCGGAGAGGTCGTGCGCGGCGTCGATCATGCCGTCGCGGGAGGCGTTGATCAGGATCTCTCCCAATTCCCGTTCGCGCTTCAAGTCAACCTTTGGCGCGGCGCCGCCCAGGTGCCCCCGCAGGTTGGCCCATTCGGAGCCGTCCAGCTCGGCGGCCGTGGTGCCCAGCAGGTAGATGGCCTGCCCGTCCTCGGCCCAGCCCGACGGCGTGCGGCGGGCGACGTCGTCGAACTTGCCCAGGACGGCGACCACGGGGGTGGGGTGGATGGGAGTGGTCCCGGTCTGGTTGTACAGGGAGACGTTGCCGCCGGTGACCGGGATGCCCAGTTCCATGCAGGCGTCGGAGAGGCCGCGGATGGCCTCGGCCAGCTGCCACATGACGTCGGGGTCCTCGGGGGAGCCGAAGTTCAGGCAGTCGGAGACGGCCATGGGGATCGCGCCGGAGGTGGCGACGTTGCGGTAGGCCTCGGACAGGGCCAGCTGGGCACCGTGATACGGGTCCAGGAAGGTGTAGCGGCCGTTCGCGTCGGTGGCCAGGGCGACGCCCAGTCCGGTTTCCTCGTCCACGCGGATCACGCCGGCGTCGTCGGGGAACGCCATGGCCGTGTTGCCACCCACGTAGCGGTCGTACTGGTTGGTGATCCAGTCCTTGGAGCACATGTTGGGGGAGGCGATGAGCTCCAGCACCGCGGCCTTGAGCCCTTCCGCCGTCGACGGGCGGGCGGCGTCCTGGACGGAACCGGTGAAGGTGTCCGCCTGCAGGGCGTCCTGCCATTCCGGGCGGGCAAACGGGCGGTCGTAGACCGGGCCGTCGTGCGCCACGGTGCGGGGGTCGACGTCGACAATCACTGCGCCTTCCCACTTGATGATCAGGCGGCCGGTGTCGGTGACCTCGCCGAGCCAGGAGTACTCCACTGCCCACTTGTCCATGGCGGCCTCAAACGCGGCCACGTTTTCCGGGGAGACCACGGCCATCATGCGTTCCTGTGACTCCGACATGAGGATCTCGCCCGGGGTCAGGGTGGGATCGCGCAGCAGCACGGACGTCAGCTCGACTTCCATGCCGCCGTCGCCGTTGGAGGCCAGTTCCGAGGTGGCGCAGGAGATGCCCGCGGCGCCCAGGTCCTGGATGCCTTCCACGAGGGAACCCTTGAACAGTTCCAGGCAGCACTCAATGAGCACCTTCTCGGCGAAGGGGTCGCCCACCTGGACGGCGGGGCGCTTGGAGGGCTTCGTGGAATCGAAGGACTCGCTGGCCAGCACCGAGGCCCCGCCAATGCCGTCGCCGCCGGTGCGTGCGCCGAACAGGACCACTTTGTTGCCCAGGCCGGAGGCGTTCGCCAGGCGGATGTCCTCGTGGCGCATGACGCCCACGGCCAGCGCGTTGACCAGCGGGTTGCCCTGGTAGACGGAGTCAAAGACCATCTCGCCGCCAATGTTCGGCAGGCCCAGCGAATTGCCATAGCCGCCGATGCCGGCCACCGCGCCGTGCATCACGCGGGCCGTGTCCGGGTGGCCGATCGCGCCAAAGCGCAGCGGATCCATGACGGCCACAGGGCGTGCGCCCATGGAGATGATGTCGCGGACAATGCCGCCAATGCCGGTTGCGGCACCCTGGTAGGGCTCCACGAACGACGGCGAGTTGTGGCTTTCGATCTTGAACGTTACCGCCCAGCCGTCCCCGAGGTTGGTGACGCCGGCATTTTCGCCAATGCCCACCAGCATGTCCTTCTTCATTTCCTCGGTGACCTTCTCGCCAAACTGGCGCAGGTGGTTCTTGGAGGACTTGTAGGAGCAGTGTTCGCTCCACATGACCGAGTACATGGCGAGCTCGGCGCCGGTGGGGCGCCGTCCCAGAACCTTCACGACGTCGTCGAATTCGTTTTGCTTCAGGCCCAGCTCGGCCCAGGGCAGCTGGACATCCGGGGTTACGGCTGCATTTTCAACAGTGTCGATGTTGAACTTCTTCGTGGAAGTTTCGGACATTTAGTTGCCTCCCAGAAGCGTGTTCAAAACAGACGTAAAGAAGCCCAGCCCGTCGGTGCCGGTGTGGCCGGGGCCGTAGCCGGCCTCCACGGCGTGTTCCGGGTGCGGCATGAGGCCCACCACGTTGCCGGCGGCGTTGGAGATGCCGGCAATGTCGCGGCGCGAGCCGTTCGGGTTGCCGCCCACATAGCGGAAGGCGACGCGGCCCTCGGCCTCGAGGGCATCGAGGGTCTTCTCGTCGGCGATGTACTGGCCGTCCTGGTTCTTCAGCGGGACGGTGATGTCCTGGCCGGCCGAATAGGCGTTGGTCCAGGCGGTGGTGTTGTTTTCCACGCGGAGCACCTGATCACGGCACAGGAACTTCAGGTGGTCGTTCTTGATCATCGAGCCGGGAAGCAGGTGCGCTTCGGTGAGGATCTGGAAGCCGTTGCAAATGCCCAAAACGGGCAAAGGATTCGAGGATGCGGCGCCTGTAGCTGCCTTGATGATGGTGGACATCAGCGGGGCAAAGCGGGAAATGGCCCCGGCACGCAGGTAGTCGCCGTAGGAGAAGCCGCCGGGGATGATGACGGCGTCCACGCCACCCAGGCCGGAATCGGCGTGCCAGAGTTCCACGGCCGTGGCGCCGGAGACGCGCACGGCGCGGATGGCGTCGCGGTCATCCAATGTGCCGGGGAAGGTGACCACGCCGATGCGGGCGCCTGCCAGACGGGCATCCACGGGCGCCAGGGTGGCACCGCCAATCAGGGGAGTTTCAGTCATGGCTGGTCCGCCACAACTTCCACGTTGACCACATCTTCGATCACCGGGTTGGAAAGCATCGTTTCCGCGGCCTCGCGGGCCTGGGCCAGGATCTCGTCCGTCACCTCGCCGTCAACGGTCAGTTCAAAGCGCTTGCCTTGGCGGACGGCGGAGAATGCGGTGAATCCCAGACGGGGAAGGGCACCAACAATGGCCTTTCCCTGCGGATCAAGGATTTCGGGCTTGAGCATGACATCGACAACGATCCGGGGCATCCGTTGGACTCCTGTTTGAAAAAAGGGGGTGGCCACGGATTGCCGTCTTACGCCGTCCTTGGCCAGGCCAAAGAGAACCTGAACGATGAAGCGCTCCGCGAGCTTGCAACTCCATTCTACCGAGTGTTTGCAAACTCCCGGAATCCACCGGTGACGGGGCATGGGCGGCCGTGCCACGGCGCAGCCAGCTTCCAGACTTGCCGACCTGGCGTGACCGTCCAGGCGCATGGGACTTGGGCGCGAAACACGGCTTTGCGTGTGAAACACGACTGAGAGTTGGGACAGACACTACCAATGTGATCCATCACATAGTACGGTGGTAGCACGTCCCACCTCCCAGGACGTGGGGACTGGGTATCTTGGGCGGGATGTGCTTTCGTCCACTTCTTTACGGCCAATGAGGGCCGCCCGAAAGGATCACATGAAGTCCACCGACAAATTGCGCCGATGGAAGAGCGGGCCGGGGATAGCGGCAGCGGGCATGTTGAGTGCAGGCCTGCTCGCCACCATGGTTTCGCCAGCCCTTGCCACTGTCCCAGCCACTGTCCCAGCCACCGTCCCAGCCGCCGCGCAGGCGCCCGCATCGGCACCCAGCTACTCCGAACAGGTGCTCGCCAGCAACGGCGACAACGCCATTGACCCAGTGCTGGGCAAGTACTACCGCATCCCGGCCCTGGCGGACCTGGGCAACGGCGTGGTGCTGGCCGCCTACGACGGCCGCCCCGATGGCGGGGACTCGCCGTCGGCGAATTCCATTGTGCAGCGGCGCAGCACCGACGGCGGCAAGACCTGGGGTGCGCCCAGCTACGTGGCCCGCGGCCAGCTCGCGGCCGCAGGAGCGCTCCGGTACGGCTTCAGCGATCCAAGCTATGTGGTGGATAAGGAAACCGGCACGGTCTTCAACTTCCACGTCTACTCCAAGGACCAGGGCTTCGCCGGCAGCACCTTCGGCAACGACGACGCCGACCGCCAAGTCATCAGTACGGAAGTTTCCGTCTCCACCGACGGCGGGCTCAGCTGGTCAACGGATCCGGCCAACATCCCCGCGCCGCCCGTCCCCTCCACCTACCCGGCCGGATCCGCCTATGCCGGCTTTGCCGGTCCGCTGGCCACCACCGTGGCCAAGCCCGCTGGAACCACGGTCAACGGCGTGGCCAATGTGGGCGGGGTCGCCGGAATGTTCGCTTCCTCCGGAGAAGGCATCCAGCTCAAGTACGGCCAGTACAAGGGCCGGCTGATCCAGCAATTTGCCGGCAAGGTCAAGCAGGCCGACGGCAGCACGGTCATCCAGGCCTACAGTGTCTATTCCGACGACCACGGCAGGACTTGGCAGCGCGGGGCCTTCGTGGGCACAGGAATGGATGAAAACAAGGTCGTTGAGCTCTCCGACGGACGGGTCATGCTCAATTCGCGTGACAGCGCCAACGGCGGCGGCCGCAAGGTAGCAATCTCCACCGACGGCGGCGCCACGTACGGGGCCGTTCGCTACGACTCCGCACTGGTGGACCCCACCAACAACGCAGGCATCACCCACATGTACCCCGACGCCGCCGAGGGGTCAGCCGCGGCCAAGGTGCTGCTGTTTTCCAACGCCAACAACCGCTCCAGCCGTTCCAACGGCACTGTCCGCTACTCCTGCGACAACGGCGCCACCTGGAGCGCCGGCAAGCAATTCAAGTCCGGCGCCATGAGTTACTCCACCATTACTGCGCTTTCCGACGGCACCTTTGGCGTGTTCTACGAAGGCGACAACAACACCATGACTTTCGGCAAATTCAACGCCGACTGGATCAATGCGTTCTGTGACGCCGGCCTGACGGCCGTGCCCGTCACGGGCGACAACGGAGCCACGGTGTCTGCTTCACTTACCGTCACCAACACGTCCGACGCACCGATTGAGGGAGCCACGGCAACGTTTGCCCCGCAGACAGGCTGGGAGTTTGGTTCCACGCAGCTTCCCACCATCCCCGCGGGCGGACAGGCCGTGGTTTCCGTTCCCGTGACCATCCCGGCCTACGCCAAGGCAGGCAGCACCAGCATCACAGCCCGGGCCACGGTGCTGGGCCATGTGCTGAGCGCCTCGGTCCCCGTCACGATCACCGGTGGCGCCACGGAGACCATCGTGGGTGCCACCATCACCGGCGCCCGCAATGATGCCGGCCGGGACCTGGCCACAAGCCCCTACGGGGCTGGTGATTCCGTGCCGTATTCCTTCGCCGTGGCCAGCACCGGCAACATCGCCGAATCCGTGGTGCCGCAGTCCGGCAACGTGGCACCCTTCCTGCCGCCGGGCGCCGGCAACTGCCGGTTCATGACCCTGGCGGTCTGGGGCAGCTACAACTGCACCACGCCCAAACACGTGGTTACCGCCTCCGAAGCCGCGAACGGCTTCTTTGTCCCGGTGACCACCTGGCAGGTCACCGGCACAGGTGCCACCACGCAGAACTACACCGTCACCGGTGACGAGGTGGATTTGCTGGTGCGCAAGCCCGCACTGTCCGGCACGGCGGCCGTCGTGTGGGACGACGCCGACGGCAATGGATTCGCCAACACCGGTGACACCGTCACCACCACAGCCACGGTGACCAACTCCGGCAACGTGACACTCACGGACGTGGCGGCGGCCGGCGTCGGCTCTTCCACCGAGGCATTGGCGCCCGGGGAGTCGGCCACCTTCACCGCGACACGGAACGTTACGGCGGCGGAACTTGCCGCCGGCGAAATCCACGGCACTTCCGTTGCGGCCAGCGGGCACAACGGCGTCCGGACGGCCAGCGCCGCATTGGCACTGGCGGCCCTGCAGCTTCCGGTCGTCCCGGCCGAGCCGGCCGGCACTCCCGCCGTGGACCGGGCGAACCTCAAGGGCCAGCCGCCCGTCGACCTGGGGCTGGATGCCGGCAAGTACAGCGTTGGCGACACCGTCACCGTGCACGGCGCCCCCGCCAACCAGTGGGGCTACGTCTACCTGAACCAGCACGGGCAGCGGTTCGGCTGGTTCCTGGCCGACGCGAACGGAACCATCACCTTCACGGTCCCGGCCGGCACCAAGAACGGCAAGGACACGCTGGTGCTCCTGGACAAGGACGGCGAAAGGGTCTCCTTCGGGTCCTTCCACGTCACCCCGTAGCCAATGAAGCAACTGTAGCTTCGGCTTCAATCACGGAGGCTGCCTGTCTTGCGGCGGGCAGCCTCCGGCCTTCTGCTCGATAGGTTTAACGCATGGTTTCAGTTGCGGCCCAGTGGTCGGGAATGTTCAGGGTTGATTCGGATTGCGGCGGCGCGCAGCGCTTCGTTCGCCTGGACGCGTCCGGCTACCTGCCGCCGTCAACCGGCGGACTGGCCAACCGCGCAGCCATGGCCGCAGGAATCCGGGCCGGCTGGCGCGCCGGCAGCGGCACCCTCAGGCTTGAGGGGGAGGGTTCGCCCGACGCCGCACCCTATGACGTGCTGGTCAACGGAGAGCTGGCCCACCGGCTGCCCGCCGCGGGCGAACACTGCCACGTCGTCGAACTGGACGTACCGGTCCCCGATTCACTGGTCGAGGTGTGGCTGCCGCACTTTGGCGACTTCCGCCTGAAGGCGGCCAGGTACGACGGCGTTGGCGCGGTGCCTGCCACGGAGTCAGGTCCGCGCTGGCTCAGCTACGGCAGTTCCATCACGCACTGCCAGCAGGCCGACGGTCCCACCCAGACGTGGCCGGCGCTGGTGGCCCGGCGCAACGGCTGGCAGTCGTTCAATCTGGGGCTGGCGGGGGAATGCCAGCTGGATCCGGTGGCGGCGGACACCATCGCCCAAACCCCGCTCGAGCTGATCTCCCTCTGCGTGGGCATCAACAGCTACAACGCCGCAACGTTCTCCGAACGGACTTACGCGGGCGCCATCCATGGCTTTGTCGCCACCATCCGCCGCGCACACCCGCACGTGCCGATCGCGGTGATCACGCCGGTGCTGTCCCTGCCGCGGGAGGACAAACCCAACGCCGTCGGCTGGTCCCTGGCTAACTACCGGCGGGCCACCGCGGACGTCGTGGCGCAACTGCAGCGCAGGGGCGATGCCTGGATCCACCTGATCGACGGCGCCGCGGTGTTCACCGCGCAGGAGGCGCTCGAGCGCCTGCCCGACACCCTGCACCCGGACACCGCCGGTTACGCCCTCATGGCCGCCCGGCTCGCACCCCAACTCGCCGCCATCCTCCGGCACTAACAAACGCTCCCTCGGGGCTGTATCAGTGAACGCTCCCTCGCTTCACTGAGGGAGCTACGGGGGAAGGCCACCCGAAGGTGAGGGAGCGCCGGGGTGGTGGGTTCCCGCCGTCGTGCTTTGCCTCCGTCAGCGCGGCTCCGAAGCCGCCGCCGTGTCGAGCACTCCCAGCGCTGAACGCAGCCGGCCGCGCAGCACTGCGGCCTCGGCGCTGAAGGACCGCTGGTGGGCAACGTAGTCGGCCTTGCCGGCAGCCGTCTCAATGGGAATGGGTGGATAGCCCCACTCGGCCAAGTCATACGGTGAGGCCTGCATGTCCATGGCCCGGATCCGCCACGACAAGTCAAAACAGTCCATGACCAGTTCGCTGGGCAGCGCGGGCGAAAGCTTGTACGCCCACTTGTACAGGTCCATGTTCGCGTGCAGGCAGCCGGGCTGTTCCAGATCCCGCTGATTTTCACGCGTGGGCGTCAATTCGTTGAGTCCTGTGGCCTGCGGCGTGTAAAAACGGTAGGCGTCAAAGTGCGTGCAGCGGATCCTGTTCTCCTCCACCACCGCGTCCGTGCCGGCGGAGCCCAGCCGCAGTTCCAGATAGTCGTGCCGGACCGCGTTGGTCTCCTGTTGGTAAACCATGGCCCATTCATGCAGGCCAAAGCAGCCAAACTGAGCGGGGCGCGCTGCCGTCCTTCCCAGGATTATGCGGGCAAAATCGACGGCTTCCCTCCGCTTTTCCATGAACGCTCCGGCGTCAAGCACGACGCCGGCACCCGGGCGGGGTGCCCCGGGAACCCGGGTGTCGCCGTCGTGCCCGGCCGACGGGGAAGTGCGGTAAAACTTCCACTCCAGGCGCTCCGCAGCCCCCGTCCCCTGCAAAACGACGCCCGCCCCCGGGTGCCAGCGGCGCAGCTGGCCGGGCTTTTGCGTGTAATAGGTGAACAGGAAGTCCTCCACCGGATGCTTCAGGCCGGCGGAGCGGCGCGCCAGGTAAGGGGCGGCGTAGCGGTCCACACGTTCCCGGTATGCCGCCTCGCGGGCACGCCACGTGTCCTGGTCAAGATGTACAAGGCCGGCGGGTTCCGGGGCAGCGCCTCCTTCGGCGGGCTGCTGTAGCGGCGTGGCGGAGGAGGTCATGCGTTCAATTATCAGGCATGGAGCTGTGCGTGGGCGGGCGGGGCATCGTCCGCGCGGGTGGCGGCGTCGATCAGCGCCATCATGGTGTGGTGCAGGGCTGAGGCGGAATCGCGGTCCAGGCCCAGGCGAGACAGCATGGTGCCTGGCACCGACAAGGCTTTTTCACGCAGGGCGGCACCGGCGGGGGTGAGGTCCACGGCCAGGGCGCGCTGGTCCGCCGCGGAACGGTGCCTGCTCACGTAGCCCAGTGCTTCGAGGCGCTTGAGAAGTGGCGAAAGGGTGGCCGGTTCCAGCAACAGGGCCCCGCTGATGTCCTTGGCCTGGCGAGGCGCCTGTTCCCAGAGTGCCAGCATGACCAGGTATTGCGGGTGGGTCAGCGAAAGCTCGGCTAGCACAGGCTTGTACGCGGCGACCACGCTGCGGGAGGCGACGCTGAGCCCAAAGCAGAGTTGGCGATCAAGGCGCAGGTCGTTGTCCTGGACGGTCACGAATTCCTCCCAAAGTCAGTGGGCCGAAAATTAGTTAGTGCACTAATCAACAGGGTACTATGAATCCCATCGTTGCCCACAACCTTGAAGGATTTCCCATGTCAGACGAACGTCTGGTCCACAGGTTCATGCGCCTGACCGGCCGCCTGCGTACGATCTTCGGCCCGGCCCACAGCAGCCCGCTGGACCATGAGATGACCGATGAAAACAAGGCGCTCCTGGCCCGGCAGCAGGCCGCGGCGGCGCAGTGGGCCACGGTTACGCGCGCCGACGGGACCACGTATCTGGTTCCGAAGGACCCCACCGACCAGTCCCTGCGCTAGCCGCCGCTTTGGCGTCCAAGGCCGATAATTAGGACATGTTTTTATTATCTTTTCGAGCGGGAGTCAACTAAGATGGTGGGATATCCATCACATCGGGTTGAGTGTGGAGAGGAGATGTTGATGATGGCAAGCGGCGACAAGTTCGTTACCAAGTTCATGCATGCGACGGAAAAGTTCCAGACGGTCTTCGGTCCCGCCGACCAGGGCGACATGGATGCTCCCGTGGTGCATCGGCACGACGCCTTTGAGGACGAAAGCGACGATGAGCTGGCACACATGGAGCAGCGGACCGATTCGGACGGGCATCACTACGCCATTCACAGGAATGAAGAACCCGTGGAATGAGGCCGGGTGCAGCGCAGAAAGGTGTCCGCCGCGGAACATGCGGCAGGCACCCTTTTTTGCGTCAACTCTTGCGTCGGGCGGCGAACGCTAGCGCCCGGTGCCCCCGTATACGGTGGCTTCGTCTTCGCCGTCGAGCCCGAAGGCCTGGTGCACTGCGCGGACCGCCGTGTCCAGCAGGTCGGCGCGGGTGACGACGGAGATGCGGATCTCGGAAGTGGAGATCAAGTCGATGTTCACCCCGGCGTCGGACAAGGCCTGGAAGAAGCTGTAGGACACTCCCGGGTTGGAGCGCATCCCGGCGCCGATCAGGGACAGCTTGCCGATCTCGTCGTCGTAGATCAGGTCCTCAAAACCCACATCCAGCTGCCGGCCGCGCAGGGCCGCCAGCGCCTCCTCACCTTCCACCATGGGCAGGGTGAAGGAGATGTCCGTCTTGCCCGTGCCCTTCGTGGAGATGTTCTGCACAATCATGTCGATGTTCGAGTGTGCGCCGGCAATGATGCCGAAGATCATGGCGGCCTTGCCGGGGATGTCCGGCACGCCAACAACGGTGACCTTGGCTTCGGACCGGTCGTGCGCCACGCCGGAGATGATGGGCTGCTCCAAGGCAACTCCTTCTGTGAACTTGATTTTGTCGTCGGGGCTGGGCAGCACCCAGGTTCCTTCATTGTCGCTAAAGGAGGACCGCACATGGATGGGCAGTCCGAAGCGGCGGGCGTATTCCACGCAGCGCAGGTGCAGGATCTTGGCGCCCGAGGCAGCCATTTCCAGCATCTCCTCGCTGGAGATCTTGCTGATCTTCTGGGCGCTGGAGACGACGCGCGGATCGGCCGTGTAGACGCCGTCGACGTCGGTGTAGATCTCGCAGACGTCGGCGTTCAATGCTGCGGCCAGGGCGACGGCCGTGGTGTCGGAACCGCCGCGGCCCATGGTGGTGATCTCATGGGTGGTGCGGCTCATGCCCTGGAAGCCGGCCACAATGGCCACCTTGCCCTTGTCCAGGGCCGTGCGCACGCGGTGTGGGTCCACGTCGATGATGCGGGCCTTGCCGTGGATGCCATCGGTGATCATGCCGGCCTGGCTGCCCGTGAACGACTGGGCCACGCCTCCCTGGGCGCTGATGGCCATGGCCAGCAGCGCCATGGAAATGCGTTCGCCAGCAGTCATGAGCATGTCCAGCTCGCGGGCCGGCGGGTGCTCGGCCACTTCCCTGGCAAGGTCCAGGAGTTCGTCCGTGGTGTCGCCCATCGCGGAGACCACCACCACCACCTCGTGGCCGGCGTTCTGGGTTTCCACCACGCGGCGGGCAACACGGAGGATGCCCGCGGCATCGGACACGGACGATCCACCGTACTTTTGGACGATCAAGCTCATGGGTGCACACTCATCGGCTAACCTAACGCAACATCTTCAAAGTTCTTTCGCTGCCGTTCGCTCCCGAACAGCGCCACGCGCGCGGCCGGTGCGGCATATTTGGCGCGGAGGGCAGTTGAAGCAAGTTTAGCCCCGGGCCCTGCCGATCTGGAATTGGGAAGTCCACATGACGGACACCCGACCACCGCCATCCGGCCGCTGTGGGTCCGCCGGCCCTTTGTGGAAAGTCCGACGACGGGATGATGCCTTGGGCGTCCGTCCCACCCTAGGATGGGGCAAAGGCCCGCCCGGGGCCGCTTGGGGAAGGTGCATCGTGGCACGTGATTTGGAAGCATTTAACGGGCTTTCCGCTGTGGGGGTCTCGCGCCGCTTTGGCGCAGTCCACGCAGTGGCGGGCATGGACCTGCGGGCACCTGCCGGGGAGGTCACGGCCCTGATCGGGCCCAACGGTGCCGGCAAGACAACGCTGCTGTTAATTCTGGCTTCGCTGCTGGCGCCGGACACCGGCACGGTGCGCATCATGGGGGTCGACCCGTCCAAGGACCCGTCGGCGGCCCGGGCCAGGATCGGCTGGATGCCGGACACCCTTGGCGTGTGGGATTCCCTGACCGCCCGCGAGATCCTCACGCTCATGGGGAGGTTCTACCGCCTGCCCAAGGCCGCCATTGCCGGCCGGGTCACCGAACTCCTCGATCTGGTGAACCTTGCGGACCTTGCAGACCAGCACGCCCGGGTACTCTCCCGCGGCCAGCAGCAGCGGCTCAGCCTGGCCCGGGCGCTGATTCACGATCCCGACGTGCTGCTTCTGGATGAACCGGCGTCCGGACTGGATCCTGGATCGCGGGTGGCACTGCGCCACATCCTGCGTGGGCTGGCGGCGCAAGGGAAGGCCGTCGTCGTCTCTTCACATGTCCTCGCCGAGCTGGACGAAATCGCGGATCGGGCCGTGTTTGTCAACGCCGGACGCTCCGTCCTGGCCCAAAGCGTGGAGCAGGCCGCAGCCCAGGGGCGCCGCTACGCAATTTCCGCACTGGACCCGGCAACACTACCCGCGGAGCTGGCCAGGCTGGGCGTGCAGTTTGAGAGCGGCAGCGGCCGGCGCGGCTCCGTGACCGTGATGGTGGGAACGGAACGGGATTCCGCGCAGCTGCTGGCAGATCTGGTGCGGGCCGGCGTGGCGGTCACCGCCTTTGCCCCGGCCGCCGGGGCCTTGGAAGAAACCTACATGAGCATGGATGTGGAGCAGCGATGAGCACCGAGGTGGAGGGGCCGGGCCCAACGCCGGGCACAACGGACGCCGGCAGGCATGCGGGCGGCCTTGGTGCCTACTGGGAAGGCATCAGCGCCGTGGTCGCCCTGGAAGTGCGGCAGCGGCTGCGTTCGCGCGGCTGGTACATCCTGCTGGCCATCTGGGTGGTGGTCATTGGCTTTGTGACGGCATTGACCTGGTCCAGCTGGAAGGTGCAAGTCCAGGCCCAGGGCGATTTTGGCGTGGTGGCGCCGGGCGCCGCGGGTCAGGCCCCGGGGTCGCTGATCTTTGAGATTGTGCTGGCCTTCGTGCTGCTTTTCGGGCTGTTGGTGGCACCGGCGTTCTCCGCGAACGCCGTCAACGGCGACCGTGCGGGCGGCACCTTGGCCATACTTCAGGTGACGCTGCTGCGCCCGGGGCAAATACTGTGGGGAAAATTTCTGGCGTCCTGGCTTGCCGGCCTGGCGTTCCTGGTGGTCAGCATTCCGTTCCTTCTGTTCGGATTCCTGCAGGGCGGGCTGGGCATGGGGCACATCCTCGTTGCCCTGCTGATGATGGCGGTCGAATTGGGGGTGGTGTGCGCCATCGGGGTGGGCATCTCCGCCCTGGCCAGCCGTCCCTTGTTCTCCATAGTGGTCACGTACCTGGTGGTGGCCGCGCTGGGGGTTGGCACGCTAATCGCCTTCGGACTGGGATCGCTGGTCAGCCAAGGGACAGTCCAGGCGAACCAGGCCTATTACAAGAACACGTACGTGCAAGAGGGGTCTGGCGGTTCCGACCCCGCCCCGGGCTACCCGGAAATGCCCAGCGGCATCACAGACCAGAACAACGACTATGCGTGTTACGGACCCCTCACCGAGCAGCAGGCCGTCCGGTCCGACCGGGTGGCGTGGCTGCTCGGCATGAACCCGTTTGTCGTGGTGGCGGATGCCATCCCGTACCCGGACAGGTCCACGCAGGGCTCCTACTCCCAGGGTGTGTTCGAATCCATCAGCCAGGGCGCCCGCTACGTGCAGGCGGGGCCGGATGCAACATACCAGTGCGCGGGAGGCAAGATCACGCCGTTGTACCTTGGCCAGAAGGCACCGTTGTGGCCGCTGGGCCTGGGACTGCAGCTGGCATTGACCGCCGGAATACTGGCGCTCGGGTGGCGGGCACTGCGCACCCCGGCCGGGAGGCTGCCGAAAGGCACCCGGGTCGCATAGCTCCCGCGACCGCCACGCCGTCAGGATCTGTGTTGCAGTAGTTGGACGAAAAAGCGCGTCGAAAGCGCTTTCCGGTGCAACTACTGCAACACAGATGTGAGGACTGTTTAGGAGACGGACACTTTTGCCCGCGGCGCCCGCATCAGCACGACGTCGTCGGGGATCTGGCGCACGGCACCCTTGTCGGCGCTGGTGGCCATGGAGGCGTAGGCGCGCAGGGCTGCAGAGACCTCGCGCTCACGGCCAACAGGCTGGTAGCCGGTGGTGGATTCGAGCAGGTCACGGCGCTCGTCCAGCTCAACCGGGTCCACCAAAAGTTCCAGGGAGCGGTTGGGGATGTCGATGCGGATGATGTCGCCGTCCTGGACCAGGGCGATGGTGCCGCCGGCGGCAGCCTCGGGGGAGACGTGGCCGATCGACAGGCCGGAGGTGCCTCCGGAGAAGCGGCCGTCGGTGATGAGTGCGCAGACCTTGCCCAGGCCCAGACCCTTCAGGAATGAGGTGGGGTAGAGCATTTCCTGCATGCCCGGGCCGCCGCGGGGGCCCTCGTAGCGGATGACCACCACGTCGCCGGCCTTGACTGTCTTGCTCAGGATCTTTTCCACGGCTTCGTCCTGGGACTCGCAGACCACGGCCGGGCCCTCGAACGTCCAGATGGACTCGTCCACGCCTGCGGTCTTGACCACGGCGCCGTCAATGGCGATGTTGCCGCGCAGCACGGCCAGCCCGCCGTCCTTGGAGAACGCGTGCCCAACATCGCGCAGACAACCCTCGGCGGCGTCGATGTCCAGGGACGTCCACTCGGCCGACTGTGAGAATGCGGTGGAGGAGCGCTGGCCGCCGGGTGCGGCAGTCCAGAGAGCCTGGGCGGCTTCGGTGGCCTTGCCGCCGCGGATGTCCCAGTCGTCCAGCCATCCGGTGAGGTCGCTGGAATGGACGGAGCGGACGTTCGTGTGGAGCAGCCCGCCGCGGTTCAGCTCCCCCAAGAGTGCGGGGATGCCGCCGGCGCGGTGTACGTCCTCCATGTAGTACGTCTTGTTGCCCGCTACGTTCGGGGCCACCTTGGCCAGGCACGGCACTTGGCGGGACTTCGCGTCGATGTCCTCGAGGTCGTACTTCAGCCCTGCTTCCTGTGCTGCGGCAAGCAGGTGCAGGATCGTATTGGTGGAGCCGCCCATGGCGATGTCCAGGGCCATGGCGTTGTCGAACGCCTCGAAGCTGGCGATGGAGCGCGGGAGGACCGACTCGTCGTCGTCCTCGTAGTAGCGCTTGGCGATCTCAACGGCGGTGGCACCGGCGCGCTCGTACAGCTCCTTGCGGGCGGTGTGCGTGGCGAGCAGCGAGCCGTTGCCGGGCAACGACAGGCCGATCGCCTCGGTCAGGCAGTTCATGGAGTTGGCCGTGAACATGCCGGAGCAGGATCCGCAGGTGGGACAGGCGTTTGCCTCGATGAGGTCGATGTCGGCGTCGGAGATGGAATCATCCACGGCGTCGGAAATGGCGTTGACCAGGTCCAAGGTGCGGATCGAGCCGTCGGTCATGGTCACGCGGCCGGCTTCCATCGGGCCGCCGGAGACAAACACGGTGGGGATGTTCAGGCGCAGGGCCGCCATGAGCATGCCGGGGGTGATCTTGTCGCAGTTGGAGATGCACACCAGCACGTCGGCACAGTGGGCGTTGACCATGTACTCCACGGAGTCGGCGATGAGGTCGCGGGAGGGGAGCGAGTACAGCATGCCGCCGTGGCCCATGGCGATGCCGTCGTCCACGGCGATGGTGTTGAATTCGCGGGCGATGGCGCCGGCTTTATGGATGGCGTCGGAGACGATGCGGCCCACGGGGGCGAGATGCGTGTGGCCGGGGACGAACTCCGTGAAGGAGTTGGCGACGGCAACGATCGGCTTGCCGATGTCGGACTTGGCGACGCCGGAGGCCATCATGAGGGCGCGGGCGCCTGCCATGTTGCGGCCGTGGGTGACGGTGCGTGAGCGTAAAGGAGGCATGGAACCAGTTAATCAGCTGGGTGCCTGCCGTGGAAGACGGTGGCGGTACTAGTAGTGGCAGTGCTAGATTTACGTAGGTGAATGAAGAACGACGCCGGGAGCTGGGACAGTTCCTGCGCGACCGCCGCGCCAACCTGGTCCGTGCCGAACTGGGCCTGCCGCCCATTGGCCGCAGCCGGACCTTGGGTTTGCGGCGAGAAGAGGTTGCCGCGTTCGCGGCCGTCAGTGTCACCTGGTACACGTGGCTGGAACAGGGGCGGGACATCAATGCCTCGCGCCAGGTGCTTGAGTCGATTGCCCGCGTGCTCCGGCTGACCGCCGCCGAGCAGTCCTACCTGTTGGCGATGGGCGGATATGCCCCGGTCCCCCTGGCGGAGGTTGCGCCAATCGAGGCAGCGCCGCCGCACCTGCAGGCCCTGCTGGACGCCCTGGATTTTCCGGCGTTTGCCGTGGCCCCGGACTGGGGGATCGCCGGCTGGAACACTGCCTACACGCTGTTGTATTCGCGGATTGCCGAGGTGGGCACGGCGGAGAGGAACCTGCTGTGGCTGATTTTCACGGATCCGCAGCTGCGCCGGATGCTGCCCGACTGGGAAGAGACGTCGCGGCACTTTGTGGGCGAGTTCCGGGCTGAGTCGGGGCCCCGGCTGGGATCGGCCGCGCATGCCTCGTTGGTGGCCAGGCTGCAGGGCGCAAGCCCGGACTTCGCGAAGATCTGGGCCGAGCGGGGTGTCGAGGGGTTTGCCTCACGGCAGCGTGTCTTCCTGCATCCGGGCGTGGGCGAGCTGGTTTTTGAACAGCACCGGCTGGTGCCCTCGGAGGCCCCGGAACTGCATTTTGTTCTCTATGCGCCCACGCCGGGCACCCCCACCCGTGAACGGCTGGCAGGGCTTTCGGCGCGGTAGGCCCGGCCTACGTCAGCGCGTTGCGCCGGCCCTCAAAGGCCCGGCCCAGGGTGACCTCGTCGGCGTATTCCAGGTCGCCGCCCACGGGCAGGCCGGAGGCCAGACGCGTGACGGCGATGCCGATGGTTTTCAGCATCCGCGAGAGGTAGGTTGCCGTGGCCTCGCCCTCCAGGTTGGGGTCGGTGGCGATGATGATTTCCTCGATCCGGCTGTCGTTGAGCCGGGTCAGCAGTTCGCGGATGCGCAGTTGGTCCGGGCCAATGCCGGCAATGGGATTGATGGAGCCGCCCAGCACGTGGTACCGGCCCTTGAAGGCACGGGTGCGCTCTACGGCCATCACGTCCTTGGACTCCTCCACCACGCAGATGACCGTGGGGTCCCGGCGTTCATCGCGGCAGATGTTGCAGGTTTCGGACTCGGTGACGTTGCCGCAGATGGTGCAGAATTTCACCCGTTCCTTGACCGTGATGATGGAACGGACCAGCCTCTGCATGTCCTCGGTGTCCGCGTCCAGGATGTGGAACGCAAGCCGCTGGGCGGATTTGGGGCCGATGCCCGGCAGGCGTCCCAGCTCATCGATGAGCTCCTGAACTGCTCCCTCGTACACTTTTGGCTCATTTCTACTGGTTCAAAATCTGGGTTGGACAAACGCGGTGGCTGGGATTAGAAGCTGCTGCCGTTCAGCGGTTTTTCCTCGATGAGCGCTCCGCCAAGAATACGCTCCACGGCAGCCTGGCCGGCCACGCCCGACTCCTCAATGGTGACGTCGTCCGGGCTGGGTACGTCTTCCACATAGGGGACGTTGGCCGTCCGTGCCGGCGCCTGGGTTCGCCCGGCCCGTGCCTCCGGACTGTTGGACAGGCGCTGGTACATGCTGATCTTTTCGCCGGCGCTTTGGGCAGGCTGTTCCGCAGCAGCGTTCGACGCCGTTCCTGGGGACACTGTTGCCGCACCTTCCTGTACCGGGCTGGCGGGCGTCTGGGCGGACGGCTGGCCACCATCCGCCAGCGCGGCTCCCGGCAGGCCGGGATCCGGACGAGTGGTGCCCGGATGGGCTGCACCGGGGGCGCCGTTGCCGGCACGGGCACCGTCCGGCGAGGGAACTCCTGAAGGGGAAGCGACTGATGTGGAACTTCCCGACGGGGAAGCGGCTGAAGGCGAAGTGCCCGACGGGGCTGCCGCCGGCTGGGCCCAGTCCGGGGCGTTTGCCGGGGCACCCCAGCCGGGGTCGGCCACATTGTTACGCGACGGCCCTCCCAACGAGACGCCCCAGTCCTGCGGGGACTCCTGCTGTGGGGTTGGCTGCGCGTTTTGCTGGGCCTGCGCGGCCAGCAGCTGGCTGCGCCGCGGCGCAGCCTGCTCCTCGGAAGCGGACGCGGGGGCGTCGGGCTTATTGTCCTCGGGCAGGTCCCACCCCGAGGTCCACGCTGAAATGGGCGACACCTTGGGACGGTACGGGGCGGCCGCCTGGACCGGCTCCGGTGCTGCCTGGCTCGGCTCAGGGGCCGGACTCCCTGTCCCAACTGCCGGGGGCTGCGCCGGTGCGCCGGTTGCCGCCTGCTCCTTGGATGCCGGCGCAATGTCCGGGACATCACGGCTTGGTCCCGGCGCCTTCGTTTCGGAATGCTGGACCGCCACAGGCGAATCTCCGGTGCCCCGCGGTGATCCCTGGATTTGTGCGTGGCCGGACACCGGTGATGCGGCGCCCCGGTCTGATCCGCCGTCGGCTGGAGGGCCTGACGTTGAATATGCCGGGGCGGGTTCCGCCCAGTCGCCGTGTGGGGGCTCGTTCACCCAGCTGGGCTCTTCCGGAATGGGGCCGTCCCATTCTGAGAAGCGCGCGCTGGGGTGCGGCTGCAGAGTTGCCGGGACGTTGATGGCCTCCGGCGCAGAGTTCGGCGCAGATTGGGACGGCAGAGCCGACGGGACGTCGGCAGCAGCGGCTAGTGCTGGAGCCGCAGCATTGGGTGTTGGTGTTGGTGTTGGTGTTGGTGTTGGTGTTGGGGTCGCCGTCGTTGTCGCAGCGTGGGCCGGTGCTTCCGCCGGGCCGACGGCGCGGGCCGGTGGCTGTGCCCGTTCGGCGGCGGGTGCAGTCTCCGGTGCCAGCCCAGCGGCGGGTGCAGCCGCGGGCGCGGAGGCGGCAACCGGGGCGGATGCGGGTGCCTGCCGGTCTGGCGCGCCGCCGGCCGGAACGGCACCGGATGGCGGCCGTCCGGCCCCGCCGGTAAGCCGCGGGTCAGCCAGTCCTTTTGGGTTTGGCTCAGCGCTCGATCCCGGGTTCGGTGCGTCCCCGGTGATTGGATCAAGCTGGCAGGTGATTCCCAGAGTGGTGTGAATGGCCTGGCGCAGGTTCTCGGCATGGCCGCTGTTGTTGAATGTCTGGATTAGCGCCGTGGTGGGCAGCGCCACCCGCAGCGTCTCCCCGTCAAATGCGCGGGGTACCACGTTTTGGTTCACCATGGCCCAGGACACCTTGCGGATGTTGCTGAGGTTGGCCAGGATTTCGGGCCACGCACGGCGGATGACTTCGATCCCCGTGGTCCCGCCGGCGGCCTGGCCGGCTGGGGCGGCGGCATCTTGGGGTGCTGGCGTTGCGGGCTTTGCCGGCGCGGCGGGTTCGGGCGCATGAACCGGGGTCGGGGCGTCTCCGCCCGGCCCCGCCACGGCGTTCGTTGCGGCGGGGACAGCCTGCGTGGCGTTCGATGCTGCGGGCCCGGCCGGGATGGCAGGCGGAGCTGCGGAAGCCGCGGGTTCCAGATCATCCCACGTGGGTGTCCGGTTTGGTGCCGGCGCCGCAGGGGACGGGGCTGAAGTCGGGCTGACATCAGTGGTCGTCGCAGCCGTGGGCGGGGCGCCGGACGGTTGCGTGGCAGGGAGCAGCGAGGCCGGCTCAGGGGTGGCCTGGACCGGAGCGTGCTGATCCGGCGCGTCCTGGGCCCCTGCCGCCGGCGGCTGCGCGGCAGGATCGGACTGCTCCGCCGATCCCGGGTTGTCGTCCTGCTCCGGCGATCCCGGGTTGCCGCCCTGGTGGCGGCTGGCCACCTGTGCCCCTGCTTCGGCCTTGGCCTTCGCGAGCTGGGCGCGGACCGCAGCCAGCCCGCCGCCCTCCGCAACCGGGCGCGTGTCCGCAAGGGACGGCGTCGTGCTGGGAGAAAGGTCAGCCGAAGGCCCGGCGGCCGCGGTGGCGGGCGCCTCCGTTGTGGTCGGTGCGCCGCCGTAATTGAGACGGCGTTCCATCTGATCAAGACGGGCCGCCATGCCGCGGGCAGAGGTGTCCGCGCCGGGCAGCAGGAGGCGGGCGCCGAGCAGTTCCAGGTGCAGGCGCGGAGAGGTGGCGCCGGTCATCTCGTTGAACGCGGTGTTCGTGACGTCGGCTGCCCGCGAGAGTTCGGCAGCGCCCAGCTGGGCGGCCTGTGTCTGCATGCGGGCAATGAGCTCATCCGGGGTGCCGCGCAAAATGGCGTGGGCGCTTTCCGGCATGGCCTGGACGATAATGAGGTCGCGGAAGCGCTCCAGCAGGTCCTCAACAAAGCGGCGGGGATCGTGACCGGTCTGGATGACGCGGTCCACGGACTTGAACACAGTGGCGGAATCAGCGGCAGCCAGTGCCTCCACGACGTCGTCCAGCAGGGACGCGTGCGTGTAGCCCAGCAGGTCAACGGCGAGATCATAGTCAAGGCCTGCGGCGCCTGCGCCGGCCATCAGCTGGTCCAGCACCGATAGCGAATCACGGACGGACCCGCCGCCGGCGCGGATCACCAGGGACAGCACCCCCGGGGCCACGGGCACATTCTCCTGTTCGCACAAGTGTGCCAAATACGCCATGAGCGGCTCGGGCGGCACCAGCCGGAATGGATAATGGTGCGTGCGCGAGCGGATGGTGCCAATGACCTTGTCCGGTTCGGTGGTGGCAAAGATGAACTTGATGTGTTCCGGCGGCTCTTCAACAATCTTCAGCAAGGCATTGAATCCGGCCGAGGTGACCATGTGGGCCTCGTCAATGATGAAGATCTTGTAGCGGTCCCTAATGGGGGCAAAGGTGGCGCGTTCACGAAGGTCTCGGGCATCGTCCACACCGCCGTGGCTGGCGGCGTCAATTTCAATGACGTCCAGTGAGCCGGTGCCGCCGCGGGCCAGTTCAACGCAGCTGTCGCAGCTCCCGCAGGGATGGGAGGTGGGCCCCTGGGCGCAGTTCAGGCAGCGGGCCAGGATGCGCGCCGAGGTGGTTTTGCCGCAGCCGCGCGGACCGGAGAACAGGTACGCGTGGTTGACCCTGTTCTTCTCCAGGGCGGCCATCAGGGGCGCGGTCACATGCTCCTGGCCGATCACGTCCGTGAAGGAGTCGGGACGGTATCGGCGGTAAAGGGCTGTTGGTGCGCTCACAGATAAAACCCTATCTAATCTGCCTGACAAAGTGCCGGTCGCTGCTGCGGATCGGGCGGATCTGGGGATAAGTCCGGGAAAAAGTAAAGACCCCCCATGCACCCGCCAGAGCCCGCTTACCCTTGCTACCTTCCGGTCCTGGGGGAGTTCACAGGGTGACGCCACATGAGGGGCCGGGAATCAGCTTACCCGACGGAGCCGGGACGGGCGAATCCGTTCCAGGGGCGCTGAACGCGCGCGGACCATATCAATTTCAGGACCGTGGTGGTACGTTCGGCAAAGAAGGGGCGCCTCATTAATAGCCACGATAAAAGCCCCGGGCCGCCCCGCCGCCCGAGGCCATGAGGAGAGGTTGGATCGAAAATGATCTACGGAATCTTTCAATGGGTGTTCTTGGCACTTGCGTTCATTTGCGGCATTTCCGCACTGGTGCGCATTGAGTCCTACTCCACCCACAGCACCCAGCGGGTGCACCACCACTCCGACCAGCAGGCGGTCCTCTGGATACTGACCACCGTCTTTGCCGTGGCCGGATTCGTGGCTGCCGTCCTGGCAGTGCGCCACGGACTGAGGTAACCGTGCGGGTTGGCGGCGGGCCAGGACTTTCAGCTGTCGCACGGCAACACGAATATTTCAATGTCCGAAATATACGGAGGTAAATGTCACACTCGCGTGACAATGTTGTAAAGTTCTGAATGCACGCCACCCGCGGAGGGAGCACCGCGGCGGTGTGCAGGGAGGGACACCTTGGGTGTCCGTCCCCCGCAAGAAGGTCTGCCTTCCGATGGACCGCAAGGAAGATGAGGGTAGTAGGGCTTGAACGGGGCCCTACTACCCTTATTTCCTGGCTCTCCGGGGTGCGATTCGTGACTTGGGCATTTCGTCAGGTACTCTTGAACCTGCCGTGTTCGCCACGGCAAGCTGGAGGATTCGCCTAGCGGCCTATGGCGCACGCCTGGAACGCGTGTTGGGTTAACGCCCTCGGGGGTTCAAATCCCCCATCCTCCGCCACAAAAAGTAGTCCCGGACTTGCGTCAGCATTGTCCGGGGCTACTTTTTTGTCCAATGCGGGGCCGCCTCCCAGGGCGCTGTCCGCAGTGGCATCATGAAACCATGGAACAGACCAACTTTGCCGCCCCCGGTTTTCCCTCCACGCCTTTCTTGAGCGTCGACGCCGGGACCATGGACCGCAACCTCACCGCCATGGCGAAACGGGCCGCAACGGCCGGCGTTTCCCTGCGGCCGCACGTCAAAACCCACAAGGTCCCGCAAATCGCACAGCGGCAACTCGAGCTGGGCGCCGTCGGACTCACCGTTGCAACGCTGGGTGAGGCAGAGGTGTTCGCCGACGCCGGCTGCACCGACCTGTTCCTGGCCTACCCCCTGTGGGTTACCCCTGCGCGGGCCGCCCGGATCAAGTCCCTGGCCGGGCGTGCCGCCTTGCGCATTGGTGTTGACTCCGTGGAAGGCGCCCGCGAGCTGGGCCAGGCGGTTGCGGGCAGTGCGGTGCAGGTGATGGTCGAGGTGGACAGCGGCCACCACCGCAGCGGCTGCCGCCCCGACGACGCCGGCGCCGTCGCGCAGGCTGCCCTGGACAATGGGCTGGCCGTAGCCGGTGTCTTTACGTTTCCCGGCCACGGCTATGGCCCTGGGAAACGGGGGCCGGCCGCTGAGCAGGAAGCCGCTGCGCTCTCAGCGGCGGTGGCGTCCCTGGCTGCCGTCGGCGTGGACGCCGACACCGTCAGCGGCGGCTCCACGCCCACCGCGGCGGACGCCGATGCCAGCGTCCTCAACGAAATCCGCCCGGGCGTGTACGTGTTCAATGACTCCCAGCAGGTGGAACTGGGCACCTGCGGATGGGAGGCGGTGGCGCTGACCGCCGTCGGCACCGTGGTCAGCAGCACCGGCCGCAACGTGATCGTCGATGCCGGCAGCAAGGTCCTCGGCGCCGACCAGCCGGCATGGGCCACCGGCGGCGGGCGGATCCTGGGGATGCCGGATGCCAGGATCACGGCGCTGTCGGAGCACCATGCAACCGTCGCGGTCCCCGACAGCGTGCCCCTGCCCCGGCGTGGCGACATCCTCCAGCTCGTGCCCAACCACGTGTGCGCCGCCGTCAACCTGGCCGAAGAACTGGTGGTGGTCAGGGACGGCGCTCCGGCCGGGACCTGGGCCGTGGCTGCGAGGGGCAGGAACAGCTGACCTGCCGGGGAGATTAGACTGCAAGGATGGCTACCCCAACCTTGCAGACTATTTCCCTGATCCTCAACGACGGCACCGAAAGCAGCGTTAGCGCGATTGGCGGCAAGGCCGTGCTGGTGGTCAACGTCGCCTCGAAATGCGGATTCACGCCGCAGTACGACACCCTCGAAGCGCTCTACGAAAAGTATCGGGCGGGCGGACTGGAAATTCTGGGCGTGCCCAGCAACCAGTTTGGCGGGCAGGAGCCCGGCACGGACGGGGAGATCGCCGATTTCTGCCGCAGGAACTTCGGCGTGACGTTTGCCCTGACCGCCAAGACCGACGTCAACGGCCCGGACGCGCACCCGCTTTACGTCGCGTTGACGAAGGGCGGCGCCGAACCCATCGCGTGGAACTTTGAGAAGTTCCTGGTCAACCGCGACGGCGTTGTGCTGGCCCGCTTTGCCTCCTCCGTCTCGCCGGACGCGCCGGAGCTGGTGGCAGCGGTGGAGGCGGCCCTCGCAGCAGCGCAGGCGTAGCAGCCGGGTATCGACGGCCGGGGCCGACCCGCGGGGCCGTTAGCTGGTGACGGCGTCGAGCCAGGCCTTCAGGAAGGCGGCGCCGGCGTCGTCGTGGATGACATCCCGGTCCAGGCCGAGGTCCACGGAGGTCAGGACAGGGTACGGCTTGTCTGGAACGCCGTCGGCCGGGCGCACGTCAACGTGCTTGACGTCGTGGTCCCGGTGATGGAGCCAGTCCGCCATGGCGTAGTCGGGCCGGGAATCGCCCATGGTCCGCCACGACTCCGGCACGATCCCCTGCCCGGCCAGCAGCTCCACGGCGCGGCTGGCACCAAGGTCCTTGCCGAGACGGACGGATTCAATGTCAGTGGAAATGATGGTCGGATCCACACGGTACTCGATGCGGCCGGACGCGGCCGGGGCGCGGTGGTCAAGGCGCACGGCGCCGAGGTCGTGGCGGGCCAACAGCCCAAGGGCGTCCGCGTCGAAACGGTCCTGCTGGGCCAGGTAGCCGGCGTTGTCAACACTGACCAATTGCTCAACGGACACCATGGCCCGCTTGGTCTCGTCGAAGAACATGTGGCCGGAATACGAGCGGGCCACGAGCGCGCGGACGTCGTCGCCGAATGCCGCCGGCATGGCCAGCCCGCGGTCCAGGTGGACCGTGCCGGGGCCGTTGGCCGTAAAGCTGAACCACGTGGCGCCCTTTTCGCAGACGGCATGCACCACGGAACGGGCGGGCAGGCCGGCGTCGATCATGGGTTCCATGACCTGCGCGGCAATGAAGGCATCGGAGCGTCCGGTGTTGAAGACCACCGGGATGCCCTCACGCACCAGGGCAATCAGGGTGGCAATGATTTCGGCGGACACGTTGCGGGACACGGGGCTGGCAATGGGGCCGTCCACGTCCAGCAAAAGGGCCAGTGGCGGTGTTTCTCTCGTCATGGTTCCATGATCCCAGTCTTCACGCCGGGAGCCGAACGTGACTGTAACCATTTGGCAACACACCCGCGGCTCGCAGGGGCGGCAGTTCCCATGGGGGCCTCCAATCCCTAGTCTGTATAGGTGATCTTCAAAGCAGTTGGCGACAAGCGACCCTATCCGGACCATGGCTATGTCACGCCCAAGGACTGGGCCGCCGTGGCGCCGCGCCAAGTCCGGCTGTCCGATCTGGTGACCACCAAGACGCAGCTGGACCTGGAAGCGCTGCTGGCGGAGGACTCCACGTTCTTTGGTGACCTGTTTCCCCATGTCGTGCAGTGGCGCGGCACCCTCTATCTTGAGGACGGGCTGCACAGGGCTGTGCGCACCGCCCTTCACCAGCGCACCATCCTCCACGCGCGCGTACTGGTGATCGATGATTGACAGCGCCCCGGACGACGACGTGCAGCCCACCGCACGCCAGGCCCGCGCGGCGGCGCGCGAAGCAAAACGCCAGGCCAAGGACGCGGCGTATGAAGAGCGCCTCGCCCGCAAGCGGTCCAAGGATGTCCACTTCCTGCATGGACACCACGTCATTGACACCGAGGGGCTGGCGGAGGCGTTTCCCGAGCCGGAGACGGCCGACTATGATCCCGGCACCGTCCGGCGCCGCATCACCCACGGCGTCACCTTGGTGTTGCTGCTCGGCCTGGTCGTGGCCGGCGTGGTTCTGGCGGGCATGGTTCAGCGCGGTGAACTGGTGCTCAAATTCGGGCCGGCCAAGCCCACCGCTGCCGCGGAGTCGTGCCCGTCCGGACCCTTTGACTACCCCGCGAACAAGTCCGTGTCCGTCAACGTCTACAACGGCGGACGGAAGGAGGGCATGGCGGGGACGATTGCCGCGGAGTTGAAAAAGCGCGGCTATGCGGTCAAGACCGTCGCGAACGGCTCCACCACCTATGACGCCCCGGTGGTGGTCGTCTCCGGGATCTCAGGCCGGGCCGCCGCCTTCAACCTCCAGCGCAACGTGGCCGGTGCCGAATACGTCCAGGATGACCGCAAGGGTGCCACGGTGGACTTCATTGTCACCAGCGCGTTCACGGGCCTGGTGGACGCCAAAAAGGTGGACCAGACCCCCGGAGCCTTGTCCTGCCCGCGGTTGAGTCCGACGCCGAAAGCGCCGGCCACGGCAGGCTGAACCGTTCCCGAATTGCGCCTGGGGCTCGGACCCGGTGTCCGGACCGCGCCTTTCGGGGACGCGCCGCGAAAGTGTCGCTACCGGATCGTGGCGGGGCGCCCGTCGCTGTCAAAGACGGCGCCGATACCGGCCTGGATGAACCGCACGGCGGCGGCAATGCGTTCTTCATCCGGGGTGTCGGGATTGCGCCGCGACGCACTGGCCGTCAGCGAGCCGTGGATCAGCTGCACCAGGCCCTCAACGTCGGCCAATGGCAGGAAATCCTGGTCCATGCCGTCCCGAAGGATGTCCGCCAGCAGCTGGTTTAGCTCGCCAACGTGCACGGCCAGCTTCGCGAACGACTCCCCTGACAACACCGAGCGCATGGCCGGCCCGGGCGGCAGGTGGCGGCGGGTGAGGTCCTCCAGCTGCGCGCGGACGTACAGCGAGAGTTTGTCCACCGGGTTGTCAAGAGCGTCAAGGTCGGCCTTCAGCTCTGTGACAAAACGCCCCGTCTCATCCAGCGCGTAGGCCACCAAGAGCTGTTCCAGATCGGCGAAGTAGTTATAAACGGCGGTGCGGCCAACGCCGGCAGATCGGGCAACGTCGGTCATGGTGAGGCCGGGCAGTCCGTGGGTGAAAAGCAGTTCGCCAAAGGCATCGAGGATTTTGCGCTGCGTCTGCTCGCGCTGCGCCGCGTTGGTGGGGGCGGCTATTCGTGGCATACAGACATTTTAGCGTCAAACCGTCAGTAAAAATACTGTTGCGCCGTGTGGGGTCTCTTACGCGCCGATGGCGGCGCGCCTAATGCCCAGGACACGCACGACGGCGGCGCTCACGTCGCGCTCGAACGGCAGTTCCGCCGTGGTCAGGGCGGAGGCGGCCAGTGCCTTGTCAATGCACTTTGCCGCCAGCCGTTCCGGCAGGTGGAGGGTCCGGGCGAACCTCAGCCAGTCATTACGGACGAGCCCCGTTCGGCTGCCGGCGCTTCCGCCGATGGGCAGTGCCATGCCGGGGTCGCGGGAGGGGTCCCCGTCGGTCAGCTCCGTGACGATGCCGCCGGGGACGCCGGCGGCAAAGCCCTGCTCGATCTCCGCCGCAAGCGTGCACTGGAGATCGTAGGCGGGTGCCACAAACCATTCGCCGTCGCGCTGCTGGACCACGGAAATGTTCTTGGCATGCAGGTTGCCGTTGCCGGTCAGCCATCCGAACAGGAACTGCAGGAAGACGTTGCGGGCGGCCAGAATGTGTGCCGGGCACACGGCCACCACGGCCGCGGCCACCGCTTCGGTGGGAATGGCATATTTGCGCGAGGGCGGCAGACCGAGCAGTTGGGCGCCGTCTTCGACTGCCAGGGGCCCGGCCGGGGACCGGTCAAAACGGGACACGAGCAGCGCGGCCTGGCCAACGGCGTCGTACACCAGACGGGAGGTGGCAACGGGAATGGACAGCCCCTTCGCCTTGCCGAGCAGCAGGTATTCGGTTTCCACCTGGCGGGTGTGGCTGCCGTCGTTGAACTTGAGGATGTATGCCCGCGACGGGTCCTTGTCATGGACGTAGGACGCCGTGGCCTTGTCCTGCAGGCCGGCCAGCGCGGACGGGTCGACGGGGCCCGGAATGGCGGCGAAGTCGGAAAAGCGGAGGTGGTCCATGGTCTTGGTGACGGCCAACAGCGGCGGGACGTCCTCCAGCGGCTCGCCGGCGGGGACAATCCGGACGTCGCCCACGGGGTTTGCTCCGCTTGCGAGCAGGAGCGAGAATTCGTCGGTGATGGTGGTTTTCACGGCCCAGCGCAGCTTGGCAAGCCGTTCTCCCTCGGGCAGCAGACCGGCAAAAAACGCCGGGATGCGGCCGTGGCCCAGCGTCACCGGCACGTCCAGCGCCGGCAGGGTCGAGGCGATGGCAGGCCCGCCGGAGCCAAGATAGTTCGGCAGATAGGAAAAGACCACCCCGTCCCGGGCGTGCCGGGTCAGCGTGGCGGCGGCGCGGCCCTGCTTGTAGACCGCGGCATGGTGGATCTTCTTGGCGTCCTCGGGATTTTTCATGGCCGGCGTTTCATGGGTACGTCCTCATGGGCGCTGCACGCCCAAGTTCAGGCTGAGGCCCAGCGCATCCGCCACGGCGGACAGGATGTCCAGGCGCACCGTCTCGCGCCCGTTTTCCAGGTCGCTGAGCACGCGGATGGAAACGTCCGCCAGGTCCGCCGTCTCGCTCTGGGTCAGGTCCAGTTCGCGGCGCCTGGTCCGCAGTGCGGCGCCAAGCTGGGCTGCGTCCATGCCGTGCGCCTCCTTCCGGGTCCGCTTTGGGGTCATTCCGGGGTTCCTGTTTCCATTCTAGGACCTGGAGCGCTGATTTCGGCACGATCCTGCAGATTGTCCGGCGCCGGTCCCGTTGCGCAGGGGCTTCGGTCGTTCACAGTACAGCTCTGGCGGGTTGGCGGGCGCCGCGTCCCCCCGAAAGTACAGCAACGGCGGCTCGGCGGTCGCCCAGCTCGCCATAGCCGTACCCTGGGCGAATTTTCAATTCAAGAAGTCGCCGAAGCTGTACTTTCGAGGGAGGCGAAGGGTGGGATCCCGCGGCGTGACCAGCTCCAGCGGATGCTCCACGCGCAGGGGATCGGCGGCCCGGCAGGCTTCCCGGGTGGTGGGCGGTGCGGACTGCGGTACTGCGTCCATGGGGCGTCCCTGGTGGGGCTGGCTGGGGTCGGCCGGGGGCCGCGGGTGGGGAAGTGCAGGCCAATTCCCCATCCATGGCCGCACTTGGGCAGCGTCAAGGACGCCGGTGCCTGTGCGGCCCGGCGGGTGGCTACTGTTGTCAAGTGAGTAATTTTGTTGTGAAGAGGCCGTGGACCGGACGCATTGGCGCGCTGCTGGGCATCATGGTCATGGCCTTGAGCCTGCGTGCTGCCGTGTCTGTGGTGCCCCCGCTGCTGGGCGAGTTGCGGGGCGAGCTGGGTTTCGACGCCGGCACGATCGGCTTGCTGGCCATGCTCCCGCCGCTCATTTTCGCCGTGTTCGGACTGTTGACGCCGGTGTTGATCCGCCGCTTCGGCCTTGAAAGGGTGCTGGCGGCCGCCGTCGTGCTGGCCGTGGCGGGGCAGCTGGTGCGGGCCGCGAGCGGGCAGGTCTGGCCATTTTTGGGCTGGTCTGCCGTGGTCATGGCCGGCTACGGCATTGGCAACGTTGTGCTGCCGCCGCTGGTGAAAAAGTACTTCCCGGACCGTGTGGGCGTGGTGACCGCCGGGTATGTGACGCTGCTGGCGGTGGGCACGGCCGTCAGCCCGCAGCTGGCCGTGCCGGTCGCCGGGCTGAGCAACTGGCGTGTGTCGATTGGGATGTGGGCCTCGGTCAGCTTCCTGGTGCTGCTGCCGTGGGCCGCGCAGGCCTTGCGGGACCGCCGGAGTGTCGGGGACGACGCCGGCCGCGCACGCGGCGTTGCTTTCCAGGGTTCCGCCGGGGGAGCGGCACAGGGCGCAGTGCCGAAGCTGGCGGCGTGGCGTTCGCCGGTGGCGTGGGGACTGGCCATCTTCCTGGCTGGCAACTCGGCGCAAACCTACGTCTACTTCACCTGGCTGCCCCCTTATTTGTCGGGCCAGGGCGTTGACGCGGCGACGGCCGGATCGGCGTTGGCCTACTTCGCCATCCTGGGCCTGCCCGTGAGCCTGCTGGTGCCCTTGTGGGTGCCGCGCATGAAGAACCCGATCGTGGCCATTGCCATGTTTGCTGCGTTCTGGGCTGCCGGGCACCTGGGTTTGTACCTCTCGCCGATGGACGGCACGTGGCTGTGGGTGACGTTTGCCGGCCTGGGCCAGGGAACCTTTGCAACAGCGCTGCTCATGGTGAACCTGCGCTCGCGGACCACACACGGCTCGTCGGTGCTGTCCGGATTCAGCCAGGGTGTCGGCTATGCCGGCGCCGGAATAGCTCCCCTGTTCTTTGGCAGCCTTCACGACGCCACCGGGTCGTGGACTGCGTCCTTTGCGACACTGGGCGTGTGCCTGCTGGTCATGATGACCGGCGCCGTCATGATCAACCCGAAACGCTACATTGAGGATTCCGCCGTTGACTCCGTGCCGTCGGAGCACCAGGGCACCCACAAGCGGTAGGGCCGCGTGCCTACCGGATCCGGCGCTGGCGGTGGGTCGGGAAGTGCTTCCGGACCTCGGCCACGGCAGCAGGTGAAAGATCCGCCGCCAAGACGTCCGGCACGGTTCCCAGCTCCGCAACCACCTCCCCCATGGGACCGGCCAGCAGCGAATGGCCCACCGACACCGGGGGCGACTGGCACACGCCGGCCACGTAAAGGCTGTTTTCAATGGCACGGGCGGCCAGCAGCGTGCGCCATTGCTTGGTTTTCAACTCCCCGGGCACCCACGAGGAGCAGACAAGCAAGACCTGGGATCCGGCGTCGGACAATGCCTGTGCCTGCTCCGGGAAACGAAGGTCGTAACAGGTCATGAGCCCGAAGCGGACACCGTCCACGTCGAAGGTGACGGGTTCCGTGGCCGGCGCCGGCGCCACGAAGTCCGATTCGCGGAAGCCCTGCGCATCGAACAGGTGCACCTTGCGGTACGCGGCGAGCTGGGAACCGTCCTGGCCGAAGGCGACGAGCGTGTTGTATGCGCGGGCGGGGTCCGGGGAGGCCTCCAC
This sequence comes from Arthrobacter livingstonensis, assembly GCF_003219815.1. Classification (GTDB taxonomy): domain Bacteria; phylum Actinomycetota; class Actinomycetes; order Actinomycetales; family Micrococcaceae; genus Specibacter; species Specibacter livingstonensis. The sequence goes on from NZ_QJVD01000001.1 coordinate 51,297, forward strand.
CATGCCGGCCACCAGGGCAATGCCGTGGTGTGCGGCGATGCGTGCGAGTTCGGTGCCGACCTTCCCGTCCAACGGCTGGGCCACGGTTGGGAAGGTGGCATCGATCTTTTTCTTTTCATACGTGGCATATTCGGGGAAGGCGACCAGGGCGGCGCCGCCGGCAGCGGCCCTGGCAGCAAAGCCATCAATGGCATGCAGGTTCGCGGCCGTGTCCGTGCCGGATGCCAGCTGGCCCATGGCAATGCGCACGTGGGAAGCCTTTCGTCAGTGTGGTGGTTGGTGTGGTGCGCCTAGACTACAGCTTCCTCCAGCGTGGCCATTTCCGGCGGGGCCTTGCGCAGCCCCTTGGTGATGAACAGCAGCACCACGATGCCAGCGGCCAGCCAGGACAGGCCCAGCGTGACCGCGTGGATGTCCAGCTGGGAGAGCAGGTAGCCGCAGATAATGGCACCCACTGCGGGGATGCCCACATAGCTGAGCCGGTTCAGGCGGTTGCCGGCCCTGCGTTGGCGGACGTAGTGGAAAATCACGGACAGGTTGACCATCGTGAAGGCCGTGAAGGCGCCAAAGTTGATGAACGACGTCGACGTGGCCACATCCAGGAAGATCGCGATCAGCCCGATGATCCCGGCAATCACAATGTTGGCAACGGGGGTGTGGTATTTGGCGTTGAGCCGGCCAAACACGGCCTTGGGGAGCACGGAGTCGCGGCCCATTGCGTACATCAGGCGGGAGGCGCTGGCTTGTGCGGCCAGGCCGGAGGCGAACTGTGCGGCCACCAGGCCGGCCAGGAACACGGCGCCGAAGAACGTGCCGCCAATTTGCAGGGCGATCTCGCTGGCGGCCGACGCGGAGTCGGCAAACACGCCGCCGGGGTGGACCAGCTGCGTGAAGTAGGCAACCACCACGAAGATGCCGCCGCCGATCAGGGCGATGAGCATGATGGCCCGCGGCATGTTCTTCTTTGGTTCGATGGTTTCCTCCGTCAGGGTGGTGACGGCGTCGAACCCCAGAAAGGAGTATGCGGCGATGGCGGCTCCGGCGCTGATGGTGCCGAGGCTGGAGCCGGCGTTGAAGAACGGGGCCGAGCTGGCCAGGCCACCCGCCCCGGAGGTGCCGATGACGTGGCCAATGGACAGGGCCACGAAGAACACGATGACCAGTATCTGGAACGCCATGAGCACGTAGTTGGCCTTGTCGGCCACCTTGATGCCGAGGATGTTCAAGAAGGTGGTGATGGCGATGAACAGCAGGATCCACACGGCTATGGGGATGCCGGGGAACTGGGCGCTGAGGAAGGAGCCGCCAATGAGCCAGATGACCATGGGCAGGAACAGGTAGTCGAGCAGGATGGCCCAGCCCACCAGGAAGCCGACGCGCGGGTCAATCGACTTGCGGACATAGGTGTACGCGGAGCCGGCCACGGGGTACGCCACGGACATGCGCCCGTAGCTGTGGGCGGTGAACAGCATCGCCACCATGGCCACCAGGTAGGCGGACGGGGAGGCGCCGCCAGTGGTTTCGGCGATGATGCCAAAGATGCCGAGCACAATGATGGGCGTCAGGTAGGCCAGTCCGAAGAGGACCAGGGACCTGAGGTTGAGCGTGCGGATAAGTGCTGGTTGCGTTGTCATGCGGAGCTCCTCGGTGAGCGGAGAACGGGGGTCCAGGTGGCCGGGTCGATGCGGCCCTGGTAAACGGGGAGCTCGATTGCGGGCTCGCCGGGGCGGAACTGGGACCACATGCGGTTCAGGCCCGCCGTTCCGTTGTTGCGGACATGTTCGACGGCGGACAGGTCCAGCTGGGCGGTGAGCACGGTGGGATCCGCCGAGGCCGCCTCCGTGATGACGTGGCCTTCGGGGTCAACGATGACGCTTCGACCCCGGCCCGTGGGCCCGGCACAGTTCACGCTCACCATGAAGACCTGGTTGATGATGGCGTTGGCCCGGGCCAGCACCAGTTCCTGTTCGCGGTCTGCCGTGGTGGTCTTGACCACGTTGATGATCAGCTCGGCACCCATCCAGGCCAGCTGGCGGGTGACTTCGGGGAACCATGCGTCGTAACAGATGTTCAGCCCGGCACGGCCGAAACCATCCAGATCCACGGTCACAAACTCGTGCCCGGGATCGTACGGTTCAAAGGGGCGCCAAGGGAAGATTTTGCGGTAATGCGCCGCAATCCCGCCTTTGGGAGAAATCACCACCTGGGTGTTGAACAGCTGGCCGCCCTCTCCGCGCTCGCAGATGCTGCCGGGCACCAGCCAGATGCCGAGGTCCGCGGCGATTTCCCGGAGCCCCTTGATCCGCGGGCCGGTGAGCGGTTCAGCGGAGTCCTGCAGCGCCTCGGCGCGCTGTTGGTCAGGGGCCCCGTCGCCAAAAAGGTGAAGTTCGGGAAACACGACAAGCTTTGCGTCCGGCTGGTGGGCCAGCGCAGTCCGCACTTCAGTTTCAAAGGCTCCGAGGGGATCGCCAATGAGCCGTGGCGCGGCTTGCGCTGCGATAAGGGGCAAAATACGGGACATGTGGAGCTCCATGCTTGGGGTTGTGACCTGATTCATAATAGATCATATTGATCTCTTAATGAAAGGGTTTGGGCAAAGTCCCCTAAAGTGATGCTATGAGCTTGGATTCCCAAATGGGCGGGGAGGCCTCGCCGATTGACGGTGCGGCTCTTGCCGGCCTCGACCGTCGCAGCGCCATGGATGCCGTCCGGCTGCGCATCGGCACGGCAATTTTCCTGGGCCTGCTCAAACCGGGCGAAAGGCTGCCGGACAAGGACGAGGTGGCGCTGGGGCTGTCAGTCAGCCCCATTACGGCCCGCCGTGCGCTGACCAGTCTGGCACTGGAGGGCGTGGTGGTGCGGCGCCGCGGCCGCAACGGCGGAACGTTCGTGGCGGATGCGCCGCCCCGGGACGTCCTGGAGGCCCTCGCGGCTCCGCCCTCCGAATTCGGCCGTGTGCACCGCCTCGTGGACCGCAGGTTGCTGGGCGAATGCACCGTGACGCACTTTGCGGCGCTGGCCATTTCGGCGTCGCAGGTGGCGCAGCTGGAGGCCTTGACGAAACGGATGGCCGCTGCGGCCAGTTGGTCTGCCTACCATCAGCTGGACGAGGAGTTCCACCGGCTGGTGGCCCATGCCTCTGGCCTTGGCGCCGCCGTGGACGCCTATTTTGAGGTGCTCACGGACCTGTATGAGTACTTCATCCCGTATCCCATCGAGAGCCTGCGCGGCTCAAACCAGGACCACATCCAACTGGTGGACGCCCTTCGCGCAGGGCATGTCCAGGAGGCGGTGGAAGTGTCCCGCCGGCACGTGGACACCCTGCACCGGACCATGTTCATGGGCATGGTGGACGGGCCGCCGAAGTAGCCGCGACCCCGGCCGTGCGTGGCCGGGACGGACCTGCGCGGGGTGGATGATGGAAGCATGACTGAACTTGGGATGGCAGCACGCCGTACGGAATTGGACCAGGTCACGGAAGACCTCCGCGAGCTGTGCGAGGATGTGTCGGTTCCCATGCAGGCCGCGCAGTACATTGCGTATTTTGTCGGCGCCGGCGAGGAGTCAGCCAGGGACAAGGCGTCCCGACGCCAGGCCTTCTATGCCGGAATTGACCGCTTCCAGCAGGCGTTTGAGACGCTCCGAGGCGACCTCGAAGCGGCCGGGTACCTGCCGCGCGAGGTAGCCAGCATTGAGAAGGAAAGCGCCAGGTTTGCCGCCCTCCGCAAGGAGGTCAGCGCCGCCGCCGGGGAATCAAAGGCCAGCCCCTCCGCTGAGTGGACATTAGCGGCTGCTCTGAGCGCCCAAACCCGCCACTAACGTCCAGTCACGGTGCCTGCATTCGCCGGTCCGGGTGCCTGGAGCCGCCGGGCCAGGTGGAACATCTCGGTCAGGGCAGCCGCGCCAGTACGTGGTCCCAACGCAATAGCTCCTGTTCCAGGCGCAGCAGCGGCTGGTGCGTGCCGGCCTGCAGCTCCGCGTACACGGCCGCTTCAGCAGCTGTGAGGTGGCTGAGCGCTGCCCGGGAGGGGGTGTCCTCGCGGCCCCAAAAATCACGGTGGGCCAGCAGCGTTTCCTCATCCATCAGGATGCTGCGCACGTGCGGATGGTGGGCGCGCAGCTGGTCCAGGATGTGGAAGCCGTGGGTGTCGATGTCGCCCCAGTAGAGCACTTCCGTGGTGCGCAGCCAGGCAGCCTCGCGGAGGCCCTCGAAGCCGTAGCCGCCGCCAAACACGGCCAGCGTCCGCGGCGCATTGGGCAGCGCCAGGAAGTTGACCAGGTCCTCCGTGGTGATGATCCGCTCCACGTCCACGTCCAAAGCAGCAAAGGCGGCAGCCGTCACCTCCACGTCCGTCATGCCGGGCACGGGCGCCTGTGACGGGTCCAAAAACCGCAGCCGGACCCGCTCCGGCGCCGCCAGGAAGCCGTGCCGCCGGGCATAGTTCTTGCCTGCGAACAGCCGCTCCGGGGCCAGCGCCGCCAGCATCTCATCGATGAGCCGGCGGTGCGTTTCAACAAACTTGGTGTGGACGCCGGGCAGTGAAAGCTGGCGCAGGTAGATCCCGGGAGCCGGGTTGGCGGCCAGCCAAATGGCGACCCGGGCGGCGGTCAGGGCATCCCCGCCATGCCTGAGCAGTTCCAGCGGCCGGCGCAGCGCCCATGCTTCCAGTCCGGCGTCGAGGGTCGCCACGCGGCGGGCCAGCTCCGCGAAGCTGGCGGCCTCACGCCCCAGCCCCAGAAAGGCAATCTCATCGGCGGCGGAAGCGAAAACCGCCGCACTCGGCAGCGTGTTGGCGCCGATCGTGTTTGCCCCTACGCTGGCGTGCTCCAGCGAACAGCCCCGCGGTGCCGGGTCCCACAGTGCCGCCCAGCTGGTGGCGCGGGCGTAGTCCGTGCGCAGTTGCGTGGCGCTCGGGTGCTTGATGGCACGACGCCGGGGATGCAGCCCCGAGGGCGCACTCACCTCGCGGAGCAGCTCGCCGCTGTTCCAGGACCGGAGCGACGCAGCGCGCACGTCCGCCGGGCTGGTCCACGGTGACAGGAGCGTCCTAGCTGCCACGCTTGTCCCGTTCGGCCCGGTACTCGTGGATGGTCATGTTGCGCAGCTGGGAATCGTCGCCGGCCTCGTTGGCCACGAAACCCACATTGGCCACAAACGGTTCAATGACGTGGATTTTTTGCAGCGGCGTGACTATGAGCAGCTGGAGCTTGAGCCGCTTGAACAGTTCCAGCCCGTACTTGGCGGATTCGTCGGAGCCGCGGCCGAATGCCTCGTCGATGACGACGAACCGGAAGGAGCGCTGGTTGCCCGGACCCGCCGCGATGCCGAACTGGAACGCCAGGGCAGCCGCCAAAATGGTGTAGGCCAGCTTCTCCTTCTGCCCGCCGGACTTGCCGCCGGAATCGGTGAAGTGCTCGTGCTCCTCGCCGGTCTCCGTCCACCGTTCCGAGGCCGAGAAGGTGAACCAGTTGCGCACGTCGGTGACCTTGGCGGTCCAGCGCTCGTCGAGGTTGGTCAGGCCCGCCCTGCCGCGGAAGCGCTCCACCAGGGCCTCAACCTGCAGGAACTTTTGCTCCGAGTACTGTTCCTGGGCGCCGATGGAACCTTCCGAACACGCACGCAGATCGCTGCCGAACTCGCGCACCTCGGCATCCGAGGTGGCTTGCGGTTCCAGCTGGATGTGCCGGCCCGGGTTGTATTCGATCCGGGCCAGGGATTCGTTGATTTCGCCGATGCGCGAGACGATGTCCTGCCTGCGGGCGTCAAGGAAGGCATTGAACGCCACGATCTCGTGAATCGTGTTTTGCGTCAGGGATTCCTTGAACCGCTCGGCAAACCGGGGGAGGTCGTTTTCCACCAGCTGTTGCAGGATCGTGTTGAACTCCCCGGCGGCCTCCAGTGACGCGTCCAGCTCGGTGGTTTCGGCCGGATACTTGTTGCGGAAATCGGACATGAAGCGGATGGTGGTCTCCGCTGCCCGAATCACCTGCTTGTTCAGGGCATCAATGGCGCCCGTGAGCTTGTCGCGGACCTTGCTTTCAATCTTTGCGGTGTTCTTGTAGGTCAGCACCTCGGACTCGAGTGCCTGCCGGGCCAGCGTGCCCAGCTCGGCCAGCAGGCCGGCGTCGGACGTCAGCGGCGCTTCGGCCAGGGATTCGCGGCAGTCGGCGATCTGCTCGGTGATGCCCTTGATTTCGGCCTCGTTGGAGCCGATGCGCCGGTCCAATGCGCTGAGTTTCCCGCTGGCCTTTTCCAGGCGCGCGCCGGTGGCGGACTCCCGTTCGGTGAGTTCGCGCAGGATGTCGCTGGAGGACTCCAGGACAGCCTTTTCCTGGGCCAGGTCCTCCATGGCCCGGGCCGTGGAGCGCCAATCCAGGCCGGCGAAACCGGCGACGGCGGCAACGGTGCCAATGAGCCTCTGCTGGCGTCCCAAATTGCCCAGCTGGGTGTCGATGCGGCCCAGCCCGTCCGCGGCGGTGCGCATCCGGCCCTCGGCCTCTTCCAAGGCTGAGCGGAGCCGGGCGATCTTGTCGTGGTTGTCCCAGCCCAGGACGTAGCTGGAACGGTCGGTGAGTTCCTTCCGGTCGTCCTTTTCATGGCGTCCGCCGCCGCCCTTGAGCTGGCCGTTGATGGTCAGTGCCTTGGGATAGCGCCGGAATTCCGCCATGGTTTCGCAGCATTGGTGGTCAAAGCGGCGGCCCAGCTCGTCGAGCAGGAACTCGCGCAGTGGTGTCCCCGGCTTGATGCCGATCTTGCCCGCCAGGGTGTCCGGCGCGGCGGGGCGCGGGGTGGGGTTTTCGCCCACCTTCAGGTAGACGATCCGGGCCCGCAGGTTGTTGCGCTCCACCCAGTCGCTGACGGCGGGATAGTGATCATTGGTCACCAGCAGGGACAGGGCAAAGCCGTGCAGGGTGCGCTCCGCGGCGCCCTCCCAGGCGGCCTCGGATTCGCGCACGCGCAGGAGCTCCCCGGCGAACGGCAGCTCGGATTCCGCGATGCCCGTGCCGGCACACAGCTTTTGGCGCAGCGCGATCAGCCAGCCGGGGAGCAGGTTTTGCCGGTTCAGCAGGCTCTTCAACTCGGTCTTGTGGTCGCCGGCTTGCTCGGAAGCCTCGGAGCGTTGCCGGTCCAGCGCGGTGCGCTGCCCCTGCAGTTCCGTGTTGGCCTCGGCCAGCCGTTTTTCCACGCCGGGGAGAGCCGCCGCGTTGGCATCAAAGGCCACCTGGTTTTCCGGGTCAAACAGGCCAAGGACAGTGGCCGACTCCGAATACGATGTGTAGCGTTCCCGCTGGGCGCCGGACTCGATGGCCAGGCGGGCCAGCTCGCCCTCAATGGCGGCAATCCGGCCGCCGCCGCTGTTGCGGATGTCGTCGCGGAGGTCGGCCAGTTCACGGTTGAGCCGGCCCACGTCGGCGGTCAGCGTGTTTTGCTCAGCTGCCACCCGGACAGCGGCGCGTTCCATCTCCTGCAGGTGGGCCTCGCTCAACTCCAACTTTTTGGTGGTGAACCAGGGTGAGAGCTGTTCGCGCTGCTCGTGGGCGCGGTCATAGCCTGCTGTCAGGGTGTGATGGCGGGCGGCGTTGTCCCGGACGGGCTCCAGCATCCGGATCTGGTCCTTGGCCCGGAGCACGGCGTCGTGGGCTTTCTTCAGATCGTCAAAGTGGTGCAGCAGGTTCTTGATGCGCGTTTCAACATCGTCTTCCTCCAGCATGTTGGTGCGCACAAAGTGGGTGATGTTTTCCACCTGCTTCATGGAAACCGTGCGGTGGAACAAGTCCATTGCCTGGGCCGAGCCAATGCCAAAGTGGCGCTTGAAGGCGGCCCCATACTTTTCAAACACGTCAAAGACCGCGACGCCGTCATTGCGCAGGCGCCGCTTCAGCTTGGCCATGTCGGTGCCAAAGTCGGAGAAATCGGCCTTGATGCTTTGCTCGCCCTCGGCGATGGAGTAGAAACGGGTGGGCTGCCCCGCCTCCTGGGTGGCCCACAGCGTGATGGCCAGGGTGATGGTCTTGTCCAGGGCCGCATTGTGGAAGACGCCCAGCACCACAGTGAAGGTTCCCGGCCCGCGCAGCGCAACAGGGCGGGAGGTGTCGCCAAGGCCGCTGCGGGCGCTCTTGTGGAAGCCGCGCACATAGGACATGAGGCTGCGTTCCTTCTTTTGCGCCCCGGCGGCCTTGTTGTACTCGATCCGGTTGGCCGGGAGCAGCAGCGTGGTGATGGCATCGACAATGGTGGACTTGCCGGAGCCGATGTCGCCGGTCAGCAGGCTGTTTTCGCCGTCGAGCCGGAAGGTGCGCACGCTCTTGTTGAAGGTGCCCCAGTTCAGCAGCTCCAAACGGTGCAGCCGAAAGCCCGGGCGGGTACCGGCGTCGTCCTCGGTGAGGTCATCGAGGCTGAATAGCCCGGCCTGGGTGCTCATGCCGTGGACCCTTCCTTCATATCGTTGATCGCCGAGCCGGGCTTGTCCCCTGTGAGGGCCGAGCGGTAGTCGGCGAGCCGGGCGTCAAATTCTTCCAGCCATTGGGCGTCCACATAGGCCTTGAGGATGCGGGCCACCTCATAAGTCTGGTCCTGGCCGCGGAGTTTGCGCAGGAAGCCCAGCTCTGTGACCTTTTTGATGTTGGTGGCGAGCTGGTCCTGGATGCGGGCCTCATTGCTGGATTCGGGCAGGAAGACGGAGACCATGTCCCCGATCTGCTCGGCCGTCATGATCAGCCGGGTCTCGCTGTTTTGCTGGTCAAACTCGGCGAGCCGGGCGCGCAGCAGGGCCAGGAGCAGGCTGACGTTGAAGGTCAGCTGGCGGCGGGGGATGAGCCGGGGCAGTTCGGGATCGGCGTCCGGGCTGGAGCGCAGGAACGCGTAACCCTCCGTGTCGTCGAGGACGAGTTCCAGGCCCAGTACGGCCACGTAGTCGCGGGCCTGCGCCGAGAGCTCCGTGAGCCGCTGCCACAGTTTCTCGTCCGCCTCGCGGTAGACCACGCCCTTGAACAGCTTGGTGATGGCCAGGGGCAGTCCGTCGGGGGCCTTGGCGATTTCCAGCTGGTCGTCGGAATCGAAGGGGGCTGTGGTCATGATGGCCTCACAAAGATGATTTGGTCGACGGTTGCCTCGCGGAGGCTGCCGTCGGGAAGGGTCCAGGACAGTGTTTGGGACCGGTCCGAGTCGATGGTGGCCCAGGTGGATTCGGTGGCCAGCTGGAAGTAGCTGACAAGTTCGGCCAGCCCCTGGCTGAGCGGGTACGCGTCGGTGATGTCCGCCAGCGTTGCCTGTTCGGCGGCCGCCAGCACGGCGTCAATGTTGACCTCCAGCCGGTGGGGGTCCACATGGAACTGGATGAAAAGCGCGTTGGCGTCCACGTCCAGGTCCTCGGCGACCTCGACGCCGTCGTGGATGGCCACCTGCCTGCTCGGCTCGTAGAGGGGCCGCTCAAAGGGGAGCGCCACAGGGACATCGTGGCCGGGCAGTTCGGCAAACGGGCCCGACGGCGGTGTGGCCCGGACGGCGACCGCACTGGATTCAATGTTGCGGATCAACGCCATGATGCGCTTGTTTTCCAGGAAGACCTTGTCATCGAGCAGTCGGCGGATTTGGGCGGACAGCTGGCGAACGGTGGCTTGGGTTTGTTCGACGGCGGGCAGCCAGTCGTTTTGCATGGACGTGATGGAGTGCAGGCCGTCCTGCTTGGCGAGGGCCTCGATCGCGGTGGCGCGCTCCAGCAGCTCGTGGAGTTCGGAGCGGAGCTGTGGGGACATCAAGTAGTCCCAAAATCCCTGGAAGGTGCGGCCTTGGAGGGAACCGCTGATGTCCTGCTGGGAGGAGAAGATGTTTTCCAGCAGGTCGCCCTGGCTGCCTTCCCACATTGAAATTTGTTCGCGCAGGTTTCGGTCCAGTTTGCGGAAGTTCGCCTCGACCTCGCGGAAGTCGGCCAGGAGGTCCTTGGCCAGGGTGGTGAGCTGGTGGAAGTGGTCCACCGCCTCGGGGCCGCTCATGACGGGGACCTCGCCGGAACGGATCCGTTCCATTTGGGCGTCGATGTCGTCGCGCTGGCGCTGCAGTTCGGCAAGACGCGCTTCCGGGTCGGTTTCCGAGCCGTGAACCAGCGTCTTGAGCAGGTTGAAGATGCTCGAGAGGCGCGACTGCGTCGGCACAAAGTCCCGCCCGCGCAGGGCTTCCACCCAGCGGATCACGTCCTCGGTGGCGGCCGTGAGATCGTAGACAGGCTCGTCGCGGTTATCGGTGTAGAACTTGCGCAGCCAGGCCTTGTCCGGTTCCGCCCAGTCGTCCAGGTACTCGGCGGCGGAGCGCGGAAACTTGTCCTCGCCGAGGGAATCCCGCAGGCTGAACAGGACGTCGTCCAGGACATCGATCAGGTCCTGGCGGCCCAGGTTGCGCTGGTTGGGGCCGGTGAATGCGGTCATGAAAAACGTCAGCGCCAACGGTGCGTTTTGGGCGCGCAGCAGCGACCATCCCGCGTGGTTCTCACGCAGGGAATTGATTGAAAAATAGTCCATAGCGCCGCTCCAAAGGCTTCAACTGCTTACTCGAACAATCGTAGGTGCATGGGGTGACAAACGTTTACTGCGGACGACGGCGGTTGTGTCGCCTCATCCTCGCCGCCGCCCACCCGGGAGACAACCGCCGTCGCCGCTCCGGCAGAGAACCACGCACCAAGCAGACGTGAATGCACGGATCCCGCCTCGGCGATGAGCAAGGAAACAAATGCCGGCGTGTCCCAGGGCGTGATCATCCGCGTTGCTCGTCCACCAAGTCGCTGAGCGGTGCGCCCACGTCCAGGGGATCCCCGGCGGGATGCTTGGGTTCGCCGCACGCGTGACCTTGCCCGCGGCGACCAGACGTTCAAGCGCCTCGTCGCCCCTCATGGGAACCACTTGGGCCATGGGAGTGCCCCTGTCTGTGATGATGATGGCCTCAGCTGAGCGCACGCGGGCGAGATGCCCGCCCATGCGCTGACTGGACAGTAGTGGCTGCTCTGGACACCCAAAGCAGCCACTACTGTCCACTCACGGATTAGATCCCCTTGCCGGGGTTCAGGATGCCCAGCGGGTCAAAGACGGCCTTGATCTTCTTCTGCAATTCGAGCGAGAGGCTGCCGACTTCCTCTTCGAGCCAGTCCCGCTTCAGCAGCCCGATGCCGTGTTCCCCGGTCAACGTGCCGCCGAGCCGCTGGGCCAGGTGGAACATCTCGCCCAGGGCAACCTTGGCCGGCCCCTCGGTGATGGATTCGTTGTGGCCCACCACCACCATCGGGTGAAGGTTGCCGTCCGCGGCGTGCGCGATCACGAAGATCTTCACCCCGGTCCGCGCCGTGATCTCGGCCAGCCCCTGGACCGCGTCGGCCAGGCGTTTGCGGGGGACCCCGATGTCCCCGATGGAAACCCGGCCCAGCAGCTGCAGGGCAGGGATGGCGTTGCGCCGCGCGGCGACCAGTTCGGCTGCCCGTCCGTCGTCGTCCGTCTGTTCAATGGACAAGGCGAAAGGGGTGATTGCCTCGATCAGCACCTGCTGTTCCAACAGGGCACCGTAGCCGTCGGTCTGGGCGAGCAGAAAGGCGTTGCCCCGGCTGCTGTGGTCGGTGCCCATCATCGCATCCACGGCGGCAAGGGTCCCCCCGTCGATGAATTCCAGGATGGCGGGCTGAATCCGGGCCGCGATGATGGCCGAGGCGGCTTGGGCAGCCGCTGCCGGATTCGCGAAATAGGCAGCCACCGTGGCGGTGTGCAACGGTTTGGGGCGCAGGCGCAGCGTGGCCTCGACCACCACGCCCAGGGTGCCCTCGGAGCCAATGATCAGCGCGTTCAGGTCGTAGCCGCTGACCCCCTTGATGGTGTTCCGGCCGGTTTTCAGGATTTGCCCGTCCGCCAGCACCACCTGCAGGGAGAGCACTGACTCGCGGGTCACCCCGTACTTGGCGCACCACATCCCGCCGGCATTGGTGGCCACATTGCCGCCGATCGAGCAGATCGCCGTGCTGGCGGGGTCCGGGGCGTAGAACAGGCCGTATTCGGCCGTGGCGGCATTGACTTCCGCGTTGAGCACACCCGGCTGGACCACGGCCTGCTGCTCCACCGGGTCAATCGAAATGATCCTGTTCAGCCGGCTGACATCCAGCACCACGTTCCCTGCCGTGGCCGCGGACCCGCCGGCCAGGCCCGTGCCGGCCCCGCGCGGCACGATGGGCACCCGGTAGAGGCTGGCCAGCCGCAGTGTCTCGACGACGTCGTCCACCGATTCCGCGTAGACGATGCCGTCCGGAATGCCGCCCGGCACATAGCCGGACCGGTCAATGCTGGCACGGGCCCGCTCATCCGGGTCCGTCGAGACGTTCCGGCACGCGGTCAGCAGGGCGTTGACGCCGCTGTCAGTTGGGAGCTCAGTCATGGCTCCACCCTCGTCCATGCGGGCGGCGGCCGCAAGGCTTCTTACATCACCCCGCGGGTGAGGAACGTTCCTCCGCGTACCTTGGCGCCATGGACTCCATCTGCTCCATGACCAGCTTGATGGCGGCCGGCTGCTTGTCCGGCGGGTACCCGTTGATGACCAGCAGCCGTTTGATGGAGGAGCGCAGCTTCGCTTTGACGTCTTCGCGCACGGTCCAATCCGTGCGCACGTCCCTGCGCATCACCTGGACCAACTGGCGGGCAATCTCGGCCAGTACGCCCTCGCCTTGCAGGTCCACGGCCGATTGGTTCTCCGAGACGGCATCGTAAAACGCCAGCTCGTCCGGGCTGAGCGGCGGCTCAAAGGTTTGGCCGCGCTGCCCTTCGACGGCCACCTCCTCCACCACCTCGAAGAGCGCCGCCATCACTTCGGCGCCGGTGAGCTGCTGGTTGGTGTACTTGTACATCAGTTCCGCGATGCGTTCGGAAAACGCCCGCTGCCGGATGGCGTTGTTGCGGGTGGTCCGCGAAACCTCGTCGGTGATCAGCTTCCGGAGCGCCTCGATGGCCAGCTGCGGGTGCTTGGCCTGCTGGATCTTGGCGAGCATTTCCGGGCGCACGTCGTTCAGGTTCGGTTTGGGCATCCCGGCGGCGTCGTAAATGTCCAGGATCTCCCCGGTGGCGGTCGCCTGGGCGATGAGCTGCCCCAGCATGCGCTGGATTTCCTCGGGAATCGGCTCCCCGCGCGACTGCCGCTCGTCGGCGTCGAACTTGGCCATGTATACGCGGATCTCCTCGTACACCGCGATCTCATGCCGCAAAGCCGCCAGCGCGTCGGTGCCCGAGCACAGCGCCCACGCGCGCGCCAGCCGGGAGGAATCCCGGCGGTACCGGGCCGCCAAAGTCTCCGCTCCGGCGTCGTCCCCAGAATCCCCCTGGGAGCCAGGTACGACGGCGTTTCCCGGCGTGAGGGGGTCCCTCAGGTAGTTCACGGCGCCCCAGGTGGCGTTCAGGAACGCCTTGGGCCCGCCTTTCATGAGTACGGCGTGCCAGTCGTAGCCGGCCAGGATGTCCCGCAGCTTCGCCACCAGTTCGTGGACCAGCGCCACGGCCTCGTCAATGTTCTTGCCGGCCGGCTTCTTGGCCTGGTCCGAGTCCGAATACTCGGCCAGTGCGTTGGCCAGATTTTCGGCCAGCGGCGCGTACGCCACCAGCAGGCCGTCCTCCTTGCCGCGGAAGGTGCGGTTCACGCGGGCCAGCGTCTGCATGAGCAGGGCGCCCTTGAGAGGCCGGTCCAGATACAGGGTGTGCAGCGGCGGAGAGTCGTAGCCGGTGAGCATCATGTCCTTGACGATCACCAGCTCCAGCTCGTCGTCCACGTCCTTGAGCCGCTCCTTGATGACGGCATTTTCCGAGTCTCGGCGCACGTGATCGGAGACGGGCGGGGTGTCCGAGGCCGTGCCGGAGTAGACCACCTTGATCTTGCCGCGGTTCAGCTCGTCCGCATGCCACACCGGGCGCAGCGCCACAATGGCGGCGTAGATCTTGGCGCAAATCTCCCGTGTGCCGCCAACAATCATGGCCTTGCCCGGCGCCTCGATGAACTTGGCCATCTGCTTGCTGCGGTTTTCCCAGTGCGCCACCAGGTCTTCCGCGAGGGCGGCAATGCGCTCCGGCGCGCCGTAGACGGCGTTGACGACAGCGACACCCGCCTCGACGCGGGCCCGTTCCGTCTCGTCCAGGCCGAGAGTGGCCTCGTCGGCGGACTCGTCCAGTTCCTCCTCGGTGACGCCGTCGGCCAGGGCCACCTTGATCAGGCGCGGCTCAAAGTAGACGGGGACCGTGGCGCCGTCCTCCACGGCGCGGGAGAGGTCGTAGATGTCGATGTACCCGCCAAACACCTCTCGGGTGTCCCGGTCTGCGAAGGAAATGGGCGTGCCCGTGAACGCGATCAGCGTGGCGTGCGGCAGGGCGTCGCGCAGGTGGCGGGCGTAGCCGTCCAGGTTGTCGTAGTGGCTGCGGTGGGCCTCGTCCACCACCACAATGATGTTGCGGCGGTCGGAGAGCAGCGGGTGGTCAAAGCCGGCGTCCTTCTCGCTCTGGCTGCGGCCGAACTTTTGCAGCGTGGTGAAGTAGATGCCGCCGGTGACCCGGTTGCTCAGTTCCTCGCGCAGTTCCGAGCGGCGGCGGACCTGACGGGGTGCCTCGGGCAGCAGCTGGCTCCTGTTGAACGCCTCGAACAGCTGCCCGTCCAGCTCGTTGCGGTCGGTGATGACCACCACGGTGGGGTTACGCAGCTCGGGCCGGCGCATCACTTGGTTGGTGTACAGCTCCATTTCCATGGACTTGCCGGAGCCTTGCGTGTGCCAGACAACTCCGGCCTTGCCGTTGAACCGCACGGCCTCGATGGTGTTGCCCACGGCCTTGGTCACGGCAAAGTACTGGTGCGGTTTGGCGATCCTCTTGCTCAGGCCCTCGGCGCCGGAATCGAAGGCGGTGAAGGATTCGAGCAGCTGCAGGAAGCGCACCTGGTTGTACAGCCCGTCAAGTGCAACGTCCAGGGCGGTGAGGGCTTCCCCGTCCACCATGGCGTCGGCTGGGACAGGCAGGCCGTCGTCGTCCACGTTCCACGGGCTGAAGTGGTTCAGCGGGGTGAAGGCGGTGCCGTACTTGGCGATGACGCCGTCGGAGACCAGGTTCAGGACGTTGAAGCGGAAGGCCATGGGGAACTCGCGCAGGTACGTTTGCAGCTGGGCGTGCGCGGCGGCGACGTCGGCGGATTCGCTTCCGGCGCGCTTGAGCTCCATTGCGCTGACCGGCATGCCGTTGAGATAGAGGACCACGTCAAAGCGCCGCGTGTGTTCCCGGCTCATGAGCGTCACCTGGTTGACGGCCAGCCAGTCGTTGTCGTCGGCGGCGGTGCTGACGAGCCGGATGGTGGGGTTCTTTTCGGTGCCGTCCGTGTCGATGTAGCTGAGCCGGTAGCCGTCCACCAGGTACTTGTGGATGCGGTAATTTTCACTCAGCGCATCGTTGGAGGTGGGGGAGGCGATCTCCGCGACGGCCTGGCGCAGGTACTGCTCCGGGACCGCCGGGTTGAACTTGCGCAGGGCAATGAGCAGCCGACGCCGGATCAACAGTTCGGACCACGACTCTCGTTCGTCGGTGCCCGGGGCAATGTCCTCACCACGGGTTGGCTTCCAGCCCAGCTCACCGAGCTGCTCTAGGGCCAGGCCCTCCCAGTCGGCTTCCGAAAAACCGGTGGCGGCCAGTGTCATGATGATCTCCCCTGCGAATGGTCCGTGATTGATCATGACGCTATCAGCAGCGGATTCCCTCGACGGATCTGCAGGCCGTTATGAGGGGTTATCAGCGGTGGCCCGTCGCCGGTTCATGATGAAGGCCACCACCAGCCCCAGCACAAACCAGGCCAGCCCCACTCCCAGGGCAAGGGGTGTGGCGGAGGCCAGCACCACCACCAGCAGGACCGCCCCGACCGCCGGGACGGCGTCATGGAGGAACCAGTTTCCCGGGGCAAGCTTCTTGACCAGGAAATAGCCGATCACCGACACGTGGAGCAGGATGAAGGCGGTCAGTGCCCCGACGTTGACCGCCGAGCTGAGAACGTCAAGGCCGTCGCCGCGGGTGGCCGCCCACAGGGCCACCACGATGTTCTCGGCAGCGGTGACCAGGATGCTGCGAACGGGCACCCCGGTGCGCACGGAAACCCGGGCCAGCGCTCGGGGCAGCCGCCGTTCACGGGCCATGTCCATGATGATCCGGCTGCCGGCCCTCTGGCCGACCATGGCGGCAAAGGCGGCGCCGGCGGCCTTGGACAGGGCGAGCAGCCAATGCAGCCAGGGGCTGATGCTGTCACCGACGGCGGTGTAGTAGGCGGCGCCTTCCAGCCCGGGGTTGGCGGCAAGCTCTGCGGGCGTGGTCGGGGAGAGCAGGGCCCCGACGTAGCTTTGTGCCACGAAGAGGACGCCGGCCATGATCAGGCACAGGATGGTCGCCCTGCCGATCAGCCGGACACTGCCCTTCGCCTCTTCCGCGAAGGTGGCCAGGGCGTCGAAGCCAAGGAAGGAGAGCACGGCCACAGAGACCGCAGCCAACACTGCCCCAAACGAGAAGCCGCCGACGCCGGTGAAGGGGCTCAACCAAGACCTGGTAGGCCCGTGCGCCGCCAGGACATAAAGGCCTAGCCGGTTGTCAATGGCTGGCCGGGCCTTGCTCAGTGCCTTAGGAGTAAAACTCCCAATTCGAGCCTGTATACGGCTGAATGCCGGACCGCGAATAACCCTCGAGACGAACAAGCAGCCGGAAGTGAAATCCGACTTCAGGCCCATTGGCCTGCTCTACAGTGAGTTTGTATCCACGTGTATCTGCCAGGACTTCTTGGACAAAAGCTGCGTGGGGGTCTGGCACGAAACCTAGGGTTAGTTCCTCTAAATCTTCAACCTCAACAGCTAAAGGGTTGACGGTGTTTTCAGGATCAGCGGCGAGCCGAAGTTTATCGCCCTTCTTCAAGCTACTGATCCTGGATTGAGCCTCTTCTGGACGGTAGCGAACGCCGTGGACGAGGAATAGATGCGTAAACGCATTATCTTCGGCAATAACCGGCATTGGCACGAGTTGGATGGTATCTCCGACTCGGCGACCTCCAGTGCGGGTAAGCACTTCAAAAGGTGCCGCTTCAGTGGGCAAGCCTAGAGCTTTCAGTGATTCCGTCCGGTCTGGACGCCGCGCGGAAATTACTCGTTCGGCAAAGAGCGGAAAGAGCTGGCTGGATGAATAGCGTTTGCGGACGTCGGTCATGCCCGGCAGCGGCGAGAACCATTCAGACTCAACGAAGTCCTTAAGATACTGGAAAGTGTATTCGCCGTCCTCGAAGCCTAGAAAGCCGATTGACCGATACAACCGGGTGTCGTCTTGGCGTGTAACGAGCAACCGACTAGCCGCGACGACGGGTGATTGTTGTGCTGGTTTGTTCAGGATACTAGTGACCATCACACAACCTCTTTCTATTCTCGGCGAGTAGCTCATCTACGAAGCTACGGGCACCCTCTGACATTGACGGCATCGACGCAAGGACGTCAGCCCAAGATCCTTGCTTTAAGCTTGCAAGTCGATCCAAGAACTCTCGCGCAGGACCCGAAGACATCTGTAGTCCCTCTAAGGCTACTTCCACAAGGGTCCTCTTGCTACCATTTTCGAAACGACCCGCGTATGCCTTCTGACACCACGGCCCAAGTCCACCGGCCAGAATGATAGGCAAATCAGCCTCATTGAGGCCGGATGCCAAAGCGCTTCCGTGGTCGTATGACTTGGCCAGACGGTGCTCTCCGCTCATATCCAGTAGCCCCCAATTGAGAGCATGGCGGTCTGTATTGGCGATCCAGGCATCGAATATGAGATAGCAGATGAACACCTCTAGGGCCGGCCAGTCCTCCATCGGTGATCCTGGCGGCCCTAGTTTTCCATTCAGCAAGGAGGATATGTTCTCGAGGTTATGACCGGCGCGCGCGCGGGGGCGAGGGTCTACATCGCAGTTCACATAGCCCGGGAACTCGAAGAGGTGGGTGTTTCCTGGTTGCAGGTTCCACCCCGCGGGTGCCACATTGCCGGAAATGATGCCTTCCTCGCCGTGCCTGATGGCGATCCGAACGTCTGCCGCCGGGAGACCAATTAGCTTTGCGAGTTCGGAACAGATTTTCTCGGCCAGGTCGTCTCTACGCCTGTACTGCCCACCATCCACTCCGCCCTTAAGTAGTACTTGACCATACTTAGCGGGTTTAAAGAGCCACCAGTCTGATCGCTTTGTCTCCTCTGCCGTATTCGGTGCCATCCAGTCTTTGTCGTCGTCGCCCCCGGGTTCGGGGGCCATGATGAGCCAAGTAGAGATGTCGCAGACTTCGTAAGGGGCCATATCAGGCAGTTACCCTTGTTTGTTGCGGCTCACGGCAAGCGTGGTCTATTTGCGGCATTCTCAAAGTTTACCGTGGGGTAGGAAGCCTCCGAAGCGGTCCGGATCGACGCGTCACTCAAATAGCCTGACATTCGTCTAGACGGTGGCCACCGCGCCGGAGGACTTCGCATCCAACGTCCCGAAGATCGCCACCGCCGCGGCGGGCCCGATAAAGACGAGACCGAAGAAGATGAGCTGGCCCAACGAGATGCTGCGCCGCAGCGATCCGGCCACCGGGGCAGAAGCCTGTGCATCCATGGGCCCATCATGCCACTTCACGCCACTGACGGACGGCTGCACATGGAAGCCTCCGGCTGGTGGAATGACCTGTTGGTGGGATGATGGGCCCATGACTGAAAACGAAGACTCCACCTTGCGTTCCGTCGAGCTGAACCGCACTGCCACCGCCCGCTACACCGCACGCAACGCCGCGGGCGCAGAAATCGAGTTCGGGCACGGCGAAGGGCTGTTGAGCCCCGTCGAGCTGCTGCTGGCAGCCATTGCAGGCTGCTCGTCGATCGACGTCGACACGGTGACGGCACGCAGCTGCGAGCCCACCGAATTCCGAGTTGTGGCCAGCGGCAATAAGGTGGTCGAGGACGGCGCCAACAGGGTGGACGGACTGCACCTGAACTTCAACGTGGCCTTCCCCGACACCGCGGACGGGCGGAAGGCGGCCGGCATGGTGGAGCGTCTCGTGACCCTGTCGCATGACAAGTACTGCACGGTGTCGCGGACCGTGGAGCGCGGCACGGCCGTCTCGCACGAGGTCAACGTCGCCGTCGAATAAGCCGCGGGCTGACCGCTACCACTCCGCAATTGTGCAAGTGGTCCTTGCACAATTGCGTTGAAATCAGTGCTCGCCAAGTTCCGCCTCCAGCAGTTCGATGCTCGGCAGGCTGGAGGCGAACTCTTCCGGCAACGAGTCCACGATTTGCGTTTTCCACTCCGCCACCCCAATGGGTGCGCTGTAGCCCCGTAACGCGTATTCGGCCACGACATTATTTTTGGTCTTGCACAGCAACAGGCCTATGGTCGGTTTGTCATCGGGGTGCGCCATCAGCTCGTCCACGGCAGCCATGTACATGCCCAGCTGGCCCAGATAACCGGGGTCGAACTTGCCAGCCTTGAGCTCGACCACCACAAAGCTGCGCAGCCGGAAGTTGTAGAAGAGCAGGTCCGCGAAGAACTCGTCGCCGCCCACCACAAGCCGGACTTGTTGGCCCACGAACGCGAAGCCCTGGCCGAGCTCCAGCAGAAACTTCTCCACATGGTCAACCAGTTGGGTTTCAAGCTCGCGTTCGTTGTGCCGGTCCGTCATGGCCACGAAGTCGAAGACGTAGGGGTCCTTCATGGCCTGTTGCAGGAGATCGGAGTCGGCGGCGGGCAGCACGGCCTTGAAATTGCTGATGGTCTGTCCGGAACGCTCATGCAGACGCGTCTCGATTTCGTGGACCAGGACATTGCGCGACCATCCATGTTCGACGGCGGCGGCCGCGTACCAGAGGCGGGTTTCCGGATCGCTGAGCTTCTCGATCAGCGTGACATTGTGGCCCCAGGGCAATTGTGCAAGAGGCTGTTGCACAATTGCCCCACGGGGCCAGGCCTCGGCGAATGAACGCATGTACTTCAGTGTGCGGGGAGATAAACCGCGGGCATCCGGAAACTTGTCTCGGAGGTCAGCCGAGAGCCTGTCGATGACCTTGGCGCCCCAACCCTCCTGGCCTTGCCGACCAAGGATCTCTCTGCCGATGGCCCAATATGTGGCAACAAGTTCCTGGTTGACGGCCGTGACGGCGCGGACCCTGCCAGTGGAAACTTTGTCGGAGACCGACGCCAGCATTTCGGGATACCAGTCCGGCATCCCGCTCCTTGCCGGCGGGGCCGGAAAAGAAGCGTCGTGTTCGTTGGGGCTGTTGAGCGTGGACATGAGCAAACCTCTTTCGAATTTTGCGTTCTTCCTATGCCGTCCAAGTTATCGGGAGACTCTGACATTCCAGTTCCGTGGCCGGCGTCCCGGAAGAATCTGTGGATAAAGACCGAGACCAGGTGTAAAAAGCGGTCAACCGTCGGCGAACAGTTCGGTGCAGCTGCACCGGGGGAAGACATCGCCCTCTCGCCTGAGGGGACTGCGACAGGGAGACATCAAGTGGCTTGACCGGCCCGCGACATGGAAACATGGGGACATGGCAAAGAAAACCAAGCACCGCCCCAAGGCCGCACGCGGCGCCACTTCCGTCAGCGCCTTGCGGGCCGAGCGCGGAGTCGACGCCATTACCCCGGCATTCGTCCGCTGGGTAGCGAGCAACCACGAGCTGCCCGCCGCCAGCGCGATGCTGATCCTGGAACCCGTGAAGGCAGTTGCCGCCGCTTATTTTGAAGCGTCGCCGGCGTCCGATGTCACGAGTTTCGAACCGGTTCCGTTCGGCCTGGCCTTGGCCGATGTCCTGGGCGAGGTGGACAAAGAGAACGAGCAGGTGGCCGCCTACATCTACGAGGCCGTCCACCTGTATCTTGAGTTCCTCAGTGAGGCGGACGCGTGGACCGGCTCCGATGTTGACTTCGAAGCCATTGACGACCTGTTCCACGAAGACGACGACGAAGACGGCATCCCGGACATCGTGGCCCCGGAGTTGACGCAGGAGGAGGAAACGGCGGGACTGGCCGGAACCGAGCTGGCCCGTCGTTTGAACGCCCTCCTGCAGTGGATTGGCAAGGGCAAGGATGTTACGTCGACCGGTTCGCTCCGCCTGAAGGATATTGAAGGTGCGGCCGCGGCAATCGGCGTGGCCGCCATGGGCGCCGTGCAATCGGTCAAGAAGCAACAGGACGTGTTGTCCGGTAACGACGACGGCGGCACCCGGGCGGGCGAGCCGGTGCGCACCGTCAAGGCCATGAAGGACGAGCCGAAGCTGGCCTTGTTCTGGGCGGCGCTGCAGTCAGCGAAGCTCATCGAGGTTGGATCCACCCGGGTCCGGCTGACGGCGCTGGCCGAGAGGTTGCTGGCTGGGGAGGACGGTTTCAGTCTGACGGCGCTGCGAAACTTCACTGCCGATTTCCTTAAATTGTCGATGCGGGATGAAGACGCATGGGATCCGTGGACCCTCCAGGCCTCCATGGCGCAGACAGCGGTCCTGGTGGCCGCCACCACGGACACGCCGCCGGAGCTGGAGCGGATCCGGACCGCGTCCGAAGCCGCAGGGTCATCAGGCGTAGATGGACTGGTGGGCCAGCTGGTGCTCGGCTACCTGGACTACCTGGCGGAGCTTGGACTGCTGACAATCGGCACGCATGTGCAGGTGCCGCCGGCCGTCGTCGGCAGTGTCGCCGCAGCCATGGAGGACATTCTCCGTTTTGGCGACGAACCGGAGTATGAGCTTGAACTGCCCCAGCCCGAGCCAGTCACCGCCATGCGGCCGGCCGCAAAGCGGAAGAACTCCAGGCCACGGGCCAATCCCACGGACCCGATCCTTCAGCTGAAGGTGTCCATCCAGCAGGCTTCACCGCCTATTTGGCGCCGCTTGCTGGTGCGTTCGGACGTGACGCTGGGGGACATGCACAGCATCATTCAGAATTCGTTTGAGTGGGATGATTCCCACCTGCACGGCTTCCAGGTCGGTGGGCGCGGCGGGCTGACTTACGGCCCGCCGGACGTGGAATCCTACGGTCCCCAGGAGCGGGACGAGAACGCCTACACGCTGGGCGAGATCCTGCCGGCGGAGGGTGATTCCATGGTCTACACCTACGACTTTGGCGACGACTGGGAACACCTCATCAAGGTCGAAAAAGTCCTGCCCGCCGACCCTAACGCTACAGTCGTGCGCTGCACGGGCGGGCGCGGCCGGGGGCCGGCCGAGGATAGTGGCGGCGCGTGGGGCTGGGCCAATGTCGTGGAGGCGGTCAGCAACCCCAGTCACCCGGAGCACCTGGACTACCGCGACTGGCTGGGCTTGTCGCGCGGCGAGACGTTCGACCCCAAGGCCTTCGACAGGGCCGAACTCAACGAGCACCTCTCCCACCTGTTCTAACGACGGATCGCGGCGCCGCCCACCTCAAAAGTACGACGCCGGGCACCTGTGTCCCAGCGTCCTGTCGCCTCCCGCGGCTCCAGGGTTGGGCGGCGCTCCGTTAGGGGAGCAGGGTGGCGGAGAGTGTCGTGGCGATGAATGCCCCAAATTCCTCGGACGGCCATCCGCACTTGATCACGAGGCTCTCGTACAGCTCAGGTGCAGTGCAGGAAAACATGATGTCCGCGGCGTGCCTGACGCCCACTCCGGGTGCAAGGAATCCGCGGGCGGCAAGTTGCCGCGCATTGTGCAGCATCCGGTCATGGCGGGCGGCATCAACCTCTTGCAGTAGTGCCGCCATGTCGGCATCGCCCCCGGCCGCGGCATCGCGAATCAGCAGGAGGATGGGCGCGGCAAGCGGCGCGATTTCCGCCGTAAACCGCCCAAGCTGCTGCATGAGCCCAGAGCCGGTGGCCGCCGTCGACTGGGCAAGGTCCGAACGCTCCTCGGCCGGGGTGCCGCCGGAACCCAAGAGGCTGGCCTGCTGGATCGCGCGGACCAGTCCCGGCTTGCCGCCAAAGTTCTTGTAGACGAATTCCGGGGAAACCCCGGCACCACGGGCTATGTCCGTGATGGTGCTGGCGCCGAATCCACGCTCCAGGAACAGGGCGCGGGCGTGCCCGAGCACCGCGGTCCGGGACAACTCCGCCCGTTCCCTCCGGTGGCTGGAATTGTAGGGCCGCGGACCATTGACCGCCTCAGTCATTAGATCTAAACTCCAATCAATACAGTTAACTGTATTTAAATTGATGCTATCAGGTTCCGCCGCCCCGGCGGGAGCCAAGGAGCGCGACATGAAGACCTCGGAATCCCTCAGTATCCTGCCGGACGGCCCGGTCCGCCGGATGTTCGAGGCCACCAACCGGCACGACATCGAGGCACTGGTGGCGTGTTTTGCGGAAGACTACGTCAATGAGACGCCCAACCATCCGGACCGCGGCTTTACCGGCCGCGGGCAGGTGCAAAAGAACTGGTCGGCCCTCTTTGCCGGTGTTCCCGACCTGCACGCCCACGTGGTTGGTGCAGCCACCGGACCGGACGGGCGGATCTGGGTTGAATGGGGCACCGGGGGCACCAGGCCCGACGGCGGCACGGTCTCCATGGCGGGGATGGTCATCTTCACCGTCACGACCGTCCAAATCACTGCCGCCCGGTTCTACCTCGAGCCCGTGGAACACGGATCGGGCGACGTTGACGCCGCAGTAAGCTCCGTCGCCACGGGCATCCGCGGCGGCACGCAGCCTGGGGGACTGTCATGATCCTCGTGGCCGGGGGAACCGGGAGGCTGGGGTCACAGGTGGTCCGCCGGCTCGCCGACGGCGGCAGCCCGGTCCGTCTCATGGCCCGTGGTACGTCGGTGCCGTTTGCTACCGACGTGGCCGACGGCGTCGAACGCGTCCGCGGCGACCTCGCCTCCCCCCTGGACTGTGCCACAGCCGTAAAAGGCTGCCGCAGCGTCGTCTTCGCTGCCTCCGGATTTGGGCTGCGCCGAACCGGGGACCCCCGCACTGTTGACCGGGACGGCGCGGCGCGGCTCATCGAGGCGGCAGGACGTGCCGGCGTCGAGCATGTTGTCATGATGTCGATGCACGGGGCAGCCGCGGACGCACCGTTGGAGTTCCTGCGCATGAAGCACGCGGCGGAGGAGGCGCTCAGCTCCTCGGGAATGGAAGGGACGGCGATCCGGATCGGGCCCATCCTCGAACAATTTCTCGAGGTGGTGGGGGCGCCCCTCGCGGCCAAGGGGAACGCCCTGGTGTTCGGTTCGGGCCGGGTGCCCATCACTTTCACGGCCGCCGCCGATGCCGCCGCGCTGGTGCTGCTGGCGCTCGCGGAACCGGCGCTCCGCGGCCGTACGGTCGAGTGGGGCTCGGAAACAATGACGCTCGACGCCCTGGCGCAGGCACTGATCGGGCGGGCCGGCGGCGGCTCGGTGCAGCACGTCCCAGCCGCCGGGCTCCGCATGATGTCCGTCGCGGCCCGGCCGTTCTCGCCGTTCATGGCGCGCATGGCCCGGGCAAGCCTGTGGATGGAAAGCGGCGCGGCTGAGTTTGACTACGCCCGGGCCAGGGCCGAATTTCCGGGCATACCCATGAGGGGCCTGGCGGAGGTGCTGGCGCCGGGCTGAGGCGCGAGCGGCGACGCCCCTGCCTGGGACCGCCTTCGTGTCCACAACCTCACGCTGCTCTGGACACGTCCCCCGGGCACGGAATAGCGTTGCGATTGCGGGCCCGTTCCGCTGCAGTGAACTCGCATGTGCTGAGGTGAACGTCCAAAATGCCGCAGCTGAACCGCCACGGGGGGCCGGTTCGGCCAAGTAGATGAGGTAGGCCCATGCCAGACGCCACAACGGTTCTCGCCACGCTGGACAAGGAGCTTGACTGGCAGCGCGAACTCTACAAGGACTTCCACCGCCATCCCGAGCTGAGCCTGCAGGAGTTCGCCACAGCAAAGACCATCGAGGACAAGCTCACCGGCTGGGGCTACGCCGTCCAGCGCATCGGTGGCACCGGCGTCGTCGGTGTCCTGGAGAACGGCGCCGGCGCGTGCGTGCTGGCCCGGGCGGACATCGACGCGCTCCCCGTCACCGAGGCCACCGGCCTGGACTACGCCTCCACGGCCACGGGCACTGACACCGACGGCTCGACGGTGGGCGTCATGCATGCCTGCGGGCACGACATGCACATCACCGCCCTCCTCGGCACCGCCAAGTTCATGGCTGACCAGCGCGGCACCTGGTCCGGGACGTACATCGCCCTGTTTCAGCCAGCCGAGGAGACCGCCGCCGGTGCCCGCGCCATGCTCGACGACGGACTCCTCGCCAAGGTGCCCCGGCCCGACGTCGCGCTGGCCCAGCACGTCATGGCAACAGACGCCGGCACCATCGGCACCACCGCCGGGCCCGTTCTCTCCGCCGGAGACTCGGTCAAGATCACCGTCCACGGCCGCGGCGCGCACGGCTCCATGCCCCACAATTCCGTGGACCCCGTGGTGCTGGCCGCCTCGATCGTGCTGCGGCTGCAGACCATCGTCTCGCGGGAGACCATGCCGGGGGCATTCGCCGTCGTGACCGTGGGTGCGTCCAACGCCGGTTCCAAGTCCAACATCATCGCCGACCGCGCCGTGCTCCTGCTGAACGTGCGCACCTACGACACGGAACTGCGCGGACGCGTCATTGCCTCGATCGAGCGGATTGTGCGGGGCGAGTGCGCCGCGTCCGGCTCGCCCAAGGAGCCCGAGTTTGAGTACTACGACCAATACCCGCTGACCACCAACGACGCCGGCGTGAACGCCAGGGTGACCGAGGCATTCACGGCCCACTTTGCGCCCGGGACGGTCTACCACACGGCCCCGGCGACGGCGTCGGAGGACTTCAGCCGGCTGCCGGACGCGTTCGCGGTGCCCTACACGTACTGGACGGTGGGCTCCGTGCCCTCCGACGTCTACCGCAAGGCCGTGGCGAACGGCACCGTGGCGCAGGACATCCCGGCGAACCATTCGCCGTTCTTTGCTCCCGCCATCGACCCCACGCTCGGGGTGGCCACCCGCGCCCAGGCAGTGGCGGCCCTTGCCTACCTTGCCAAGGGGGAATGAGCGCCACGGGCGGCGCCCCGTCGGCAACTGACCCCACGGCCCGGCGTCGTCCTGGCCCCGCGGTCCGCCTACTGGGGTCCCGAGGGAACCGGGAGGCCCAGCAGCGCGTTTTCCACCAGCTCGGAGAGGGCCGGGTGAATCCAGTACTGGTTTTGGGCCACGTCGCGGGCGGCCTGGCCAAAGTGCATGGCCTGGATCAGCGGCTGGATGACCGTGGCCGCCTCCGGGCCGATGACGTGCGCGCCCAGCAGCAGTCCCGTCGCGGGGTCCGCCAGCACCTTCAGGAAGTGGCCGTTGTCCTCGCGGGCCCAGCCGGCGGCGATGTCCGCATACATTTGCGTCTTCACAACATGCGGGATGTTCGCCTTGACCGCGTGGGCTTCAGTCATGCCGACGGACGCGATCTGCGGATCGGAGAACACGGCCGCCGGCACAAAGCGGTGGTCGGAGCTGATGGGCGCGTCCGGGTGGGCCAGGTTGTGCCTGACCACACGGGCCTCATGGTTGGCCACGTGCTTGAGCTGATATTTGGAGGACACGTCGCCCAGCGCGTAGATGCCGTCGACGGCGGTACGCTGGAATTCGTCGACCACCACGCGGCCGTGGCTGTCCAGCCCCACCCCGGTTTTCTCCACGTCCAAACCGGCCCCGTTGGGGCGCCGGCCCGTGGCCACCAGCAGCAGTCCGGCACTGACGGTCCGCGGACCGTCCGGCCCCTCCACCTGAAGTTCGACGCCGTCGCCCGCCTTGGCCACGCCGCCCACCTTGGTGTTGAGCAGGACGGTGTAGCGCGCCGCGGCCTCCCGGGTGAACTGGGCGGAGACGTCGGCGTCCTGGGACTTGAGCAGCCGGGAACCCCGGGCGATCTGTGTGACGTGCACGCCGAATGATGAGAACACGTGCGCGAACTCGGCGGCGATGTAGCCGCCGCCCAAAATGACGATGCTGGCCGGCAGTTCCGCCAGGCGCATGATGGTGTCCGAGGTGTGGAACGGGGCGGTGCCGTCGGCGAGGCCGGGCACGTCGGGGACCACGGCGTGCGAACCCGCAGCAAGGACAAACCTGTCCGCGGTCACCTGGGCGGTGCCGCCGTCGTGCAGGTCCACGTGCAGGGCCTTGGGCCCGGTGAACCGACCGCGACCGGCAAAGACGGTGATGTTGGGGCATTCGGGTCCTTCTCGGTACTCCCGCCCGCCCGCCTCGATGGCGTCGATGCGGCCAAAGATCCGGTCGCGGATGCCCGGCCAGTCCACGGAGTTCAGCTGCGCGTTGATGCCCAGTGTCCTGCCGTGCCGGGCGGCGTCGGCCAGTTCTGCGGGATGGACGAACATCTTGGTTGGGATGCAGCCGACGTTCAGGCAGGTGCCGCCGAACAGGCCGTCCTCGACGATGGCAATGGACCAGTCGTCGAATTCCGGTCCGGGGATGGAGTTGCCGGAGCCTGTGCCGATGATGACCAGGTCGAAGTGGGGCATGGGGCCTGCTTCCGTGCGCTGTCAATGGGGGAGCCGTACTGCCTGTCAGGCTACCGTGCCGGAGTGGAATGGGGAGCGCGATGGCCGAGGGGACACTCTGGAGACATTCGGCCCGCGGGTGCATGATGGAGGTAGGCGGACATCAGGGCGAACCTCCAGTGAACCGTCTGCCTGCCGGATGGGATGCCGGCGTGGACTAAGGAGTTGATGGGCCATGGACATGTTGACGCTTGGCTACATAGGTCTCGGCATGATCGTCGTGACAGTGATCATGAGCATCATTGCCATCTACGGGGGACACAAGACGCACGTTCACTGAACGTGGCGGTCTGCACGTCTGGCTGAGTCGTTTGGCAGGTGTTCTGTGCCTTGATTCTTAATGCACGACGCCGGGCCCGGAGCGCGGACTGGCCCAACTGGCCACCAGACGGGGTGCCGTCGGCATCGCCCTGGAGCCACATGATGGGCTGCGGCAGCGGCCGCGTTGTCTGGAAGCGACCGTGTTGCCTAGAAGCGACCGGGCTGTTTTGCTCACCTGTCTTCGGATGAACCTACCCAAAAATGGCTCATATGAATTATATTTGGTTCATAGGAGGTGTGTCATGGATCTGTCCCATCCGGCCTACGATCTGTTCGGCCGTAATGCAACCCGGATACTTCAGCGGTTGGCGCTCGTGAAGGACGGCCTGACCGGGCGTCGCATCAGTGAACTTTCGGACGTGCCACTTGGCAGCACCCAGCGAGCGTTGGCACACTTGGAGAGAACGGGCCTGGTTGTGGCCCAACCGGCAGGTCGGGCCATCATCTACTCCCTCAGTCGGGGCCACGTCTTGTGGCCGGTGGTTGCCGCTGCACTCAACGCGCCGCTGCAGCTTGAGCGGCTCATCGCCGAAATTGTTCACCGCCATGCCGGCAATTCCGCGACCGTGGCCGTCTACGGTTCATTCGCCAGGGGTGAAGCCGGCCCGGACAGCGACCTGGACGTACTCATCGTGTGGGAGCCGGGCATCTCCACAGACGATCAGGCGGCCCTCCTTGATGAACTGAACGACCAACTTGAAAACGCCACGGGTAACCGCGTTGAGATTGTGGACTTGTCCCTTTCCGACCTACACCGCCTCGTCGCCGCCAACGATCCGCTGATTGAGTCTTGGAAGCGGGAAGCCAAAACGTTGTCGGTCGGACCGGATATCAAGTCGCTTGCAAAGAACGCGGCAGCATGAGCGCCCGATTGGTGAAAATGTCCAGGCTGATGTGGAGATGCGTGCCGAACACGCACGGGCATTTCTGAATGCGGCGGATTTGATTGTTGGGCTCGGTTCGGATGCTGGAATTGAACACACCAGCAACCTGATCGGTTCACTCGCAGTCCTTGCAGGCATTGCGGCTGCCGACGCCATATGCGGCCATGCGCTGGGGGAGCGGGCCGCCGGCGAGAACCATTCGGATGCAGTTGCATTGCTTCGTCGGGGCAGCGCAGTGGGGGACAGATCGGCAGCGCAGCTCAAGCGTTTGTTGGATGTGAAGACAACCACGCAATACAGCCGGATCTTGATCGGCGATGGCAAGGCGGCACAGCTGCTGGAAATAGCGCGCAGCTTGGTCGACGGCATGGAAAATCGGTTGCGGGTCTGACCTGCCGGGCCAATCAGTCAAACCAAATTTAGCGTCATATACGTGTCTTGCAGCCGCGATGATTGCCGGTCATCATGTCCGGCAGCGGTGGCCCGGCATCAGTGCCAGATCACGGGCCACTGGGCAGCGGTGTAGAGGTGTTGCAGGAAATGTCAACGAGGGACCTTGAGGCAGTTATCCGGCAACTCCGGATAACTGCCTCAAGGTCCCTCGTCCGTGATGGTCAGACTGCGGCTGAGACGAGCGATTCGGCGTCCTTGACGCGCAGCTTGCCGGACATCAGCTGGGGGAGCAGCGCGTCGCGCGTTGCGGCCAACATATTGTTTTCAGTTCGAAGTGAACCGAGGAGGCTGAGATTTGTGTCCGCCCACGTGCCGAACTCCTCCAATTCTGAGGCACAGATTGGGTTGAATTCGAACCGTGCAATGTCGGAGGCAGCTACCCGTTGACGACCTGACGTGCCAACCATGTTTTGAATGGCAAAGTCTCTGAACCTGTTGCTCGTGGCCATGAAGTATGACAGTCCCAGAGGAAGCCCTTCTCGGGAGCGGATCACAATGAATTCCGTTGAACCGATGCCTACTTGACCGTCCTCCAAGAAATCGACGAATCCCGTTTTCCTATTTTCCAAGCACGGGGTGATGCGGGCCAAGAGTGTGTCGCCGTTCATGAACCGTGTGCCTCCCTTCTTCGGGCCGGCAGACCAGGTCTCGATCAGGGGCGAAGAAGTTGGCAGCGCCTGCATGTCAATCAACGGCACGGGGTCCGTACCCGGTGTGCGGCGTGGATTTACGTCGAAGAGCGTATCGAGCGTGACCGAATCTATATCGGGTTCAGTGTTAATGCCCAAGGCCTGAAACTTTACGGCGCCGAGGGCTTCAAAAGTTCCAGCGAGTTTGGTGTTGGCGGCGATCTTGTCGTCGAGGGCGCCCAGGACTTCGACCATGCCTAGCTGTTCATCAACGGATGGGACTGAGACACGCAGCGAGTAGAACGCGTCACGAGTCGTCGACGGGATTGCTGAGCCTGAATCCAATCCGTTGATATCGGCCAGTTGAAGGGCGTAGTAGGCCCAGCGATTATCGACAAAGTCTGCTGGCTCGAGGTAATACGCGGTATCGATGACCGAAAACGGGACTGAACTATAGTGAACGCCACGATAGGCGCCCTTGCGACCGATTATTACTCCGGCTCGTGGAACCTGGGCGGTCTGCGTAAATCCAACAGGCCCATTTGTCCCAAAGACGGGCACGCTCGCAGCGGGATCGTCTCGGTAGCCGCCCAATGCCTTCCCGTATTTGAGTGTCGCAACCTCACCCCAGTGCGTCTCCTTAAACATTGACCCTCCCTAGTTGTTCGCGGACCACGGCAGCGAGGCGGTCGGACTCGTCGAACTGGGCAAACAATTCAGCGGAGAGCCGGGCGATCTTGTCCTCGATCGGCTCGCCGTCGTCCTCAACCTCGGCGGCGCCAACGTAGCGACCAGGGGTCAACGCGTAGTCGGCGGCCTTGATCTCCGCCAAGGTGACGGACTTGCAGAAGCCGGGCTCGTCGTCGTACGTCAGACCGGCAGAAACAGCGGAAGCAGAGCCACGCCAGGCGTGGAACGTCCCTGAAATGCGAGCGATGTCCTCATCGCTCAGAGCCCGCTCGGCGCGGTCCACCATGTGGCCCAGGTTCCGGGCGTCGATGAACAGCACCTGCCCGGTCCTGTCAACGGAACCATGAGCGCCCGCAGTCTTGTCCTTCGCGAAGAACCAGGTGCACACCGGGATGCCTGTGGAGCGGAACAGCTGCGTTGGCAGCGCGATCATGCAGGAGACGAGGTCGGCCTCCACCAGCTGCGCGCGGATCTCGCCCTCGCCGCCGGAGTTCGAGGACATGGAGCCGTTCGCCATGACCACGCCGGCCGAACCACCGGGGGCCAGCTTGGAAATGATGTGCTGGATCCACGCATAGTTGGCGTTCCCGGCCGGCGGCACGCCATAGCGCCAGCGGGGGTCCGACTCCGAGCGCGCCCAATCCTTGATGTTGAACGGGGGATTCGCCATGATGAAATCGGCCTGCATGTCAGGGTGCTGGTCGCGGGCAAAGGTGTCGCCCCAGCGTGACGCCAGATTGCCGTTCAGCCCGTGGATGGCCAGGTTCATCTTCGCCATCCGCCAGGTGCGCTCGTTCAATTCCTGCCCGTAGACCGAAATCTCCGAACCCTCCTTGTGGTGCGATTCCAGAAACTTCTCGGCCTGGACAAACATGCCGCCGGACCCACAGGCGGGGTCGTACACACGCCCGTGGGTGGGCTCCAAAACTTCAACGAGCACGCGCACCACGCCGGCCGGCGTGTAGAACTCGCCGCCCCGCTTGCCCTCGGCGCGGGCAAACTTCTCCAGAAAGTACTCGTACACCTCGCCGAGCAGGTCGCGCGCCTTCGTGGCGCCCTGCCCGGTGAACTTGGCCGAGTTGAACAGGTCCAGCAGCTCGCCCAGGCGGCGCTGGTCAATGTTGTCGCGGTTGAAGATCATCGGCAGCGTCGCGGCCAGCGACGGGTTGGAGCCCATCACGTACGCCATGGCGTCGTCGATCAGCTCGCCGATGGTCTTCGCGTGCTCATCCAGCGAGGCCTGTGTGCCCTTGGCATGCTGCGCCAAATACGTCCAGCGGGCACGTTCAGGGACCCAGAACACACCGCGGCCGGTGTACTCGTCCACGTCGTCAATGAGCTGGCCGATCTGGTCCTCATTCAGGCCGGCCGCCGCCAGCTCGGTGCGGATCTGGCCGCGGCGCTCGTCAAAGGCATCGGAGACGTACTTCAGGAACACGAGCCCCAAAATCACGTCCTTGTACTGCGACGCGTCCATGGAACCGCGCAGCTTGTCAGCGGCCTTCCACAACGTGTCCTTCAGTTCCTTCATGGTGGACGGCAACGCCTCCACCTTTGCCTTCTTCGCAGCCACTAGCTGGTTCCTTCCGTCGCCGTGTCATTATCCAAAACTTCAAAACTGCCGTCCGATGCCCCATCCATCAGCATCCCGGCCAGCACATCCAGCCGCTGCAACCGTACCGCGGCCCTCCGACGTTCCCGTTCCACGTCCGCCAGTGCCCGCTGCAGCGCCGCGCGGCCCGGGCCGCCAAGCCTGCGCACCGGCCACTGCCGCCAGCTTCCCGCCGTGGCCGCACGGATGTCCTGAGCCAGCACCTCCGGAATTAGTCCGTCCGGATCCCGCGTGCTGATCCGCAGGATCCTTGCCGGATAAAGTACGACGCCGGCCCCCACCTCGTCGACCAGGGCGGTGCCTTGCGTTCCGGTCCAGAAGATGACGTCGCCCGGCTCCGTGAGCCGGCCCTGCGGATATTCACTGGCGAAGGTGAGCTGGCTGACCGCCCGGCTGCCGTGGTCCCTGGCACCGGTGAGCTCGTCCACGCCGATGACGCGGAACTGGGCGCGCCCGGCAATGGCCGCCTCCACATCGGGGCCGGTGATGCGGTGGCCCGGCAGGTATTTCAAACAGCCGTCCTTCAGCAGCGAGCCGATGACGGCCGGCGTCAAGGGCTGTCCCGTGCCCGGTTGGAGTCCGACGGCCAGGGATGGTTGCGGGGAGCTGTTCAGCCTGGCGATCTGTTCCTCGGCCCTGACCAGTTCCTCGGCCGGTGACCCGGGTGCCGCGGCCGCCATGGCAGCGGGCGGCGGGCCCGGAAGTGAGGCCGTTAGGGATCCGGAACTTGCCAGCAGTGTCCGGGTCGGGACCAGCCGGGCGAAACGAAACGCGTGCGCCCGGATCTCTTCGCGGCCGCCCATGGAGGCGGCAAGGTCGCCGACCAGGTCCTGCCGGACGTCGGCGGACAGCTGCAGGCCTGTCAGGTCGGCGACCATGGTCCACCGCTCGCCAATGGCAACCCCGGCATGGGCCGGCGCCAACACCCACAGGGCCTGCGCCTGTCGTGGCTTGGACCGCAACAAGCCCTGCGGCAGCCGAACAATGGCCCGGACGCGGCCGGAGCGCAAAACGTCCGAACGAATGGCCAGCGCAGCGCGGTTCCGGGCCGGCCCAGTGCCCGTGCCGGACAGCGAGTCCGTCAGCACCGATGCCGGAGCGAGCACCACGGCGGACTGCGTGCCATCCATGCCAAGTGCGATGTTGTCCACGGCCGTCAGCATTTGCGCCGCGTCCATGTCCGGGACGGCCGGCGACGGAAACTGGGCCAGCCGGACCAAAGTCCCGCGCCCATCGGGCACGGGGGAGTCCAGCACCTGGAGGTTTTCCTTGTTTCGCCCATGCACCAGCAGGCGCCGCCGGGCGAGCCGGGTGGCAGGATCGTCGCCGGTCCCCGCGGCCAGGACGGCCGGCTCAACCTCGCCCAGCATGTCGGCGACGTCGCGCAAAAAGTCGCTCCCGCCGTCGTCCATGAACACGGGAGGGGTGGCGCTGCCGGCGGCCAGCTCCAGCGCCGTGGCGGCCACCAGCTCGACGGCGGCATCGGTCAGCGCGGTGGCGGCCTGTTCCTGGGCACCGGTGCGGAAGCGGTCGGCCAGGAGCGCCTCGAAGGCGGCCTCGGCCGTGTAGGAGGCGTCCGTCAGCAGGTCCGCGTAGGTGGCCAGCTGGGACAGTTCCGGGCCGAGCGCTTCGAGCTCGGTGTAGAGGAAGGCGTCGTCCGGGTCGAGTTCGTCGGCAGAGTCCAGGAGTTCGTCGGCGCCTTGCCTGCCCAGCGGGGAGTCCGTCAGGCAGCGCAGGGCCAGCAGCGCCGTGAGCCCGGCGAAGTGCGTCCGCCGGGTGTGCGGGCCGGCAGGAACGGCGAACGCGGCGGCGTCGTCGGCGG
This sequence comes from Arthrobacter livingstonensis, assembly GCF_003219815.1. Lineage (GTDB taxonomy): Bacteria > Actinomycetota > Actinomycetes > Actinomycetales > Micrococcaceae > Specibacter > Specibacter livingstonensis. The sequence continues at coordinate 85,253 of NZ_QJVD01000001.1, forward strand.
CGTGCGGGTTGTTGCCGCGGCCGGTGGATGCGAGCCAGTCCGTGACGTCCCTGGCGTTGAACAGCTCCTGGCTGCCGTCATGTGCGGCGGGGCTTGGAAACGGCGTGGCCGTGTTCCTGCTGCGCGAACGCCACATGGACACCACGGGGCGCTTCACCTTCGCCAGGAGGGCGACGTCCGGAAGGGTGATGCGTAGTTCCTGCGTGCTGCTCATGCGGGTCCCCTTCCTGGCTTGGATGCTGCTGGTTACAGCCTAAGGGCGTTTGTGGCGTCCAGCCCGCATTCGGTGATAACGCCCATTATCAGTCGTTTTCTACAAATTGCTTCGGGGTGCCAATAGCTTCATTCCATGGCCCGAGGGGAACCCGGCGTCGAGACCACGCTGGGGGTGGCCTCGCCGACCGGCAATCCGGAGGCACCCAAACTAAACGGACGGCCGGGCAACCGGCGGACCGCATTGAATGAGGCGAGGCAAGTCATGAAGGACACAGCAGAATGCAGTGAAGATCAGCCGGCGGCGGAAAAGCCCGAGCCGGACGCAGACGGCACCGCCCGGGACCCGGAAGCACCTGCCGTGCGGCGCATCCGCCCGGGAACGCTGGGTCCGCTGGCGGGTTGTTCGGCGCCCTGGCCCTGGTCGGCGGGGGAGCGGTCATGACCATTCCGACGCCGCCGGCTGTTCCGCCTTATTCCACTGTCCCGGAGGCTGCAATGCCGGCTCTTGATCCCCGCACGGATGCACAGGGGCCGGGACTGCCCACCAAGCCCGCGCACAGCAGGAAGCACCTGTACTTCGGCGCCGGCGGCCTGGTCGCCGGGCTCATCGTCGGGCTGCTGCTGGGCGCCGTTGGCGGCGCCGTGGGGGACGCGCTTTCAGCGTCCAACCGCATCGACGACTCCGTGAAGGCCTGCTCCGCCGAGGGCTCCGAGGGCGTGACGGTCATGGACAAGGGCCGGAGCCTGGACATGAAATCTTCCGGAGGGGACTCCACCGGGACGTCCATCACCACGGTGGTGTGCATCCTCAATGAACTTGGGGCCCCGGAAAGCCTCTTCTCCCGGATCGATTCCACGCGAGCTCTTGACGGCACCCGGGAAGCAGCATGGGACGGCTACACGGCCTCTTGGACTTATCACCCGGACAACGGCCTCAACATCATTGTCGAATCAGCGAAATAGTTCAGATTCATTGTCAGGAGAAGCCATGAACAACCCAGAAGTTCCCCGACCCGGCACAACCGCCGGTGCACAGCGTCCGGGGCTGGGCAACGCGCCAGCCACACAACCCCTCCGACCCGCTATGCCGGCCATTCCGCCGGAGGCGCCCAAGCCGGGCGGTCCTGCAAAGCCCGGCCGCGCCGCCAAGCCGACCAAACCGGTCAGGGCAGCAAAGGCTCCGCAAACCCCAAAGTCACCCACACCAAACAAACGGCGCGGCCCGAGGGTAACCGCATTGGTGGTGTCCGGCGTCGTACTTCTTGGCGGGGGAATCTGGCTGGGGACGGCCGTCACGGACCCCACGGCCAGCGAGGAATATGCCGCCCTGGACGCCACGGCACAGACGGCGCAGCAGGACCTGGCCCGGACCCTCACGGACCGGCAGGCGGTCAGCGATGAACTCGACAGCCTGAAATCCGAACTCACCACCCGGGAGGAAGCTGCGGACGCCAAGTCGACGGCAGCCGGCCAGCACGAGGCAGACGTCAAGACGGCGGAGGCGGCGCTAAAAACCCGCGAGGCCGCGGTCAAGAAGCGCGAAGACGCCGTGACCGGAGCCGAGAAGGCCAAGGCCGCGAACACCGTTGGCGACGGCACCTGGACGGTGGGCGTCGACGTTGCACCGGGCACCTACCGGGCCAAGGCCGACGTCGGCTCCACCTGCTACTGGGGCATTTACCGCACCGGCAGTAACGGGGACGACATCATCAACAACGACATTCCCGGCGGCGGACGGCCCTCCGTGGTGCTCTCGGCGGGGCAGGACTTCAACTCCACCCGCTGCGGCTCCTGGGAAAAGCAGTAGCCAGCCTGATTGGCCGCATCCAGCGGCACCTAACCACCTATCTATTAAGGGCGCGGCAGCCTTGCCGTGCCCGAAAGGAATCATCATGACCCAGTACATGCAAGCACCCCAGCAGCTCGCGTCGAAGCCGGGCAGCCTGGAAGGGAACAAGTCGTTCCTGGCCACGTGGCTGCTCGCCCTGTTCCTCGGCTGCTTTGGCGTGGACCGCTTCTACCTCGGGAAGGTGGGCACCGGCCTGCTGAAGCTGTTCACGTTTGGCGGCTTCGGCGTGTGGGTGCTCGTCGACCTCATCATCACCCTGGCCGGGAAGCAGACCGACAAGGCCGGCCGCCCGCTGGCCGGATACTCCAAGAACAAACTGGTGGCGTTGATTGTCACCGCCGTGCTGCTGGTCATCGGTGGAGTGGGAGGCGCGAATGCCGTGAACTCCGCGGGCCAAGCGGTTGACTCCGCCGTGGTGGCGCCGGCCGTGAAAGCCGCTCCGGCCGCTCCGGCTGCTCCGGGCGCGCCAGCTGCGAAGGCCGCCGAGAAGGTGCCGGCCGCTCCAGCCGAGAAAAAATGGACCGAGGTCGTGGCATTGAGTGGCTCCGCGGACCAGGCGAGCCAGGTGTTTGAACTGACAGGGGCAGACGCCCAGCTGAGCTACGAGTTCAAGGGCTCGGACCCGGAGATGGCCGTGGCCGCCGTGTACCTGGAACCCGAAGGCACGGACATCGCAACCGACGGCGGCATTCCGGTGGTCATGCTGTCCAAGCCCGGCGCCAGCACCACCGCGCTGCACAAAAAGCCGGGCAAGTACTTCCTGGACGTGCGGGCAGCCAACCTCGACTCCTGGACGGTCAAGATCGAGGAAAAGAAGTAACTCTGCCCCTATGCGCGGAACTGCGCCCTCGGTTTGGCGCCCGCGTCGCGGAACAGTTTAGGCATGCGCCAAACTCGTGGTGAGTTTCGCGCATGGCAATGCGGGCGCAAAACCCATCACGGGTTTCGCGCCCGCATGAAGTTTCGGGCGCGGCATCCGTCGCTCCGGTAGGAGAGGGGCCGAATTGTCCACCTCAAGCCATCCGGTACCCAGGCGCACCGGGCGGCGCAACCCGGGTGCCGGCGTCGGGCGTTCTCCCATGGAGGGTTCGCCTCCGGTTAATGTGCCGTTCAGGTGGAACACTCCAAGAGGTCCTTCGGCCTTGGCAGCGTGGAAGGCATCATCGCACCCGCATCTGGAAGGCACGCCATGAACGATCTGAAAAAGCTTTTGCCCATGCTCGGCCACACCCGCGGCAAGCGCAGCGCCGTCACCTGCAGCCTCAAATGCGACAACGCCTGTTCCAAGGCCGTCTGCAACACCTCCGCCAACAGCTACTTCCGCGACATCGCCTCGGCGGAGTTCTCCCGCCGCTCGGCCCTGGGACTTGGCCTGGCCGGTGCCCTCAGCGCCGCCGTCATGGTCCAGGGTGCCGAGCCCGCCCAAGCCGGGCAGGGCCAGCACGACGCCGGCCACAAGGGCCACGGGGGCAAGTTGCCTTTCGCTCCGATCAAGCCTGTGGATGCCGCCGTTGACGCCTTCAACGTGCCGAAGGGCTATAGCTGGCAGCCGGTCATCCGCTGGGGCGACCCGCTGTTCAAGGATGCGCCGAACTTTGACTTCGCCCGGCAGACGCCGGCGGCACAGGCCGGCCAGTTCGGCTACAACAACGACTACACCGAGATCCTGCGCCAGCCCAACGGCAAGAAAGGCCTGCTGGTCTGCAACCACGAATACGTCAACCCGCAGATCATGTTCCCGGCCGCCCCTGTGTCCGGTGCCGAAGAGGCCCAGCGCCGCGCCATCTTCCGCAACGCCGTGGGCATGACCGTCGTGGAACTGGAACGCGGGCACAAGGGCCAGCCCTGGGACTACGTCCGCGGCGGCAAGCTCAACCGCCGCATCACGGCGAACACCACCTTTGAGCTGACCGGTCCGCTGGCCGGTTCCGACTTCGTCAAGACCGCTGCCGATCCCGCGGGGCGGCACGTCCTTGGCACGCTCGGCAACTGCTCCGGCGGCTCCACCCCGTGGGGCACCATCCTTTCCGGTGAGGAGAACTTCAACGGCTTCTTCCGCACGGAAGGCACCTCCGCCGAGGACCGCCGTTACGGGCTCGAGGACAAGGCCACGGCCATGGGCTGGGAGCTGGACGATCCCCGCTTCGACGCCCGTGGCGAGGACTACCGCAACGAACCCAACCGCTTCGGCTACATCGTGGAGATCGATCCGGAAAACCCGAACTCCATGCCGCGCAAGCACACCAGCCTGGGCCGCTTCAAGCACGAAGGCGCCAATGTCATCGTCGCCGACAATGGCAAGGTGGTGGCCTACTCGGGCGACGACGAGAGGTTCGATTACCTGTACAAGTTCGTCTCCAAGAACAAGTACAAGAAGAACAACAAGGCCCACAACATGACCCTGCTAACCGAGGGCGACCTCTTCGTGGCACACTTTGCCGGCAACTCGGCTTCGGAGATCGACGGCTCGGGCACGGTCCCCGCCGACGGCAAATTTGACGGCTCCGGCACCTGGCTGCCCCTGGTGGTCAACGGCAGGAGCGCCATTTCCGGTATGAGCGTCCAGGAGGTCCTGGTCCACACTCGCCTGGCCGCGGACAAGGCCGGCGCCACGAAGATGGACCGTTGCGAGGACGTTCAGCCGAACCTGCAAACCGGCAAGGTGTACGTGGCCTGCACCAACAACACCAAGCGCGGCCTTCCCGGACAGGCGGCTGCAGATGAGACGAACCCCCGCGCGGAAAACCGTGACGGCCACATTGTGGAGCTCACCGAGCGCCGCGGTGACGCCACCGCCACCACGTTCAACTGGAACCTGTTGATGCTCTGCGGGGACCCGGCCAAGAACACCGAGACCTACTTCAGCGGCTTCCCGGCCGCCCAGGTGAGCCCCATTTCCTGCCCCGACAACCTGGCCTTCGACACCCAAGGGAACCTGTGGATCTCAACGGACGGCGCGCCGTCGACCATTGGGTACAACGACGGTCTCTTCAAGGTGGGCCTGGAAGGGAAAAACCGCGGAAACGTGCAGCAGTTTGCCTCCATGCCACGCAACGCCGAGACCTGCGGACCCGTCATCCACGACGACGAATCCATGGCTTTTGTGGCCGTCCAGCACCCGGGTGAGGAGGGGACGTACGCCGCGCCGAATTCGTATTTCCCGGACTACGTGGCTGATGGCTCGACGCCGGCACGCGGCCAGGTGCGCGCGCCCCGTCCGTCGATTGTGCAGATCTTCCCCGAGGGTGCCCGGAGAAGGTAAAAAAGAAGGTTAAAACCGATCGCCGGCTGCCGCATGTGTCGCGGCGGCCGGCGGTCGTTTTTGTTGGGTTTCGACGAAAAGGTTGACGCGGACGGTAGCCAATGCTGTATGTTACTCGTCAGTAGGTTTAAGTGTTACGCAAATCACACAACCGTCTTTCCGTGAGGAACAGCCAATGTCGTCCAACGCCTCAGTCACATCCGTGCACCGCAACGTCAAGCACCACTACTTTGCCCACATCGTCCTGATCCTGGTGGTGCTGGCGCTCATTGCGTTCTTCGCCCTGACCACCACCAAGATCGCCAATGGGGCCTCGCAGCTCCAGGACGGAAGCAAGCTCACGTCCGCCGGTGCCGTAAAACTCCAGGATGGGGTTGGCAAGGTTGATGACGGTGCCCACCAGCTGGCAGCGGGAGCGGAAAAGGCGGCCAAGGGCGCTTCCGACGCCAGCGCCGGCGCCGGCAAACTCTCAGCCGGGGCAACGTTGCTCCACTACGGCGTGCAAGATCAGTTGGCCCCGGCCTCTCCGCTGCCAACGACGGCGCCCAGTCGCTGGCCGAAGGCGCGGCTAAAACATCCACCGACGTCCACAACAAGCTGGCCCCCGGTGTTTTTGCCGTAGCCGACGGTGCCACTCAAGTGGCCAGCGGCGGGGCAGCCCTGGATGTCGGCGCAGCCAAGGTGGCCAACGGTGTTGAGCATCAGCTGGCCCCGGGCATCTTCGCCGCCAATAACGGCGCGATCAAACTTCTTGCAGGCGGTAAGGCCTTGAACAACGGTGCCAACAAAATCGCCTCCAGCGTCGAAACCCAGCTAGTGCCGGGCGTGAATGCTGTGGACAATGGCGCGTCGGCTTTGGCTGCCGGAGCCGGACAGGTCAATGCCGGCGCCCAGCAGCTGGATACTGGTCTGGCCACCGCAGCGGACGGCGCGGCCAAGCTCGGTGCCGGCGCAACAGCCGCGAACGCAGGAGCCGAGCAGGTTTCTGCCGGTGCCCAGAATCTTGCAGCTGGTGCAACCCAGCTTTCGGCGGCGCTCACGCCGTCGGACTCCGGTACTAGTCCGCAGAACCTGGCGGACGGTGCCAACCAGCTTGCCGCCGGAACCACCAAGCTCGATGCCGGCATGGTGAAACTCAACCAGGGCACACATGACCTGGAAACGTTCGCCAAGAAAAACCCGCTGGTGCCGGTCGGCCTGATGTTGGCCCAGCTCAAGCAGTTGTCCGACGGAAGTCAGCAACTCGCCGACGGCAGCAAGCAGCTGGACGCCGGAAGCCATGCCATGACCGCCGGATTTGGTGTCCTGGACCAGAAGTTGAACAGCCAGGATCCGGCCAACCCCGGCGTGGTTCTTGGCACCAAGCAGTTAGCCGAAGGTTCCGGGCAGCTCGCTGCGGGGACCAAGCAGCTGGCCGACGGGTTGAACGGCATCCCCAATGATCCGGCCAATCCGGGCCTGGTGGGCGGCACCAAGCAGCTCTCCGCCGGCGCCACCAAGCTGTCCGCCGGTACCAAGCAGCTCGCAGACGGATCCACGGCCTTGCATGCCGGAACCCAGAAACTGGCCGTTGGCGTCAACGGTGTCCCGAATGATCCCGCGAACCCAGGGCTCCTGACCGGGCTTAAGCAGCTCGCCACCGGATCCGGCGCACTGTCCAAGGGCACAGCGCGACTCGCCGATGGCACAGGACAGATTGCCGCTGGTATGACCGGGACAAAGGATGCGCCTGGCCTGATCGGCGGCGTCAAGGCCCTTGCCGCCGGCAGCTCGGCCCTGTCAGCTGGTTCGCAAAAGCTTTCCGCTGGAACGTCCCAGCTGGTCACGGGCATGAACGGCGTCCCTGGCGACCCCGAGCATCCGGGCCTGCTCTTCGCAACGTCCCACCTGCAGGACGGTACGGCCAAGCTCTCCGACGGTACACAACAGCTCAACGAAGGCGTCGCCGGAACACCAGGAGTGGCCGGTTCCGGGCTCATCGCTGGCAGCAAGGCGCTTTCCGACGGCGCCACGAAACTGGCTGACGGCAACGCCAAACTGGCTGAAGGCAACACGGCCATCGCCTCCGGCGCCACTGACCTGTCCGACGGAACCGGTCAGCTGAAAACCGGTGCGGCCAGCCTGGCCGACGGCAACGGACAGGTGGCAGACGGGAGTGCGGAGCTCTACTCCGGCGTTTCCGCAGTCACCCCGGCAGGTGCGGTTTCCTCACCGGCCTCGGCGCCCATCCTGGCGATCCTGGGCGCGCTGGTCATCGCCTTCCTCATGGTGCTGCTCTTCCTGCGGCGAACTGGACGACGCCGGGCATAGCGGCATTGCCAGCCGCCCAGCCCGTTGGCTTGGCGGGCGCGACAGAAGCGGAAAGAAGCATGGTGCCTGCGGGCCCGGACCACTGGTCCGGGCCCGCAGGCGTTTAATGCGCGTTCGCAGGGCTGCGGGACTATTTTTGTTCCCGCATGCGCAACTCCAGGGCTTGCGGCTGCGCATAGTGTTTGTGCAGTTCCGCTATGCGCAATGGCGGGCCGGCGCGCTGCGCCAGTGGACAAGGTGCGCAAGGGCCGGGGTCTGCGGCTGCGCATAAGGAAATTCCTGCCGCCCGGCGTGAACAACATGCGCAACTCCAGGGCTTGCGGCTGCGCATAGTGTTTGTGCAGTTCCGCTATGCGCAATGGCGGGCAGGCGCACTGCGCCAGTGGACAAGGTGCGCAAGGGCCGGGGCCTGCGGCTGCGCATAAGGGAATTCCTGCCGCCCGAGCCGGAATGGGGACCAATACGATCAGAAGCCGGCGGCTTTGTACCAATACGACCAAAAGATTGATGTCCCTTGCCCCTGCCCGGAACATGAACTCAGCACCATTCGTGTTTTACATCACAAAGGAGTGAGCAATGTTCCGTACTTCCACTTTTAATTCCGCGTCGCTTAGCCGCCGGAGCGTTGTCGGCCTTGGCGCGCTGGGCGCCGTCGGCCTGGCGGCCGCCCTGGCCGGCTGCGGCAGCTCCACAGGCGAGAAGGCGGCACCGGGGGCCGCCGGATCCGACACGCCAAGCTACTACCCCGCAGACTACTCAAAACTCATCGATGCCTCGAAAGCGGAGGGCGGCGCCCTCGCGATCTACTCGAACACGGACCAGGAAAACTGGGCGCCGATCCTTCGCGACTTCAAGGCCAAGTACCCCTGGACCAAGGTCTCCGCTGACAACCTCGACAGCGACGAGGTGTTCCAGCGGCAACTGAGCGAATCGGCCACCGGCAAGGCCCCGGCCGACATGCTGGTTTCCAACGCTGTCCAGGCGTGGGCGAGCTATGCCTCAAAGCCGGATTCCCTCATGGCTTATGACTCCCCGGAAACCAAGGAACTGCCTGAGCTCGCCCAGCTGATGCCCAACGTCTGGGCCATGTCGCTTGATCCGGTGGGCATTGCCTACAACTCCGCCCTCATGAAGGAAGCGCCGACGAGCATCGCCGATTTGGCCAAGACCGTCTCCGCCGACACCGGAAAGTACAAGAACAAGATCACCACCCGCGACGTGAAGGGCGCGTGGGGCTTCAGCGTTTCCCATGCCTTCACGGAAGGAAACACCGCGGCCTGGACCGGCCTTGACGAGATCCTGCCGACGGCCCGACCGGAAACATCCTCCGGCACCCAGAAGGAGAAAATCCTCTCCGGGGAATACCTGGCCGGATTCTTCATCAGTTCCGCGGTTGGCTACCCGGCAGAGAAGGCCAGTGGCGGACTGATTAAGTTTGTCCTGCCCAAGGACGGCACCGTTGTCCTGGGCCGCGGAATCGGCATCACGCCCAAGGCGCCGCACCCCGCGACGGCGAAGCTGTTCCTTGACTTTGTCCTGTCCGAGGCCGGCCAGAACGCCGTCGCAGAAGGTGGCCTGAGTTCCTACCGGGAAAATGTTGAGTTGACGGAAGGACGCCACACCTATCAGGAAGTGGAGAAGCTGGCCGGGAAGGACGGCATCATCCGCGTGCCCTACAAGGTGGTCCCGGAAGCCGAAGTCACGGCCTTCGTGTCCAAGTGGAACGCCAAGCTCGGCAACTAGCATCCGTTCCCCCGACAGTGACCAGGCAGGCTAAGCAATGACCACCACCAGCACGGACAAGGCAGTCCAGCCGCCGGCCGGCCGATCCATCCTTCCGGCGCCGAAGTACCCCCGGGTCTTCGGCGTCGGCCGGGGACGGCTCGTGCAATACGGCATCTTCATCCTTTTGGCGCTCTTCGTACTCGCGCCGATCGTCCCGATTCTTTACCAGTCCTTCCGCGACAGGCCGCTGTATGAGGCCGGCGGACTCCTGACGGCCGGCAACTACGTCAAGCTGTTCACGGATGCCGGCTTCGGGCAGGTCGTCCTGAACACCGCGATCTTCGCGGTCGGCACCACGGTGCTGACCCTCGTGATTGCGATTCCGATGGCGGTACTCGTCGTCCGCACCCGCCTGCCGTTTGGCCGGCTGCTCGGCCTGTCCATGCAGTGGCCCTTCTTCATCTCATCGCTCATCCTCGGCTTCGGCTGGATCACCCTTTACGGGCCCGCCGGCTTCATCAGCGTCCAGCTCCGCCAGGTCTTCGGGTTTGTGCCGTGGAACCTGTACTCCCTGGGTGGCATGGCCGTCACCGAGGCCGTGGGGCTGGCTCCCATCGCCTATGTCTTCTGCGCCAATGCCCTGCGTCAGTCGGATGCGTCGCTGGAGAGCGCCGCCCGCGTTTGCGGTGCCGGACCGGTCCGCATCCTCTTCCAGGTGGTGGTGCCGATGCTCCGGCCACCGATTGTCTACAGCTCCATCCTGATCTTCAGCATGTCGCTGGAAACCCTCAGCGTGCCGCTGCTCTACGGCACGCCGGTGCGCATCGAGGTGTTCTCCACCTTCCTCTACACGAACGGGCTGCAATCCATCTCGCCCGACTACGGCATCCTGGGTGCCGCCTCGACCCTTATCCTGGCCGTGACGATTGGCACCGTGGCCATTCAGGCGAAGGTCCTTAAAAACGCGCAACGGTTTATTTCCGTCCGCGGCAAGGCCACCCGGCCGCGGCTGCTTGACCTCGGCTGGATCCGCTGGGTAGCTGCGGCAGCGATCGTCATTTACATCATCTTCGGCGCCCTCCTGCCGATCCTGGGGCTCGTCTTCAGGTCGTTCACCATGATCTTCACCCCGCTGCAGAACCCGTTTGATACCCTGACGCTGTCCAACTACCAGCGCGTGTTCACGTTCCCCGTCTACGTCCAATCCATCACGAACAGCGTTGTGGTGGCTGCGGTGGGGGCGGTCCTGGTCAGCGTGCTGGCCCTGCTTGCCGTCCTGGTTGCGCGGCGTTCGCCGTTCAAGTTTGCCCGCAGCGTGGAATACCTGGCCCTGGCCCCCCAGGCGATGCCCGGCATCATCGTGGGCATCGGCTTCTTCTGGGCCTTCGCCCTGACCCCCGGCGGAGGCTGGGTGCAGGGAACGCTCATGGCGGTCATCATCGCCTTTGGCCTCCGCGCACTGCCCACGGCGTTCGGCTCCATTGCCCCGGCCATCATGCAGATTGGCCGCGAGCTCGACGACGCCGCCCGGACCTCCGGCGCGGACTGGTTTGGGACCTTCTTCCGCATCCTCCGCACGCTGCTGCGCCCGGCCTTTGTCGGGGCGCTCATCCTGGTGTTTGTCACCATGATGAAGGAATACTCCGCCGCACTGTTCCTGTCCTCGGCCAACACCGGCGTGATTGGAACCACCATGCTCGACCTGTGGGTGCAGGGCAACACCGGTTCCGTCGCCGCGCTGGCCACCATCCAAATTGCAATCACCGCCGTGTTCGTCGCCGTGGCGAACCTGTTCATGAAGGGACATACCGATGCCTGAAGTACAGGTCTCAGGGCTGCATAAGAAGTTTGGCGACGTAACAGTCCTGAACGACATCAATTTCACCATCCGTGAAGGGGAGTTCTTCACCCTGCTGGGCCCCAGCGGTTGCGGAAAGTCGACCACGCTGAACTGCATCGCCGGGCTGGAGTCGCCCACAGCGGGCAGCATCACCGTGGACGGCGTGCCCTTTGTCGACACGGCCAAGAAGCTTTACGTACCCACCGAGGAACGCAACCTCGGCATGGTGTTCCAGTCCTACGCCCTCTGGCCGCACATGACGGTGGAGGCGAACCTGGTGATGCCGCTGGCCATCCGCAAGGTCTCCAAGGAGGAAAAGGCCGTACGGATCCATGAGGCGCTTGACACCGTGGGCCTGGCACACCTGAAGGACCGCTACCCCCACCAGCTCTCCGGCGGCCAACAGCAGCGTGTGGCACTCGCACGCGCACTGGTGTATTCGCCGTCGGTCCTGCTGCTGGACGAGCCGCTGTCCAACCTGGACGCGAAGCTGCGCGAGCAGTCCCGGGCGTGGCTTAAGCGCCTGCAGGTGGAGCTCGGCATCACCACCGTGTACGTGACCCACGACCAGGACGAGGCCCTGTCCCTGAGCGACAGGATCGCCGTGATGTTCGAGGGAAACATGACCCAGATCGGCGCGCCGGCCGAAATCTACGAGAGGCCCGCCACGGCCGCCGTCGCCGCATTTGTGGGAAGCTGCAATTTCTTCACCGGGCGCCTGGAAGAGACGCGGGGAGGCATCGCGCGCGTCCGCCTCGACAACACCGGGCTCGTCGTGAAAGTCGCCAGCACCCTTGCACTCAGCCCTGGCGATGCCGTGACGGTGGCGGTACGGCCCGAGCGCCTGACCATCACACCGGCGTCGGCGGACGTCACGGGGGCCAATGTGCTCGACACCTCGGTGCTGACCCGTTCTTATGTCGGTTCCCGCTACGAGTACGGACTCAAGCTGGGCACCAATGTGGTTCAGGTCATCTCACCGACCGGAAACCTCGACGGCGATGTCCGGCTCGTGTTCGACGCCGACGACGCACTCCTTTATGCGGGGTCCAATGTTCCCTCGGCCGAAGCCCAGGAACTCATGACGGTCGCCTCGTGACCCGCCAACCGTGAGGGGACCGAAGGTGACGGAGCGCAAGGGGCGGCCGCGGGCGGTCATGTTCGTGCTGGCGCACGCCGTCGTCCTCCAGGTCATCACCTTCGCCATGCGGCCAACGCTGTCCTATGCCGTCCTGGACGTGGGCGGTTCGCAGGCACTGTTGGGCGTGGTGGTCGCCGCCTTTGCCGTGCCGGCGCTCCTGCTGGCGCTGCCGGCCGGCCACGTCATAGACCGCATCGGTGAACGGGCCGCACTGCTCACCGGCGCGGCCGCGCTGATCGTAGCGGCGTTGATCGCTTCCTTTGGCGGCAGCTCGGTGGGCGTGCTGTTGCTGGCCACCATGTTCCTGGGCATGGGCCACCTGCTCTCCGTGATCGGGGAGCAGGCCATGGTTGCCAATACCACGAGCCGGGGGCAGTTTGACTCCAAGTTCGGGTACTTTACGTTTGCCTCGGCGCTCGGCCAAACGATCGGGCCGCTCCTGCTGGCACTGCCCGGAGGAACCGTGGAGACGCCTCCCGTGGGGCTCATCTTCATGGTATGCGGCGCGCTTAGCGTCGTCCTGCTGGGCATCTCCTTCTTCGTCCGAAGCTCTGAGCGGTCCGCCACGGGGAAACGGGCCAGGATGCTGCCGGCGGCCGCGGCGCTGCTGCGCATCCCCGGCCTGGTGCGCGCTCTCCTGGCCGGCAGCATCGTGCTGGCTTCGGTCGACCTGTTCCTGGCCTACCTGCCGGCGCTCGGCCACGAACGCGGGATCGCGGCCGTCGTCATCAGCGCACTGCTGGTGGTCCGGTCGATGTTCTCGATGTTCTCGCGCCTGTTCCTTGGCCGCATGGTTAAGCTGCTGGGCCGACGCAGGCTGATGGTGTGGACCATTGCGGCCTCGGCCGTTGTGCTGTCCGCCTTCGCCCTTCCCCTTCCCGTCGCCATGTTGATGGTGCTCGCGGCCGTCTTTGGATTCGCCATCGGCACCTGCCAACCCATCACGATGTCGTGGATCGCCGAACTGGCCACCCCCGGCACCCGCGGGCTGGCGATGTCACTGCGGCTTGCCAGCAACCGCCTGGGACAAACCGTGCTGCCGTCCCTGTTGGGGACGCTTTCGGCCGCAACAGGGGCAGCGGGCGTCTTTGTCGCAACCGGCATCATGCTGTTCGGAGGCGCCTGGTCCGGGGCCGCCGTCGGCGAGGCCGAACGCGAGGAAGAGGACGATGTACCAGCCAGCAAATAGTCCCCAGCCGCTCCCACTACTCGCAAGCTCGCAGCGGGTCCCTCGCGGCAGTGGGCCCACCCAGCCGCTCCCACTGCTCGCAAGTCCCCAGCCGCTCCCACTGCTCGCAAGCTCGCAGAGGGTCCCTCGCGGCAGTGGGCCCACGCAGCGGGTCCCTCGCGGCAGTGGGCCCAGCCAGCCGCTCCCACTGCTCGCAAGTCCCCAGCCGCTCCCACTGCTCGCAAGCTCGCAGCGGGTCCCTCGCGGCAGTGGGCCCAGCCCCTTCCTCTGGCAAAATGGGGGTATGAGACGACGGATGACATTGCGGGCGCAGTTGCTGCTGCTTCAGGTCGTGATCGTGCTCATCACCATCGTGGGGACGGGCGCCGTCGCCAGCTTGACGCAGGAGCACCAGCTTAGGGCCAATTATCGCGACCGGATGATTGGGGTTGCCCAGTCAATCTCGACGAATCCGGTGATCATCGATGCCTTCGCCGAAAAGGATCCAAGCCACACCATCCAGCCGATCACCGAATTGATCAGCAAGGCATCCGGGATCGCTTACGCGGTGGTCATGAACCAGGAAGGAATCCGCTATTCGCATCCCGATCCCGACGAGATCGGGAAACACGTCTCCACTGATCCAGCGGAAGTGCTGTCAGGGGACACCTACGTCGGTACCCAAACGGGCACCCTCGGTGAGTCCTGGCGTGTCAAGGTGCCTGCCCATTTTCGACACCCGCCATTCCGTGATCGGTGCGGTTTCCGTCGGCGTCCTGGAATCGGACCTGCGCAGCGAGTACCTGTCGAATTCCGTGTGGTTGTTTGTGACCATTGCGATCGCGGCGATCTTTGGTGTGATCGGTGCCGCCTGGGTGACAGTGGTCATCCGCAAGCGCATCTTTGGCCTGGAACCGGAACAGATTGCCGGGCTGCTGGAGGAGCGCGAGGCCATACTTCACGGCGTGAGGGAAGGCGTGGTCGCCGTTGATGAATTTGGCCGCATCGTGTTGATCAACGACGCCGCCGTCCGCCTGCTCTCCCTCGAAGACGAGCCGGACCTGGTGGGCACGCTCGCCAAGGAACACCTCGACGATGTGCTGGTGGGGCTGCTGGACGACGGCGACACCGAGCAATCCCTGGCGCTTTCCGGGGAGCGTGTGCTGTTGGTGCGCCGCGACGTCGCCAAAATAGGTGGCCGTCCCATCGGCACCATCCTGATCCTGCGCGACAACACCGAATTGCACACCTTGCTCCGCGACCTCGACGGCGTGCAGGGCCTGGCTGACGGTCTCCGCGCCCAGGCGCACGGTTTCGCCAACAAGCTTCACGTGATTTCCGGACTCCTTGAACTCGGCCGGGTGGACCAGGCCGTTTCCTTCATTTCGCATGAGCGGAGCGGCGGGACGCTCCTCGGAGTGACGGGGCGGACGGGCATCCGCGAACTTGAGGTCGCGGCGCTTCTGCTCATGAAGCAGACGCGCGCGGAGGAGCTTGGCATCGCCATCACCATCGAACCGGACTCCACACTGCCGCTGCTGACATCGCGGCCGTCGGCGGAAATCCTGCGCGCCGACCTGGTGACGATCATCGGCAACCTGCTCGACAACGCCGCTGAAGCCACGGGGGCCGGCGGCCGGATTTCGGTGTCCGTCCATGAGCAGGCGGCAGCCAACGGCGCGGGGGCGCTGGTTATCTCCGTCGCCGACTCCGGCGAGGGAATCCCGCACGGGCTGCGGAAGCGGGTCTTCACCGCCGGGTATTCGTCAAAGGCTGCACGTCCGGGGGCGGTTTCCACCGGCCGCGGCATCGGCCTGACGCTCGTCAAACGCATCGCGACGCGGTATTGTGGCACCGTTGAGATCGGCGACGGCCTGCCCGCGGCCGGCAAGTCAGGTGCGGGGTGCGCGACGCACGGGGCAAGGATCACCGTGACCCTGCCGGTCAGCCGCGGGGACATTGCGTCGGCCGAGCGGATCGAATCGTCCATAGGCGGAATGCCATGAGCGCCCACCTGAGGGTTGTCATTGTCGAAGATGACATCGCCGTGGCGCTGATCAACCGGGAGTTTGTTGCCTCGCACCCCGGCTTCACCGTTGTGGGCGAGGCACACTCGGGCACGGAGGCCGTGGCCCTCATCGAGAAGCTGAGGCCCGACGTCGTCCTGCTGGACTTTTACCTGCCGGACTTCTCGGGCCTGGAGGTCCTCTCCCGGCTCAGCCTGGACCGCAGCAGCCAGCTGGAAGTCATCGCGGTCACGGCCGCGAGGGACCTGGACAGCGTGCGGGAGGCCCGGGCGAAGGGCGTGCGCCACTATTTGGTGAAACCGTTTATGGCCTCCGCCTTGTTTGAGCGGCTCGATGAAGTCCTGAAGCAGTTCGACACCATGCGCCGGTCTTCCCGGGGGAAACTCCTGGACCAGCTCAGCGTTGACGCGATCATTGCCAGCACCGGCGGTCGGTACGCTCCGCCGCCCAAGGGCCTCTCGGATGCGACCCTGCAGCGTGTGCACATCGCCCTCCAGTCCGCCGGCACCGACCTCTCGGCCGCCGAGCTGGCCGAGCGTGTGGGCATGTCGCGCGTGGGCGCACGGCGTTATCTGGAACACCTTGTCGACATCGGGCGTGCCACGCTGACTCCGCGGTACGGCGGGGCAGGCCGGCCTGAGAACCGCTACAGAAGTCCGTCCTAGGGCGGGAGTTCCCGCCGTCGTGCCTCATTTGTCAAGGCGCGACGGCGGCGCACCGGGGGCTGCCCGGCCGTGCGGCCCACGCCACCCCGGTATGCCGGGAAGCGCGCCGGGGCCGCCAGAGGGAATTCATGGCCGGCCACGGTGGTAAAATCACACGTAAGTACGCCCATAATTTTTTAGTGATGCTGGATCCGCCTCGAGGCCGACCGCGTTGCGCAACAAAAGGCAGTGCATCATCGCCAACCCGGCGCCACCTGCCGCCCATATATATAGAGAACGGAACCCATGAGAAGAACCGCCCGCCAGACCCCGCCCGCCCTTGAAGATGGGGCAATGCGCATTGTTGCCCTCGGAGGGCTGGGGGAAATCGGCCGCAACATGACAGTCTTCGAGTTTGCGGGAAAGCTGCTGATCGTTGACTGCGGCGTCCTCTTCCCGGAGGAGCACCACCCGGGTGTGGACGTGATCCTGCCCGACTTCTCCTACCTGAAGGACCGCTGGCAGGACGTGGTCGGCCTGGTGCTGACCCACGGCCACGAGGACCACATTGGTGGTGTCCCGTACCTGCTCAAGCACCGCAACGACATCCCCGTGATCTCCGCGAAGCTGACCTTGGCCTTCCTGAAGACCAAGCTTGAAGAGCACCGCATCAAGGGCAAGATGATCCAGGTCAAGGAAGGCGACCGCCGCAAGTTCGGCCCGTTCGACGTTGAATTCCTGGCCGTCAACCACTCCATCCCGGACGGCCTGGCCGTGGCCATCCGCACGCCCGCAGGCCTGGTGCTGGAAACCGGCGACTTCAAGATGGACCAGTTCCCGCTGGACAAGCGCATCACCGACCTTGCCGGCTTTGCCCGCCTGGGCGAGGAAGGCGTGGACCTGTTCATGCCCGACTCCACCAACGCCGAGGTCCCCGGCTTCCTGGCGGCCGAAGCAGATCTCATTCCTGCCATTGACCAGGTCATGCGCACGGCGCCGCGCCGCGTGGTGGTTTCCAGCTTCGCCAGCCACGTGCACCGCATCCAGCAGATCATCGACTCTGCACAAAAGTACAACCGCAAGGTCGCGTTTGTGGGTCGCTCCATGGTCCGCAACATGACCACCGCGCGCGAGCTCGGATACCTCAAGATCCCCCGCGGCATGCTCGTTGAAGCCAAGGAACTGGAGAAGATGACACCCAACAAGGCCGTCCTCATCTGCACCGGTTCACAGGGCGAGCCCATGGCCGCGCTGGCACGCATGGCCAACGGCGACCACCAGATCAACCTGACCGAAGGCGACACCGTCCTGTTGGCCAGCTCGATGGTACCCGGCAACGAGAGCTCGATCTACCGTCTCATCAACGACCTCACCAAGCAGGGCGCCAATGTGATTCACAAGGGCAATGCCAAGGTGCACGTTTCCGGCCATGCCAGTGCCGGCGAACTGGTCTACTGCTACAACCTGGTCCGCCCTCGCAACGTGATGCCGGTGCACGGTGAATACCGGCACCTGAAGGCAAATGCTGCACTGGCCGTTCGCACCGGCGTCGACCCCAAGAACGCCTTCATCGTTGAGGACGGCACCTCGCTCGACCTCAAGGACGGCGTCGTCAAGGTGAGCGGTTCCGTGCCGGCCGCCTACGTCTATGTCGAGAACATGATCCCAGGGGCGGCAACGGAGGAATCCCTGCAGGACCGCCTCCGGCTCGCCGAGGACGGCGCCGTGACCGTGCTGTTGATCGTCAACCCGGACACCGGCAAGATCGAGGAAGACCCCGAGTACTTCGCGGTCGGCTTCAACCTGACCGAGAAGGACATGGCCAAGGCCACCGGAATCGTGGAAAAAACCATTTCCGGGCTCCGCGGCGAGAAGACCGGCCCCGTTGCTGAAAAGGCGATCGGCGAGGCACTGCTGCGTTGGTCCGACCGTGCCTTGCGCCGCAAGCCGGTCTACACGGTCATCATCGTCGAAGCCTGACCCGCAGGGAGTTCAGTCCCTGCATGGACTGGACAGAACGCCGGGGCGCACCGTTTGGTGCGCCCCGGCGTTCCTTCTTCCCACGGCGTACGCAAACTTGCGCCTCAGGCGCGGCCCACGCAAACTTGCGCCTCAGGCCCGGCGCACGCAAACTTGCGCCTCAGGCGCGGCGCACGCAAACTTGCGCCCCGGGCCCGGCTCGGCGTCACGCCGTCGTGCTGGTGTTCAGCTTGGCGATGGCCGCCTCGGCCTCGGCCGGGTCCACCACGTCCCATTCGGCCAGCCACTCAATGCCGCGGCGCTTCATGACGGCGTCATGGAATTCGTACCATGCGGTTTGTTGCTCGGGGAACTCGTAGAGGGCGTCCTTGAAATGGCGGAACGGGCTGCTGCGGTCGATCGCCTGTTGGAGGCGGTCCCGGCATTTGGGATCGTTCACGCTGCCGATGTAGACCTCCATGTCACGGTAGCCCTCGAAGGATTCAACCGGTTCGATCCGGATGCCGCCGCGCTCATCGACGTCCCATCCCTCCGCATCGGCTTCGTCGGAGACCTCTTCGCCCCACAGTTCGACCCGGCCCGTCTCCGGGTCTAGCCAGAAGAACGTGTCAGAGTCCATGAAGTGGTTTTCAAGTGCCATCACCAGGGTGTCCAGGTCGATGGCGTCCAAAGGGAGCATGACAACTCCTCTGCGAGTTGTGAATCAGCCACGTGCTGTTCACCTACAATCTTTACGCGCGACGGCGCTGCACGCAAGACCGACGGAGAACGGAGATGATGCCCCCATTCGTTCCTCATGGGGGCATCATCTCCGTTCTCCGGGGGCGGGTCTACTTCATGCCGCCCTTGCGAAGTCCCGGCTTGGTGTAGGTCCGGGCCAGGACGGCCAGTGCCAGGGCAGCGACCAGCAGGCCGAAGTCACGCAGGGCGACGTCGTAGAAGCCTGAGTACGTGAGCAGGTTGACGATGATCCCGGCCAGCCAGAGGGCAACCACGAATGCCGCGTAGCGCGGCCGCAGAATCATCGCAATGGCAGCGATGATTTCAACGACGCCGATGGCCATCATGGTGCCGTGGGCGCTGAGCGGGGAAATGTCCGCGATCCAGGGCGCCAGGTAATCGACCCAATTTGTCAGGACATTGGTGAACTTGTCCAGGCCCATGATGAGCGGGATCGCGATGAAACCGATCCACAGCATCAGGAATGCCCCATACGCGGGCTCGGCCTTGGCCCGCTGCAGGGTGTGCGAGGTCCATCCGGTGGACGCGGCGTGAATTGAACTGGCAGCCATGACTCCTCCATCTAAAAACGTAAGTTATGTTTTTAGAATGCGCCTGAATTGTCCTCCTGTCAATCCCCATCTGCCCGCAATCCCCAGGCTCTCCCTTGGCCGGCCCGCTGAGCGAGCCGGCCAAGGGTCCCTCGCAGCTGTGGGCCCATCCGCTCCCAAACGCAAGGTGGACCGGGGCACCCGCCCCGGCCCACGCCGTCGTGCCTGGAATTACTTGGCCGTCACGGTGCCGGTGACAGCGGCCAGCGTGCCGTTTTCCACGTCCTGCGAAGGGCCCTGCATGTACCGTTCCAGGGAGTCATCCATGGCGTTGAGCCAGCGTGTGTGGTGCTTGGCTGACACGGTGCCGGTGACGACGGAGCGGTGGACGGCGTCGCGGTAGCCGAGGATGTCGTTGTGCTTGTTGCGCATCCAGTCCTTGAACAGCTGGGAGACGGCGTCCAGGTCAAAGGATGGGTAGTCGGTGGCGTCGATGAGTTCACGCAGGTAGTCGGACTGGTAGTCGGCCTCGGCGTCGTGGTCTGGCAGTGCGGCCAGGCGTTCGAGCCAGAGCTGGATGTCCGCCTCGCGTTCGGCCAGGGACGGCAGCTCAATCGCTCCGGTCATGACGTCGCGGGCAAACCAGGCCTGCGCGTCAAACATGTTGAAGGTGTAGTACTGGTCCTGTGCGCCCAGGTAGAACAGGTTCGTGTTCTGCTGCCAGACGACGCCCTTGTACAGGTTTGCCGGGTACAGCACGTTCGGCGACTTCAGCGACATGTCACTGGGCAGGAACGGGTACTTGTGCTGATATCCGGTGCAGAGCACGACGACGTCAAAGTCGTCTTGGCTGCCGTCGCTAAAGTGCGCGGTGCTGGCGTCAAAGTGCGTGACGAGGGGGCGCTCCACCGTGTTCCAAGGCCAGTGATAGCCCATGGGTGCCGTGCGGTAGCTAAGGGTGATGGACTTGGCGCCCATCTTGTGGGCCTGCATGCCAATGTCCTCGGCGGAATAGCTGCTGCCGATCATGAGCAGGCGCTTGCCGGCAAAGCGCTCGGCGCCGCGGAAATCGTGCGCATGGAGCACCTCGCCCGGGAAGGTTTTGATGCCCTTGAACTCGGGGACCGCGGGGACGGAGAAGTGGCCGGTGGAGACCACGAGCTTGTCGAACACGTGGGTCCTTGTTGCGCCGGTGTTGAGGTCCTCCACGGTCACCGTGAATTCCTGCGTGTCCTCGTTGTAGCTGGTGAAGCGGGCCACGGTGTTGAACTGGACGTACTTGCGGACGTCGGACTTTTCCACGCGACCCTTGATGTAGTCGAAGAGGACCTCGCGGGGTGGGAAGGAGGAGATGGCGCGTCCAAAGTGCTCGTCAAAGGAGTAATCCGAGAATTCCAGGCATTCCTTGGGGCCGTTGGACCACAGGTGCCGGTACATGCTGCTGTGGACGGGTTCGCCGTGGTTGTCCAGGCCGATTCGCCAGCTGTTGTTCCATTGGCCGCCCCAGTCGTTCTGCTTTTCAAAGCACATGATCTCGGGGATGGCGGCGCTTTTTTGGCGTGCCGATTCAAACGCCCGAAGTTGTGCCATGCCGCTGGGGCCCGCACCAATGATTCCGACTCGTAATGCCATGTCTCTCTCCTCATCCATCGGATCTTCGGGGTCGCTTTTGTGCGACGCTGCGAGTTCACGCTCCCGATAAGGGGCGGCCCGGGTGGCACGCCGTGGCGGAGCTTCAAGCGCGTAGTTCGCGGGCGGCAGGAATTATCTGCGGCAGGTGGCGGACGGCCCCGTGGGCGTCCAGGCCTGTGGACTCAATCCCGCTGGGGGAGAGAAAGGCCTGGTGCGGGGATGCTCGCAGGGTTGGGCATCCCGGACTCGAAAGCAGTACGCGGCAGATCCAAAACGGCAACGCACTTGTTACCCATTGCAACATCACAGTAATCACAAGTCAAAGTCAATCAACCCGTAAGTTCAGCTAACTCATCTTGTCGCGACGGCGGGGTCAACCCGCGGCCGCTGGGGCGCCGGACGTCGAAAACGGGGCAACCCGCGGCCGCTGGGGCGCCGGATGCCGAAAACGGGGCCAACCCGCGGCCACTTGGGCGCCGGATGCCGAAAACGGGGCCAACCCGCGACGACGGTGTATCTTGTCGGTGCGTTCGCGGTTTGGCCCCGCCCTCGCGAAAACCACTGCGGGTTGGCCCCGCCCTCGACGCCCATGCCCGTGGCCGATGGAGTTATCCACAGCCTCGGGGACGGGCCTTGTAGCGGCCGCGTGCTCCGGCAAGACTCGATCCATGGGACAGCAAGCGCCGAAAGAACGATTTGCCCAGGCCTGGCCGGCAAATACACCGGTTGCCACCACCGCGCAGCTGGTGGGGGCCGGCCTGGCCGACCGCGTCATTGCGGCGGCGTTGAAACATGGGATCGTGTACCGGCTTCGCAGGGGAGCCTACGTCCAGGCCGAGCATTGGCGGGGACTGAAACCCTGGGACCAGGACAAGTTGCGGCTGCTGGCCCACCTCGTCACCGTCCGTGGAACGCCGACATACTCGCACTTCAGTGCGGCCCGTCTCCACGGCCTGTTTGTCTGGCATTGCGGACCCGGGGTCCACCTAACCGCGGCGTCTTCGGTGTCGGGAACTTCCAATCCGAAGGACGTCATGGGGCACCGCGAGGACCTGGCAGCCTGCGACGTCCAGTCCCTCAGCCTGCGCAACGGCCGGTCTGTTCAGGTGACGACCATGGAGTGGACCGTTGTTGCCTGTGCCCGGACCGGCGGATTTGCTGAAGCCGTGATCATCGGCGACCACGCGCTGTACAAGGGCGCCAGAATCGAGGTCATGCGCGGCATGGTCGATGCGATGCCCGGCCGCCGTGGTGTCCGCCGCGCCAGGGGGGTGCTCCGGGCACTGGATGGCCGGAGCGAGTCGCCCGGCGAAACACGCACCAGGCTGATCATCGCGGAAATGGACATCCCGCAGCCCGAATTGCAGGTGAAGTTGACCGCAGGCGGACGTGTCTACCGGCCAGACTTTGTGTGGGAAGAGCAAAAGCTCATTGTCGAATTCGACGGTGACTACAAGTATTTCGTCTACCGGCCTACGGCGGAGGTAATTCTTGAGGAACGCAAACGCGAGAAACGGCTCATGGAAGACGGCTGGCGGTTTGTGCGCCTTGAATGGAGGGATCTGTCGAATCCGGAGGACGTGAAGCGTCGGATTCAGGCCGCTTTCCATGCCCCGCGGTTTGCCTTCGCGGCGTGAGTCAAAATGGTGTGCTTCCGGTCTCCGACGACGGGGCCAACCCGCGGCCACTGGGGCGCCGGATGCCGAAAACGGGGCCAGCCCGCGACGGCGGTGTATCTTGTCGGTGCGTTCGCGGTTTGGCCCCGCCATCGCGGGTACGGAGTCCTTAGCTGCCGGCTAAAGCTCGGTGAGCTGGCCGTTGTGCACGTCCCAGCGGGTGTCGAGGCGGACGTTTTCCAGGAGCCGGCGGTCGTGCGAGACCAGCAAAAGCGTGCCGTCGTAGCTTTCCAGCGCGTCTTCCAGCTGCTCGATGGCGGGCAGGTCCAGGTGGTTGGTCGGTTCGTCGAGCACCAGAACATTCACGCCGCGGGCCTGCAGCAGGGCCAGCGACGCGCGGGTGCGTTCGCCGGGGGAGAGGCTGCCAACGGGGCTGGTCACCTGATCCGCCTTCAAGCCGAATTTGGCGAGCAGCGTGCGTACCTCGCCCTGGTTCAGCTCGGGCACCAGTTCTTCAAACGCGAACCCCAGCGGCACAGCCTCCGGGAACTGGCTGCGCGCCTGGTCAATCTCCCCCACGGCGACGCTCGCGCCCAGGGAGGCAACGCCGTCGTCCGGTTCCGTGCGGCCAAGCAGGAGCCGCAGCAGCGTGGACTTGCCCGCGCCATTGGGCCCCGTGATGCCTATCCGCTCCCCGGCGGTGACCTGCACGGAGACCGGGCCCAAGGTAAATCCGCCCTGCTTCACGGTGGCCCCGTTCAATGTGGCCACCACGGAGCTGGACCGCGGCGCCGTGCCGATGGTGAACTGCAGCGCCCACTCCTTGCGCGGCTCCTCCACCTCGTCCAGCCGGGCGATCCGGGATTCCATCTGGCGCACCTTTTGGCCCTGCTTTTCGGAGGACTCCATGCTGGCGCGGCGGCGGATCTTGTCATTGTCCGGGCTCTTCTTCATGGCGTTCCGCACGCCCTGGGAGCTCCATTCCCGCTGCGTGCGGGCCCGTGAAACCAGGTCCGCCTTCTTGTCGGCAAACTCGTCATAGGCCTCGCGGGCGTGGCGCCTGGCGATGGCCCGCTCCTCCAAAAAGGCGTCGTAGCCGCCGTCGTACATGGCCACCTTGTTTTGCGCCAGGTCCAGCTCCACCACGGTGGTGACGCAGCGGGAGAGGAACTCGCGGTCGTGGGACACCAGCACCGCGCCGCCGCGCAGCCCCCTGACGAACTCCTCCAGGCGAGCCAGCCCGGCCAGGTCAAGGTCGTTGGTGGGCTCATCCAGCAGTACGACGTCGAATCGGCTCAGCAGGAGCGCGGCCAGCGCAACGCGGGCGGCCTGCCCGCCGGAGAGGCCGGTCATCAGTGCGTCCGGGCCCACATCGAGGCCCAGTTCGGCGAGGGTTACGGGGATGCGTTCGTCCAGGTCGGCGGCGCCGCAGGCCAGCCAGTGGTCCAGGGCCGCGGCGTAGCGGTCGTCGTCGGCGGAATTACCCGAGCCGAGCGCCTCCGCCGAGGACTCCATGGCCTCCGTTGCCTGGGTGCTGCCGGTCCGCCGTCCAATGTATGCGGCAACGGATTCGCCCTCGATCCGCTCATGTTCCTGGGGCAGCCAGCCAATGAAGGCGTCCTGCGGTGCTGTGGTGACCGTGCCGGCCTGGGGCTTGTCGGCCCCGGCCAGAAGCCGCAGCAGCGTTGACTTGCCCGCGCCGTTGGCGCCCACCACGCCGACGACGTCGCCCGGGGCGACGGTGAAATTGAGGTTGGTGAACAAGGTTCGGTGGGCGTGGCCTCCGGAAAGGTCCTTGGCCACGAGTGTTGCGGTCATGGACCAATCCTATTTTGATTCCGGATCCGTTCGGACCGCCGCGGCGGGACGTCAAACGCTCACTCACCTTTTGCATCAAATTCGGGAACGCTCCCTCTCCGGGTGAGGGAGCGTCGGTGGTTCAACCCCCGAAGGTGAGGGAGCGTCGTCAAAAGACGCCCCGACGCTGGGGGAGCGTCGGGGGAGGGTGCCGGGGACAACGCAAGGGGCCGGCGTCGTACATTCACGGAATTGTTGCGGCAGGTGACAAAACCGTTGGGGCGGCAGCGGCATGGAGGTCAGACTGGTGCCCAGCATCAAGCCGCCCGGCCACGCGGCACCGGCCGGGCGGCAACCCCAGTCCACGGCGCTTCCCGCGCCCTCAAACCGAAGGAACAACATGTCTGAAACCAACACAGCCACCGACCTTGCCGACATTCGGGCGGGCAGGCTCTCCGGGGCCGGCGAATTCTGGGGCGGGCGGATCGCCAAGGACCCGGGCAACGCCAGGCTGACGTACAAGGCGACAGGCGTGGCCGTGGGTTCCGTGGCCACCCGCATCAGCGCCGGCAAGCACCAGTTCACGGTGGACGAACCGGCCGGACTGGCCGGGGACGGCGCCGCCGCCAGCCCCGTCGAATACGCGCTCGGGGCGCTCATCTCCTGCCAGGTGGTGGTGTACCGGCTGTACGCCCACCAGCTGGGAATCGAGATTGACGAGCTCAGCATCGAGGCCGAGGGCGATTTGGACGTCCGCGGACTGTTCGGCATTGACGAGTCCGTGCGTTCCGGCTTCACGGACATCCGCCTGCGCGTGAACATTTCCGGGCCTGAAACGCAGGAACGCTACGAGGAGCTGGCCCGCGTCGTTGAGACCCGCTGCCCGGTCCAGGACCTGTTCGCGAACCTGACCCCGGTCAGTGCCGTGGTGGCGAAGGTCTAACCGCGGCGGTTAATTGACCGCCGTTGCTTTCAGCTGGCGCCGGCGAGCTCCAGCCCGTTTTTCGCTGCGGCGTGTGCGGCCAGCTGTGCCTGAAGTCCTGCGCGGTCATAGGAGCCGATGAAGATCGGGGTGTCGGTTTCAAGTGCGGTGCCGTTGGCCAGCGATCCGGCGTCCACGGCGTCGAAGCCCAGGCGTTCAATGAATTCAAGCACCAGGGCGCGGGTGCCGTCGTCGTCCGTGGCAACGGCGAGCGCGCGGCGGACCGGGGCGCCTGCGGGGCGGGCGTCCAGTTCCAGCTCGTGGTAGCCAATGTGGTTGAGGGCCTTTGCCAGGTGCGCCCCGGGGATGTGGGCGTGCACCAATTCCGAGCTCGACGGCGCATCCTCCAGCTCGGGCATGTCACCATTGGTGTCGCGCCAGTAGTTCATGGTGTCAATGACATGTTTCCCGGCCAGGCCCGCGGGGTCCAGTGTGCGGAACTTGTGCAGCGGCACGGAGAGCACTACAAGGTCAGCCTCGGCCATGACCTGCTCCGCGGAGGCGGCAATGGCGCCCGGGGCCATGATCTGGATGATCAGCGCAATGTCTTTCGAGTCGCCCGACGCGGCGATCAGGACCCGGTAGCCTGCCAGGAGAGCCTGGCGGGCGACAGCGGTCCCCACCCTGCCTGCGCCGAGGATGCCGATGGTCTGGGGCTCGCTTTCCGTATACGTTGTCATACAGACGATATTACTCTCATATGATCTGTTGTAAAGCGTTGTGATGCCTTATGATGGGTGTTATGAGTAACAGTTCCGCGTCGCAGGCGGCGCCCGCACGGGCCCAGGAGGATTTTGGCTGGACATTGGGCGTGCTGGTACGCAACTACCAAAACTCCTCCGGCGCCGTCATGGGCGGATTCCCGCATGGCGCCCGCGGCTATCAGGTCCTTGTGGCGGTGGTGGGCGGCGAACTGCCCAACCAGCTTGCCCTGGCCCAACATCTGGGCATTGACAGGACCGTCATGACGTACCTGATTGATGACTTTGTGACGGCCGGGCTGGTGGAGCGCCAGCTCAACCCGACGGACCGCAGGGCCCGCATTGTGGTGGCCACGGCCCGGGGCGGGGAGGCCCTGGCTGAACTCCAACGCAGCATGGCACAGGTTGAGGACGTGGTCCTGGCCGCGCTGGACGCGGGAGAGCGCGAGGTTTTCCGTACCCTCCTGCGCCGCGTGGCCTGCCACACCCCGGAGCCCGGCAGCCACGACCTCGGTGCGTGTGCGGCCGTGGAGCAGATGCTCGGTGGCGGCGGGAATTAAGTAGATCCACCTGCCAAAGGCCCGCAGTCAGCTGGTTGCAGGGCTTTTCCGTGCCGGAAGCTGCTTTCGACAGGCATGGGGGCGGTGCTGGATGCTCACGAGGTCAATCACTATTTCATGGGCATTGATGCGGTAGAGCATCCGGTACTCCCCGCGCCGGGCCGGGTATGTCGGAAACAAGGCCGGGTCAGCGTTCCGCGCCAGCACCCAGGGACAGCCAGTTTTCGCGGGTGGCCAGTGCCGCGCCTTCGGCATCGCCCATGCCGGCCAGCCGGATGATCTCGGCGTGCGCCGACACCGAGTGCCGCGCAGCCTGGGAACCAAAGCGCTGCCGCTCCACACGACGCAGCAGCGGAAGCGCCTGTTCCAAAACGAGCGGAATCATGTCATTGCCGCACGCGCCGACAGCCACGGCGTGAAAGTCGTCGTCGGCAGCCAGGGCGAGTTCGACGTCGTCGTGCCCCAGGGCGTCCGAAAACCTTCCGTTCGCCTCGGTCATGGCGGCGAGCTGGTCTCCGGCCATGGAGGGTACGGCAAGGCGGGTGGCCAGCTCGTGCATGGCGGCCACCACCTGCTGCGCGCTGACGGTGGAGGCCGGGTCCAGCGGGGCCACGATGGTGGCGTGGCCGGGCTTGGCGATAATCAGCCCGGCACGTTCGAGCCGGAGCAGCGCCTCGCGGATGGGGGTGCGGCTGACGCCGAGCCATTTCTCCAGTTCCGGATCACGCAGCCGCTCGCCCGGGCCCAAAGTGCCGTCGACTATGGCGTCGCGAATGGATTCGTACACATCGTCACGCAGCAGGGACCGCTTGTGGATTCCGTGGGGCAGGGGAGTGGGCATGCAACATAGGATATATCGCCGGGGCGGGTGGCGGGCGGATGAACGGGCCGCGGGTGCACGCGGGCTGGACGCGAATCTCTTGACAAGACCACAAATCGGGGATGCAATATATTGCATACTGCAATCGATGCACCCCAAACCAAGAAGGACGTCATGGCAATCACCGACTTTGAACGTTACCCGCTGACCTTTGGCCCCAGCCCCATCCACGACCTGCCCCGGCTGAGCCGGCACCTCGGCGGCGCCACAATCTGGGCCAAGCGGGAAGACTGCAACAGCGGACTGGCGTTCGGCGGCAACAAGACCCGCAAGCTCGAATACATTGTCCCTGACGCCATCGCGCAGGGCGCGGACACGCTGGTCTCCATCGGCGGCTACCAATCCAACCACACCCGCCAGGTGGCCGCCGTTGCCGCGAAGATCGGCATGAAGGCCCGCCTGGTGCAGGAAAACTGGGTGGACTGGCCCGACCCGCTCAGCGACCGCGTCGGCAACATCCAGCTTTCCCGCATCATGGGCGCCGACGTCCGCCTCGACAAAGCCGGCTTCGACATCGGCATCCGCAGCAGCTGGGAACAGGCCATCAAGGACGTTGAGGAGTCCGGAGGGAAGCCGTACCCCATCCCGGCCGGCGCTTCCGAGCACCACCTGGGCGGCCTGGGCTTCGCCAATTGGGCCTACGAGGTTGAACGGCAGGAAAAGGAGCTGGGCATCTTCTTCGACACCATCATTGTCTGCACCGTCACCGGCTCCACCCACGCCGGCATGATCGCCGGGTTCGCCGGCCAGGACCACCCCCGCCGCGTGATCGGCATCGACGCCTCCGCCACCATCGAAAAGACGCGGGATCAGGTGGGCAGGATTGCCCGCCACACCGCGGAGCTGATCGGCCTGGACCGCGAGCTGCGCGACGAGGAAATCGACGTCAGGGAAGGCTGGGCCGGGGACCATTACGGCATCCCGGTCGAATCCACCATGGAGGCCATCCGCCTCTCCGGCTCGCTCGAAGGCATGATCATCGACCCCGTCTACGAAGGAAAATCCATGGCCGGGCTGATCGAGCTGGTGCGCACAAAGGAAATCCCGGCAACCAGCAACGTCCTATACGCGCACCTGGGCGGACAGCTGGCCCTGAACGCCTACAGCGGGCTTTTCCGCTGACCCATGCCCAACGGCCCCAAGCTCAACTGCCCCAAGCACGACGCCGGACACCCGCCTGCCGCCGCCAACCCAGGTTGCACCGTGGCGCGGGTCCCGCGAAACGGGCCGGGCCGGCGTCGTACCTGCGATCCCTCCCGTCCGGGCGGCCTGCAGGGCGGGTCACCGCCTGCAGGTCCGACCGGCCTCCCGGAAAGCGGCAGGCGCCGACACGGGGCCGGCGGGTCTACTGTGTGGCCAGAAGTTCGCGTGCCGTGGATTCATCCGTGACGAGCTCGTTCACAAAGCCGCCGCGGATGGCGGCAGCCAGCGGCGCCACCTTGGCCGGCCCTGCCGTGACCATCATGCGGCGCGGGATCTTCAGCAGGCCCGCCAGGGTGATGCCAATGAGCTGGTCCGTCACCTCCGATTCCACTTCCCGGCCATCGTGGTCGAAGAAGTGGCCGCACAGGTGGGCGGCAGCACCGGCGGCTGCCAACTCCGCCAGCGATGCGGGGGAGACGGGGCTGTAGGTGCCGGTGCCGTCAAAGCGCTGCATGGAACCCAGCCCGATCAGCGCCAGGTCGCTGCGCGGACCCAGCTCCAGCCCGTAGGCCACCTCCGGGGTCTCCAGCGCCTTCAGCCTCGCGGCAGGGTCGCGGTACAGGAAATTGGCCGAAACGGGGATGAAGTTTCCGCCCAGCTGCTGGCAGATGTGCTCGCCGACGTGAATGCGTTCGTCGCCGGAGCGGTCCAGGCGGGACGGACAGGCGAGCAGGTCGATCACGGTCAGCCCGCTGCGGACCCCGGGGCCCAGGGACTTGGCCACGGACGAAAGCGTGCGGCTGGCAGCCACGCCCAGCTGCCTCACGCCGTCGAGGTGGGTCTCCAAATAGCGGGCGGCAACATAGCCGAGCCGGTTGTTCTTTTCGTACAGGGAGCGGGGCCGGTCCATGGAGATGACGCAGTCGGCCAGCTTGAAAGTGGAGCGCAGCCGGGCCTCAAGCTCGGGCATCCTGTCCACGGGCGGGCCGATTCTGATCTGCACCACGCCGCGCCGTTTGGCTTCCGCCAGCAGCCGCGACACCGTGGCCCGTGACAGGTTTTCCGAGGAGGCAATGTCCAACTGGGTGGCGCCGGACATGTGGTAGAGGTGCGCCACCTTTTGTACCAGCTGGTCGTGGCGCAGGGCGTGGTCTGTGGCCAAGGCAGTGCCCCTTTCCCGGTCGCGCAGATGGCTTTTCCGCCATTGCCTACCCACGATTCTAGGAGACGGCCGCCGGATTGTCCGTCAAGGGGCCGGGAAAGGGCTTCCCGCTGGAGGATATTTTGCGTTAGGGTAAGTAATTGTGAGATAGAGAACCGCAGTCCCCCACTGAACGCTGATCGCGCCGCCTGCTGGTCGTACCGCCGCCTGGTCGTACCGCCGCCTGCGGATTGCTGGATCGCGTCCGGACCGCCTGCCCCCACCACTTAATGAGAAGGCCCTTGTGCGTGCATTTCCCTATCCCGACGCCGGTTCCCCGGACCTGCGTTCGCCCGCCCGCTTCCTGTGGTGGCTGGCCCGTGCCGAGCGCGGCACGCTTTTGGCCGGCGTTGTGTTCGGCTCCGTGTGGACCGCCTGCCAGGCACTGACGCCGTTTGTGCTCGGCAGTGCCGTGGACCAGGGGATTGTGGCCGGCAATTTCTCCCGCCTGACGTTTTGGGTGGTGCTGCTGGTGGGCCTGACACTGGTCCAGGCCGCCTCGGCAACCCTGCGCCACCGGACCGCCGTGAGCAGCTGGATGCAGGCCGCGTACCGTTCCGCGCAACTGGTCGGCTACAAGGTCACGCGCAGCGGCGACGCCCTCCCGCAAAAGTTCTCCACCGGCGAGGTGGTCTCCACCTCGGCCTCCGACGCCATGCGGATCGGGGAGATCTACGATGTGTGCGCCCGGTTGGCCGGTTCTGTGGTCGGATACCTGCTGGTGACGTTCCTGGTCTTTCAGACGTCCTGGCAACTGGGCCTGGTGGTCCTGCTAGGCGTGCCGCTGTGCGGCGCCATGCTCTTGTTCGTCATCCGGCCGTTGCAGCGGCGCCAAAAGGATCAGCGCGAGGCTGCCGGAAAGATGACTGCCCTGGGCGCGGACACCGTGGCCGGGCTGCGCGTGCTGCGCGGCATCGGCGGCGAACACATCTTCGTGGAACGCTACCGGGAGCGTTCGCGGGAGACCCAGCTGGCGGGCAACAAGGTGGCTTATTCACTGGCCGACCTGGACGCCGTGCAGGTGCTGGTGGTGGGTGCGTTCAGTGTTGCCTTTACCTGGATTGGTGCCCTGCAGGCAGTGTCCGGGCAGATCGAGGCGGGCCAGCTCGTGGCACTCTACGGCTACGCCGTCTTCCTGGTTTCGCCCATACGCACCGCGGCCGACGCCGTGTCCCGCTTCATCCGCGCCCACGTCGGTGCCCGCCGCATCATCGATGTCCTGGCCACCCCGTCCGCCGTGCACGACGCCGGCACGACAGTTCCAGGACCCTCCTCACCGAGCGCGCTGGTGGACTCGGTCACCGGCGTGGTGATTGCCCCCGGCACGCTCAGCGCCGTTGTCTCGGGCGACCCGGCACAGTCGGCGGACCTGGCCCGGCGGCTGGGCCGGTTTGAGGATGCAGTGCTGCGAGAGGCACAGGTCCGCTGGGGCGAGGCCGCCCTGCACCTGGTGCCGTTGCGCGAGGTGCGTTCGCGCATTGTGGTCTCCGACGCCGAGCCGCAGTTGTTCACCGGGACGCTGCGCGAGGAACTGGACCCTGCGGGACGGCACAGCGACGCGGAGATCATGGCCGCCATTGAGGTGGCCAGCGCCGCCGATGTGTTCGACGGGCTTGAACACGGGCTCGACGACGAAGTGACCGAGAAGGGCCGCAGCTTTTCCGGCGGCCAGCGCCAGCGCCTCACGCTGGCCCGTGCCATGCTGACCGATGCGGAGGTGCTGGTGTTGATTGAACCCACGAGCGCCGTGGACGCCCACACCGAATCGCGCATTGCCACGGCCTTGCGCCGCAAGCGCGGAACCGCCGGCAGCACCACCGTGGTGGTGACCGCCAGCCCGCTGCTGCTCGGCGCCATGGACACCGTCACTTTCCTGGAGAACGGAACCGTCCGGGCCCAGGGGACCCACCGGGAACTGTTGGACAGCCTCCCCGCCTACCGGAGGGTGGTGATCCGCGGCGAAGGCATGGAAGGCCACGGCGGGGCACCTGACGGCGCGGGAACCAATGACCCGGCCGCGGCCCATGACGGCGCCGCGCCAGACGCCAGCGGCACCAACGCAACGGATGCCGCCAAGGCAAGGACCGGCGTCGAACCTTCCGCCGAAAACCACGAAACAGTCCAGGAAGGGGCCAAGCAATGAGTGAAACCAAGCTTCCCGTGGCGGACTCCGCCAAGGTCCGCGCCGAGGGACTGCGCCTGATGGGCCAGCACCGCAGGCCGCTCACCTTCGTGGTGGGGCTGTACATCCTGGCCGCCGTCGCAGGGCTGGCCGGCCCGTTCCTGCTGGGCCGGCTGGTCGATGCGATCAGCCACGGCACCACACCCGGCTTTGTGGCCATGGTGGCATTGGGCCTGGCCGGCTTTGTCCTGGTCCAGGGCGTGCTGTCCCGCTGGGCGCGGCGCACCGGCATGGTGCTGGGCGAGAAGGTTTTCGCCCAGCTGCGCGAGGAATTCATGGAGCAGGTGACGTCCCTGCCGCTGTCCACGGTGGAGAAGGCCGGCACCGGCGACCTGGTCTCCCGCACCACCAACGACGTCGACGCGGTCTCCCACACGGTGCGCTTTGGCGTGCCGCAGGTGCTGGTCTCGGTCGCCACCATCGTGCTGACCATTGCGGCGGCGGTCTTCACCAGCCCTGTCCTGGCCCTTGCCCTGCTCATCGGTGCGCCTCTGCTGGTACCGGTCACCCGCTGGTACCTCAAGCGCGCCACGGCCGGCTACCTGCTGGAGCGCGAAAGCTACGCCGTGCTCAACGGCGCCATCACCGAAACCATTGAAGGGGCCCGCACAGTCGACGCGCTGAGCCTGGGCCAGCACCGCCGCAGCCGCATTGACGCTGCCCTGCGCGGCTGCTTTGAGCGCGAGAAATACACCTTGGGACTGCGTACGGTGCTGTTCCCGGCGGCCGAATTTTCCTTCTGGCTCCCCGTGGCGGCCGTGCTGCTGTGGGGCGGCTGGCTCGCCTCCCATGGCACCGTCACTGCCGGCATGGTGGCCACCGTTGCGCTGTACGCCATGCAGCTGATCGACCCCGTGGACATGCTGATCATGTGGATTGACGAGATCCAGGTCGGGGCGTCGTCGCTGGCGCGCATTGTGGGCATCCGCGACGTCGAGGCGGACAGGACGGCCACGGATGCCGTCCCGGCCGGGGAGGACCTGGTGGTCGATTCCGCCCGCTACGCCTACCGCCCGGGCCATGACGTGCTGCACGGGATCGACCTCACGCTGCGGCCGGGGGAGCGGCTGGCCATGGTGGGCCCGTCCGGGGCGGGCAAGTCAACCCTGGGCCGCCTGATCGCCGGCATCCATCCGCCCACGGGAGGCAGCGTCAAGGTGGGCGGGGTGCCGCTGGTGGACCGGCCGCTGGATGAGCTCCATGGCGAGGTGGCGCTGGTGACCCAGGAACACCACGTGTTCGTGGGCACCCTGGCGGACAACCTCCGCCTGGGCAAGGCCGGCGCAACGGACGCGGAGCTGGAAAAGGCCCTGTCCGACGTCGGCTCCCTGGCGTGGGCGCGTGCCCTCCCCAACGGGCTGGCCACCGAAGTCGGCTCCGGTGCCCACACCCTGACGCCCGGGCAGGCGCAGGAACTGGCGCTGGCGCGGCTGGTGCTGGCCGATCCCCACACGCTGGTGCTGGACGAGGCCACGTCGCTGATTGACCCCGCCGCGGCCCGCGAGCTGGAATTTTCACTCAGCGCCGTGCTGGAGGGGCGCACCGTGGTGGCCATCGCCCACCGCCTGCACACGGCGCACGACGCCGACCGGGTGGCGGTGGTCGACAAGGGGCGCATCACCGAGCTGGGCTCCCACGATGAACTGCTGGAACAGGGCGGTTCGTACGCCGCGCTGTGGAATTCCTGGCGCCAGGAGTCCTGACCGGGTCCGGCGGTGACCTGTTCTGCGCACCGGCCGTGGCGGCTGTGGCGCAGGACGGTGTTGTGCGGCACGGCGAGCCCGACCGCAGCGCATAACAGGACCGTGGACGCCGGCACACCGGCACTGTTGGACCGCTTGATATCGGCGTAACGTTCAAGGAGGGGAACGATTTGGACCGCACGGCCCGGACCGGCACCGTTTATGGACAGGGAGTGTTCACCATGCCTGACAAACAACCACACCACCACGACCACAAGAAGCTGGACAAGGGCCACGCCATCAAGGCCAAGCGCGCCGAGAAGAAGGCCCGCGGCGCCACCGACGAGAGCGCCGATCCCGTAGCGCACATCACCAAGAAGCATTGAGCCGCGGTGCCCAGCGGGGCGGGGCGCCAGACGCCGTGCGCCCGGCGGCGAGCCGGTGGCCAGACGGCGTGCGCCCGGCGGCGAGCCGGTGGCCAGACGGCGTGCGCCCGGCGGCGAGCCGGTGGCCAGACGGCGTGCGCCCGGCGGCGAGCCGGTGGCCAGACGGCGTGCGCCCGGCGGCGAGCCGGTGGCCAGACGGCGTGCGCCCGGCGGCGAGCCGGTGGCCAGACGGCGTGCGCCCGGCGGCGAGA
The DNA here is from genome assembly GCF_003219815.1 of Arthrobacter livingstonensis. Classification (GTDB taxonomy): domain Bacteria; phylum Actinomycetota; class Actinomycetes; order Actinomycetales; family Micrococcaceae; genus Specibacter; species Specibacter livingstonensis. The sequence goes on from NZ_QJVD01000001.1 coordinate 119,699, forward strand.
TGCACAGCAACGCGCCGCACTGGCTGTTCATGCATATGCATGGAATAGCCCGTAGCGGGGCCACGTTGTGACAGGCATGGACACAAATTTCAAGAAGCGCATAGGATTCCTGTCCTTTGGCCACTACGGCACCGGCCGCGGCTCGCAAACGGCATCCGCCAGGGATTCGCTGCACCAAGCGATTGACTTGGCCGTCGCCGCCGAGGAGATCGGCGTCGACGGCGCCTTCTTCCGCGTGCACCACTTTGCCCGCCAGCAGGCGTCGCCGTTCCCGCTCATGGCTGCCATAGCCGCCCGCACCAGCCGGATTGAAATCGGCACGGGCGTGATCGACATGCGTTATGAAAATCCGCTCTACATGGCCGAGCAGGCCGCCGCGACCGACCTGATCAGTGACGGCAGGCTGCAACTGGGCGTGAGCCGCGGCTCACCCGAGCCGGCCCTGAACGGTGCGGCGGACTTCGGCTATTACCCGGACGACGGCGAGACCGCGGCGGACATGGCCCGCCGCCACACGGCCGCCTTCCGGCATGCCATCTCCGGCGCCGGCGTTGCCCAGCCTGGCGAACACGCCTACATGGGAGGGGAACGGCTGCTGCGCATCGAACCGCAGTCGCCCGGGCTTGCCCAGCGCATTTGGTGGGGCGCCGGCTCCCGTGCCACCGCCGTCTGGGCCGCACAGCAGGGCATGAACCTCATGAGCTCCACGCTGCTCACCGAGGACACCGGCGTTCCCTTCGACCAGCTGCAGGCCGAACAAATCCAGCTGTTCCGTGACGAATGGGCCAAGGCCGGCCATGGCTTCACGCCGCGCGTCTCGGTCAGCCGCAGCGTGATTCCCGTGGTCGACGACACCGACCGCATGTACTTCGGGCTGCGCTCGCAGACGGACAGCCGCGACCAAGTCGGCATGATCGACGGGCTTCTTTCCCGCTTTGGCAAGAGCTACATGGGGGACCCCGGGGTGCTGGCGCAGGAACTCGCCGCCGACGCGGCCGTCCAGGCCGCGGACACGCTCATGCTCACCGTCCCCAACCAGCTCGGTGTCGACTACAACGTCAAGATGCTGGAAAACATCACCAAATACATCGCCCCGGCGATTGGCTGGACGCCGGCCGGCGCGTAACCGGCCACGCGCACTTAAACCCCGCGGCCGCCGTCAAACACCTGCGTCCGGCACCTGCCCCGGGCAGTGCGTCAGTCCTCGCCGCGGAGCCGGTCCATCTCGCGGCGGTCCTTCTTGGTGGGCCGGCCTGTGCCGCGGTCGCGCTGGGGCAGGCCGAGAGCCGGCAGGACCGGGCGGGGCGGGGTGTGGTCGGTGAAGCAGTGCGACGCCGCCTCGGCCCCCACGCGCTTGTTGATCAGGCCCCGGACTTCCAGGATGCGTTCCCAGCCGGGCTGGCGGACGCGGATGGTGTCGCCGGGGACCACGGTGTGCGCGGCCTTGGCATTGACGTCGTTGAGTTTCACATGCCCGGCGCGGCACGCGGCGGTGGCCGCGGATCGGGTCTTGTAGGCGCGAATGGCCCACAGCCACGCATCTATGCGCACTGCTGCCGGTGCAGATTTGGGAATGCTCATGGTGCCATCCACTCTAGCCGTGCCTTCGCGCGAAAATGACACCGTTCCCGCTTTCGGCGCCCGGGATCGCGGGGTCCGAAAGCGGGATCGGTGTCGAAAACCAAGAATTCAGTCCTGGTTGCTAAAGGCCGCGTCGAAGGAGAGTGCGGACGGGGCGAAGTTGAACTTTTTCAGCGCGGCCAGTGCTTCGGGGGCGCCCTGGAGGCGGTCCATGCCGGCGTCCTCCCATTCGACGGAGATGGGGCCGTCGTAGCTGATGGCAGTGAGGGCGCGGAAGGCTGATTCCCAGGGCACGTCGCCGCGTCCGGCGGAGACGAAGTCCCAGCCGCGGCGCGGGTCGCCCCAGGGCAGGTGGGAACCCATGACTGTGTTGCGGCCGGTCATGCGCAGCTTCGTGTCCTTGCAGTCCACGTGGTAGATCCGGTCCTTGAAGTCCCAGATGAAGGAGACCGGGTCGATGCCCTGCCACATGAAGTGGGACGGGTCCCAGTTCAGCCCAAACGCGGGACGGTGCCCTATGGCCTCCAGGGTCCGCACGGTGGTCCAGTAGTCGTAGGCGATCTCGGAGGGGTGGACTTCGTGGGCGAAGCGGACGCCGCATTCGTCAAAGACGTCCAGGATGGGGTTCCAGCGGTCGGCGAAGTCCTGGTAGCCGGCGTCGATCACGGAGGCCGGCACGGGCGGGAACATGGCCACATACTGCCAGATCGAGGAGCCGGTGAAGCCCACCACTGTCTTCACGCCGAGCGCCTGGGCAAGTTTGGCCGTCAACTTCATTTCCTCGGCGGCACGTTGGCGCACACCCTCGGGGTCGCCGTCGCCCCATACCTTGGAGCCGACGATTCCCTGGTGGCGGAAGTCGATGGGGTCATCGCACACGGCCTGGCCCTTGAGGTGGTTGGAGATGGCCCAGACCTTTAGACCGTAGCGTTCCAGCACCGCAAGCTTGCCGGCAACGTAGCCGGGCTCGTCCCAGCGCCACGGGTCCAGATGGTCGCCGGAGCAGGCGATCTCCAACCCGTCGTAGCCCCAGCCCGAGGCCAGGCGCGCCACTTCTTCGAACGGGAGGTCGGCCCACTGGCCGGTGAACAGGGTATACGGGCGGGGCATGGCGTCAGTCCTTTGAAAGAGGGATGAGGGCAGGGATTGCCACGGTGGCGCCGCCAGCCGCGGAGGAGGCTTCGATGGCGGCCAGGACATGCTGGACGCCCATCCCCTCCTCGAACGACGGCGACGGATCGGTCCCGCTTTGGATGTTCAGCAGGAAGTCGCGGATCTGGTGCGTGAAACTGTGTTCCCAGCCAATCACATGACCCTGCGGCCACCAGCCTGAAATGTAGGGATGTTCTGGTTCGGTGACGAGAATGCGGCGAAAGCCCTGAACCTCGATGGGCTCGGTGCCGTTGAGGAAGTACAGCTCGTTGGGGTTCTCCAGGTTGAATGTTAATGATCCGGTTGTGCCATAAACCTCCACGCGGAGCGCGTTCTTCTGCCCGAGAGCCACCCGCGAGACATCCACGCTGGCCACGGCGCCGCCGGCGAGGGACAGCGTGGCCCAGGCAGCGTCGTCGACCGTTACCGGCTCAGGACCATCGGGTCCCGGCCTCTCGGTGACAAAGGTGTGCAGCCTGCCCGAGACCTCCGTGACCGTGTCGCCCAGCAGGTACTGCACCTGGTCGACGGCGTGGGAGGCGATGTCGCCCAGCGCACCCGAGCCGGCGGTTTCCTTGCGCAGGCGCCAGGTCATGGGCGACTCTTCGTCCGCCAGCCAGTCCTGCAGGTACGACGCGCGGACCTGCCGGATGGTGCCGAGGCGCCCGTCCGCTATCAGCCGGCGGGCCAGCGTAAGGGCGGGAATGCGGCGGTAGTTGAAGCCCACCATGGAGCGCACGCCGAGGGCACGGGCGGCCTGGGCGGCGCGGACCATGGATTCGGACTCGGCGAGGGAGTTGGCCAGCGGCTTCTCCACCAGGACGTGCTTGCCCGCGGCCAGGGCCGCCGTCGCAATTTCAGCGTGCAGCCAGCCGGGGGCGCATATGTCGACAATGTCGATGTCGTCCCGGGCGATGACCTCCCGCCAGTCCGTGGCGGTTTCACTCCAGCCATACTTTTTGGCGGCCGTGGCGACGGCCTCCGCATGCCGGCCCACCAGCACCCTTTGTTCAAAGGCCGGCACATCGAAGTGGTTGGCCACGGTGCGCCAGGCATTGGAGTGTGCCTGGCCCATGAAGGCATAGCCAATCGCGGCCACACCCAGCGGGCGGGGCGTGCCCGGCTGGCGGTTCGGTATCGGGAGGGAGGTCATCGCAGGGTTCCTAGAGGGTTGCTTCGGTGGGGTCCCAGTCCGCGGGAAGCGGATCCGCGGCGGTTGCCGTGCTCTGCAGCGTCACGAACTCGCCCGTTTCAAAGGACTCGGAAATTGCCACCATGGCGTCCAGGACGTGGTAGGCCATGGAACCTTGGGCCCGGTGGGGCCGGCCGGCGCGGATGGCCCGGGCCATTTCCAGCACCCCGGAGCCGCGCGTGCTGGTGGCACCGACGGCCGGGATGATTTCCGGCTCGTCGGATCCCAGGCGGTGGAGCGTGATGTCCCCGTCGAAATTATTGGGGTCCGGGAAGGCGATGGTGGCTTCCGTGCCGGAGATTTCAACGAAGCCGGCCCGCTTGAGGGGGGACTGGAAGCTGAAGATGCTCTGGGACGATTCACCGCCGGCAAACTGGGCGATGGCACTGACGTGCGTGGGCACCGTGACGTCGAATTCCTCGCCCGCCTTGGGGCCGGAACCAATGACGCGGGTCTCCCTCGACTTGGAGCTGAGGGCCGCAACCTTGGTGATGGCCCCAAAGGACTGGACGAGCGCGGTGAGGTAGTACGGGCCGATGTCGAAAAGCGGGCCCGCTCCTTCCTGGAACAGGAACGCCGGATTCGGGTGCCAGGACTCGGGTCCGGGGGACTGCATCAGTGTCAGCGCGGTCAGGGGTGTGCCGATCGTGCCGTCGGCAATCAGGCGGAGGGCCGTTTGGAGACCGGCACCCAGGAAGGTGTCGGGGGCGCAGCCAAGGCGGAGCCCGGCGGTGTCGGCCAGTTTCAGCAGGCCCAGGCCGCTTTCACGGTCCGTGGAGAACGGCTTTTCACTCCACACATGCTTGCCGGCGTTGATCGCCTTTGTGGCCACCTCAACGTGGGCGGCGGGGATGGTCAGGTTGACCACAATCTCGACGTCGGGGTGGTTGAGGGCGTCTTCTACGCTGCCGGAGGCGGCAATGCCAAACTCGTCCGCGCGCTCGGCGGCCACCTGCTCGAACATGTCGGCCACAATGTGGACCTTCACGTCGGGGAAGCTGGTGAGGTTCCTCAGGTATTCCTTGCTGATGACGCCGGCACCAATGAGGGCTACGCCGACGGGACCCGATGCAGTGCTCATTTTTTTCCCGCCTTGAGGTAGTTGAGGCTGTCGGTGACGGCCTCAAAGATGTCTCCGGTGAAGTCGTCCAATTCCACGACGCCCACTTCCAGGGCCGAGGCTGCCGAGATGACATCCCATACCGGCACCTTGCCGGAGCCGACGGCGACCTGGTCCTTGTCGACCTTGGTCAGCGGGCCGTCCTTGATGTGGATGAAGCGGACCCGGTCGCCCAGGCGCTTGAGCAGTTCCACGGGGTCCTCGCCGCCCACTGCCGCCCAGTAGGTGTCAACTTCCAGCACGACCTCCGGGTTGAGGTTCTCGGCAAGAATCTCCAGGCCGGAGCGGCCATTGATCTGCGCTTCGAGTTCGAATTCGTGGTTGTGGTAGCCCACCCGGACGCCGTAGCCGGCACCCTTGACGGCTGCTGCGTTCAACGCGGCGGCCGTGGCCTTGATGTCTTCCTCGGTGTTCCACTGGGAGCTGTCCACATGCGGGTCAATGACTGTTTCGATGCCCAGTTTGTTGGCTGCGGCGAAGATTTCATCCTGGTCCGCGCGCAGCAGCGGCGCGTGACCGGAGGGGGCTGCAAGACCATTGGCTTTCAGTGCGGACGCCAGTTCATCCGCGGTGGCAACAAAGTTGTACGGCTCCACATTGGTGAAGCCGATGGCGGCAACCTTGGCAATGGTGCCGGCCAGGTCATCTTCCAGTGGTTTCCGCACGGTGTACAGCTGTAGTGAATACGTCATTGAGGTCTCCTGCTAGAACACGGGATGGGTGATTACTCCAAGCTAGGGGAACTTTTGACGAGCGTCAAGCAAAAGATGCGCAAGAAATCACTTTCATCGGAATTGTGACAGATAGAAGCCTGTGTGTTATTTATTGTTGATGTCGATGTCACCAGCAATGCCCAGCACAGCACCTTCCGGATTGAACGGCGGTAACCTTTCGGCAGGTGTCGGAACCTCGCGGGCCGGTGACGTTTTCCAGCTGCTGCGCGACGGCCATGCCAGGACCCGGGCCGAGCTGGCCGACATCACCGGCCTGGCCCGCTCCACCGTGGCGGCACGCCTTGACGCGCTGGCGGCCTCGGGGCTCATCGGCCCGGCAGGCGAGGCAGTCTCCTCGGGCGGGCGGCCGCCTTCGCGCTTTGCCTTCCTGCCCACCACGCGCGTGATCCTGGCGGTCGACGTCGGCGCCACGCACGTGCTGATCGGGCTCACGGACCTCAGTGGCAAGGTGCTCAGCGAACTGCGCGAATCCATTGACATTTCCACAGGGCCGGTGCCCGTGCTGGACGCCGTGCTGGGACACTGCGAACAACTGCTGGTCCAGGCCGGCCGGCACGAGCGCGAACTGGTGGGGATCGGCATCGGCCTGCCGGGTCCGGTGGAGCACTCCACGGGCAAGCCGGCCAGCCCGCCCATCATGCCCGGCTGGGACGGCTTTGACGTGCCCGCCTATGTCCAGCGGCGTTTCGCCACCAACGTGCTCGTGGACAACGACGTGAACATCATGGCGCTGGGGGAGCGGGCCGTGTACTGGCCAGATGACGAGAACCTGCTGTTCATCAAGGTGGCCACGGGCATTGGCGCCGGCATCATCAGCGGCGGCCTGCTCCAGCGCGGCGCGGACGGCACCGCCGGGGACATCGGCCACGTCCGGGTTCCCCGCGGCGGCGACGTGCTGTGCCGGTGCGGGAACTACGGCTGCCTGGAAGCGATGGCGTCGGGACCCGCCGTGGCGGCCGCACTGGCTGCCGGCGGCGTCCCGGCATCAACCGGCGAAGACGTGCTGGAGCTGGCGCGTCGCGGCAACCTCGCCGCCATTGCGGCCATGCGCCAGGCCGGCCGGGACGTGGGCGACGTACTGGCCGCTTGCGTGAATTTGCTCAACCCGTCCGTCATTGTCATCGGCGGCGGGCTCTCCTCCGCCGGCGAATATCTGCTGGCAGGCGTCCGGGAGATTGTCTACCAGCGCTCCCTGCCGCTGGCCACGGCGCGGCTGAGGATCGTCCAGTCCATGGCGGCCGACCATGCCGGTGTCCTGGGGGCCGGGCGCATGGTGATCGACCACGTGCTGGCCCCGTCCGGCGTCGAGCGCCTGGTGGCGGAGCACCAGCAGCCGTGACCAGTCCGGGGGGAGGGGCGGCTGGCAAGGTGACCATCGCCGGCCTTGCCGACCGTCTCGGCATGTCCAAGGCATCCGTCTCCTACGCGCTGAACGGCCAGCCGGGGGTCAGTGAGCCCACCCGCGCCCGCGTCCTGGCCCTCGCCGCCGAGCTTGGCTGGTACGCCAGCTCCAGCGCCCGCGCGTTGTCGCAATCGCGCAGCGACGCCGTGGGAATCGTGCTGGGCCGCTCCCCGGAAGAGGTGGGCTCGGAGTCTTTTTACATGAACGTGCTGGCCGGTATTGAGTCCGAGCTGAGCGACCACGACATGAACCTGATGCTGCGCATGGTCACTCCGGAGCGGACACCCGGGCCGCGCCGCGACCTTGCTGTCTACAGGCGCTGGGCCGGTGAACGGCGCGTGGACGGCGTTATCGTCTTTGACCACATTAGCGACGACCCGCGCCCGCAGGTGCTGGCCGGGCTGCGGCTGCCGCATGTCCTGGTGGGCGCCGCCGAGGACGCTGGCAGCGCCCCCTTCGGCGCCAACACCACCGTGAACCAGGGCCGTGACGCGGCCACCGTCGTGGAGGCCCTGCACCGGCTGGGCCACCGGCACATTGCCCACATCTCAGGACCGCTGGCGCTCACGCACGAGGCGGCCCGCAGCGCAGGGGTTCTGGCCCATGCCGGACGCCTCGGGATGACGGTTGTCTTCAGCGCCTCGGACTACACCGCGGACGACGGCGGCAAGGCCACCATCGCCGTCGTTGCCGGGGTGGCGCCGGGGTCCCCGGAATTTCCGACCGCCATTGTCTATGGCAATGACCTCATGGCGATTGGCGGACTCCAGTCCCTCAAGCGGCTGGGTTTTTCCGTCCCCGGCCAGGTGTCCATCCTGAGCTGGGATGATTCCATCCTGTGCAAGCTCAGCTCCCCCACGGTGGCGGCCCTGGCCAGGAACACCATGGAGCTGGGGCGCTGCTCGGCGGCCTTGCTGCTGGACACGCTGGCGGGGCACCAATCAGCTAACGTGGCCATGCCTGCAGGCGTGCTGAAGAGCCGGGAAAGCCTGGCCGAGGCTGCCTGGAAGCGCCCGTAAAGTGATAACAAAGCGGTAACAATCCAGCTTAACTGAACCGGTTCAGTTGGGATCGTCACAGTCAAGGAGTGCGGCTGAATGCTCTAAAGCTCACGTGTTGTAAGGGTTTTTTACGACGTTTTCGCATTTTAGGCCGACCGGCTGCTGGAAGATCTGTTGACAAGGCTTCAATAGCCAGAAAAACTTGTGGCAACTTTTGATTGACCTTCGCCATAAGTTCATCTAGGTTTGGTTTCACGATGAGAAACGAGTCCGCCCGAAACGCTCAATCAACAATTTTTCGGGTATCCAACGACAATGACAAGGAAGTCGCGAAAGTGAAAATTCGTACTTTTGCCGCAGCGGCGGCAATCGCAGCTCTTGCAATTACCGCCACGGGCTGTAGCGGCGGCACCAGCAATTCCGGCTCCTCGGACGGCGGCGGAAAGACCCTCACCTACTGGGCCAGCAACCAGGGCACCAGCCTTGACAACGACAAGGAGGTCCTCACCCCGCAGCTGAAGAAGTTTGAGGAACAGACCGGCATCAAGGTCAACCTTGAAGTTATTGGCTGGAACGACCTCCAGACGCGCATCCAGACGGCTGTCACCTCGGGACAGGCGCCGGATGTGCTGAACATTGGCAACACCTGGGCGGCATCGCTGCAGTCCACCGGTGCGTTCATGCCGTTTGACTCGGCAGCCTTCGACGCCATCGGCGGCAAGGACAAGTTCGTCAAGACGGCGATGGACACCGGCGGGGTTCCCGGGCAGGATCCCACCTCGGTGCCCCTGTACGGGCTGGCCTACGGACTGTATTACAACAAGGCCATGTTCAAGGACGCCGGCCTGACCCCTCCCACCAACTGGGCCGACATGGTCGCTGACGCCAAGAAGCTGACCACCGGCGGCAAGTACGGTTTCGCCCTGGCCGCAGGAAGCTACACCGAAAACGCACACTTTGCGTTCATCAACGCAGCCCAGAACGGCGCCGATCTGTTCAGCGCCGACGGCAAGCCGACCTTCACCTCGGACGGCGTCGTGGACGGCATCTCCCGCTACCTTGACCTGATGCAGGCCGACAAGGTAGTCAACGTGGGCAACGCCCAGTACGACAACGGCACTAAGGCCGTCAACGACTTCGCAGCCGGCAAGGTTGCCATGATCCTCAATCAAAACAATGCCGACAGCAGCATCGTCGCCAACGGCATGAAGAATGATGAGTACGGCGTGGTGGCCTTCCCCGCACCGGCAGGCGCCAAGGATGTGGCCAGCCACGTGGCCGGCATCAACCTGTCCATCTTCAAGAACACGAAGAACAAGGACGGCGCGCTGAAATTCGTCAAGTTCATGACGAGCCCGGAAACGCAAACCGCACTCGGCAAGCCGTTTGCGTCGCTGCCGGTACTCGCCGGTGCCAAGGCAGTATTCACCGACAATGTCGAGGAAGCCAAGACCTTCAGCGACATCTACGCCAACAAGTCCAAGCCACTGCCCCTGGTCCCTTCCGAGGACCAGTTTGAAAGCACAGTTGGCAAGGCCATGAACCAGATGTTCGCCACCATCGCCTCCGGCGGCACGGTGTCCAAGGCAGACATCAAGACCGCGCTGACCACGGCACAGCAGCAGGTTGAAGCGGCCGGCTGACCCTCTCTTCGAGCTGATGAAAGTCCGCAGGCCGGGTGCCGCACCATGCGGCACCCGGCCTGCGGCTTTCCCAACAACCATGAAAGAAAGGTGAGTGAGCGCAGTGTCTGCAACCACCGCCACAAAAAAGTCCGGACCCTCGGCCGGCCCGCCCAAGGGCAAACCCCGCAAACCGCGCCGTGCCGGCTGGTGGCTGCCCTACGCACTGCTTGCCCCCGCCATCATTTTTGAAGTTGTCATCCATGTCATTCCCATGGCGACCGGCATCTGGATGAGCTTCCTCAAGCTCACCAAGATGTTCATCTCCAACTGGGGGAACGCGCCCGTTATCGGGCTCAAGAACTATGCTGTTGCCCTTGATTTCAACTCCGCCGTCGGAGCCGGACTTCTCAAGTCCTTCCTGATCACGGTGGCCTTCACCATCCTCGTGGTGGGGATCTCCTGGGGGTTTGGCATGGCCGCCGCAGTTGCACTCCAAAAATCCTTCTTTGGCCGCGGCTTCTTCCGCACCCTGTTCCTTATTCCCTATGCGCTGCCGATGTACGCCGGCGTCATCGCCTGGAAGTTCATGCTGCAAAAGGACACGGGCGCACTCAACCACCTTCTGTACGACAACCTTGGCCTGCCGGGGGACAAGCCGTTCTGGCTCATCGGCGACAACGCCTTCTGGGCGGTTGTCATCGTGGCCATCTGGCGCCTGTGGCCGTTCGCCTTCCTCATGCTCATGGCCGGGCTCCAGTCCATCCCCAACGACGTTTACGAGGCCTCCGCGGTGGACGGTGCCAAGCCGCTGCGCCAGTGGTCGGCGATCACATTGCCCATGCTGCGCCCCGTGAACATGGTCCTGCTGCTGGTCATGTTCCTGTGGACCTTCAACGACTTCAACACCCCGTTCGTGCTGTTTGGCGGTTCCCAGCCTCCGGCGGGCGATCTGATCTCGTTCCATATTTACAATGCCTCCTTCCTGACCTGGAACTTTGGCTCCGGAGCGGCCATGTCCGTGCTGCTTCTGCTCTTCCTGCTGCTGGTCAGCGGCGTCTACCTGCTCGTCATGAACCGGAGGTCCAAGCGTGCGTGAAACAACATCGGCCAAATCCTTCCGGATCGTCGTCATCGCAGTCCTGACCGTTTTCACCGTCATCCCCGTGTACGTCATGGTGATCTCCGGCCTCAAGCCCCTCAAGGACGTCCAGGGTGCCTTCTCCTGGTGGCCAAGCACCCTGACCATCCAGCCGTACATCGACATGTGGCGGACAGTTCCACTGGCCAGCTACTTTGTGAACTCGGTGATCGTGGCCTCCGCCGCGACAGTCCTCTCGCTGATCATCGCCATCTTCGCCTCCTACGCGATTTCCCGCTACAACTTCCGCGGCCGCTCGCTGTTCTCCAACACCGTGTTGGCCACGCAGATGCTGCCGGGCGTGTTGTTCCTTCTGCCGCTGTTTTTGATCTTCGTGAACATCAACACAAACTTCGGCGTTCAGCTGGTGGGAACCCGCATCGGCCTGATCATCACCTACCTGACCTTTTCGCTGCCGTTCTCCATCTGGATGCTGGCCGGCTACTTTGACGGCATCCCGCGTGAACTGGACGAGGCCGCGAAGGTGGACGGCTGCGGGCCGATGCGCGCCCTGATCCAGGTCATCCTGCCCGCCGCCCGGCCAGGTCTGGTCGCCGTCGCCATCTACAGCTTTATGACGAGTTGGGGCGAGGTCCTGTTCGCCTCCGTCATGACCACCGACGCCAACCGGACCCTGGCCGTGGGCCTGCAGCTTTATTCGACGCAGACCAACGTGTACTGGAACCAGATCATGGCTGCCTCCGTGGTGGTAAGTATCCCGATCGTCATCGGCTTCCTGCTCCTGCAAAAGAACTTCGTGGCAGGCCTGACCGCGGGCGCCGTCAAGTAGCCTCCCCTTGGGGTGGAGCCGGCTGCCCGCCCCGGCGGTGGAGTTTTCCAGTCCCGGACGACGGCGGCACCTGGGTGAGTCTTGCCGCTCATCCAGATGCCACCGTCGTACTTTTTCAGACTCACTTGCGCCGCCGGTGCAGCACCAGTGGTTTCAGGCACCGGCACCCGCAAGAGCTGCACCGCCGATCCAGGTTTCGACAGACTCAAGCAACGAACAGAACGGAATGTCCGGCATGAAGCGCAATTTTGGCATGGTCGGCGCACCAGGAGCGAAGCAGAACTGGCTTGGCGCAAATTTCTGGTCGCGCACCGGCGGACCGCTGATGTGGCGCAACTATGACCCCGCCGTGGTCCGCGAGGAACTCGACGTGCTGGCACGGCACGGACTGAACATGACACGGTCGTTCTACTATTGGCCGGACTTCCAGCCCGAACCCGATGTGATCAGCGAGGATGCCTGCGCACACTTTGCAGATTTCCTGGACGCCCACGAGGCGGCGGGCATGACCACGATTCCCACCTTCATTGTGGGGCACATGTCGGGGGAGAATTGGGATCCGGCGTGGCGGGCCGGGCGGAACCTGTACACGGACGTGTGGTTTGTGAACCGGCAGGCCTGGTACGTCAAGCAGCTCGTGACCCGCTTCACCGGCCACCCCGCCATCGCCGGCTGGCTCATCACCAACGAGGTCCCCATCTACGGCGGGGAGGCGTCCCGGGACCAGGTTGCGGCGTGGTCCGAGTTGATGGTCAACGCCGTGCGCGCCGGCGGCGGAACCCAGCCGGTGTCCATCGGCGACGGCGCGTGGGGCCTGGAGACCACCGGGCACGACAACGGGTTTTCCCTCATGGACCTGGCACCGTTCACGGATTTTGTGGGCCCGCATGTGTACCGGATGGAAAGCGACGTCATCCGCCAGCACCTGAAGGCGGCGTTCGTGTGCGAGATGTCGGCCATGACCGGCCAGCCGGTGGTGATGGAGGAATTTGGGCTCTCCAGCGACTTCGTCTCCGACGAGAACGCCGGCCACTACTACCGCCAGCTGCTGCACCACACGCTGTTGGCCGGCGCCACGGGCTGGATCGCCTGGAACAACACTGACTACGACGCCATCATGGGCCAGCGCCCCTACAGCCACCACCCGTTCGAACTGCACTTTGGCATCACGGACGCCGCCGGCGCGCCAAAGCCGGCCCTGCGGGAGCTGGCCTCCTTTGCCCGAACCCTGGAGGCTGTCGATCTGGCGAACACGGCCCGGACCGAGGTGTCGGCCGCCCTGGTGCTCACCTCATACCTGGCCGCGGACTACCCGTTCACGGTGGAAGGGGAACGCAGGCTGGTGGTGCAAACCGCCGAGCAGGCCTACGTTGCAACGCACGAGGCCCACCTGCCCGTCGGCGTGGTGCGGGAGGCGGAGGACGGCGGCCTGCCGGAGGGGTATTCGCTGTACCTGCTGCCCTCGATCAAGGCGCTGGCGGGCCCGTCGTGGACGCAGCTGCCCCGGCTGGCCGCCGCCGGTGCCACCATCTACGCCTCATATTGCGTGGGGGAGACCGGGGCGCAGCGCGGCCCCTGGTGGATCAACACGGAGGAAATCTTCGGTGTGCGCCGGGAATTGGTCTACGGGTTGAACAACCCGATCGACGACGACGTGGTGGAACTGACTTTCACGGCCGATTTCGGCACCCTGCGGACCGGCGAGGTGTTGCGGTTTGCGGCGGCCGGCAATGAGCACGCGCGCGCGTTCCTGCCCGTGACGGCCACCGACGGTACGGTTGTGGCCGTGGACGCGCACGGCAACCCGGCCATTGTCGTGAAGGAACACGGTTCCGGGCGCACGGTGCTGTGCACCTACCCGTTGGAATACATGGCGTCGGTGCAGGGACGCATCAATCCCGAGGACACCTACAAGCTCTATGGAGCACTGGCGCAGGTGGCCGGGGTGCAGGGTCCGCTCAAGCTGGGCGATCCGGTGGTCTTTGCGGATTCGCTGACGCATGCCGACGGCCGGGAGTTTGTGTTCCTGGCCAGCCAGCACGGCCAGGACGTGGATGTGCCCCTGGCCGCGGCCGTTCCCGGCTCCACCATTTCCACCCTCGACGGCGGTGCCGTCGAATTTGTGACACTGGCTCCGTACGGCGTGGCCGTGCTTGAGCTCAGGCACTGACGCGGAGAATCCGGTGGCAGTGGCAGCAGCCGGCGCCGTGAAGTAGCGCCGATGCTTTAAAAAGTCGCGGCGTGCCAAACCGTCCAGGGCGTATGAAATTTCATACGCCCTGGACGGTTTGGCACGCCGCCGTTTGGCTGCAGCGGTCCGGGCCGTGCAGCCGTCCGCTTCGCCTACCCCGGCGCTCCTTTAGGGAATTGCCCCCAGCGTGATGGTGGCGGTTGAGCTCTTGCCGCCCCTCACATAGGTGGCCTCCACGGTGTCGCCGGCTTTCCGGGCGAGGGTGACCTCCGTGAGCACCCCGGTATCCGTGGCCGGGCGGCCGTCGAGGCGCGTGACGACGTCGCCGGGCAACAGCCCCGCTGAGTCGGCCGGGCCGCCAGGTGTCACCGCCTGCAGATACAACCCGTCGTCAACGCCAAAACGGCTCGCCGCGCTGGGCGGGAGGGGAGTGGCTGTGACGCCAAAGTAGGGGTAGGCGACCTTGCCGGTGTCGATTAGCTGCCCGGCAATGCGCATCGCCAGGTTGACGGGCACCGCAAATCCGATGCCAACGCTGCCACCGCCCGCGGTGCCTTCCGCATTGGGCACTGTGGCAATGGCCGTATTGATGCCCACGAGCCGGCCGGCACAGTTGACCAGGGCGCCGCCGGAATTTCCGGGGTTGATGGATGCGTCAGTCTGGAGCGCGCCAACCAGGGTGGCGGTCGTGTTGTTGTCGCTGGGGACCGGCACGTTGCGGCCCAGGGCGCTGACTATGCCTGCCGTGACGGTACTGGACAGCCCCAGTGGTGCGCCGAGGGCGACCACCGGCTGCCCCACGTGAAGTGTGGAAGAGCCGCCGTGCGCGATGAACGGCAGCTGCTTGGGATCGCTCACCTTGAGCACGGCCAGGTCAGACTGGGGGTCGCGGCCCACCAATATCGTCTCTGTCCCGTGGCCGTCGCTGAACACGACCGTGATGGTGCCGCCGTCGGCGGCGGCCGAGATGACGTGGTTGTTTGTTAGGATGTGTCCGTCGGCTCGAATGATCTCGCCGCTGCCGACACCGTTCGCGGCCCCGTTCTTGATGGACACCGTCACAATGGTGGGCAGTACCTGACTGGCGACTTGAACGGCGTCGCAGCTTCCGCCGTAAGCTGCGACGGGGCGCGCCCATGAGTGGCCGGCCAACCCACCTGCGAAGCCCGCCAGGACGATCAACACTGCTGCGGCCGCGATCATCCACGCGATCCGGTGCCGTAGGAACCAAGCAGTGGGGACACGTGGGGGCATGAGCGTACTCCCGTCAGGAAAACCGCACTACGGTGTGGTTCCCAATGCTGCGACACGGGGCGGCGTGCTGCCCTTCGACCCAATAAAACTGTGGGTCGGGAACCGCGTGAAATGCGCCAAAATCAACGATTTTGATGCATTTTCCGACTCCCAGTGAGGGAGACTAGATTGCACAGCCGTCCGGGCCGCAAACCTCGGCGCCCTCGGAATCAGCTGCGGCCACCATGGTGAGCGGGTTCGCTTCCTGCCACGCCTCGTCGAGGGCCTGGCCAAACAATTCGGCGGGCTGGGCGCCGGAGATTCCGTACTTCCTGTCAATGACGAAGAACGGGACGCCGGTGACGCCGATCGCGCGGGCCTCGGCAAAGTCATTGCGGACCTCATCGGCGTATTTGTCAGTGTTCAGGGCATCGTTGATTTCGGCGGCGTCGAGGCCGGCCGAGGTGCCGGTGCGAACCAGGAATTCGCGGCTGCCGATGTCTTCGCCGTGCTCAAAGTGGGCCGACAGCAGGGCTTCCTTGACCGCGTCGGCCTTCCCATGGGCGGCGGCCAGGTGGAGCAGCTGGTGGGCGTTGAAGCTGTTGGCAACCACCATGTCGTCGAACTTGTAGTGCAGGCCCTCGCCCGCAGCTTGCTCGGTGACGTGGGCCAACATGCCCTTTACCTGTGCGGGGTCCATGCCCTTGCGCTCGGCCAGGTAGCTGATCTCGGTGCCGTCATAGTGTTCCGGGAGCGTGGGGTCCAGCTGGTAGCTGCGCCACTGCACCTCCACGGAATCCTTGTGCGGGAAGGCGTTCAGCGCGGTTTCAAAGCGGCGCTTGCCGATGTAGCACCAAGGGCAGGCGACGTCGGACCAAATCTCAATCTTCATACTTGCGCCAACGGGGAACGGATGGCAGTTATTCCGGGGACAAGTACGACGGCGGTTGGCGGGGTTTCGTGGGAAACCTGCCAACCGCCGTCGTACTTTTTCGTGGTGAAAGCTAAGGCTGGCCCGCCGGGACCCGGATTTCGGGCCTGCAGTGGCGACGCGTCCGGCGGAACCAGCCAAACTTGTGCCTGTTTCAGGCGGCGGCGAGCTGGGCGGTCCTTGCGGGTTCGCGCTCAGGGGTCTCGTCCAGGTAGTTCGAGTAGGCGGACAGGGTCAGGAAGGTGGGGAACTCCTCGCCGAGGGCCACGGCCTCGAAGATTTCCAGGGCGTCCTCGAAGCGATCCGCGTCGAAGCGGGGCATCTTGGCAAATTCCTCCTCCAGCATCTCCGTTACCCAGTCGAAGGTGATGAGTTCGCCCGTATCGGTGATGGCCTGGCTGTGGATCCACTGCCAGATCTGCGAGCGGGAGATTTCCGCGGTGGCGGCGTCCTCCATGAGGTTGTTCAGGGCAACGGCGCCATGGCCGCGCAGCCAGGACTCGATGTACTGGATGCCCACCCAGATGTTGTCCCGGATGCCCTGCTCGGTGATGGTGCCCTTGGTGCCGGCAACGTCCAGCAGTGCGCGGTCGTCCAGTTCCACGTCCTCGCGCAGGCGGCTGATCTGGTTCGGGTTCCAGCCCAGGACGTCGTCAAAGACCTCCATGGCCACGGGGACCAGGTCCGGGTGGGCCACCCAGGAGCCGTCAAAGCCGTCGTTGGCCTCGCGGGTCTTGTCCGCGCGGACCTTTTCCATGGCGTTGGCATTGGCTTCCGGGTCGCGGCGGTTGGGCACAAAGGCGGCCATGCCCCCAATGGCCATGGCGCCGCGGCGGTGGCAGGCACGGACCAGCTGTTCGGTATAGGCGCGCATGAACGGTGCGGTCATGGTGATCTGGTTGCGGTCCGGGAGCACAAAGCGTGGGCCCCGGGTGCGGAAGTTCTTGATGACCGAGAACAGGTAGTCCCAGCGGCCGGCGTTCAGGCCGGCGGCGTGGTCGCGGAGTTCGTAGAGGATTTCCTCCATCTCAAAGGCCGCGGTGATGGTCTCGATCAGGACGGTGGCGCGGATGGTGCCCTGCGGGATGCCCAGCAAATCCTGGGCCTGGACGAAGATGTCGTTCCACAGCCGTGCCTCGAGGTGGTTTTCAATCTTCGGCAGGTAAAAGTACGGCCCCTTGCCCTGGGCGATCAGCCGGCGGGCGTTGTGGAAGAAGAACAGGCCGAAGTCGACGATCCCGCCGGCCATCGGCTTGCCGTTGATGAGCAGGTGCTTTTCCGGCAGATGCCAGCCGCGCGGGCGGACCACGATGGTGGGCAGTTCCTCCGCAGGCGCCAGCCGGTATTCCTTGCCCTCGGGGCTGGTGAAGTTGATGCGGCGTTCCAGCGCATCGATCAAGTTGACCTGGCCGCGGATCACGTTGCCCCATGTCGGCGTGGAGGAGTCCTCCATGTCCGCCAGCCAAACCTTGGCGCCGGAGTTCAGGGCATTGATGGTCATCTTTGCATCCACGGGCCCGGTGATCTCCACGCGGCGGTCCTCCAGTCCGGGGGCCGGCGGTGCCACCCGCCAGCGGGGATCCTCGCGAATGCCGGAGGTCTCACGCAGGTAGCGTGGGTCGGTGCCGCTGAGGATCTGGCGCCGCCGCGTCTGGCGGGCCTGCAGCAGCTCCTGGCGGCGCGCCGTCGTCGAACGGTTAAGTGCGGCAATGAAGTCCAGGGCCTCGGAGGTCAGGATCTCGTCCTGGCGGTGGATGGGCGGTGCGGTCAAGGTGATGCCGTTGAACGTGAATCCGTTCAGGCTGTTCGTTGAGTTCATGGGGTTGCTCCAAGTCTGGTTCATCTGTGTTGCAGTTGTTGGACGAAAATCCACCGTTTCCGGGCAAATCGGTCCAACAGCTGCAACACAGATGTGAAAGAGGTTAGTGGAACTGCTGGGCTTCGGTGGAGCCGGCCAGTGCGAGGGTGCCGCTGTTCGGGTTCAGCGCTGTCGCCACCAGGTCGAAGTAGCCTGTGCCCACTTCGCGCTGGTGCTTGGTTGCGGTGTAGCCGCGGTCTTCGGAGCCGAATTCGCGCTCCTGGAGTTCGACGTAGGCACTCATGCCGTTGCGGGCGTAGCCGTGGGCGAGGTCAAACATCGAGTAGTTCAGGGCGTGGAAGCCAGCCAGGGTGATGAACTGGAACTTGAAGCCCATGGCGCCGAGCTCGCGTTGGAACTTGGCAATGGTGGCGTCGTCCAGGTGCTTTTTCCAGTTGAACGACGGTGAACAGTTGTAGGCGAGCATCTGGTCGGGGAACTGGGCGTGGACGGCGTCGGCAAATTTCTTGGCCAGGGCCAGGTCCGGGGTGCCGGTCTCCATCCAGATGAGGTCGGCATAGGGTGCATAGGCCAGGGCCCGGGCAATGCACGGCTCGATCCCGTTGCGCACATTGTAGAAACCCTCCGCGGTGCGCTCGCCGGTGAGGAACGGCTGATCGCGCTCGTCGACGTCGGAGGTGATCAGCGTGGCTGCCTCTGCATCGGTGCGGGCAACAATAACGGATGGGACGCCGGCGACGTCGGCCGCGAGGCGTGCTGCGTTAAGCGTGCGGACATGTTGGGCCGTGGGGATGAGGACCTTGCCGCCCAGGTGGCCGCACTTCTTCTCGCTGGCCAGCTGGTCTTCCCAGTGCACGCCTGCGGCACCGGAGTCGATCATGGACTTCATGAGCTCGTAGGCGTTCAGGGGGCCGCCAAAGCCGGCCTCGGCGTCGGCCACGATCGGCACCAGCCAGTCCTCAACGCTCTGCTTGCCTTCGGAAAACTCGATCTGGTCGGCCCGCAGGAGGGCGTTGTTGATGCGGCGGACCACCTTGGGCACCGAGTCCACGGGGTAGAGCGACTGGTCCGGGTAGGTGTTGCCGTTGGAGTTGGCGTCCGCGGCAACCTGCCAGCCGGAGAGGTAGATGGCCTTCAGTCCGGCCTTGACCTGCTGCACGGCCTGGTTGCCGGTCAGGGCGCCAAGTGCGTTGGTGTATCCCTCTGTGCCGGCGTTGCGCAGCTGGCCCCACAGCTTTTCGGAACCGCGGCGGGCCAGGGTGTGCTCCTCCTGGACACGGCCTTGGAGCTTGATGACATCGGCGGCCGGGTAGGAGCGTTCGATACCGTCCCAGCGGGGGTTGGCTTCCCACTCGAGTTGAAGGGCGGCGGCTGCCTCAGCGTTGGTCTGCTCCGGCGTCGTTGCGGGTTCAAATGCTGCACTCATGTTGGTCGCTCCCTTGCGATGGTTCCTTGTTCCTTCTTCGTGATTTCTACTATTCAGGGCTTTTCAAAGAGTTTCTAGGGTAAAATGGTGGAAAGATTTGCAATTCTTCCCGTATTATCAAGAAATGAACAATGCGGGTTGGAATCTAAGTGGCGCGAGCGACCGAGACGGCAAAGGGCCTGCCGGCGACGGAGAACTGGACTTGATTGCGCTGGGCCGGCGGGTGCGGCACCTGCGCAAAAAATTGGGCATGACCCTTGATGACCTCAGCGCCAAGGTGGGCGCCGCGCCGTCGCAGTTGTCCCTGATTGAAAACGGCAAGCGGGAGCCCAAGCTGACCCTGCTCCAACACCTGGCTGGGGCACTTGGCGTGGGGCTTGAACAGATGCTCGGAGCCGAGCCGCCAAGCCGGCGGGCCGCCCTGGAAATCGAGCTGGAACGGGCGCAGCGGGGACCCTTGTATCAGTCACTGGGACTGCCCGCCGTCCGCGTAAGTTCGCGGCTTTCCATGGAAATCCTGGAGTCCCTGGTGGGCCTGCAGCATGAACTGGAGCGGCGCCTGGATGAGCAGTCGGCTACACCGGAGGAGGCGCGGCGGGCCAACTCGGAATTGCGGGGCGAGATGAAGGCGCGGAATAACTATTACCCGGAGATTGAGCACCAGGCCCAGGACCTCCTGGCAGCGGTGGGCCACGACCGTGGCCCGTTGTCCCACCACGTGGCCGCCGACATTGCCGAGCACCTGGGGTTCGACCTGCATTATGTGGGGGACTTGCCGCATTCCACCCGCTCGGTGACGGATTTGAAGAATCACCGAATTTATCTCACGCACGGCCAGCGCTCCGACCATGACCCCCGGTCGGTGCTCCTGCAGGCGCTGGGGCACTACGTCCTGGGGCATGAGACGCCGCGCGACTACGCGGATTTTCTGCGGCAGCGGGTGTACACGAACTACTTTGCGGCGTCGCTGCTGATGCCCGAACGCGCCACCGTGGACTTCCTGAAGGAGGCCAAGGCCGCCAAGGAGCTGGCCATCGAGGACATTCGGGACGCGTTCGCCGTGTCCTATGAGACTGCGGCCCACCGCTTCACCAACCTGGCCACCGAACACTTGGGCATCACCACGCACTTCCAAAAGGTGCACGAATCCGGGATCATCCACAAGGCCTATGAGAACGACGGCGTGAACTTCCCCGCCGACCACACCGGAGCCATCGAGGGCCAGGCCGTCTGCCGGTTTTGGACCTCCCGCGCGGTGTTTGACGTGCCGGACAAGTTTCGTGCCTTCAACCAGTACACGGACACTGCGGTGGGAACGTTTTGGTGCACGGCCCGGACGGAGCGGCATTCCTCGGGGGAGTATTCGCTGAGCATTGGCGTGCCCTACGAGCACGTGAAGTGGTTCCGCGGCCGCGACACCACCGAGCGCTCGCAGTCCAAGTGCCCGGACCCGGACTGCTGCCGGCGCCCGCCCGCTGACTTATCGGCACAGTGGGCCGGCAATGCATGGCCCTCCACCCGCGCGAACTCGCACCTTTTGGCCGCCATGCCGCAGGGCGCGTTCCCCGGGGTGGACGAGACCGAGGTGTACAAGTTCCTGGCGGCGCACGAGGGGCGGTGACGGCATGGTAGCTCCGTGCCCGGCCCAGAATCGGATACCGCCGCCTCGGCACGGGCATGCCAGGAGCCAACGCGCGCCCATGCCCGGTGGGGAAGCCAGAAATACGATTCATGTGTGCGGTGAATTAACCAACCAGTTATTGGGTGTTGGGAAATCCACGTGGTTGTTGTCAGCGGCAACTGCCATGATTGGCTACCGTTTTCTTGGGATCCCGCGGGGCAGGAACTTCCGGGGCCACTGAAGGCGATTCCCGTTCGTGGGCAACTCCACGTTGGAATGCCGAACGTTAGGGGGACCAAATGTCAACGGCGACTGACTACCTGAATCGATGGATCGGAAAAGCAGCCGTGCGCGCGCCAAGCATCACCCGTACTACCGCGCAACACTGGCCGGGGGTTGGGGTGCAACATTGGAATCCCGGCATCGTCAGCTACGGCTGGGGCATAGACGGCGCAGTCATCAACGGGCCGTCCCAGGTTCCCGTCGGCCTTGAGTTTCCCTCCATTTACGTCTGGTTCAGCGATCGGGGCGGCGTCAACCCCACCGGACCGCCCATGGACACCCAGCAGTTCATCAAGGACAAGAGTGACACTGAACAAATGTTTCTAACCATCGCCGGAAACCAGGTCCACCTTCGTGTGGTCCTTCGCACATGGAAGAGCGAATACTCCGTGACCACGTCGTTGGCCGACGCCGCCAGCGACCAGCTAATTTTCAGCATTCCCGGGGCAGGGCCCCAGGCGCTTCCGGCGCTGCTGATCCTGTCCCTGGCGGACACGGGCAATTTCGGTTGGCTCTAGCCTTTCCCACCCGTTGGCGCAGCCCTTGACCGGCCCTTACGGAGCGCCCCCATACCTTAGGCCACAGCCCTTCCACAGCACGCTGGCATTTTTCGGCCCGCGGAACTGCCGGCGCCCGCCCGCTGACCTGTCCGCCCAATGGGCCGGCAATGTGTGGCCCTTCACCCGGGCGTACTCGCACCTTTTGGCCGCCATGCCGCAGGGGGCGTTCCCCGGGGTGGACGAGACCGAGGTGTACAAGTTCCTGGCGGCGCACGAGGGGCGGCAGCTGCGAACGGTTTCCCAATCGTCGCCCGACGTTCATCTGATGAGCACTGCAGGCGCCTCCCGAGGGACGTAGCGTGGAGTTGTCCGTCAGCACCACCGGTTCCCTGCAGTGAGGAATACTCGTGACCGATATCCAGTACCCCGTCGTCTTGACCGTTGAAAACACCGCTGCCAGCGATGAGGACATTGTCAATGCCAATGTCTCCGTGGTGAATGCCATGTACCGGGCGCTGCTCGGTTTCGAGGAAATCGCCCCGAATGCCCTGAGCAGTTACTTCGTCGACTTTTACCTGACGCAGGTGCTCGACGGCGGATTCGCCCAGTATGTCTTCATGTCCCCGGACCGCGCCGAACTGGACGCCTATGTCCGGGAGGGCTTCAAGGGCATGGGAGCCAACGGGCACCTGGAGCTTTTCATTCGCACCACCACGCTCTTCGACGCGCTGTCCCAGGACGACGCCGAGGCCTATCTTGACGGGGAATTCGACGGGGAAGGCCGGCGTTCCGAGGGAGTCCAAAACATGGAAACGCTGGACGGGGAGTTTGAGACGCTCCTTGAAGCGGAGAACGTGACGGGCCTCAACGCTGCGTGGCTCCGCGGCCAGGACGGGCTGCTTGTGGTCAGCGGTTCGGAACTCAACGAGCACATCGCAGAGCGCGTGGCCCTGATCCCCAACTTGGCCGAGCGGCAGGCGGAAGCCGCCGAAGCCGATCGCCAGGACGCCCCTGAATTTGAGTTCCTCATCCGGGAACTTTGTGACATGGCCGGTTACGAGCTGGTCAGGATCACGATGGGCGACCCCAACTTCCCGCACGGGGGTGCCACCGTCCTGGCCTGGCACTTTTCCACCGATCATGGCGATTTCATCATGATTGAAGGGGCCGACGAGGCCATCATGATTCACCCGTCAACCCGCGAAATCATCGCGTCCATCGACTTTGAAGAGGCAGGCGAGCTCGCCGACGCGTAGTTATGGGGCACCGGCCACCGGGAAAGGGATTGTCGCTGCCAGGTGTCGTAAGGTCAACGCATGGATGAACTCAAATGGACCGTCACGGCGCCTGCTAAAACCGCTTGGTCGGCGATGCCCTTCGCCCCCGGCATCTACAAGTGTTACCTGACGGGTGGACTGCCCAAAAACGTGGAGTGGCCCGCTGAATTGAAGCCCCTGAAGCGCGGGGACCTGATCTATATGGGACGGGCGACGAACCTGAAAATTCGGGCCCGGCACCACGACGTACAAACGTCTAAATCTACTTTTCGCCGTTCCCTGGCGGCCATCCTGGGGCTCCAAGCTCAGTGGCATGGAAAATCCGCGCATCCCCGGCTAACGGATGCCGACGAGGAACTTCTCAGTGCTTGGATGGTCAGCAACCTTGGCACGTCATTTTGTGTGGTGCCAAAATTGGAACTGGTGGCCGGTTTGGAAGACGCCATGAGGGCCGAACTTTGCCCACCCTTGAACCGCGACGGCCACACGCCCGAGCAATTGCACGTCTCGGCAGCTGCCGCAGCCGCGCAACGCGGCGCACTTCGTGACAAAGGCTAAATACCCGCAGTGGCGAAATTGGCAACAGCGCCTGCAACGGACTCCCCCACCGGTAGCGGACGAGAGTGCTGCCTCGCCCTGATCCCTTGACCTTGGCCGCAATCCCCAGCATGCTGGCAACTACCGGCCGGAAGCGGTCCGGACGGCGGAGAGGACATCATGGGCGGGGAATGCCAACGTCTGCACGGCAAGACGGCGATTGTCACCGGCGCCAGCAGGGGGATTGGCCTGGCCATCGCCCAACGACTGGTGGCAGAGGGTGCCCGAGTCGCCATCACCGCCCGCGGGGAGGAGCAGCTCAGCGAAGCGGCCGCGACTTTTCCGGCAGGCTCGGCCGTCACCTTTGCCGGGCACGCGGACGACCCCGGCCACCGCGCGGAGGTGCTCGACGCCGTCGCCCGCGAATGGGGCGGGCTGGACGTCCTGGTCAACAACGCCGGCATCAACCCGGTCTACGGCCCACTGGAAACGGCGGATCTGGACGCGGCCCGGAAAATTTTTGACGTCAACGTGCTGGCCACGCTCGCCTGGACGCAGGCCGTGCTGGCCCACCCCGGGCTGGCGTTCCGCGGGCGGCGTGGCAACGTGGTGAACCTGTCCTCCGTCAGCGGCGAGGTGCCGGCGCCGGGGCTGGGCCTGTACGGCATCAGCAAGGCCGCCATCTCCCACCTGAGCCGGACCCTGGCCGTCGAACTGGCGCCGGAAATCCGCGTGAACGCCGTGGCGCCGGCCGTGGTCAAGACCAAGTTTGCCCGCGCCCTTTATGAGGGGCGCGAGGAAGAAGTGGCCGCAGCCTACCCCCTGAAGCGCCTGGGAACCCCCGACGACGTTGCCGCAGCCGTCGCCTTCCTCGCCTCCCCGGACGCGGACTGGGTGACCGGCCAGGTGCTCACCCTCGACGGCGGTCTGCTCAACACCGGCGGACTCGGATAAACCAACCAGCGAAGGAGCCCCGCATGATCAGCACACCCCCTCCGGCCAGCCTCTATCCGGCCGACGTCGAGGAGCTGCGCCTGCGTACGCGCGAGTTCATCCGCGGCACCGTCATTCCCGCCGAACCGCGCCCGGGGCAGGCGTTGAACCTGACCGTCCGGCGGGAACTGGGCGAAGCCGCAAAGGCCGCGGGCGTCTACGCCCCGCACGTGCCGCGCGAATTTGGCGGGCAGGGGCTGAGCCTGGCACATTGCTCCCCGGTGTTCCAGGAGGCGGGATATTCCCCGATCGGCCCGGCCGCGCTGAACTGCATGGCGCCGGATGAGGGCAATATGCACATGCTGAGCCTGATCGGCACGCCGGAACAAAAACGCCGCTTCCTGGTGCCGCTGGCCGCCGGTGATGTCAGCTCCTGTTTTGCCATGACCGAGCCGCATCCCGGTGCGGGGTCGGACCCGGACGCGCTGGCCACAACGGCAGTCCGCGAGGGGAACCACTGGGTGGTCACCGGCCACAAGCGGTTCACCAGCGGCGCCACCTTTGCCGGCTTTGCCATCGTCATGGCCAGGACCGCCGCGGAGGGCGCCGACCCGGCCGGCGCCACCATGTTCCTGGTGCCAATGGACTCACCCGGGGTCCGGCTCGGGGCGCCCATCCACACCATGGACAAGTACCTGCCCGGCGGCCACCCGCACGTGCATTTCGACAGTGTCCGCGTCCCGGAAAATGCGGTCCTGGGCAAGGCAGGGCTCGGCTTCCCGCATGCGCAGCTCCGGCTGGGCCCGGCGCGGCTGACGCACTGCATGCGCTGGCTGGGGCTGGCCCGCCGTGCCCTGGACATCGCCCTGGACCGCGCCAACACCCGGGAGATCTTCGGGGGCCACATCTCGCAGCTGGGCATTGCCCAGGAAATGATCGCCGCGTCCGTGATTGACATTGAGACCTCCGACGCCATCATCAGCAAGTGCGCGGTGCTCCTCGGAATCGATGCGAAGGCCGGTTCCGCACTGTCCTCCGTGGCCAAGGTGCACTGCTCCGAGGCCGTCTACCGGGTGATCGACCGGGCCGTGCAGCTGTGCGGCGGCGACGGGGTCTCCGACGGCCTTCCGCTGGCCCAGTACCTCAATGAGGTGCGCCCGTTCCGGATTTACGACGGCGCCACCGAGACCCACAAGTGGGCCATCGCCCGCCGTGCCTCCTCGGCCCGCCGCCGCGACGTTGCGGCCGGCGAACCGTTTCAGGGCTCGGCCCGCATCGACGAAGGGGAACAGCAGTGACAGACAGCCAGGACGTGGCCCGGACTTCAGCCGAAGCGGAGCGGATGGAGCGTCCGCCGCTGCTGGTGGTGGACCGGCTGGAGGAATACCTGGACGCCTCGGGGATCGGCACCGGGCCCCTGCATTGGCAGCGCATTGGCGGGGGGCAGTCCAACGTGACCTTCCGGATCAAAAGGCGCGGGGCCGACGTCGTACTTCGGCGCGGGCCCCGGCCGCCGCTGCCGCCGTCCACCCACGACATGGTCCGCGAAGCCCACCTCCAGCACCTGCTCGCGCCACTGGGTGTTCCGGTGCCCAAGATCCTTGCCGTCTGCGCGGACCTCCACGTGCTGGGGGTGCCGTTCTACCTGATGAATTTCCTGGACGGTGATGTGGTCACGGACACGATTCCCACACACCTGGACGCGCTGGCGCAACGCCGTGAGACCAGTGAAGCCGTGGCGGACATGCTGGTGCGGCTGCATTCGGTGGACATCCGGCAGGGTGGGATTGCCGAGATCGGCCGCCCGGACGGCTACCTGCAACGCCAGGTCAAGCGGTTTGCCGGGCTGTGGGAGCAGGGTGCCACGAGGGAGTTGCCGCAGGTCGCGGCGTTGGCGGCGTGGCTGGAGGCCAACCGGCCGGAAATGCAGCGGGCGTCCCTGATCCATGGGGACTACCGGGTGGGCAACCTGATGTTCCGCCGTTCCGGCCCGGTGCGCGTGCAGGCGGTGCTGGACTGGGAGATGGCCACACTGGGCGATCCGCTGGCCGACCTGGGCTACCTGACGGCCACCTACGCGCAGGCGGGATCGGCCGGGACCTTCATGGAACTGACCGGTGTGACGGCGCAGCCGGGCTACCTGACGTGGGAGGAACTGGTGCAGCGGTACAACCAGTCGTTCGGGCTGGACCTGTCCGCGCTGCCCTGGTATCAGGCGCTGGCGCTGTGGAAGGCCGCGATTTTCAGCGAGGCGATCTACGCGCGCTGGATGAACGGCGAGCGGGACGACGGCGGCCAGGGGTTGGGTGCCGTGCTGGAGCAGGGTGTGCCCCGGCTTTTGGACGCGGCCGAGGGTTTCGCCGCGCGGCTGTAGCGGTGGAGCGCCGCAGCAAACGCTTGATCGCGTGCGCAGTTAGTGCTGTTCCCAGCGCCGGAAACGGCACTAACTGCGCACGCATTGTGCCGGGCGGCTATCGGTTGACTGCCGCCGGCGCCTTGGCCCGCCGCTGCCTGGCCGCCAGCACAGCCACGAGCAGGATGATCGCCACGGCCCAGCCGATGCTGACCTGTGCGGTGCCCCAACCCAGCCCGCCGCGCTCATGGGAGACCCCCATCCAGTCCGCAAAGGACGCCCCGAGCGGGCGCGTGACAATGTAGGCGGCCCAAAACGCGGAGATGGCCTTCAGCCCGAACTTCCAGTACGCGAGCGCCGGAACGGCGATGACGACGGCAAAAAGCACGCCGGATCCCAGATATCCCAGTTTTAGCGTGACGGCGGTGAGGTCTCCGGCCGCAGTCCCCAATGCAAAGGTGGAAAGCACCGCGGCCCAGTAGAACACTTCACGCCGCGGCGTGTGGATGCTGTGGATGGACAGCGTCTTCTCCGTGCGGTGCCACAGGAAAAACACTGCTGCGAGGACCACGGCATAGAAGATGGTGGAAACAAGGTATGGGACGCCCAGCCCCACGTGCAGCACGTCGGCGGCCATGGTGCCGAAGACACTGACCATGGCCACGGCCAGCCAGTACACCCACGGGATGTACCGCTTGACCGAAAACTGAAGCACCAGCGCTGCGGCAAAGCACACGCTGCCAATGGCCACGGCAACCACCGGATCGAGGGTGTGGGCAAGGTAGTCGCTGGTGGTCTCGCCCATCCCGGTGGTCAGCACCTTGATGATCCAAAACAAAGCCGTAATCTCCGGCACCTTGGAAACGAGGGCGCGGGCCCGCGTGCGCGTGGCGGCGGGCATGGTCTTATCCGGCGAAAAGTCCTCGAGCATGGTTGCATTCTCCAACCGCCGGCTGGGAGGTTTCCGTGAGAATGCCCCAATGGCCCGTTCAGGCTGCACGCCCTCATGGTGCATCATGTCAAGGTGATCGCCAAATCGGCCTATTGTAACCGGCTATCCGAGCGCGTAGCATCATTTCTACTTGGTTTCCCCCAGACCATGTTGCCCTAAATGCTAGAGCTTGGCTTGGGGACAGCCTGCTACTAGAGCTTGTCTTGGGGACAGCGTGGAAAATGATCTATGGTTCATTGGCTACGGTTCCAGACGGACCGAAGCGAAACTGTCCACGGACGTCGGGTCGTCGCCGGTAACGATGCGTTCCAACCCGGTGGGAGGTCTAACGAGGAGTCGCATCCGGGCAGCTGCGGTGGTTCTCGGGCGGCGACCTAAACGGCGCATGCTTGGCCTTAGCACTCGCCGTGCATACTCTCTCGGTGCCGCGGCGGTCATCCTCCGCTGGCCGGATGCCGTCAGCCCGTCTCCCGCGATTACGCGCGAGTATGAGGCGGATGTTTACAACCTTGTTGGCCGCCCAGCCTCGCTCGGTCGGCATCGCATCTTGCCTGCGACTGGGCATACGCGGGCCAGGCTCGCTCTTTTTCGTTCAGTCATCAACGAGCTCGATGTCGAGCCGATCGCCGATTGCGGCAACTTCTCACCGGAACGGGGTTCTAACGCGCACCGGCGGTTGCAAAAAAAGGCGCATCCGGCCACCGCTGTGCTCCACGCCAACTATCCGATGGCAATCGTTCGTATGAGGATAGCGGACGAACGCGGGCCCATTCTGTCTGGAGAGCCCTCGGCCGCGGGAACGGATGCTGCGGAAACAGGCCGCCACACCTACCCGACGCTGACCATGCTCGAAAATGAACCTGGGGGCTGGGGTAGCGCATCCGCTGACTCACTCGTGCCGTGGAGTGCTGCTGGGCCGACGGCATCGCATTGCCGGCAGCAGCGCCCATCGCGCGAATCAACCACGGCGCCGCTCCATAGCGCTCCACGTGCTGCGTCGGTCGCGTATTTCCGCGCACAGACCCGCTCCCACTCATCGATTCGTACCAAGGCCTTAAGAAAGACAAAGGAGCAATGATGAAAAGACGCACGTGGATCGCGGGAATCGCTACCCTGGCCGTTGCAACGCTCGCGCTTACCGGATGCTCTGGTGGAAGCGGTGGCGGCGCCGACGCCATGCAGGCGCACGGACCAATCACTGTCTGGTATTCGAATAACGCACAAGAACTGCAGTGGGGCAAGGCCATGGTGGCCTCCTGGAACTCGACGCATCCGAAGGAGCAGATCAAGGGTCAGGAGGTTCCGGCTGGCAAGACGACGGAGGCGGTGATCGGCGCCGCGATCACTGCGGGTACCACCCCGTGTCTCGTTTTCAACAACCTCCCCGCAGCGACAGGCCAGTTCCAGAAGCAGGGTGGCCTGGTTGACTTGTCGAAGTTCCCGGGGGCAAACAAGTACATCACCGATCGGAGCGGAGCATCCGCTGACCAGTACAAGTCATCGGACGGCGACTTCTACCAAATGCCGTGGAAGTCGAACCCGGTCGTGATCTTCTACAACAAGGACCTGTTCACCAAGGCAGGCCTGGACCCTGCCAACCCGAAGCTGTCGACCTACACCGACTTCCTCGCCACCGCGAAGAAGCTCGTCTCCAGTGGTGCCGCACCGTATGCGATCTACCCCTCACCCACGAGCGAGTTCTTCCAGCCCAACTTCGACTTCCTCCCGCTGTACGCTGCGGAAACGAAGGGCCAGTCAATCATTAAGGACGGCAAGGCCACCATCAATGGGCAGGCAGGATACGACGTCGCCAATTTCTGGAAGACGATCTACGCTGACAATCTCGCTGGCAAGGATCCCGTGCAAAGCGACGTGTTCGCAAGCGGCAAGGCCGCTATGGCGATTGTCGGGCCATGGGCAATTCCGGTGTACAAGAAGGTGAACTGGGGATCAGTGCCCGTTCCTACGAAGAGCGGAACGAGCGCAGAGAACACCTGGACCTTCCCGGATGCAAAGAACATCGGGATGTACACCTCGTGCAAGAACCAGGGGACCGCGTGGGATGTGGTGCAGTTCGCAACCAGCAAGGCCCAGGACGGGGACCTTCTGCAGGTGACCGGACAGATGCCGATCCGGCCGGACCTGAAGAGTGACTATCCGGATTTCTTTGCGAAGAATCCGGCATACAACCTGTTCGCGTCGCAGACCTCCAGGACCGTGGATGACCCCAATGGCCCCAACGCGATTGCCACCCTCCAGGACCTCCGCAACTTTTACTCCAAGGCGGTCATCTCGGGCCAAGGCGACTTGAAGTCGGGGTTGGACCAGGCGGCAGCGACAATGACGGCGGAGTGGAATAGGAAGTGATTCCATGACGCGTCCTGGCACGCACCCTGACTCCGGCCGCGATGGCGAGCGGAGTCAGGGTGAGCTTGAACGTGGCGAGGTTGTCGGGGCTCGCCATGCGCCTGATAGCAGTATCCGAACGGGTGGATCCAAACACCCGCTACACATCCGCCTTTTCGGGCGAAACCCACTAGGTGCGCTGTTCAGCGCGCCCTACTTGGTGTTCGTGGCCATTGTGTTCGCCTACCCGCTCGGGTTCGCGGTCTACATGTCGTTCTTCGACTACTTCTTCACGGCACCCGGTGCTCACGTGAACCGCCCATTCGTCGGTCTGGCCAACTTCGTGCAAGTGTTCACGGACCCGGCGGTGATGCAGTCGTTCCTGAACGTGCTTGTGTTCCTCGTGATCAACGTGCCACTGACCGTTGTGCTGTCAATCGTGTTGGCGTCGGCGCTGAATTCAGTGGTGCACGCGCGGGCATTCTTCAGCGTGAGCTTCTACATTCCTTACGTGACCGCAAGCGTCGCAGTCATCGGGGTGTGGCTGTTCCTGCTCAACCAGAACGGACTCGTCAATCAGCTGCTCGGCCCACTGGCCCCCGATCCCTCCTGGCTGATCAACCCAGTGCTGGCGATGCCAACAATCGCCCTTTTCGTCACCTGGAAAGGGCTGGGATTTTACATCTTGCTGTTCCTGGCAGCGCTCCAAAGCGTCCCCGGCGAGTTGTACGAATCGGCGGCGACAGATGGCGCAGGCAAAGTGCGCCAATTCTTCTCGGTCTCAGTTCCGGGTGTGCGGCCGGCGACAGTGCTTGTGCTGCTACTGGCCACCATCACCGGGGCAAACCTGTTCACAGAGCCCTATCTGCTGACTGGCGGTGGTGGCCCGAACGGGGCGTCGACGTCGCCCGTTCTGCTGATGTACCAACAGGGAATCGAACAAGGACATCCCGGTTATGCCGCAGCGATCGGGATCGTACTCGTGGTGTTCGTACTGATCATCGCCTTACTGCAAAACCGCTTCGCCGGAGGGAGGGAATGATGGGCCAGCCTACCGCCATCCCAGATCAAAACGGCACCAATAGTGCAGCGTCCCGTCCAGTTCTAAGGCGTAAGCGCAAGCACCGACCCGCCAACTCGCTCAGCCGAGGGCAGACGTTGCTCCGCGGTGTCGTGCTGATCATTGGCGCGTTCGTGTTCCTGTTCCCGTTCTATTACATGCTCATCGGGTCGCTGCAGACCAGCCCCGATACGACGATCGCTGGCGCGTTCCCGGAGCCAGGGAACCTGACACTCGCCAACTACGCCGCGATCAACAGCCGGATCGGGCTACTGACGGGGCTGGTCAACTCGGGCATCTTCACCGGCGGTGTGCTGCTTGGTACCGTCGTGTTTGGGGTGCTCGCCGGGTATGCGCTGGCGGTACTGCAGTGGCGCGGACGCGATGCGACGTTCGCGCTCGTTCTACTCGTGCAGGTGGTGCCGTTCCAGCTGCTCATGATTCCGCTCTATGTGCTCATCGCCCGAGACTATGGACTGGCGGACAACTATTTGGGGATGATTCTGCCCTTTGCTATCAGTTCGGTGGCGGTACTGATCTTCCGCCAGTACTTCATGCAACTGCCTCGCGAACTGTTCGACGCGGCACGCATCGACGGGGCCAGTGAACTCCGGCTGCTCTGGGGAGTGGCACTTCCGCTCGTGCGTCCGGCGTTGGTGACCGCGTTGCTCGTCACTTTCATCGGGCCGTGGAATGATTTCCTCTGGCCGTTCCTCATAACTAAAGAGACGAGCATGCAGCCGCTCGCCGTCTCGTTGGCCAACTACATCAGCAACGTGGCATCCTCTGCGGCGAACCCGTTTGGCGCGATACTCGCCGGAGCGTGCGTGCTGGCTGCACCCGTCGTAGTTGTGTTCCTCTTCGGTCAGCGCTACTTCATCTCAGCCGACCTCGGCTCGTCGGTGAAGGGGTAAATCACACCGCTCGAATTACACTGCAGCTCGGCGCCTAGTCTGCCGGACATCGCAACCATTCAAATACACCGGAGGCTGTCGTGACCACCACTGATTTCCCTTATCGACT
Organism: Arthrobacter livingstonensis; assembly: GCF_003219815.1. Classification (GTDB taxonomy): domain Bacteria; phylum Actinomycetota; class Actinomycetes; order Actinomycetales; family Micrococcaceae; genus Specibacter; species Specibacter livingstonensis. The sequence goes on from NZ_QJVD01000001.1 coordinate 151,918, forward strand.
GACGCGCGTTGGCGTGCTGATGGAGCCCGAGCCTGGCAACAAGCTCGAGGCGGAAGGGGTGCTCAATCCAGCCAGTGGTCGTGGGCCGGACGGCGGGCTTTACCTGCTGCCGCGGATCGTCGCGGCCGGTAACGTCTCACGCGTCGCGATCGCACGCGTCGTCGTGACGGACGGTGTTCCCACCTCTGTCCAGCGGCAGGGTGTGGTGCTCTCTCCCGACCGAACCTGGGAGCGCGGGGCACAGAACGCCGGGGTGGAGGATCCGCGGGTCACCCATATTGCCGCACTTGGCCTCCACGTGATGACCTATGTGGCGTTCGGCCCGCTCGGGCCATACACGGCGATCGCGACGAGTGAGGATCTGCACCACTGGCGAAGACTGGGCCCTGTCACTTTCGACTACGACGATACGCTTGATGTGGACCTCGGTCTCTACCACAACAAGGACACCACCTTCTTCCCAGAGCCGATCGTGGCGCCTGATGGGGCGGAATCGCTTGCGGTTTTACACCGCCCGTCCTGGGATTTGAGCGATATTCGCGAGGGCGAGTCACCCATTTTGCCGTCGTGGTTACCCGATGACCGCCCCAGCATTTGGATCAGCTTCGTGCCGCTGAATGCAGTGCGAAAAGACATGCGCTTGCTCACCCGTTGGGGCCAGCACCGCTTCTTCGCGGCCCCTGAGTTCGCATTCGAGGCACTAAAGATCGGCAGTGGCCCACCCCCGCTGCGGGTGCCGGAAGGGTGGCTGCTGCTGCACCACGGCGTGACCGGAACGCTCACCCGCGGGATCGAGCAGCAAAAGAACGTCAACTACGCCGCCGGCGGCATGATTCTGGATGCAGACGAGCCCTGGCGCATCCTGCAGCGCACACCCGCACCGCTGTTGTCGGCGCACACCTCGGATGAACGCAGCGGCACCGTGCCGAACGTGGTCTTTCCGACCGCAATCGAGGAAGTAAACGGCACGCACTTTGTCTTCTACGGAATGGCCGACTCGAAGATCGGCGTCGCACGGTTGGAGCGACTCGAATGACATCACCAGACACGGTTGAGGGCATCCGTCGAACAGCACGGCACTTGCACCGCTCACATCGCCTTCGGCTTGCCGTGCTTGCTGGTTGCGCGGCCGCGGCGACCATCACAACACAAGCAGTGATTGCTCCGTCGGCATCCGCAAGAGTTGCGGCATCAGCCACGTCAAGCACAACCTCGAATGCGCCGGTTACCAACCTTGCGCATCTCGACTTTCTGCTCGACTCTGTACCGTTAGTGCCTAGCGTCCCAGACCACGGGACCTACGATCAGGCCGCCGCGCCGACCGCTGAGGCACTATGGGTGTACGCGAATCGGAACGAAAACGGCAGCTTCACCCGGGTTGGCGGCGGTGACGTGACGAATGCCGCCAAAGGTTACTACGCGCAGGGTGCGTTCGACGCGGACGACATCGCGCGTGCCGTCGTCGTCTACGTGCGCGATTGGCAGCAAACGCACTCGGAGGCTAGCCGCCAACACGCCTATGGGCTCCTCCGCGACCTGACCTATCTGCAGACCTCGAGCGGACCCGACGCGGGCAACGTAGTGCTCTGGCAGCAATCAGACGGCAGCCTCAACGCGACTCCGACACCGCCGGACTCCCCCAACCCGAGCGACGCGAGCGACTCGTTCTGGCTTGCCCGCACCATCTGGGCGCTGGGAGAGTCATACCCGTGTTCAGCGCAAGCGATCCCGCGTTCGGCTCCTTCCTCAAGGACCGGCTGGAGCTCGTAATCGGCGCGTTGAATCGCGAATCCCTTTCCCATTACGGCGTGTGGCAGATCGCCAACGGTGCCAGAGTACCGGGCTGGCTCATCAGTGACAGCACCGGCGCATCCGCCGAGGCCGCCCTCGGCCTCGCCGCCTATCTGAAGGCGGATCCCGGAAACTCTACCGTCCGCAACGCGTTGAGTGAAGAGGCCGGTGGCATCGCCGCTATGGCGAGCGGGGGCGCGCAGAAATGGCCATACGGCGCATTTCTCGCGACCACGACCTCTCGCTCGACATGGAACGCCTGGGCCGGCATGGCGCCTGCGGCCCTCTCGAACGCCGCCGTCGCCCTGAACCGCAGTGACTGGCAACTCACCGCCGAAGCGGCAACGGCACAGTTCATGGCGCAGGTACTCACGACCGGCGGCCCGGACAATGCGTGGACGCCGACTCCCTTCGAGCGCACGCAGATCGCGTACGGCGCGGATTCACTCGTGGAATCTCTCGTTACCGTCGGCGACAACACGGGCAATAGCGGGATGCTCGCCCTCGCATCCATCGCCGCTGGATGGTTCTTCGGAGCCAACCCCGCGAACACTCCCGTCTACGATGCCGCAACCGGGGTCTGCGTCGACGGCATTTCCGCGACTGCGCAGGTCAACCACAATTATGGCGCCGAATCGGCCATCCATACCGAGCTGACAATGCTGGCGTTGGATTCACATCCGCAGTTGCGTGCGACAGCAACCGGACTGACATCGCGCTCCGCGGTTGAAGGCATCACGACGGTCGAAGCAGAGTCCGGACGATTGTCCGGACGCGCCACGGTGGTCACACCGCCGCAAGCGTGGACCGGTTCCGCGAATTGGTCCGGTGGTGCGTACGTCAACGCGCTGCTTCGGGCAAGTGTTTCGATTCCGGTTACGACAGCTGGGGAGTCCAACGTGTACCCTGTGGTGAGCAGAACGTCCGGCCCTTCGGGGCGGACGTTCTGGACCGCATTCGCCCCGCACCACAAACCGACATTTCTTGGCTCGACGCAGAATGGGTCCGCCGGTACCCAGGGCATTGCTGGGACCACTTCCGTGCTGCTACCGCTCTCGCTCAAGCGGACGATCACACCCGGAACGAGAACAATCGCGGCGTTCGTTCTCGGATCGGCCCAATTGGATGCCCTTCTCATCCAGCCGGTCGTCTCGCATCTGCGAGTCGAGGGCCCGGCCGGACGTGACCTGTCCGTGAGCGCGTCGAGTCTGTCGCAAAACGTGCACACTACGCTCGCGACCGCAGCCAGGGTTCGGCAATACAACAGCACCGGGCAACCGGTGGCGACGAACGTGGTGCGTGCTGGCACCGTGGACATTCCCGTCCGGCCGAGCGGGTTCACTATCGTGTCGGCGCTGTGAGGTCAGTCGAGAAGTTGATTCTGCACCAAATACGAAAATAGGGTGCACGGGTACCCTCCCGGGTGCCCAAGGAGAGGTTGCAGGCGAGTGTTTGAAGGGGGTGGACGGGGTTGTTCTTGGTTCGGATGGGGTCCTTTTGGTGAAGAAGTCCGGTCCGGGGTCAAGGTAACATTTGCCTTGGGCGAGCATGTGCCAGACGGCGGTGACGACGATGGCTTTCATCTTGGTGCGGCCTGCCACCATCCGCTAATAGCGTGTCCCGAGGAAGCTGTTTTTGGGGTGTCCAGTAATGGACAGGTCGGTGACGCCCAGGATGCCGTAGAGGTAGCGATTTCCGGATCGGTCTTGGTGGACTTCACCCGTTTCGCACAGTTCGCCAAGGATCCTGCCTTTGTCTTTCTTCGACGCCCGCGAATACTCCGCAACGAACTTCTTCGTTATCTCACGTCTGGTCACCATCGATATCCCGATACCCGTCCACCGTGATCCCAGCAGCCCGACTCTGAGCAGAGATTTCGCGAGCACTTTAGTTGACTTGTCGCAGGCTTGCGTGAGATGGCGCACACAATTATGCTTAGTGTGCGTTATTGGAACTACGTGTTCAAATAGCGAATTCCAAGGAGTGGTGGTGAATGCGCCGCCCACAATGAAGTGAGGAGATTCACGTGCAGTTCCACCACCACGGATACGTATCCGGAGACCCGCGCATCCAACCGGCGGCGGGGACCGGCGTCGACCGTCCCGAGGAGCTCCCCGACGAGGTGGACGTGCTCATTGTCGGTTCAGGCCCCGCGGGCATGCTGACCGCCGCCCAGCTGGCCCAGTTCCCGGACATCACCACCCGCATCGTCGAGCGCCGCGACGGCCGCCTCGCCATCGGCCAGGCCGACGGCATCCAGGCGCGCAGCGTGGAAACCTTCCAGGCCTTCGGCTTTGCCGAGCGGATCATCGCGGAGGCCTACCGGATCACCGAGATGGCGTTCTGGCGCCCCGACACCGAAAACCCGCACAACATTGTCCGCGGCGGCCGCGCCGTCGACGACACCACCGGCATCAGCGAGTTCCCCCACCTCATCGTGAACCAGGCCCGCGTCCTGGACTACTTCGCCGAGGTCGCGGCCCACGCGCCGGCCCGCGTGAGTCCGGACTACGGCTGGGACTTCCAGACTCTGGAGGTCGCCGAGGACGGTGAGTATCCCGTCAAAGTCACGCTGGTCCGCAGCGCCGGCGCCGACGAGGGCACCGAGAAGACCGTGCACGCCAAGTACGTCGTTGGCTGCGACGGCGCGCGCAGCAAGGTCCGGGCCTCGATCGGCTGCACCATGGCCGGCGACCGGGCGAACCACGCCTGGGGCGTCATGGACGTCCTGGCCAAGACCGATTTCCCCGACATCCGCACCAAGTGCGCCATTCAATCCCACGACGGCGGCTCCATCCTGCTCATCCCGCGCGAGGGTGGGTACCTGTTCCGCATGTACGTGGACCTCGGTGTGGTGCCCGACGACGACAACGGCCAGGTGCGCAAGACCAGCATGGAGGCCATCATCGCCAAGGCAAACGCCATCATCAACCCCTATACCCTGGAAGTCCGCAACGTTGCCTGGCACAGCGTGTACGAGGTGGGCCACCGCCTCACGGACAGGTTCGACGACGTCGTGCCTGAGAACGTGGGCGCCCGGACGCCCCGCGTCTTCATCACGGGCGACGCCTGCCACACGCACAGCGCCAAGGCCGGCCAGGGCATGAACGTGTCCATGCAGGACGGCTTCAACATCGCCTGGAAACTGGGCCACGTCCTCGAGGGCCGCAGCCCGCAGTCCCTGCTGTCGACGTATTCGGCCGAACGCCAGGTGGTGGCCAAGAACCTCATCGACTTCGACAAGACGTGGTCGACGATGATGGCCAAGAAGCCCGAGGAATTCGACGATCCGTCCGAGCTCGAGGACTTCTACGTGCGCACCGCGGAGTTCCCGGCCGGCTTCATGACTGAGTACGCCCCCTCGCTGATCACAGGCGCAGCCACCCACCAGGGGCTGGCCACAGGCTTCCCACTGGGCAAGCGCTTCAAGTCGGCGATCGCGTGCCGCGTCTGCGACACCAACCCGCTGCACCTGGGCCACCAGGCCGCAGCTGACGGCCGGTGGCGCATCTACGTCTTCGCTGACCCGTCCCCCGCCGGTGCCGCCTCACCAGTCGCCGGGTTCGCGCAATGGCTCTCCGCCGCGCCGGACTCGCCGCTGGCCGCCATGCCCGACGGGCTTGACGACGATGCCTGGTTTGATGTGAAGGTCATCTACCAGCAGCCGCACGAGGACATCGACATCAACGCCGTCCCCAATGCCTTCAAGCCGGAAGTTGGCCCGTTCAGGCTGACCAACCTGGAGAAGGTCTACGGGACAGTGCCGGGCAATAACATCTTCGACGAGCGGGGCCTCTCCCGCGAGGGCGTGGTCGTCGTCGTCCGCCCGGACCAGTACGTGGCGAACATCCTGCCGCTCACGGCCACCGCGGAGCTTGGCGAATTCTTCGCGCGGATCCACTCGGGAGCCCGCGTCTAGCCGTGTCCGGCCGAAAAAGGCGGCCCCCAGTGATTTCACGGCGGGGCCGCCTTGAGTGCTTTAAGTTGTGGCCGACCGCTCATGTTCGGCACGGCCTACGGCGTCCAATGCGGCAAACATTTCCTCATCCAGGCGCAGCGCCGCAGCGCCAAGGTTCTCCTCCAGGTGTTTTACGGAGGACGTTCCCGGAATCGGGAGCATGGCGGGGGAGCGATGGAGGAGCCAGGCGAGGGCCACCTGGGAGGATGTGGCGCTCAACTGCTCAGCGGCGTCCTGAACCGCGCCGCCGGGGCCGGCCAGCCTACCCGCGGAAATGGGGGCCCACGGGATGAAGGCAATGCCGTTTGCCTCCGCGTAGTCCAGCACGTCTTCGGAGGACCGGTCGGTGAGGTTGTACCGGTTTTGCACGCTCGCCACGGTGAAGTACCCGGCCGCGGTTTCCAGCTCCGCGACCGAAACCTGGGAGAGGCCAAGAGCCCGGACCTTGCCCTCGTCCTGCAGCGCGCGCATGGTCTCGAACTGCTCCTCAACGTCCACTTTGGGGTCGATGCGGTGCAGCTGGAACAGGTCCAGGGCTTCCACCTTGAGTTTGCGTAGGCTCAGTTCGACCTGTTGGCGCAGGTATTCGGCCCGGCCCAAGGGAACCCACTTGTGGGGTGCGGGCCGCGCCTGCCCGGCCTTGGTGGCAATGTGGAGACCCGCGGGGTAGGGGTGGAGGGCTTCGGCGATGATGCGCTCGGACACGTCGGGACCGTAGGAGTCGGCGGTGTCGATGAAGTCGACGCCCAGCTCCACGGCCCGGCGGACCGTGGCGACGGCTGCCGCATGGTCGGTGGGTTCGCCCCAAATGCCTTCCCCGGTAATCCGCATGGCGCCGTACCCCAGCCGCTGGACGGTGCCGAGATCCTTGATGTCGATGGTCGGTGCGGAAGCACCATGTGTTATCTGCGTCATATTCGAGCCAACCGGCGTTCTGCCGGCATTATTCCGAAAGGGGCTTTGAAGCTGCGCACCGTTGGCCGTGGGGCCCGTGCCACTTGAGAAGTGCCGCGGTGTTGGCGGTGAACGGTGCGCAGCTTCAAAGGTCCGCGCCGCGTTAGCCCAGGTCGACGACCTCGAACTCGAGCAGGTCCATGCCGCTGGCCACCGGTGCCTGGGCGGAGTGGTCGTGTCCGGCACGCTGGGCACGCCAATTTTCAAAATCTTCCCGGGTGGCCCACTGCGTGTAGACAAAATAGCGGTCCTCCCCGGCGACGGGGCGCAGGAGCTGGAATCCCTCGAAGCCCGGGGAGCCGTCCACCGAGTGCTTGCGGGCGGCGAAGCGCGCCTCCAGTTCAGACCCCGCTTCGACGGGAACCTTGAGTGCATTAATGACAACGATGGACATGGGTGCTCCTTCCGGGCCCGGAGTCGCCGGGCGCCTGTCCTTCCACGCTACCGCAGCGCACGCCACAGCAGTGCGGCCCACAGCTCCGAGCGCCCCCTCGTGGTCAGCGCCCTAGCGCTGCGAACGTGAGCGGAGCTGGGGATCAGTAGCTGGTGGCGGGTCCAGGTCCGGCCGCCGGGAGGTAACTGGCGGCGAGGGCTTCGCTGCCCCGGGCCAGCAGGGCCACGTCCGCGCCGACCAGGATGAAGTCCACGCCCGCCGCCAGGTAGCGGCGCGCCGTCGCCTCGGCAAAGGCGTTGACGCCCACCGGCTTGCCGGCCGCCTTGGCGACCTTGATGCAATGCTCGACGGCGGCCACGACGTCCGGGTGTTCCTGCTGTCCCAGCACGCCCATGGACGCGGCGAGGTCGGACGGGCCGATGAAGACGGCGTCGATCCCGTCCACGGCCACGATTTTCGCTACGTTGTCCACGGCCTCCCGCGACTCGATCTGGACGATCACGGTGATGGTTTCCGATGCGTTGGCCAGGTAGCCGGGGATGCGGTTCCAGCGGGCGGAGCGGGCCAGGGCCGAGCCCACGCCGCGGACGCCGCGCGGCGGGTAGTTGGCGGCGGACACCGCGGCAGCGGCGTCGTCGGCCGTGTGGACCATGGGGATCAGCAGCGACTGGACACCGAGGTCCAGGTACTGCTTGATGAGCACGGTGTCGTTGGCCGGCGGGCGCACCACGGCCGTGACCGGGTAGCCGTGGACGGCCTGCAGCTGCGCGAGGATCCCCTCCAGGCCGTTGGGGCTGTGCTCGGCGTCGATGAGCAGCCAGTCCAGCCCGGCCCCCGCGCAGATCTCAGCGACCAGCGGACTGCCGGAGCATACCCACATGCCGGCCAGCGGGCGGGCGGACGCGGCCAGGGTGTCCTTGAAGGACGGCTCCGGTGTCAGTTGAACTGGCATGTGATGGTCCCCAGCTTTCCGTAGTCGGCGAAAACGGTGTCTCCCGCATTGACCCACAGGGGTCGGGTGAAGGAGCCGGCGAGGATGAGTTCCCCGGCCTTGAGCAAGTCCCCGTGCGGGGCGATCTTGTTGGCCAGCCAGGACACGCCCTGCGCCGGGTGGTTCAGCACGCCGGCCGCCACCCCGGTCTCCTCGACCGTTTGGTTCTTGAACAGGATGGCCGAGACCCAGCGCAGGTCCAATGCGTCCGGCTTGACGGGCGTTCCGCCCACCACCATGGCGCCCATGGCCGCGTTGTCGCTGATGGTGTCCACGATGGTCCGGCCCGCCATCTCGATCCGGGAATCGAGGATTTCCAGCGCCGGCACAACGTACTCGGTGGCCCGGAGGACATCGAAGATGGTGGCGTCCGGTCCGCTGATGTCCTCCTTGAGCAGGAACGCCAGCTCCACCTCGATGCGTGGATGCGAATACTGCTTCCACTGAACCGTGCAGCCGTTTTCCAGGATCATGTCCTTGAAGATGATGCCGTAGTCCGGCTCCGTGATGCCCGTGGCCGCCTGCATGGCCTTGGACGTCAGGCCGATCTTGTGGCCGCCCAGCACCCGGCCGGCAGCCTCGCCGCGCTGCCGCCACAGATTCTGCACCCGGTAGGAATCCTCCACCGTCATTTCCGGGTACCGCGTCGTCAGCCGCGGCATCGGCGTCCGGGTGCGTCCGGCGTCAACCAGGTCATCGGCAATGCGTGCAATGGTGTCGTCATCAAGCATGGTGTGTCTCCTCAAATTCGAAGGCTTAGATCCTAGTGCCGCCTCCCGGCGTTGCAACCGCCGGGAGCCGGTGGGGCATTTTGCCCCAGGGAGTGGCTTCGGGCACCGCGAAGCGGGCGGGGGGCAAATGCCCCACCGGCGAAGGCGGCTGCAGTACCGGTGGATGCATTTGGATCTAGAGTTGGTTGCCCATTTTGAAGCCGCGTTCCTCGCCCGGTTCCCGGGTGAAGGAGAAGCCGTCGGCGCCGACAGTGACGGCCATTTCGGACGATTCGGTGCGCTTGACGACGGGCTGCGGCTTGCCGTCCAGGTCCAGGACCAGGGATGCCTCGGTGTACCAGGACGGGACCACGGGGTTGCCCCACCAGTCGCGGCGCTGGTTGTCGTGCACGTCCCAGGTGATGATGGGGTTGTCCGGGTCGCCGGTGTAGTAGTCCTGCGTGTAGATCTCCACGCGGTGGTCGTCCGGGTCCAGGATGTACAGGTAGAACGCGTTGGAGACGCCGTGGCGGCCGGGGCCGCGCTCGATCCGGTCGGAGATGCGCAGGGCGCCCATCTTGTCGCAGATCTGGATGATGTTGTGCTTCTCGTGCGTGGCGAAGGCGACGTGGTGCATGCGGGGGCCGTCGCCGCCGGTCAGGGCGGTGTCGTGGACGGTCTGCTTGCGGTGCATCCACACCGCATAGCTCACGCCGTCGGAGTCCTTGATGTCCTCGGAGACGCGGAAGCCCAGGTCCTCCAGGTACTTGCGGCCCTTCGGCACGTCCGGGGTGACCTGGTTGAAGTGGTCCAGGCGGACCAGCTCGCCGGCGTTGTAGAGGTCGTAGCGCTGGGTGAGGCGCTCCACGTGGGTGGTTTCGTAGAAGAATTCGTAGGGGAAGCCCAGCGGGTCCTCCACGCGGACGGCGTCGCCAATGCCCTTGACGAAGCCGTCCTTGCGGCGCTCGGTGCGGCAGCCCAGCTCCTTGTAATATGCTTCGGCGGCGTCCACCTCAGCCGGGGATTTCACGCGGAAGGCGGCAACCGCGATGGCAGCCACCGGGCCCTTGCGCAGCACCAGGTTGTGGTGGATGAACTCCTCCAGGGAGCGCAGGTAGATGGTGTTCTCGTCCTCTTCGGTGACATGGAGACCCAGCACGTCCACGTAAAACTCGCGGGACTTGGACAGGTCGGTGACAACCATTTCCATGTAGGCGCAGCGGACGATGTCCGGTGCCGGGACGGAGGGGGTGGGGATGAAGTCAGTCATGGGGTACTCCTCTTTGAGTGGCGTGGTCAGTTGGCGGCGGAGGCGCCGAATTTGGGGGTGTGGACAGGGCCGAGCGTGATGTGCACTGCCTGCTGGTCGGTGTAGAAATCGATCGAGCGGAAGCCGCCCTCATGGCCCAGCCCGGAGGCCTTCACGCCGCCAAAGGGGGTGCGCAGGTCGCGGACGTTATGGCTGTTGAGCCACACCATGCCGGCCTCGACGTTTTGGGCGAAGTTGTGGGCACGGGTGAGGTTTTGCGTCCAGATGTAGGCGGCCAGGCCGTACTTGACGCCGTTCGCCAAGGCGAGCGCCTCGTCGTCGTTCTCAAAGGGGGTGATGGCGACGACGGGGCCGAAGATCTCCTCCTGGAAGATCCGCGCGTCGGGCTTGACGTCCGCGAAGACCGTGGGGGCCACGTAGTTGCCGGTCTCCAGGCCCTCGGGGCGGCCGCCGCCCGCGAGCAGGCGTCCCTCGGACTTGCCGATCTCCACGTAGGACATGACCTTGTTGTAGTGCTCGGGGTGAACCAGCGCGCCCACCTCGGTCTTGGGGTCGTGGGGGTCGCCTACCACGATGTTCCTGGCCCGGGCGGCGTACTTTTCGCAGAATTCGTCGTAGATGGACCGCTCCACCAGGATGCGGGAGCCGGCCGTGCAGCGCTCGCCGTTAAGGGAGAAGACGCCGAACAGGGCGGAGTCGATAGCCGCGTCAAGGTCGGCGTCGGCGAAGACCACGCAGGGACTCTTGCCGCCCAGTTCCATGGACAGGCCCTTGAGGGAAGTGGCGGCGTTGCGGAAGATGGTCTGGCCGGTGGTGGTTTCGCCGGTGAAGGAGATCAGCGGCACGTCCGGGTGCTTGACCAGCGCGTCGCCGGCCTCCTCGCCCAGGCCGTTGACGAGGTTGAACACGCCGTGCGGCAGGCCGGCTTCCTCAAAGATGGTGGCCCAGAGGGACGCGGACAGGGGTGTGAACTCGGCCGGCTTGAGCACCACGGTGCAGCCGGAGGCCAGCGCGGGTGCGAGCTTCCAGGACTCGAGCATGAACGGCGTGTTCCAGGGGGTGATGAGCCCGGCGACGCCGATCGGCTTGCGGTTGACGTAGTTGATCTGTGCGCCGGGGACCTTCATGGCGTCGTCGAACTGGGCCACGATCAAGTCCGCGAAGAAGCGGAAATTTTCGGCGGCACGCAGCGCCTGGCCGCGGGCCTGGGTGATCGGCAGGCCCGAGTCGAACGTCTCCAGTTCGGCCAGCCGGCCCTCCTGGGCCTCGACGGCGTCGGCGATCTTGTTCAGGACGCGGGCGCGTTCCCGCGGCTTCATGCGCGGCCACGGGCCGTCATTGAAGGCCTTCGTGGCGGCGGCCACGGCCAGGTCGATGTCAGCTTTTTGCCCGGCGGCGGCAGTGGCGTAGTTGCTGTTGGACACGGGGTCCAACACGTCGAAGGTCTCGCCGCCGACGGAATCGACTTTTTTGCCGTCGATGTAGTGCTGGATGTGGGTGGGCAGGTTGTCCGGAAGGTAATGCTCAGCCATTGAGAATGTCCTTTGCTGGGGTTTGCTGGGGGGTGCTCGGGTTGGTCGGGTTTAGTAGGAGGCGGACACGGGCACATGGGCCCGCTGTTCGGGGCTGCGGCGGGCCAGGTAGGCGTCCAGGGTGGCGGCGCGGTGGGCGCGGGCGGCGCGTTCGACGTCGTCCGCGCCGGCCCCGCTTTCGAGGAGGGCCAGCAGCGCCTCGTGCTCGGCCACGGACTCCTTGGCCCGGCCCGGGACGTAGCTGAATGTGGAGGAGCGCAGGGCCTGCAGCCGGTTCCAGCCGCGGTGGACCAGGTCCAGAATGTGCGGGTTGGGGCAGTTTTCAAACAGGACGCTGTGGAATTCCAGGTTTAGGGCCGTGAAGCGGATGGGGTCGAAATGGTCCAGGCTTTCGCGCATGGCGGCGTTCACGGCCCTGGCCCGGGCAATGTCGGACGCCGTGATCAGCGGGGCAGACAGCGCTGTGGCGGCGCCCTCCACAATGCTCAGTGTCTGCATGGTGAACAGATATTCGGTGGGGTCGATTCCGGCCACCGTGGCGCCGACATTGCGCTCAAACGTGACGAAGTTTTCGGCCTCGAGCCGGCGGATGGCCTCGCGCACCGGCACCACACTGAAGCCGAGGTCCCCGGCCAGCTTGGCGAGCACCAGCCGGTAGCCGGGGGTGTACTCGCCGCCGAGTATCTTCTCCTTGATGGCGGCGTAGGCCCGCTCCGACTTGCTGCCGGCCGTTTCGCCCGCGGTCGGCGTGGTCACGGCTGCGCCGCCGGGTTCGGGTGCGTGGCGGCCCATTCGGCGAACTTCGCCTTCCATGCCGCATTCATCGGGTACAGGCCCTCCACGCCGTTGCCGGCGGCGACCATCTCGGCAATGTAGGTTTCCTCGTGCTCCTGGGCGATGGCGTCGTCGGCCACTTCCTCCGCCAACGACGGCGGGATCACCAGCAGGCCGTCCGAGTCGCCGACGATGATGTCCCCGGGCTGGACGGTGGCGCCGCCGCAGGAGATGGTCAGGTCGGTGTCCCACGGAATATGCTTGCGGCCCAGGACGGCGGGGTGCGCGCCGGTGAAGAACGTGGGCATGTCCAGTGCCGCCACGGCGGCCACGTCGCGCACGCCGCCGTCTGTCACGATGGCCGCCGCTCCGTTGATCTGGGCGCGCAGGGCCAGGATGTCCCCGACGGTGCCGGTGCCGGGCTCGCCACGGGCCTCCATGACCAGGACGTCGCCGTCGTTCAAGGTGTTGATGATGCGCTTTTGGGCGTTGTAGCCGCCGCCGTGCGTCTTGAACAGGTCCTCGCGGTTGGGCACGTAGCGCAGGGTGCGGGCGGTGCCCGCGATCCGCAACTCCGGGCGGGTCGACTTCAGGCCGTCGATGCTGACGTTGTTCAGCCCGCGCTTGCGGAGCTGGGCGCTCAGGGTGGCGGTGCCGACGCTGGTCAGCTTGCGCTTGAGTTCGGCGCTGAGGCCCTTCGGTGCCAGGCCCGCCGCTTCGGCGGAACCCCAGGCATCTTCGCGGTCGGCGTCGGTGGCCCTTGGCCCGTTGCTAAAGTCCGCCAGTTCTGTGGTGCCCTGGGCGACGGCGGTGCGCAGCCGTCCGCTGCTCAGCCCGGCCGCCGGGGCATCAACTTCAACCTCGATGACGTCGCCGGGGACCGCAACTGAGGATCCGGCCGGGGTGCCGGTGAGGATGACGTCGCCTGGTTCCAGCGTCATGAGCTGGGACAGGTCCGCAATGATTTGGCTGAACGGAAAGATCAATCCCGCCGTGGTGTCGTCCTGGACGGGCTCGCCGTTGACCCAGGTGCGCACGCGCAGGCCCGCCGGGTCGACGTCGGCCGCCGGGATCAGGCCGGGGCCGAACGGGGTGAAGCCGTCGCCGGACTTGGAGCGGACGTTGGAACCCTTGTCCGCGTACTTGAGGTCATAGACGCCCAGGTCGTTGCTGGCGGTGACGTGCCCGACATGGGACCAGGCGTCCCCGGGGCTGACGCGGCGTGCCGCGGTGCCGATGACCAAGGCAATTTCGCCCTCGTAGGCGAGCAGCTCGCAGCCGGCCGGACGCTCGATCTCCGAACCGCTCAGGCTCAGGGACGACGACGCCTTCAGGAAGTAGGACGGCTTGGCCGGGATGCGCCCGCGTTGCTCCGCACGCGACCGGTACGCCAGATGGACGGCGACGACCTTGCCGGCCTGCTTGACGGTGGCTGCGGTGACTTGTTCCACGGAACGCTCCTGTGATGGTTTTGCTGTGTGGCCCCTGCATGCGGCCCCGGATATCGAGTACGAAATCGTATACGATCAGCCTAGCCGTGTTGTCCCGGTCACGTCAACCCCTGGCTGGAGGTCTTTTCGGAGCCGCCACTGGGCGCGTGGATCATTGCGCCGATTGAAAAGACAGCAGATGTGGGTTGGTGGTCAACTTACCCGCATCTGCTGTCTTTTCAATTCGGCGGACAGGATGGACACCCGCATGTGCTGTCTTTTCAATTCGGGGGCGAGCCAGGCGCCGAAGCGTCCGGGACTACTGGAGTTGTGCCTCGATGGTGCGTGCGCTTGCGGCCAGCCGTGAGCCGATGGCCACTGGATCCGTGCTTGGCCCCAGGGATATCACGCAGATGGCCGCCGGCATGCCGCCGGGGTTGTGGATCGGAGCGGCGATCGCGGAGACCCCGGGGAGGACCTCGTCGTGGCTGGTGGCAAATCCGGTCAACCGGGCTGCACGCGCCTCGGGACGGTAGGGCAGGCCCGGTGCCAGCCGCGCCCACGTGTCCTCACTGATGGCGGACTGGATGGCGATGCCGGGTGCGCCGGAGCTGAAGGAATGGCGGGTCCCTGGACGCTGGGCAAGCGTGGCTCCGGAATGCCTGGGCTCCACTGTCAGGAGGGTGACGGAATCGCGGTGGTCCCACACGGCAATGAAAGCCGTCATCTCCAGCTCGTTGGCCAGCTCGGTCAGTTCCGGCAGTGCTGCTGTCTGGAGGTCGCGGTTCACGCCGCGGGCGAGTGCCGCCAGCCCCGGGCCGGCCTGGACGCGGCCGGCGTCGTCCCTGACCAAGAGTGAATGGTCCTCCAGCGTGCGCACGATCCGGTAGGCGATGGAGCGGTGCACGCCCAGTGCCGCGGACAGTTCGGCGATGGTCATGGGGGACTGGGCCTCGGCCAGAATTTCCAGGGCACGGATGCCGCGTGAAAGTGTCTGGGAGTGGGCCGGCACGTTCGTGGGACGGCTCTCTACTGCGTCTGTGCTCACGTCGTCATCCTTTTCAGGGACCGGCCGGCAGGCTGCGATGCCTGCGGTCCCAGCTGCAATTGTTCCGTATTGGGACACCCGGTTCAACTATTGAACTTCCGCGACGTGTGCAGTCAGCTTGGCCGCATGCAGGCAGGCCATGATTGTGGCATGTCAGGTGGAATGCGCCAAGACGCGCAAGGGCGGCCCGGCATAGGCCGGGCCGCCCTTGGCAGCGTGGAATGAAGCGTCAGGCGGAGGTGTCCGGCGCCCCGCCAAAGCCGATGCCCCGGTAGATCTCAGGACGGTGCTTCTTCAGCCGGAGGCCCCAGAACAGCCCGGCAATGCCGGGCACCACCACCAGCGCCGGCAGGATCCAGGAAAGGGGGGAGAACCCGTCCGAGCCGATCAGGACGTTGAAGTTCACCACGATCAGCACGAACACCGTGCCCAGCGTCAGCGCGGCCAGGGCCGGCGCGACGACCCGGGTCCACAGGGAATACCCGGCCGTGTGCTTGCGGAAGTAGCCGATGACCGCCACCGAGATCAGGACCAGGAGCAGCACCAGGCCGAAGGCCGCCGTGTTGGTCAGCCACGTGAAGAACGTCAGGACCGGGTACAGTTCCCCGAGCGGGGAGCCAATCCCTGCGATGGCAAACACGGCCAGCATGACCAGGGCCAGCACGGACTGCGTTAGCGATCCGGCCACGGGGGCGTGCCGGGCGTTGACGCGGGCAAAGCCGCGTGGCAGCACGCTTTCGCGGCCCAGCGAGAACACATACCGGGCCACCGCATTGTGGAACGCGATCAGCGCCGCCAGGAGGCTGGTGATGAACAGCACTTGGGCAATGTCGGAGACGATCACGGCGCCGTGGCCGGAGAGGAAGACGAACAGCAGGTCCGGACCAAATTTCTGCGACTCCGCAATGATCTGGCCCGGACCCGTACCGATGGTCATGGCCCAGCCGGAGAAGGCGTAGAAGAGCGAAATGATGCCGACGGCAATATAGGTGGCCCGGGCAATGGACCGGGCAGGATCCTTGGCCTCCTCGCTGTAGATGGCGGCCGATTCAAAGCCCATGAAGGCAGCCATGCTAAAGGCCAGGGCCGCACCGACTCCGGCCGTGAACAAGTTCGACGGCGCCAATCCGGCACCGCTGACACCTTCCGGGCTCACGGTGAACGCGATCACGTCGAAGACGATGACGGCCACGAATTCCAGCCCCACGAGGACGCCGATGATCTTGGCGGACAAGTCCACTTTGTTAATGCCCAGCCAGCCGACAATGACGAAGCCCACCAGCGCGGTGACCCACCAGGGGACGTTGAGCCCAAATTTGGCATTGACGAAGGACGCCGAGGCAAAGCCGAAGAGGCCGTAGATCCCGATTTGCATCGCGTTGTAGGAGATCAATGCCACCCAGGCGGCGCCAACCCCGGTGGCGCGGCCGATGCCCTGGGCAATGTAGGCGTAAAACGCCCCGGCATTGCGGATGTGGGCGCTCATGGCCGCGTAGCCGACCGCGAACAGGGCCAGGCACACGCCGAGGACGATGAAGGACAGGGGGATCCCGACGTTTCCGGTGACGGCGAAGTTGCTGGGGATGCCGCCAGCCACCACGGTCAACGGGGCGGATGCGGCGATGATCATGAAGACGAGCGCGGGCACACCGAGCGTGCGCTTGCTTAGTCCTTTGCTGCTTCCGCCGCCGGCGACGGTGCCGGTGGGCGGGAGGGTTTGTTCGTGTGACATTAAAACCTCCATTGGGAGAATAACGATACACCGAGTGTGTCAGCCATCACAGGTGGTGGCTTGTTATTCCCGGCACCGCCATTGACTGTCAGTGCAGGACTTCAGCGGGCCCATCAACGGCGGGGTTGCCGCGGGACGCGGCAGGGGAGGGGCCGCCGCCACAGCGGTGGCCCCTCCCCGGGCGCCCCCATGGCCCGCAAGTCCCCGGCCACGCGGGCCCGGGCAACGGGCTCCTCGGCTGTGGGCCCGGCAGGGTTGGGTGGTGCCCTTAGCCGTTGATCACCTGGGGCACGCCGAGGGCCTTGAGGCCTTCGACGCCGAATTCGAGCCCGTAGCCGGACTGCTTTGCCCCGCCGAACGGGATGCGGGGGTCCACGGCGCCGTGCTTGTTGATCCACACGGTGCCGGCCTGGATGCGTGCCGCGACGCTGCGGGCCAGGTCCAGGTCGGAGGACCAGACGGAAGCGCCGAGTCCGACGTCGAGCCCGTTTGCCATCTCCACTGCCTCGTCGACGGTGCTGTAGCTGATGATGGGCAGTGCCGGGCCGAACTGTTCCTCGGTCACGAGCGGGTTGTTGTTGTCGATGTCGGCAACAAGCGTGGTGGGGTAAAAGTAGCCGGGCTGTCCCGCCTCCGGGTTGCCGCCCAACAGCACGCGCGCGCCGGAGTTCCTGGCAGCTTCCACAAGGCGGGCAACGATGTCGAACTGCGCCTTGTTCTGCAGCGGGCCCAGCACGTTGTTTTCATCCAGTCCCACGCCCATGGGCATCGCAGCGGCGACTTTGGTGAGTTCCTCGCAGACCGCGTCGTAGATGTCCTCGTGGACGTAGAGGCGCTTCAGCGCCGCGCAGGTCTGGCCGGTGTTGATGAACGCGCCCCAGAAGAGGTCCTCGGCGATGGCCTTGGGATCGGCGTCGGGGAGCACGATGCCGGCGTCGTTGCCGCCGAGTTCCAGGGTCAGGCGCTTGACGGTCCCGGCCGAGGACTTGATGATGGCCTTCCCCGTTGCCGTGGAGCCGGTGAACATGATCTTGCCGATCGCGGGGTGTTCGGCCAGGCGGGCGCCGACCTCCCTGCCGCCGCTGACCACCGAGAGCAGGCCCACGGGAAGTTCCTGGTTCAGTACGTGGATCAGGGCCAGCACGCTCAGCGGGGTGTACTCGGACGGTTTGACGACCACGGCGTTGCCCATGCGCAGTGCCGGGGCGATCTGCCAGATGGTGATCATCATGGGCCAGTTCCACGGGCCGATGGCGCCGATGACGCCGATGGGGCGGTAGTGGATCTCGGCGTGCGTTTCGCCGTCGTCCACCACGGTCTCGGCGGCCAGCTCGGTTCCGGCGGCGGTGCGCAGCCAGGCGGAGCAGGCACCGACTTCGAAGCGGGCATTGGGGCCGTTGAGTGGCTTTCCCTGCTCGCGGGAGAGCAGCCGGGCGAGCTCTTCGGCATTGCGTTCGACGGCGTCGGCTGCCAAAAGCAGCGCCGCGCTGCGTGCCTCGTGGCTTAGTGCCGCCCATGCGGGCTGGGCGGCAGTGGCGGCGTCGACGGCTCGCTCCAGGTCCTCAACGGTGTGGACCGGCGCCTCGCCCACCGAATCACCGGTGGCCGGGTCGAATATGGTCCGGGTTTCGCCGGAGGCCGGTGCAATCGCCGTGAGAAGGTCAGCGTACGTTTCCATGAAAACTCCACTCCGAATCGGTAGGTGCAAAGCCCGTGGGGGCAATGCTGTGGTTCCTTGATGCCTCAAGTTTGATTGACCGCCGGCCCGCTGTCTTGTCATTGCGCGAAAGCCTGTTGTCCCAAGGCGAACAACCCTGCCGCCGTGCGCCGAACAGCTTCAGGTCCCGGAAGGGCTGCGATACGTGCTGGGGGTTTCGCCGAAGGCGGCGCGGAAAATGCGGCTAAAGTGCGCCGCGTCCAGGAAGCCCCAACGGGCGGCGATGACGCTGACGGGGCGGTGTCCCAGGAGGGGGTCGCGCAGTTCTCTCCGGCAATTCTCCAGCCGTCGTGTGCGGACCCAGTGGGACACCGTTGTCCCCGCCTCCTGGAAGACGTTGTGCAGGTGCCGGGTGGAGATGAAGTGTGCCGCCGCGATGCCTGCCGGGGACAGTTCCGGGTCGGCCAGGTTTGCCTCGATGAAGCGGCGGATGCTGCCCAGAAGTTCGTCATGCGGGCGCCTTGGGTCGTCCGGTGCCTGGTCCAGCTCCGCGGCAAACAGGGTGCTCAGCAGGTCCACGGTGTTGTGGGCCAGCCGGTGCCCGCTCGGGCCGGAAAGCACGTCGAGATTTTCCGCCAGCTGGGTCATGAAGGGACTGATCATCCGTCCGAGTCCCTTGTCGGCGGCCATCCGCGTGGCCGTTAGCCGGCCCACCGAACCGGCCGGAAGGTCGAGGGCATCGTGGGGGAACATCAGCACCAGCGTGCGGAAATCGGACTCAAAGGCCAGCGTGTAAGGACGGTGGGTGTCATACACGGCAAGGTCGCCGGGGCGCAGGACGGCCTCGCGGTTGTCTTGGACCAGGATCCCGCTGCCGGCCAGCTGCAGGTTGAGCTTGAAATACGGGCGGTCCGAACGGGCGATCAGCGACGGTGTGCGGTGGACGCTGTGGCCCGTGGCCGTGACCTCAACGATGGCCAGCTCGTCCAGGAGCCGGGAGCGCAGCCGGCCGTGAAAATGGTCGGGGTCGCTGGAGCGGACATGCAACGGCACGAAGGATTCGGAGATGAGATCGTGCCACGCGGAAAAGGAGTGGGCGACGGCGGTTTGGACGGCGTCGGCGGTTTCGGGTGCGGCGGTGACGGGCATTCGAGGTCCCTAGTGTGGTCCAGGCCTGTGGGCGGGAATTTGCTGTCCGCCGTCGGACGTCCCGGCGCCGTGGCGGCGGCCGGGCGGAACTGTGGCGGACAACACTTTTGAATCACTCTAGTTGCTTGCGTGGCGGCTGTCACTTATTTTCGACGATTGTCGAATAAAAAGTTTGTCCCTGCCGCCGTGCGGTTTCATCCGCAGGGTTTAGCAGCAGCAGATAGGCGTCCAGTTGGGCGTTCAATTGGGCCGGCAGATGTTCCCCGGGGGACATGGCGGCGATGATTTGGGCTCCGAGGAGCATGCTCATCAGCTGGTTGACGATGTCCTCGTCACCGACGGCGGCGGTGACCTCCCCCCGGTCCCGCGCCTGGCGAAGGTATCCCTCCATGGCGGCGCGCCACTGGTTCATGGACGATTCATGCAGCTCGGCCTTGGCGGGGTCGGTCAGGGCCTTCTGCCAGAACGGGATGACGATGCGGGCCTCGTTGATCCGGTCCTCGTCCAGGGGCAGGACCTCCTGGCAAAAGGCGCGCAGCGCCTCCATCCCGACCTTGCCGGCCGACATGTCCGCAATGCGCTGATTGGTCCGGTTGAAGACGTGCCCGAAGGCGAAGGTGAGTAGCTCGTCCTTCGTGGGGAAGTAGGGCTTCAATGCGCCGTTGGCAAAGCCGGCCTCCGCCGCGATCTCGCGCATGGTGGCGCCCTCGATCCCGTGCCGGGCAATGATGCGCCAGGTGGCGTCGACCAGCTCAAGCCGCCGCTGGTCGTGGTTGACAATCTTCGGCACTTAAATTCTCCAGACGGGCGGCGCGGGCCAAGCGAAGTGGCCCGACCCCTTGTGATGCATCTTACGTGCGAGTATTCTCTACAATCATAGAATAAAAAATGCGGGCGTCCGGATCCCGGCCGCCATCCACGGAAAGAGTAGCCATGACAGCCACCACCGACGTCGACGTCGCACCCCACTCGCTGGCCTCCGCCGACGAAATTATCTCAGTGCGGGACATCCTGCACGACGCCGGACTGCTGGGGGAGTCCGCACGCATCGCCTACCTGGGGCTTTTGGACCCGCCCCGGGGACAGCAGGAGGATTCGCCGGTGAACCGCCGTTACCGCGTGTTCCTGCACGACGTTTCCGGCGCCGCCCCCAAGGACGTGGTGGTCTCCGTGACCCGCGGAACCGTGGAATCCGCCGTCGAACTTGACACGGCCGTCACGGGTGAGTTGCCCGTGCTCGAGGAGGAGTTCGCGGTGGTGGAGGAAATCCTTGCCACGCATCCTGACTGGCTCAAGGCGCTCGGGGCCCGGAATCTCGATGTCGCCAAGGTGCGCGTGGCCCCGCTCTCCGCCGGCGTCTTTGAGTACCCGTTGGAGTTGGGCCGCCGGATCCTGCGCGGGCTCGCTTTTGTCCAGGACTTCCCGGAGGACAGCCCGTGGGCGCACCCGGTGGATGGTCTGGTGGCGTATGTCGACGTCACCAACAAAAGCGTCGACGCCGTTTTGGACTACGGCGTGGTCCCCGTTCCGGCCGAGCACGGCAACTACACCGACCCGGAGCTGACGGGCCCCTTGCGGGAAACGCAAAAGCCGATCAGCATCACGCAGTCCGAAGGGCCCAGCTTCACCGTCACGGGCGGCAACCACATCGAGTGGGAGAAGTGGAGCCTTGATGTGGGCTTTGATGCCCGCGAAGGTGTGATCCTGCACAACCTGGCGTTCGACGACGGCGGCCGCCGCCGCTCCATCATCAAGCGCGCCTCGATCGCCGAAATGGTGGTGCCCTACGGGGACCCCTCCCCGGTGCGGTCCTGGCAAAACTACTTCGACACCGGTGAATACCTGGTGGGCCAGTACGCCAACTCCCTGGAACTGGGCTGCGACTGCCTCGGCGAAATCACGTACCTGAGCCCGGTCATCAGCGACGCCTTCGGCAACCCCCGCGAGATCCGCAACGGCATCTGCATGCACGAGGAGGACTGGTCCATCCTCTCCAAGCACTCCGACCTGTGGACCGGGATCGACTACACGCGCCGCAACCGCCGCCTGGTGGTCTCCTTCTTCACCACCATCGGCAACTACGATTACGGCTTCTACTGGTACCTCTACCTGGACGGCACCATCGAGTTCGAGGCCAAGGCCACCGGCGTCGTCTTCACCAGCGCCTACCCCGGCAAGGGCTACCCCTACGCCTCGGAACTCGCCCCCGGCCTGGGCGCGCCGTACCACCAGCACCTGTTCGGGGCGCGCCTGGACATGGCCCTGGACGGGCTGGCCAACCGCGTCGAGGAGGAGGACGTGGTGCGCGTCCCCATGGGCGAGGGCAACGAGCGCGGCAACGCGTTTACCCGCAAGCGGACCATCCTGGCCAGGGAGTCCGACGCCGTCCGGGAGGCGGACATGCGCGCGGGGCGTACGTGGGTGGTCACCAACCCGACGTCCCTGAACCGACTGGGCGAGCCCGTGGGCTACAAGCTGCACCCCCAGGGCCAGCCCATGCTGCTGGCCGACCCGGAGTCGTCGGTGGCCCGGCGCGCCGCCTTTGCCACGAAGGACCTCTGGGTCACACAGTTTGCCGAAGGCGAGCACTACCCGACCGGCGACTTCGTCAACCAGCACGGCGGCGGTGCCGGACTGCCCGCCTACATCGCGGCGGACCGCGAGTTGGACGGCCAGGACATCGTACTCTGGCACACCTTCGGCCTGACGCACTTCCCGCGCGTGGAGGACTGGCCGATCATGCCTGTGGACTCCGTGGGGTTCAAGCTGCGCCCCGAAGGCTTCTTTGACCGCAGCCCGGTGCTGGACGTGCCGGCCAGCAGCCAATCCGGCGCCAGCCACCACAGCGGGGCCGAGGGCGATGACCACTGCCACTGCTGATGCCGGCAACCGTGTCGGAGTGCTTGGGCCGGCCGACGCCGGGATGCCTGCCCGCCTGTGCGCAGCCATTGCCCTTGCATCCGTCGGAGCGCACCTGTGGATGGGGTGGGAGCACCGTGCCATGCCGTGGGAAGGCATGCTCATGCTCCTGATGGCCGCGGCCTGCCTGCCGTGTGCCGTTGCCGTGTGGCGCCGCGGCCACGGCCGGAGCGTGCGGCTGCTCTACGGGATGGCCCTGACGATGGTGGCCGTGCATGCCGTCCTGCTCCTGGCGCCGGGCTCCATGGAAGGGCGCGGCCACGGTGGCATGGGTTCCATGGACGCCACGTCATCCATGGCTGATGGCGGCATGGTCGGCGCGATGCCGCAATCGACCTCGATGCTCTGCATCGTTGCCGTGGAGCTGGCCGTTGCCATGCTGGCCGCGTGGGTGATGCGGCGCTCGCGGGCCTGCGCCGCGGATTGACTGGGCTCAGGCGCTCAGGCTCCGGGCGGATCAGCCCCGGCAGACCGGCCGTGGCCTGTAGCTACCACGGTTTGTTGTGAGTTTGCCCACAATTCGTGGTACGCTGGCCCGAACTTTATTACCGTCCGAACGGTCGGTAATTTACCACCTGAAGAATCCGCGCACCCGCGCCGAACGATGGAGTTCGCATGCCCCCCTCATCGACAACGACACCAACCCGCCGTTCCGAGGCCCGCCGGGTCCTCGCCGGAACACTGGTCGGCACCACCATCGAATGGTACGACTTTTTCATCTTCGCCCAGCTCACGGCGACGCTGCTGACCCCGCTTTTCCTCAAGCCCCTGAGCGAGAGCAACCCCGGCCTCGGCCAGATCCTGGCGTTCGCCATGATCGGCATCTCCTTCCTCTTCCGTCCCCTCGGCGCCATCGTTGCCGGGCACTTGGGAGACAAATATGGCCGCAAACGCATCCTGGTGCTCACGCTGATCCTCATGGGTGCGGCCACCGCCTTGATCGGCCTGCTGCCGACCTATGACCAGATCGGCCTGGGCGCGCCGCTGCTGCTGGTGCTGCTGCGGGTCATCCAGGGCTTCTCCGCCGGCGGTGAATGGGGCGGTGCCGCGCTGATGGCCGTCGAACACGCCCCGGCCGGCCGGCGCGGCTACTTCGGCGCCTACCCGCAGATCGGTGTGCCGCTGGGCATGATCCTGGCCACGGGCATGCTGTTCATCCTGCGCACCATCATGACGCCGGAGCAGTTCACTGCCTGGGGCTGGCGCATCCCGTTCCTGCTCTCGGTGGTGCTCGTCATTGTCGGGTACTTGATCCGCCGTGCGGTGGAAGAGTCTCCTATCTTCAAGCAGCTGGCGCTCCGCAAGGCCTCCGAGCACACCCCGCTCAAGCAGCTGTTCCAGACCAACACCAAGCAGGTCATTCAGGCGGCCTTGATCTTCGTCTCCAACAATGCCGCAGGCTACCTGGTCATCGCGTTCTTCATCGCCTACACCACCAAGGTCCTGCACATGCCGGTGGCCCCCGTGCTGCTGGCCACCACCATCGGCTCCGTCGGCTGGCTGATCTTCACTCTGGTCGGCGGCTGGCTCTCGGACAAGATCGGGCGCCGCGCCACGTTCCTGGCCGGGTACGCGCTGGTGTTCGTCTGGATGATCCCGATGTTTCTCCTGGTGGATACCGGCAGCGTGTTCTTCTACGGACTGGGCGTCTTTGTCCTGACGATCGGACTGGGTCTGTCCTACGGCCCGCAGTCGGCCATGTACGCCGAGATGTTCCCGGCGCACATCCGTTACTCGGGCATCTCCATTGGTTACGCGATCGGCGCCATCCTCGGCGGGGCCTTCGCCGCCACCGTCGCCGAGGTTTTGCTGCAGAAGACCGGCTGGTCCGGCTCCATCGCGCTATACATCATGGCGTTGACGGTAGTCTCGGTCGCCGCCGTGCTGTGGGTTGGCGAGACGCGCGGGAACAACCTGCACGTGGAGGACCTCGATGACGAACTCGTGCGCCTGGCCGCCGATGGGTCCGCCGAAGGGGCGTCCGACGGGAAATAGCGGCGGCGCCAAGCGGGTGCGCGGCTTTATTGCCGGGAACCCGCCGGCCGCCGTCGCTCACATTTCAAGCCACGCCTTGAGCCGACCCAGACCTTCTTGAATGTCAGCGACCGGCAGACCGGAATATGCGAACCGGGCATGGGAGCGGTCTTCCCCTGGCTGGGGCCGGCCAAAATGCAGGCGGGTGCAAAACGACACGCCCGTCGCATGCAGTGCCTCCGTGGCGAAATCCGGCAACTCCTTGATGCCTTTCACCGCCATGGCTCCCGTGACGTCAGGGAACAGGTAAAACGTGGCGTTCGGTTTGGCAACGCTGATTCCCGCCATGGAGTTGAGCAGTTCGGCGGTGGCATCGCGGCGGGCCTCCAGCTCGGCGAGGATGGCCCGCGGGCCCGACTGGTCGCCGCGGATGGCCTCCACCCCTGCGCGCTGGACAAAGTGGGCTGTGCAGGACTCGTCGTTGATGTTGAGCTTGGCGAACGCCTCGGAGACCTTCCGCGGGGCAACGGCACACCCGAGCCGCCAGCCGGTCATCGCGAACTTTTTGCTGAAGGTGTATAGGATGACCGTGCGCTCGGCCATGCCGGGCAGCGCCGCAATCGAGTGGGACGAACCCGAATAGCGCATCTCAAAATAGGCCTCGTCGGAGAGCACCCACAGATTGTGCCGCAGGGCCAGCTCGGCAATGGCCCGGCGTTCGGCCTCGGTGGATTCCGCCCCCATGGGGTTTTGCAGGTCGTTGAAGATGATGGCCTTGGTCTTGGGGCCAATCATTGACTCGAGCTGCCCAAGATCGATGGCGAAGCCGTCGTCCGTGGGGATGTAGCGGTACGGGCGGGCGACGCCGCCGAAGTATTCGATCTGGCTCTCATAGATGGGGTAGCCCGGATTGGGGTAGAGGACCTCGTCCGCCGGATCCATGAGCGCCTGGATGAACCGGTTGATCACCGGCTTGCCTCCCGGATGCACGGTCACCTGGTCCGGGCCGATTGTCATCCCGCGCTTGGCGCCGATGTCGTCGGCGAGTGCTTCACGCAACAGCGGTATTCCGGCCGCAGGGCAATAACCCGTCAAGCCGTCGGCAATGGCCTTGTCCATGGCCTCGACGATGTTTTGCGGAGTTGGAAGATCGATGTCACCGAGGTGGAATGGATAAACTTGGTGTCCCTGTGCAGCCCACTGGGCGGCAGCCTGGGAGACCGCAAACGCGGTCTCGGTGCCGAGCCGGTCTAAACGTCCCGCAAGTTCCACGGGCCACCTCTTTCCTGTTGGCTGGGCCCACGCGCCCGCGGGGCCCCGGCTGAGGAACGAAGCCGCGAGCGCGTGGTTGGGCCCACGCGCCCGCGGGGCCCCGGCTGAGGAACGAAGCCGGGGAGGGCGTGGGGACTTATCCTGATCGTACGACCGCTCTGGGCTATCCTCAAGGGATGGGACAGAAACACGTACTTGTCAGTGTTCCCGATGCGGCCTTGCGGGAAGCGTTCGGAGCGGTGCCCGAGGGTGTCGAGATCGTCGAATGGGACATGGCCGGCCCTCCGCCCGCTGCCTCGATCGACATCGTGGTGCCGCCATACATGGGCGGAACGGGGTTGCTGGCAGCATTGAATGGTGTCACGGCCAGGCTCGTGCAAAGCCAGTCCATTGGCTTCGACGGCGTTGCGGACGCGCTCCCCCCGGGGAACGTGTTCGCCAACGCGGTCTCCGTGCACGAGACCTCGACGGCGGAGCTGGCGGTGGCGCTCATTCTGGCATCCCAACGTGGCCTGCCTGAATTTGTCAGGTCAGCCGGACAGGGCACCTGGGCGCCGCTGCGACGGCCGTCCCTCGCCGACCGCACCGTGTTGCTTGTCGGTCACGGCGGCGTTGGCAAGGCAATTGAGGAGCGGCTCCGCGGGTTCGAGACAACCGTGGTGCGTGTCGCCACACGTGCCCGCGAGGAAGCCGGCGGGCACGTGCACGGCATCGACGAGCTCCCGTCGCTACTGCCCCAGGCTGACATCGTCGTGGTCGGAGTCCCGCTTAGCGCCGACACCACGCACTTGATCAACGATGGGTTCCTCTCACTCATGCGTGATGGCGCATTGGTGGTGAACATCGCCCGCGGTGCCGTCGCTGATACCCGCGCCGTGCTTGACCATGCCCGCCGCGGCCGGCTGCGGTTCGCCCTCGACGTGACGGATCCCGAGCCGCTGCCCGACGGACACCCGTTGTTTGATTTGCCAAACGTCTTGATTAGCCCGCACGTTGGCGGCGCGTCAAGTGCCATGCTGCCAAGGATGGCGCGCCTGCTGCGCCGTCAGGCCGAAGGCATGCTTCGCGGTGACGAGCCGCTGAACGTCGTTGTACGGACCTGACCCCCGGACCGGTCCGCCCGCCCCGGACGGCTGATGCTCAGTGCCGGCGGGGCCACCAGAATTCAAGCTGGATATTGTCCGGATCACGGAACACCAGTGCAGCACCATGGGGGGTCTCTTCCACCGGGGAATGGAAAACGTCCTGGTCTGCAAGGTGCTTTTCCCAGACATCCAGCTCCCTGCGGGAACTGACACTGAATCCTATGTGGTCCAGGCCGACGTTTCGGTCGTCAAACCGGGCGATCGGTACCACCGCGTGCTGATTGAGGCCGATCACCAGACCGGTTGGCTCATGCGAAAGCACGATCATTGCGCGGTTGTCCAGATCGACCCGGCGCACGCGCCTTAAGCCCAGCACCCGGCAGTACCAAGCTGCACTCGCCTCGGCGTCGGAAACTGACAGGTCGATGTGGGACGGTGTTCCGAACGCGGGCATGGCTTTCTCCTTACCTCGATTCCAGATTACCCCGCCCGCCGATTGGCGCCCTGCCGGCGCGATGGGTCCGCGATCACAGCACGACGTCGGCACCCAAGGAGGGTGCCGCCGTCGTGCTTCCTGCTTGCGTCAAGCCTGCCCGGGAGCCGCCGCGGCCGAGGGCTGGCGCTTGTCAAAGACGGTGGCACCAACCTCCTGTTCGGCCTGGTTGGTGATGCTGAGGTTGATCCCGGAGCGGTCCTTGAGCATCAAGACCGCGGCCAGTCCGATGAGCGTGGTGAGCAGCAGGTAGCCGGAGATGGCGAGGCTGGTGCCGGTGGCCTGCAGCAGCCATTGGGCGATCAAGGGGGAGAAGGCGCCGCCCAGGATGGCGCCGATGGCGTAGGAGATGGAGACGCCGGAGAAGCGGACCGAGGCCGGGAAGATCTCGCTGTACCAGGCCGCCTGCGGGCCGTAGGTCAGGCCCAGGCCAAAGGTGAGCAGCAGCAGCGCCAGGTACAGGGCCCAGAGTTCGCCGGTGTTGATCAACAGGAAGAGCGGGAACACTGTCAGGGCCATGGCGATGTAACCGACAATGTAGGTGCGCTTGCGCCCGATTTTGTCCGACATGGAACCGGCGAGCGCCGTGAAGACCAGCCACATGGCCGCGGCAAAGGTCATGGCGATCAACACGGGCGTCTTCGCCAGGCCGACGATGCCGTCGGGGTTGGTGGCGTAGCTGGGGATGAAGCCCCCCGTGGCCATGTAGCCGGCCGCGTTGTTGCCCACAAACACCAGCGCTGCCAGGATGACCAGGAGCCAGTGCTTGCGGAACAGTTCGACGATGGGAACCTTGGGCTGCTGCTTCTTTTCCGCGATCTCCAGGAACACCGGACTCTCCTCCACGGCACGGCGCACAAAGTAGCCCACGCCGATCAGCACAAAGCTCAGCAGGAACGGGATGCGCCAGCCCCACGCCAGGAATGCTTCGCCGGGGGCGATGACGCCGGTCATCAGCGCCATGATGCCGGAGGCCAGAAGCAGCCCCAGCGGCACGCCGAGCTGCGGGAACGAGCCTGCCCGCCCGCGCTTGTTGGCGGGCGCGTGCTCGACAGCCATCAGGACCGCCCCGCCCCATTCGCCGCCCGCGGAGACACCCTGCAGGATGCGCAGGACCAGCAGCAGCACCGGGGCCAGCACGCCGGCCGTCTCAAAGGTGGGCAGCACGCCGATCAACATGGTGCTCAGGCCCATCAGTAAAAGAGTCAGCACGAGCATGGCCTTGCGGCCGATTCTGTCGCCGAAGTGGCCGGCCAGGAAAGCGCCGAGCGGGCGGAACAGGAAGCTGATGCCCACGGAGGCAAAGGCGAGCAGCAGCCCGATCTGGGCGCCGGCCGGCTCAAAGAACAGGTGGGCAAACACCAGTCCGGCGGCCGTGGCGTAGATGAAGTAGTCGTACCACTCGACGGTGGTGCCGATGAGGGTTGCAAACGCGACGCGTCGCTGCGTGCGCCGTGTGTCAACGGCTGCTGTGGTGTTCATGGGTCGAAAGTCCTTGATTTTTTGATCCGGGGATCACGGCCGGCCCTGCGCGCGCGGGACGCGCCGGTAGACCGGGCTGACGGGGTGTAGTCAGTGTCACAGTAAAACTTCCGTGAGTAAACTTATAAAAATAGGCATACTTATTCGGCTTTATGAAAGAAGAGATTCTTGTCCAAGTTCACCTTCCGCCAGCTGGAGCTGTTTGTGGCACTCGCGGACTTTCCCACGCTCAGCGACGCAGCCGCATCCCTGCACTTCTCCGAATCCGCGCTCTCCCAGGCGGTCACGCGGCTGGAACGGTCCGTGGGTGAGCAGCTGTGCATCCGCCGCAAGGCGAGGGGGCTGAAGCTGACCCCTGCCGGGGAATACTTTGCGGTACGGGCCCGGGCACTGCTGAACGAGGCGGAGGACCTGGTGGCGGAGATGAGCGGCGCCACGGGGCAGTTGAAGGGGCCCGTAAAGCTGGGCTGCTTCGCCAGCTTCGCCGCCAGCGTGCTGCCCGCCATCCTGGATGGCTTCCCCAGGCTCCATCCAGGCGTCGACGTGGAGGTTGTGGTCGGCACCCACGACGAGCTGCTGCCCGCGCTGGAGAACGGCCGGCTGGACCTGGCAATTGTTTACGACATGGAACTGCCGCCGGGATTCCGGCGTCGAACCATCTACGAGACCGAGCTGCAGGCGGTGCTGCCGGTTGACCATCCGCTGGCGCAACAGGAGACCGTCGACCTCGCCCAGCTGGCCCCGGAACCGCTGATCATGTACGACTCCAGCCCCAGCACGGCCAACACGAACCGCGTCTTTGCGGACCGCGGGCTTAGTCCGACCATCGTGGCGAACATGCCGCAGATCATCCTGGTCCAGGCCCTGGTGGGCCGTGGCCTGGGCTACGGCCTTTTGATGTCCCGTCCCAACTGGGCCCCGGTCAGCCTGGAGGGACTGCCCGTGGCCGTGCGCCCCCTCGAACCGCCGGCCAGCCAGACGACCATGGCCGGCATTTGGCCCGAACACCTCCGGCTCAGCCCGCGGGCACAGGCCCTTCTCGACTTCACCGTCGATACGTTCAGCAACCCTGGAACACAGCCGCCCTCCGGCTGACAGTGCTACGCTCCAAACAGCATTTTGGTTGGGAGGCGGCGTGGCCGTACTGAAGTTTACGGACTGGTGGGACAGGTTCTTCGCCATCGGCATCATTCTCAAGGGACTCGACGGCGTCCTTGAACTGGTGGCAGGGACCCTTCTGCTGTTTATCGCACCGGACAGGATCCACCAGCTCGCCGTCCTCGTCACCCAGCCGGAGCTTTCCGAGGATCCCAACGACTTCATTGCCACCCACGTGCTGCGCACAGCCACCGGACTTAGCGATCACGTCGTGACCTTCACCGCCGTCTACCTGCTCGCCCACGGCATTGTAAAAGTGGTCCTCGTGACGGCGCTGCTGATGGACAAACTGTGGGCGTACCCGTGGATGATCGGCGTCCTGGTCATCTTCATCCTGTACCAGTTCTACCAGCTCACTCTCACCCCGTCGCTGGGACTGGTGGTCCTGACAGTGTTCGATATCCTGATCGTGGTGCTGACCTGGCACGAATACCGCAGGCACCGCAGACGAGGAAAAGAGATGGCATGAGAATTCTTGTAGTGGGGGCCGGGGCAACGGGCGGCTACTTTGGCGGACGACTGGCCCAGGCCGGACGCGACGTCACCTTCCTGGTGCGCGGGGGCCGCGCGGCTGTGCTGCGGGAAAGGGGCCTGCGGATTTCGGGACTGGGCCAGGACGTGCGACTCGAGCCGCAGCTTCTCACGGCAGGGCAGCTGGACGTCCCGTTCGACGTCGTCGTGGTCACGGTCAAGGCGGCCGGACTTGACGCGGCCATCGCCGACCTTGCTCCGGCGGTGGGCCCGGACACCGTGATCATCCCCTTCCTCAACGGCATGGCCCACATGGATGCGCTCGCCGCGGCATTCGGGGAGGACAGGCTGCTCGGCGGCGTCGTCAAGGTGGTCACCACCCTTGACGGCGACGGCGGCATCCTTCAGCTCAACCCCCTGGCCACCTGGGACGTCGGCGAGCTGCGGGGCGGGCCGTCCGAACGCGTGCGCCGGATCGTCGCCGAGATCGATGTTCCCGGCTATGCCGCGCAGGCCGTCCCCGACGCGCTCGCCGCCATGTGGCACAAATGGGTTTTCATCGCCACGGCGGGGGTGGTGACGTGCCTGATGCGCGGACCGGTCGGTGCCATCGTGTCCGTCCCGGGCGGCATCGAATTTGTCCACGCGGCCCTGGCCGAGGCCATCGCCGTCTCCACCGAGGCCGGCTTTCCGGTGCCGGACCCGGTCATCGCGGAGTCGCTGGGGTTCCTGACACTGCCGGGCTCCACCTTCACGTCTTCGCTCTACCGCGATGTCACGGCCGGTCTGCCGAACGAGGCCGAACCCATCCTGGGCGACTTTGCCCGCCGCGCCCGCGAGCTGGGCCTGGAGACTCCGCTGATTGACCTGGCACAGATGCAGCTGCGCGTGCACGAGGCCGGGCGGCTCTAGGGCGCCGGGCCGGGAATCAGCGGGACGGATGGCACAAACGGGATGCCTGGAACCACCCGTCAGGGCGCGTTAAAGTCCCGGCAGCGTGACCTGGATCCGGCCGTGCGGCAGCGCGACGGCGGATACGCCGGCCAGGCTGTCCACCACGTAGTGCGCGTCAAGGTCCTGCACAGCCGAGGTGCCGGCAACCGCCAGCGTCACGGCACCGGAGGCCCTGCCGGCGGCCAGCCCGGCCGGGGCGTCCTCCACCACCAGGCAATGCCGGATGTCGGCACCCAACCGGGAGGCGCCCAACAAAAAAGGTTCGGGGTGCGGCTTGCCGTTCGCCACCTGGTCCGCCGTGACCATGTGGGCGGGGGCGCGGATGCCTGCTGCTTCCAGGCGGGCCTCGGCCAGCCCCTGCGTGCAGGAAGTGACAATGGTCCACGCGTCATCGGGCAGTGAAGCCAGCAGCTCCGCTGCCCCTGCCTTGCGCACAATCCCGGCGGTATCGGCGGTTTCCAGCGACTTGATCAGTTCAAAGCCCTCGGCATGCCGGTCAGCGGCAACGTGCCGTTCCACCAGTGCCTGCGCCGGCACGCCGTGGCTGCCGTAGGAAAAACCGTCGAGGCCCATCATCTCGCCCCAGCGCCGCCACGCCCGTTCGGTGGCCGCGGTTGAATCAATGAGGGTTCCGTCCAGGTCGAACAGGAGTGCCTGAACCGTGAACTGCCGAATCTGCCCCTTTATGCCGGGCAAGGCACCATGAGCTGTCATGGCTCCACCTTATCCAGTCCGGCTGTGCCACTCGCGCCGGCCGAAGCGCCGGGCCGGAAGCACGACGGCGGCACTTGTTTTTCGCTCGAAGGGCAGGCGCCGCCGTCGAACGTTTGGGCGGCAGAGGTCAGCCCGCGCTGCGCAGTTCCGCCAGGTCCAGGCCGGCGCCGGGGCCCACAGCCTTGACAGGAAAGTCCTCCTTCAACATTTCAACCAGATCCGGGCGGAATGCGGGCGGAACCGTAACGTGGTCGTCAACGGCGACGAGCCCTTCCGCGGCCCAGCTTGCGACGTTTTTGGCGAGGATGTACAGGTCCGGATGGACGGTTTCAGGTGATTCCAGGGCATGGACGAGCAGTGCCGATTCGGGCGGGTTTTCGGTGGCGCATTCAGCCATGAAGGAGGCCATGTCGACATGCCAGCCGGTGTAGCTGCCGGGCTCGGATCCTGCCAGGGTGGAGATGAAGATGAACTGGCCAAGCACGTCTCGAAACAGCTCAAGCCTGGATTCCTCAAATTCCAAGCGCTCCTTGATGTGGGACGGGAGGACCGCTCGGCCGGCGTCGAACTTGATCAGCCCCAGGCTGCTCAGCAGGTACCAGTACAGCTTGAGCCTGTTCAGGGTTTCAGCCTCGAGTTCGGCGGGGGTGGCGGATGACCTGATGGCCTCGTCGAGGATCCCGGCACCGCTGTGGGTGAGGGCCGCGGCAGCTTCCGCCCTGTTCTTCTTCCGCAGGGCTCCCTTCGTGGTGACGTCCCTGCCGCCGCCAACCCAGGCCAGGATCGATTCAATGTTTTTCCAGAGCGGGGAGCCATCCACGGTGGCGGCGACCAATTCAGCCGTCAGCTCCGGGACGTAAACCTCGGGAAAGTCATAATCCTCGGGGTCAACCAAATCGCCGTCGGTGGCGCTGTCCCTTTCAAGGAGGTCGTCATTGCCGGCGCCTTCAAGTGGCGGCACCAAGGCGTCACGGTTGGGGGTGGGGTCCAAACCGGGCCACGCGGGCTGCTTGAACAGTTCCGCAAGCTCCTCCAGTTCGCCGTGCGTCCCCGTCCAAAGTGAAGCCTGGGCGAGGTAGCCCACATAGTCCCGAACAGCGCTCCGCAACGCAAAGGTGGACTGTGGGCTTGCGGCGGTTGCGGCGTCCAAGACTTGCCCCACCGCCTCGGGCGCCAGCGACATTGCATCGGTTTGCGGCTCAAGGATGCGGTACATGTCGAAGAAGTCGTCAAGGTTCATCAAGCTCATGTCAATGCCGGCATCGTCGCTGCCTTGGGATTCGAGCCACAGCGCAAATCCCGGCGAAAGCGCTTCCATGGCGCGGTCCAGCCGAGCATCCCGCAGGGACATCGCATTTGCCCGCGCCGCAACATCGGCGGCAGCCTTGGCAGGGTTGCCGAATCGGGACTGCTTGGACTTCTTGGCCACAGGGTTCCTTGCGGTCGGAGGGAAATAATCCCCTTAACCGTAGCCGCCTGCAGCACGACGCCGTGAGGGCACCTGTGCCGGGAAGGCCCCTCCCGGCGTCATACGTCACCGGCCCGTTGAAAACCTGGGGGCGGAAGCTGAAATTTTTTAGCGGGTCCGGACCGATTTTCTGCACCTATGGCCTAGCTGAACTGCGTCAACACGATCTTACCGCCGCCGTGGCCGGACATGCTGGCCTCGAACGCGGCCCCCGCCTGCTCCATGGGATAGCTGGCGGAGACGTCAACGGTGAGTGTGCCGGCGTCGGCGAGTGCGCTGAGCCGGTCCAGCCCGCGGGCGTCGGGGCGGACCCACACGTAGCGGCCGCCGTTTTCGTTGACGGAGCCGTCGGCGATGGAGGCGTGGCGGCCGTCCGGCTTGAGCACGGCCAGTGTTTCTTCCAACACGCCGCCGGCGAAGTCCGCCACGGCGTCCACCCCGTCCGGTGCCAGCGTACGGACACGTGCCACCAGGCCGTCACCGTACTCCACCGGCTCGGCGCCCAGCTCACGCAGCCGCTCGTGGTTTTTGGCGGAGGCCGTGGCAATGACACGGGCGCCTGCTTGGACGGCCAGCTGGATGGCCGTACGGCCCACCCCGCCGGAGCCGTTGTGGACCAGCAGTGTGTCGCCGGTGCGGATCTGAAGTCCGTCCAGCGTGCGCAGGGCTGTCAGCCCCGTCAAGGGCAGCCCCGCAGCCTGCTCCCAATTCAGCGATGCCGGCTTGCGGGAGACCGCGCCGGCGGGAAGCGCCACGAATTCGGCAAAGGTGCCGCCATGGATGGTGTCGCGGCGCCCGTACGAGTACACCTCGTCGCCCACGGCAAACTCCGGCGTGTCAAGGCCCACCGCCTCCACCACGCCGGCCACGTCCCAGCCCGGCACCACCGGGAAGGTCACGTCCATGATGGGGTCCAGGTAGCCGGCCATGACCTTCCAGTCCACGGGATTCACGCCGGCGGCCCTGACCCGGATCAGGACCGATCCCGGGGACACCTTCGGCGCGGGCCGTTCGGTGAGTTCAAGGACTTCGGTGCCGCCGTAGCGTGCATAGCTCATGGCCTTCATGGGTAATCCGCCTTTACTGGTTATGGAATGCTCTCCCTTGGACCAACCCGCACCGGCCGCTGAAGATTCCCGTACCGTCCTGTGCCGCGGACTGACCCTGCGCTGCGCGGGACACGGTTCTGCGCAGCGGTCGTGGCGTTCCCGGCGCACAACGGTACGCTTCCTCCATGACCCCCCAACGCTATGCCTACGGCCCAGACCCTTCCCAGTGGGCGGAGCTGTATCTGCCGGAAGTGCCGCGGCATGCCGGGGTGGTGGTGGTGATCCATGGCGGGTACTGGCGCAGCCGTTACGGGGCGGACCTGGGCGCCCCGCTGGCCCGCGACCTCGCCTCGCACGGGGTGGCCGCCTGGAACCTGGAATACCGGCGCATGGGCAATGGCGGCGGCTGGCCGGAAACGTTCCTGGATGTCGCGGCCGGGATCGACGCCCTGGCCCGGGCCGCAGGGGACCACGGCCTGGACCTCTCGCGCGTGGTGGTGCTGGGCCATTCGGCTGGCGGGCAGCTCGGCGTCTGGGCGGCCGGGCGTGCCGACCTCCCGGCCACGGCGGTGGGAGGGGCGCCCGCGGTGGAGGTCTCCGGCGTCGTCAGCCAGTCGGGGCTGCTCAACCTGACCCAGGCGCAGCACCTGGGGCTGAGCAACAATGCCGTGACGGCGCTACTGGGCAATGATGTGGCTCTGGTGGATCCCATGGCCGCCATTCCGCTGCCCGTCCCCGTATATGCCGTCCAGGCCGCGGACGACGACGACGTCCCCGCCTCCCAAAGCCAAAGTTACGTTAATGCCGTAGTGGCGGCGGGCGGCCAGGCGGAGTTCATCGACGTTCCCGGCGACCATTACGACCTCATCAACCCGGCCAGCGGCGCCTATGCCGTGTGCCGG
The DNA here is from genome assembly GCF_003219815.1 of Arthrobacter livingstonensis. Classification (GTDB taxonomy): domain Bacteria; phylum Actinomycetota; class Actinomycetes; order Actinomycetales; family Micrococcaceae; genus Specibacter; species Specibacter livingstonensis. The sequence continues at coordinate 187,249 of NZ_QJVD01000001.1, forward strand.
GACCTGGTCTTGGGGTTGTTGGCGCGGGCGTAGTGTGTGTTCAAACCGCTTGACGAAGGGGAACGGCCATGTCAGAGAACACCCGGAAGATCGAGTCCGGCATCGAGACGGACTTCAGCGACAAGATGAGCTATGGCAGCTACCTTGCGCTGGACACCCTGCTCAGCGCGCAGCAGCCGGTCAGCTCGCACCACGACGAGATGCTGTTCATCATCCAGCACCAGACCTCCGAGCTCTGGCTGAAGCTGATGCTGCACGAACTGCGGGCCGTGCGGCTCCAGCTGGCGTCAGACAACCTGCGGGCGGCCATGAAGGGCGTGGCGCGGATCAAGCACATCCAGCGCTCGCTGACGGAGCAATGGAGCGTCCTGGCCACGCTGACGCCCAGCGAATACGCGCAGTTCCGCGGGGACCTGGGCTCGGCGTCCGGGTTCCAGTCATACCAGTACCGGGCCGTGGAGTTCATGTTGGGCAATAAGAACGCCGGCATGCTGAAGGTGTTTGCGGCGAACCCGCCGGCCCGGGCCATGCTGGCGAAGATCCTGGAGCAGACCAGCATCTATGACGAATTCCTGGCCCTGCTTTCGCGCCGCGGCTTAGCCGTCCCCGCGGAACTGCTGGAGCGGGACCTCACGAAGGCGCATGTTTTCAACGCCGAACTCGTGCAGCTGATCCGCGTTGTATATGAGCGGCCAGCCGACCACTGGGACCTGTATGAGGCCTGTGAGGAGCTGGTGGACCTGGAGGACAACTTCCAGCTGTGGCGGTTCCGGCACGTGGCCACCGTCAAGCGGATTATCGGCATGAAGTCCGGCACGGGCGGCTCTTCCGGCGTCGGCTTCCTGCAGCGTGCCCTGGACCTGACGTTCTTCCCGGAGCTGTACGCCGTCCGCACGGAGATCGGAAGCTAGCAGCGCCCTGCCCAGCGCCGTTGCGCCGCGGAGTCCAGGGCAGCCTCCACCCAGCGGCCCATGCCGGCGAACGCCCGGGCCCGGATGGCCGCGGGGGAGAGGAAGATATCGTGGAAGGCGCCCGCAATGCGGTGCAGGGTGACGTCCGGCCCCAGATCCACCGCCCGGCGTGCGACGGAATCGACATTGAGCACCACATCCGCCGCCAGCGCCACGGACGACCACTTGGGCTGCAGGTAGCTTTTGTCCGAAAGCATCACGAGCACGGGCGCCTCGATCGCCAGGCCGCGCGCCAGCCGTGACTGGCCCTGGAAAACGGCGCTAAGGAATGAGGGCATCACGGGAAAGCCGTGGTCCGGACGCCACTTTTGCTCGTAGTCCCACTCGCCGTCAAAGCGCGAGGACACAGCCCGCGTGTAAAACCCCGGATCGATCGGCGGGAGCGGAGCCAGCGGCCGGAACCTGCTGCGTGCCTGGATCAGCGGCGCCACCATGGCGCGCCCCACCTCGGTGGCCTGGAATTCCAGCCAGGGGCTATTAAGGACGACGGCGTCCGCCGCACCGGGGTGCCGGTCGGCCCACAGGCTGAGCGTCAGCCCGCCGGTCGAGTGCCCGAGCAGCACCAGTGGGCGCCGACCGGCTTCCTCCGGTGGTGCGGGATTGTCGCGGCCGGTCAGGGCCGTGAATGCAGCCTCCAGGCGGTGCCTTGCCGTGGCCAAAAAGTCATGTTCAAAGGCCGCCTGTTCCGCGACCGGGTCGGCTGCCGGTTCCGGATCCGCGGCCGGTTCCTCCGGGCGTTTCACGGAAGAACCGGTCGGAAAGCCACCACCGGCCACCGGGCCAACCGCGCGCCGCCCCATCGCGTCCAGCGCGGCGGCGATGTCGCCGTCGTACTCGTCCAGTGTGGACACCTGTCCGCAAAGCTGTCCGGGGCGCAGGCTGCGGCCGTAGTTGTGGAGATCGAGCGCGTAAAAGTTAGCGCCGGCCTTGTGCCAGAACTCGGCAAGTTCGCGCTGGAAGAAGTAGTCGGACCAGCCGTGGACGTACAGCACATCCGCCCCGGTGACGGCCGAGGGCGCCCGCTGCGCCGCGCTGCCGCAATAGCGGACCAGCGTGGCCGGGGAGTTTGTGGGCAACTCGAGTGTCAGCTGCTCAAAGTCCGGTCCAAGGACGTCCTGTTGCCATGGGGTCATGGCCCGATGCTACCGGGCTGCGTCCCCGGTCCCGCTGTGCCTATGCTGGAAGTGCCGAAACCGGCGGCCCCCGGACCGCCCGTATTGGCCCAAGGCCACACCTGGTACCTAGGCAAAGGATGAGCAAAATGGCGCATTGGCAGGAATCTTTGATGGTGTGGGGCCCTGCCTGGGCCGCCGTGCGGGGACTGGAAGGCGTTGCGGCGGACAACTCGGTGGCCATCACCGGCTTCGTGTCCGAACGCCTGGCCCCCTGGCCCGGCGACGGCGCCGAGGAACACGCCGGCTCCGTCCCGGAGGGCACGGTGCTGCAGCTGGTGACCGAAGATCCACAGTCGGCCGGCCAGTTTGCCGAGTCGCTCGGCTTTCGGCCGGCAGGGGCACTGGTGCTGCTGACCGCCCAAACCGACGACCTCGAGCAGGTGCCGTCGCTGCCCGCCGATGCGTATGTGGCCGAAGCGCCCATGGAAAACTACGAGGCCGTCGAGGTGGCCCTTTTTGACCGCCCCGTGGCCGGCGGCCGCATCAAGCTGGCGGAGGGACTGGCCGTGCTGGGCGGGCTGCACGTCGACGACGGCCATGGGGAGCGCGAGGGCGTGTTTGAACAAGCCATGGCAGCCGCCCTGGCGGAGGAGGCCTTCCTGCACGGCGCCGACGTGCTGTTCCTGGTGTCCGACGCCGCCCAGGCCGAACGTTTTGCCGCCGTCGACGGCTGGTCAAAGGCGGCGGACATCCTCACCTTTACCCGGTGACACCGGCTGAGGAACGAGGTTGGGGTGCGGGTGGCTGGGCCCGGAGCGAGCTCGCGTGCAGTTGGGATGGCTGGTTGGGCCCACAGCCCCGAGGGGCCCGGAGCGAGCTCGCGAGCAGTTGGGATGGCTGGTTGGGCCCACAGCCCCGAGGGGCCCGGAGCGAGCTCGCGAGCAGTTGGGATGGCTGGTTGGGCCCACAGCCCCGAGGGGCCCGGAGCGAGCTCGCGAGCAGTTGGGATGGCTGGTTGGGCCCACAGCCCCGAGGGGCCCGGAGCGAGCTCGCGAGCAGTTGGGATGGCTGGTTGGGCCCACAGCCCCGAGGGGCCCGGAGCGAGCTCGCGAGCAGTTGGGATGGCTGGTTGGGCCCACAGCCCCGAGGGGCCCGGAGCGAGCTCGCGAGCTCTGGGAGGGGCTGGGGATTGACCCTGACACGGTGTGAGGCCGTACAACGGAAGATGTCATGTTTCAAATAGGAGATTTCGCCAGGGTCGGCCGGGTGTCGGTGCGCATGCTGCGCCACTACGAAAGCATCGGACTGCTGCACCCTGCCCGCGTCGATTCCACCGGCTACCGGTTTTACGAAGGGCCGCAGCTGGCCCGGTTGAACCGGATTGTGGCGTTGAAGAACCTGGGGTTCACGCTGGAAACAGTGTCCCGGATTCTCGATTCCAGCCTTGGCGTGGAGGAATTGCGCGGCATGTTGCTGTTGCGCCGCAGCGAGCTCGAAGAGCAGCTGGCAGCGGATTCGGCACGGCTGACGTCGGTCGAGGCGAGGCTCCACGTCATCGAAAGTGAGGGCACCATGCCTGAATACGAAGTCATCATCAAGCCTGTCCCGGCCGTCCGGCTCGCAGAGCTGTCAGCGGAGGCGGAGAGTTTCGAGCCGCAGTCCATCAGCCCGGTGATCCAGCCGCTCTATGAGAAGTTGTATGGCGCGCTGGCTGCCGCCGGCATCACGCCCACCGGGCCCGGCGTCGCCTATTACGACGAGCTCGACGGCGGACGCGTCCGGGTGCACGCCGGAGCCCAGATCCCCTCCTCCGAGGGCAGTGGCGCCTTTGACGTGGTGGAGCTGCCCGCGGTGGAGCAGGCGGCGACGCTGATCCACCGCGGGGTCATGGACAACGTCATGCCATCAGTGCAGGCCCTGGCCCGTTGGATTGACGCCAACGGCTGGGTTTCCACCGGCCCGAACCGGGAACTGTACCTGGACTACGGCATGGGCGCGGATCCGGAGCAGTGGATCACCGAACTGCAGGAGCCAGTCGCCCGGGCGTGAGCGGCGGCCGTGCCGGCTGGTGGCCGGGCCCGCGTTTTCTGCGCAGAGGCACTTCGCATATGCGCTAGGCCAGCCCCCGAGCCTTGCGCATAACGGAAGTGGAGTTAGCCTATGCGCAAGGCCAGCCCCCGAGCCTTGCGCAGCTTGGTCACCTGCGCAGGGCCAGCCCCCGAGCCTTGCGCATAACGGAAGTGGAGTTAAGTTATGCGCGACGGTCGAGCCGGGGCCTGCGCATGGGTGGCGGTGGCACGGGATGCGCGGCGGGTCCGGCAAAACTGAGGGGTTGTTTTGCTTCTGCGCCTAACCCATGCCGGGCCCGGCGCAGAAGCGCCAGGGGAGGCCGCTATGGGAGGCGGGCGTCCGGCGTCGTACGTGGAAACTGGCGGAATGGGCCGCGGACGGAGTGCGTAGGCCCCTTTCGGAGTGCGGCGCAAACGGGCTACCCTGAATTGGCATGCATACCTGGGAAATCAGCAACACAGCGAAGTCCATGCAAGGAGTCGGCAGATGCACTACTGGTGGGCCAGCCACGGTCGGAACTATGAACAAGCCATCACCGAGGGGACGCTGTGGAACAGCCAAGGACCCGTTGGTGAGGAGCACGGCGACAGGGTATTCCTGAAGGAAATGCGCAGGGGCGACGTGGTGTTCAACTACTTCGGCCCCTATATCCGGGCCGTGAGCGTGGTGAGCGAGAAATGGCAGGACGCGCCCCGCCCCGAAGGCTATGAACAGCAGCTTGGCGAGGGCGACGACGGCTGGCTGGTGCGCACCACACCGTTGGCCGAGGGCCTCCGGGTGCACCGCGAGCGCGCAGCGGGCATCACGGCCGACGGTGCGCCCGGACCGCTGAACGCCGCCGGCAAGCCGATCCACAGATACATTTCCGCCCTGACCGATGAGGAAGGGCAGGCGCTGCTGAACGAATGCGGCGTGACGGCGCCGCAAACCTCTGCCGGAAGCCTGCGCGGACTGCCCGGCAGTGCGTGGGGCGCCGATGAGCCGGACGACCAGACGCTCACCACCATCCGCCTGGAACAGGCCTACCTGCGCCAGAACCTGCTGCGCGGCCGGTTGAAGGCGCCGTGTGCCATCTGCGGGGCGGAGCTGCCGGCACGGTTGCTCATTGCCGGGTACATCAAGCCGAGGTCGCACTGTTCCGAGGAAGAGCGCATGGACTATGCCGGATGCGCCATGCTCACCTGTGCCCTGGGCTGTGATGCCCTGTATGAATGGGGTTACGTGGTGGTCGGCCCCGAGGGGCTCATCCGCGCCGGGCAGGCGGCCGAGACCGACCGCATCGAGGACGCCGTGAACCGGCTGGTGGGGCGCCGCTGCAGCGCGTTCAATGAGCAGACCACCAAATGCTTTGCCGAGAATGAAAGGCTCATGCTGGCGCAGCAGCCGTAAGTGGGGCCGGCGGTCCCGGGTACGGGACGATGGCGCGGGCGCGGCGGCGATTACGCAGCCCGGCCCGCCGTCAAACATGGCAGAATTGATGGTGGCCCGGGTGCAGACGGGCCCAGTGATAATACAGCCGGCCGCGCCCCAAGCAGGTGGCGGCTGGGCGAACCACTTACCTACGGATTTGAGACTGCCTGCCATGCCATCGCTGCAAAACAATGCTGCCGCACCCAAAACCAGTGCCACCCCTGAAACCGCGGCCGTCCCCAAAGCCGCACCCCGCTTTGCCGACGTTGGAAGCCGCTACTACGGCATCCTGCTCGCCTGCATGGCCGTCATCGTCATCCTCTCCAACATCGGAGCCTCCAAGGGCGTGATGTTTGGGCCGATCGTGACTGACGGTGGCTTCTTCCTGTTTCCGTTCGCCTACATCCTGGGCGATGTGATCAGCGAGATTTACGGGTTCAAGATGGCACGGAAGGCCATTTTCACCACGTTTGCGCTGTCCATTTTTGCCTCGCTGAGCTATTGGGTGATCATTGCGTTGCCCGGCTTCACCGATGACTACGGCGTGGCCAAGCAGCACGCCCTCGTGGAAACACTGGGGCCGGTGCCGCAGATTGTGCTGGCCAGCCTGCTCGCCTTCCTGGCCGGGCAGACCATCAACTCGCTCATCATGGTCCGGCTCAAGGCCCGGCAAGGGGAGCGGAAGTTGTGGATGCGCCTCATGGGCTCCAGCGGCGTGGGCGAATTCATCGACACGGTCATCTTCTGCACCATCGCCGCACCGGTGATCGGGATTGTCGGCTTCGGCATGTTCGCCAACTATGTGCTGGTCGGCTTCGTGTACAAGGTCGGCTTGCAGTACCTGTTGATCCCGGTCACCACGCTGGTAATCGGCTGGTTTAAGCGGCACGAACCTACGTACGCGAAATAGCCGAGTCTCGCCAGCTTGGCACGCCCTTGGTGGTCCTCGAGCCCATCCCGTGTGTGGGTCACGCCCCGGGACCGAATCGGCAACCTGATTTCCCGGTGCCGGCTGTGTTGTTGCGTCCGGGTATGCCACATTCCGGGCAACGGCCCGCAGGGCGAGGCCCATGGGGACAAACGTTGCCAGCTGCGCCGCCGCGCCCACCACGGTGGCCACGGGACCGCCCATGAAGTTGGTGACCGCGAAAGCCAGTGCGGCAACGGGCACCCACACGGGCACCGCCCTGGCCATCCGCAGTCCCACGGACAGCATCAGCGTCCCCAGCGTCAGGCCGGCCAGGAACACCCACAGCAGCACGGTTCCCAGTACGTAGCCGTCCTCGGCCGTGACCAGTTGTTCAATGGTGCCCGCCGGCAGGCCGATGTCCGCCGCCGAGCCGAAGACTCCAAAGAACAAGGCAAAGTGACCCACTCCGACGGCCATGCCGGCGGCCAGCAGCAGTGACCCGAGCCCGGCCAACGTGCGGCCCCGCTGTGGGCCGCGGTTCGCGGCGGCCGGGTTTTCAGCTGGGAGAGACCTGGCCGGCAGCTCTCCGGCAGGCAGCGAACGAGCGGCCCTTGCTGCACCGGGCAACGCTCCGGCCGCAATGAGCCCGGGAATCCAGAGGAGCGGGCCGGCAATGGCCAGCGTGGCGGCCAACAACCACAGACCGGGGCCCCCGGAGACCATGGACAGCATGGCGGCAAAGCTGCCGTCCGCCGGCTGGTTCACCAGGGCCAGCAGGTTTCCGGCCACCAGGGTGGCCGTGCCTGCCAGCATGCTGGCGCAGGCAACATTTCGGGTCAGCCAGGGAATGTTCATCGTAAATCACCTTTCAAACGAAATCGTGAAGACTGGACCTTCAGGATGCACCCGCCGCGCGGCCGGCCGCGTCCGCACTGCGGGCTAAAATGCGGTCCGTGCGTCCGCCAAATGGGGGACGACGGCGGACGCGTCGCGGTTCTATGATGAGGGCATGGCAGGCAGCCAGGCTGTATGGTGGCACGCCCGGCCGGGAGGGTTCCCGGTCCCGGACGTTGCGCTGGCCGCGTTGCTGTTCGTGATTGGAGTGGCATCGACTGCCGCCGGGCAGCCAAACGAAGGTCCGCTGTCAGTCACGCTGCCCACCGCCGTCGTGATAACCGCATCCCTTTGCTGGCGGCGCAAAATCCCGCTGCTTCCCGCTGTGGCCGGTGCCGCCGCAAACCTCTTCCAGGGCTGGCTGGCAGAAACGCCCGGGTCTCTGTGGTCGCTGGTGGTGTTCGCCGTCGCCATGTACTCGGTGGCAGCCTGGAGTTCCGAAGGTGCCGCGGCTGTTGGCGGGGCTGTGCTGTTGGCTGCCCTGCTGGGAGGGGAATGGCTGAGGCGCGGACCCGACTACCTGTTCATCGTCCTGGTGTTTGGCGGCATCTGGCTCCTCGGACGTGCCAGCCGCCTCTGGCGAAGCCGCCTGACGTTCCAGCAGCTGCACGAACGCGATGCCTCCCGCCTGGCCGTGGCCAACGAACGCCTGCGGATAGCCCGGGAACTTCACGATGTCCTGGGCCACAGCATGAGCGTGATCGCCGTGCAGGCCGACGCCGCAGGAGCTGCGCTGGAGAGCCGAGCCGAACTGGCCCGCGAGCCGTTGCGCGTCATCCACTCCACGGCCAGGGGGTCGCTGGCCGAAATCCGCACCATGCTGGACATGCTGCGCGGCGACGACGGGGAAGGCGCGCCGGGCCTGCGCCAGCTGCAGGCACTGCTGGACAGCAATGCCTTGGCCGGTCTGCCCGTGACGCAAAGGATCAGCACGGGCCTTCCGGCCCTGGACCCTGCCGCGGACCTGGCCCTGTACCGGGTGGTGCAGGAATCGCTGACCAACGTGATGAAGCATGCCGGCCTGGTCCCGGCCAGCGTGTCCGTGCAACCCTCCGACGGCGGCGTGGAGGTGGAGGTCCACAACGGGCCGGCCATCGCCGCAGGGGAAGATCCTGGCACCGGATACGGACTCCAAGGCCTACGCGAGCGGATGCAGCTGGCAGGCGGGATCCTCGAGGCGGGCCCCACGGACGATGGCGGCTGGCGGGTTTTTGCGCGCGTCCCCGCGCCGCGTCCCACCCAATCAGCGGGTCCCGCGACGGCGGCGATCTAGGTGACAACCGTCTTGCTAGTGGATGACCAGCAGCTGATTCGGGATGGCTTCACGCTGATGCTCAACCTTGAGCCGGACCTGGAGGTCGTGGGCGAGGCCGGGGAGGGCAGGGCGGCGCTGGCCCTGACTGCGCAGCTGCATCCCGACGTCGTGCTTCTGGACATCAGGATGCCGGTCATGGACGGTCTGGAGGCCGTCCGGCGGCTCACGGCTGTGCACACCACGGCCGCCATTTTGATGCTGACCACCTTTGACCTGGATGAATACGTTTTTCAGGCCCTGCGCGACGGCGCCCGGGGCTTCCTGCTCAAGGACGCGCCGCGGGAGCAGCTGGTCCACGCGGTGCGGTCGGTGGCCGCGGGGGAGTCCATGCTGGCCCCGGCCATTACCCGGCGGCTGATCGAACGCTACGTCCAGCGGCCGGTGTCCGGCGTCATGCCCAGGGCGCTGGGGGCCCTGACCGGACGCGAACAAACGGTCCTGCGGCTGCTCGCGGGCGGACTTTCAAACGCCGAGATCGCCGCGGAACTGGTGGTGGGGGAGGCCACTGTGAAGACGCACGTGGCCCGGATCCTGGGCAAGCTGGGTGTCCGGGATCGCGTCCAGGCCGTCATCGCGGCCTACGAGGGCGGCTTCGTGGGGCCGGGCCTGCCTACCGGTTTGGGTAGTACCGGCGCAGCGTCTCGGCCTTGAAGTCGAAGAACGTGCCGTCTTCGATGGCAAGCCGGGCGTCGTCGACCATTTTCACCACGAAGCGTTCGTTGTGGATCGACACCAGGGTCGCGGACACCATCTCCTTGGCCTTGAACAGGTGGTGGATGTAGGCGCGGCTGTAGTTGGCGCACGCGTAGCAGTCGCAGCCGTCCACGAGGGGCCCAAAGTCGCGCTTGTAGCGGGCGCCGGACAGGTTGAACCGGCCGTCCGGGGTGTAAAACGCCGATGTGCGGGCCACCCGGGTGGGGGAGACGCAGTCAAAGGTGTCGGCCCCGTTCTCGATGGCCGTGAAAATGTCATCGGGCTCGGAGATGCCCAGCAGGTGGCGCGGCTTGTCCTCGGGCAGTTCCTCCGCGCACCAGCGCACAATGGTGCCGAGGTTTTCCTTCTCCAGCGCCCCGCCAATGCCATAGCCGTCAAAGTCCATGGAGCCCAAATCGCGGGAGGCCTTGCGGCGCAGATCCTCATACTGGGCGCCCTGGATCACGCCAAACAACGCCTGATAGGGTTTGCCCGTCCGGTCAAGGGTCAGCCGAAAATGCTCCTCGACGCACCGTTGTGCCCACAGCCGGGTGCGCTCCAGCGACATCTCCTGGTAGCCGCGGGAGTTCAGCAGCGTGGTCAGCTCGTCAAAGGCAAACATGATGTCCGCGCCGATCTGGTGCTGGACCTGCATCGACACCTCGGGGGTGAAGCGGTGCATGTCACCGTTGAGGTGCGACTTGAACCAGACGCCGTCGTCGTCAATGTGCGCCAGCCGCTCCTTGCCCACGGCCACGGAATCGTCCGCGCCGGCGTGGGGGGAGGCAGCCGCGGCGTCCATGTTGATGACCTTCTTGAAGCCGGACCCCAGGCTCATGACCTGGAAGCCGCCGCTGTCCGTGAAGGTGGGGCCGTGCCAGTTCATGAACTTCCCCAGGCCACCCGCCGCGTCCAACAGCTCCGCGCCCGGCTGCAGGTACAGGTGGTAGGCGTTGGCCAGCAGTGCCTGGGCACCGAGCTCCGCCATGGATTCGGGCAGCACGGCCTTGACCGTCGCCTTGGTGCCCACCGCGATGAACGCCGGGGTCTTGACGGTCCCATGCGGGGTGGTGATGACGCCTGTCCGGCCCTGAAACTTGCCACCATTGAGTTCGACGGCGGCGTCCGACGGCGCGCAACTCTCACCCATACGTGTGGTCACCTTAAACCCAAATTCCCCCTGCGACGCCGGCGGCCCGGGAATGCGCTGGGGTGCGGCAGGGTCAGTGGAGAGCAGGTCCGTGGCGGGTTCGGGGGAAGGCATGGGTTCCATTTTGCCAGTGTTTGCGGCACGTACTGTCCGCCCGGCGGAAAAATCGTTGTGGGCCCACGCGCCCGAGGGCCGCGCCGCGAGCCTGGGTTGGGTGGAGGGGTGTGGGCCCACGCGCCCGAGGGCCCCGCCGCGGGTCGGGACAGCGAGTGGTGGGAGGGCGTGGGGATTATCTCGAACTTCAGTGGGAGTGTGAGTTGCGACACGGAAAGTTCTTTCGCGAATAACCTGCCGATCGCTCATTAGGAGTCCTTACCATGAACGAGACAAGAAATATCAAGGACTTCAGAGCCCAAAGGAGCTGCTCATGTCCGCAACGAACATCACTCACGATTCACCCACCCGGGGACCTGCAAAACCACTGCCGTACGTCATCAGCGGCATCCTCCTGGCGGCTGCCATCATCATGCCGCTGGTGGTTCCGATGTATGCCAAGGACGGCCCGCGCCTATTCGGCTTCCCGTTCTTTTACTGGTACCAGATGATGTGGGTGCCCATTTGTGCCATCCTGATCGGGATTTCCTACTGGCTGGTGACGGCCGAGGACAAACGCCGCCGCGCCGCAGTGCGGCAGGAGCCCGGTCACCGAGGCAAGCACGACGCCGGCGGTGAGGCCAAATGAGCACCGCACTGGGCACCCTGGCGGGCGCGCTGGCCACGGCCCCGACGGCAACGCGCGGGGTCAACGTGACGGCCCTCGTCGTCGTCATTGTCCTGTTTGTCCTGGTGGGCATCCTGGGCTTCTACGCTGCCCGCTGGCGCAGCGGCGGAACGGACGGGCTGCACTCGCTGGACGAGTGGGGCCTGGGCGGGCGGAAGTTTGGCTCTTGGATCACCTGGTTCCTGCTCGGCGGCGACTTGTACACGGCGTATACGTTCGTGGCAGTGCCGGCGGCCATGTGGGCGGCCGGTTCGGTGAGCGGCTTCTTCGCCGTTCCCTACACGATTGTGCTGTACCCGATCGTGTTCCTGCTGATGGCCCGGCTGTGGTCGGTGTCCAAGCGCCACGGCTTTGTCACCACAGCCGACTTTGTGGGCGGGCGCTATGGCAGCCGGCCGCTGACGCTGGCCATCGCCCTGACCGGCATCATCGCCACCATGCCCTACATTGCCCTGCAGCTGGTGGGCATCAAGTCGGTGCTGACGGTGCTGGGCGTGGGCAACCCGGACAACTGGTTCCTCAACGACCTGCCGCTGATTGTCGCCTTTGTGGTGCTCGCGGTTTACACGTACACCTCGGGACTGCGCGCCCCGGCCATGATCGCCGTCGTCAAGGACGTGCTGATCTACCTGGCCGTCATCGTTGCCATCATCTACCTGCCGTCGAAATTTGGCGGCTGGGAGCACATCTTCGGTGCCGCCCAGGAAAAGATGACCACAGTGAACCCGGCAACCGGCAAGGTCCCCGGCCCGTTCATCCCGGGCGCGGACAGCTACGCGGCCTACGCGACCTTGGCGCTGGGCTCGGCCATGGCACTGTTCATGTACCCGCACTCCATCACCGGCGTGCTGGCCACCAAGAGCCGCAACACCATCCGCAAGAACGCCGCCGTGCTGCCCCTGTACTCGCTGGTGCTCGGCTTCCTGGCGCTGCTGGGCTATGTAGCCATCGCCGCCGGAACCCATCCGGTGGAGCTGAACGGCAAGACCATCAATCCGCAGCTGGTGGTGCCGCAGCTGTTCCTGGACAACTTCCCGTCCTGGTTTGCCGGTGTTGCGCTGGCCGCCATTGCCGTGGGCGCGCTGGTGCCGGCGGCCATCATGTCCATCGCGGCCGCCAATCTGTTTACCCGCAACATCTACAGGGACCTCTTCAAGAAGGACGCCACGCCGCGGCAGGAGGCCAAGGTTTCCAAGCTGGCCTCCCTGGTGGTGAAGTTTGGCGCGTTGATCTTTGTGATCGGCCTGGATGCCTCGGCGGCCATCAACATGCAGCTGCTGGGCGGCATCTGGATCCTGCAGACGTTCCCGGCGATTGTTGCCGGCCTCTATACGCGCTGGTTCCACAAGTGGGCGTTGTTTGCCGGCTGGGCCGTGGGCATCGTGTACGGCACGTGGACCGCGTACAGTGTGGTCAATCCCGTCACGCATGCTCACTTTGGCGGATCCATTGCCGCCATTCCGGGCACCACCACCAAGGTGTACATAGCCATCACGGCGTTTGTGCTGAACGCGGTCGTGGCCGTGGTGGTCACGCTGGTGCTGCGCGCGCTGAAGGTTCCGGACGGCAAGGACATCACCCGCCCCTCCGACTTCGGCGCCAACGAGGACGACCCCGAGGTCACGGCGTTCGCCGCCAGGACAGTGGACGGGGCCGGCCCGGTGATTTAGCCCGACTGGCTCAAGGAGAAAAGGCGAGGGAACGACGGCGGCCAGCTGGCCGCCGTCGTTCCCTCGCCTTTTCGCTGCTCCGACCGCCCGTAAACGTCCTTGCGGTGGCCGGGGGTGACCACGACGATGCGAAGTATGTCGTTCCCGGTGGTGTAAATGATGCGATGGCTGACGACCCGCACCCGCAGTCCCGGGCGCCCTTTGCGGGCCTTCGCGCCGGGCGGACGGGGGTCTTCGCCAAGTAATGCAGTGGCCCCTTGAATCCTGGACCTGTCCCGCCGGTCGAATTTCCGCAGGGCGCGGACGGCAGCGGGACGCAGCTCGATTCGGTAGCGGCTCACACCCACCGAGGTCCGCCTTGACCCGGTCCCAAGGGATATCGGGGCCCGCCTCGGCCATGGCCGCGTCGAAAGCGGCGACGTCGTCAGCATCTTCAAGGGCTTGGCTCATCCGCCCGTATTGCTCGGGGCCGACGACGGCGGCGAGTTTGCCGCGACGCTCAATGAAAACGGCCTCCGTCTGGGCCCGATCGATCAGCCCGGGCAGGTGCTTGCGGGCCTCGGATACGTTGATGTTTGACATGAAGGATGTACGTCTCTTCATTTGAGATGTACATCCTGATTAAGGTGTTCGAAGGGTTCCGGCTGGGCTACGCGTCCGGGAAGTGGGTTTCCATGAAGGAGTCCCACTGGGCGCCAATGGCGGCCAAAGCGGCCGCGCCGAGGCCGTACGTGGAGGCGATGATTTGGGCGCCGGGGTGTTCGCGGAGACCCTCGACGGGCGCCTGCTGGGCCAGGACCAGCAGGCCGTCGCCATGCTCGGCGTAGTCAGCCACGGTCAGCCCCACCTGCGAGTCGGTGCGGTACCAGACCTTGCCGCTGAGGGTGGCGCCTGTATTGAGCGTGACCTTGTAGGCTTCGCCGGGATCGGGCAGCCAGCCGGTGTCGATCCCCAGGGCGTCCCACAGGTTGGTGTGCGCGGCGCTGGTGCCATCGACGAAAACGGTGCGCCGGGGCGTGTGCGGATGGCGGTCCAGGGCGAACTTCAACTGCTGGAGGAAAATGGTCCAGCCCTCGGTGATGTCGGAGTCGTATTTGGCCCATTCCCCGGTGGCTTTCCCGCGCGTCATGGTCACCAAGGTGCCGTCCGGATGCGGTTCGAGCGTAAAGGCGTCGCCCATGGACAGGTCAAGGTGAAGGTGGTCTTCGCCTTCCTTGACGCTGCCGTAGTAAATCTGCCGGATTTCCTCGTCCAGGCCCTCCATTTCCCAGCCGTGCCACTGGGCGATTTTGGCCGGTTCGCGCAGCATTCGCCATACTTGTTCCGCGTCCGCATTGACGAGGACTGAGAGCTGATTCGTGTCCATGAAACGTAATCTACGCCCGTTCCGGGGAACCGGCTAGTTCGCCACCCGGTCCCCGACCTCGGACTGCACGCCCGGGCTGAGCACTTCCTCCGGCGTCATCCATGTCAGCTCAAGTGCGTCCTGCCGTCCGGTCTCATCTAAATTGGGCACCGGAGGTTGAATAGCGCCAATCCGCGGACCCCGTGATTCAGAAGGTCCCGGCCCTCACTTCAAATTGTCCGCAGATTTCCACGCACCGGACCCAGCCAGGCCCGGTGAACTCACAGCAGGACCTACGGGGTGGCAGGGTAGATTTGATGGAATGAAGGGGTTCGCAGCATCTTTGACCCTTGGCGCCTGCATCGTGTGCATGGTTGCGGGGTGCCATTCCCCTGCTGGACCAGCCAATGTGCCAACGACAGCAGCCGGTCCGGGTGATGCTGTGGCAACTCCCGTCCCCGGCAGGTACCCGACGCCGTACCGCTACTGCGGCTTCACGTCCGGGTACGACCTCCCAGTTATCGCAGACGCTGCGACGAGTAACAGGGTGCATCTAGTGCTGGACACGCCTACCTTCCTGATCCTTAGTCGCGATTGCACACACGGCGTTTCGGTGCTGAAGGACCAGCCGTCCGCCTCGCGGATTCTGACCTACTACCCGAACGCGAACCATGCTTACGCGGTCGTTATTGACGTGCAAAGCCCGAGAACCAAAGTTACCTTTACACTTGTCAGCGGCACTGTCAGGTCAATACAGATCGATGCGGATCCGCTTCACTAGATTGTCGACAACCAGCCAGTTGGACGTGATTAACGATGACGTTCAGGCAAAGGCAGTAATGGCGGTTTCGACGGCTCCGGGCGTTGCCGGGCCTGGATATCGACAGGCACCGGCGGCGGGCTCGATTACCGTCCCAGCCCGGCGTAGGAGATCGCCTGGCGGACCAGTGCGCCGCGGCCGCCCACGAACTCGGACTGCACGCCCGGGCTGAGCACTTCCTCCGGCGTCATCCATGTCAGCTCGAGTGCGTCCTGCCGGGGGGTGCATTCGCCGGTCACCGGGATCACGTACACGAGGGCAACGGCGTGCTGGCGCTCGTCGGTGAACCCGGTTTCCGAGGGGGAGGGCAGGTATTCGGCCACCGTGAACGGCACGGGGCTGACCGGCAGCTGGGGGAAGGCCAGCGGTCCCAGGTCCTTCTCCACATGGCGCACCAGGGCCGCCCGGATGGTTTCGCGGTACAGCACGCGCCCGGACACCAGGGTGCGGACCATGCTGCCCTCGTCGTCGGCCTGCAGCAGCAAGCCCACCTCGTTCACGTAGCCCAGGGGATCCAGGCGCACGGGCACCACTTCGATATAGACCATGGGAAGGCGGTTCCGGGCCTCGTACAGGTCCTCGTTGGACAGCCAGCCGGGATACGGATCAGGGGTACGGACACTCATGTATCAGTTCTACCCCATGAACCCCGCGCGGACATCCTCCCCTCTCCGCAGCATGCTAAACAACAGGCGAACGCAGGATTCTCAGGCGGCCGCCGTCGGGCGTTCGCACCGTCAAAACGTTCGCAGTCGACGCCACCTGAATGCCCTCCTGGGTAAGCCGCGCACCCAAGGCGGTCAGGTCGCCGTCGTACTCAAGGCCCAGCTCGACGCCGGTCACCTGGTGGGGGTGCACGGCCACCAGCCCGCCGTTCCTGGCTTGGAAGGCGGTGCGGCCGTCGGGTCGGCGGGCGGTGGGCCGGGCGCCAATGTCCGCGAGGACCTTTCGCGCGGCGTCGACATCCGGGGTGAGCCACGACTGAACCACGGTCAGGGGGCCGGGGATGCGGGGCGCGAGATCTGTGACGGCCTCGGCCAGGAAGCTGAAGCCGCCGGGCGCGGTGACAAGCGCGGCACCTGTGCCTGTGCCGAGAGGGCCGCCATCGGCGTCGCGGTCGGAGTCAAGCAGTGTGGCGCGGGTGCCGTCGGCAAGCGTGCGGCGGACAAAGATGTCCGGGTCCCGTAGCTCGAAGCTCATCGCCGTGGTGCCGTCCCGGGGCTCACCCTCGGCCACCCTGCGCAGGCCAATCTTGCCGTCGCCGCAGTCAAAAACGCGCCAGTCGCCGTAATTTTCCGTGCACTTCAGCCCCAAAGCAACGAGTAGCGCCGCATAGCCGTCCATTCTGGAGGTGAAAAGGACGGGGCGGACACGCAGCATGGCAACTCCAGGGTCGGTGGTGTCCAAGGCTAGCAAGCCCGCTCGGGCCTGCCCCGCTCGGGCCAGCCCCGCTCGGGCCGGCGGCCTTGCGTCCGGCGGGAACTAGGCTTGGGGCATGGCCGAACTCCCTGAACTCCTAGTCCCCGACCTGGCATCTTGGCGGGACTGGCTGGTACGCAACCACACGACGAGCACCGGCGTCAGGCTGGTGCTGCATAAGAAGGGCGGCACCGTCACGGCGCTCGATTACGCGGCGGCGCTGGATGAAGCGCTGTGCTTTGGCTGGATCGACGGCGTGGTGGGCCGGCGGGACGAGGAATCCTTTGTGCGCCGGTTCAGCCCGCGCACCAAGTCCAGCAAGTGGTCCCAAATCAATGTCGGTCATTTCCACAGATTGTCACTGGACGGGCGGATGACCCCAGCCGGGGTGGCTGCGGCTGATGCCGCCAAGGCTGACGGCCGCTGGGAGGCCGCCTATGCCGGGCAGGCAAGCGCGGAGATTCCTGGCGAACTGGCCGCCGCGATTGCAGACAGTCCCCGCGCACAGGCCATGTTCGATGTCCTCACCGCCACCAACCGTTATTCGTTTATTTACCGCATCGCCAACGTCAAGACCCCGGCCGCCCGGGCCGCGAACATCGCGCGTTTCGTTCAGATGCTCGAAGCGGGCGAGACTCCCTACCCGCAGAAGCGCCGCCCCTGAACAACCAGGCAGCAGTAGAAACCGCTGTCCAAGGCGTCAAATCTGCGTCTACTGCTAGCTACCTAGTTGCCGAGAGTGGCGGCGGCCTCGAAGATCGTCCAGCGCTGCACGGCGGCGGAGAGCCTGCGGGGATCCGGTGCGCCAATGAGGCGTCCCGCAGTTTCGCGCACGAGCCGGGACGCCGTGTCCCGGCCGTGGGCCGGTAGCCGTTCGTCCCCCGCCGCGATGGCCAGGTAGCGGCACAGGATTCCGGTGAACAGGCTGCCGTCGCCGCCGGGCTCCAGCCGCAGCCCGCCTCCCTGCACGCGCAGCTGAAGCTCGACGGCGTCGATGAGGTCCGCGGCCTGGCCCGCATACCTTGGGTGGTCCAGTTCCAGCAGGGCGGCCAGGATGGGGCCCTGGTTGTACGTGTAGATGGTCCGCTCCACGTCGCGGCCCGAGGCGGGGGGGTGGATTCCGTCCAGGTACAGCCCGAGTTCCGGGTCGAACAGCTCGGCGCGCAGCCAGTCCGCCACCGCCCGCGCCCGGTCCAGTTCGCCGATGCGCGCAAAGTGCAGCGCCGCGGGACCATTCGCCGGCGTGTTCTTGTAGTCCCGCTTCCGCGACCAGTGGATGCCGCCGCCCAGGACGTAGTCGTGGCCGGAGTGCAGCTGGTGGGTCAGCGTGGAGGAGGCGAAACCGGCGAGCGCCGCGTGCCGGACTGGCGGTCCGGACCCGCCTCTCGGTCCGGACCCGCCTCTCGGTCCGGACCCGCCTCTCGGTCCGGACCCGCAAGCGGCTGCCCGCGGGAGCTCGTTGAGCCTGCCGGCGGCGAGTGCCAGCCAGGCCATGTCGTCGTAATAGTAGTTGGGGAAGCGGCCAAAGTTGCGGACCATGATGCCGCGCAGCAGGGCCCCGGCCCGTGACAGCGCCACCGCCGCGGCCCCACTGTTGCCATGGCGGAGGTTGCGCAACCCGGAGTCCACGACGGCGTCGAGGTAGTGCGCCTGCCACCAGTAGTGCCATTCAGACCACGGAGCGGGAGCCTGTGCGGTGGGACTTGCAATGGCACCGATCCACGTGCCGGGAAGTCCCATGAGCCGGTGTCCGAAGCGGGCGTGGACGGCGGTGGACGCGTCGCCGGCGAGCACGTCCCAGTCCTCGGGCCCCACCGAGCCGTCATTGTGCCCCACACTGTTGCCGCTCATAGACAAAGCGTACTGTTTGCCGTGAATCCAGTGGATTTCAGTTAGTATGCATTAACGCAGTTTCACGGCCCGCAGCGGGCCGGCGGACCTCAACGAGGAGGAAACATGGAAATTTCACAGAACGGCACCGTCGCGCTCATCACCGGCGGCGCATCCGGCCTGGGTGCCGCCACGGCGAGGCGACTGCATGCGGCGGGGGCAGGCGTCGTGCTGGTGGACCTGCCAAGCTCCAGCGGTGCGGAGCTGGCCGCGGAACTTGGCGAACGCGCCGTATTTGCCCCCGCGGACGTCAGCAATGAGGACCAGGTGCGTGCGGCCATCAAGGCTGCGGCCGGACTGGGCACGCTGCGCATCGTGGTCAACTGTGCCGGAATCGCGACGCCGGGCAAGGTGCTGGGGCGCGAGGGCGTCCTGCCGCTGGAGCAGTTCAGCCGAGTGGTCCAGGTCAACTTGATCGGCACCTTCAATGTGGTGCGGCTGTGTGCCGAGGCCATGGCGGCCGCCGAACCGCTCGCCGGCGAGTACGGCCCGGAGCGCGGCGTCATTGTGAACACCGCGTCCGTGGCGGCCTTTGATGGACAGATCGGACAACCCGCCTATGCCGCGTCGAAGGGTGCCGTGGCGGCGATGACACTGCCCCTGGCCCGTGAACTGGCGCGCTCGCTGATCCGCGTGGTCACCATAGCGCCCGGCATTTTTGAGACGCCCATGCTGGCCGGGCTGCCGCAGGCCGCGCAGGATTCGCTGGGGCAGCAGGTGCCGCACCCGTCGCGCCTGGGGAAGCCGGCCGAGTACGCCGCGCTGGTGGAGCACATTGCCGCGAACGCCATGCTCAACGGCGAGACCATCCGGCTCGACGGAGCCATCCGGATGCAGCCCAAATGATGGACGCCGTGCCTGGCCTGCCGAAGGCGGACTTTTACGACTTCGAATCCGCGCTGACGGAGCCTGAGGCCGCCAAGCTGGCGCAGCTGCGCGAGTTCCTGGCCGCCGAGGTGGCCCCCTACGCCACGGAGTGGTGGAACAACGCCGACTTCCCGGCGCACATCCTGCCCAAGATTGCGGCGCTGGGTCTCGCGGCCCCGGACCGCCGCCGGTACAGCCACCTGTTCACGGGCCTGGTGGTGGCGGAGATGACGCGCACCGACACCTCGCTGGCCACGTTTTTCCTGGTCCACCACGACCTCTTCGTCCAGGCCCTCATTGATTTTGGCTCCGAGGATCAAAAGCAACGTCTGCTCCAGGACGCCATCGCGCTGAACTCCACTGGCGCCTTTGCCTTGACGGAGCCGGACCACGGCAGCGACGTGGCTGGCGGCATGGTCACCACCGCGCGCAGGGTGGAGGACGACGGCGTCACCTCCTGGGTGCTCAACGGCGCCAAGCGCTGGATCGGCAACGGGACGTTCTGCGACCACATGCTGCTCTGGGCGAAGGATGCCGGGACCGGGGAGGTGCGCGGCTTCATCCTCGACGCCTCCCTGCCCGGTGTCACGCGGACCAAGATCGAACACAAGATCGCGCTGCGGACCGTGCAGAACGCGCACATCGTGTTGGACAACGTGCGCGTTGCGGAGCGGGACCGCTTCTCCGGGATCGGCTCCTTCAGCGACACAAACAAGTTGCTGCGCGCCTCCCGCATCTCGGTGGCCTGGCAGGCCGTGGGACAGCAGTTGGCGGCCTTCGATGTGGCCCGGGCGTACGCCGTCGAACGCCAACAGTTTGGCAAGCCGCTGGCGTCCTTCCAATTGATCCAGGCGCAGCTGGTGAAGATGCTGGGCAACGCGACGTCGTCCCTGGCCATGATGGTGCGAATTGCGGGGCTGCAGGACCGGGGCGGCGATGCCGACGCGACCATGGCGCAGGTGGCGCTCGCCAAGGCGCACACCACGGCGGCCATGCGGGAGACTGTCTCGCTGGGCCGGTCGATCCTGGGCGGCAACGGCATTGTCACCGATTACCGCATGGCGAAGATCTTCGCCGACGCCGAGGCCATCTATACCTATGAAGGCTCGCATGAGATCAACACCCTGATCGCAGGCCGGGCGATCACTGGCGTCTCCGCGATCGTGTAGCGCGCAACGTCCACAGGGGCACCCAGGCGGTAGAGCTGGTGTTTCCGTAGGCGACGTCAGGGAGACCAAAGGCCGCCCGCGGCCGATCGCCGGAAAGTCGCCGAGGAAATGGCGGCCCTGCCGTCGTCGCTCGCCCCGGCGAAGCCGTTCAGGACCGCCGCGGTTCGGGCTACCGCGGGTTGCGCTCGCCGGCCTCGATGGTGGCGTTAATGCGGTTGCCGTCCATGGGTGCAGGGCAGGTGCCGTAGTCGGTAAAGGCGCTGGGGTAGTTGATGGCGCGGTTGAAGTCCACGGTGACAGTGCCGTCGGGGCGCGGGCGGGTGAGTTCCACCTTGCGCCAGTGGGAGCTGGAGACGTTGTTGGTGTCGTCGAAGAACGTGACTATCAGGGAGCCGAGCGGGCCCTGCTCAGCGGCGAGGCGGTAAGTGGTGCCAGCCAGTTCAAACACGACGTCGCCCACCAGCACTGCGGTGCCGGGCACCTCGGGATTTGCGGTGGTGATGTCCACTTCCCGAGGCTCGGGGTAGCGCTCAAAGATGCCCGTGAAGACCAACTCCGGGTTGTAGCCAAACACCGGCACGGCCGTGAACTGCGTCAAGGTCGCGGACTGGGAGTCGCGGGTGCGGATCATGTAGCGGTTGGCGCGCATGCCCAGTTCAACCACCACGGAGCCGGACTGGACCCACAGGAGCGACTCCTCATCCTGCAAGGTGGCCGTGATGATGCCGGAAACCGGGGCGCCGCCCTCCACCAGCGTGAGGGAGTCGTCCGGACCGGCCGTAAGGGCCGCCGTCGTACCATCAGTGCTCCACAGGCCGGGAAGGCCGTCCACGGTGGACGGCGCGTCGGGAAGCCATTGGAAGGAGGTGAGTGTCAGCCAGCCGTGCTCGGAGGCAAGTGCGGTGTTGCGGCCGGCGCGGAACCGGTCCCAGCGCTCGGTCAGGCGGGTGACTTCCGGGGTTTGCGTGCTCATGGTCCTCCTGTCGGCGGATCAGCGGTGGATCCACAATTGCCACAACGGCGGCAGGCGGGGGCGTATTCCGGCGTTGGCCGGCCACGGACGGGTTGGGTTCCATAACGAAGGTGACAAGATTTGAGCGAACCCACATATCGGCGTCCATTCGGGATAGCTTGCACGTGGACCTGAATGTGGGGGTGTATCCGCTTCCCTACGTTAGGCGATCACACTGGGGGCAACGATGGCCGATTACAGTTCACCACCATCCATGGTCCGCGGGCTTCCCGCCGCATGCGCCATCTTGACGGTTGTCGCCGGCCTGATCCTCCCGCAATTCGATCCTGTGGATGAACCTGGGCACTGGTGGGTTCCAGGGTTCGTGGCATCAATTGTCTTTGCCGTGGCGACTCCTCTGGCGTTCACTTTGGTGGTCACGGGGCGGTTGTTGAAACAAGACCGCAAGCTTCGGTGGCTGGTCATCGGCTCCGGATTCCTGGCCATTCTTTCCGTCGCTGCAAGTTCGCTGATGCTTTCATACGGCAGTAGGTATGGCGCAAGCGGTGATATCGGAGGCACCCCGATGTGGCTCTTGTCGACGGGTGGACTGTTGGCGGTGACCCTGGTGGCGTCGTGGTCCGTGCCACAACAAGGAAACCTTCCCGGGCGGCGATGACCCGAAGGCGCCGTCACCGGAACGAACTGGTGAAAGAATGGCGGGATGGCAAGCAATACCGAGATGAACAAGGATATGTCCCGTTTCGAATTGGGTAGAGTGACTCCCTTGGATGGCGACCGCACGCAGCTGACGCTCA
Organism: Arthrobacter livingstonensis; assembly: GCF_003219815.1. Lineage (GTDB taxonomy): Bacteria > Actinomycetota > Actinomycetes > Actinomycetales > Micrococcaceae > Specibacter > Specibacter livingstonensis. The sequence goes on from NZ_QJVD01000001.1 coordinate 209,508, forward strand.
CGCGAGACTTTGCGGCGCCCGTCGAGCAGCTCTGGGCCATGCTGACGGATCCGGCCAAAACGGAAATGTGGTGGTGCCGGGTGAGGGGCAGGGCGCGCACCGGTTCCTCCTTTGACCTCAAGTGGCTCAACGTCAAGGACGAAGGCCACGGCATTGAGACCGACTGGTGGAACGGGCGGGTCGTGACAGCTGAAGCGCCGCACGTCCTGGAAATCACCAACGCCATGCACGGCACCATCCGCGCCGAGCTCACGGCCAACGGCACGGGTACCCGCTTGGTGTTCACCAACGTCATTTCCGTGCCGGAGGAAGTCATCTTGATGTCCATGGCCGGCTGGCACGTCCACCTGGACCACCTGCAGGAGGCGCTGGAGGGGAAAAGCGTTGACTGGCAGCACTGGTGGGACGACTTTTACCCCTGCTGGGAGGAAATCCACGCCGCCTACACCGCCGCCGACTGACACGCTTTGAGACAAACTGGCGGGCGTGGGAGCCGGCGCAGTAGTATCCAACGGGCCCCACCATCGCCCCCACCGTATTCAACGCCGCATACGAGCAACCAAGAATCACAGACCGTAAGGACGCTGACTCATGAGCTCTGAACTGCCATTCGCCCCGCAGGGAAACGCCGCGGACAACGCGGACAACGCCGCGGACCCTGCGGAGGATACCGATCTGCGCCGCGATGTCCGCCGCGTCAGCACCCTCCTGGGGGAATCCCTGGTCCGCCAGCACGGCCCGGAACTGCTGGCCATGGTGGAGCAGGTGCGCCTGCTGACCAAGGAATCCAAGGAGGCGGCGCGCGGGGAGACCGGCACTGGACCGTGGAGCGCCAACGACGTCGCGGAGCAGGTCCGCGAGGTCCTCGCCTCCCTGCCGCTGGAGCAGGCAACCGACTTGGTCCGCGCCTTCGCGTTTTACTTCCACCTGGCCAATGCGGCCGAGCAGGTGCACAGGGTCCGCAGCCTGCGCACGCGCCCCGAAAAGGACGGCTGGCTGGCCAAGGCCGTGACCGAGATTGCCGAGAAGGCCGGTCCCGGGGCGCTCCAAAAAGTGGTCAACGAACTCGACGTCCGCCCCATCTTCACCGCCCACCCCACCGAGGCGTCCCGCCGTTCCGTGCTGGACAAGGTGCGCAAGCTTTCGGACATCCTGGCCACGCCGTCCGAGGAAGGCAGCAGCGCGCGCGGCCGCCAGGACCGCAAACTGGCGGAGATCATCGACCAGATGTGGCAGACGGACGAACTCCGCAAGGTCCGCCCCACCCCCCTGGACGAGGCCCGCAACGCCATCTACTACCTGCGCAACATCCTGACCGACGCCATGCCGCAGGTCCTGAACGACCTCAGCGGGCTGCTCGGCGAACACGGCGTGACGCTTTCCGAGAACGCCGTGCCCCTGCGCTTCGGGTCCTGGATCGGTGGCGACCGCGACGGCAACCCGAACGTCACCTCCGAGGTCACCCGCGACGTGTTGGTCCTGCAAAATGCGAACGCGGTCAAGATCAGCATCGCCATGATCGACGAGCTGCTATCCATCCTCTCCAACTCCAGCTCGCTGTACGGCGCGGCCGCGGAGCTGACGGAGTCCATCGCGGTGGACCTGGCGAAGCTGCCCGGGATCGACTCCCGTGTTTTGGAGCTCAACGCCGAGGAGCCGTACCGCCTCAAGCTCACGTGCATCAAGGCCAAGCTGCTGAACACCCGCAGGCGCGTGGCCGCGGACGGCTACCACGAGCCCGGGCGCGACTACAGCGCCACCGCCGAACTCCTGGCGGACCTGGCACTGCTGGAAACCTCGCTGCGCAACAACTCGGCCGCACTCGTGGCCGACGGCGCGCTCGCCTCGGTCCGCCGCGCCGTCGCCTCCTTCGGCCTGCACCTGGCCACGCTGGACATCCGCGAGCACGCGGACCACCACCACGACGCCGTTGGCCAGCTTGTGGACCGCGTCGGCGAGCTGGCCACGCCGTACGCCGAGCTGGATCGGGCCGGGCGCATGAAGGTCCTGGCTGCCGAGCTGGCCAGCCACCGCCCGCTCTCCGGACATCCGATCAAGCTCGACGGCGGGGCGGACGGCACGTACGACGTCTTCCGTGTGGTGCGGCGCGCCCTGCACACCTACGGTCCCGATGTGATCGAGACGTACATCATTTCCATGACCCGCGGCGCGGACGACGTCCTGGCAGCGGCCGTGCTGGCGCGCGAGGCCGGGCTGGTGCAGCTGACGGGCGAAAACCGGTACGCAAAGATTGGCTTTGCCCCGCTGCTGGAAACCGTCGACGAGCTGCGCGCCTCCGCTGAAATCGTCGACGAACTCCTCTCCGACCCCGCCTACCGCGAACTGGTCCGGCTGCGCGGCAACGTGCAGGAAGTCATGCTCGGCTACTCGGACTCCAACAAGGAATCCGGGGTCCTGACCAGCCAGTGGGAGATCCACAAGACCCAGCGCAAGCTGCGGGATGTGGCGCTCAAGCACGGGGTGAACGTGCGGATGTTTCACGGCCGCGGCGGCTCCGTGGGCCGCGGCGGCGGTCCCACCTACGACGCGATCATGGCCCAGCCCAACGGCGTGCTTGAGGGTGCCATCAAGTTCACCGAGCAGGGTGAAGTCATCTCCGACAAGTACTCGCTGCCCGAGTTGGCGCGCGAGAACCTGGAGCTCTCGCTGGCCGCCGTCATGCAGGGCTCGGCGCTGCACCAGGCGCCACGCCACTCCGAGGAGGATCTGGTCCGCTTCGGCGAGGTCATGGAGATTGTCTCCGACGCGGCCTTCGCCGGCTACCGGACGCTGATTGACGACGCGGACCTGCCCGCCTATTTCCTGGCCTCCACCCCGGTGGAGCAGCTGGGCAGCCTGAACATCGGCTCCCGCCCGTCCAAGCGCCCTGACTCCGGCTCCGGGCTGGGCGGGCTGCGGGCCATCCCGTGGGTGTTCGGCTGGACGCAGTCGCGGCAGATCGTGCCCGGCTGGTTTGGTGTTGGCTCCGGTCTTCGTGCGGCCCGCGAAGCCGGCCGGGGTGCGGAGCTGGCGGAAATGCTGGACCACTGGCACTTCTTCTCCTCCACCATCTCCAACGTTGAAATGACCCTCGCCAAGACGGACATGGAGATCGCCGCCCACTACGTCCGCACGCTGGTGCCCGAACCGCTGCAGCACCTCTTCGCCACCATCCGCGCCGAATTTGAGCTCACCGTCGCAGAGGTCCGGCTGCTCACCGGCGAGGGGGAGCTCCTGGACAGGCAGCCGCTGCTCAAGCGCTCGCTCAACGTGCGCGACCAGTACCTGGACCCCATCTCCTACCTGCAGGTGGAGCTGCTGCGCCGCGTCCGCGAGGCCGACATCAGCAAGTCCGAGGTGGACGAGCGCCTGCAGCGGGCCATGCTGATCACCATCAACGGTGTCGCCGCCGGCCTGCGCAACACCGGGTAGGCGGCGTTTCGATGTGACACCGATTAAATGACACCGATCGCGCTTTCTGACACCGGGATCCCGGTGTCAGAAAGCGCGATCGGTGTCATTTTTGCGCGGGGCCGCTTCCCATTAAGCTGGTCAAATGCCTTCCTTCCGCGCCACGATCCAGATCACCGGCCTGCGTCCCGGCCACGCCCCTGAAGAAGTCATGGACACTGCCGTCGCGGTGGTCGGGTCCGCCCATGTTGTGGAAGCCAACCAGCTCGACGTCGTGGCCGGGATTCCGCGGATCACAGTGCGTTTCATGGTGGAGGCCAGCGAGTACGACGCCGAGAATCGCCTTGCCCGCGACGCCGCGGTTTCCCTGCAGCACGGCCTGCGCTCCGTGGCCCTGACAGGTGCCCTGCGCACCTTCCGCCGCTCGGCCGGAAAGTGGCTCGTCCTCTAATACGGCGATCACCCATAAAACCTGGCCCTGAGTCGCTATGCGACGTCGAGTGCGCACATATTGCCGCCTTCCGCGGCAGAAAGCCGCGTTAAGTGCGCACTCACCCCACTGTGAATGTGACGCAGATCACTCCAAATTGACCGTGACGATTGCAGTCCCCGGCACGCCTTACTTGTGTAGGCGCCACACGGCACCGAGCTTGAGCAAATATCGGACACGAAGAATTTCGGGAGTGATTATTTTGACTACTCAGCCTCAGGGAAAGACCCCGGCAACAGTACAGGCCACGGCCACCAAGCCGGCCGCCAGCACCACGGCCACTGGCCGCGGAACCACCACGGTGGCAGACGGCGTCGTCGCCAAGGTTGCCGGCATTGCCGCCCAGGACATCGCCGGCGTTTACGCGCTCGGTGGCGGCGCCGCCCGTGCCCTTGGCACGCTGCGCGAGGCCGTGGGCCAGAGGGACCTCACCCAGGGCGTCAGCGTCGAGGTCGGCCAGACGCAGGTGGCCGTCGATGTGACACTCGTCGTGGAGTACCCGCACCCGCTGCAGAAGGTCGCGGACAACGTCCGTGACGCCATCTACGCCGCCGTCGAAGACGTGGTGGGTATGGAGGTCACCGAGGTCAACGTCTCCATCACCGACATCCACATCTCGGGTGATGAGCCGGAAGAGAAGCAGGCCGAGGACAGCCGCGTCGACACTAGGAACATTGACGACGCCGTGGAGCCCCGGACGCGTGAGGCCCGCGTTTCATGAGCTCGACAACCACAGGCGTCGCCGTAGGGGCAACCCTGGCGATTTCGGCCCTGGCGTTCGGATTTTGGGCGATGCTCCTGGTGGCGCTGTTCATGGCTGTCGGGGCCGTCGTCGGGCGGACCATGGAGGGCCGGCTGGACCTGCGCGGCGCCTTTGACGCACTGCGCGGCAAGCGGACCTCGTCATGAGTGCGGGCACGCTGGAAAACACGCGTGCCGGGCACACCGCCATCTCCGCCGGAACCTTGCAACGGTTGGTCGCCGCCATTGCGGCCGACGCCTTCAAGGTGCCGATGAATCAGGTGCGTGCCGGGGTGCGTGACGGGCAGGGACAACTCAGCGTCTCGCTCGCACTGGCGCTGGCCACCGTGCCGCTTTCCGAGCTGGCCGGCAGTGCCCGGGCGGGCGTCGACCAGGCCGTGTTCTCCCGGGCGGCCACCGCACGGGAGACCATTGTCCGGCGCGTCCAGGACCTGTCCGGCAGCAGTGTGGGACAGGTGGACATCCGCTTTACCGGAGTGCACGTGGAAAACAGGGAGAGAGTCCAATGAGCCAGACACCATTCATGCGGCGCACGGGCCGGCGGGAGACACATTCGCCCCGCTCGGCACTGTCCATTGTGACGGCAGTCGTCTTGCTGGCCGCAGTGCTGTGGTTGGCCCTGGAGCTGGTGCTGTCCGCGACAGGCAACGCCGCGCTCCTGATTGCACCGGCTGAGCTGATGCAGCGGACCGCGTCGTTGGGAACGGCTACCGTACCGGCGGCACTGACCGCCGCCGGCATCGTGATCGCCGTGGCCGGTGTGGCCTATGTATTGACCGCAATCCTGCCCGGCACCAAACCCCGCCATGTGATCGAAAACCCGCGTTCCGCCGTTGTGGTGGAACGTGAAGTGCTCGCTTCGGCGTTGGCCCGGACGGCCCGCACCATGGCCCGCCTGGCACCCGAACAAGTCACGGCAAGCGTGGGACACCGGGACGTTCAGGTCCGGGTTCACCCCACTTCGGGCAAGCCCGTGGACCAGCAGGCCATCCAGGAAGCCGTGGACCGGGAAGTCTCCGGATATTCCCTGGCCCGGGCGCTGAAGGTGACCGTCGTGGTTGCCCCGCAGGGGGCGGTGGGCGTATGAACGGCACCCGCCGCGGACTAAACCGCGTACTGTTGGGGGCGTTCGGACTGGTCCTCATCGCTTTGGGCGCACTCGCCGTGTTGGCCGGAACCGGGCCGGACTTTGCGAAGGCCTGGACGCGGACCGGAACCGGTTGGTGGGCCCGCATCCAGGACCTGCTGGCATCGGCGAAGATTCCCGGCCAGGACATCAGCTGGTGGACCCTGGCCGTCATGGGACTGCTCCTGGTGGCCGGCGTCCTGCTGGTTTGCTGGATCGCCTCCCAGGGTGGCGGGCGCACCAAGCAGCTGTGCACCAGCGACGACGACGCCGGCACCACCACGGTGGAAACCGCCGTCGCCGGCCAAGCCATCAAGGCGGCACTGGCCGACAACAAGCAGGTCCTCTCGACCGCGGTCCAGGCATGGGAGCTCAAGGGCGGCAGCGGACTGAGGATCAGCCTGCAGGCCCGCAAGGGAGCCTCTCCCAGGGAGCTGATGGCGGTGCTCGATGAACTTGTCGGCGGCCTAGACGTCCTTCTGGGCGAAGAGATCCCCGTCTTGATCCGCATCAAGGCAGGCACCCGGTCACGGTTTGCCCGCACCGAACGTGTTACGTAAAAAACGTGTGGCCGGAGACACAACACAACTAATAAGGAGTACGTCATGGGACTGAACGACAAGATCGGCAACAGTGCGGAAAAGGGCCTCGGCTCGGCCAAGGAAGAGGCCGGCAAGCTCGTCGGCAATGACGAGCTGATACACGAAGGCCAGCGCGAGCAGGCATCCGCTGAAGCCAAGCAGGCAGGCGAGAAGATCAAGGATGCAGCCGCCGAGGCAGGCTTCAACATCAAGAACGCCGCCCAGAAGCTCAAGGACGGCTTTACCAAGCACTAGGCTCCATCTCTACGCTCCGCGCAGCAGCGCACAGGACATCACGCACGCAGCATCACACACCTTGGGAGAACACCGTGGGTTTCTTTGGATTTATCATTCTTGGCCTGATTGTCGGAGCCATCGTCAAGGCCCTCATGCCCGGCAAGGTCGGGGGCGGATGGGGCACCAGCCTGATCCTGGGCATTGTCGGGGCGCTGGTTGGAGGGCTGTTGGGCTCGCTCATCTTCCACGCAAGCCTTGGAACGTTCTTTGACCTGCGCACCTGGCTGCTGTCGATTGTCGGCGGGCTGGTGGTGGCGTTCGGTTATGGCGCCATCAAGGGCCGTAACTAAGCGTCGCAATCAAGGCTGCCACTGTTGGCCGGCGGAGTCATTCACTCCGGCGCCAACAGTGCGCATATGCTCATAACCACCCCTGTGGACCACTGTCTGCGCTCCGCCCAGCAGCGCGGAGCGCGGGACCCGAACCCCGGAAGGGACGCAAGACGATGACGCCCAGCAATTCGTCAGCCAACCGGCTCGCCGACGCCCCTGACGCCGTCCTGGCAGAGCGTGCCGGCGACGGTGACGTGGCCGCCTTTGAAACGCTCGTGCGCCGGCACGGTCCGCTCATGCGGGCGTATTCACGCCGCCTGATGAGTTCGCCGGCCGAGGCCGACGACGTGGTGCAGGAATCGCTCATCACGGCCTGGAAAGAGATTGGGAACCTGCGGGACGGAACCGCCGTAAGATCATGGCTCATGCGCGTAGTGGGGCACCGGGCGGTCGATGCCGGCCGGCGTCGAAAATCCCACAGCAACGTGGCCGACCAGCACGAGCTACCCGACCGGGCCCCCGGCCCCGAACGGGCGGCCGTCAGTGGATCCGCCGGCCAGGCACTCAGCCGGGCCCTGGCCAAGTTGCCTGAGGAACAACGGCGATGTTGGGTCTTGAAGGAGTACGGCGGCCAGTCGTATGACGACATTGCCCAAACCCTGGGCATCAGCACCGCCAGCGTGCGCGGCCGGTTGGCGCGGGCACGGACAACGCTTGTGACGGAATTGGAGGAATGGCGATGAACCCCACCCGTGATTGCGGCCGGAGCATCGAAGACCTCAGCGACTACCTGGAGACGGGCAGGTCCGACGACGCCTTGCACATTGAGTACTGCCCGCAATGCCAGGCGCGGCTTGCCGGGTTGCGCGGTTTGCACGCCGCGGCGCTTGAGCTGCTGGACGACGATGTCACCTCGGCGGCCGCCGACGAACCCGGATGGCTTGATGCCATGCTGGCCAACCTGCGGCTGGAAACCCGGGCCGGGCGCTCGATTCCGCTCACCGGCGGCCCGCACGAGACCTTGACCGAGACGGAAGGGTCAGTGATTGCCCTGGTGCGGAACGTGGGCGACTCCCTGGGCGGGGTGCTGATCGGCAAGTGCCGCCTGGACGGTGACGTTGACGTTGCGGGCGCCCCCGTCGACGTGAACATCAACGTCTCCGCCCTGTACGGCCACCCCCTGCCCGCGCTGGCCGAAGAGCTGCGCCAGGTGGTCATGGCCGAGCTGCTGGTCCAGACCGAGCTCAACGTTGCCACGGTGAACGTGGCGTTTACCGACATGCGGGAAGTGGCTGTCGAAACAGATACGGCCGAAAGGGGCGAGGCATGAGCCTGGAAGAACAGCTCCGTGAATTGGTCCTTGGCCTGGACGGGGTGGCCACGGTGTATTCGGCCGACCCGTTGTGGCTGACGGTGGTCAAACAGGTGGGTGCGCTGCTCTCGGCCGGCGAGGAGGCCGCCGAGGTGCCGTTTGTGGTGTGCCGGGTGGACGGCGACGGCGAAACGCCCGTCATGACGGTGCAGATCAGGATCGGCACCGACGGCGGCGTCCCGGCCCCGGCGCTGGCCCGCGGAGTGGCCGCGGCCATCCGCGAATTCGTGGGCCGGGAGCGGCCGGAACTGGAGGTGGTCGCCGCTGTGGAAATTGCCGCGATCGGTGTCTAGCTGGGGAAGGCGGAGAGCTGCAGCTTGGAGGAGTACGACGCCGGCTGACCCGTGAGCGGGTCCGTGAAGGATATGCTGTGGGCCAGCAGCTGGAGCGGCTTGGTGTAGTCGTCCGGGGACTGTTCGTGGAGGACCGGATAAAACGGGTCGTTGAGGATACCGATGCCCTGCGTGGCCAGGTGGACGCGCAGCTGGTGGGTCTTGCCGGTGTGCGGCGCGAGATCGTACAAACCGAGTACTTCGCCTGAGGCGGGGTCAACCCGCGTGTCCATCAGCTCGATCCGCGTTTCCGCGTTGGGCTCCCCGGGGACTTCCTCGGCCAGCAGATAGGTGCGGGACTTGACCATCCGGCTGCGGACCACCAGCGGGAATGCGAGCTCCGGGCGGACGGGCGCCACCGCCCGGTACGACTTTTGGATGCGGCGCCTTTCAAACAGCAGCTGGTACTTGCCGCGGGTCTCCGGGTTGGCGGAGAACAGCAGCACACCCGCCGTCATGCGGTCCAGCCGGTGGATCGGCACCAGGTCCGGCAGGTCCAGCAGCACGCGCAGCCGGACCAGCGCGGATTCCTGCACGTACATGCCGCCGGGCGTGGTGGGCAAAAAGTGCGGCTTGTCCACGACCACCAGGTCGTCGTCCTGGTGCAGGATGGACAACTCCACCGGCAGACGGGTTTCCACCGGAAGTTCGCGGTAATACCAAATGAACAGGTGCTCGTGCAACGGAGTTTTCGGGGTCACTGTCTCGCCCCCGAGGGCCTTGACCTCCCCGCGGACAAAACGGTCAACGATTCCCGCAGGGTCCACATGGCTGAACTTGTCCAGCACGTACTCCATGGCGGTGCCCCAAGGGCCTTCCGCCGGCATTCTCATGCGGGTCGCATTGACCCCGTTGCGCACGGGAAGCGGGGATTTCATCACCCTTCAAGGGTACCCAGCGTTCCGGAACGCCCCGACCACGGCCGCCCGGACCACGGCCGCCCGGACCACGGCCGCCCCGGCCACGGCCGCCCGGTACCGGTACCGGTCTGAGCCGGGGGTAAAGTCGATCGTGACGGCCGGTGACGCTGCGGCGGCGTATTCGCGGCCGGTGGACTTGAAAATGGGGTGGACAGTGAACCGGCGCGGTGTTGCCATGATGTCCTCGGCCCACATGGTCGACGACCTGTACCAGGGCGTGGTGCCCGCCATGCTGCCGTTCTTCGTCTCCGAGCGCCATTACAGCTACGCCGCCGTGGCGGGACTGACCCTTGCCGCCACCATGCTTTCTTCCGTCGTCCAGCCAGCATTTGGGGTGTGGACTGACCGGAAGCCGCGCCGCTGGCTCATTCCGGCCGGCATGGCGACGGCGGCTCTCGGCGTTGGCGCCGCGGGCCTGTTCCCCGGATATGCGGTGACCTGGGTGATGATCGCCATCTCCGGGCTGGGCATTGCAGCCTTCCACCCGTCGGCGGCCAGCGCGGCGCGGCGGGCCTCCGGCGACAGCAACCGTGGCATGAGTATCTTTGCGCTGGGTGGAAATGTCGGGTTTGCGCTGGGCACGTTGATGGCAACACCGGTGCTGTTGTGGATGGGACTGAGGGGCACCGCCCTGTTGATCCTGCCGGCCGTTGTCATGGCGTTGGTCCTGGTGAAGTGGCTCGGCCCGGTGCTCGACGGACCCGTTGGTGCCCGCCGTCCGGCCACCATGCCCAAGGGCACGGACAACTGGCCGGAGTTCCTGAAACTGACCTCCGTCGTCGTGGTGCGTTCCATCGTCTTTTTTGGGCTGAGTTCGTTCCTTGCCCTGTACTTCATCCACGGGCTGGGAACTTCGCCAGCGGTCGGCGGGGCCGCCCTGACCGTGTTCCTGGCGGCGGGGGCGTGCGGGACACTGCTGGGTGGCTGGCTCGCGGACCGCTTCGGTCCGCTGGTCTCCATCCGTTACGGCTTTGCCTTTTGCATCCCCGCCATGGTCGGCCTGGTTCTGGCCCAGGAGTGGCACATTGCGCTCATTTTCGTCGTACTGACGGGGATGGGCGTCTTCGTGCCGTTCAGCGTCTTTGTCATCCTGGGGCAGAACTACCTTCCGAACAGGATCGGCACGGCGAGCGGGGTCACCGTTGGTCTGGCAGTCACCGTGGGCGGCCTGTTCAATCCCCTGCTCGGTGCGCTCGCCGACGCCACGAGCCTGCACTTCACCCTCGTGGTGCTCATTGGGCTGCCGGCCCTGGCCCTTATCCTGTCCGCCTTTCTGCGTGATCCCGCGGCGGATGGGCCGGGAAGGAAACGGATATCCGGACCGGAAGCACCTGCGGGCAGCTGATTTTCTGACAGTGGCCGCCCATGTGTCTGGCGTGATGCAGGTGGTCCGGCATGGTTTCACTCCGCCATTTGGCGCCGGATCCGGACCGGAAAACGAGCAGGCAGCATTCTTTTTGGGTGCATGGGGTAGCTGTGGTCATTGGCCCCCGGTGCACCGTGCGCGAATGGTAATAACCACCCCCGCAACCACCAGGGGTGTTCGCAACGCCAGCGAATGACCACAACGCACCCCTTGCCATGCTCGTTGACGTACTACACCCCTTGAGGACATCAGGGCACACCCTTCAGGCGACGAGCCCGCTAACCGTGGCCAAGCAAAACTCCTACATCACGCCAGATACGGGGATAGCCACTTTTCTGACATCTCAACTGCTTGCCGGCGGAGGTGGATCCGGCTGGCAGTGCGGACACCAATAAATGTCCCGCGCGGCATGCGTCGGTGCGGCCGGGTCGGCTTGCCTGCCGTGCCGCACCACGGCACCGCAGCGCTTGCACGGCCTGCCCGCCAGCCCGTACACCCACAAGGCGGCATCGCGGCGCGCCGGCCCGCCGGTGGTGCTGCGGACGGCGCGGTCCTTGTTCACCTCCAGCAGCTGCTTCGCCAGGCCCACCAGCCGCGGCAGCCCCGGCACGTCGGCCACTGGGGTGTCCGGGTGCACCCGGCCCAAAAAGCACAGTTCATTGCGGTAAATGTTGCCGATCCCGGCCAGGTTCCGCTGGTCGAGCAAGGCCAGCCCGACCGGCCGTTCGGGAGCGGAAGTGAGCCTGCGGAGAGCCTCCGCCGCGTCCCAGTCCGGCCCGAGCAGGTCCGGCCCCAGATGTCCGACGGCGTTCCCGGCCTCCTTTTCCGTCAGGACGTCCAGCGTGCCCAAGGAGAAGCCGACGGCGACAGCGTGCTCCGTGGTGAGGATGGCCCGCGCGGTGTGGGCGGGGCGCCGCCACCGGGGCGGCCTGCCGTTGGCCGCGGATCCGTAGATGTCCCAATGGCCCTCCATGGCCAGGTGCGAATGGATGACCCAGGCGGCATCCGGGGACAGTCCGCGGACGTGCATCAAGAGGTGCTTCCCGCGTGCCTGCACCGACTGCACCGTAGACCCGGCGAAATCCACGGTCGCCAGGGACGGCACGCGGAAGTCGCATCCGGTCAGTAACTGCCCGGCCAGGGCGGCGTTGAGATCGCGGGCCTGCCGCCAGACGGTGTCGCCCTCAGGCACGGATCCGCACCCCGCTCGGGGAGCTGTAAGCGCCGGAGGCCAGCAGGGCAGCGGCCAGCGGGGTGTCCAGGATGCCGGCGCCGTTGACCTTTTCGATCGCCAGCTTGTCCACGCCGCCCCGCTTCACCACCTGCACCAGGGCCCCGGCCGCCAGGGAAACCGCAGGGCCGTCGTCGCTGAAACACAGCAGCGTTTTGCCGCCGCGTTCCACGTACAGGACCAGGGCGCCGTCGACCATCACCACCAGGGCACCGGCCTTCCGGCCCGGGCGGTGGCCCGAATCCAGCGGCGGCCACGCCAGCGCTGCGCCATAGGGGTTGGCGGGATCCGTGGCTGCCAGCGCCAGGGCCTGTGGCGGGCGCGGGTTCAGCGCCGCGTCCTCGCTGAAGGTGCGCAGCCGGTCCACCGTGGCCGGCACCGCGAATTGCGCGGCACCGAGGTGTTCGATGAAGTACCCGCGACGGCATTTGCCTGTCTCCTCCAACCGCGCCAGCACCTTGTACATCAGCCCGAATCCGCCCGTCAGACCTGCGGCCATGACGGAGCCGCGCGTCACCACACCGTACCGGTCCAGGAACAGCTCGGCCAGGGCATGGCTGCGCAGTGTTGTTTGGGCAGCGGTTGTCTGCGCGGCGGAGGTGACTCCCGGGCCGGTTTCGGGCACCGTCACCGGAAGCAGGCTCCAGCGCCCGGCACCGAGCGGCGGCGCGCCGCGCTGGGCCGACTGCGCGCGGCCGGGCAGCCGGCCGTACCGTCCGGCGCGTGCGGGCCTCAGGCGTGACGGTTCGGGCCGCTGCCGGTGCGCCGAATGCCCGCCGGCCAGCAGCGCGCGCACCGGCGCGAAGGTGTCGTTGCTGATCCGGCCGGCCCAAAAAAGTTGCCACAGGGCAGCGGTCAGCTCGTCGTCACCGGGTACCTCATCCGGCCCGTCAGCCGCCATTTCCCGCAGCTGGTGGAAGAAGTACGCACCTCCGCCGGACAGCCCGGACAGCAGCCGGTGCTGGAAACCGGTGGGCGCGAAGTCGTCGGCAGGATTCAGCGTCAGCTCGGCGGACTCGGCCAGGTGGAGACTCAGCCAGCCGTCGCTCCCGCCCAGCGCGCCGGCCCCGGACACCACCACCTCCCCGGTCGCCGTCAGCTCGTCCAGCATGGCCGGCCGGTAGTCCGCAACCCGCTGGGCCAGCACCAGCGGCTCCCATGCCGACGCAGGAACGGGCACGCCCGCCAGCTGGTCCACCACGGTGAGCAGGCCGTCCAGCCCGCGCAGCGCCGGCGATCCCGATGCGGCGGACACGTGCTGCCACGCCGGCAGGAAACGCCCAAAGGTGGACGCATCCACCGGCTCCACCTCCGCCCGCAGGGCTGCCAGGGACCGCCTCCGCAGCCGGCGCAGCACCTCGACATCGCACCACTCCGGCACCCCGGACTCGGCCCTGTTCGGCAAAAACTCGCCTTCGGACACGCGTTTGTCGGCCGCCAGCCTGGCCAACCCGGAATGCACGACGGCGATGCCCAGTCCCAGCCTTGCCGCGACTTCCGCGGCGGTGAACGGGCCATGGGTGCGGGCATGGCGGCCCAGGAGGTCGCCGAGGGGGTCGGCGACGGGCTCAATGAAGGCCAGCGGAACGCCCATGGGCAGCGGGATGCCCAGCGCGTCCCGCAGCCGGGCGGCGTCCTCGACGGCCGCGAAGCGTTCCTGTCCCGCCACGTTCACACGCAGGGCCCGGTTCGCGGCGACCAGCTGCGCCAGGTGCGTGGCGGCCGTGGCGAGATGGAGTTTCCGGCCCTCCGCGTGCGCGTCCGGTTCCACCGCAGTGCCCTCCGGTTCATTCCCGCCCGCATCGTCCGTCAGGCCCGCATCGTCCGTCCGGGCCGCCGGCGCGGGTCCGGCGTCGTGGATGGTGACGGGCGGGCTCGTGTCCGGCGAGCCGGTGGCGGGGGAGGGCTCGGGGACCAGGCGGTCCGCAACCTCGGCGATGTCCAGCGGGCCGAGCAGGCGCAGCAGGTCCGCCACGCCCTCCAGGCCGCGGGCGCGCCGGTCTGAGCCTTGGCTGCCGCCGGACAGGCGCTGGAGTTCTGACTCCGTGGCGGCGATGACCTTCGGGTCCAGGAGCTCGCGCAGTTCAGCCCGGCCCAGCAGCTCGTCCAACAGCGCCGGGTCCAGGGACAGGGCTGCGGCACGGCGCTCGGCCAGGGGGGAATCGCCCTCATACAGGAAGCTCGCCACGTAACCGAACAGCAGCGAGCGGGCAAACGGGGAGGGCTGTTGCGTGGTGGTTTCCACGATCCGTAGTTCGCGCCGCTCGATGGACGCGGCGATGTCCTTCAGCGCGGGCAGGTCATAGACGTCCTGCAGGCACTCGCGCACGGTCTCCAACACGATGGGGAACTGCGGGTACTTCCGTGCGACGTCCAGCAGCTGGGCCGAGCGTTGCCGCTGCTGCCACAGGGGCGAGCGCTTGCCGGGAGTTTGGCGCGGCAGCAGGAGGGCCCGTGCGGCGCATTCGCGGAAGCGGCTGGCAAACAGGGCCGAGCCGCCCACCTCCCCGGTGACAATGCCGTCAAGTTCATCCGGCTCAAAGATGAACAGCTCGGCGCCGGGAGGTTCGTCGTCCATCATCGGAACACGCAGGACAATGCCGTCGTCGGAGGCCATGGCGGAGCCGTCCAGCCCAAAGCGTTCGTGCAGCCGCGCGGCGACGGCCAGGGCCCACGGTGCGTGGACGGGCATGCCGAAGGGGCTGTGCAGGACCACGCGCCAGTCGCCCAGCTCGTCGTGGAAGCGTTCCACCATGAGGGTCCGGTCGTCGGGAACCTGGGAGGTGGCGGCCTTTTGTTCCTCCAGGTAGCCGAGCAGGTTGTTGGCCGCCCAGGCGTCCAGGCCCGTGGCCTGGCACCTTGCCAGGGCCTCCTTTTTCGGTGCGGCGCTTACCTCGCGGATGAACGCGCCCAGTGCCCGGCCCAGTTCCACGGGCCGGCCCAGGGAGTCGCCCTTCCAGAACGGCAGTTTGCCCGGCTGGCCGAACGCGGGGGTGACCAGGACGCGGTCAAAGGTGATGTCCTCGATCTTCCAGCTGGTGGCGCCGAGCGCAAAGACATCGCCCACGCGGGATTCGTAGACCATCTCCTCGTCGAGTTCGCCCACACGCCGCCCGCCCTTGGCTGCCTTTCCGGCGGAACCAGGGGACCCGGCGTCGTCTGAGCCAACAATAAACACGCTGAACAGGCCCCGGTCCGGAATGGTCCCTCCGGAGGTGACGGCCAGCCGTTGCGCGCCTGGCCGGCCGGTGATGGTGCCGCCCACGCGGTCCCAGATGATTCGCGGGCGCAGTTCGGCAAATTCGTCGGACGGGTAGCGCCCGGCCAACAGGTCCAAGGTGGCGTTGTAGGCCGAACGGGGGAGCGCGGCAAACGGGGCGCTGCGCCGGACGGTGTCGAACCACTCGTCCACGTCGATGGAGCCCAGGGCTGTGGCGGCCACGGTCTGCTGGGCCAGGATGTCCAGCGGGTTGGCCGGGATGAACAGCGGTTCGATGTGGCCGGCCAGCATGCGCTCCACGGTAACGGCCGAATGCAGCAGGTCCGCCCGGTGCTTGGGAAACAGCACGCCCTGGGAAATCTCGCCCACCTGGTGCCCGGCCCGCCCGACCCGCTGCAGCCCGCTGGCCACCGACGGCGGCGATTCCACCTGGATCACCAGGTCCACGGCGCCCATGTCGATGCCCAGCTCCAGGCTCGACGTCGCCACCACGCAGCGCAGCCGCCCGGACTTCAGGTCATCCTCGATCAGCGCCCGCTGCTCCTTGGACACGGAGCCGTGGTGCGCCTTGGCCAACACGTTCGGCGCGCCGGAAACGGAACCTGCCTGGGCCATCATCTCCGCAGGCAGCCGGGGCGGGCTGGCCCTATTTGCGACTCCCACGTGCGACGCCGGATGGGCTGCCCGGGTGCCAGCCGGCACGGGGGTGCCCGATGCCGTGGGGGACGGGGCGGTCCGCCACGGTTCAGCGTCGGGGGAAACGGCGTCGAGCCCCACAGGCCCCCTGCCTCCGCTGGTCCAGACCCCGCGTGACCCCGGCTCGGAAGCGGCCAGTTCCAGGCGCTCCGTGTAGATCTCGTTCAGCCGGCCCGTGAGCCGTTCCGCGAGCCGGCGCGAGTTGGCAAAGACGATGGTGGACTTGTTCGCGAGTACGTGATCTACGATTTTCTCCTCCACGTGCGGCCAGATCGACGCGTTGGGCGCCAGGCCGGAGGCAGGGCCGGCCTCGTGCGCGGAGGCCAGCGCCGGCAGCTCCGTCATGTCCTCCACGGGCACCGTGACTGTCAGGTTCCAGTTCTTGGTGCCGGGCGGGGCCACGATGGTCACCGGCGCTGAACCTCCGAGGAAGCGGGCGACTGTTTCGCGCGGTTCCACGGTGGCTGAGAGGCCGATCCGTTGGGCCGGTTTGTCCAACAAGGAATCCAGGCGCTCCAACGACACGGCCAGGTGGGCGCCGCGCTTGGTGCCGGCCACGGCGTGGACTTCGTCGATGATGACGGTGTGCACACCGGTCAGGGTTTCGCGGGCCTTGGAGGTGAGCATCAGAAACAGGGATTCGGGAGTGGTGATCAGGATGTCCGGCGGGTGGCTGAGCAGTCGGCGCCGCTCATTGGCCGGGGTGTCCCCGGAACGAACGCCGACACTGGCGTGCGGCGCCTCAAGGCCCAGGCGCCTGGCAGTCTGCGTGATGCCGACCAGCGGCGCACGCAGGTTGCGTTCCACGTCCACGCCGAGGGCCTTCAGCGGGGAAATGTAGAGGACCCCGGTGCCGCCCTTTACCGTGCCGGCCTTTTCGGACCCGGCCCCGGACTTGCTGCCGGACGGGGCACCCGGGCCGGAGTCCGGCGTCGTGCCTGCCGGAGCGGAGCCTCCGCCGGCCACCAGGCCGTCCAGGGCCCACAGGAAGGCGGCCAGGGTCTTGCCGGAGCCGGTGGGGGCCACCACCAGGGAGTGCGCGCCGCCGGAAATGGCCGTCCAGGCGCCGGACTGGGCAGGTGTGGGGGAGCCGAAGGCACCCAAAAACCACTCGCGGGTGGGTGCCGCGAACAGGTCCAGGGCGGCCTTGTCCGAAAATGCGTTCACGGCTCCATCATGCCGCACGGGACCGACATTCCGGGCGTACGGGACCGGCATTGGGTGTGCGTCAGATTTGTAGGTAATTGAGCTGTGGCATGTTGCTGGGGCTGTGGGTGGCGTTTAGGCGGCGGTGGTCTGGTTGCGGTGGGTGCTGGCGTGTTGGCAGCGCAGGGTGATGATGCTGGTGGCGCCGGGGTCGGACCAGCGCATGCCGGAGAGTTTGAGCCGTTGGCCGATGACGGCTTTGCAGCCGGCTTCGACGGTGCCGGAGCCAACGAACATGCCCAAGCGGCGGAATCGGGCGTATTGCATGCGGTGGGCGTTTCTCTGGAAGTAGGCCAGCGCCTTGGTGCGTTCTTTAGCTTTGGAGCCGACGAGCGGGTAGATCATGGCGGCGTTGGTGATGGCGTCAATGTCGCCGCTGTCCAGCTCGGTCCGTCGTGCCTGGTACCAGTCGTTTGGGTCCTCGGTGATGATGAACGCAAGCAGATTGGCGAGTTCGTGGAGGTGTTCGCGGGCGTGGAAGAGATCAACGATTTGGGTTGCTTCTGGCAGGCGGGCGGTGGCCATGTTCCAGATCCAATGCGCACCGTCGCCGAGGAAGACGAATTGGCGGATATGTTCGTACCCCCGGCGCTTTGCTTCGGCAGCCACGAGGTCAGAGAACTTCTCCACCGGCTCCAGCGTGGCGAAATAGCTGGTGGAGTCTTCGTCCCGGACCGGCCGACCCTCATCGTCGAGGCCGGTTTGGGTGAACAGGCAACCCAGTTTCGCCTCGCGGGTGCGGGCACGCCCGTCGGGGCCTTTCCCGGCCCGGCCCTCTGTTTCGGCCAAGGTCATCGGCACCCCTGTCCCATCCACGGCGAGATATAGGATTTCCGGTGGCGGGGCTGGTGGTGGAAGGGGCACGACTCGGCCGGCGAGGACCGCCTCGGTGTCAGCTTTCAACGATGCAGTTGCCGCGGCGCCGACGGCCTCGGCAGCACGCTCGACCCGTTTAGTGCCCAGGGCGATCCCGGCCAGGTCCTTGATCAGCCCGGCCGCCTGGGCGAAGGGCACCGCAGCACCGGCGGTGGCAATCATCGAGGCCAGCCCACCCGAGATCGATGAGCCGCACACGCCCAGTTCCGCATCGCGTGGCACCACCCCGGCCCGGCACTTCCGACAGTGGTAGTACGCCCGCTGAACCTGGACGGTACCAAGAACGGTGTCGATGTCCTTGGTCCGGTAGGAAACGAACTCGGCCAGATGCCCGGAACCACACTCGATCCGGGGGCCGCGGTGGCCGGAGTCGGCAGCGAGCAAACCCTCCAGCAACGAAGCACCCAGCGCTGTCATGCCGGCCCGGATCGCCTCCTCCAACACCGGCAGTCCACCACCGGTAACGCCGCCCACGCCGCGGGCTGCCAGCGCCGCCAGGGACTCAACCTCAGTGGTAAAGTCGTCCCGGATCCGGCTTAGGAGCCCCCTTTTCCCCGTCTGTCGCGGCGGGGTCTTGGAGCGAACCCACACCCGGTGGTGACCCTGCGGCAGCGGCCGTGGCCGCTGTGACCGGCCGGGCCTCGCAGATGGCCTCGTTCACTTCCACGATCGCCGCGGTCAACGACGCGAACCGGGAGTAGGCGTCCAATTCGGCACGGACCTTCTCCACCTCCAACGCCGCCAACTGCCGGCCCCGGCTCTTGCCTCCCGGACCAGTACGCGTCCACAACATCCTGGGCCCATGCCCGGGATGCTCCGGCGCCGCGCACGCACAATTGGCCTTCCCGCACCGGCGGTAATTCACACTCACACTGCCACGGCGGAAATCACCGGTAGCAGCCAGCTCTTCATACAGCCCGGCACGCTCCGCCACCATCTGTTCCAAAGACCGGTTCATCACTGCCACCTTTTGTGTGGTTATGGAATACACAACCAGACTAGCGTGATCACAGGTTCAAAGGCGACCACCTATATTCCTGACGCACACCCACCGGCATTGATGCGAGACGGTAACGATTCACCCGGGGCGCCGAACTGCGGCCTAAAGTGTCAGGGCGGCGCGGTAATCTATCGGTAGGAGTGGCAATGGTTGCCCTTGCTGTTCCAGGCCGGTTGTCGGCACCCGGACGGCGTCCTGAAATTTTTTGGTCCATCGGGGAAGGCAAGGCGCGGTGCAGACACGGCATGTGGGGAACAACTGGGTCCCCCTTCTTTGTTTGTCGGTGCTGTTCCTGTTCACGGGGGCCGTCAGCATGATGGCCCAGGGCGGCAACGGGGCGTCCCCGGGGGCCTTTGTGCTGAGCACCCTGTTGGCCGGCGGCATCGTGGCCCTCTGGCTGTGGCGGAATCCGTCGTGGTGGCTGGCACCCCCCAAGCACTACCTTTATCTCGCCGGGGGCACGCTGGCCGGCGTGCTGCTCCTGGCCATGATTCCGTTCCTCCACGGCTGCGGCCCATGGCTGGTGCTGGGCGGCGCACTGGCCACCTATGGCTACTTTGAGCGGCTTCGCCTGCTGGTGACAACGGGCGGCGGTGTGGCATTGGCGGGCTTTTTGGCCATGGTCATCCACGCCGACGTGTGGGGCGGTGCGCTGCATCTCCTGGCGGCGGCCGGCCTGGCCTTCACGGCCAACAGGCTGTATGTGCTCCGCAATGGCCGGCGGCGCGAAGTCCAGGACAGCGATCCCGCCTTCATCGGCAGCTTCGAGGAGTTCGACGCCGAGGAACCACCGAATTTCTGGGAACGCCGGTAGCCGCCGTCGCATAAGGCCAACGCTCACCGGACTGGGTCATACGGGGGGCAATCTCCGCCACATCAAACGCGCAGGTCAGCGGGGGTTTTGTCCGGATTGGGACCGGCACACTACCGGGAAATTTTTAGTCACTACGCCCGTTTGGAGTCGCCGAAGCAGCTCCATGCACAGCTATTCCGCGCCGCCCGTATGCATCGTTGAGCCCCACGATTTTGATCTCCACAAGAACGGACACTATGTCCCGATAGCCGGTCGGCGCGTGGGACGATGCATAGGTGCCACCCGGTAGCTCCGTCAAGATCATGCTGCATCCCGCAGGGGAACGTCTACCAGGAAACTGCCACATTCCGATAGCGGATCGACCTGCGTCGCGACTCAGTGGTCTCGGCACCCCGATGTGTGGCCGAATGAAGTGTCAGACTTGGACGATGAAAGCGATAGAGGCCATCACCAACCTGCACACCGACGACATCGAGCGGGCGAGGGGGTTCTTTCGGTTCCTCGGACTAACTGAAGTTGGAATGAACCAAGGATGGGTGGCCCGGTTCACCTCTGCGGACTCAGGCGCCTGCGTCCAAGTCGTGACCCGGGACGCGACGGCGCCTGAAGACTCCGTCATGACCATCAAGGTCGATGACGTCGACGCTGCATACGAGGAGGCGCAACAGCGCGGCTATGAGATCGTGCACCCGATCACCGACGAGCCGTGGGGAATTCGTCGGTTCTTCGTTCGGAGCCCTGATGGACAAGTGATCAATGTCGCCCAGCATCGCTCATGAGCGAGAATTGCACCGCGTGCACCGCGACATCACCATATGCGGAACCTCCAGCGGACGCATTTTGGCGCTCTGCCGTGCGTGCACTTGAGGCCGCAAGTTGATCAAACCGGGTGCCCGACAGCCGAATGGTTTGCGGACGTGCCGGACCGAGGGCTTCGCGCGCTGCACTGGGTCGAGTCAGGGTTCTTGGTTCGGCCCTCTGCCGCCGACGCTCCAATCAGGCTTGCCGCCGGCGGAATTAGAGGTCACATTCGTCCCTAGAATGATGAAGCGCGCCTCTGAGCTTGTCACGGGGCAGTGTTCGGCGAAGGGGTACAACGGACAAGTCGCCGGCTCGGAGAACGACATCGCGGTTCCGGAGCTCGATGGTGGGTTCACCTTCGATCAGGATGAAGGTCTCGTCTTGGTGGTCGTGGGAATGCCACTGTGTGGATCATGTGCCCTTGGCGACTTTGATGAGTTTCATGTTCGCCTCGTCCGGCGTCTCCTGAGCTCAGAATTCGGTGAGGCCTTCGAGCCCATCGGCGACACTGACCTTATCGTCCATCGTGTCCTTTCGACACGGTTGCAGGATCCTGCGATATATCAGCGCCCTCGTCATGGGCACGAGCCTTTCCAGGATTGACGGACCGGTCTCGAGGTGCCGCTGCCGGCCACCGGTAGAGCAGACCGTTGACCGCCGTGAGTGGTGGACGTTTAGCGGATTGGGAGGCTGTTTAGTGACTGGGAGCGTTGCTCCAGCAGGTCGGCGTAGGTGCCGTCGCGTTCTGCCCACCGGAGTCGTTCGGCGGCTTTGACCACGATTTCCTTCGGGGTGGGTGTCTCGGTCAGGAGTGCCGCGACCTCGTCGAGGAAGGCCTCCAGCGGCAACGCTGCGGGGTTGAGTTTTTCCTGTCCGGCCGTTGCGACGGCCGGGGGAATAAGCTCGGTGACTTCGACGCCGGTCCCGGTCAGGTGGGCCCGAAGCGATTCGCTATAAGCGTGCACACCGGCCTTCGAGGCGCCGTAGGTGGGCATAAGCGGGAACGGAAGGAATCCGATACCGGACGTAACGGTGATGATGTCACCGTTGCCGAGGTTGATCAGATGCGCAGTGAACGCGTCGATCACCCTGATCGTGCCGAGGAGGTTGACGTTGATGGTTGTTTCCGCCTGCGCGATGTGGGCAGGATCGCGAAGGTCTTCCAGGAGCATGACGCCCGACATTGTCACCACGACGTCGAGGTCGGGATGATTCGTGAGCACTTCCTCGCGAGCTCGAATAATGGAGTCCGTGTCGGTGACGTCGATCACAACCGTCTCGAGGTCATCGAGATTGCTTGTGTTGCGTCCGCCGACGACGACGGTGCTGCCTGCCGCGGCGAACCGTCGTGCGAGGCCGAGCCCGATGCCGGAGGTGCCTCCGACGATGAGGACGGTGCGGTTGCTGATGTCCATGTCTGTCTTCTTTCTAGTCGATGACTGGTACAGGTAAATGATTACGCAGAACGCAAAGGCCAGGAAGGTCCCTGCTGGTCAGGGGAGTGACAGGACCCCCTCTCAGGGCCGGCTTTGCGGTTATCGTGGGCCTATGAGCGATGAGAACCAGACGAATCGGATCGGTGACTATTTGCGCGCGCGGCGTGCCTTGGTGATGCCCGAGCAGGTCGGCATGACTTCCGGCTCGAATCGTCGTGTGGCCGGGCTGAGGCGTGAGGAAGTCGCACTTCTCGCCGGTATCAGTGCCGACTACTACCTCCGCCTTGAACGCGGACGGGATAGCAACCCCTCGGCCCAGGTCTTGGGGTCCCTGGCTCGCGTTCTGCTGTTGGATGATGTCGAGACCGAGTACCTGTTCAGCCTCGGAAGCGCCCGCCCGAAGATCCGACGCCACTTCCGCACCGAGCGCGTCCCTCTTCGTCTGCATCACCTCCTGCATGCCCTCGACGTGCCGGCGTTTATCGAAGGCCGATATTTCGACGTGCTCGCGTCGAACCCTCTTGCCGTCGCCTTCTCGCCCCGACTCGTCCCCGGGCAGAACCGGCTGCGATCTCTCCTGTTGGATCCGGAAGAGCGCGAGTTCCACGACGATTGGACCCGGGCAGCATCCGATTCCGTCGCGGCTTTCCGCAGCTCGATCGGAGACAATGTCACGGATTCGCGAGCGGTCGAGCTCGTCGGTGAACTCTCTCTCGCCAGCGCACGATTCCGAACACTTTGGGCCCGACACGACGTCAAATACCTCGACGGCGGTACCACGACCGTCAATCACCCCACGGTCGGCCCCCTGCACCTGAACCGGGAAAAACTGCCCGTGGGCGAGCTCATTGTCGTCATCTACTACCCCGACAATCAGAGCGACAGCGCAGACAAGCTACGGCTCCTCGCCTCATTGGCCACCGCGGGGCCCGGAGCCTCCGAAATGCCCTCCCCAAACAAATTAGCAGCCGGAAGAAAGTCGCCGTCGCACCTTGACGATGCGTAAGCCGGTCCGCCAACGGCTAGTCTGAGCATCTCGCGAAACCATGGGGTCGAGGTCTATTGATCTGTCCGCTGGGGAACCCTCAACGCGATCTTCGCAGACGATGAAAACGTCGTGGTCCATCGGATTCGAGAGGGCAACAGATTTGGTCCGCTGCGCTAGTCGCGGCAGGAGTAGACCGCGGACCCTAACACGCCACGTTCGCACACCACGTGAGTCAGAATGCCGCGGGATCTCCTCCACGTTCGAGATGCTGCTTCAGGGCCACAAGGTTGGCGGGCATTTCCTTTCGAGCACCACGGCGGACAACCAACGGGACAAGGAGGATTCCAATTCCGTGGCCTTCGAAATCGACGACGATGGTCAGCCGGGATCGATTGGCGGTGATGGGCTCGACCGTGACGTCGACGATGGCCCGAATAGGTCCATCGATGCCGCGGACGCCCCAGGTCCTGGGTGGATCGAAGTGCACGACTTCGGAGATGCTCGGGCGGTTGGCGAAGCCGATGCGCCTAGTGGTCATGCACTTCGTCCCCACGCTGGGGTTGCCCGGTTCGTCCATGTGACCGCTGGTGACGCCTCTCTGCCATTCCGAGAATCGAGTCGGGTCGGTGGCGTAGGCGAAAACGTCTGCTGCGGATATATTGACCTCGGTGGTCGTCGTAATCGGCGACATTCAGCTGTCCTCACTGAATAAGGCAGCATAGCGCGCAAGGTACAGCGACCATCCGGCGTCGTCGTCGACACCATCCCTGACGGCGTGCCAACCGGGGCCATGCCGATCGATGTTGCGGTGTTCCAGTTCGACTCGAGTGCGCAGCGGGGTTTCGACGACGAACCTCACCTCGACCTCGCTAGTGTTCGCCGTATCGCTTTCGATTTGCCATTCCGGGCCTATATCCCAGCTGAATACAACACGGTTGGGCGGCTCGTAGGCCAGGACCCGTGCCCATCGGCATTCGCTGCCGTCGATGCCCCGGTCGTAGATGTGGCCTCCGACCCTCGGCTCGAACACGGTCTCGGCAATCGCCACAACGAGCAAATTGTGCTCCGGCGGCTTGAAATCCCCGAATCGCTCGGTGAACACGTTGAACGCGCGCTCAATCGTCGCATCGACGACGATCTGCTTGCGAACCACTGCGGTCGCTGTCCCGGTCATGATCTCTCCTCATCTAGTTGCTCGACGACACTCTTGTACGCGGTCAAGGCCCGAGTCCAGAAGGTATCGAGTTGATCGCGCAATGCGCCCATCCCGGCCGGATTGAGCCGGTAGATCCGACGGGTGCCGTCAGCGTGCTCGCTGACTAGCCCAGCGTCCTTGAGGATCTTCAAATGTTGCGATACGGCCGGCCGGCTCACGGGCAGCTGGGCGGCAAGCTCACCTACGGCCCGCGGGCGCTCAGCCAAACACTCGACAATCGCCCGTCTCGTTCGATCGCCGAGAGCCTCCCACGCATCATCAACTCGGTAAGTATCCACGAACGGTAAGTATTCTCTTACCTTCCGCATGTGTCAAGTAGTCCGGACAAAATGACGCCCCTGCCACCACATGGGACAAGTCGGTTTGGGGCACGACGGATAACATCATGCGACAAACGATCCAACTGGCACATCTGTCACGCCCTGCGTCCGTGCCGAGCTTGGTGCCCGTAAGCCAAACCTTGAGTGGGACCCCTCTCACCATTCCGAAAGCGGATCGTTGAGCGGACACGCGCAGCGATGGCGCCTCGCGACACTCATGCTGTGGGCACTTCGCCAACTCAGGGCCGGCCAGTCGTGGCCGAGGACGGCCCGACTTCAGATATACATTCCAGTTGTCGAGGTGGAAGATGTATTTAATGTCAGCGCTCCTGAGGAGGCCGTCCTGTGAACTCAGAGCCACTCGCGCCGAACCTTGGGGAGAAGGTTGGCCCCGCGCTATCCGTCATGGGATTGGGCAAACGGTTCGGCGACCGGGTCGCATATCATGACGTCTCCTTCGAGGTCGAATACGGCGAGATCTTCGGTTTTCTCGGGCCCAACGGTGCTGGGAAGACAACGACGGTCCGCACGTTAGGCACGTTGCTTGCCCCGACATCGGGCTCGGCGACGGTGGCAGGACTCCCTCTCACGCCCGGGAATGGGGCGGCCATCCGTCGACGAATTTCGATCATGCCGGAGTCACCCGGCCTGTACCTGCGTCTGAGCGTCCGCGAGAATCTCCAATGTTTCGCTGACCTGTACGGCGTGACTGCTCCCGCTGTCCGCATCGACCGCGCATTGCGCGCCGTGAACCTGATAGACCGTTCGAGGGAAGCGTGCGGCCAGTTGTCCAAGGGTTTGCGCCAGCGAGTCGCACTGGCTCGGGCACTCCTCAGTGATCCCGAGGTGCTGTTCCTCGATGAGCCGACCTCTGGCCTGGACCCGGTCGCCACCCGAGACGTCCACGAGTTGATCACCGAACTGCGCAAACGTGGCGTTACCATTTTCCTTACGACTCATCGTCTGGACGAGGCCGAGCGCCTCTGTGATCGCATAGCAATCCTCAACACCACGTTGCGGACGATCGGCCGTCCCAACCAACTCCGCGAGCAGTTATTCGCCAAAACGCTCATCGTCAAGACTCTCGTCGCCCTGGCCGACCCGGACCGCATGTTCGCCGACCTGGCGGGTGTTGACGGCTGGTGCCAGAACGGTCCCGCCACGTATGTCCTGGCCGTGTCCGACGTGAGGGCTGTCGCGCCGGCGGCCACTCGGGCGCTTGTGGCGGCCGGCGCCGACGTGCTCTCGATCAACCAATCCCAGCACTCGCTTGCGGACGTATACCTTGAAATCATCGATCCAAACCAGACGGGGCGCGGGAGATGAACACGCGTCGCAGGCATGTACGTGCCATCTTCATAAATGAGGTGCGGGAGTTGCGGCGTAACCGGTCACTCATCGTCGGTATGGCAATCTTTCCGGCAGTCTTCTGCATCCAGCCGTTGGTTCAGGTTCTCCTGCTGTCCTCATCTGCATCGACCGGGCTCCGCAGCGAGCATGTACTGCTGTACATGCTCGGAATCCCCGCACTTGTGCCTTCTTTCATCGCCGCATACTCGGTGGTCGGCGAACGCCAGCAGGGGACACTGGAACCGGTACTCACCACCCCCATCCTTCGCGAGGAGTTGCTACTGGCAAAGGCGCTGGCGGCCCTCATTCCCTCGGTCGCCATCGCCTACATCGTCTTCGGCCTCTTCCTGATCTGCGTGGAATTTTTTGCCAGCCCAGGCGTGGCCACTGCGCTCATCCGCCTTCCGGACCTACTCGCCCAGTTAGCATTCACCCCCTTGCTCGCCGGATTCTCGATCTGGGCTGCCATCTTGATCTCTACCCGATCGAACGACGTCCGCGTCGCCCAGCAACTCGCCGTCCTAGCCAACCTCCCACCCATCGCCGTCACCACACTCATCGCGTTTAACGTCATCCCGGCATCGCTCACCACCGCACTTGTCGCCGCAGCGACGTTGCTGGTCCTGGACGCCGCGGGCTGGCGGATAGTCGCGGCGGCGTTCGACCGCGAAAAGCTCATTACGGGTACGCACTGACCACATGCCACGACGGCAATGAACCGGACCGGCGACGCATGGTCGAGCATCTGTAAGACCAGGGCAGCGACCGCCTTGGACACCCCCGGCGTGGGCTAGAGACCAACCGGTCACCCCAGGGCCGACGGGATGAGTGCAACGATGATCATGATCGCGGAGTAGGTGATAAGGACTGGGATCGCCCGGCGCTGAAGCACCACTAACCCCGTCCGATAGCCGGTCGGCGCGTGGCGCGATGCATAGGTGCCACCCGGTAGCTCCGTCAAGATCATGCTGCATCCCGCAGGGGTAGGAGTAACGGGCCGTAAAAATCCTATGTCCGCCTCAGCCTTCGGAAGAGATCGTGAGAATGGTGCCAACCCCTGGCGATTCTGGCTCCCCGTCCATCTCGGTTTTTCGATTGGCGCCTGTCGGTCTCACCGGCGGATAGGGTTCGCCAGCCACGTCGCACATCAATGGGCGAGAGGCTTCTCGAATGCGACATAGGAATCGGCGGAATGATGCGGGAACTCAACTTGCTGTGCGGTTCGAGCGGCTCCCAGTCTGGACTGGAGGTGCTAGCCAGCCCGGTGGCTCCCCGTCAGGGTGCCAGGGGTCCCGGCGCTAACTGACTTCGCGGAGAATGATTCCTCGGGTCGGCATTGATCGAGTCGGCGAACTCGTGTCGAAGGTGATCAGAGTGTCGAGGTGACCATCTGCCGGCTGAAGCCGGTCCATGAAACCACGGTGGACGTGTTCAGAGGGATTTTGCGCCCAAAACAACATCGAAGCCGGCGCCGTTGCGTGCCACGCCCATCAAGAGGACGCCAGCCCATTCGAGAGCGTGAGCCATCTCGAGCCCTCCTGCGTCGAGGGGCTGCATGTCCAAGCTTTTCAAAAACGCCGCGACACCTGCCTTCGCCTCAGCGCTGTCACCGGCGAGGAACGCGTCCAGCGGCGTGTCCTTGGCAAGGACGTGGCCGAAGATTGTGTTGATTGCCTTCACGACGTGTGCGTCATCGGGAGCGACAGTGGCAATCTGATGGGACACCGAGTTGCCTGTGGTGGTCATGAGTCCGGTGGCGTCGGCGTTGAACGGGTTGGTGATATCGACGAGTATCTTGCCGGCGAGCGCATCGCCGTACTGCGCGACCATGTCAACCGCGCCGGTGTAGAGGACTGCCAAGATGACGATGTCACCCGCCGGCTTTGCCCCGTACGTGCCGACGGTGGTTCCGTTGCCGATCTGGTCGGCGAGCGACTGAGCCTTGGCGCTGTTGCGGCTCAAGAGCTCGACGGTGTGTCCGTGCTTCGCCGCCCGGGTGCCGATGGCGGTGGCCATGTTGCCCGCGCCGATGATGCTGATGGTGGTCATGGTGAATTTACCTCCGTGTGCGTGATTTGGTGATGTTGAACTGCGGCAGGTGGGTTCCGGCCAAGTGCTGGGGTCAGATCAATCCGCCGATCTCGTCGAGTCGCTCGGGCTGTCCAGACTCCTGGCAGATCCGTGAGAACTCGCCTCCTCCCTTGGAAACGGCTCAAACCTCGACGAGGTGTGAGTCGTCCAAAGCGAGCGATTCAGGCGGACTTGACGGCCGAGATCTCGAGCTCGATGGTGATCTTGTCGCTCACCAACACGCCTCCCGTCTCAAGCGGTGCGTTGAAGCTGACGCCGTACTCGCTGCGGAGGATCTGAGTCGCGCCTTCGAAGCCGATGCGGTCGTTCCCGAACGGGTCTGTCGCCGCGCCCTGGAACTCGAGTGGGAACGTGACCGACTTAGTCACGCCCTTGATTGAGAGGTCGCCAGCGACCTCGAACTCGTTGCCGCCGACGTGGGTGATCGACGTCGAAGTGAAGCTCAGATCCGGAAATTGCTCGGCGTCGAGGAAGTCGTTGGTGCGCAGGTGGCCGTCGCGCTGCTCGTTGCGTGTGTCGATGCTGGCAACCTGCGCGGTCACTGTGACGGTGGACTTCGACAGGTCGGACCCGTCCAGGACGGCGGTGCCCTCGAAGTCGTTGAAGCTGCCGCGCACTTTGGTGACCATCGCATGGCGGGCGACGAAACCTATGCGGCTGTGCGCCGCGTCGATCGCGTAGGTGCCAGTCAGGGTTGCGAACTCGGTGGTGGTGATGGTCATAGCGTGCTCCTTAATCGGATTTAATGGGTGGTTGTTGATACGTCAACAAATCTAGAACGAATTATGTGACGTGTCAACTACGATAGTATGGTGCCATGATCGAGCAATCGGACGTGCGATGGTTGAATGACCGTGAACAGCTGGCATGGCGTGCCTTCTTGAATATGCACAGCCAACTCACCGCCCGCCTCAACCGGGAGTTGCAGGACGGCGCCGGGGTGTCGAATTCCGACTACGTCGTGCTGGTCTGGCTGAGCGAGCACCCCGACGGCCCGGTGCGGATGCTCGAACTCGCGCGCGGGCTGCAATGGGAGAAGAGTCGGCTATCCCACCAGCTCACACGGATGACAGCCCGTGGCTTGATTGAACGCTCCAACTGCAGCGAAGACCGACGCAGCGCATTCATCGTCCTCACACCTGCCGGCCGCGACATCCTCGAGACGGCCGCGCCTATCCACGTCGCCGGAGTGCGGCGCTACCTGTTTGACGCGCTGGACCCGTCGCAGGTTGACGCCCTGCACGCGATCTCGCAGGGCACCATCGATCGCCTCGCGCCGAGCGCGTCGGCCGTGTCGACAACTGCGTCGACGACCCGTCCATAGCCCACGACGAACTCCGCGGCTGGGAGTCTGTATGCATGGATGTCCGGTAGCGGCCGTCGGAACGTGCCGTGGGCTTGGCGAGCGGCTGGCCCCCGGTTTGGTTTCCACTTTGACCTGCCCCATGGCCTGGTTGCCCGTTAGGTTGTGAATTTCAGGCTGGGATGGGGTTCTTCTCGGGGAGTAATTCGTATTCGATCGGGATGACTGCGAAGCGGTGCGTACTGCTCACCAGTGTGAAACGCCGAGGTGCCAGTGTCGAACCACTGGGCATATTGAGCTGCCGATTTAACCACTTCCATCACACCTTGTGGGAACATATCCAGAGGAGAATCGCAATGAAACGGAGTCACTTCGTACCTGCTCTCGTTATTCTCCGAATTGTCCCGGACCTCCACCGCGCATATCAGCCGCTGACCAGCTGCTCTGTAAATGGCGGCTCGTGAAGTGTCCGTATAGGGTGTCCGGTGATAATTCTGGTGAAGCGGGCGCTACACGGGACACTATTTGAGGCCGATTTCGGCAAGTGTAGTTGTGGCCGACAGGCATCGAGCATATGCGGCACGCCGTTCCGAACGCCTTACCGTACGATTTATTCCGTTTTCTGTGGCGACCCCTATTGAGATTGAGAGTGTCGCCAGCGCTGCGGCGTGGGGGGCAGGTCCCAACCTTGTTTCAAGTGACAGCGTGCGGCGAAGGTCCGAGGAAGGTGCCGTCTGACAAGGCAACGGTGATAGCTCATGTTCGTCCACACCTGCAACTGACTAGCGGGGGGACTCGTCGTCGTGAAATTGCTAACGTAAACTGTAGAGTGTTCTTGAATTGGCGCCTCGACAATGAAGTGCCGAATCAGTCGCGCAGGGGGTTCCCGTTAGGGGACGTCCGCAACTCCCGCGTCAACGATCGGCAAGGTTCATGGCCATGCACCGGGCACATTGAGACTGGGACCCTGCGAAGCGAATCGCCGGTCGCATTCAACGTGGTAGTGCAAAGGTGGGGCAGGATGAAACCGTGACCACCAATGACGAGCAGCTCTTTCTGGCCTATGTCCAAGAGAACCCGATCAACGGGCAAATACTTCAGTTGGCGCCGCTTCTTGGTGTCTCGGACTGGTGGTTGACCGCCGGGGCGTTGTTCCAAACCGTGTGGAACGTGTTGGAAGGCAAGGAACCCCGAGCCGGCATCCGTGACTACGACCTGTTCTACTTCGACGAAGACACCTCCTGGCAGGCCGAAAATGCCGTCATTCTCCGGGCGCATGAGCTGTTCAGAGACCTGGGAGTCGACGTCGAAGTGCGCAATGAAGCCCGCGTGCACCTTTGGTACGAGGATCACTTTGGCGTTCCGGCCGCCCCCTTCTTCAGCACCACCGACGCGGTGGATCATTTCGCCGCGAAGACCTGCTGCTTCGCCGTCACCTCAGACCAAACGGGCGCCCTCACAACCTATGCCCCGCACGGCTACGACGACCTGTTCGCGCGGAAGATCGTGCCAAACCCGGTGATTGCTCCCCGTGATGTGTACGAGGCAAAGACAAAGAGGTGGAGCGCGGAATGGCCGTCGCTGACAGTGCTGCCATGGCCGACCGACGCCGTCGTTGATGAACCAGCACTGTCGTCCGCGACGGCTGGGGGATCGCAACGATGAACGAAGTCCTTCAAATGCGGTGGCTAACCGCTCCCGCGATGGTCGGCCCTGTCGTTCGGGAGCAGATTCTGGAGTGTTGGCGGGATGTGTCCAACGCGGGCGGTGCCGTGGGATTCCCGTTTCCACCCGTTTCTGGCGACCAAGTCCTGTGTTCGATTGAATCCATGGTCCAGTCGTTGGAAAACCCTGCCAGCCAGCTCCTGCTTGCCTCTATCGAGGGAGAGCTGGCCGGGTGGCTGTTGCTGGCTGGCAATTCCAATGAGCTAACCGCACATTGGGCACGAGTGCTGCGCGTTCAGACCGCACTTGGATTCAGGAAATGCGGCGTCGGACGCGCGCTCATGGGAGAGGTGGCAAGAGCAGCCACCGAAGACCTCGCTCTTGACCAGCTACACCTGGAACTGCGATCGGGCCTGGGCCTTGAGGACTTCTATATGTCATGCGGCTGGCAAGAAGTCGGCAGATGGCCAGCCGCACTTCGATTGCCGGAAGGCGACCGGGACGAGGTCCTCATGGCCCTGTCCCTGCCCCGAACCGTCGAAACCACCGTCACTGCCCGGTAGAGGGTCCCCATACGGACATGGCAGGACAGTGCAGACGATGTCTGACAGGGCTGCGGCACCGAATGATCACGGAAAGCCGCCACCGAGCGCTGAAGTCCACACCCCTCCTGGAACAGAGTTCTTCTCACGCGGTCGTCTAGTGAGGCGCGAACCACCGGTGGAACCACCCCTCCATCAAGCGTGCCAGCAGAAACCAGACCTGCCGAGAATCATTCGAGGAATATGAGGGCGTCGGCGGAGTGAGAGGCAGCGTGCTTGGTAATCCGAGCGCAACTGGTCAGGTCGTGAGGATTACAGGTCCGTCGTCCGTGATGGCTATCGTGTGCTCGCTGTGCGCGGCGCGGGTTCCTGTTGCACTTCGGAGTGTCCAGCCGTCCGGGTCGGTGACGAGGTCGGTGGTGTCTGCCATGACCCACGGTTCGATCGCCAGCAGCAGGCCAGTGCGGAGTTGGTATCCCCGGCCGGGACGGCCCGTGTTGGGGATGTGGGGATCCTGATGCATTGTCGTTCCGATGCCGTGCCCTCCGAACTCGGTGTTGATGGGATAGCCGGCAGCGGCAAGGACGGATCCGATTGCGTGGGAGATGTCCCCGATGCGCGCTCCGGGGGTGGCGGCCGCGATTCCGGCTTCGAGGGCCCGCTGAGTCGTCGCGATCATCATGGCGTCCGAAGGGCTGGATGACACTCCGACGATGAAGCTGACGGCGGCATCGGCGGCGATCCCATGGAGGGACGCGGCCAGGTCAAGGGTGAGGAGATCGCCATTCTTGAGGGCATAGTCGTGCGGCATTCCGTGCAGCACGGCGTCATTGACCGAAGTGCAGATGAAGTGGCCGAAAGGCCCGCGCCCGAACGGGGGATCGTAATCGATATAGCAAGAGTGGGCGCCCGCTTCGCCAATCATCTCACCAGCCCATTCATCGATCTCCAGGAGGTTTGTGCCGACCCTGGCCCGTTCTTGCAGGCTCTGCAGAACTGTGGCGATGAACTTGCCACTCACCTTCGCCCGCAGCAGTTCAACCGGGGTGAATAATTCGATCATTCGTTGATCCTCTCGCAGATTCCAATAACTATACCGGTAATACTATACCGGTACTATAATTGGAGCCATGGTCAGACTTCCACTCACTGCCGCCGAGGTTGAACGCGGACAACATTTGGGCGCACTTCTGCGTCAAGCAAGAACGGATCGCTCCATGTTCGAGGTGGCGGTGGCCGCAGACATCTCGCCAGAGACACTCCGGAAGATCGAAACGGGCCGTGTGGCCACTCCCGCATTCTCCACGATCGCGGCCATCGCAACCGTGCTCGGTCTCTCACTGGACGATGTTTGGTCGGCAATCAACCCGCCGAGGCAAGCGTCCACGGGCGAACAGGCAGCGGACCGGCGGCCTGACCGTTTGGCGTCCTAAGTTCCCTGCGGACCTGGTTCACCTTCACCGGCCATGCCCCCTGCAAAACCTGCGATTCCTTCACATCGTCCACGGGCTGCTTCTGCCGATGCCCGCCGGAGCACTGGGCAGGAAATCCTCGAAGAGCTTGTCCGCCCCGCTTGCCGATGAGTGAAAACCGCGGCCGAAAGCTGCGACTCCAACTCCGGCGCGCCCGGCATGTTGCTGCCGGGCGCGGAGGTCACGGCTGGAAGGCGCCGATCTGCAGCAACTTGATGTCGGCATTGCTGCAGGCAGTCAGGGGGTGCGCCACAAACAGCCGGTCCTTGGCGCTGGGCGGGTACACCATGACCTGGTCCGCCTGGACCTGCTTGCAATTCGGGTAGTTCCCGGCTTGCGTGTAGTTCAGCACGGCGGCCGCACTTTTGCCCGGCGCCAGGGAGATGGGGCCTGTCGACGGTCGCGTGGCGTCGCGGGTGGCCGGGGCGCCGATGGGCGAAGTGGCGCCAGCCTTGACCAGGGAAACGCCCGGGTAGCCGTCCAGGATGCAGGTGGTGCCGGACTTGTTCGCCAGTATCAGCTTCATGTAGATATGCCCGGCCGCGCCGCCGCCGGTATCGTCCAGGGATCCCGACAGGGAAGCCGCCGTGCACAGGGCGGGCGCCGCGGAAGTAGCCGGCGCCGCGGAACTGGGGGCGGCGGAGGTGGGTGCGCCGCTTTCCACGGACGACGGCGTGTCCCCGGCCGTTGTGGACGCCGACGCTGCCGTGGTGGACCCGGATCCGGTGGTGGTCCCGCCGCCGTTCGACGGCCCGCAGCCGGCCAGGGCCAGACCCAGCACGGCAGCCAGCCCAATGAGGGCGCCCGCGCGGCTCCGGGCGGCCCTGCCTGCGGCGGTGGGGGCGCGGTGGGAGTTCTTCGGGGACAGGTGGTTCTCTGCGGACGTCATTGCTCAACTTTTGCGCCCTTGCCCGCCTGAGTCAACCGGCCCCGCCGCCGAGGCAGCAGGTCCGCCCCGAAACCGGCCCGCATCGGGGCTGGTTTCGGGGCGGATGCGCTACCTCCGCGAAGAAGCTCCGCGAAGAAGCTCGGCGAAGCGCAGGCGGCTACTTGGCGCTGGTGGACCGTCCGGTCCGCAGAAACGCCAGACCGCCCAGCACGAGCCCGGCCAGTCCGGCACCGAGACCGAGCCATGCGGGCCAGGCGGCGCCGTCGTTCTTGCCGGCGTTGTCGGCTGAGGTGCCGGCCGCGGAGGCGTCGGCGGATGCGCCGTGGGAACCGTGCCCGTCGGTGGAGGCAACCGCTGCGGTGACGGTCAGTGATGGCGCGGGCGCCTTGACGCTGTCCTCGGACTGGCCGGCCGCGGGAACGTCCTTCCAGTCCGTCTGGCCCTTCTCGCAGCTTTGCAGCGCGGGGAAGTACAGCGTCTTCCCGGCTGTGGCCGGCAGCTGGACGGACAGGGTGAAGGTGTCGCGCTGGTGGGCGTCAAGCGGTGTCTTGGCCGTGTACGTGATGGCGCTGGTGCGTTCGCTGATCTTGCTGCCAGTGGCCAGTGTCTTGGGCGTGGCCAGCTTTTCAACGGTCTTGCTGATGGTCCAGTTCGGGTTCACGGTGGGTGTGGCGTCGTTGAGCTCCTCCGGCAGCGTGATCTTCAGGCTGGTGGTGGGGGAGCCGTCGCAGCCGTGGCCCACGGAGAATGTCAACAGCGAGTAGGCGTTGGCGGCCGTTTCGGTGGGGGTGGCTTCGACATGTGCCGAGGCTGCGCCGAGCCCCAGGGCCATGAGGCCGGCCGTGGCGCCGAAGGCAAGGGTGGACTTAAGTGTGCGGGAAAAATGCATGCTAAAACCTTTCGGGAGCGCACAAAAGTGCGCAGAAGTACGGGAGGGAACACCCCGCGAACTGTTCGAAGGGTGCTATGCGAAGACGGCCCGGCAGTATGGCGGCCCGCGGCGGGTGTCCGGGCGCAGGTTGCGCCAGGGGAGGCGCGCCAGCGGCGCCGGTGCGGTCGCCGGGCTCGCCTGTTGGGCAGGCAGCGGAGGTACGACGGCGGCGCCCCGCCAGAGCGGCCGGAGCCAGTTGGCCAGTGTCCACAGGGCATTTTCACCCTGGGCCAGCAGCACCGCGGTGGCCAGCGTCGCGGTCATGTGGGCCGGCAGCATCCAGCCCGAAAGTGGCGTGGCCTGCTGCATCAGCCCCATGCCGGAACCCATGGCGCCGGCTGCATGCAGCATGGCTGCCGACTGCTCCTGCGCGGAGTGCAAGTGGTCATGCATGCCCGGCGGCACGGTGGCGGCCGGGATGGCGGCGGAGAACGAGTCGAAGGCCTGGTGGAGCACCAGCTGGCTGACGGCCAGCAGCCCCACCATGGCTGGCAGTCCGATGCGCACGGTGGTGACAATGGTGGAGCACAGGACATGCAGCGCCAAAAGGGCGGCCATGATGCCTGGGCCGGGCAGCGATCCGCCGGCCAGCACGTGGACCGCGGCAGCCAGGCCAAGAACGGTGGTGCCGATCACCGTGGTTCGAAGCAGGCGGAACGGCGCGTGCGCGTGAGACATTCCGTTCCCTTCGATCGACCAACCTTGTTAGTTTATCGAGGAATCGGCTTCGCCGTGACCGCATCGGAATCCTGCACGGCCGAATCCTGCTGTGGTTCCTGGGGTGGCCGGTCCTGCGGTGGCGGCGCGGACACAGCCGGATCCTTCGATTCAGAATCCTGCGGGGCAGAATCGCGTGGTGCAGGTGGAACAGCGGCCAGGGGGCCGGTCGGCATTCCTTCGGGGCCGGGCGGGAGCCGCAGCGTGAAGGTGGTTTCGCCGGGGCTGCTGGCAAGGTCCACAGTGCCGTGATGGGCGGCCATGATGGCGGCGACGATGCTCAGGCCCAGCCCGGTGCTGCCCTGGGTGCCGGTCCTGGCCGTGTCCGCACGAGAGAACCTGTCAAAGATGATGTCCTGGAACTCGGGGGCAATGCCCGTGCCGTTGTCGGTCACCGTAACCACGGCCGATCCGTCGCTTTCCCGAGTGACCCGTGTGGATACCGTA
Source organism: Arthrobacter livingstonensis (assembly GCF_003219815.1). GTDB lineage: Bacteria > Actinomycetota > Actinomycetes > Actinomycetales > Micrococcaceae > Specibacter > Specibacter livingstonensis. The sequence continues at coordinate 245,648 of NZ_QJVD01000001.1, forward strand.
GTCCCGGCCGGCGTGTGCTTGGCCGCGTTGGAGAGCAGGTTCAGCATCACCTGCTTGAGCTGGCCGTCGTCGCACTTGCCCCGGACGGGCGCGTCGGGGACGTCGATTATCCAATGGTGGTCCGGCGCACCAACCCGGACATCACTGACTGCGTCCATGACGATCGGCGTGAGGTCAGCCGTCCGCAGGGCCAGGGGCTGGCCGTCATCCAGCCGCGCGAGCGTGAGCAGGTCCTCCACGAGCCGGCCCATGCGCAGCGACTGCGCGGTGACCCGGCCCAGCGACGTCTTGCCGTCGGGGGTCAACGACTCCGTCATCTGCAGCAGTTCGGTGTAGCCGCGGATGGCGGTCAGCGGCGTGCGAAGTTCATGGCTGGCGTCGGCCACGAAGCGGCGCACCTTCGTTTCGCTGCGCTGGCGCGCCTGCAGTGCGTGGGAGACATTGTCCAACATGGCGTTGAACGCGTGGCCCACATTGCCCACTTCCGTGCCCGGGCGGGAGGCGGTGTCCGGGACCCTGACGCTCAAGGCGACCTCTCCGGCGTCGAGCGGCAAACTGGCCACGCGGGTGGCGACGGAGGAAAGCCGTTCCAGCGGGCGCAGGCTGCGGCGGATGATGTACGTGCCCGCCAGCCCCAGGATGGCAAGGCCGGTCAGGGAGATCAACAAGATAGTCAGCAGCAAGGTGGCAAGGGTTGCTTGGGTGCCGGCCAGCGGGAGTCCCGTGATCAGGACCGCGTCGTTGCCGGCGGGGACTGCCTGCAGGCGGTAGTTGCCGATCGAGAGGGACTTGTCGGCGGTGGCGCCCGTGGTGGGGAGGCCGGCCAGGATCCGGGCGTCGGCGGCGGTCAGTTCCTGGCGAGTGCCGTTGGCGTCCAGCATGCCCGCGTAAGTGACGCCGCCGTTGATCTGGATGGCGCTCAACTGCCCGGCGCTGGTGGCCTTGGCATTGAGGAGGTCGCGAGGGCTGCCGGCCCCGCCGCCCGGGGGATTGAGGAAGAACTGGTTGGTGCGCACCGAGGCCTGCTGCAGCGAGGCATCGAGCCTGTCGTTCAGGCTCACGCTGATCGCGGTGTAGCTGACCAGGCCCACCAAGGCGCAAATGACCGTGAGCAGGGCCATCATCACCGCCACCAGGCGGGTGCGCAGGTGCCACGAGCCTGGTCTGGAGAGGCGCCCGGCAGCGGTGCGCAGGGATTGGCGGCTGGCGGTCAGGTGCATGGCTTGACCACGTAGCCGGCACCGCGGACGGTGTGGATCATCGGTTCCCGGTCCGCGTCGATCTTCTTGCGCAGGTAGGAGATGTACAACTCGACGATGTTGCTCTGGCCGCCGAAGTCGTAGTCCCACACCCGGTCCAGGATGCGGGTCTTGCTGAGGACGTGCCGGGGGTTTTCCATCAGGAATTGAAGAAGCTCAAACTCGGTGCTGGTGAGCGCAATTTCCGTCCCGGCGCGGGACACCTCGCGAGTGTCCCGATTGAGGACCAGATCGCCCACGGCCAACTCCGCCGAGTTGCTTGCGGTGACGCCGGCGCGCTGGACAATGCGGTGCAGGCGCAGTAGCACTTCCTCCATGCTGAACGGCTTGGTCACGTAGTCGTCTCCGCCCGCATGCAGGCCCGTGAGCCTGTCCGCCACGGCGTCCTTGGCGGTCAGAAACAACGCCGGGATTTCCGGGTAGATGGTGCGGAGGCGGCCAAGCAGCTCCACGCCGTCCATGCCGGGCATCATGACGTCAAGGACCACGACGTCGGGGTGGAAGGACCGGGCCGTTTTCAAGGCCGCCTGGCCGTCGTGTGCCACGGCAATCTCCCACCCCGCGAGTTCAAGCCCCATGCGCATCAGGTCTGCCAGCGACGGTTCATCGTCAACCACCAGCGCGCGGATGGGCTCCCCGCCCGGGCGGGTGAGCTTGTCTGGGCCGTTGGCATGGAAAGGAAGGGACATGCCTCAATTGTCGGGCGCGCGTCATGTTAGTGGCTGGATGTTAGCTGAATGTTTTCTGTGTCTTATGGTTGCGAAAGGCGCCGGCCGCAGGCCGGTCGCTTCATCGCTGGCTGACCTATAGGGGGACAACCGTGAAAGACAACTACGCGAGCTTGCCACGAAAGCCCAAATGGCAACCGCCAATATCATTTTGGGTCACAACCGCCATTTGTGCCTTGCTGTTGATTCTCATGGCGCTGGCGGGCGAATTCGGCATCTGGCTGGTCCTGTTCGCGCTCTTCGGGATCCTCAGTGCGCTGTATTCGCTGGTGTCCGGCCGCCGGTCCTGGCTGGGCCTGCCTCGCCGCAAGGCAGCGGGGGTGGCCGTAGGGGCCTCATTTGGGGTCTTGGTGCTGGGGGTTGTGGTCGCTGCAGCGGCCATGCCCGCTCTGCAAGAGGCCAGCCTGTCGGCATCAGATTCCACGACGACGACGGCGCCGGCAAGCCCGACGCCGAGTCCTTCATCGGAGACTGTCCTTCTCACCGCCTGCGACACAGCAGAAGACTCGGTGACGGAATCAGGCGCTGAATTGGTCTGCACCCCCGACGAAGACGGCATGTTGGTCTGGATGACGGCAGACAAGTCCAAGGTCCTGCTTGCGGACCGTGCCGCGGCGACGGCCAAAGCCGAGGCAGACAAGGTGGCAAGCAAGAAAGCATTGAACAACAAGGTAATCGCCGCCCAGAAAGCGGCCGCCCAGGTTGCGGCCGCCCAGGTTGCGGCAGCGAAGGCCGCTGCCGACAAGGCAATTGCCAATCAAGCCACTGCGGATCAGGCCGCGGCTGCCGAGGCGGCCCGCGTCGCCGTGGAGCAGGCCGTCCAGCAGCAGGCTCCCGTCCAGCAGGCTCCCGTTGCGCCGGTGGCCGAGGTTCCGGACGCGTCAGCCTACTATCCCAATTGTGCTGCAGCCCGGGCCGCCGGGGCTGCCCCGATGCATGCAGGCCAATCCGGCTACCGGCCGGGGCTGGACCGCGACAAGGACGGCATCGCCTGCGACAAGTAGACGCCCGGGCCGATTATGGTGCAAGGCAAAGGCCCCTGCTTCCCTTGTAAACAAAGGGAAGCAGGGGCCTTGTGCAGTGGCGGTGACGGTGGGATTTGAACCCATTGCGAGGGTCAAACGGAGTCAGGGTGTTGCATCAAAAGTCCCGGAAATGCAACGTTTTTGACCCGTTTACTTACAGGTATGCACGTGTGCTCGCAGGTACTCCTGCACCAAAATGCACCACAAAGGGACACTTACGGACGGGAGTTGCTCTTACTGGAATTTAGATCGTCCTTAGTGAAGGACTGGCCAGGGAAGGACTCAGGAGTGGCAGCTTCCAGCAATCGATTGACCAAGGCGTGGACCGCCGGCCACGGCTCTGCCTCAGGGTCATGGTCCGGGGACGCGTTTGCGAGGAAGTCGCGTATCTTCTTCTGCACGGCGTCTTTGTCCTTCTTCGGCAGACTGCCCTGGTAAACGCCGATGGAGGCCTCTCGGCCAGACCATTCGACGCGTGCAGGATCACCGCTAGCTAGGCGGAGCTGCTCAAGGCCGAATTGAAACTCGATGGAGACGGCACGTCCATTGACGTTCAGGTCCGAGTCGCCATTTGGACCGTACGTCGGGTAGTTGGCGCCGTAAGGCACGTCTGGCAGAAGAAAGTAGCGGTTGTTGGCTGGTCGGACCTTGGCATCAAGATTCTTGGCGGCGACTAGGCCGGCCGCGTCGTTGTCTAGGACTCCTACGACACGGTTGGTCACTCCCGCAGCAGCGAAACTGCGGAGCGTGCGGACTACCTGCGCGGCTCCCATTTCGGCTCCCGCATCTTTGTCAAAGAATCTGAACATATGACTCACGTGGGGAACGACTAGTTCAAGCGCGCGTTGCAAAAAACGCGCATCCGTTACACCTTCTGTCACGACGACGATCGGCCCACCGGAACTGACGCTGACCGCGAGTTCGTCAGCTGCCAATTGAGTGATGTTTTCGACGCTGTTGAAATACCCGGCGCTGTACAGATCGTGCAGATCAAGGCAGACTTCCACATCTGCAGGGGCGGACTCCAGCTGGAGCGCAAGGATCGTGCGTCGATCGAATCCCGAGTCCATTAGGATATCGATGTATGTAGCGCACTTGCGATCCACGGGGCCGAGGCTTCTATACGGTTTCTCGTTCTCCCACGCCGCTAGGCCCCTGTCTAGGATTTCACTCCGCGGAATAGTTTCGACCGCTTCGCCGTCCTTGTCGGCGACCTCAAGCGTGTCGCCCGGCTCGTCGTCCGCCAGCATTTCGTCGATGGCCAATGACAGCTCATGTCGACACGCGTTTGCAGTGAATCCCATCAGTGCAAGTCGAGCTCGGATTCGACTCACTCTTGCTCGGTATCCGAGGACGTCCTTACCATTTGACTCCTCGACGAGTATTTCATCTAGGCGCTGTTGCTCCTCGTCCTCGGGAGAGTACCGGCCGTAGCCTTCGAGCCGATCGATGGCTTGAAGCCACGCATCGTCGGTGTACTTGTCCGCCTCTGTGAAGATTGTGAGCAGTTCCAGAGGCTCTTCGTTCCGTTGCCACTGGATCTGTGTAGCGCCACGGTGCAGCCACCATTTACTGCTCACTTTTGGCCTTCTTCATAAATGGTGCTAAAAATCGGGTTGCCTTCCAAATACTCAACTCGTTGTCGACTCAGGGCGTCGACAACGTTGTCGAGGTCGTCAGGGAACAGCGCGGCGTAGGTGTCTAGAGTGACCTTAGCCGACTTGTGGCCGAGCATCCTCTGGACGACTTTCACGTTGGCCCCAGCGCTGATCGCGAGCGACGCAGCCGTATGCCGAAGATCGTGGGGCGTGACTCTCCGGAAAGTCTTATCTCCTGTCTGGGCGCGCATGACGGCCCGGGCAAACCAGCCCGAAACGGCGTTGCCTGGACGCAGGTAGCCGCCCTCCTCGGCGTTCCACAGGCGGTCTTCCTGACCTTTCCCCCTGCACGCAGCCGTGACTGCATCTGCGAGGAAGCTCGGGTATGCCACGGTGCGCTTCTCGTGGCTCTTAACGCTCCCCAAGATGGCCTTTCCGTTGACTTCGGCGACGGCTTCGCGGATGTTTATCCGGCGCGTTGTCGTGTCCACGTTTCGCGCCCGCAACGCCGTCGCCTCGCCCCACCGCAGACCAGTGTAGGCAAGGAATCGAACGAGTTCGGGGTGCCGCGATGTGAGCGCCAGCGCCTCGACCTGGGCGTGCGACAGAAATACCTCGTCAGGGATCGGCTTCTTTTTGATCGTGAGGTCTCGCGCTGGGTTCTTCGTGATTCTGTTGTCTTCGACGGCGTGGTCGAGGATGCCTGCCAAGAGGTCGCGAACTCGGGCAACAGTCGTGTGGGAGCGCGTCTCACCGAGTTGGTTCAGCCATGCCTGCACGTCACGCTTAGTGATTGTCCCGACCGCGTAGGTGCCCCACCTCGGCTTGACGTGAATGCGCCAAGCGCTTTCGACCGAGTGATAGCTCGATGGCGTGATCTTCGGCTTGTGCTGTTCAAGCCACTGGACCCCCAGCTCTGAAACGGTGGCTTTCGCGTCGGTGCGATTGACATAGGCACCCTTGAGTTTCGAGACCTCAACAGTCGCCAGGTGCGCCTCGGCGTCGCGTTTCAGCTTGAATCCGCGGTCGTGCCCTCGGGAGCCGTCCGGTTTCGTGTACCAGACTTCGTAAAGCCTGCCCTTGGTCTTTGTGCTGTACGCCTTAACTGTGCCCATGTCGCCCCCGTGGGTATGGCTTCCCGTGATCAATTGTGAGTATATGTCGACGAAGGTGTGTATAGTTTTTCCCAAGTCCTGAATTAGTGAAAAGGGGCCAGAGCCATCCGGCTCGTTGTCGAGTGGATACGCCAAGCAACCGCTAATGGGTTCGGCTAAAGATCCTCTTGAAAGCAAAGCTTTCGAGAGGAATTTTTTATGCTCACATCTACTGCTATCAACAGCACTCCGCTGCTTGACTCGCTCGTCGCTCCCATCAGCACTCCGCTGCTTGACTCGCTCGTCGCTCCCATCACCTTGGCGAAGTGCCTTGGCACGACCGAGCGCAGTCTGAGTGAGTGGCGCATTAAGGGCCGAGGACCCAAGTTCATTCGCGTGGGCCGAAGCGTTCGCTACCGTCCAGAAGCCGTCGACGCCTGGCTTCTAGCGAATGAACATTCGAGCACTTCTGAGGAGGTGCTCTGATGGACGCCATTGAAAACACCGATCCGAGCGTTTCCGGGCATCCCAGCGACGCTGTATCCGAAGCGGATATTATGATCGCGGCTCGGCAAGTGCTCACGTCGAGCAGACCTGTGACCCACTCGGAATTCGACGATTACGCCGCGTCCCGATGGGCAGGGGACGGCGTCGCCAAGTGCAAAACAGTAAGTAGACGCAGTGGGGACGGCATTGAGGTAACGAAGGCGTTTGCCAGCTTCGAGAACGATTCGACAGCAGATCAGTCCATCGTCCGCCGCTCGCCTGCCGGTTCATTCCGCCCAACCGGGTTTGAGACGCTAGTCGCGCGCACCGTTACTAGATACCTAGCTAAGATCGTCGACGAATCGGACGTCGAGCTCTGTGATATTCGCGATGGCATGCTCCAACGCATCAACGCAGAGCTGAGTCTCGAGAACAAGGGTCGAAAGGAGTCCAACTCAACGTCCCCGGCACTAAAGAAGATTCAGGTGCTTGACGAGTTCATAGTGGTGCAGGTGCTGCTAGCACGGAACCGGATCGTGATGATTGACTTGACGGACGGGAACGGGGGCGCTGAGAACGGGGTGCTCGCGATCTATGAGGACTTCGGGCCCCTCGAAGGCCTATACAACGATAGCGAGAGTCGCATCATGGCTCTCATCAGCGAATTGCGCCCTTCGTTGTCCCACAAAGGTATCGAGTCAGCATTCAGTCGCATGCGCAGGCACGCCCAGGTGCTCCGCCGCACAATCGACCCGCACCTGATCCCAGTGGCCAACGGTGTGTTCGACCACGCGAAAATGGAGTTGCGACCATTTTCATCCGACTGGGTATTTCTGTCAAAGGTGCAGGTCGACTACGACTCGAACGCAACAAGTCCGCACTTCACCACGCCGGACAGCTCGACATGGGAGATAGAGGCCTGGATGGCGAGTCTCTCCGACAGCGAGGGAGTTCCGGAACTGCTTTGGGAGATCATCAGTGCCGCAGTGCGTCCCTATGAAGCGTGGGACAAATCCGGCTTCCTCGCCGGCCCGAAGGGGAACGGAGGCAAGGGTACCGTATTGGCGTTGATCAGAAAGCTTCTCGGCAGAGGGTCATACGCATCGGTTTCGCTTGTCGACTTTGGCGATCGATTCAAGAAGTCAAGCCTTGTCCGCGCAAACGTCAACCTGGTCGACGAGAACGACGTCGGGGCATTCGCGGAGAGTCTCGGCGATTGGAAGGCATGTGTAACAGGCGATGTGTTCACCCTGGATCGAAAGTACAAAGACCCGGTCGAAGTGAGCTGGCAAGGGTTCGAGGTCCAGTGCTTCAACACAATGACTCCTCGTATGAAGGACAAGTCCGAGTCGCTCAAGCGTCGGTTACTGATCGTGCCCATGGTCAAGAGCTTTAAGGGCGTCGAGAACAAGGACATCAAGCGTGACTACCTCCAGCGCGACGAGGTGCTGCGCTATGTCCTGAAACGGGCATTGCATATGAGACACACGGAACTGTCGAACCCGCCGGCATGCGAGGACGCGCTAGAGGAGTGGTTCGGCACGAACAACAAGGTCGTCGGGTTCTGGCGCGAGTTTGAGGACCAATTCCAGTGGGACCTGTTGCCGTGGGCGTTCCTGTATGACCTGTACAAGGAATGGTTCTCGAAGGTCGAGCCGAGCGGAAAAACCGAAGGCTACAAGCCCTTTATCGAGGCGCTAAAGAGCCATCTTGACGACTCGCAGGTATGGACGACGCCGGACAAATCGGTTCGTCCCGGTCAGCACATGGACGCAGTCGAGCCACTCATCGCAGAGTTCGACCTGCGCGGGTGGGTGAACCAAAGCTACACAGGTAACGACCCCGTAAAGAAGTGTATGCCCGCACCGCTGAAGGACAACTATAGGGGACTGTTACGCACGTCCGCTGGCAGCGGTGCTTCGGGCCCCAGTCTTGTTGCCGCTGGTGCCGCCGAGGAACAGTCATGACCCTTGGCCGAGAAGGAATGCGTGCCCACCGTACCCATTCCTTCTCGACCGGGAACGGTCTCCACGAGGACAGCGCAATCGACAACTACACGAAAGTAAGGATCGTAAGATGAGCGATCAATATGACAGCCAGAGGACGCCACTTGAGCGTTCAGAGACAGCCACAATAGCGGCCCAGAATGCCCCCTTGAGCACTATGCCCCAGCCAACCAAACGTCGCCGGCCAAAGACTGAAAAGGAGCTTTACGCGGACGCTGAGGCACGGGCCAAGTCGTTGAAGGACAAGCTTCTGTCACGACGAGCGAAGAATCGCGATCGACTGGTCGAAGACTTGTATCGCGAGTTCGCGGTTGAGGTGATCGACGGCGACCTTGACGAAGCCGATCGACTGAGTGAGCTGCGTTCGCTACTCGGCCAGCGGCTGGGGCCAGGCGCTCAAGGGCTGCGCTAATGCGGCGGGTCATCTCACTTCGCAGCTTGTGTCGGTTGTTTGGCGAGGCTGGGTGGCCTCGTACCCGGGGGTGGATCGAAGGAGGGGGCGCAGCCCTCTCCTCGCAAGCAAAGGACAGGGTGAGGAGCGACAGCGACGATTCCTGTCCGGCCCGACCGTGCGTTCGAGCGAAGCGAGGAACGTATACGGTCGGGTTGCTTGCCAGTTCGCTGGTACCTATGGATATCGGCGCTGGGTCCATGGCTCAGACCATGGCTCAGATCTATAGGTACCAGCGAACTTGGAGGGCTCAGTGAGCGAGGAACGAGCGAACAGTGGACGCCCGACCAGCGCGGTGTCCGTAGCGTCAGCGGAGGATGCCGAGCTTCCGCCAGTGAGCCGTCGCTCTGGCGGCGGCGAGAGGGCCGAGGTGCGCAGCACGTCGAGCCCGGGCGCGAGCGAGGTCGTGACGGTGCGGATGCACCGTGACGGGATCGCCGCGCTCACCGAGGTGCAGCGGCTACTCGGTGGCAGCAGATCTGACGGCGTGCGTCAGGCGGTGCAAATCGTCGCGGAGGCCTTGTCCGACGCGTCGTCGATCAATGCTGCGCAGAAGTCGTTGACGCAGCGACTCGCGGCCCGCAGGCCGGTAGTGGTCAAAGCCGATGAAAGTGTGCTCACGGATGTCCGCGACATGTTCCGCGAGGTCGCCGAACGCTACTCAAGGCAGGCGCTCTTGTTCCAGAAGATCGGAAACAACTGGAACCAGATCGTCAAGGTCGCGAACTCTGGTGGCCTTGTGGATGCAGACGCGCTTCGTGGTGTGGAGCGAGCGCTCGATCGGATCGCTTTGGTCATGGAGCGCGACGCGAAGCGAGACGAGACGGTCGTTACGAAGCTCCGGGAGGTGTTCTGATGCCCGTCGAGTACGCAGGAACCACGACCGTGGCGTCACGTCTACTCCGCTACACGGTGAAGCCCAAGCCCGGCCAGACTGCCAAGGATCGGGTGCTTCACATTGCTGGCCAGAATTGCCGCCCGGGGACGGCGGAGCGCGAATTCGCAGCGACGCGACGCAGGCATGGCACACAAGGGGCCAAGCGTAAGTCGCCCGCCACGTACGCTTTGCCCGAACTGGGTGAGGCTGCCACGCATGTGAGGCGCACGCGGCCGAACGGGCGCAGGTACTGGGCCGTTGCGAAGAGTGGCGAAGCTGCGACGCACGTTCGCCACGAAGGTGAAGTCGTCCGGCAGTCTGAGGCGCGTCATCTGATCACCTCATTCGGTCTCGACGAGGTGAACCCTGAGGATCCGGAGCAGGTCGCGAAAGCATTTGAGTACGTCGTCGCGAGGCATGCAAACTTGTATCCGGGAGAGCAGGCCACGTTTGTCGGGCAGGCCGAAGGCAAGGGAGGCAACTTCCATGTGCACGCGACGCGGAACGCCACGTTGTATCAAGACATGGAAGTCGATGGAAAGCTCTACAGGGCCGGCCGGAAACTCGCCGGTGATCTCACTGATATCGACAAGATGCGTGAGAGGTCCGACCGGTTCCTTGCCGAGCACGGCCGCGAGTATGACCTCGTACCGCAGCGCCTGCCGTCAGTGGCTGAGAGGAAGAAGGAGCAGCGTAACCAGCGAGATCGACGAATGGCCGCGGAGGGCGCGCTTTCGAACCAGGACCAGATCAGGCAGGCCTTCGTAGCCGCGATGGACGACCCGAGGGCGGTAGATCTCGACACCTGGAAGTCCGTCATGGCCGATCACGGCGTCACCGTCACGGAGCCCGGCTGGAGGCGTGGTAAGTCCCCGAAGGTGCTACGGCTGAGCTATCAATTGTCCGGAATGGGGACCCCGGTGCGCGCGAAGACCCTGGGCGAGCACTACGAGCACGCAAGTGCGCTCGGGCAGCTCTCTGCGAAGGCGCACGGCCGACCGAGGGAACACCGTCCTGAGTTCGTGAAGGCAGGAGTCCCGCGGCCGGTGGCACAGTCCACGGGGGAGGAGCTGGCTGCCGCATATGAGGCCATGGCACGGATGGCTCGAGAAGAGCGTGGGCTGCGTACCGCGGAGACGGAGCTGTACCGCTGGATCGCCGCACGGGGCCACGACAAGGGGGTCGGGTTCGGTGACATCCTGGACAGGCTTCCGGAATCCCATGATTCACGAATGCGGGTGATGCAACTGTGGAACCGACTCGCCGATGCAAGTAGGGCCCAGTCAGAAACTTTGACAGACAACATGGAAGAGCGCTGGCTGGGTACGCCTAGCGTGGGCCCCACCGCGGCCGCGGTGGGGCCGCATCAGCTAGAATCCGCAGTTGCCGAACCGGCTCAGAAGGCTCTGGATTCCGAGCTGCTGGACCTGCTGATCGTCGACGAGGCCCTCGTGCAGTACGGCATCTACAGGGCTGACAGCGCGGCGATGCACAGGGCCGGAATTGAACCGCGAGAAATCAGCGATGCGCGAAACTTCTGGGAGTCCCTCTCCTCTGACGCGCAGCGAATGCGGTACCGGGAGCGGAAGAAAGCCTCTCAAGCCTCCCTGCAGGCCGAGGAAGTCACTTCCGCGCCAGAGGACAAGAACGAGATGCAATCGTCTCAGAGGCTCACCCGGGCCCTGCTGGAGGATAGTTCTGTTGAGGAAGGGCACTCGTTGCACACTGGGAGGCCGGTGCGAACCCGCGGTGCTCGGCAACAGGTGGATGAGGAGAATCCGCACGCAGCAGCAGCCCGTAGGGAGCGCATGCGCCGTGATTCCTTACGACGTTGGGTATTGCAGGGTGATGACGAGTCTCCGAATAACGAGGATGACCTCGAGTTCGGTGATTAGGGGCCCTTCGTAAGACTGGAACCTCGTCCCTGCTCAAGAGAAAGCGCCAAGCTGACAATCGCACAAGCTCAGGGCGGATGGGATCGAATCCTTTCTGGGTACTTGTTAGCGGTCTGTCCCACGTTGTCCATGCAGTTGTGCAGTCCAGTAACTAAAGACCCTATACGTACGCGTGCATGGAGAGATTTGGTATGGAACTTCATAACTGCATTGTGCGTTCCGTTGGAGGCAACCCTTCGACCCTTCGAGCCTTCGTTTTCCTCATTATTCTCGCCTTCGAGTGACCAATATCTGGACAAGGGCCGGCCGCTTCGGGCCAGAATGTGGGCATCCTCTGCCCCCAGTATGGGCAGCATCGGGCCATCAGGTGCCCACCCATTTTCACGAGGTCAGTTTCGCTGCGGTGGGCGTGAGCTGTCCAGCGCTCGGCCCGACTGTGGTCATTCTGCGCCCACATACTCCATGACAGCTATCACATAGCGCACTTTTCGATTGGCCGTGGACGGGAGCGGTCCGTGCCATGGTCAGGGCACGGGCCCTAGTGGCTCCACGAACATGAACAGGAACAGTCCCCGAAGCTCGTTTACGAGCAGATCGGTGAAAATCATGTTGAGCACGCATTGTGCCAATCATTTCCTTTAAGGATTCTAAGACAAACGAAGACTTTGAGGATGCCTTCACGGTTTCTCCGCGTATCGCTTGCATTGACTGGTTGGGTCTGCCCGTCGACAACGATGGCAGGCTGCAACAGACGCGTACAAATGGCTTCCTGCGTGTCGCTGGGCGCCAACCCACAGGGTCATGGGCATCTGCGGTGCGCTGCGCGCGACCTCATCGGTAACGGATTGGGTAGTGATTGCGCGTATGGCCTTCGGTGTCGGGTCGGTGTGTTCCCCAGTCAGACGCCCTGACCGTTTCGCTTACCCGTAGTGGCCGCGATTCACCTGGTATGGATTCTGCGGCCGCATATGACAGCCATATTCGCTATCAGGCGGGGCGGACTGCATTGCTCAGTTGCAAAAGTGTTGCTTTTCAGTTATTTTCTGGTTGCCTCAGACTAATGGATCTGCGAGCATGAGCCTATGGGAACAACAATTCGCAACGGGATCCACGCCGATGCCACCAGGATGAATATTCACGACCTAGTGCGGGAGCTGAACGAGAACGTGGGTGCGACGGTCGTGCAGAGCATGGCCGGGGTGAAAGACCGGACGTCCCCCTTTAAGTGGGCCAAGCCGAACGGTCCGGAACCTCGCCCCGAGGTAGAGGCGCGGTTGCGCCTCGGATACAGGGTGTGGAAGACACTCGCAATGGCGGAGGGTAAGCACGTTGCTCTCGCATGGATGATGGGTGCAAACCCGCGACTGGATGAGGAATTGCCAGTTCTCTACATCCAGCATCAGCGCACACGCGAGGTCATCGGTGCAGCGGAGGCTTTTGTCAACGATAGCCACGCTGCCTGATCATCACGCCCGGCAGGTGGAGCTGCATCAAAACGTGTTTCTTGCTTCGCGACGATGTCAAGAGATCGAGAAGCTGCCCTCGCCGCAGATCTTCTGGAAAAAATAAAATTGCAATTCGCCAAATCCGCTCGTTTACCAGCCGAAAATTTTTTGGCGAGAATTGCCCGGGCGCATGGGGGTTTTCTCAGCTGCCTGTTCACCGTAAAGTGCCCATATGAACACCTACCCACAGCCATCGAATCAGACCGAAGCTGTTCGTGACCTCATAAAAACCGGGGTTCGTTACCCGACGACAACGCCCACAAAACGGGGGCATGATTCCGTGGACTGTTCACTCACCGGAAACTACGCGGTACTTGCCAAGTTCGCCGAGTCCGTGCAGGTTGGTGAACTTTCCCCGGGCCTTCGCATCCTCGCCGAGCTCGGCGACGAGCAGCTGGGCGACTTGATCAGCTTCTGCGTCATGATGCTCGACCGGGTCATGGCTAACGAAATCCCCGGCGCCCCCGCTCGATTGTCAACCTTCGAAGGGATCGGCATTCCTCGCGTCGCAGAGAACAAATTTCATGGGTGCAGGACTGATGCTCGCAGATTCCTAGTCTCCACGTGGTACAACGAAGCGGAGGAATTCGTCAGCGATCTCGAGGACCTTGGAGGCATCGCGTACGCGGCTGGCGTTGTGGCCCTCGGAACAGGCGGCATGCTTCTCACATGGCAGCTCGCTACCGATCAGGCCCTCGAAGCCATTTTGGGCTGCATCCGATTGTCTGGAAGGGTACCGGTCGACAAAGACGACGACCTCGGTCCCGAGGCGCACGATGACGAGCCCGAGTCTAAGCCACCGGTGCTTGCGTCCGAACCCAAGCATGCAGCTGAGCCTGAGCTTTTCATCCCGCCGAACATGAAGCAGCCAGTAACCATCAACATGCGTACCGCACTGAAACTTCGCGCGGAGACTGCTGTCCTTCGGACCGGCCACCTTCCGGGCGGATACCGTTCCCAAGTTATGCTCATCGAAGCCGCCCTGGAGCAGGAGCTCACGCGGCTGGAAGCCGAGTTCAACAGCGGCGAACTATTCCCCCCGAACGTCGGCAGCTTCCGCACCGGACGACCGCTGGGCAGCTGACCGGGCAAGCACTCGGCGAAGTCACAGCATCCGCCCCGCCTCCGTCGCTGGCGCCTAATCACGGACTCGGGAACGGAATGACGCACCCTCGTGGCATCTTTTATGGCACGGTTGACCATGGAGAGCTCATCGATGTCGGCCAGTAGCTCTACTTAGTCTCCGCGGGCCCGTGGCATTTGCTCTGTCATGAGGCATGAGCCGATCGTGACGAATTCGAGGTCCTGCAGCAGCCAGAACACGTCGTCGTCGTCGCCGGACATCCAATCGAGGAAGTCCACGTCGTCGTTGCCGCGCAAAGCAAGGACCTGGTTCGGCCACCGGTGCGCGACATCCTTGAGCGTGCAGAGGACCTCCGTACTTTGCGCGCCGCGGTCGATATTGTCGCCGAGGAGGAACAGGCTTGCACCTGGGTTGGATGCAAGGTCGATCATCTCGAGCGCCGCGAGAAGGCACGGCAGATGTCCGTGGACGTCGCTGAGCACGTAGGTGGTTTTCGGCAAAAACGTCTCCTGGGTTTGGCGACGGGCGCCCCCGCTTGAGACAACGAATTCAAATGACCCCTATTCCCCAGGGGTTCCACGACCGGAGGCCTTGATCAACAAGGGTCGTATCCCAGGCGTCTGCTCAACCTGGATCCGACACTCGAGCTGGTTTCATGCCCATCCAATCCCCGGGGTGCTGCCAGGACTGCGAGGTCGGAAGGCCGAGAGAGCACCCGCATCGACGGCTCACGGGCAGGAGCCCGAGCCACCGGCCGATGACTAGCCGAACTGATTCAGACGCAGGCAGGAGGGCTGTACCCAAACGGGTACAGCCCTCCTGCGAAAGCCTGTTTAGGCGACCTTGATGGGGTGATTCTTAGAGGCCGCTTTGGCGCCATGCTTCCCGCCTCGGCGGCCGTACTTCGTGTCGAAGTTGCTGCGCAGGCCGGCCACGATGGCCCGCTCCTCCGAACTGATCGGGTCCGCCTTGCCTGTCTTGATCCGCGGGGCAAGCACGCTCGCACGCTTAGTGGGTTTGGGTTGCTTGGTTGGTTTAGGCATGTTCGGCACCTCCCTCACCTTCATTGTCGGGCATGTCTTTCTCATTGTCCACGTCCCCGTTGGCTGCGTCCCCGTTGTCACCAGTCACAGCTTCAACAACGGCAAGAATCATCTCGTACTCCGTGTAGGTTGCATTCTCGGTCAAGGGTTGCAGGGCCTTGAGGCCAATAAGTCGGTCAATGCTCTGATCAGACCGGGCAAGGTTCAACGCCCATTCTGCCCGGTCCCACCATTCCTGGCGCTCGGCGCCAATGCGGGCCGAGCGCGACCCTACCCGTGCGGCCAGGTACGCGACACCCGCACCGACCAGGGCGAAAAATCCTGCAACAGGCGGCCCCGTAAAAAACTCACGCCAAAACGGATCATCGAGGATGAACGGTGGAAACAGGCTCCTGACTATCGCGCCGCCTACTGCGCACGCCAGCCCCGTAAAGATTAGCTTTTTCACTTAGGCCCCGGTCTCTTCACGAGAGGGCTGGATACGGGCAATGAGAGCGTCCTGGGTTTGCTGCAATGTCATTACAGTGGCGCGGGCCTCGGCGAGCTGACTCTTGAGCACAGATAATTCGTCGGCGTGTCTCCTTTCGGCAAGCGCCAGCTGCTCACGGGCTTCGGCAGCGGCAGAAGCACTGTCACGCGCAGCCTGGTTCGCTTCCTCGACCTGGAACCGGAGTTCCTTGACGGCTTCCTGGTGGGAGCGGGTGGCGTGGTCGAGGTCGGTGGCGAGTTCGTTGATTTCGCGGTCCTTGTGGGTTTTTTCGTCCCGCCAGGCCTTTTCGATGATGGCATGCTCTGCGGTGGCGGTGCTTACTGCTGCCGCCCAGACTGTGCCTGCCAGGCGCAGTGCCTGCTCGGTGATGATGGTCGGGGTCGCGGCTATCTTCGATCCGGCGCTGTCGCGTTCGGCACGCCATTCCTTCAGGTAGCGTCCGGCGTCGGCGTTGGACACCCCGGCGGCTTCGCGCACGGTGGCGACCGTGGGATTCTTCTCAGTGCTGATCTGCTCGGCGGCGGCGTACACGCGAGCCTTCACTGACTGTTCGGCCACGGCGGCACTCCTTAAGTAGTAATAGTAGTAGTAATACTACGTCGATTACTGCACAAATGGATGGCAGTCTCCCGTCACATAGACCTTCAGAACGCCCACATTCCGCAGTCGCCGGAACAGGACATCGACCACGGCTGCAGCCGTACCTTGGCTGGCAGGCGACGATGACATAGGCGGACAGCGGGCAGATGCCAAACCAGCGGCGAGTGTGTCCGGCCCATTCTCAGATTTTGACTCTCAAAACCCGAAAAAGACCCTGCGCGCCGATAGTGGGGATAAGTGTGATTATCGTGGGTAAAAAACCGACCCCTTGAAGTGAGATGGGGCTGAGTTGTAAAAGTGGGCTCAGAGCGCGTCGAGCCGCGCAGTTACGGGGGATTGGGGCCGCTGTGTCGCAGCTTGACGCCTGGCGAATCGTGACGCATCCTGCGCCTGGATCCGTGCGGCGGCAGCGACAGCTCGTCAATGACGCTGTGGTCCGTCACGAAGAACTCGTCCGCCGGCGGATAGAGCAAGGCTGCCGGGCAGCCCCGATCGCTGGCGAGCTGCTGGGAACGGCATCTGCGGCCAATGTCTCGGCAGACCTTCTGGCCTTGGACGAGGGCATGGCCGGCCAGAAAGTCAGTAGTAAGCCATCCGCTATTACGATATGTACCCATAAAATCGCAATAAGGTGATTATGGCAGTTTGATTGGGTACCACTTTCGCAGTTTGTTTGGGACCCACCTTGCGGCTCGCCGGGTGATGAATCGCAGTTTCGGCTGAGCCCACCTCATCGTTGATTTCATCAGAATATTTTTCCAACGATGGAAGGCAGTGATGGAGTTGAGGGTGGAGATATTCGCAAGGATCCGTCGAGACGCCCGGGTCCAAGGGTGGTCAATTCGCCGGCTTGCACGGGTGCATCGGGTATCGCGACGAACTGTTCGTCAGGCTTTGGCTGCGGCTGAGCCTCCACCTCGGAGGGTTCCTGCCCGTTCAGCTCCGAAGCTGGATCGGTTCCGGGCGGTGATTGATCAGATGCTGATCGCTGATTTGGATGCTCCACGGAAACAGCGCCATACGGCCCAGCGGGTTTTTGATCGCTTGGTTGAGGAACATCAGGCGGTGATTTCGTATTCAACGGTGCGTCAATATGTGAAGGTTCGCCGGGCGGAGATCGCTTTCGAGGCCGGGAAAGCGCCGATAGAGGTCTTCGTTCCTCAGGAGCATGCACCTGGTGCGGAGGCTGAGGTTGATTTCGGGGATGTCTGGGTGGATCTTGCCGGAGTGCGCACCCGGTGCTACATGTTCGCTTTCCGTATGTCCCACTCGGGAAAATCGGTCCACCGCGTGTATCCGACCTGTGGGCAGGAAGCTTTCTTGGAGGGCCACATCGAGGCTTTTGAGACTCTCGGTGGTGTCCCTGCGAAGCACATCCGTTATGACAACCTCACCTCGGCCGTGACGAAAGTTATCTATGGTGCTGGCCGGCAACGGGTTGAGAACGAGCGCTGGGTGCTCTTTCGCTCTCACTATGGGTTTGATTCCTTTTACTGCGAGCCAGGGATGAAAGGCGCCCATGAGAAAGGTGGGGTTGAGGGGGAAGTGGGGCGGTTTCGCCGAAATTTCCTGACTCCGGTCCCGGTCGTGGATTCCTTGGTGGAGCTCAATGCGAAGCTGCGGGGCTGGGACGAGGGCGAGGATCAGCGCCGGATCTCTCATCGACTTCGCACGGTAGGGCAGGACTTCGCTCTCGAGGCGCCTCTGCTGGCGCCGTTGTCGGCAGAGAGCTTCGATCCAGGCCTGGCGCTAACTCCTAGGGTTGACCGTTCCTCGCTGGTTACCGTGCGTTCAGCGAAGTACTCGGTACCGGTGAGATTTATCAATCGGAAAGTCAGGGTATCCCTGCGCGCGACCGAGATAAGGATCTTCGATGGCAGGACCTTGATCGCCACCCACCCACGGACCGTGGCCAGGGGCGGGCAATGCGTGCAACTCGATCACTACCTAGAAGTCCTGCGGATCAAACCCGGAGCATTACCTGGATCCACCGCCCTGGCCCAGGCGCGTGAATCAGGAGTGTTCACTCCCGCCCATGACGCTTTCTGGGCCGCTGCACGAAGGACCGATGGTGACACTGCAGCGACGAGGGAACTCATCGAGGTATTGCTGCTCCATCGTTCCATGGAAGCCTGCGATGTCATCGACGGGATCACTGCCGCGCTTCTTGTCGGTGCCGTGAGCTCTGACGTTGTCGCTGTTGAAGCAAGGCGTGTGGCGTTCGAAAGGAATGCTGGGTGGATCCGCCCCGATTACCATCCCGGCGCAAAAGCCGAAGTCGTCGAGCACCGGGTTGTCAGTCTCACCCAACGCCGCCTGGCAGACCCGGCTGCTGTCATCGCTGGCCTGCCACCAGACAAGCGGCCGTTGCCCTCCGTGGCCGGCTATGACGAGCTACTCAGACTCCGTCCCCAACCATCACCGCCCCCATCACCTAAGGAGCAGATTTCATGAGTCCCACTACCCCAGTCGTTGTCTCCCAAACTCTTCGTCGGCGCCGCGGCCTGACCGAACCAGCAGCCGTCGCGGCCGTTGACCAGGCCTGCCGACGGTTACGCCTGCCCACGATCCGGGCCGTGCTCGATGAAGCCCTGACCGTGGCCGGGAAGGAACAACTCTCCTACCAAGGATTCCTCGCCGAGCTGCTACTGGCCGAGTGTGATGACAGGGACCGGCGCTCCTCCATCCGGAGGGTGAAGTCAGCGAATTTCCCGCGCGATAAGTGGTTGGGTGACTTCGACTACGAAGCTAATCCAAACATCAACCCAGCCACGATCAACACCCTGGCCACCGGGGACTGGATCCGCAAAGGCCTCCCCTTGTGTCTCATCGGGGATTCTGGAACCGGAAAATCGCACCTCCTCATCGGCCTAGGAACCGCGGCGGCCGAGAAAGGATTCAGGGTCAAATACATCCTCGCCACCAGGCTCGTGAACGAGCTCGTCGAAGCCGAAGACGAAAAAGTCCTGACCAAGACCATCGCCAGGTACGGGCGAGTAGACCTGCTCTGCATTGACGAGCTTGGCTACATGGAACTAGACAAACGCGGTGCCGAGCTCCTCTTTCAAGTCCTCACCGAACGCGAAGAAAAAGCATCAGTGGCTATAGCGACCAACGAGTCCTTCTCTGGGTGGACGAAAACGTTCACCGACCCACGCCTCTGCGCCGCCATCGTGGACCGGCTCACCTTCAAAGGCACCATCATCGAAACCGGCACAGAGTCATACCGACTCGCTCACACCAAAAACCAGCACCTCACCGACGCCAAATAACACGGTCCAGGTCGTTTCCCACCAAGCTGCGATTTCACAGCAGCATGGGTTTCACCAAGAACGCCAGTCTCATGTCGGGTCGTTCCACATGGACTTTTCGGTGACCTACGTATGAGCAGTATCCATGCGTTCCCACAGTGGGATACTCGATGCGTTGTGGGCTGAGTTACGCGTCGGTTATAGTTCTCATTACTGCAGTCCAGATGGTACACCGATGTATTTTTGGTCACGTTGCAGCCAGGTACTCGCACCTGTTGTTATGTTAACTTTCGGGGTGCTTCGCGCCTCAGTCCTGGGGGACAATCTTATGCGTACTTTGTTACTTCGTCATGTCCGATTGGCGGGAGTCCGATGGCTTGGAGCTATCGGACTTGCCGCCTCACTTGTCCTTGTCGCATCCGGGATTTCCGTCCCGGTGGCCAGCGCTGCGGAGCCCGTTGTGGTGACCGGCACGGCCGGGCTGTTCATACCTCTACAAGGCCGCCTGGTGAGCACAGTAGTGCCCACTGGAACGACAAAGGCACCACTTGCTCCCTTGACACCCCGCACCATCCAAGTCGCGGGGCAGGTGGGGTTACCGTCTTCGGGAATCTCAGCGGTTCTCTTGACCTTTACTGCTAGCGAACCAGCCTTGCCTGGACAAATGTCGGCTGGCCCTGCCGACGGCGCCTTAAGCGGGGTCATGCGCTACGACGCAAACAGCCCTACATCCAACAGTGCCATCGTGAGCGTGTCAGCAACCGGAAAAATCCAGATCCAAGCGACCACGACAACCAACACCAACATCGACGTGCAAGGCTATTACACGTCCGGCAACGACGTTACGGCCGCGGGGGGTTATGCTCCCGTTGACCAGAGTCGAATCGTGGACACGATCAATGGTGTGGGATTGCCGAAGGCAACGATCGGCTCGGGACAGACAGTAACCATTCAGGTCGCTGGAAAGGCAGGCGTGCCGGCAGGAGCGCAGGCGGCCTTTGTAAACTTTCAAGTCGATAACGCCACTACCTCCGCCGGTTATATTAATCCCTACGCCACGAGCTCGACCAGTCGACCCGGCGTGGCGCTAAACTTCGACGGCGGTCCGTACACATCCATAGGTGCCATCGTGAAACTCGATGCCAACGGAGCCTTTAAGCTCTACCTCTCACAAGGGAACATGATCCATCTTTTGATGGATGTTGGGGGCTACTTCACTGCCGGTTCTAGCAATGGAACATTCACTCCGGCGATTAGCAAACTGTATGACACCAGGGCCAGCGGCCACGTTGCCCCCGGGCAGACCGTGACGGTTGACGTCGGCGGAGTCGGTCCCATTCCCGGGCTAACCGAGGGTTTGACCGCTATGGTAGGCAACCTCACCGTTATCGATCCCGGTACTGCCGGCGGTTATGCTCGAGCCTGGGCATCCGGTGCACCTGAACCTAAAAACGTGGCCTCGTTGTCTTTTGGAACGGGCACCCACACGAACCTTATTACCGTTCCCGTTGGCGGGAACGACGAGGGAGCCATCCAGATTCACAATGTTTCACCCGACACCGTGGACTTCATCCTCGATCTCCAGGGCTGGTATGCGGATCCCTCGGTAACCGAAATTGCCGTGGTTGGAGGGGACTTTGTCGTCGGGGAAACCTACGACAGCACTCAACTCGCAGCTCGAGGGGTCAGCCTGGCCCAAGTGGTCGCGATCGAATCCGGAGGATCACCCCTCACCGATGATCAGCTTTCCAAGGCAATGGACGGCACCAGTTTCGACGGCTCCAACCCCATCACCCCACTGCCTGGTGCAACCGCACTCGACGGCACCGTTTCCATCCCGCCAGAGGAAAACCAAGCCGCCACGGCTTTGGCCCTTACAGGGGGAGTGCAGTACTCGACTGTTTCCACGTGGCTCGATAACGGTAGACGGACTGTCTACCTTCGGTATGGGTATACAAGCACGGTAGCTGGCGGCGGATTCGGTTACAACAAGATTGCGCTATGGCACAATCTAAATATCAACGCAGTCAAGTTGGTAACACAGCACCCTGTGTTTAAGACGTATGTCGCTGGCCAGAAGTACAACTACGAGGCGTACATCTACCGGCACCTCTGTACCGGCTACGGCTGGTTTAGAAAATGCAAGACGGTAGGAGTGGTGGATACCGTGGTTTCAGTTGACTACCGAACGTCGCCATCCCAATTTGTCGGGACCTTCGGCGTCGTAACGGCATACTGTCAGGGCTACCAGCCCCGGTGCCCCAATTGGGTAAAGGCTGTCGCGAATGGCTGACAACGAATCCGAACCGCTGCCTCCAGAATTGTTTCTTATTGGGCAGACCGTTGCCCTCCGTTCATCTGCGGATCTGGATGCCAATGATATTTGGCATAACGACGGAGAGCCGCTGTTCCTCTACAGGGGCCATCCAGGCCGAATCACGGACCCCAATCTCATGCATATCCTGGTCGAGTGGGCAGGATTCGAAAATTCCGACTGGAGCCTTGCTTTTGGCTTTACCGCCTCTGCTAAAGGACCGTGCTCGGGACTGATGGCCATTACGGAAGATGAATACGACCGCCGGTGCAAGGAAATCGCCGCAGGGAAACGCCCTACGCTTGGCTAACACGAAATAGCATCAGCAGAAAATTGCATATGTACCTCTCTGCTCCGCATCAGTACGGATTGCCTCCGCCGGCATTCAGAGAGTTGGGCGCCGTATCCAATTGGATACGGCGCCCAACTCTCTGTGTGGTCCAGTTCAGAAGCATAAGAAGCCTGGCTAGGTGGTCCCCAAGGAAACTGCGATTCCGCACCAAAGTGGTCCCCAATCAGATTGACATTCTCAATAAGGCGATGATTAGTTCTGATCAATGAGGCTGTGAATTCACAAGCAGGAGGCGCAATGAACAGCAAGTTGTTTGTGCCATTCCGAGTACTCGATGGTGACGGTTTCTACGTATCATTCTCTGGACCGTAAATTGCCAAGGAGCCCGATGGAAACCCAAATAGTTGAAGTTTCAACGTCTGCCATGGTCCTTTCCACTGTGCCCGAGCCTGTGTCGGACGAAGAAGCCCTTCGACTACTTCAAGGACAAGTCACGGGCCAGATACCGCCACCGTTTGAATCTGACCAGCTCCTCGTGAGAACTGGAATCTACATGGGACCCGTTAGAGTCACGACCGAGGTGCTGGAGACTCGTCCGGAGCTCGTCGAGGCAGATTGGGAGGACATCGAGGAGTACTCACTTCGCTTGGAAACAGGGACCATTAGTCTCACCGGTTTCAGGGATGAGCCTTTCCTCATTGGCCGAATAGCTGCCGGGCCGGTTGACTACCGTGTACGCATTCACGCAAAAGGACGAGACATCAACTATGACTTGGCCGTTGACGAGCCATGCGAGGACTACTTGATCGTTCTGTGGCCCGAACCAACCACGGGGAGCGAGGCCATCAAACTGGGTTCGGACTTCCTCAAGGCAGCATTCGATGCTTAGCCCGTCGAAGTCTTCACACAGCTGCTGAATATTTTGCTTGGTCGGGCACTCAGCCGATCCCGAGCGTCTGGTCGTCGCAGAATAGGTCAGCCACCTCATAATCGGATTCCAGCCGGCGCAGCACCTCGGCGATTGCGCGTGCGTGGGAGCCGGCCAGTTCGCTGGTCACCGTCTCGGAGAGCACTTCCACGGAGTCGGTGATGTCGTTCAACGCGTGCTCTTTGGGGTCGCCGCAGAAAACGGAATAAATCGTACGTTAGGGCTTTCGGAACGGCGTGCCGAATAAGTTCGATGTCTTAGTCCTTACATCGACGTCAGCTGAAATCGGCCTCAAATAGTGCCTCGTATACGGCCCCTTCACCGGTCAGTTCACCGGACACCCTATACGGAACAGTCGACGGCCAACGGTCGCAACGATGCACTTCAGAGGCGGGTGCGTCCGGTGGAGGACCGGCTTACGGGCGTGTTGTTCACGTGTAAGCCGAAAGCGCCACTTGAGCATGACGGCCGTATCCGGGGATGCGCTCCACTAGAATTGGAAGGATGTTCGGCGCCGTTCATAACACGGCCCAATCGATGGGGGCAGTATGACATCAGGTATGTCGGCAGCGGCCGATCCGCTAGTAGGACTCGAACTGGGCGGGGGTTGGAGAATCGACGAAACACTTCCCAAACCCATCGGCGCGACCGGGGGGAACTTCTCGCTCGGCTATCTCGCGACGAACGATGATGGCCGCAAGGGGGTTCGTCAAGGTGATCAACTACCAGGCGATCTTCCAGAGCCCGGACCCGACCGGCATGATGCAAATGATCACCGAGGCATACAACTTTGAGCGTGAGCTCGTTCAGAAATGCACCAACCGGCGGCTGTCCCGCGTTGTGGAGGCATACCACCACGACAGCCTTCCTGCGCAGGCGCCCGCCCCGTTTCCGATAAGCTTTATTATCTTCGAACGGGCAGACGGAGACATTAGAGGTCTGCTCGATGAGGTTGCCGATCTCGAGCTGGCCGTCCGACTGAGGATGGTCCACAACGCAGCCAGTGGGATCGCACAGCTCCATTCGATTCAGGTGGCCCATCAGGACATCAAGCCCAGCAACTTGCTGGTCTTCAAACCCCAACTCGTCCTGGGCCGCACAGCGAAAATCGGGGACCTCGGCCGCGCGACCGACCAACAAAGGTCCGCCGTCCATGACGAATATGCCATCGCAGGTGATCCTTCTTATGCGCCACCCGAGCAGTGCTTCGGCGAGACACCGGTTTCCTTTGAGGAGCGGCGGCTTGCATGTGACATCTACCAGCTCGGGAACCTCCTTACGTTCGTCCTCAGCGGTGTCACCATGAACATGCTTGTGCACACGTTCCTCGACCCAAGCCATTCCCCACAGAACTGGCGCGGATCTTACGAGCAGGCGCTTCCCTACGTGCAGGCGGCGCACTCTGCTGGCCTGGATGCCTTGGAGGGCTTCCTCCCCTCCCACATGAAAGATGAGTTGATCGACCTGATCGAGTGCCTCACCGATCCCGATCTGGGACGACGGGGACATCACGCAAGCCGGAAGGCGGGTCAGCCTTACGCCCTGAACCGCATCGTTTCCCAATTGGACCTGTTGGCCCACTTGGCTGAAGTCCGACAGTCCAGATTGGCAGCAGCGTGACAGCGTCCCAGGGAACGGACGAGCGGAACCTGGTCCCACGCTGGCGCCCCTTTCGGGTATCGGCGGCGCTCGGCGAACTCACATTCAGCTCTCCCCAGCGTCAGCCGTCATCCGTCCTCTTCCCGGACATGGAGGCACTCAGCGCATTCAACGCAGCTCCGACGCTACACAAGGCAGCCGACGCGCTGAGCCTCGCATTCAGCCTGCGCGACCCAGAGCCGCTGCGGCCGGTAGTCGAGTTCATTGAATCCAAAAACGCGAACCCCCTACTCTCCGCGACCGCCACCCATGTCAGACGGCAGCTGGACCAGAGCCTGACGCCCGCAGGCGAAACCTGGTTCCGAGTAGAGGAGCGCAATGCCGCTGTTCGCACTCTGCGAGATGAGCTCCGGCGAAGGCCTCGCAATCCCACGAAATGGGTCGATCTCGCCCTAGCCCAGACACTTCTGGGCCAAGCTGACAAAGCCAGAAGATCCTTGTCGACAGCATTGGGTCTGGCGCCCCTGAACCGCTTCGTTCTCAGGTCAGCAGTCCGCTTCTTCATACACGTCGAGGACCCCGAAGCAGCCCAATATGCACTAAGAGAGGCAAAGGGATCATCAGACCCTTGGATCCTGGCCGCAGAGATCGCCAGCGACGAAGCTGCCGGCAGCACCCCATCCTCGATAAGGGATGCGCTCGTTGTCCTCACGTCAGCAAATTTCACCCCTTGGGAGCTCAGTGAGCTCGCTTGCACGGTTGCTCACGCAGAATTCAACGACGGACGCGATAAGCGTGCACGCAAATTCCTCGAACAGGCTAGACCGAAACCTACAGAAAACGCGGCTGCGCAGATCGCCTTCGAATCCAATCGCGGAGGATTCACCGTCAAACCAGTGCAGGAACCCGAGCGCAGGTTCGAGGCCGAGGCCATTGAGGCTGGCTGGCGGAAGGATTGGTCCGCTGCAATGGAGTCCGGCCGGAAGTGGCAGCAGGACCAGCCATTCGCCGTCGAACCGGCCACCTTCCTCTCATATGTAGCCGCAGTGGGTGCAGAACGATACGACATCGCGGAAGAGGCGGCGCGAATTGGCCAACTCGCCAACCCCCAAGACGCGACTATAGCCAACAACCTGGCCTTCGCCCTCGCCAATCAAGACAAGAACGCGGAAGCTGGTGCCGTCCTCGCCAGCTGTCCTGCCCCAAAGGATGAACAGGAAGCAGCCACCTATATGGCCACGCGAGGCCTTACGGCATTTCGAGCTGGCTCACCGGATGCAGGTCGTGAGGGATACAGGCACGCTGTGGAGGCATGCCTCGATCTCGGACTGCTGCATCAGGCTGCCCTCGCGGCGAGCCTCTGGGCCCGAGAAGAGCTCCGAGCGAAAACGCCAAGTGCGATCGAAGTAGCCGACATCGCTGCAAGGCTTGCCAGCCGAGTTCCGGATTGTGATGCTCAAGTTGTACTGGCTAGGCTTCCAGTGACTGTTTCCTCTACCCACGCCTGGAATCTGATCGACCCCGCCCTGCCTGCAGAATGGCTCCGATAGCAAAACGCCACCACGGCATCGACCGACTGCTGGAGAACTACTTCGCGCCAATCGTCTATTTTCCGCGACAGTGTCCGCTGGGGGGATCGGTTTGCGGGCGTTTGCTCTCGCTACCGAGCGGCAGTACTCACTCGGTGGGGAGACAAGTCCAATTGTGCGGAGTCCAATCCACCGGATAGCCGCACTCCTCTAGGAACAGAAGGATGGGTTCGGGACGGTTGGGTGACCAGAATGCCCACCACACGGTCGGGTCTGTAGTGACAATTTCGACGTCTCAGGCTTTGGGCGGGAAGATCCCCACGTCCGGACGGTGATGGGTGAGTGTTCCCTGCCTGGGCAGCCCGGGTCAGTCTCGCTGGCTGATTCCTACTCCTGACTTCAAACTGCCGGTCTTGCAGGTCCCTGCGGGGGTGGTGGGACTGCGGCTGGCCACCAGGCTGAGACCGGGCGGACCGGAGCGTCGTGCTCACCTGTCCAGCGGCGCTGCGCCGTCGTCCATAGAACTTCATGACCGTTACCTTCGGCTGGCGGCAACGTAACCATTCGGACGGGATCCTTTGCTGCGGGAACGTACAGATTTGCACCGTTCCCCCCGTCAGGGCCTTCGACGAGGTGACGGTGTGCGTTGCCTGCAATGGCCCTGTTCAACTCCAGCGTTTCCCTCCAGTCCAGCTCCACATTGTTGGGGCGGGACAACGGCAGATCCTCACGGAACATTGCAAGAACTTCCCGTGGGCCGAAAGGAAAAGCAATGATGGGCGCACGGAGGTATCCGCCGTCATCTGGATGGAGAGCGCCCATGTGTTCGTGTAGGAGGACAACCGGTTCGTCACAGGTCAGCAGAGGTTTGGCCGTGGTGTACAGCACAAGCTGGCGGGAATGGAGGGTTTCTGCCATTTTTCCGCCCGCTTCGGTGGACATCAGCATCTCCTGCTCAGCCGCCATGGGTACTCTCCACGGATCGGCGTTCACTTGTGCGAAGTAGGCCTCCAGTTCTGAGATCCTCTCGGGGGAGGGGTTTCCGCCTTCTCTGATCAGCAGGGCTTCGATCGCGCCGGGCCGATTCAGCTCCATCGCCTGGTAGTAGCCGGGGCCCATCATCCACCGGCCCCGGAAACGGTAGGAGCGCGAGCGGGTGATCTGGACTCCGAGAAAGTGAAGGAGGTGCGCGTGTTGAATGTCGCTGATGTTTGGCAGGCCGTTCTTGTCGATCGCGTCAAAGACCGATTTGGCGTGTCCTTCGATTGTGGACAGCCATGTTTCCCATACAACTGGTGAACCACCCTGAAAGGAACCCTCGGGGACGCGGTAGTAGTCCGTCTCGATCAGCGCATTGATCGGTGCGACAGGAAAGCTTTTGTTTATGTCGAGATCGGTGACGAGAATGCGGTTGTTGATGGCCCAGCGTTCAAGATAGAACTTCGGGACCAGGTGGTGCCTTCGTGGCTCTTGCCCCTTCGCGGTCATCGCTGCGGCGGCATCGAGAATCCGCTGTAGCTCAGGGGTAATAGCGGGAGCCGGAGGGTCCTGATCTTGAATGTTCACATTGACCGACGCTATCAGCCCCTCCGGACAACCTCAGCTTGCGTTTGGAGCCGCGAGGAGTCTCCCAGATCTGGAGCGCGTAAGGGGTTCCCCTTCGGGCTGTGATTGGCACAGTGCGTTCATCTACAAGTTGCGCGCCAGCCGGGAGGTGCCTCAGCGATGCCTTAGCCTACGATTTTTTCCGTTTTCTGCGGCGACCCCTATAACAAGCGGCGACCCCTATAACAACAGGTCAGGTCAGCGATTCGTTCAGGAAAGCCAGTCACTAATCGTTGGCCAAGCGATGCCCTCCCGTACGCTTCAGGGTGAGCCGCCTCGAGGGAATGTATGATTCCATCCTTCCATGCGCGCTTCTGGATCCGCTCTTTCAGGGACAGTTCAATCTCGCTAGAGTTGGATACAACGAAAGGAATCGGCGATGAGCAGTGAGACCGTGGCACCGGAGCTCAGCGGTGACTATGTTTTTGATGTTGTCCACAGCAGGCTCGGGTTCGTTGCCCGGCACGCGATGATCACTAAAGTCCACGGCTCCTTCAAAGAGTTCGAGGGACACCTGCATATCGACGCCGAGGAACCCACCCGTTCCAGCGGACGGCTAAGCATCGTTACCGAGAGCATTGACACCGGCACAGAACAACGAGACAACCACCTGCGTAGCAACGACTTCTTCGACATGCCGAACTATCCGCAAATCACCTTCGAAAGCACCGCCATTGAGCATGCCAGCGGTGAGAACTACCAGGTGATCGGTGACTTGGCCATCAAGGGTGTCTCTCGGGCCGTGACCTTGGACGTCCAATACACGGGCTCATCCATCGATCCATCTGGCAACACCCGGATTGGTTTCGAGGCCGCCGTAACGATTAACCGGAAGGACTGGGGCCTGAACTGGAACGCGCCCCTGGAAGCTGGCGGGGTCCTCGTGAGCGAGAAAGTGACCCTGGAGATTGATATCTCCGCGATCAGGCAATAGCGGCGGCGTACCGGGGAGCAGCGGCCCCGTCTTCAACTCCGGAAATCTCCCGGGCCACAATACCCGGGCCGCGTCACGGTCCGGGGTCGCCGTCCCTGCCGAGTTCTCATGGCTGGACACCGTTGTTCGCAGCATAATATCCGCATGCGGGAGGATCCGGCCACTACGCCGCGTACCTCGAAAATTCTAATGGATTCGAAGCCGAGCTCATTGCCCATGAGTGACACGATCACTTCTACACTGAATGACGTCCGCTCAGGGTTGGCTGCAAGGACTAAAATAAGCGGTGACTGGAAGCAGCTGAACCACGTGTCTCACGCTGAAGCCCACGCCGCACTTGACAGGTTGTTAGGTACCTGACATTTTAATTAGGTGCCTAACAATGTCAATGATGCCGACCTGGAAGCAGCGGGCTCCTGGGCGAAAAGATACTTTCTCGCGAGCCGCGAGGTAGTGGAATCCGTTCTTCGTCCCTACGATCTCGGCAACACACAGTGGTACGTCCTGGGTGTTCTCGTCGACCGGGGGCCTCTCAAGCAGCGAGATTTAACCCGCGAACTCGAAGTAGAACGAGCCACCCTCAGCGCCGTCATCAGCGCCCTCGTTCGCAAAGGATACAT
Organism: Arthrobacter livingstonensis; assembly: GCF_003219815.1. GTDB lineage: Bacteria > Actinomycetota > Actinomycetes > Actinomycetales > Micrococcaceae > Specibacter > Specibacter livingstonensis. Next base: position 274,861 of record NZ_QJVD01000001.1, read on the forward strand.
CGAGCAACACCCCGACCCGGAAGATCAGCGTCAGAAAATTTTGCAGGTCACTCCTGCCGGTCGGACGTTGCTGGCATCGGTCCCTGATCCGATCGCCATCATCGCCGCGGTCGCTTTTGCTGACGTCAGCGACGCCGACATCGCGACCACGAATCAAGTACTCAAAGACGCCACGCAGCGTCTTATCGACTACAAAAAAGGAGCAACAAAATCATGACAATCCTCATCACCGGCGGCACCGGTCTTGTAGGGCCTCGGATCCTAAAGCGATTCATCGAAGCCGGCATCGACTGCCGGGCACTCGTACGAGCCGGCAAAACCGTGCCCGAAGGAGTCACCGTAGTGGAAGGTGACATCCTCAGTCCCGACTCGCTGGTGGCAGCCGTAGAGGGTGTGACCTCGATCGTTCATCTCGCGGCCCTGTTCCGCACGCCTGACGACGACCAGATCTGGAAGGTTAACCTCGACGGCACCCGCAACCTCATCGCTGCCGCGAAAGAACACAACCCAGATGTTCAGTTCCTCATGGCGAGTACCTCCAACGTGTACGACCCCGACATCACCCATCCCGGCCGGGAAGACGACGAGGTCAGCCCAACGCTCGCCTACCCAGCCAGTAAAATCGCGGCCGAGAAAGAACTCCGTGACAGCGGCCTGAACTGGGGCATCCTCCGGTTGCCTTTCATATACGGCGACGGCGACGGACACCTGGACTCACTTCCGAAAATCGCATCCGACATGAAATGGCACCCAGCACAAAAACTGAGCGTGATCCACCACGAGGACATCGCGAGGGCCTTCGAGCTCGCACTCACCGGAGTCATGGACGGTCGTGTCGTCAACATCGCCGACGAATCACCACTGACCATGTACGAAATAGCCGAGATCCTCGACTTCCCCTACGAGGATTCGTCCGAGCCTCTCACCAACCCCTGGAAGGGTCACATGGATGTGACACTCGCGCGGAGCCTCGGATTCGAACCCAAGGTGCCGACCATCTACCACGCAGTTCGCGAAGGAATGCTCTAAAGAAGTATCCGAGACCACCCTCAGCCTTCGAAGCTGCCGCGATCAGGGTTCGGTTGGTGAGACGGGCGGATTAGCGACCGGACAGCCTCTTGGTCATCACGATGCTGTCGTAGTTCTTGCCTGGGAAGTGAACCTCGTCGACGTGCTTGAAGCCCCATCTGGAGTACATGGCAACAAGGTGTTCGGCAGGAGCCGCCGTGTCAAGCCCCACTGTCGTGATGCCCTCGGCGCGAGCCCAGTCGCACGCGACAGCGTAGAGGACTTTTGCCACAGCGCGCCCGCGGAGTTCGGGTGCCACTGCCACCTGGCACAGCCATCCCGTGTTCGGCCGGCGGCCGTAGCTGGAGAGTGATCGCACGTCGTCCGACGGAGGCACTGACATCGTCATCGTCGCAGCGATACGGCCTCCCAGTTCGACGACCCAGCAGGCCCCCCACGCCCACGCGTCGCCGTGTTGTCTCGACGTCCTGAGTCACGGCGGTGAAGTTCAAGCCTTGATCCTGAAGTTCCCGGTAGGCACCGTTCAACAAGCTGGTGATGTCCACAGCATCCGCGGCACGGTAGCGGCGGGGTGCGACTTCTGCATTCATCTCGTAACCCTAGATGATGCACTTCTCACGGTCTTGCGGGTCTCGTGTCACTGAGGGTTCCCCTGCGAAATGCTGTCGATGCAGTAATTTCGATCCTTCAACTTTGCAAAGTGCTCTTGCCGCGTTCATGGGGTCAGGCTTCGGTTGCGGCTAGGGATAGTTCATCAGCGTTCACTCCGGTCCCGTGTCTGCGAGGATTTCCGGTTTTGTAGTTATTCCCTCTCTGGGCTGTTTTTGTTTCTATTTTGGGGTAGCCACCCAGAGGGTCCTGGTGGTGCGGGGTTCCAGCGCGACATCGTCAGGGAGCCGCTTCATCAGGTCCTCGACGGCCGCTCGGTCCTCTATGGTCAATGCTTCCAGATACGAGAAGCGCGTAAACCATTTCTGTGCGTACTCCCGTGCCGCCGGGGTAACGGATGCGGTGGTCCTCACCTCGGACTGGTTGACAGCAAACCCGGCGGTTTCTAGGACAGATGCCCAGTTTGGGTGGTGGTTCCACCCTTCTGCTGTGGCAGCGTTATGACACCGTTGTTCCAGTAGCGCTCCATGGGGGTCGCTGAGGAAGCTGGGCAGCGTGGCTAGCTCGACAACGACCAAGACCCCGTTAGGAGCCAACGCCCCGTGGATCCCGGACAAGAGTCGGGCAGGGTGGGTGACGTGGTGCAACGAGGACGCTGCCCACACCAGGTCAACCGAATTATCGGGTCTTGGATCCGCCTCGCTCAAGGAGTTAACTAGCTCTGGGAAGCCCTCATCCAGGTCGGCCTCGATCACGGAGAATCCTTGCTCGCGCACCAGCTTGAGCATCTGGGGGTCGTTATCGACGCACGTCACCTTCGCGTCCGGGTAACGCTCACGTAGAAGTCGACTGCCTGCGCCGGTGCCGGCGCCGAGGTCGACGACGCTGCGCGCAGCTCTCACACCGGTCATGTCCAGGACCGCTGCGAGGTTGGCGTTGAATACCTCGGCATCTAGGTCAAGGACGCGGTGCTGGTCATGACTATCATCTCGTTGATGTGCACTGTCGGTCTCGTGGTTACTGTCCCGATCCTGTTGGTGCTGGTGCCGGCGGTCCATGGTCATGACCTTTCTACTGCGGCCGCAGGGCCAATACCTCTAAATTTGTCCCCCACATCGAACCCGTGGCGCCGGTCGCCCAGCACGATCCTCGAGACAGCGGCTTCCGAGGCGGCCGAAAAAGGTCCGAAGTGGCCCTGAACGGCCCATCGTGTTTCTTCTTCAACGAGGTCCGCGTTGATCCTTGCCCCGGCCATGACACCCTCGGCTGCGGCGGTAACAACTTGAGCCATCAAATTGGAGACATTCCCCGCCGCATACACGCCACGGGCGGCAGTTGCACCGGCTCCGTCTGCCTCGATAAAACGCCCGGCTCCAGAAGCGTGCACCTGTGAAGTCAACCCGAGTGACTCCAAAAGCGTGGATCTGGATTCCATCCGCGTTCCGACAGCAAGAGCCTGAACATCGAACGAATGGCCCTGGCGGAGCGTGAGCCCGGTGAGGGCACCACCGATGGTGTCAACAGATTCCACCGCTCCGTCAACAACCGTCACTGCCCTGGCCGCGAGATTGCCCCACTCCTCGTCCGTGGGTTCCACGGTGTCGTTAAGGAAGAGGGTGATCTTCGGGGACCATTGCCTGAACAACAATGCTTGATGGACGGACATCGGCCCCGTGCCCAGTACCCCAATACGTTGCCCGCGAATTTCCCAGCCGTGGCAATACGGGCAATGCACAACACCCTTTCCCCATTGCTCCCGCAGCCCGTCAATGGCAGGGAACTCATCCGTCAGTCCGGTGGTGAGCAGAAGACGCCGCGCCGCAAAGCTGCGGCCATCATCGAGGATCACCTCGAATCCCTCCGGGTTCCGCCGTGCCGAAACAGCCTCGCCGTCAATGACCGCTCCCCCGTACGAGAGCACTTCGCCACGCCCTATAGACAGGAATTCCGAGGGCGGCATACCGTCCCGCGAAAGAAAACCGTGGATCCCGGCCGCGGGCGCGTTGCGCGGTGCCCCTGAGTCAATGACCAGTACCGAGCGCAGGGCCCGCAGTAGCGTCGTGGCCGCACTGAGCCCCGCAGCCCCGCCGCCAATAATGACAACGTCATACCTTGTCGTGTTCATAGTCATTTGTCCCTCATCTCGTGTCGAAAGTTCGCCGCCAGTGTCCTTGGCTGCTCCAATCAGCTTTCACCACGCGGATCATCTTTGACAAATGTATTTGCTGGTATGGCAAACTGTGAGTATGACAAATGACCTGGACAACATTCTTGGAGCCGTCGGCCCCCGGCTTCGCGCGCTCCGCACGGAACGGAACCTCACCCTTGAAGAGGTCTCCACCGCATCCGGAGTGTCCATTAGCACCCTGTCCCGCCTTGAATCAGGCCAACGCAAGCCAAACCTTGAAATCCTCTTGCCACTGGCAAGGCTGTACGGTGTTCCCCTCGATAATCTCGTCGGAGCACCCCTCACCGGAGACCCGAGAATTCATCTCCAACCCATCACCCACGGGGGCATGACAGCCGTTCCCCTCACACGCCGCCCAGGCGGATTGCAAGCCTTCAAAATGGTGCTCACAGGGGAGGACCGTGGCGCAGAACCCGACCCACGCGTTCATGAAGGCTACGAATGGCTTTACATCCTCAACGGACGGCTACGTCTCGTGCTGGGCGAAAAAGACTTTGAACTCCGCCCGGGTGAAGCTGCGGAATTCGACACCCACACCCCACACTGGTTCGCCAGCGCCGACGGCAAACCCGTTGAATTCATCAGCCTCTTTGGACAGCAAGGCGAACGGATGCACGTACGCGCGCACCCCAAGACCCCATAACAGAAACCAACCGGACCGCGTTATCCCTGAATTAACCGGCCAAGGTTCCCCAACAGACAAGCTCGGCGCTCAATATCAGGTCGGAAAATTCGGGCAGACTTCAAAAAACGATAAAAGCAAGTTTCCCAGCAAGGAATCAGAACAAGCCGGATGCTGTGCCGCTCAGTAGGATGTGATTCATGCCCAATGAGTTCTTGATGTCGACTACCCACGAAGCCCCCTGGCTTCCGCTAGGCAGCTCGGCAGAAGTATGGGTCGGCCACAATTGTCAGATTGTCGAACCCGTGGTCGTTACCAGATTGCTCCTGGTACGGCGGAATCTGAACGGTGTATCGGAATTCTTCTGCGTTCCCACGCCCAAGGGGCTAAACCTGCCAACACGATATTTATGGACTGATCCGGGTAGCGTCACGGATCTCATGCGGGACGTGTTCGGACGAGCCGATCTTGCGACGCGCTGTGTTGGATTTATCCGCAATGTTGTTCCCAGTCCCGATGCCAGCTACGCCTATCCGACACCATGGGCGCACGTGCCGGTGAACCTCATCACCGACACCGTTGAGCCGCTTATTGCTGGGGAGTGGATTAGTGTCGTCCACGGCGGCTCTGAGTTCTCGGAACAGCACTGGTGGCCGATCGTGGAGCACTACCTCTCCACACAAGCAGGATGACATCGCATCTTCTTTGAACGGCTAAGCCCGACATCAACAACCAGAAGCAATGAACGTCTTTGGCATCAGGCTGACCGGTAGACGTTGGGCATGTGGGCGTGGCTTCCAACGCGTCGCGTAGACGAGGGTGGGGAGGGCATCGACGCGACGGCGAGATGCTCCGATCGTCGCCGATGTTGCGTGGGGGTGCTTGTGCAGGATGGCCGCGTGGTCCGGGCTGGTCAACTGAGCATCATCAGGCGGTGAGTTGTCGCGCCAGTAAGGTGGCTCATGCCGGAGGGCACTTCCCCGCATTCAGTGAGATGACTGCACGCTGCGGCGTCGGATCTGCGCTGGATGTGGTCTCGACGGTGACGCAACCCGTCTGCCGCCCCCAGAGGACGAACCCTGCCACCCACCACTGAGCTGTATCGGTGCAGTTCGTGTAGGTGACCGACCGTGTACCGCTCTTCGGCCCGGTCTCGGCGATGATCGTGGCCTCAGACACTTCCGGAGCCACGATAGTCACCGTGGCTGACGTGTTCGCGGGCAATTGCGCCCCCATCTTGTAGAAGGTGGACCCGTGGTCCAGGATCGGCGCGTCGGTGGACGGGAGGTTGGCCGCCGCCCGCGCGCCCCCGAAGCTCAACTTCCCGATGGCTATGTCAGTGGGCCCGGGAACCGGTCCGTGAACGGGACGGGCTTGAGTGCATGCGTCATTGAAGTGCGACGACGCCGAAACTCCACTCCCCGTGGGGGTCGCGCTCTGGTGCTCTCCCGTCGGGCTGCTGACCGGTGCGACCCCGCCTGTGCACGCGGTCAAAGCGCTCACACCCAGCACTACAACCACCAACATCCACAGCACCGAGCGCGAGTCCGGCTTCCGTGGCGATACCCTGAGTGTTACTACCATTACTAGACACCTTCCATAGCGGATCGATCTCTAAAGCTTCCTCGGGGGCGCGGATGTTAGCGATGGTACTCGCCGGCCCGCACCGAAACCAGCCCGAAGACGATAAGAACCGTCCCGCAGAAGGTTCCCCTCTGGAACTGCCATGGTGCGACTTTTCAGCTCCAGCCCGCGCATGAATCCACGGGTCGGTCTCCGACGGTGATTGACACAGGGCGTTAAACGGCAGGGTGCGTGCCAGGGGGCGGGGGCATGCCTCAGCGAGGCCTTGGCGGAGGATTTTTCCGTTTTCTGCGGCGACCCCGGGTCGATCTCGGCGAGGAGCTCCTGGAGGATTTGGTCCTGGCCGAGATCGCGGACAGGGCCCGGCACTCAGGCAACACCGTCAAGACCTTCATCCGCAGCTGCTACCGCCGCATTGGCGTTGCCAACCGCCCCAACGCCATTCTCTGGGGACTCGAGCACGGGTTCATCCCAGACCACAAACGGGTCGTACCTCGACCGTGAGACGGAGCCCTCTACGGGTGGGCTCAGAAATAAGGCGAAATCGCACGCTAAGACCCTGAAATGCCGAAATAGTTTGCGCAGGCGTCATCGTGGGCGGATGTTTTCTGCTTGGGGTCCTTTGGGGCCTTGGACGAGGTCATAGTTGACTTTTTGGTTCTCTCCCAACGGGCTGCAGCACTCCGGGGCAAGTGCGGAGTAGTGCACGAAGACGTCTTCGGACCCGTCATCGGGGCCGATGAATCCAAAGCCCTTTTGTGCGTTGAACCATTTGACGGTGCCTGTGGCCATGATTGTTGTCCTTCGGTGGCGCTAGACTGCCCGTCACGCCGTGGCGGTGGCCGGCATCATTGTCGGTTGTCCTCACCGTACGTGGGCGGGGAATCCTCGGGCAAGGAGGGTGGGGGATACATCCGGACCGAATCTTGGGATGCCTGGTCGCTACCGGCTGGGGGCACCGTGCACCGATTCCTCGTTGCCGGGCACAATGCCCTCACGTGTCGGCTGGGTTTGTTAGTGGAGGATGGTGCCGGTGGAGTGGACCACGGTCCCGGTGCTTTGGGTGCGGGTGCTGACGTCGATCTGCAGGCGACGCCGGTACAGGGGTGCTTCCAGGGTGGTGGAGAGTTGGGGAAGTGTGGATGTTTCCAGGTGGCGCAGCAGGGCGCGGACATCGGTGCGGTCGTTGATGGTGACTTTCAGCGTCAAATCCGGCTCGTTGGCTGTTCCACGCAGCAGCGCTGAGGCGGTCACCACGCCGGGGAGGGTGTTGACCTGCTCCTCCACGGCGGCGGCCAGCACGGACGGGTCGCAACTGGTGCGGCCTTGGGCGCCTTCGTGCTGGAGCCGGTAGGTTCCCGCCGGGTTCTTCCTGGGAATTTGGGCGATGATCCACCACAGGGCCAGCACACCGACCAGCACGCCGATGACCAGGATGAGCGCTATCAGCCAGGGTTGTGCGAAGAAGGGATGCAGTTCACCGGTGACAACCCTGGTCCCCGGGGATGGTGTGGGCGCGATGGTTTGCAGCGTGCCGGCGGCTTGCAGGAGGCCGGTGATGCCGGCGGCCAGGACAAGAACGCCCAGGATCGCCAGCCATGTACGGTTCAGTGTTCCGGCTGTCTGTCTCATCGGAGTCCCTTCCTTCCTTGATGGTGGGTGGGCACGGAAATGGGTGTCATCCTGTGGTTTCCATGGTGGCGGTGACCCGCGGCACCGGGTCCAGCCCGGTCGTGTCCAACCGCTCCCGGACGGCGTCGGTGACACGGGCACGAAGATCCTCGGTCTCGCGCAGGGAGGTCGTGACCTTCAGGTGCACACGCTTGTTGCTGGCGGTTGCCGACGCCGCGGAGACGCCATCGATCTGCACGCATTGGGCCCTAGCCAGGTGGGCCACGGCGCGGCGGGTCATCACCGTCTCCCTCTTGTACATCCCGGGTTCATTGTCCTGGCCGACACCGTCCTGTCCGACACCGGTATCTTCCCTGGCGGCGTTGCGGACCGTCAGGGCAGTGAAGGCGCCGGGGATGAGGGCACACAGCAACAAGACCACTCCGAGAACGACGGCGGCCACACCAAGGCCCCACAGGTCGGGACTGTCCCACCGTAGGCCGGCCAGCCAGTTCCGTGGTTGCTGCAGGATCGTGGACCAGGTCCCGTCAAGCAGCCGGGCAACGGCGAGCCAGGTCAGGGCAACCCCGGCCGCCAGAAGCAGGATGGCCACGATCAGGGACGGGACGATCCTGCTGGGGCGGTGCCTTAGCCGGGTCGATCGTCCGTCGTTCCGACTCATAGCAGCCTCCTTCGTCCCCCCGCGTCGCCACCGGCAGCGATGAGCCAGGAGACCCTGATGTCGACGTGGCGAACCTCCACCCCGGTCAGTTCCATCACCCTGACCCGGATCCTTTGCCGCAGTTCTTCCGTCGCCTGCCGCAACGGAATGGGATAGGGCATGCCGACTTCGACGCTGAGGGTGGCGATGTTCCCGGTCAGTTCCACGGAGACCTTGGGCCGGGCATGGCGGTCCGCGTGGGTTCCGATGCCCAGGAAACCTCCCGAGGAACCACCAGCCAACGTTTCATCGCGGGCGACCTGGCTGGCTATTTTCTCGATCACCTTGTCCTCCAACACGGTCTGTCCCCGCGTGGTGGTGCCGCCCTCCCCGGCGTCCGTGACGCCGGGGAACGGTGTGGCGTGCGAAGCCTGGGCGTTGCGCGCCTGGGCCGGGGCGCCTGGGGCGTTCATCGGCTCGATGCTTTACCGAACAAGGCGGCCATGTCCAGTTTTCCCTCAGCGATCCGACCCACCACCAAACCGATGAAGCCCAGGACCACCGCAGACACCAGCGCCCACCAACCACCAAAAGCCAAAACTATTCCCAGTACCAGACCTATCGCCAGGCACCACCGCGTAGTACTCATAGCCATCTTTTCCTCCTCGGACTCGACCTGGCACCGGGCGGAATCCCGCCCGGTGCGGCGGACCTACTGCAGTTCGGCCTTGTGGTCCTGTTGGTCCTGCTCGTCGTCGTCAGGAAGGTGCACATCGGTGACATTGACGTTAACCTCCAGCACCTCCAAGCCGGTGCTGTGCTCCACGGACTGGATGACATTGCGACGGATGCTTTGGCTGATTTCCACGATCGAGACGCCGTATTCCACCACGATGGAAACATCAATGGCCGTTTGGCGTTCACCCTTCTCGACGATGACGCCGCCACTGACGTTCGTCTGGGATCCCGGGATGCGTTCGGCCAAGGCGCTAAACGCCCGCCGGGCCGAACTACCCATCGCGTACACGCCAGGGACCTCGCGGGTGGCCATCCCGGCCAACTTCTGCACCACCGTCTCCTCGATCGTGGTGTCCCCACGGTCCGTGTGGAGCGCGTCGTGCGGCTTGGGCTCGTCGGCCGGGACGTTGCGCTTTTGTTCCTCTGGGGTGGCCACCACACCGGCAGAGGGTGTGGGGGTCCTGGATGACTCTGTCATGAAAAACAGCTCCTTGGAAAAAGAAATGTGATCGCGCTTACACACTTAAAGACGAAACCGGGCCACAAACCTCACGTCCTAACACGAAAAACTTTTCCCACCTGCTAGTCGCCACACACCTTTTTCTCTGCACGGGTAACGAAAAAAGGGTGTCCAGCCGGTTCCCGGCGCGGGGCGGCTGTGGCATATTGGGGCCAAGACCCGGCACCCCACCGGAGAGGGCGGATATTGCATGGATGATCACGGTCCCGGGCCGGAACCGGACGAGGGCGACGAGGGAAGTATCGTCGCCCGCGCCCAGGACGGCGACCTGGCAGCGTTCGAGCACCTGGTCATCGCCTATCAGGACAGGATTTTTCGTTTGGCGTACCGGATGCTCAACGACCGCCTCGATGCCGAGGACGTCGTGCAGGAAACGCTCACGAGCAGTTGGCGTTCCCTGCCGTTGCTCGCCGACGTCAATGCCTTCGGCGCCTGGCTCTATCGCTTGGCGACCAACAAGTGCCTGGATCTGCTGCGCAGGCGCTCGACCCACGCAGAGACCAGTACCGATCCCGACGAGCTCCTCGGCATTGGCGAACACGGCTTCCCCCAGGCCCCGGCCGGCACTGACCCTGCCGATCAGGCCCAATGGTCCGCCCAACAAGAAGGGCTGGCGGCCGTGCTGAACACACTCCCGCCTGCCCAGCGGGCCTGCTGGCTCCTGCGCGAAATCCACGGCCGTAGCTACACCGAAATCAGTGACACACTAAAGATCAGTCCCACCACGGTCCGCGGCATGCTCGCCCGTGCCCGGCACCACATAGCAGAAGGGATGGGCCAGTGGCGCTAGAAGACGTCCCCCGCCTTGGATGCGGGCGCAGCATCGACGAGGTCTGGGCCGGCATCGACCAGCCACCGACGGGTCACGAAGAACACTGCCAATACTGCCAAACAGCCAGGACCCGGCTGCAACGCCTCCAGGAAGCGACCGTTGCCCTGCGTGAAAGTGACCTGCACGACCCGGAACTCAAGCCCCGCCCCGGGCTCACCCGCGCCATCATGGACGTCGCCCGCGCCGAGGTCCGCCGCGGCAACAGGCTCCTGGTGCGCACCACAGACCACGGCACCATCGAGATCAGTGAGCAGGCCCTGGACTCACTGATCCGCATCGCCGCAACAGCCATACCCGGGATCCACTCGCGACGCTGCCGCATCGACATACGCACACTCCCGAACAGCCCTCACGAAACCACAAGCACCGCCAGAGCCCCCCGCCTGGTCATCAATTTTCGGGTCGCCGCAGCTGCCGGCATCGACATCCCCAAAACCGTTGACGCGCTGCGGCAGAAGATCCGCACCGCCATCCCGGCCGGCATCGGCATCGATGCCGGAACCATCAACATCACCGTGGAGGACCTTTACGATGTCTGACCCATACCTTCCCGGTTCCCTCATCAACAGCCAACTCATCGCCTCCCTCGCCGCCCGCACCGCCCTGGAAACCCCCGGCGTGCTCCGGCTCGAACCCACCCTTGAAGGCTTCCTCGCCCGGCTCGGACCCGCCGCACTGCGCAGCCTCCGCCACCCCGGCAGCCAGGACGGCAGCTACCGGCACGACGGCGTGACCGCGACAATCAACGACGGCACCGCGCGCGTCGACCTCGACATCGCCACCGACATCGCCTACACCGCCCTCACCGTCGCCGAGGCCGTACAGCAACGCATCCACGAGAACATCAGCCACACAGGCCTGACCCCGGGCCGCATCCACATCCACATCCTCTCCATCGAACCCCGCCCCGAATGAGAGACGCGAAACCCTCACTGTGGAGATGGAAGCATAAACCTACCTCCAAGGGAGTAGCGATATAAGAACTCCTAGGTCCAGGAGCGTCCCCGATTAGCGTTCCCCACACGGACGCGGTCGTACACCAACAGGCTTCTAAATTTCGGGGGGCTTGTTGGCGTACAACCGTGGGCGAGCTGCATTCTTCCAGTTCAATGAAAGTGTGATGCTGGGACGATCTGCCTCACTTTAGGTGGCTCTAACTACTCTGTTCAGGGGCCTCTTTGGCTCGACTGTTTAGGGTGCTGTGACGGCTCTCTGCCGACTAGATCTAGAAGTGATACGACGGTCGTGTCAGGCGTCTACTTCCTCTGAGACGGCGTATTTGATGTTGGCTGGGGCGTTGGCTGTGGCGAGTGAGTAGCAGGCGGCTCCAGCCATGACTGAAACTGCTGTGATGATCCACATCAGTGCCGAGTACGGGGTCTGGAGCAGGGAAACCAGTAGTGGGAAGAGGGCCATTCCTACGGCGGCTGAGGTTTGGAACACTGCGACTGATCGGCCTTGGCGGTGTTCGGGTGGGACAGCGACCATGAGGGCGTTGGTCGCAGGTAGATATAGTGCGTCAACTATGCCGAGGATGATGCCGACCACAATCACGTAGATCCAGGCCCCCATCCCGTGGAGTACTGGAATGAAGGCCAAGGGGATGGCGCTGGCTGCGATCATGATCGCGGACGTCCATATGAGTGATGCGCGTGAGAATCGTTGGACGTTGTGCGTGATTGTGGTCTGGAACAGGGCAACGACGATCACGTTCAACGCGAACAAGATGGAAGCTACCGAGGGTGGCATTTTCCAGACGCTGACCAACACCACAGAGATAGCAATATTAGGCAGCATCATGATGGGGCTCAGGAGAAAAGCACCCGCGGCCAGCAGCAGGGAACGCGGATCTGTGATGACGTCGTGGAATCCCTTGAGTGCGGACAAAAGTTCGGGTTCTTCCGTTGCTGCTGGAGTAGTTCGGGTTTTTTCTAGTGGTTGAATCGCGAAGATCACTGCCGCGAACAGACTCGTTGCTACGTTGAGTAGGACCACCAGGTGCGCCGGGAGTGTCCCCGCGGTGCTGAGGAGAACGGCGCCAAGGATTGCGCCCAAACCCATCGCACCGGCTTTGACGGCTTCGATGAACGCGAACCATTTCTCAAAGGGTCTCCCTGCCGACATTTGGTGGATGTACGACGACCAGCTGGCCCAATACACCCGTTCCGAGGAGGCGACCAGGAAGAGCGCGATGAAGATCCCGATCGGTTCTTGGGCAAAGATATACATCAGAAAGCCCATGGCAGAGACAATATTGTTGCTGACCATAGCGGCCTTGACCCCGAAGCGATCAACGATCACCCCACCGAGGAGTCCCACGGGGAGAGACGCCAAGGTGGCCAGTGTGAGGGTGATGCCAAGCTGTGCGAGGGTGACGTTGGTGGTGAGGGTGAAATAGACGAGGGAAATGGGGGCCATCAAACCAACGCCCACAGTGTCAACGAAAACGGCTGTGGAGACTTTGCCATTTCGGCGTAACTCCTGGAGTCCTTCCACAGCAACGGTCATGGGGTTTCTAAACATGGTGTTCCTTCCGCCTCTTCCTAGGGTTTTCCGCTAGGAGAGGCAAATCTTGGGTGAGTGTAACGATGGCAGGCAGGCCAGCCTTAGATCGTGGGCGCCTGCGTGGAGTCGTCGGGAGCAATCTGCACTACATCGTTTACGTGGATAGGAGCAGAGATCGAGACTGTTGCCGGTTCAGGCCAGCGCTTGGCCACGAGTGCCATGGCCAGGCTGATGAGGATGAGCACACCCAGTCCAAGACGTAGTGTGGTCGCTCCGGCCAACTGTCCGATGAGGACTGGGCTGAGAATAAATGAGCCGTATCCGACGGCGGTAGTCAGTCCCACGGCCCGGCCAGAGCGTCCGGGGGCTGATCTTGCAGCCAGTGACAACGACGTCGGCACGACCGGGGCGATGGCAAAGCCGACGACCAGCATTCCGCCGATAGAGACGGTGGCGTTGGTGGAAGCCACTGCGATACCGAGCCCGGCGGCGGCAAGAAGTGCGGAACAAACCATAGTCCGTCGTTCACCTAATCGCCGGGTGGTTTGCACCGCTAAAAGCCTCCCGGACAGCGAGGCTAGGTCGTAACTGCCGATCCCGATTCCAGCTAATAGCGCCCCTGATTCGAGGGTGTTGCGCAGAAACACGGACAGGAAATTTTCCAGTGCACCGTCGTTGAAGAAGCAGAGGCAGACCATGGCTACGGCTAGGCCAACGCCAGTAACCCGCCACAACCTTTTGCTCGGCATTTTGCTTTCACCCGTAGGGACCTCGGGGGCAGCGGGTTGGGGCAAGGCAGATACGCAGACAAGAACAACACCGCAAAGCAGCAGAACAGCGAGGGCGAAATAGATGGTCCTGAAGCTCATACCTGAGGCCAAAGCGGTCCCGGTTCCTACAGCTCCGAGTACGGCGCCGAAGCTGAACCAGGCATGAAAGCCGGTCATTGCTGGGGCACCATGATGGGATTCATAATCAGCACCGATCGCGTTAGCGCCGATGTCGACAAAGCTGATGCACAGCCCGTAGGCGAACAGGGCAATGGACAGGCTGATGACCGAGTCGATCCTGCCCAGGAGCACGAACGCGGTGGCCGTTCCACCCAGGCCTATGAGTAGGACAGGCTTGCGCCCAAACTTGTCGGCAAGGTGTCCGCCACCAAAGAGAGTCGCTAGACCAGCAATAGCCGGCACACTCAACAGAGCGCCTAACTCCCCAAGAGAGAGCTGAAGGAAATCAGCAACCGAGGATATTTGAACTGCCCAAACACCCACATGAAAGCCGAGCAGCAGGAACACTGTGGCGGCAACAAAGTAGTGCCGTGATCTGGCCCGGGTGTTAGAGGGCAGGGAATTGGAATGAAGGGAAAACATGGATGACTCCTACGACGATTGAATTAATCGCGTCGGGGCACAACAAAAGAGGCCGGGATACTACCGGCCGCGCTCATGTAGTGCAGGCTGTGCGACGCGCGGACTTAGAGTCCGCGCGTTGTCCCACCTTCGCCTGAGTCACCATCTTGTTGAGAAGTCATGAGAATGAACCTACCACGCCAAAAGAGTTACCTGAATCACAAGACGCGCCCAGCTGCACAGACAACTACAAACTCGCGAGGCAATACCTCGCTACGAATTTCAGGCCCACCATTGCGGTGGAATTCTCGAATCGCCACCCGCTCACCACGGAAAGAACTAAAGATCTAGTTCAAGAGACTTACCGCCGAGAATTTTCAAAGACTGCGTCCCGTAGGAGGTTCCGCTTGAGGGACTGATTTCTGGGTTGTTGTCCTCGCATATCGAATGACGGCGACTAATGCCTTTCATTTTGACCGCCATCATTGGCGGGTTAGGACACCAATATGCTGTCGGTATGACATCAGAGCGTATAGCCGGATCAGAGGACGCAGCTAAGCGTCTCAGCGCGACGTCGTTGCGCGAGTTTCTAGATCCTAGTACTGACACGGACAAGACCCGTCGATATCGGCGATACCGACGGTCAGTTTCCCGCGATGAGATAGCACTTCCCGGATTGGTGCGATATGCGCTAGGACTAGTCGGACTGCCTTCGCAAGGTTCTCGTGAGAAGGTGGCCTGGTGGGTTAACTTCCTGTTCCATGGCCGCCAATGCGAACTTGCTTTAGAGAAGTTTGGCTTACATTTGTACATCGAAATCGTCGACAATGACGAAGCTGATGCAAATATGGCAGCTAACAAGATCGTCAAGAAGCTCGGCTCCAGCATGCGGGCCATCGAGAGCTTGGTCTTGACGCCGGCTGCGCCGGGGCTCTTCCGTGAGGGCAAGGCTACTGTAGTCAACCAATACTCGAGTCTGCGCCGGTCCTATGAATATTTTCGTGAACGTGCATCCAGCCCCTTCCTCATCGACGATGAGGTGAAGCATCTTGGAAATGGAGGAACAACCTTCCAATTAGGGAACCGGTTGATGCAAATGAATTCATTCCATGACTTGGTGGCTTCAGTCAATGCCTACCTCAGTCTGCTCGAACACATCTTGGTTTTGGCGTTGCCTTTCCAAAGCTTCGACCCATCCAAAGACTCTCTGGATAAGTTCATTGGTTCGCGGTGGGGAGATAAGTATGGACAGGTTTTTGATCTGACCCGAAAGGATGACAAGCGCTACTACGACAGGCTAATTGAGGTGGTTGAGCGCTGGCGCAACACCTATGCGCACGGCGGGTTTGAGAAGGGACATGGCTCCTCGGTGTACCTTCACTATCAAGGGATCGGGGCCATCCCCGTGGGGCTGAGCTCCGCAACTGAGCGCGTCGGCATTTTCTTGATGCCTGCCACAGATGAAGACATCACCCATGTTTTCAAGCTGTTCGACGAGATCGACGCATGGTTCACTGACGATCGTATGCATTTCGCCATGGAATGGATCACTTCTGGCCTGCACGTCCGATTTGATCCTACTTTTCGGACTGAAGTCATTGAAGCTATGGAAAGTCCTGAACGGTTCTCAAAATACGTCGAATACAACGCGTACCTTGACGACCGTGCTGTAAACATGGACTTCTGAGACTCATGAGGCGCAGGGCCCCGCTGTTCTGTTGACACAGCCGCCAAGTTGTCCATGTCTCACCCATGGTTCCCAGCAGACACGGTAGGGCTGTGCTGACGTTTTCTAAAATTCCGTGCAGGGCACTTCTGAAAAATCAGACGAGTAAACACGACTCCTGACTGTGCGCTCGTCTTCGGAACATGACATCTGGTCGGTTGTTTCAATCGCGGATTGTTAGGGTGCTCGAGCCGACCAGGTATCGTCCGGGGTTGTGACCGGTCGCGTCGATGTCGATACGGCCGTAAGCGGCGATCTTGTCGGATGTGGGAAACCAGGTGCGCCCCTCCACCACGAGGATCAGAAGACCCTCGGTGGTGCCGACAGCACCGAAAGTCTCATCCGGCGATTCCGTATAAGGGTGCAACTCAGCCGAGGTCGCCAGTGCAGAGGCCGACTCGGGGACCGACGAGACTGCCACCCCGACCTCGCTCACTGCGAGCAAGCTGGCAGATGTGAATTCGCCGGTCTGACCAGGAGGCAACTCCCGTCGCGCAATGAGTTCGAGCACTGCCCCGTCAGGCCCCTCGAAGTAAACGCTGTGGGCATTCCACGCAGGGGAACATTCGAACTCATCAGCACCATCCCGAGACAAGACTGTCGTTCTTTCGCCAATCCAGCGTTTCGCCTGTCCGAACTTGGCCTCCGGGATCGTAAAAGCTAGGTGATGATCGCCGATCTGGCCGTCATCCTGTCGAAATTCGACCCGCGTACTGCCCAGTTGAATGGACGGCGACATATCGCCGCGTCCCTCGGCGAGCTGGAGACGCTGATTGAAGAAATCAAACCACAGGCTAGCGGATCGAACTGGAAGGGAAACCCTCGTAATTTTCATAGTCATGACTCTTCCTCCTCAAGTTAGCTTGAGGTCAATTCTTCGAGCAATCAATTTATGCCGTTCACGCCAAATGTGCAGCTGAGTGTTGATGAAGCGACAGATGCCAGCCAGCAGCGTCCCGCAGGAGGTTCCCGATTGAACACTGTCGTCGTCCGGCTCGTGAGGGCTGCAGTGCGGCGCATGGTTATGGAACTCGCCGGTTATTGGTGGTTGTGTTTTAGGGCTTGGCCGAGGATGCGTGTGCCTTGTGTATAGGCGCCGGGATTCGGCCCTGAGTAGTTGAGGCGAATGTAGGGTCCGGTGGGTTCGGCAGGGAACCATTCGTTGCCGGCAGCGATAATGACTCCGCCTCTCTCGCAGTCGCTGGTGAGCCGTTCGAGGTTGGTTCCGTCGGGGAGGCGCAGCCACAGGTTCAGACCGCCTTTGGGGATAGTTTCGATATGTGCTTCCGGGGCGTGCTCCCTGAGGCTGCTGGCCAACAGGTCGCGGCGTGATTGAAGCAGGTGGCGCAGATTGCGTAGGTGGGTTTGCCAGCCAGGCTGTGTGACAACGTCCAAGGCGGCTGCTTGGAGAATGCCGCTCACATACATCGTTTCGGCGCCCCTGTCGGCGAGGATGCGGTCTCTGGCCGGGCCGCGGGCAATGATGGCTGCGATGCGAATTGCCGGGGAGACGCTCTTTGTAAGGGATCGAAGGTAGATGACGTGGCCGGAATCGTCACGTGCAGCTATAGGGGCGGGGGTCGTATTGATGCCGAAGTCATGGGCCCAATCGTCCTCGACAAGGAACGCCCCATAGTCAAGAACGACTTCCAATATTTGCTCTGCCCGTTCCTTGGACCATTGTGAGCCTGTGGGGTTGGCGTAGTGGGGTTGTGCGTAGAACATGCGCGCACCGGATTCCTCGAAAGCCCTGGCCAATTCGAGCGGGTCGGGTCCGTCGGGACCGCTGGGTACTGGGATGAGCCGAACACCGGCGTTCCGTGCGGCCAGGATAGCGCCCCAATAGGTGGGAGATTCAATCAGTAAAGGCTGTCCGCTCCCGAGCAGGGCGCTGAAGATCGAACTAAGTCCGCTCTGGCTTCCCGGCAGCACGATGACATCACTGGGGGTGGGCGGGTTGATCCCGGCAGGCGTGGCTGCGCCCAGTTCGCGGGCGAACCACGACTGCAACTCCGGCAGGCCCGCGACGGGCGGGCGGGACACAGCCGCATCACCCCGGGCGGCCCGCGTCAGAGCAGCTTGCACCAGCCGTTCCGGTAACAGTTCCCTGTCCGGATAGCCCGAATGGAAACCTATTGCTTCGTTGGAGACGGTGCGCATCGTAGAGGAAGCCGGCGGTAACAGAACCTGGAGTGAACCCAGAGCGGCGCTTTGCCACCCATAGTCAGAAGGGCGTGCTGTCCGCACGGCTCGCACGAAGGTCCCCACTCCGGGCCGGCTCTCGATCAACCCTTGCATCGTGAGGGCTTGCAGTGCCTTCTGCACGGTGACGGGACTGGCCTGAAATTCAGTAACAAGTGCCCTGGTTGAGGGCAAGCGGGACCCCGGTGAGGACGTGGAGATCCATTCCTTAAGTCGCGTCGCAATACGGGAACTGCTATCGTTGTTCATGAGTAACAATGATAGCGCTACTACGCTTATTCGCCCAGTGATACCGAATCGAGCCCCTACCGGCCTCTGGTGGGGCCTGCTGGGTGTAGCGGCCTTCTCCTTTACAGTGCCCCTCACCCGGGTTGCCGTTGGCGGGTTGTCCCCGCTGTTCGTTGGCTCGGGCCGAGCAGTGGTCGCCGCCATCTTGGCAGCCCTTGCACTGGCCCTCACCCGCCAGCACCTTCCGCGAGGGAAGCAGTGGCTGCGGCTGGCCGTGATTGCCGGCGGCATTGTTGTCGGCTTCCCACTCCTGACATCCTTTGCGCTCACGAGCGCTCCGGCCAGCCACGGAGCCGTCGTCATTGCCCTGCTCCCGGCGGCAACAGCCACGGCCGCGGTCTTTCGCGGCCGCGAACACCCATCGAAAGCCTTCTGGGCTGCCACCGTCATTGGGGCACTGGCAGCCCTTGGTTTCGCCTTCCTCCAATCCGGAGGGTTCGGGGCTCTCAGCTGGACCGACCTACTCCTCTTTGGTGCCGTGATCGCTGCGGCCATCGGGTATGCCGAAGGAGGTCTGCTGGCACGAGAGCTCGGCGCCTGGCAAACCGTGTCCTGGGCCCTGGTCCTGGCCTCCCCACTCATGGTCATCCTGACCGGAGTGGCAATGGCCGGACAACCCGCATCAGCCACACCGATTCAATGGGCTTCTTTTGCCTACCTGGGCATCATCAGTATGTTCTTGGGCTTCTTCGCCTGGTACCACGGGCTCGCTATCGGACCCATGGCCCAAGTCAGCCAGATTCAACTCGTACAACCCGTCCTCAGCATTTGCTGGGCCTGGCTTCTACTGGGCGAAACCCTGACCTGGACCACCATCCTGGGCGGCCTGGCCGTGATCCTGTGCGCTGGACTTGCCGTCCGGGTCAGGCTCAGCGCATCTCGGCAACCCCAGAATCCCTGACCACCAGCATCATCTCTTGAAGGAACACTGCCATGTACGTACCGGAACACTTCACTGCCAGCCCCGCCGACATCCACGACCTCCTCAACGGACCATCCACCGCCAACCTAATCACCATGACGCAAGAAGGGATGCTTGCCACAATGCTGCCATTCGTCTACGACGCCACCATCGGTGACCATGGAGCACTGCACACACACGTGGCCCGAAACAACACCCAATGGTCCCAACCTGCAACCGGTGAGTCGCTGGCCATCATCCAAGGTACGGACGCCTACATATCCCCATCCTGGTACGCAGCAAAGGCCGAACACGGACGCGTCGTGCCCACCTGGAACTACTCCACCGCCCACATATACGGCAACGTCGTGATCCACGAGGACCCGGCCTGGCTCGGAAACCACACCCGTGCACTGACCAACATCAATGAAGCCGGATCAGAACATCCCTGGGCGGTGGACGATGCACCCGAGAAATACATCACCGGCCAGCTCAGAGCCATTGTCGGAATCGAGCTGGTTATCACCAGAATCGAGGCGAATGGCAAATACGGCTTTAGGGTACGGGTAGTCCGGGTAGGTGGTACCGCTTGTTTCGGCTAGATGGTACTGCCGTGGTTTTCTTGTGAAACCGGCGGCGCAATCGGCGCTGCTGTGTTGAACGGGAGGGCCTCTTTTATGGCTGATTACAGTGCAATCATGGCGTTGGTGTTAGAGCGCCGGAGTTACAGCGAGATTGTTGCGATGGTCGGGTGTTCACGCCGGGAGGTTTCCTTGGTGAGCAAGACTGTCAGGGCCCGTGGAATCACGGCGGCGCAAGCGGCGTCTTTGAGTCGGGATGAGCTGGCGGAACTCTTCCCTGATGGCCGGAAGAATGTCTCTGCCGGTTATATGCAGCCGGACTTCGCCGGAATTGTTGCCTCGATGAAAGTCAACCGGCATTACACCTTGCAGCAGGCTTGGCACCGGTATGTGCAGGCGCCGGCAGTGCAGGGAAGGAAATACGGGTATACGCAGTTCTGCCAGTTGTTCAACGACTACGCGGCAGTTCATGAGGTCGTGGCCACTTTGCACCACGAACCGGGGCGGGCGATGTTGGTGGATTGGGCCGGGGACACGCTGCCGCTCATTGACGCCGTGACCGGTGAGGTGAGCAAGGCATACCTGTTCGTGGCAGTGTTGCCGTATTCGGGCATGGTTTTTTGCAAGGCGTTTACGGATATGAAGCAGGAGGCGTGGAACAGCGCCCACGTTCAATCCTTTGAGTTCTATGGCGGTGTCACCCCGATCGTGGTTCCCGATAACGCTGCGACTGCAACGAACCGGCATAGCAAGGGAGACAGCACCCGGGTTATCAATGCCCGGTATCAGCAGTTGGCTGATCATTACGGCACGGCGATTGTGCCGGCCGGACCAAATCGTCCCCGGCATAAGGCTGCTGCGGAGTCTGCGGTCAATGTGGTCAACAAGCGGGTCATTGGGTATCTGAGCGAGGAACTCTGGCACACCCTGGCGGAGTTGAATACGGCCATCGATGAACGGGTCGATGAGATCAACGAACAGATCAAGCGAGTGGATGGGTCGACCAGGGCCGGGCAGTTCACAGCGGAGGAAGCCCAGATGCTCCAACCATTGCCGGTGGAACGCTTTGAATCTGTGGAATGGAAACAGCTGAAAGTCGGGCGGAATTACCATGTCAGCGCCGATTATCAGCACTACTCCGTGCCCTACAAGTTGACCGGCCGGATCTTGAAGGTCCGGCTGACCGGGGTGAGAGTCACGGTCTTTGATGGTGAGTCCGTGGCGTGTGAACATCCACGTAAACACGGGCGCAAGGGCCAATACTCAACCCTGGCCGAGCATGTCCCCAAGCAGCACCAGGACATCGACGGGTTGTGGTCTCCGAAATGGTTCCTTGACCGTGCCCGTCCCTTCGGCCCGGCGACCGTCGCGGTGATCACGGCGATCCTTGAACGAGCGAAGATTCCAGCCCAGGCCTTCCTGGACTGCCAAAACATCCTCACCGGTTTGGGCAAGAACAACAGGCAGCGGTTGGAAGCGACGTGTCAGCAAATCCTGAATCAACACGGGTATCCGACCTATACGACGCTGAAGCGGCTGATGGCCTCGATGAACAGTGACAGCCGACAAGCTACACCACCAATGCCGGCGACGCCGAACACGAAGAAAGCCCCGGCTAGCACAGACGCCGGGGATCGTGGCGACGTGTTTGTTCGCGGCGCTGACTACTACCAGGAAGGCCGGTAGTACGCGATGTTTACCAGTGCTGACTATGAGAAGTTTCGGACCCTGCGCATGACCCAGGTAGCGCTCCAGCTTGAAGGGTTGCTGAAGGACGACGGCAATGACTCCAGGACTCCTGAAGACCTGTTCCTCACCGCCGTTGACGAGGCCCTGGAAATCCGGCGTGCCAACCGTATCGACAAGCTCATCGGCAAGGCCAGGTTCCCGATCCCGCACGCATCAATCGAGGAAATCCGCTATCTGCCCGGGCGAGGCGTCACCTCGGTGAGGATGCAAAGATACGCGGCCCATGACTGGGGCGCAGACCCCACAAACCTGTTGTTGATTTCTCCCACCGGTGCCGGGAAAACCTATATTGCCTGCGCGATAGGGATCGCCGCCTGCCACGCCGAACATACGGTCCACTACACCCGGATGGACGAACTGGCCCGTGAACTGGTCATCTCCCGCGGTGACAGGATCGCCCACCAAAACCTACTCAACAAGCTCAGCGAGGTCGGGTTGCTCATATTGGACGACTTCCTTACGATCGGCATCGATGAGACCGCCGCGAACGACCTGTTCACGATCCTGGTCAACAGGGACCAGCGCTTGCCCACCATGATCGCCAGCCAATCCGGCCCGCGCTACTGGATCGAGAGCCTGCCAGAGAAAGTCGCCGCCGATTCCATCGTGAACCGTCTCGCCAGCCGGGCCCGCACCATCAACCTCGGCGACGTCGACATGCGCCGACTGCACGCCGAAGAGGCCCGCGCAACCAAGGACCACTGGGAATAACCACACGATCTGGAAAGTAACCATCGCTCTTCCCGGCGACGGTCCACCCGACAACTGGCCAGAAATCACCATCCGCGATTCCTGGCCAGTACCGGGTCCCCGAAATCAGCGGTACCACCTACCCGGACTGCCCGTACCATCACGCCGTATCTGCCAGCGAAGAAAAAACTCAGCCAAAACCGCCCCGAGACAGACATTCCCAGAGTCATTGCAGGGCTCAAAGGATGCCGCCACTTCCACATGGCCACCCAAGTAGAGCAAGCCAGAGCGCGAATAACCAATTAGCCGAATGATCCCAACCCAAACACCAAGCCGAAAAAACAAGAGTAGGAGAGCACACAACGCCAAACATCAATCACTACGCGACAACCGTCCCGTAGACCGTTCCTCATACAAACATGGACAGCCGCGGCCGAAGCCGCACAGTCACGACGCCCGGCTGGTAAATCTGAGGTAGTAACCGTCCGGGTCCGTGACTCGGAAATCGGTCAGCCCCCAATCCCGCTCTTGCAGGTTCTCTGTGAGAATGATGCCCCGGTCGACGAATCGGTCTCTCAGGGCAGACACATCATCCACCTCGATGACCATTTCCGTCATCACCGGATGAGCGCGCCGCGCAGGATCGACTGGTTCGGCTTCGCACACACCGATCCGAACCGTTCCCATGCGAATCGACGCATAGCGCGGTGGCCCGACATTGTGACCCGTGACCTGAAAGCCCAAACGTTCGTAGAAAGCAGTCGTCACATCCAAGTCACCGGGGAAAATCTCAACTCGCAAAAATGCATCCACAGCTTCATCCTGACCCATTGACGGACGTACGTCGAAGTCACCCGCAGGCCCGCCACTTTCATCAGGGCGGTACTTCTACGCATAACACGCCGATTGTCCCGCACGCCGTTCGGCTTGCGGTGCGGCCGTGAGCGGTGGTCTCAACGGGCAAGGATCCAATACTGGACAGCAGGAATGCTCCTCATACGCTCACACGCATTTCAGTGATAGATCCCGATCAGACCGACGTCAGTGGAGTTTCGATATCTCATCAACCGGAACATAGAAACTAACCTCGCCGGTTTCAGCATTAACACGGGCCTTCAGCTTGATCTTGCCCAGCATTCGACGCCCTGCAGAGATCTCGACCGGGTACGACGAGGCCGCATAAACGTCGCAATCTTCAATGAATTTATCCATGGCGCAAACCTAACAGCTCAAGACAATCCCAGTGAGGGTTCCGCATCCGGACTTCCTGGCGAAGGACTTCAAAGTCGCTCAGTGGTTCGCGTCGCCCCGTCCACCCGCTGACTTACCGGAATATCTGGCGCTTACGTCCGCTGTCCCCAGACTTGATGGAGAATAGGCGAATGAAGAAAACTTCGATCAGCCCACGGATGGCATACATCGTAGCGTTCTTATTTTTCCTGCTTGGAATTTGGCAGTTTTCATCCGAGGCACTGTGGCGCGGACTTATTTTCGTAGTCTTGGCTCTCGCTTGGATTGCCGTAGGTGGAGCGCAACGTCGTAAGAGGGATGTCGAAAAGACTGACATGGACTCAAACCTGTAGTAGGAGGACCAACTTTGGCGTTCAGTCCTCCGAGAACCCCCAACCATTGCTAAACCATGCACAGCCCCAATCCAGTCCACTCATCCTTCCGCTTGTGGTCAAAGAACTGTTGCGCTGTTTACTACTGAAAACGACAGCACTTCAACGGCGCGTTTGCCCGGTGGAGGGGACCCGGATCAGTCAGAATTACGCTTGTGAGTTCGCCACCAACCGACAAGACCTCCTACACCTAGGCCGAGAAAAATAAGGGTCGGGATGAAGACCAAATAGTTGGATTTGTTTGCCGCGTAAGATACCAATGCGAGTACCAAGCAGACAAGGCCCCCGACCAGATAAACGACTCCCACGCGGGCAAAATAGCGGGAACTGGTCTTTGGCGTCGGCTTTCCAGCCTCGGTCAACCCAAGCATGTCTGTGAATCTTCGTACACGGCCCTCCGGAGCGTTCTCTGGCATAGCGCTAACCCTACGCACCCCAATTCCACGCTGTCCATATATTCAGTTGGCACGGATACAACCACGCTACTTGGATATGCCTCGTAGACGGTTCCTCGAACGGATACCCTGAAGTGATCAGGACTACTCTTTGTCCGGTGGGTAGCGATGGAGGATAGGTGCATGGTCAGCGCTATGAAAGGTGACGGTTGCGTGATTCGAGTTGGGGGCCGATCGCGAGGTGATGTCATGCAATTGCTAAACAGCGCAAATGTCCTGCTCAATGTCCACGCTGAGACGCTGCTCGCTCACACCGCCTTCGACGCACCAGAGAGTCGAAGCCTACGAATCGTGGAAAGAACGGTAGAGGAGCTTGGCTTCGAGCACGGGGCTACCTGGTCGCGGGTCTTCGCCGCTGCGAAGAACCAAGGCCTCGAACTTTGCCCCTTGGTGACGGGCCCCTACCTCCGATTGGCGATGATGAAGCAGGCCGACGCGCCGGACTCAGTCTTGTCTGCAGGCCGCGCCCCGACCGGAGCAATCCACGTCGCTTCCGAGCCGCCGAGCGGGGACGTGGAGTATCCGAAGGGGTTCTACATCCGTGTCGTGGATGGGCGGGCGTGGCTCAGGGGTTACCGGTGTGATGACACGTACGAGTGGCCGCCAGAACAGCGGCTCGCATTCGTACTACCAGCTGCCCGACAAAGTGCGAGCTCATTCTCGGGCCACGGGGAGGGGTAGCGATCCCGATGCCGCTTCCGCATGCGGCACGGTAGATGCCACACCAGAGAGTCATGGCCAATGTTGGAACGAGTCGCCGGGTCCCCTGTTTGTAGAATCGAATGATGGTGTCGAGATCAATGTCCATTGGAGTTGAGGCTTGGTGTTTTCGCGTGCTCGGCCACGGCACCCTCACATCGTTGCGTGCCGAAGCTGGCGGTCAAATGTCACGTCAATTCCGCTACGACTCCGACGAGCAAGGCGCTGTTGCCGTCAAAGTCCGATCTGATTCCACCGACAGGATCAGTCGGTGCCTTCAAATTCAGCGCATTGCAGCGGATACCGGCTTCCCGTGCGCGCGGCCACTGACCGGAGCTGACTTCCTCGAACCGGGTTTAGTGATCAGTGCTGAGACATGGCTTGCTGGCGGTGAAATGCATTCCGGTGGCGAGGTTTCCTTTGCCGAGCGGTCCGCCAAACTCTTGGCGGACCTGATGGAGATTCTTGAATCACAGTCCCCAACCGGGCTTGGCGCACCGCCTCCGTGGATGCACTGGAATCCTCCAACGGGCGGCTTGTGGCCACGAAATCCAGGGGTAGACGCCATGGACCAAGACCTCGTGCCCGAGCACGTGCATGCTATTGCCCGTTCCGTATCGCACCGACTGGCACAAGAAGTCTTACCCCTAGTTATTGGGCACGGTGACTGGGAGAGCCAAAATCTTCGTTGGCAGGAGGACCTCCCGTGGGCGGTCCACGATTGGGACAGCCTCGTCGCCCTCCCAGAAGCAGCCATTGTCGGTGCAGCATCCGGCGCCTTTACCAGCACCGCCATCCCAACGCTGGCAACCATAGAAAGCTCGGAAAGATTCATCGACTCCTACCAGCAGGCGCGGCGTAGGCAGTTTACCCAGGAAGAGCAGGAGGTTGCCTGGGCCGCGAGCCTGTGGCCCGCACTGCATAACGCCCGCGGTGAAAGTCTCTTCCAATCCCCGCCGGTCGCACTGGATGCACTCACACAACAAGCATCCGAACGACTCAGACTCGCCGGCGCCCCGTAAACCGTTCGGCTTGCGGGTTCCGGGGGATGACATTCAGCGTTGCGAAAAAGCCGCCATTTATCGCTGCGATCCACACACCTGGCTATGAACGGAGAAGAGTATCCGTAACGGTGACCGTGGAACTCGCCCGGACTTCGAGTAGTCCGACAAATCCATTCGTTTCGCATTTGATCCGAAAAACCAAAACTCCCGCCTGAGACTCAATGGTCACGGTAGTCACGGCTTCACGGTCCATAGCCAGAATCGTTGATCCGCTGGAATGCCACCGAATAGAAATCGTGCATGCAACCCTGTCCCAGGTAAGCGATACGCGATTTTCATTCAACTCAGTTGTAGTGACCGTGCAGATCCAAGGTTCCTCACCAGCCAATACTTCGAGAGGCAGCAGGGCTAGGTCCTCGTCCAGGGGAACATATAAATTGCGGTACATGGTCAGACTCCTTAAGCCCAACCCAGCTTATACATTCATGCGTTTGGAATCCGCCCGGGCCAACGATCTGGGGGCTGCGAAAAATCGCCCGTCGTCCTTCCCGTTCAAGGTTCCGCTATCGGTCGCTGATTAGGGGCCGATTCGTGGAGAATGAAGCTATGGAAAAGTTCATACGGCTCCTTGCTAACGACATTCTGGGTGACATCGGGCCTGGGCGCCGGTTGGTAGCAATCGACGGAGTCGACGGCAGCGGCAAGACATCCTTCGCCGCCAATCTGGCAGCCGTGATCCGGGACCGACCCGTAATCGTGATCCACGTCGATAACTTCTTAAACCCCTCACCCGTCAGGCATGCCAAAGGACGCACCTCGCCCGAAGGCTTCTGGGAAGACACCTACAACTATGCGGCCCTGCACGACCAACTGCTCGCACCCCTCGGTTCGCACGGGGACGGTTTGTACTCGCCTGCATCCTACGACTCGAAGACCGATCGAGTGGCAGAGGTGGACACCATTCTGGCGCCGTCAAATGCCTTGGTCGTGGTGGAAGGCATGTTCCTGCACCGCGACGAACTCGCCACAAACTGGGATGCATCGATTTTCCTGGACGTCCCCTTCACCGAAACTGCGGCGCGAATGGCGATCCGGAACGGCAGCAATCCCGACCCGGAGCACCCCACGATGCGCCGATACGTCGGCGGACAACGTCTGTACTTCCAAGCGGCACGTCCTTGGGACCGTGCCACATTCGTCGTGGACAACGCCGACTTCACTTCACCCAGAACCATCCGCCCAGAAACGGCGTCAGCTGTCCGGTGAGGGTTAGTCTTTGAACATCGAGAAAGGATGCAATTGGGAGCGATTTTAAGAGCACAGAATGAATCAGGCCAAACATGGGACGATCCGTCCGAAGATCTCCTCTTCATGCTTATCGAGGACGTCGAACGCGGTGACGAGGCATTCTTGATCGTCGAAGATTTGGCCGATTCAACGGGGCAGACCTATGTTCAGTCCATCCGAATGAGTGACGGGACTTTTGATGTTGAGCGTCGTGAGGGAACCCCGGATCGGCACTACGCCACGAACGTGGCAGACATGCGAGTCGCACACGCTGTAGTCACTTCATGGGCGTTCGATGCTGCACCCAAAGTCGAATCCCTCGTCTGGAGTCAACTCCGATTCGGCGATCAATAGTGCGAAGTGCCGATACGGATCCTTATCGCAGCTTCGATCCTTACGGGATTGCCCCGATGTAGCTTGACTTGACCATGAAGCGGCGACCCTGTCCCATAGAGCGTTCCCGTTAAAGACACGTCGGTGCTGTGCAGACGACTTGTAGAAATGACGTCTCCGAACCCGCAATCCACCGCCATGCTGACCTCGTTTTGCCCAGAATAGCGTGGATTGGGTCGCCCCTTGTGGCACGATCAGGAACATGAGCCCTGAGCAAGAGATAGCCATTGACCTGACCGAGGATGAGCGCAGTCTCCTGTATCAGGGTCTTGCACAATGGGGCGGTCCGGCCAAAGGGACAGAACCCATGGCGGTTGCCATGGGTTTTAGTGGGGTGTCGAATTTATATAGTGTTGGCTATCGAATAGCCGGCGACATCCGGGCGGAACTACCCCTGACCATCGCCGACTGGCGTCGCGCGGTGCTGGCCACCGAAGTCATGTTCGCCAGCGATATTGTTGGTGCCGGGCTCGAATGGCAGGGGATCACAGGCTGGGATGACCTGACAACTCTGCACCTCATCCGTTCCGTACAACGCAAAATCCTTCATGCAACCGCACCTATACTCCGCGGCGAATAAGATCCAACGACCCAAACTAAGGTGGCTGACTTGAATTCTGAAGTAGATAGGCCCTCGGGTACTCGTGCCGGTGGCGTCGACGGTGGTTCGATTCCGGGAGAACCCTGGGCTATGACCTCGGCTATCGCAATCTTTCGCGACATGCTGAAATCCCAAATTGGCCCCATGATTCGGGAGCACGGCTTCCGCGGAACTGCCCCAACATGGCAAATTCGGTCAGCCTATGGTGACTACGGGTCCGTCAATTTTCAAAGTTCATCCGAAACCACCCATGAACAAGTACTCTTCTACATCAACCTTGGCTATACCCCGCAGGCCTGGTTCGACTTCCAAAGCAATACCACTGGCGGCAAGCCCAAAAGAGGGTACGAGTTCCTGAAGGACCGACTCTATACAGACGACGAACCCCGGGCACTTGAAAATCAACGCTGGAGTATTACTGACCACGAGTCAGCGATAGAAACAGCACGTCGCGTGACCGACAGGCTTAACCAAGTCGGCCTCCCCCAGATCAATAGTTGGCTAGATCCGTCTAACCGCATTAAACAACTAACGACTTTCAACAGCGACCTTGCCCGCGTCCTTATCCTCACCGACTGCGGCCCCAGTTCCGAGCTTGACGACGCGATAAAAGCCCTCAAGACCGGGCCGCTGAGCGACAGGCAACCTCTTGTCGACCAGGTGGTCAGGTGGGTTCAAGAGCGCACCGTAAATAGCTAACGCATGTAAACACCGTCCCGCAGAGGGTTCCCGCTACGGACAGGCTCTGGTGGCTTCCATCGGCAAGCTGTAGTCCAGTGGCTACTTGGCTCAACTCGCCTTTAGCGTGCGATTTTTCCCGTTTTCTGCGGCGACCCATCTTTGACATCCTCCCCTCCCTTTCGGAAGGGGACTCCTTAGGCTGCTTGCGCGGCTTGTAGGTTGGCGCTGTAACCGCTCGAAGGGTTCAAAGGTGGTTGCGTAGCCCAGTTGATAGACGCAGGAAAGGCAACACCATGTAGTTGCGGGGTGGCCTTTCTATTTTGCTGGGGCTGCTTCTTGGAGCGGGAGGTGTTTCAGATTCCGAAGTCGTTGCTCCGGGGCTCGGCTGGCTCCGCGGCTTCGTCGTTCAACGCGTGCTCTGCCAGACCATGCAGGTCAAGCTTCATGTTCCGCAGCTCGGAGAAACGAACGTGTGCAGGTTTCTGTTCAGAACTGGGATTTTCGGCTCCCGGAACTGCACAGGAGGTTGTGAATGCCATCAGCTGCGTCGCATCGTTGCTTTGGAAGAGCTCGTCGAGGGCGACGTTGAACTCCAGCCGGCGCGAGTTCGGAATGTTCACAGCGTCGAAGCCGTGGGCCATCAATTCTCCGGCCATCATCAGCCTGGCAGTGCGTTTGTTGCCATCAAAGTAGTACTGGGTCCGCGTCGCTGCGGCGTTGTATACCAGGGCCCGCACTCTTGGGTCCTGAATCTCTGCCAGCCGTTCCATAAGCAGCTTCCAGCGCCCCGGCAGCTCCGCCTGGGGGATCCCGTCGACGTAGCCGCCGTTCGTGAGCCGCACAGTGCCACCGCCCTGGACAGAGCCTTCGCCGCGGAAGTGACCTGACTCGATGGCTTCGTGCCGGGCCACCTGGGCATGGACGTGATCAGAGTTGGCTTTGTTGAGCTGAAACTCATCCTTACCGACAAGTTCGTCGACCAGGCTGTATCCCTCGCTGAGTGCCAGGATCTGCTGCTCTTCTTCGGTTGTCCTGCCGTGGACTGTGGCTCCATTGAGGAGTTCGCGCACCTCGGCGAGCGTGAAGGTGTTGCCTTCCAGCGCTGCGGCGTTCCAGATCAGATCAGGGAGTGCAGCACGGAATCTATGTCGCGCCTTCTCGGTGCCGATATGCCGGATGCGCTCCAAATCGACCCGGGAGAGGTCCCAGCTGATGCTCTTGCGCATGTCGCGGGTCATTGTCTAGACCACCTTCGTACTGTCTCGGTTGATGCGTGTTTAAATTCTCAGCCTAGGCCGATGTGGTCCAAGGGCATCAGTTTCAGTGACGCAAATTGCAAGGAACTGTTGGTATTGTCAGCCACCCTATGTCGTGCTCAGGCCAGAAGCGTGTAGCCTTCACGCCAATGTAGGCTGAATCGGGCGAGGCCACCTGTTGAATCTCTCAGCTGCGGCGTCTGGCCCGTGCCGCGAAGACGTCAAGCGCAGCGAGGATCTCCGGCGCCGGCCATACCAAAGGCTATGCGTCTAGCCTTTGGTATGGCGCGGGTTCAGTACCTTTAGATGGACTCTGGAAGCAGAAGCAGTAGTTGCTGATCAGCCGCGGGCTTGGTGCACGACGAGGTTGCCGTCGTCGTCGATTTCCGAGTAGGAATCTCCAGCTGCAGTAATTTCCTCTTCGTAGTTCAGTCCATCGCGCAGAGCGGTCATGCTGTCAGCCCATTGCTCACGAACGATCGCCTGCTCCTGCTCACCGAGCGAGTCATAGGAATCAGTGCCAGCCAGGACCCCGGCAACAGCCTCGTCGCCTGTCAGTTTGCCAGCTGCGACCTGGCGGGCCAGTTCTCGCGCTTGCAGGTCAGTGACTGTGTGGCCTGCTGCCCCAAGGGCAGCATCGGCAAAGGCGATCCGACGATTGATCTCGGCGTCGCTGACTCTGTCGTCGTTGGTGCTCATCGGTGTCTCCAATGCACTGGGTCAGTATTAGGTAGTGGGTTTCAGTCTGCCGGTAAGGCTCGGTTTATACATGCGGGTCTTCCACGGGGCCTGTGCCGAAGTGTTCAGCCTTCGTGCCAATGCAGGCCGAATCGAGTGAATGCCTCCTGCAGCTCGGGCAGGACTGGATGGACCCTGGCCGGCTCGCTCGAAGGCTGGATGAGGGGGCTTCGGGATGGGTCGCCAGCACGCTCAAAAACAGCCCAGACGCGGATCTCGTCCCCGTGGCGGGAATTGAACCTCACACCATCGACAACAGGGCTGCCTTGATCGTGGAGGTCGTACAGCCACCTGGCAATGGACCTGGTGAGCACGCGGTCGCGGGCGTCCTTCAGAAGCGCCGCGTCGACGTCGCCTGCGGCAAGACCATGCTGCGCGAATGGGTAGCGGGCGATCAGCGCAGCAATGCTGCGTGAATGGGTAATGAAGCAGTACCGGCCACTCTGGTAAGTGGAGCTGTACTCTCGACCGTCCAGCCACCTGTAACCCACGGCGCCTTCGGGTGCCTCTGGGTAGCTGGCAATGCTGCCGTCGTCGTCGACGATCTCGTCAAGCTCAGCAAGTAGCGGCAGGCAGGGCCGGAAGTGGGCGAGCAGTTCGAGGAAGCAGCCCAAAAGGCTCTCAGCTGTATAGATTGTGCGGAACTCGCCCAGCTGGTCGTCCCAACGGCCACCGAACAGCCCCTGGTCGTCGGCGTAGGCCCACGGTGGCCACGCCCAGAGGTCAGGCGCGTAGCCGATGCGCCAGACCTGGGTTGGTTCCGCCGAGTTCTCTATCTCCAGCGCAGGACTTGTTTCTGGCTCGGGGCTGCTCATCCGACGTAAGCGAATGCCTTGGCTGCGACAATGACATCCCGAGCGCCCTTCATCGGTTCAACCTCGCGCAGGACGTGTGCCGGCGCGTCGTCATTGAGCGCGGGGTTTATCCCCTTGAACCAGGACTGCACCGTCGTCGCGTCGTAGCGCTCTCTCAGCAACGCGGCAGCGTGGAAGGCGTGGCGCAGACGCTCTTGGTCGACCTCGCCGGGTGCCCCTGTTCCCTCGGCCCAATTCGACACAGATCGAGCAGACTTCACGCCACCGATGTAGGCGACCAGGCGCACTCCGAGCATCTCGCGCAGTTGCGACACCAGCTCAGTGAACGCGAGCCCGACAGATTCATCGGATGCACCTAGACCTGGTCGTTGATCGGGCTTCATTACGGTTGTCATAGTCCAATTGTAGGTCAGATCGCAGGTTGAATCTATAGTGAAAATGCACCTAAAAACGCAGGTGAAAGCGCTGATAGATTAATCAAGCGAGATGTTGGGTCGATTGACTCCGTACTGAAAAACCCCGAGAAAGTGCCCGGAGCAATCGAGCGCATCAGAGCGGTTAGGTGGTGCACGCGCCCTTGATATAGTCAATCGGCTGTGCGAGCTCCAGCACACCCTCGCTTCGAAAGCGCTGGTCATCATCTGTGGCCAACGTGAAGGTGCCGTAAACACCTGAGAGAGCATCTGCGACCAGGGTTCCGGTTGTCCGCATCTTGTATTTGGGATCTACCAGCGTCACACGTGTTCCTGCCAAAAGTCGGCTCATGACGTGCTCGATTCTGTGCTGCCAGTTCCGCCAGTCATCTGGGCCCGGAACGCCTCGAACAGTGCCTGATGGTCCAGCTGGCCGCGGGTGATGTCCGCTATGGCCGTCTGGACGTCGTCAGGGGTGCCGTACATGGCTGTGCCGTACAGGTCCAGTGCACAGGGTCTCCGAGGCCCACTTCAGGGTCGTCTCACCGGTGGAGTAGCTGTGAGGGGTCTGATCCACGGTGCTCAGGTCAATGGTGGCTGTTAGGCGTCAGCCAAAAAAGAGAATCCACCCGGATGGCCCGGATGGAGCCACTCTCTTCTTGCTCTCTCGTTGGGACGGACAGCGGCTGGATTACTGGTTAGTGACAACGGCACAGTGGCCGGTTAGCCTAACGGCAAGTTCACCAGCGAGGAGGACATGACGTATGAACACAGCCAACCAGCCCCTGGATCCAGTCAACGGCACTTCCGAAGATTCTGAGCATGAACCCGAAGATGATGTGCTTTCCAGGATCGAGCCTCCAACCGTGGAGTGGCTCAAGCGCCTTGCAGAGCTCAAGGCTTTTCTGGTTGTCCATGACAGGTTTCCGTCCCGCAACGGTCCAGAAAGAGGCGAGCAGTCAGTCAATGCCTGGTTGTCTCAGCAACGCCATGCCTTCATGGAACATAGGTTGACCTGGAACCAGGCGGCGGCCATGGGTGTGCTGGGTGACTGGATCACCACGGACCTGGAGTTCACCAACGACACGCACTGGAGGCAGAGACTGGACGAGCTGGTTGAATTCCACAAAGAGCACAGTCGCCTGCCCAACCGACGCCACTGCAAATCTCACGAAGAAGATGTTCTGGGCGTCTGGTTGCAGACGCAGGTTTCGCAACGGAATCGCGGCCTCATGCCGCAATGGCGGCTCGACGCCATGAACGAAGTGTTCCCGGGATGGTCGGAGCCCCGGCTCGTCTAAGCTAAATCACGAAAGGCCGTTATTTTCGATTCGCGAAGCTTGTACTCTCGAAATTTTCATTGGTACCGCAGTAGAGAGAGAGCTGGGAGTAGATCAGGTCGCCAGCCGCGTTCATCAAGTCAACGGAAATCGATCCCGAGAATCCGTCACGCTTACCGTGGAAATGGGACACATTGGGGGTACCGAGGTACGTGATCTGAAAGGAGGACGCCTGATATTTATTGACGGCGTACTTTTTCATCAGCTGATCGCACGAGTCCTGATACTGCTTGTACTCGTCGACGGTGGCCTTCTCGATGGTCGGAACGCTGGTCTATGTGTACCGCGGCGAGCTACAGGCAGAGAACGATGCAGTCGCTACAAGAATGAAGACAGCCGTGGCTAGAGCTTTTGTAGCGAGTGATGTCATGCACCGATTCTATGAGGAAGAATGATGGACTCTCATATTCGATGGCTGGCCTGTAGCGAGACAAAAGGCACTAGTGCCCAACTGAAGTGCGATTGCCTGATCTGAGATGAGACGGGACAGTCGGAGTCCCAGAACTCATAGCTATATATTTCGATTTATGACTCACTTGATAAAAGATAGATTCTTGGTGACCTTGGGTGTGACTCAATCCGTTATTTGAAGCGTATTCAACCCGTTGATTTAGCGTGTCACGCGTCAGTGCATAGCTTCAGGGCGGCCGTTTCAGCTTCTCGTTGAGGCCTCCAGGTATACGGGGATTCCATCCGGCGGCCTGCAGCTGTGCTCATCCAGGCCGTGAGGAACATCATCGGCGCCAAGCTGGTGGCCTACCTGGGGTCCGCAAAGGAAACCCGTGCCGCGAGGCAGTGGACCGACGGTGTGCGGGAGCCGTCGGCTGAGCCCATGAGTCGGCTGAGCGATTCCCACCATGTGGCGGTGCTGCTGGCGGAGCAAGACACTGGCACAGTCGTGCAGGCTTGGTTCCAGGGCATGAATCCTGAACTGGATGACGTTGCCCCAGCGAGCTTGATGCGGAAGAGCCCTCTCGATGAAGCTGGTCCGGCAGTGCTGGCTGCTCCGCCGAACTTCAAAGCGACCAGCGACTGCTGAGCGGTGGTCGTTGGTTGCTCAGTGGGCGTCCTATGATGCCTGGGGCCGGCTAGGCGCGCGGCGATACGACAGCCAGATGCTGCAAAGCAGCCAAACACTGAAGGCTGTTGCCCCCAGAGTCAGCAGCCAGTTGATGGGAAACTGACACCGTGCCAGATCTTCCGGCGCGCCCGTGAGGAGGATTCCCACGGCGATGACTGGAAGGCTTCGGGCGTCAATGGCAGCTGCATCCTTGTTTTGCCTAGCAATCTGGGCGCGGAGGTCGTCGAGCTTTTCAAGTATTCGCTGCTCCGAGGTGGCGATGTCCGAACGAAGCCGGGTAGCCTCTGCGTCGAGCCTTTCGTCAAGCTTGCGCAATTGATCGCGCGTCTCGGACAGCAGCTGCCTGAGCGCCTCGATCTTCTCCTCAACCGTTGCTGTCGGTACCCAGCTTTCGGCATGGCTGCCCAAGGTCCCGCTGGCATTGAGAGTCGCCCTGGCTACGGCGGCGTGAACTGTCACGCTGCGGCGCAGGAATGGCAGAAAGCGGGCAAGGATTTCGCGGAGGCGTTTTACACTTCGACCGAGCCCGCGGGACAGCGACCGCGCCATCATGCTGGTACCTTGCGGCGACGCTGAAAATGCGGCGATGATCGCGAGGCCGATTCCAAGCCATTGGTTTATTCCGGCGAGTAGCGCCACGCCGGTGAATAAGACAGGACTCATACAATCAGCTTTATCATGCGGTTGTGGCGGTTCGGTGGCGAAATGCACTGGGTCGCTGTTTGCCCGCAGGGTCCGGGGTCTTCCCGTAGGCGCCAAGCCAGTGCAGAATGGGCAACATGTGCGGACGATTCGTGGTCGCAAGAGCGACAGCTGACCTGGTGGCCATGTTCGATGTCCAAGAGACAGCCACCAACCTCCCAGAACCAGCCTGGAACATCAAGCCAACCACCAAAGTGCCTGTGGTCCTTGAATCAGCTAAAGGCTCAGACACCCCCGTGCGCCGCTTGGAGCCAGCGCGTTGGTCGCTGACGCCGAGCTATTCCAAGGAGCTCAGAACCAAGTTCGCCACCTTCAACGCCAGGGCAGAAACAGCAGCGGAAAAGGCGACTTTCAGGGGATCCGTCAAGAGCAAAAGAGCAATCCTGCCGGCTTATCTGTAGCTACTCGCCCAGAAAACGCTTTGATGCAGGTCTATCCCTTGACGACGCGTCGTTAGTTGTTGGAAAACAGTCTCTGGATTTCGCGCTGCTATCGGAGAAATGTTGGTGGACATGGGCAAGGCTTCAATAGCGTGACTGCCAAAGTTTGCACGGAGATGTTCCGCGTGTCCCCACTGTGGCGATGTGATGTTCCTGCTGTGTCGCAAATCCGCACTAAAAAATGCCAGCCCCGTCGAGAGCGCTTGCGCCTTTTCAGGCTCAGAATTGGTGTTTGCCATCGCATTCATAAGTAGGGGACGTTGGCGTAGCGCGGCCACGTCCATAACGGCAATACAACCCAGACCTTGCTCTCCGCGGGCCATAGCCTGTCTTGAGGTGTCTTGTGAACGCCGTTTGGTGCTCTCCATTTGACCGTTATCTAGCGTTTCATTCTGGGTACCGTTGGCGCATAAAAATACCCCATGGGGTATAGTGACGTAACGGAATGTGGTTGTTTGATCTGCTGCTGTTGCAGCCGCAATGACTACCCAGCCCCCAGCCTCGAATGGCCTCCCACGCGTCGGCATTCTCTTTGACGGGTCGGACGGATGGCAGGTGACCCCCTGAACCCTGCGGAGATGGCCGCTAAGAGCCCTCCTCAACTTATTGAAAGTGACTATGACTATTTCAGCCAAGACCAGCACGGTCGAAAACGCCCCACCGGCTATTGACGCTTCCACATTGAAGGGGTGGGAAGAGCAGCATGATGATCTGATGATTATTGATGTGCGCAGCGGTGCGGAGTTCGATTCCCTGCATATCAGGGGCTCCTATCATGTGCCGTTGGCCATGCTCGGTGAACACACGGAAGAATTTGCAGCAAAGATGGGTACTCGCGTGGTGCTGGTCTGCCAGTCCGGGAACCGGGCCGAGCAGGCACGCAAGCGCCTGGACTCCGTCGGATTGGTCGGTGCCAGTGTCCTTTCCGGCGGGGTTCCCGGCTATGCTGCTGCTGGCGGCGATGTTGTCCGTGGCCGCAGTGCCTGGGCGATGGAACGCCAGGTGAGGATGACGGCGGGGTCCTTGGTGCTTGCTAGCATCGTCGCAGGGAGGTTCGTCTCACCGAAGCTGCGTCTGGTGGCTGGCGGGATCGGGGCGGGCCTGACGTACTCAGCCACAACGAATAGCTGCGCCATGGGGAATGTCTTGTCCCGCATGCCTTGGAACAAGTCGTCCAATGATCCCACCGCGCATCAGGCGTTGCAGAGCTTGGGTGCCCGGGAATGATGATCTCTGCAGCGGGGTTCGGGCTGGTCGTCGGCGCCTTGTTGGGTCTGGTCGGTGGTGGTGGATCCATCCTCGCCGTCCCGGCCCTGGTCTATGGCGTGGGCTTGCCGCTTGCCGCGGCGATCCCTACCTCGCTCGTCGTCGTCGGGGCGTCCTCGGCCGTAGCGGTGTTGCCCCGGCTGCGGTCCGGGGTGAACTGGCGCCTGGCACTGATCATCGGTGCAGCCGGGACCATGACTGCCTTCCTTGGCGCGATGGTCAACCGCCTGCTTGATCCGAAGATCTTGTTGCTGGCCTTCGCTGCCATCATGGTTTTCGCAGGCTTCAGGATGCTGATGCCTTCCACCTCTTCCGGAGGCTCTTGCGCATTGCCCGGCGGTGGGGTTCACTGGCGCAGCTGTCTTCCCAAGGCAATCACCACCGGCGCCGTCGTGGGTTTCCTAACGGGGCTGCTGGGGGTCGGTGGAGGATTCCTGATCGTGCCCGCACTCACCCTTATTCTCGGGCTCCCGATGATGTTGGCTGTTGGTACATCGCTGGTCATCATAGTTATCAACTCAGCCGCGGGTTTTGCCGCTCATCTCGGAGATTTGCGGATTGATTGGGCCGTCACGGCGACCTTTGCCGGGGCTGCCATGGTCGCTTCACTCATAGCGGGAAAGATCGGCGCCAGGATCCCCGGCAAGATTCTCAAACGTGGCTTTGGAGTCCTGGTCCTAGTCATTGCCGCTTACGTGGCCGGGCAGGCGCTCCTTTCCTAAGGGCCTATTGAGTTCATAAGGGAGCCCCGGAGGATATTGATCCCCCGGGGCTCCCTTATGAACTCAACTGCCGCCTAGGTGGCGGGACTGTCCCAGTTACCGGCCGAACAGCTTTGCGAAAAAGCCTTGGTTCTCAGATTCTTCCTGCTCGTGCCCGCGGCATCGTTCAGAGGAAGGGACCCCGCGCATGACCTGTTCGACGTGCTCGCCGCAGCCAGCCCAGGTTGTCTTACCGCATTTCTTGCATGTCACTGCACGGCACATCTGCTTGCTCCCTTTGTAGGATTGGATTGTTTCATTAGTATACCCCATGGGGTATTTTCCTGCGATAGTACATTAACCTCGGGCGGCAAGACTGCAGCCGTTGCTGTGCATTGATTGCCCACGAGAACTCAGCCCAGTGGCAGGGTGATCGTAGTACCTGCGACGTCGGCGACGGAATATCTGGCGCACTTTTTGGCAGTGATCCGAGGCGGTACCCGCCCGCCCGCTTGTGACAGCTGCAGGCCGGTCGGGGGATGCACCATTGGCGGCGCCCGGTAGTCCGGGCGCCGCCAATGGTGTTGGTTGATCAGTTCAGATGTGACACGGATTAGTTGCTGGAAACAGGTTCCCGCGTCTGAATCCAAGTCGCCCATCCGGCGTAGCTGCCATCGAGTTCGACGACGTCGTAACCGGCGCGGCGCAGGGCGCTGGCAGCAACGGAATTGCGGACACCGCTCTGGCAGTAGCTCACGATAGGGCCCTCAGAGGGGAGCTGGTCAAGGTTCCACATGACGCGGCCGCCGCTGAGCTGGTGGGAGCCGGGGATGTGGCCGGCGGTGTGCTCGGTGCGGTTGCGGACATCCAGGACCATTGCGGAGTCGAAGCCTTCGAGCTCTTCGGGTTGGATGAGTTTCGGTGTGCTTGTGGGCAGGCCCTGGATGCTGGTGACGTAGCCGGCGACCGTATCGATGCCGACGCGGACCAGGTGGTCCCACATCTCCTGTGCCTGGGCCTGGTCCGGAGCCAGCAGCACCAACGGGTTCTTGTCCGTCTCCGGGTTCACGACCCAGGCGCCGAAGCTGGCCGTGGATTTGCCCGCCGGGATGTTCAGGGATCTAGCGACGGTTCCCTCGTGGACTTCGGCATTGGAGCGGGTGTCAACGAAAGTCACCGTGTCAGCGGCGAGATCGCGGAGGACGTCGGCGGCGGCGAGCTCCTGGAGGGGTGCCCGTGCTCCCATGACAGCTGGCCCTTGACGGTTTTCGCGCTTCATGCGTCCGAAGTAGGCGTGGGCGTCGGGCTGGCCGTCGAGGAGCTCGTTAATGAAGCCGGCCTCGTCCTTGGCGGCGAGGTAGGGGCCCCACCAGGAGTAGAGCCGTTCGTAGCCGACGGTGGATGAGGGGACGGCACCTAGGGCCTTGCCGCAGGCGCTGCCGGCGCCGTGGCCGGGGTGGACTTGAACGTGGTCCGGCAGGGTCAGGAATTTTTCCTGCAGGCTGGCGAAGAGTTGCTTGGCGCCGGCGAAGCGGGTGTCTACGCCGCCGGCGGCTTCATCGAGCAGATCGGGACGCCCCAGGTCGCCGGAGAACACGAAGTCGCCGGAGAGTAGGTAGCCCGGAGTGTCGGCGAATGCGCCGTCGGTGATCAAAAAGGAGAGGTGCTCGGGAGTGTGGCCGGGGGTGTGCAGGGCCTTGATTGTGATGTTTCCGAGGGTGATCTCATTGTTGTCGAGCAGGCGTTCGGCTTCGAAGCCGTACTGCCAGTCCGTGCCGCCCTCCCCGGAGACATAGGCAACTGCTCCGGTCGCGGCCGCCAGTTCACGGGTTCCGGAGAGGAAGTCCGCGTGGATATGAGTTTCTGTGACGGCCACGATCTTCATTCCGTTCGCGGCGGCCAGCGACTGGTAGACGGCAATGTCGCGCCGGGGGTCGACAACAATGGCCTCGCCCTTGGCCTGGCAGCCAATGAAATAGCTGGCCTGGGCCAAGTCTTCGTCGTAAATGCGCTCAATAAGCATGAGGGCTCTCCTTGCGTGGGGCGGGGGTGGAGCCTCCTAGAGGGAAGACTCCGGTTCTTCTCACTCAAACAATAATACCCCCTGGGGTATGATGCAAACGCATTGAGGTGCGGGCGGCAGTGGAATACCTACGTCAAGCAAATTACCCACCGGGGTATAATATGAGGAACTACCTACACTACTTTGGAGCCTGTCATGGAACTTGACGTGAAAGAACTCACCCCGGTCATCAACCGGCTCAAACGTGCCCAAGGCCAGCTCGCCGCCGTGACCCGGATGCTCGAAGAGGGCCGGGACTGCAAGGATGTCGTCACTCAGCTCGCCGCAGTCTCCAAGGCCCTGGACAGGGCAGGCTTTGTCATCATCGCCACCGGCCTGGAACAGTGCATCAGGAGCGAGGACCCCGGCATGGACAAAAAAGACCTGGAAAAGCTCTTCCTGTCCCTCGCCTAAGAGTCCGAAATCCACCACTATTACAGGAGCACCCATGAGCTACACGCACACTGTCACCATCCCGCTGTCTTGGACAGAAGCAGTAGAGCTGACTCGCGAGGTCCTGGCCGGACAGGGCTTCGGCATACTTTCTGAAATCAATGTCCGCGCCACCTTTGCGACCAAGCTCGGCCCCGAGGCCGCTGATGCGATCGGCGACTACCTGATTCTGGGTGCCTGCAATCCGGCCCTGGCCAGCCGCGCCCTGGCCGCGGAACCAGCCTTGGGCGCGCTACTGCCATGCAACGTGGTTGTTCGACGCAGCAAGGACGCCACTGAAACGATCATCGAGGCCATCGATCCGCAGACCATGGTCCAGCTCAGCGACAACCCCGCAGTTCGTGAGATCGCCGACGATGCCGATACCCGGCTGCGCGGAGCACTGGCGGCACTGAGCGCCGCACCGACACCCCGGGCTTGAGTAAACCCCTCCACCAATGTGGCGCACCAAGGGCCAAGGTTGACTGACGGCTTGCCATCAGGGCGGTCACTGTTCTGGTCATGAGGCGCACGAGCGGGCTTAGGGGCGTGCCACAACTCACCCATTTCGGTGCCTATGCCCACGTCGCTGGACAGACCAGACCATATCGGGGCTAATGCTGGCGCAGTGCGCGCACCGCTCACACAGGAGGCATGAATGACCCACGGGTACAGCACCCGGCGGCGTCTGCGCCTGGTTCCCGATGCCACCGGAACCCAGTGTTTCCGCAGCAAACCATGAAACAGTTCACGATGACGACCCGACACGTCCCTCACTCAATGAACGGATTCTCATGACCTCGCCCCAGTCGTTCCTGCCGTCCCCGACGGTCAGCGCCTTTCATCTGGGCCCATTGACCATACATTTTTACGCCCTGTGTATCATCGCCGGCATCGGGGTAGCCATTTGGCTCGGATCCAGGCGCTGGATCGCCCGGGGAGGGCGCCCTGGGCAGGTCGCGGACATCTGCCTCTGGGCCATCCCCGGGGGAATCCTCGGCGGTAGGCTCTACCACGTCATTACCGATCCTGAACTGTATTTCCTGCCCGGACGCAACCCGTGGAACGCGTTCGCCATCTGGGATGGTGGCCTGGGCATCTGGGGAGCCATTGCCCTGGGATGTGTGGGCGCCTGGATTGGCTGCCGCCGGGCCGGGGTGTCCCTGATCGCCTTCCTGGACGCCGTCGCCCCTGGAGTGATCTTCGCCCAAGCCCTCGGCCGGTGGGGAAACTGGTTCAACAACGAACTCTACGGCGATCCGACGGCCCTGCCCTGGAAACTCCAGATCCACCAGATGGACCAAGGCGCCGGAACCGCCCTCACGGACGCCTCCGGCCACGCGGTCATCCTCGGCTACTACCAGCCGACGTTCCTCTACGAATCACTCTGGTGCGTGGTCGTCGGACTCGCCCTACTCGCCTTGGACCGCCGCTATAAGCTCGGGGCGGGCAGCGTCTTCGCCTTCTACGCCGCCGGCTATACGGCCGGCCGGTTCGTCCTTGAACTCATGCGCTCGGACTACGCGAACTTGATCCTGGGACTTCGGGTCAACACCTGGGTCGCAGGATTGGTCTGCCTGGCCGCGGTCATAGCGTTCCTGATACTCCGCACACGCCCACGCTCCACCGCCTTCCCAGCAACCGCCAACCCGACCGGAGCCCCAGAACTGAACGGCACCCCGAAAGTTGGACTCGGTAAATAGGAGTCTCTGGGGTCTGAGGATGATCCGTACGGCAATTCATGCTCTATGGGGATCGAGCTCGCGGAGTGTACCGTTTGGCTCCCCATCATCGTGTTTTTTCTCGGGCAGGGTCTAGGGCGATCTGACACTGCAGAACTATGCCGTTTCGAAAATTCCCGAAGTCGTCTGGTCCTGCTCCGGTGAGAGGCCGGCTTGCGGGACAGTGCCAGAAGTTCATTCCGGAGATTCCCTGTGAGACCGTGAGGCTGCTCCGACTTTCCGCCAACGATTGTTCCCGCGCTGATTCGGAAGCTTGCAGGGGAACTATTTACCTTGCAGGTCCTGAATGAAGGAATCGGTCCGGCTGAGATTCAGGGCTAACTTCGCGCGCTTGGCATTGGCTTGGTCAATGAATTCAGCGAGCTTGGCCCGGGCCTTCGTATCGGTC
Organism: Arthrobacter livingstonensis; assembly: GCF_003219815.1. Lineage (GTDB taxonomy): Bacteria > Actinomycetota > Actinomycetes > Actinomycetales > Micrococcaceae > Specibacter > Specibacter livingstonensis. Next base: position 317,367 of record NZ_QJVD01000001.1, read on the forward strand.
GCGTCGGCGGCCAGGGTGTCGACGGTGTCCAGCAGTTCGCCCATTTCTTCCAGCGTGAATCCCAGTGGCTTCATGGATCGAATCACCAGCATGCGCTGAAGGTCGGAGTCGGTGTAGATCCGGAATCCCCCGTCGCTGCGTGTTGTGGCCGGAAGCAAGCCCACCTCGTCATAGTGGCGGATGGTGCGTTGGGACAGGCCGGTGGCCTCGGCCAAGTCCCCGATCTGCATTCTCCGCGCTTCGGCGGCTGGGGTTGGGGTTTCCGTCATGGCTTCTCCTGTTTCCTTGGCTTCCAACTCTACCCTCACGTTAAGGTAAGGTTGGTTTTGTTCGGTGCTTCGCTTCGGCCATTCCTCGCCGCAGCCAACCAGTACAAACAAGGACGCACCGACCCCACATCATTTCATGTATCCGAGCGCCGCAGGGCGCTCATTTCCCTGTGAACGGAGCCATTAATGGCCACGAAAAACACGGTAGGACACCCGGTTCTGACCCCGGAAGAACGGCAATCCGTTCTTCTCACCCTCAAATCCCCGCGCCTGCTCAAAACCGAAGTCTTGGCAGGACTCGTCGTGGCCCTGGCCTTGATCCCCGAAGCCATTGCCTTCTCCATCATCGCCGGGGTCGATCCGCGCATTGGCCTTTTCGCCTCCTTCACCATGGCCGTCTCGATCGCTTTCCTGGGAGGGCGGCCAGCGATGATTTCCGCGGCGACCGGCGCCATTGCCTTGGTCATCGCCCCGTTGGTGAAAAGCCACGGCGTGGATTACTTCGTTGCCGCCGTCATCCTCGCCGGAGTTTTCCAGATCCTCTTGGCTCTGCTGGGTGTAGCGAAGCTGATGCGGTTCATTCCCCGACAGGTCATGGTCGGCTTCGTCAACGCGCTGGCGATCCTGATTTTCATGTCCCAGGTCCCCGAACTACTCGGCGTCCCGTGGCTGGTCTACCCGCTCACCATCCTGGGCCTGGTGATCGTCTTCGGCCTACCAAAGATCACCACCGTGGTTCCCGCGCCCCTGGTTGCCATCGTGGTCCTGACTCTCATCGCTGTGTTGGCGTCCCTGGCGGTCCCCACCGTGGGCGATAAGGGCGAGATGCCCGAGAGTCTCCCTTCCCTTTTCCTGCCGAATGTTCCGTTGAACTTCGAAACCCTGCAGGTCTTGTTCCCCTATGCGCTGGCCATGGCCTTCGTGGGCCTGCTCGAATCCTTGATGACTGCCAAGCTCGTCGATGACGTCACCGACACCCGCTCCAACAAGACCCGCGAGTCCTGGGGCCAGGGTGTCGCGAACATTATCACCGGCTTCTTCGGCGGCATGGGTGGCTGCGCGATGATCGGCCAAACCATGATCAACGTCAAGGCCTCCGGTGCCCGGACGCGCATCTCCACCTTCCTAGCCGGAGTGTTTCTGCTCATCCTGGTCGTCGCGTTGGGCGACATCGTTGCGCTGATTCCGATGGCGGCCCTGGTGGCCGTGATGATCTTCGTGTCCGTGGCCACTTTCGACTGGCACAGCATCAGACCTTCCACCTTGCGCATGATGCCCAAGAGTGAAACCACGGTCATGCTCACCACCGTGGTCTTCACCGTAGCCACCCACAACCTCGCCATCGGCGTCGGCGTCGGGGTGCTCACCGCCATGGTTCTGTTCGCCAACCGTGTCGCCCACCTGGTCACTGTTGAACGGCGCATCGAGGAACATTTCGGGGAGACTATCGCCAAATACGAGGTCAACGGCGAGCTGTTCTTCGCCTCCTCCAACGACCTCTACACCCAGTTCAACTACGTTGAGGACCCCAACCTCGTCATCATTGACCTGTACAAATCGCACCTGTGGGATGCCTCCACCATCGCAGCACTGGATGCCATCACCGCAAAATACGCGAAATACGGAAAGACCGTCGAAATCGAGGGACTCAACGCGGCCAGCCTCAAAATGCGCGAACGCATGGGCGGAAAACTCGGAGCAGGACACTAGTCGCTAGAACATGCGAGGCGGCGGCAACAGTGGTGGAAACGACAGCGCCGATCCAACCGCGCGCCATGCGCGCCGCGCTTGCAGTTACCCCCCCCACTCCTACCAATCCTCATTGCCCCAGCCCCATGCTTGTGCAGGCCCTATTCCACGCAAAGTAAAGTCAGTGTGTAACGCCGCAAGAGACCCCGCGCACAATATCGTCGCCTCATTCTGCTTCTGGCCTGAAGAGACTGAGCACAACCGGATGGACTGAGCCGTCGTTCGGAGGGCACGGGATGGCTTGGCCCGTATCGATTCTCTGACCGATTCGTTCTGCTACCGAGCAAGTTCAATCTCGGGAGTGCTGGCCAAACCCTGAGCCTTTTCGCCAGCTTACCTATAGTTGAGGTCCAGCATCCGCTGTTTGCGCACGTCAATCACTTGGGGACGCGTCCTTAGGCGTTTGGTTTTGATGGTGCGGAAGTCTCAATTTTTTGATGGGTTGAAAGCGATTCGCTGGTGCGGGGCAGTAGCAGGGCTGAAAGTACTGATGCGATGGCTATGAGGAGTGCGAGGGCGCCGAGGCCGGCGGCGAGGCTGGCGGTGGTGGCGATGGCCCCGACAACGAGGGGGCCGGCCGCGTCGCCGAGCTCGCGGCCGATTTCTGCCGTTCCCATGGTTCGTCCCATGCGTTCTGGTGGAGTGGTTGCCGCGAGGTGCGCGAATCCCAGGGGCGTGGTGATGCCGATGCCGGCCCCGATGACGAGCGCGGCCAGGTAGAGCGTCATCGGGTGTGGAAACACGGCGAGGAGGATGATCCCTGCTGCTATGAGGGCCAGGCCCCAGCTCATGCCGGCCCGGGCAGTGAGACGCCCCTGATCCCGCCAGCGGCCTACCAGGGGTTGGGTGAGCGTGGAGGAGAGCGCAAGGACAGCGACAACGGCCATGCTCGCGATGAGGGGAAGGTGAAATTCGGTGCCCAATAGGGGAAGGAATCCGACGGCGACACCGAGAGCGCCGGTGGCGCCGGCCAGGGCCATGGTGGGAATGAGGAACGACCGCTGGGTGCTTTGACGCACGAGGTCACTGATGGTGTAGCGGGCGCGCGGGAGGATCGGAAGGGCGGGCATGGAGATTCCGACCCATAGGGCAGCCGCGGCCGAAATGATGGCCATGGCCAGGAAGAGAGCGGGGAACCCACCGATCCAGATCAGGCCTGCCCCCAGTAGCGGGCCGAGGACGTAGCCGAGGCCTTTCCAGGAGCCGTATTTGCCGAAGTAGCTTCCGGGCGAAGCCGGGCCCGCCAGCCTTGCGACGGCCGCCGAGGATGCGGGGGAAAACGCTGAGGCTGCCGCGCCTTGGCCAAGACGGGCCAGACCCAAGATGAGTGGGCCGGTTCCCAGTGTGCCAAGGAGGGAGGCCAGGGCGAACCCGAGAAGTCCGGCAATGATGACGGGTTTGGCGCCGATCCGGTCACTGAGGGAGCCAAAGACGGGTTTGAGGATGACCTCTGCCACGTCGTAAAGGGCTAATAGTACGCCAAAGGTGAGTAGTCCGAGGCCGATGCCGCCGCTTTCTGCGCCCAGGCCTGCGGCGATGCTGTGGGCCCCGAATGCGGTGGTGAATCCCGCGGCATAGAGCGGCGCCAGCACCCGTGCTGGGGGTTCCGTCAGCGTTGGGCTCGTCGTAGGGTCGGCTGGGGTCTTGCGATGGCCTGGCACGCTCATGTGTCCGGCCCGTCCAGGACTGGTGGTGTTGCCGCCGGGGCGCTGCTGTCGGGCGTGTCCGCTCCTCCGTGGACGGCTTGGTAGACCTGTTCGGCGTAGCCGTCCAAAATTGTTACACAAGCACGAAGCCGCATCTCGGCGGCTTTCGCGTCGGGCAGTTCCAGAACGTCGCGCTTCTTCAGGTCCCGGTACCAGCGCCGCAGCCGGTCCAGGCTTTGTTCTTCTTCCTCTAGCTCGGCGAACGTGAACTTCTGCTTCTGAATTTCCTTCGCGATCTCCACCGCGAACTTGCCACAGTCCGCCATGAACTCGGCCCATTCATCCACACGAACGGTCGTGAAAGCGTCCCGGATCATGGCGGCCGAGGCCACGTCGCGGGGGGATGCATCGATGATGACCAGGCTCCCGCCGCCGTTGCGGCACAGTTCCCCGGCCCGGTCCAGATCGGCTTGGAAGGCCAGCCCGGCGGGGAGGGCCCAGACGCCGGTCGAGACGGGAACGGCGCCAGCCTTGCGCAGCTGGCGCCACACGGCCACTCGGTGGCGGGATGGTTCGGACGGAATTTGCGGAAGGATCAGTACCCATTCAATATTTTGTGTCACACTTGGAATTGTAACAGCTGTTACGTGACGGAGGAATGATGGTTGAGTCAGCTACTGGTGGCACGCTCTTGGACAAGACGTTCAGGGTCAGTCTGGTCCTCAAGGGCCTGGACGGAGTATTGGAACTGGTCGGAGGAATCCTCCTCCTGCTGGTCTCGCCCGCGCAGGTGGGTTTCCTGGTCCAGTTCCTAACCCAGCATGAGCTCTCCGAAGATCCTCACGACCTCATTGCCACGGCGTTGGTGCACCTGGCCGGGACCATGACCGTCTCGGCAACCCTGTTCGGGGCCATCTACTTTTTGCTGCACGGGCTCGTGAAGATCGTCCTAGTCTGGGCGGTACTCAAAGACAAACTCTGGGCCTACCCGTGGATGATTGCCTTCCTTGGTGTCTTCATCCTTTACCAAAGCTATGAGCTGGTGGTTGCCTTTACCTGGGGCATGGTCTTGCTGACCGCCTTTGACATCTTCATCGTCTGGCTCACCGTGCATGAATACCGGGCTCACCGGACAAGGGCGAAGGACGCGAATTTGCAGGGGCAACCAGTCCCTGAGGATGTGACGCAACCCAGGGAGGGGCGATAGTGGGTCAAGGAGTAGTCGCCGGCCGGTGGGATGACTGGTCGAACATCAGGGCAATGGGGATTCCCGGCGTGATTGCCGTCTCTGTGACTCTGGCCGTCGTTATCGCCGCGGTGATGATCGGTTTCACCCTCCTCACGCTGCACCGTGCCCGGCGCCGTGGCGCCCTACCGGCAAAGGTCGCCGCTCTACGGACCCGCGGGACCGATCAACAAACAACAGACCTCCCCCCGAAGGACGACGGCGGAGAGGCCAACCGTCCCCCTGGCTAGGTGGCACTCAGGAATTGCAGCGAGTCCGGCCGGCGGCCGGTCCCAAAGGTCTGACCCGTCGCGGTCGATGCGACATTAGTCGTTGCTTAATGAGAATATGTGCGTATGAATGCAGATAAGAAGTCTTGCACATTGGATGTGGACAGCCAATACGTGGAACTAGCGGTGGAGATCTTTGCCATGCTGGCCGATGCCACACGGGTGCGGATCATCCTGGCCCTGCGCGAGGGTGAAATGGCCGTGGGAGCACTGGCCGAAGTAGTAGAAAAATCACCTGCCGCGGTGTCGCAGCATCTGGCCAAGATGCGTCTGGCCCGCATCGTCTCCACCCGCCAGGACGGCACGAAGGTCATGTACCGGCTGGCGAACGAGCACGCCCGGCAACTGGTGGCCGACGCCATTTACCAGGCCGAGCATGCACTGGGCGGGATGCCCGCGCACCACCGCGCAGACCAGGCAACAGTATGAGCCCCACCGGACAGCCGGACCAGCATCACAACGGTCACGACCACCTCCACCCACATGAACACCCAGACGGCCACGACAACCCCCACGGCGGTCACGACCACGACCACGACGGACATTCCCACGAGCACCACGCCGGATTCAAAGGGTGGCTCTTCGAACTGTTCGTCCCGCACACCCACGACTCTGCGGACTCCATCGACGACGCATTGGAGTCCAGCGCCCAAGGCGTCCGCGCCCTGAAGATCAGCCTCTTCATCCTGCTGGGCACCACGGTCCTGCAGTTCCTAGTGGTCCTCATCAGCGGCTCGGTGGCCTTGCTGGCGGACACGATCCACAATTTCTCCGACGCACTGACCGCGGTCCCCTTGTGGATTGCCTTCATTCTGGGCCGCCGGGCCGCAACCCGCCGTTACACCTTCGGGTACGGGCGAGCCGAGGACCTCGCGGGGCTCTTCATCGTCGCCGTCGTCGCGCTATCCGCCGTCGTTGCGGCCTGGCAGTCCATCGACCGGCTGTTCCACCCGCAGCCCCTGCACAACCTGTGGTGGGTGCTTGCGGCCGGCGTGATCGGCTTTGTCGGGAACGAGGCGGTGGCCGTGTACCGGATCAGGGTGGGGCGGCAGATCGGTTCCGCCGCACTGGTCGCCGACGGTGTGCATGCCCGGATCGACGGATTCACCTCCCTCGCCGTAGTGCTGGGCGGCGGCGGCGTGATGCTTGGCTTCCCGCTGGCCGACCCGATCGTGGGCCTGCTCATTTCCGCCGCCATCATCGCCCTGCTGTGGGGCACGGTCAAGAGCATTGGCCGCCGACTGATGGACGGGATCGAGCCCGAGCTCGTGGACCGTGCGGAAGCGGCCCTGACCGGTACCCCGGGAGTCGTGGCCGTGGAAAACGTGCAGCTGCGCTGGGTGGGGCACCGCCTCCAGGGCGCCGCCACGGTGGTGCTGGCCGACGCCGCGTTGTCGGCGGTCGATCAGACCATCCATGCGGCAGAACACCGGATTGGCCATGCCCTGCCCAAGCTTGACCACTTCGCCATCCGCCCGACTACTGTCACGGAGCAGTCTGATCATGTCAGCGCGCAGCAGCCGCATGGGCACTAAGCCGCGCGAGAAGGCAGAGACCATGGCCGCCGTAGCACTTGAGATTCAGGCCCGCATCCCTGGTCATGGCAGCTTCATAATGACTGGGGATGCGGTGGCCATGATCAGGGTGTTCGGTGGAACCCTGCACTGTTTTGTGGGAGGTGGCGGTTGCCGCAAACAGGCACTGTACTTCTCCCGGACGGAACCAAAGAAACCCCTTCGCTGCCTACTCAACGGCCCAGGGGTGGTCGGGGACGGGCACCGAGATGACGATGGTTGGCTTGTTGATGATGAGCTCGTGATCAGTGTCAGCCACGAGCTGGCTCCAAAACTCGATGGTGCGATCCTGGACTTTGGCACGTACAACAAGATGCAACGCTTTGTGTGGCTGGCAACGCCAGCCGTCAAAGGACCGGCCTGCACCTGCCTACGCTCCATCGGACCAGCGGCCGGGAAACACTCACCGTGCCTTGACGACCAAGGAGTAGGTCTCAGCGACATCTGAACGACAAGAAACCCTCTCGGCCCGAGTCCCACCTTGACCGATATACCCCCTAGGGGTATAATGAAGGTGTTGTCAGTGAACCAGCTTGTCGCCGCCGTTGAATCTTCCGGCCGCCACTGCCGTTCAACCCCAACGCACACAATCACCCCTCTCGAAGGAAATGACCATCATGTGCGTCCCTGAAGCCCCCACAGATCTGAACCTGACTCCCACCGCGGAGAGCTCCTGCGGCTGCTGCTCCTCCGCAACAAAGACCACTAAATCAGCCGATACTGTCGGAACGGCCTACGCCGTGGAGGGGCTGACCTGCGGGCATTGCGTCCAAACAGTGGAGACAGCGGTTCGAGCCGTTGCCGGTGTCGACTCTGCCAGCATCACCCTGGTGGCCGGCGGCACCTCCGCCATGGCCGTCTCCGGCCAGGCCGCCCCGGAAGATATCCGAGCCGCCGTCGCGGCCGCCGGGTATATGGTCTCCGAGAGCTAAGTATTTCCCGCAAACAATGTAGGGAGAGTCATGGACGATCACAGCACTGGCCACAACCACCAGATGGCACCAACCGGCGTCGACCACGCATCAATGTCCGGCATGGATCACGAGGCGATGGGTCACGGTGGAGTGGATCACGATGACCACGCCGTCCACACTGCCGGCCAGCATGCCGGGCACAGCACCGCCATGTTCAAGAACCGCTTCTGGTTGACCCTGGTCCTCTCGATCCCTGTGGTGTTTTTCAGCCCCATGTTCGGGCATTTGCTCGGCTATGCCCCGCCACAGTTTTCCGGGGCCGCATGGATTCCGCCACTGCTGGGTACCTTCATCTTCTTCTACGGCGGACAGCCGTTCCTCAAGGGTGGCTGGCAGGAAATCAAGTCCCGGCAGCCGGGCATGATGCTGCTGATTTCCATGGCCATCAGCGTCGCGTTCGTTGCCTCCTGGGTGACGAGCCTGGGCCTGGGCGGGTTCGATCTGGACTTTTGGTGGGAGCTGGCCCTGCTGGTGGCCATCATGCTGCTGGGGCACTGGATTGAAATGCGGGCCCTGGGCTCGGCCCGCGGAGCACTTGACGCTCTTGCCGCCCTGCTGCCGGATGAGGCCGAACGGGTCATCGACGGCGGCACGGAGACCATCAGCGTCGCCGAGCTGCAGGCCGGCGATATTGTCCTGGTCCGCTCCGGGGCCCGCATGCCGGCCGACGGCGTCATCACCGACGGATCCGCCGAAGTGGACGAGTCGATGATCACCGGAGAATCCAAGACAGTCCCGCGCACCGTGGGCGATCCCGTGGTGGCCGGCACCGTCGCCACCGACAACTCCCTGCGAATGCAGGTCACCGCGGTCGGTGACGACACCGCCCTGGCCGGGATTCAGCGGCTGGTCGCCGAGGCTCAGGCCTCCACATCCCGCGCCCAGGCCCTGGCCGACCGAGCTGCCGCGTTCCTGTTCTACTTCGCCACCGGAGCCGGCATCCTCACCTTCATATTCTGGTCCCTCATGGGGAGCATCCCGGATGCTGTGACCCGCACCGTAACGGTGCTGGTCATTGCCTGCCCGCACGCCCTGGGCCTTGCCATTCCGCTGGTGATCGCCATCTCCACGGAGCGGGCCGCCCGGGCCGGGGTGCTCATCAAGAACCGGATGGCCTTGGAGCGGATGCGCACCATCGACATCGTGCTCTTCGACAAAACCGGTACGTTGACCAAGGGCGAACCAGTCGTTACCAATGTTGTTGCCGCCGACGGCGTGACAACCGATGAACTACTGTCCCTTGCCGGAGCCGTTGAATCCGACAGTGAACACCCTGTGGCCCGAGCCATCGTTAGTGCCGCAGCGAACTCCGGAAGCTCCGTCCCGGAAGCTACAAAGTTTCAGTCGCTGACCGGACGCGGAGTCCAGGCCAGCGTCAACGGGGCCACCGTCGCGGTGGGCGGTCCCGCCCTGCTCAAGGAGCTCAGCCTGACCGAACCGGAGAGCATCAGTGGCACAACGAGTGAGTGGGTGGACCGGGGTGCGGCTGTTCTTCACGTGATCCGCAACGGGGCTGTTATCGGAGCCGTCGCGTTGGAGGATGAGATCCGCGAAGAATCCCGCCAGGCGATACAGGCCCTGCAAAACCGTGGCATCAAGGTCGCAATGGTCACCGGGGACGCCCACCAAGTCGCCCGGGCTGTGGCCACGGAGTTGCACATTGACGAGGTTTTCGCCGAAGTCCTACCTAAGGACAAAGACCAAAAAGTCGCCGAGCTGCAGGCCAGGGGCTTGAAGGTGGCCATGGTGGGTGACGGCGTCAACGATGCCCCGGCATTGGCACGGGCCGAGGTTGGCATTGCCATCGGCGCTGGCACCGATGTGGCCATGGAATCGGCCGGCGTGGTCCTGGCGGGCAATGATCCCAGGGCAGTGCTATCCATGGTGGATCTCTCGCACGCCAGCTACCGCAAAATGTGGCAGAACCTGATCTGGGCCACCGGCTACAACATCATTTCGGTCCCGCTGGCCGCCGGAGTGCTCGCGTTCGCCGGGATTGTGCTGTCTCCGGCAGCCGGTGCCGTGCTCATGTCCATATCGACGATTGTGGTGGCCCTCAATGCCCAGCTTCTCCGCCGACTCAAGCTCAACCCGTCAGATGCACGCTAAATCCGCGTTACGGGATCTATCCAGATTGTCCCCGTAGAATGCACGACAACCCTTACTGCCGCCAACGACACTCCGAAAGGATCCCGTCATGCATTCAAACGTAAACGTGAAGACAGCGGGATCCTTGATGCGCTGGGGCGGGCTGTTCGCTGTCGTTCTCGCCATTGTCGTGGGAATTCTCAGCATGCACGTGATTGTTGGAATGCCGGCTGCGACCATGAACCCCACCAGCATGAGCAGTACAGTCGTCGCACCAGCGAACACTGCCCATCACGCATCGGGTATTGCCCACGCGTTGCCCGGCGATGGCACGGGCGGCGGCCATGTCGCGACGGAGCCCACCCGGACTCTGGCCTTATGTGACTGCATGCCATCCGGGTGCGCGGCCTCCATGGCCATGCATGGGGGATGCATACCCTCTATCGGGCCCGCTGTGCTGAGCGTTCCCCTACCTGGAATCCACACGCAACTAGCCGCACCTGCGGTGTTTTCTGCCACCCCGGGGCACAAGTCCTCAGGACGGGTCCCCGACCCTCCCTCACTAAATCAACTCTCGATCAGCAGAACGTAAACCGATGACCAGACCTGCCCACCATGGGCGGGTCCTCATTGACGCGCCCTTGGATGAGGGTGTCGCTGCCAACTCTCGAGATTCGTTTTAGTGAAGGACTGTTCCCTTGAAGAAAATTCTGCCCCTTTCCGCCATCGCTGTTGCAGCCATGATCGCCCTGGCCGGATGCTCTACCAGTGCTAACGATGGTTCCATGCCGGGCATGAACCACAGTAGTGCGACCACCTCCACCATGCAGGCGACCGTCGCAGACGGAGGGCACAATGCCGCCGACACGATGTTCGCCCAAATGATGACCCCCCACCATGTCCAAGCGGTGGAGATGAGCGACCTCATGCTCGCCAAGACCGGTCTGGATCCGAAGATTACGGCTCTGGCTACACAGATCAAGGCCGCCCAAGGACCCGAAATTGAGAAGATGAACGACTGGCTCACCGGCTGGTCCGAGCCCACCGCTATGGCCGGAAGCATGGGCATGAACGGGATGATGACCGCCACGGATATGGACAAGCTCAAGGCCGCTCAGGGCACTGAGGCGAGCAAGCTGTTCCTGACCCAGATGATCGCCCACCATGAAGGCGCAGTCGAGATGGCCAAGTCCGAGGTCACCGGCGGCAAAGACGCTGATGCTGTGGCCCTGGCCAAGAGCATCATCGCCTCACAGGAAACCGAAATCAAGGACATGAAGGACCTGCTCGCCACCCTGTAACCCAGCGTAAGCCAGCACGTCAGGTGGCGGCCCGCCGTGCTTTGCGGACAGCCGCCACCGCCCTTCCTTTCTCATCTTTTGGAGGTCCCTGTGAACCCCCGCACCACCCTTTTGCGATCTCGCCGCTCCCTTGCCGCCACACTTCTTCTCGCGCCCTTGGCCTTGACGGCATGCTCCCCTACAACCCCGCCAGACAGTCCCACACCGGCAGCCGCCGTGAGCCACGTTCATGGCATCAGCGTGGACCCGGTCTCCACCAAGATCCTGATCGCCACCCATGACGGCCTCTACGATGCCACGAAGAAGAAACTGGAAAAGGTTAGTGACACCATCGATCTGATGGGATTCACCGCAACGGGTGAACCAAACGTCTACTACGCCTCCGGACATCCCGGTCCCGGATCTTCCCTGCCCAACCCAGTCGGTCTCATCCGCTCCAGGGATGCCGGGAAGACCTGGCAACAGGTCTCCCTCGGTGGACAATCCGACTTTCACGCCCTGACCGTCAGTGGCGGCGCCCTGGTCGCCTTTGATGGGCAACTGCGCACCAGCACTGACGGGACATCCTGGACGAACTCCGCGGCGACGTTTTCGCCGGCCGCGCTGGCGGGAAGCCCCACCTCCACAGTCGTACTGGCCACCACCCAGGAAGGGTTGCAGCGTTCCACCGATCACGGAAAGAACTGGCAGCCCGTCCCCGGCGGACCGGTCGTTCAGTTCGTCGCTTTTGCCACGCCGGCATCGAAGGCTCCCACGATGGCCGTCGGTATCGCCCCGGACGGGAGCGTCTATGTCTCCACTGATACGGGATTGACGTGGGCTGCCACCGGGACGATCAGTGGCCAGGTCGAGGCGGTGACCGCGGTGGAAGGCAGTACGGGCAAGCCTTGGATTTGGGCGGCCACCACCGATGGTGTCCAGGTCTCCACCGACGGCGGGGCAACGTTCCGCCCGGCCGCATCCTGATGGTGACCGGGGTGGGGATGCAGCGGATCTACCAACCGTATAACCTCTCCGGCACCTTTCTCACCGTCCTCTAACCTCACACTTTTTCAAAGGAATATCTCATGAGCAACACACTGAAACGGCGCTCCTTCCTGGGGCTCTCCGTCGCGGCCACCGCCGCGGCAGCCCTGGCCGCCTGCACCCCAAATCCAAGCCCGACCGCGACCGCGACCGGCCAGCCAAACCGCATCCTGCCCATCAATCCGATAATCGCCGAGTACGAAACCCGAAGGGCATCCACGGGAAAAACCGTTGCCAAGACTCTCACCCCCGGACCGTTCTCCACCACCTTGGCGGGGAAGAAGATCACCACCTGGGGGTATGACGGCGCCCTCGTCGCACCCACCCTGCGCGGCACGGCCGGAGACGAGCTCAACGTCACGCTCGCCAACACGCTCAGCGAGGCCACCAGCATCCACTGGCACGGGCTGGCCCTGCGCAACAACGCCGACGGGGTCCCGGGCCTCACCCAGGATGCCATCGCCGCCGGCAAGGACTACCCGTACAGCTTCAAGCTCCCGCACCCGGGCACGTATTGGTACCACTCGCACGTGGAGATGCAGCGCGAACGTGCCCTCTACGGGGCGCTGATTATCGAAGACCCCCAAGAACCCTTGAAGTACGACAAGGACTGGGTCATCGTCCTAGATGACTGGCTCGATGGCGTCACCGGCACTCCGGATGAGGTCCTCAAGGAGGTCTCCCAAGGCATGGGCAGTATGGGCGGCATGAGCCATGGTGGCGGGAACGGTGGCATGGTGATGGGCCACATGCTCATGGGCGCCACCAGTGACTTCTTGGGCGGGGACGCCGGCGACGTCGCCTACCCGCTCCACCTCTTCAACGGCCGAGACCCGGGGAACCCGGAAACCTTCACAGCGAAGGCCGGTGAACGTGTCCGCCTGCGGATCATCAATGCCGCCGGAGACACCGCCTACCGGGTTGGGGCCCCGGGCCAGAAACTAACGCTGACCCACACCGACGGCTTCCCTATCCAACACGTCGACGTCGACGCCGTCGTCCTGGGCATGGGCGAACGCATCGACGCGATCCTGACCGTCCAGGACGGCTACACCCCCGTGCTCGCCCTGGCCGAAGGAAAAGCGCAGATGACCTACGGCCTGGTCTCGACCGGGACAGGAACGGTACCGGCATTGGCCAGCCTGCCAACAACGTTGGAGGGCAAGGTTGTTGACGGCGGCCAGCTCACCGCAGACCCAGCCGTGAACCTCGCGACGAAGACAGTGGACCGCACCCATGAGGTGCACCTGACAGGTGGCATGGCCCAGTACGACTGGGGCATCAACGCTCAACAGTTCGACATGGCCAAACCCTTCGAGAACGCCCTCGACATCAAGGCTGGGGAACGGGTCGAAGTGAAGTTCATCAACGACACCCAAATGTGGCACCCCATGCACATCCACGGCCACACCTTCCAAATCGGAACGACGGGTGCTCGCAAGGACACTGTCATCGTCCGACCCAAGCAGACCGTCACCGTCTACTTCGATGCGGACAACCCGGGCCAGTGGCTCTTCCACTGCCACAACGCCTACCATGCCGAACGCGGCATGATGGGCGTCTTCTCCTACCTCACATAGGGAGGGACCACCACATATCCAGCAACACCTACCCCGCCTATGTCATGCCACACGCCGTGTCCGCTTTAATGCTAAATACCATGTCCGTTCGCAACTATGCCTAGTCAGTCATGGCATTCATCAGAGCTTCCGGGCCGGGTGCCCCAGATGATCCCGACCATCGGCATGTGCACGATGGCGCGACTAATGGCAGGAACAACACCCAGCGGCAACACACTCATGGCGCCCGCTGCCTGAAAACGACCCAGCACCGTGATTTGAGGGCCAAAGGGCCCTACACAGAAGATCACGAGCAGGTGACACTTCACCTATAGGCAAATAGGTGAAAAGGGAGAATTTCGCATGATGTACGGATGGGACGACGGCATGGGTGCCGGGGCATGGGTGTTGATGGCCGTGATGATGCTGCTGTTCTGGGGCGGATTAATCACCGTGGTGATTGTGCTGATCCGTCAGGGCCGGGGCGTGAATGGACCACGACCACATGGCCCCTACGGTGCTCCCCATGACGAGGCCGAACGAATCATTAACGAACGATTTGCCCGCGGGGAAATCGACGAAACGGAGTTGGCCGCCCGCCGGGCGGCCCTTAGAAGGAAAGAATGACATCACGGCGCCGAACCCGAATACTGGTTCGTGACCCCGCCAGACTGGTTCTCACCGCGCTTTCCATCACTTCCGTCGAGTTCCTGAGTCGGCGACGGATCGGCGACGGTGTTGACTGCCGCAGGTGTTGCGCCGTTCCCTGAATGACTGGAACGCTCATTGACGTCACCACGATAAACATCTCTGGTCCTCAGTGAAATCAACACCAGGACCACTGCCCCCACGAAAGAACTGGGCAGCGGGCCCGCGTGGCAGGCCAAGGATGGTCTTATCAAGGAATTTGGATAAAACCGGATATTTTCGGATATTTTCACCCCACAGGCTCTGATGCTCAGCCAGAAATGTGGTGTCCATCGCCCGATTCGGCATTGGGTAAGCGTCGTTTGAGGGCGAGGATTTGTCCGTGAGCGGCGGCAAGTGCTTGGTTCAGCTCGGCGAGTTCCTGGCGGTGGCTGGCCCGTTCTGTTGCCAGTTTGGCGGTGAGCGTGCGAACGATGCTGCTGGTATCCAGTTCGGACGCTTCCGCATACTGGCTGGTGATGAAGGTGCGCCTGGTTGGTAATTGTTGCTCGCGTAACTTGGTGATGCGGGCTCGCAGTTCTGGAATCCGGTAGAGGAAGTCCTTCGATACGCCGCCGGCGGCGGCGACGCCTTCAAAGGTCACCGGTTCTTGGGCACGTAGGACGGCTTTGAGACCCTTCTCGGCTCTCAGTAGGGCTGCGTCGTGTTTAGCGCGGGCCGCTTGGCGCAGATTCTCTGGGTTACCCCTCATGCGTGCCACCCAGGTCGTCGGGTTGCTCGGGAATTCTGGTCCCCTTCTGTTCGGACACCGACCGCTGGGGCGGCGATGGCTGTGTCGGTTCTTGGATCGTCGGTCTCGAGGGTGTTGATGATGCTGGTCAGTGCTTGTTGCTCCCGACGCCGCAAGGTGAGCCAGACATGGTTTTCGGACATTGCTTCGCCGGTTCGGTGTCGGTGAGCTTCCTGGCGTTGTTCGATCAACGAGTCCAAGGATACGAGTTCGCTTTTGTGGACGTCCAGAAATCGTTCGTCGGTAACGAAGAGATTGCAGGTCAGGCAGGCGTTGCCTTTCTCGCAGGTTTTCGCTGGGGGCAGAGTGCACCAGCCGTTGGGCAGTACCCTGTCAGTGCGGGAGTCCAAAAGCATCAGGTCATAGAGGTCCTCGGCCTTGACGGTAGTGGGGGCTGCTTCGCTGGTGATCTTCTTGTATTTGAGGAATTCCGCTTTCGCCGTGGAGTCCAAGGTTTGGGCGTAATGCATGGTCATTTCCGGTGTCGTGTGTCCCAAGTAGCGTTGTACGACGTGCAGCGGAACGCCGCCGTTGAGCAGACTGGTTGCCTTGGTGTGGCGGAACCGGTGTGTCTTGCTCAGAATCAAAGGGAAGCCGGCATCGTCTGTCAGGTGAGCGCGGTCCACAAACTTTTCCAGTTGCTTCCTCAAGACGTGGTTGAGGTAGGGATTTTGGCCACGGAGGTTGTTATAGGTGCGCACGAACAGGTAAGGAGGGTTCATATTGGTGCCAGTTTTCGATAAACGCGCCTTGAGCCAGGCCTGTTGCTCTTCAACAATGTCGATAACTTCCTGATCGACGAAGATTGTGTCAGGCGCATCCAAGATCTTTGTCTGTTGGTAGCGCAGCTTTGCAAGGTTAGCTTCCAGCAGGATGAGCGGGTCCGCGTCCAGCATGCAAATCTCATTAATCCGTCGCCCGGTGGCGACTATCAGCAGGAGGATCCGCATGGCTTGCGGATCTCCCATCCCGCCCTCGGTGCGGGGTAATCCCAGCAACGGTGCCGCGGCTTTGATTCTCGCTAGGTCGTTGTCGCTGAAAAGGTAGCGTTCATCTAGGTGCGCCTTTTTGAATCTGCCGACGTCGCCAGGGCGCCAAAAGCGGAGGTATTCCGGACTGAACCCGGTCCAGCGATCGTCGTTGAGTGCTGCTGCGGCCTCGTCTCCGAAGTCGTGCATGAATGCGTAGAAGGCCTTGATGGTGGACGCAATTTGAATGATGCTCGCCCCAGATCGCGGATTGCCGTGGTTGCGTCCGCCGTGGTTCGGGGTGGAACGCAGTTCCGTGAGGAATTCGATCATCAACGGCCGAAGCTGACGGTCGTCGCTAACCAAACGGGGATCAGTCAAGCCACGTGAGGTCACGAAGTGTGAGAATTCCATAAGGGCGTTCTTGTGCGTATGCGCAGTGGACCACGTCATTTGCCCCATTTCCATCAAGGACTTCAAGTAATACATCCCTCCAGCCCGTAGCCAGAACGGTTCCAAGGGGTACCAGTGAATGCCTTTTTGTCCGCATGGTTCCTGAGCTCGTCGTGGAATGCGGGAATCCATGGTCAGGTCCCAGAGTTCTCGCTGCCACCAAGCACTGGTGTCGTAGGTAAACCATAGGAGTTTGCATGCGCGATCTAGTGGTGAGACGTAGGTGCGGAACGTCTGTGGATTGGGGAAAGCACCTGTTCGCTTCACCCAGGTGCGGGCAAGTTCGGACTTCCACTGTGCAGGTGTCCTTCCCATGAGAGATTCGAACGGCTGTCCCGCGGCTTTGAGCCGTTGCGCGGTTTCGGCCAACTCCCTCATCAGCAGACCCAATGGCGCACACGGCACCCGCCCTCCGAGTTCGATAATCCGCCAAATGATGAACATCATTTCTCGTTGCATGGGTTCCGGGAGCTCGTCCAGGTGGAACGGGCCAATCTTGCGATGGTAGAAGGCAAACGCTCCCAGATGTTCTCCCGGAACGGTGGTCCGGGTGTAGTGCAGCAGTCGCAGCCCCGGCGGCACGGCTTCTAGCAATTCGGCATTGATGGTCGGTGAGTAGGGTTCTGGGTTGAGCTTGTGTAGCCAAGAGTAGGTGTCGTCATCCGAGCGTTTCATTGGCGTCCCTCCATTTGCTTGTCACCGCTTTCCAATCAGCCAGGGCCCGAAGTTCTTCGTCTTCGGTCACCCAGGCATAGATATTCAGGGTTGTCTGGACATCCGCATGGCCCAAGCGCCGACTCACGACATGGACTGGACTCCCCGAGAGCAGCAGGGCCGTGGCATGGGTATGTCGAAACCAGTGCGGAGACCACCCGGCAGGGAGTCGCGGTCCCAATGACCGGCTGATCCTGCTCACCAGCTTGTAAATAGTCTCCGGGCGCAGAGGACAGAAGCTCCGCTCACCCTGGAGATTGACAAAGACATAGGCCTGGTCCATGTCCGCGATGGCGAGATCCATGCCTGAGTCGCAAAGCCGCCAAACGTACTCCGCATAGAGCCGGTCAAGATCGTCACCGATATACAGCTTGCGGTAGTTTCCGCCTTTAACCCGCTCTCCCAGCGGGTGGAGCCGCGGGACTACCTCGATGAACGGATTGCCGCCCCCGCCACTGTGCCAGTCCCGATGTTGAAGCGACAATGCTTCACCGATCCGTAGACCAGTCTCCTCCAAGAGGTTGAAGAAGAGCCTGTCGCGCACCGACCCGTCCCACATTCTGGTGAGCGGATCATAGCGGGCACAAGAATCCTTGATGAGCGTCAGCTGGGTTGGAGTCAGCGTCGGGGCAGACCGTCGCCGGCGCCGGACCTTCACAGTCGCCCTCCGGTTGCCGCCCGGGCGGCGAATGTGATGAAGAAACGATTTGTAGGGCGAACCGAAATCCGACGCCACGGAGAGCTGCGGCATGATCGCCAGACCTCCCCGTTGATGAAAGAGATAAAAGGAACGCACGGACTGCAAACGCAAAGCCGCTGTGGCATCGGAAATAAGATCCGTTGGCGGCGGGCCGATGGTTGCGATTTCCGGCGGCAAGCCGGTCCTGAGCCACCCCAAAAACCCCGTCAGATCCTCCAGCCTGACGTCGTCCCATGCCCTGTCGCGAAGTCCCAGAAAATCGCACCACAGCATCAGTCCGCGGGCATAGGAACGAACAGTGTTCGGCGAGGAGCCAACCTGACGCAGGTATTCAAGAAACTCTTCAACCGGAACAACCGGCAGGAAATCATCACCAAGAACAGTCCACGTCGGATCCTGGCCGTCAAGGGTGACACGTTGGATTCTGGCCATATCGGCACCTTCCAGACGCTGTTCCCACCAAGCATTCCCCCGAATACAGCCGGTGGCAATACCGGGTTTCACCACTTGAAGACATCCACGTCATTGAAGAACAAGACCAGATATCCACAGCTTCACTGGGGTTAGCCGAGCCAATGATGCACTCTAAGACGTTAAAGACCGCTCCAACGGCCTACCGGATAAGCCGGCGGACTTTTATTACGAGTGGCAGACAGTCGGCAAGACCAAGACGCCGTTCGCGATCCACAGCCCGGGAGATGAAATCCTGGCATTCGCTGGGCTGTACACGTGGTGGCCGGACAGGTCCCTGCCCGAAGATCACCAAGACTACTGGACGCTCACAGCCACGATCCTGACCCGCGCTGCAGTAGGACCAGTCAGCCAGCTGCACGACCGGACGCCTGTGACATTGCCGCCCAGCTTTTGGGACGAGTGGCTCGACGCTGAGCAAGACGGCGACCAGGGTCTCGTGGACGCAGCTGTCGCTGCTGCCACCCCAGTGGCAGAGGCGCTGCAGTTCCATCAGGTAGCGCCTTTGAAAGGCGAAGGGTCGGAGCTGTTGCGGCCGGTCGAATTGAACCGCTCATGATGATTCCTAGGCGACTGGATCAGATTCTAACCAAAAAGCCGGTCTTGCGGCTCTCAATCATTGGCGATGGGCTCCAACGTCTTGGGGAGCATGTCGCTGGACTGGCAGCATCAATCGAAACCTTGCAGGCCCGGGACGACATTAGAGGCGCTGCCGCCTTGGACGTGATCTGTACAGAAGAAGCCGCCAAAGTCCTCATTCTCCTGGACATGGCTCGTGATATCTACTCTCAAAAGGTAGGCCAAATATCAGCAAAGAGCTTCTACAACCACCTTGCTCGGTCTATCTACGCTCAGGTGCATGGCAGCAACCCGGCTGACTACAGAGAAATAGTCCGACAGGTCAAGGACCATCGGGAAAGCCACTATCTCGACGGGCCCAATGATGCTGATTGGGGGTTCCGAAACGACTTACAAAGGCAACGTGACACCGCCCTCTATGTTGACTATGAGGAAAATGAGCCGGGGCAATTCTCGTGGTCCGGAGGTAACCCTGAACTGGTCAATGTGTCGGCAATGATTACACCCCTCGTGCTTTCGATGAGAGAGGTGGGGATGCTCACCGAGGCGGGAGCGCGCGCCACAGCGGAGGTATGGAAAATCTCTAAATTCGATGAGTCGACACGCTGGGAATATTGTCAGCTCAAGGCTTTGGACGTGGTCCGTTCTGTTCTTCCCGAACACGAGGAAGAGGCTCGCGGCTTGCGCGGTCACACAGTCACTGTGACGCAAAAGTGGACGTTTCCATTGACCGGCCTCGATCTTTCCTTGATCGTGCGGCCCCGAGAAGTGATGCAGGAAAAGCAGGCGGCCCACCTCAACCAAATGATGATGGACGAATACGGCCCATCAATGACCGGTGATTACCGTTAGGAGGCTTTCGCATCAGTCGGCTCGTCCCAGTGGGTTGAGTATCGGCGCGAGAGGACCTAGCGCTCCAGACAGAGCGGTTGGTGCGTCAAGTAAGTTGAGGCCCACGCCGTGGGACTGCGCGTGGCCACGGTCAATTAGCCCTCGACAATTTCCAGATCAGCGTCCCTGTAGTTGTCGAGTAGGAATATTGGCTTGCTGGAAGGGTCGAGGACGAGCCTAAAGTCTGAGTTGACGGTTTTCCCCGCCAATTATGTGATGCGGCCGGCCGCGCAGGCAAACGGTATCCATGCAATGCCCAGAACGGCCCGAATCCAGCCAAGGTACTCGCGATTGTCGAGGGAGATCCACCGGTCAAGGAATTTATGTTGCGACGCAACCGAAACGGTAATGCACTCTTCCGACAAGGCCGGGTTTTCCAGAAGCCATGCCAGATCCCGGAGGCGATGTGCCCGCCGGAATCAGCCGACATTTGTTCTTGAACCAACCTTATTGGCCACAATGTACCCACATCGGTCTCTGAGGAAAGTTGAAAAAATCCGGGCAGATGCTAATCAGCATGGTCCGCGGGCGAAGCCGTTCCGAGACCTCATGGTGGAGGAGTCGGCACCGCGTCGCCGCTCCTCGTCGCAACCTAGGCAGTGTGCAGGTACTGCGAGAGAATTTAGGCAGCGAGGAGGAAAGCAATGGCTAACAAATCCAAGTACACCGGGTGGAGCAAGGACCAGTTTATGGCTACCTTGCGCCGCGAGATCCTCGCTGCACGGCTGAAGGTCACCCTCGACGAACAACTTCATCGTGAAACTTCTCTTACGGTGAAGCGTCTGGCAAACATGAAATTGCCCCGGATGCGCACGCCGGGGTGCCGTATCGGTAGCGATCCGGCAGATGCGCTTGTCCGGAGAGCTCTCGATGTCCGGGCGGGCCGTCCCAAGACGGTGCCGGCCGCGGAAGTATTGCGCGAGCTTGGCCCGGAGGGTTGAGCGGAAGGTTCCAATACCCTTCAGCCTGAAAGAAAAGAGCGACCCCGGGCCACGTCCTCGGCGTCGCACTTTTCTGCGGGGCTACGGTGTGGCGCTCCTAGCTGGGTCACCACCTCCGGCGGCTAGGTTTGCTACGGATGTCCCACCCATCACCCCCGCCCTGCGTACCGGGCCCGGGCAGCCTGCACGCTTATCCCGAGAATGCATGCGATGGCGGCCCAGGTCGTGCCGTCGTAATCTCGCATGTCGCGTAGGCGGTTAGCGATCAGCCCGTCAGTGGCCTCGCGCAGGGCTATCAGGTCGCGCAGTTCTGCCTCGTCAACCGTCATTTCGGGGTTGCCCCGCCACCAGTGAAATGCTTCCGCATGGGACCTGGCGTTGCGCTCCGCGCTCATTCGTTCACCAGCTCGGCATCGGGCGCCTTGGGGTGTCCAACGTGGTTTGTGCTCATCGGGTTATGGCCTTTCGTGAGGTGAAATTCTGTCGCGCCACCTCCCGGGCCGTCTTCGACGGCCGTTGTTCCTTCGAGCAAAGTAAGGCCTGAATTCGATCGAATTGTTGTCAGGAAAAGGGCAAGAATGCGGGCCGGGTGGTCGGGTGAGCGACATCAGGATTCACCACGGTGCACACGAGGCATACACGGGCGATTCTCCCCAACGGCTTCAAGGAGACGACCGCAATCCTTGCGCGTCCCCAAGACGAACTTGCTGGTGTTCCTCGTTTGTAGACATCGCTGATCACATGGGCGCAATCATCCCTGGGGACACAAATTGGTGCACGTGGTTCATCTGGTACTTGATATTGGTGAGCAGCCGGCTGTAGCGATCGCTGGTTCCCTCTGCAAGCATGGGACCATGAACGTCGCCGCGCTTGTGATCTCCATTCTTGCTTTTCTCGCGGCTGCCGTGAGCGCCCTGTTCGCCCGCCAGCAGGTTCACGTGGCCCAGTCAGCGTCACGCGCCCAATCGCTCCTCGCTGTCTTGGACTATCTCCAACGCCCTGACATCCGTGATTCACGACGAGAGATCCTCACGGTCTTGGCCACCATTCCCGCCTCTGAGTGGACAGCGGAACAATGCGCGACTGCCTCCAACGCATCGGCTTCGTACGACCTAATAGGGACACTTTTGCGCAGCGGAGTTGTCGACAGCGGTCCGATCATCCAGAGCTACGGAGCAAGCATCATTCGTTGCCACAAGGTGTGTGCGCCCATGATAGAAGGCTTCCGTAGCAACATGGTCGATGCCCTTGCTCGAAGCTACTGGGATGACTTTGATTGGCTGGCTGATGAGGCCCGCAAGGAATTTGGGCATGTAGGTCTGTGACTTTCACTTGGACAAGTCGGGGGTGTCTGGGTACCGGGCCATAAACTAGCGAGTAGGAGCAATGGTCGTAGCGCCTTTACCCGTGGCCATGCTGGCCACAGGCTTGAACTTGAAACTGCGATCGCATATTGGTCTCAAAAAGCGCTCTGAAGCTTCGCAGATGATGAATCCGAGCGGTCGTTTCCGTTGTTCGGTCCGCCCTCTGCCTTGTCGTTGGCGCCAGGACTTCAACGGTGTGGACTGGCTAATTCACGTCGAACAACCGCCGGCCGTCAGCGCGGGAACTCTGGCCAGCCCCGGGCAGTCATCTGGACCGCAAGGTCAACCACAATCTGGCCGAGTTCTTGCCGGCGCTGCCAGCAACTGAATCTGTAGCCGCCCCACGATTAGTATTCACCTTCGGGATATCCGTCGGCATGGTCGTAGACGTCCTTCCAGATTGAGTCACGGCGGGGGATGCGGGTGACTGTTTCGGCGCGCACCCAGAAGTCGTAGGCGGCGTCGTTCGCCTGCCAGCGGATGTTGGCGTGGGTAGCTGTCCAGAAGGTGACCTTGGCGTCCACGGTTTCAGTGTCACCGTCGGTGCGCTGCACGCTTGCCCGTACGTAGGGTTCGCGGCGGTCCGTGAACCGGGTTGTCGGGTGCACGGCGAAATCCGGGTGTGATTCGACGTACGCGCGCTGGCTGCTGTTCTCCACGGCGGTCATTTTAGGCACCCCGGCTGGCACCGACCTGCCTGCTGCCGCGTTCCGCATGGGTGAGTGATGGGCCTGTTGCTCATTGCGCGGTGGCATGCTAGGACAAAGAAGCCGCTCCGGACGGATGGGTCGGGGCGGCTTCAAAGGGGTTGCCCTTCCGCATTGGGGGACCGGAAGGACAAGAAGCAGAATACTCCCTGCCTGACGAAACACCCAACCCGGACCAACCCATGACGGCGATCTGATTGCTGCACACATCCCTCGCGAGTAAGGTCGGGATGTTGGCTCCCGGAACCAAGGATATGCTCCTGCCATGTTGGGGGGTCCTCGTCGACCCGAACCAACACGGACGGCCCTGCCGGACGGCGTGACCGCCAGAAAAAGGAAGCGCCCCACTTGATGTGGGGCGCTACTTTCAATTCATGGTGCAATCTCAGGCAGTGTCCTCTTCGGGAGTTCCTTCTCGCCCTTCCTGAGTCGACGCCCTACTTTCGCGATGTCTTCTTCAGCAGCTAGGTCTTCGGGTTTGATACCTCGACCGGCAAGCATCGAACGTACACTAGTGCTGTTGTCCACGTGTTCGCGGGAGATAGCTACCTCCCCTTGGTGACCTTCACGCTCGATGTTCACCTTCGACATTTCGTTGATCAAGCTCTTTGCGGAAATCGTCAGGCTCGGCAAGAAGTCAGCCAGCGGCCGACTCGCGGTGATCCCGTAGTGGTCCTTCATTTGCTGCGTAGTCCTGCCACCGAAAAATGCTTTGTCCCCGACAGATCGGACTCTTGCAATGGAGGGCCCATCTAGGCCACGATCGACAAAAACCGCAGAGAGCGCCTTCTCGGACGATTTGAGCTGCTCACGTGTCTCCAAACGTTCTGCCTGGCGCATTCGCTCCTCGATGAGCTCCTGCTTGCGAGTTTGCAACGCGAAATAGCTTTGTGCATAGGCAATTGCTGACTTTTTCGGATCTCCGTTCTGAGCGATGAGGTAGCACGCGTACCGAGACAGCATGAAGTCCTCAATTTCGCGCTGCGCGCCTGATCCAAGGGGGACCTTTTTCGTCACTTGACGAAAATGCTCGTCTTCGGATATACCAACCGTTCGGCAGGACTCGATCGCCTTGCCAACGACTTGCGCAAACGCTTCCCACCGGCTATACCCAAGAACCTCTTGCAGGTTCCGCGCAAACCAAAACTCGACGTCCGTTTCCGGCGCCGATTCACAGGCCTCGTCGAGCCGCCTCTGGATTGCGATGACTTCCTTGTTGTCCAACTTAGTCCCTCCATCTACACGATTATGGGTGTAAGCCACCCCCACCCCCGATGGTAGCCCGTTCAGGCTCACAGGATTTTTGATCTAGTCTGGGCTGCCTATATTTTCGTCGACGAGTTGATGCCCGTCCCGGTTCACCTCGGGCGGGCGACGGTTTGGTTGTTCCCGCCTTTCCGCTGGTGACGGTTGTCCACAATCCGGCCCGTGGGGCTGGTGCAAGCCGTGCCCGGAGGGCTAGCGTGAGCCCATGGTGGGCTGGGACGTGTCGAGGCATCCGGAGTGGGACATGATGTAAGCTGCCGGGCTGACCGTGCGGGAGATCGCCACCTGGTGCCACCAGCACGACACCACCGTCCGCCTCCACCTGCAGGTCCGTGACAAGTACCAGCCAGACCTGCGCACCATGCACGAGACCGCTCTGGCTGCGCGCGGGAACGACCGGCCAACCACTGGCTGGCGGCGCAGGCACGCCGAAGCAGTCGACTTCGTCGACGACCATGGGCGGCTCCCCGACACAAACAGCAGCATCATCGCTGAACAGTCCTTGGCTGGATGGATCACCGTGCAACAACTCGCCGCGAACCGCGGGGAGCTCTCCACCGCCAAAAGAATTCTCATGGGCGACCTCCCCGGGTGGGATGCCTCACCCCGCCAGGCCCTGCTGGATGAGAACTGGCGGGCACGTTTCGGCTAGCTCAAGGACTTCGTCGCCACCAACGGACGGGTGCCGCGGTGGCGGACCCACGCCAGCGAGCACGAGCGCGTCCTCGGCGTCTGGCTTCACAATCAGCACCAAACCCGGGCGGAAGGGACAATACTCCCGTGGCGCCTCGAAGCCCTCAACGAGGTTTTCCCCAAGGGGTGGAGCAGCCGAACGTAGGTGCAGCCGCAGTCCCACTTCATGCGGCGTGCCATTGGACACCGTATGGAGGGCTGAAGGAGGGCTGGGGTTTGGTCTTGCCGTGGCTTTTCTGTGGCCTAACCGTGTCGAATCGCATAGAGTCGGGAATTGAAACAATGGCCTCAAAGGTAAGGGCACGATCATCTCACCCAGTCAGAACTCTGGATTCGCAGGGACTGCACGCCTCGGGATCCGCGAAATCGTGAGGCAGCTCAATAGCGGACTCGGTGCAACCCTCGTTGCGGCACTCACGGGCAGCAAAGATCCGAGGATCAGCTACAAGTGGGCCAGGGACACCGGCCCAGAGCCAAGACCCGACGCAGTGCAGAGACTGCTGCTGGCGCACCGGGCATGGATCGCCGTGTCCACAAATGAAGGTGAGCACGTGGGCCGTCTTTGGTTCATCGGCGCAAATCCATGGCTGGATGAAAGCTCGCCCATCGAAGCCATCAGCAATCTGGAGTCCAAGAAGGTCATGAAGGCCGCCCAGGCAATGATCGATGACCGTTTCAATGGATGAAACGCATTTGCACATCGGCCGGTTAGGTCTTCCTGGGAAGTGCGTCAACTTTTCACCGGACTTCCTGCCGGTTTCGCTTACCGGTAGTGGTAGCCATTCACGTGGTCCGGATTCGCCGGCTACATTCGACGGCTGGCTTCACCTTCAGGCAGCTCTGACTGCATTGTTCAGTCGCTAAATTGTTGTTTTTCAGTTGTTTTTCAGTTGTTTTCAAGTTGCCCAAGGTGGCTGGATCTGACAGTATCAGCCTATGGAAGCAACTATTCGAAACGGGATCCACTTCGATGCCACCAGGATGAATATTCACGACCTGGTGCGAGAGCTGAACGGAAACGTGGGTGCCTCGGTCGTGCAGACCATGGCCGGGGTGAAAGACCGGACGTCCCCCTTCAAATGGGCCAAGCCTGACGGTCCGGAACCTCGCCCCGAGGTTGAGGCGCGATTGCGCCTCGGATACAGGGTGTGGAGAACGCTCGAAATGGTTGAGGGCAAGCACGTCGCTTTGGCGTGGTTGATGGGTGCAAACCCGCGCTTGGGCGAGGAACTACCGGTGCTCTGCATCCAGCAGCAGCGCTCCCGTGCCGTCATCGGCGCAGCTGAGGCCTTCGTCAACGATAGCTACACTGCGTGACACGGATTCCTCTAACTTTGCCGTTTGCAAAGGTCGGCGTCAGGAGATTATTACCTTCTGTGACGCTACTCGCGCTGGAGATCTTCCGGAAGATAAATTTGCGAGATCCACTCGTCTACCAGTCGAAAGCTTTTTTGGGACAAAATCTCCCGGCGGACCGGGGATTTTCTCAGCACCCGGTGCACCGTAAAGTGCCACTATGACCCCTGATGCACAGCTATCGAATCAGACGGACGCTCTTCGCGAACTCACGGACGCCGCGGCTAATTTGGCCGGCGACCCCGCGCTCATTGAAGCGCTGACTAAAATGCTATTTGCGATAGAGGCCCGTCTCGCAGGTCACGAGTTGACTGCTGAGCAGGTGTCCTACTTGATTGAAACTGGCGCTTTCGTAGTTTCAGGGAAGCATGACGCCCGATCTCCCAGAGGGAAGATCGAGGTGCAGCTCGTGATGACCGAGGGCGACTACTTGCATCTTCGCAATACTTTTTCACTGAACGCCACTGCAGGCCATTTGGGCTGGAACGAAAAGGACGTTCTGAAAGCGGTCGCCGACGGACGTCTCTACGCTGTCGAGGTGTTAGGCCTTACCCGCCTCCCCTCTTGGCAATTCGAATCGATCCCTCTGGGAATAATCCTTCCTGGAAGGATTCTTCCCGGGGTGTCAAAAATCATTGAAGTCATCGATCCCCAGTGGCCTTCAACTATCATCCACGGCTACATGAATGCACCCCAGAAGGGCCTCATCGCTGAGGGCCGCAAGACGCCGATCGCGTGGCTCCGCGACGGAGGTGATGTCGAAACCGTGGTCGAACTCATCAAGACCCAAACCTGGGGCTCGTAGTCAGCTATGGCTTGGGCACGGACGGGAGACCACGCAGCGTTGAGACCCAGCTGGATGGCTCGGTTGCTATTTCATTTAGTTAACGTTCGATGAGCCTTTTGAGTTCGGCGTCGTAAACATAGTCGGTGATCTCGCCGGACATGATCATTGCGACGGCCTTGTTGATGGTTTCCAGTGGCACCACGAACCACTCCGAGGGGTCGTAGTCGCGTCCCTTCCGGTCGACCTGCGTCAGGTCCAGACGCACCTCGGCGAAAACTCGGTGCAAGAGGTGCTCCAGCCATGACGCACGCACGTTGTAGAGCTGGTAGTCCGCCAGCACCTTCACAGGTGCCATCAGGTAGGTCGGAGAATTCGCCGCGTTTTTGATGCGGTTCTCGACCTTGGTGGTCGAGAACCCGATTTTGTGGAGTTCCTTGAGCCCGGCGATTTGCGGGTCATCGCTCAAGGACTCGAGCACGTAGATGTGACCGCTCTCCACGTCACCATCTAGGACTTCGCTTGTGTCGATGCCCGTGCGCGCCAGAACTTGTCCCTGCTGCTCGTACATTCGAGTCATCAGGCTCTGCTTGTACATCCTCGATTCGGTGCCGTTCTCGAATACGACCCGCAGGCGCTGCTTCTGCCTAGGCTTGCCGCCGACGACGAGGTCCACGTCTTCACCGACTTCGGCGACGAAGCACATGACGCCAGCGAGGACGAAGAACACACCCTCGCGGATCAGGTCCAGACCCGTGAACGTGGTCAGCTGGAACGTGCCATCGGCCAGCTCCGCGTGCTTGGCTTTAAAGAGGTGTTCAAACCTCTCGAAGTCCTCGGCCTTCACCCGCTGAGCGACCGAGTCCGGAGACTCGGGACGCTTGATCACGGGCAGATCCGACACGTCGAGGATACCGCTTTCGTCGCCCAGTAGATCGTCCAGGTCATCGCTCTCGAGAAGATCGTCGAGCGACTCGGGAGCTGCCTCTACGGCCAGCAGTTCATACTCGGTGTCGAGGTGTCTGAGCGCCGCGATCTTCTCCTCGTTGGCGAGTATGCCATCGAGCCGGGCGCCGAGCTTCCGCTCGGCAATCTCCCGCGTCGCCGAGCTCGGCAGGCGCTCGTGCGCCCGGCGGAACTCCACGACCTCCAGGAACGCACGCTCGAGTCGATCGGACGAGGTGACCTTCTTGGGCTTCTCGGGCGCGTCGAGTAGCCCGTCGAGGTCGTTGTCGATGAAGTCCTGCAGGGAGGTAGGTACCGCATCGAGGATGTCGTCGTTCTCGTTCATTCTCCCGTCACCATTTCAGTCGCGCGCTTTTGGGCTTCGAGCTTCTGCTTAGCCCGCTGGAGCCACAGCAGCGCGTCCGCGTACCGTTTCTCGGCCGGATCCTCTGCCCGCGCGTCTGGCCGCCGGCCGTTGACCTTGATCCAGTTCTTGATCCGGGGGACTAGTGCTAGCGCCTCTTCCTCGGTGAACTCGACGCGTGTGGCTGTGATCTGGTCCTGGATGATCCGGAGTACTGAGGGAGTCACCGATTTGGACATGACCTCGAAGGCGCGCTGGAAGGGGTTCACCGAGTCGATGAGGTTGATGGTGAGCTCGTCGATGTTGACGAATCTCTCGGCCATCTTGATGAACCGTTTGTCTCCGACTTCGCGAACCTCACCATTCTTGATCACCGAGTCCACGACGACTTGCTGTCGCACCTCTTCGACCTGTGAGTCGGTGAGGTCCGGGTACTTTTCGCGGATGATCTTTGGGATCAGGACCTTGTTGGCGGTCTCTGCGTCAATCGAGCCCGCTGCTGCGCGAGCGAACGTGTCGTCCTGCAAGATCGTAGCTTTCAGGTCGTTCAGGTCCGTCTCGACGATCTGCTTGACACGCTCCGTCGAGGGCTCCTTGAAGCCCTTAATCTTCAGCTGACCGGGGATCTTCGCGTCGTCACCATCGAACTTCTTTGTTTTGAAGGTGAAGTTCTGTGCGAGCACCTGCTCCATCAGCAACGATGCCGTGATGGCCTTCAGCATGTTGTTGACCGAGACCTTCACCTCGCCCTGAGAGGCGTCTGGCTCGGCAATCAGATTGGTGAACTGGGCATGCTCCTTGCCTGGGCTGTCGCGGGTGACGCGGCCAATGATCTGGATAACCTCCGTCAGCGAGGCACGGTACCCGACGGTCAGGGCGTGCTCGGCAAAGGGCCAGTCGAAGCCTTCCTTTGCCATGCCCAGGGCGATGATGATGTCCACAGCTTCCCGCTCCTTGGATGCGACACCGGTGAGATAGTGGAGCGTGTCAGCGCGTTTCTTCTGATCCGTGTCGTCCACGAGATCGGCGACCCGAAGAATCTCACCTGTGTCCTTGTGGCGAATGCTGATGATCCCGGTCACCGGGTCGGTGCTTTCGACATGGCCGATGGCGTCGATGATGAACCCGACTTCTTCGATCTTGTCCTTGGTGGACTCACCGGAGTTGACGTTCGGAATGTGCACGATCGTCTTCTTGTCCAAGTCCAAGACCTCGCCGATGGCATCGGTATAGCGGCCTTGATAGAAGTGGTGTCCGATGCCGAGCGAGTGCAGGTACTCGTAGCCATTGAGCTGGTCATAGTAATTGAACGCGACCGGAGTGAACTGCGCCTCGTCCTCCGCGGATAGAACTGGCACAGAGTCGCCGCGAAAGTATGAGCCGGTCATTGCAACGATGTGCACGTCAGAGCCGTTCATGACGTCACGCAGGAGCGCCCCGAGTCGGTTGGCCTCAGTATCAGCGGAGACATGGTGGAACTCATCGATCGCCAACACCGTACCGTTGAACGCCTCCGGCGCGAGCTTCTCAAAGGCGAACCGCAGGGTCGCATGTGTGCACACGAGCACAGCATCAGGGCCGTCAAGGAACTTGATAAATGCTCCAACCTTGCCTTGCGAGGAACCGGGGTCGCAGAGGCTGTGCTCGTCCTTGATTTCCCAGTCAGCAAAGAATCCCTGCGAAGTGAGCTTCGTCGAGGCAAAGGACGCCCCGATCGAGCGTTCTGGGACAGCGACGATGACCTTCTTGCGGCCCTGGTTATAGAGCTTGTCGAGGGCCACGAACATAAGCGCACGCGACTTGCCTGACGCCGGCGGGGCCTTGACGAGCAAGTGCCGGGCATCTCGCTTGGCGAAGACGCGCTGTTGCATCTCTCGCATGCCCATTGCATCGGTATGTACCGACGCTCCCGTACGCGCATAGGTCACGTCAACGACGTTTATGGGTTTGCTCACTTCTTCTTGCTCCCCTTTGCGGATTCTGCTGCTGTCATTTCCTCATACAAAGCAAAGAGGTCCGACAATCTCTGCTCATCAGTTTCGTAGCCGCGCTTGGAGTAGATGGAATCCACCAAGGAGTCGATCTCGGCATGGGCTTGTCGCAGGTCGGCCGGCATGTAATCGGGGTCATACAACTCAGCGAGGGTTTTCTCACAGTGGTACTCGCGCACATCGAGTACGCGTAGGGCCACAAGCGCGAGCCGTTCCTTCGCTGAACGAGTGAGCGGGGGTACAGGAAAGTTGTTGTAGACGATCGTGTTTGAGTATTGGTAGTCCTCACGCATTCGTCCACCAACAGCGCGCATCCACACCATGTGTGTTTGAGACGTTAGGATCGAAAAGACCCATGGCTCAGCTTCATACATGACCAAGGTTTTGTTGGATCCAACTACGGTGGAATCAACATAGCCAATTGGCACATAGGGGCGGCGCTCGGACGAGATACTAGGAACGATGATCGAATCTGAAGGTTTGTGGGCGAAGTAATAAAATCGATTTGGATAGTCAGCCAATGCCTTGGTTGACTTCTCAGTGCTCTTCAGACGGTGAGACGTGACGCCTTCGAGTCGACGTTTGATAACATCTACCTTCGATGCAGAATCCATATCTTTATCTGGAATCACAAGACACCATCTCGTTTTCCCGTTTATAAATTCAGCAGCGCCACAAAAACCTTTAACATATCTTTCGATTTCCGGGTGGTCGGCGATCAAATCGTCTCTTTCCCGGTCACTCAGTATCAGATTCCCGCCGTCATTCGGCATTGATCCATAGCCAAGTCGCGGTAGGTCCGCAGACAAGGGAGCGCTTCGGCGGCCGAGCCATATATCTGGGCCATCCGCAAGGTAGGGGTTGATCCGTTTGGCATCAAGTCGGATCTCGTCGCTGAAGATGTAGTTGGGTTCGGAGGAGATGTTGCGAAGTCCGATCACGACACAGGTGACGCCTGCGGCATTTTTGGCGTGATTAGACCACCTGAACGAGGTGTATGCGTAACCAATCTCAAGTTCAGAACCGAAGACCTGCGGCCAGAGAATCCCGACTTGCTCGCCTTGTGTGATGGAATTTGTCGTGACGAACGCCAACTTCGTAGCTGTGCCACGAATATAGTCGGCACCCTTGATTAGCCATGCGGATACATAGTCGAGACTCTTATACTTCTCCGTGACCGTCGCAAGATCTTTCTTCTGGTCGGCCGATTGATTGCGACTGCCCAAATATGGCGGGTTTCCCAATACGTAAATCTCGGAAACGCGATCGTACGGACAGACAGCCTCCCAATCCGCCGTGATCGCGTTGCCCGCCTGAATTTGACCTGTCTCCTTCAGCGGGATCAGCGGGATGGCGAGATTGAACTTCTCCTTGAACTCAGCGTTCATCTGGTGCTTGGCAATCCAAAGGGAGAGGATCGCGACCTCCACGGCAAAGTCGTCGATCTCCAATCCGTAGAAGTGTTCGATGCTGATCTTCGACTCGGCGTACAGCATCTGGTGCTTCGGATCGATCTCAAACAGGCGGTCAAGGATTGCGTGCTCCAGCCGGCGCAGTTCCTTGTAGGCAATGATGAGGAAATTGCCGGACCCACAGGCCGGGTCGAACACTTTGATCGCACTTATTCGTTCCAGCAGCGCTTCAAGCCTCTTGACGGAGTCGAACCCAGCGTCAAGTTGTTCCTTCAAACCATCCAGGAACAACGGCTCGATGGTCTTGAGGATGTTCGGCACCGATGTGTAGTGCTGGCCCAGATCGCTGCGCTTGCCCGGGGTGACAATGGCCTGGAACATCGAGCCGAAAATGTCCGGGTTGATGTCGCTCCAGTCCAGCGTGCCCAACTCGATGAGCAGGTCACGAGCTTTTTTCGTAAACTGAGGCACCACATGCTCGGACGTCACAGTGAACAGTCGGCCGTTGACGTACGGGAACCGTGCCAGGTGCACGGGTTTCTCTCCGACGTTTTCAGTATCGAGCGCCCTGAAGACCTCAGTGAGGAACTCAGCGACGTCAGAGCCGTCAGGCTGAGTATGCGAGCCGACAGCGTTGGTGTACCCGCTCTTGTCAAAGATGCCGGTATCCTCGGCGAAGAAGCAGAACAGGAGCCGGGTGAAGAATACATTGAGCGCATGGCGTCCGTGCGCCATGTCGAGCATTCCAGGGTTCGCCGACAGGAGCTCGTCGAACAGTTTGCCCATTCGTTCGGCGGCTTTGACGTCAGCATGCGCCTCGGCAACGTATTGCGCTTTTTCCATGCCGGCCCAGGGGAGGAAAAACGTGAAGTACTGATTGATGTCCCGGATCGGGATCAGCAGGTTCTCGCCTGTCTTCGTGTCGATGGCCAGCAGTTCCGTGTAGTTGGTGACGATCACGAAGCGGGTGTTGTACCGGACGACTAGCGGTGAAGTCTTAAGGTCGTCGATGACCGCGAGAGGATCACCGGTAGTCTCCTTGAAGTAGACGACGTTTTTCTGCGCCACCTCAGTGGACGGGTCCTGGGCAACGTTGAGCGAACCATTGCGCAACCTGGTCACGTTGCCCTGGGGCTTGCCGTAGGCCAGCAGCAGGCTGAAAATGAACTCTCGATCGTAGGATTCACGGCCCCCGATCGGCGCAACGCGCTCCTCGACGGCTTTCAAGTTGAGCTTCACCATGAATGTGTTTCCTTCGTGAATGTGAACCGATCGTGTGTCGCCGGACTCTTGGTGATTATGCGCTTGCCGCTGGGGCAGGCTGAATTGCCGTCGGCAGACGACCACGGTTCACACACGTTGTTACTCCTCACATGGCAGGCCGGGATCGCACTACCTCCTTGTGATCTTATCCGGGACGGTCCGGGCCTACCGACGCACCATTATCATCAGGCTGAGCGAGTGCAGGCAGACGGGAAACCTGCTGTTGAAACCGGTTTATGATCACTGCGGCTCCTGGCGACGAGCAGTACCGCGGGTTCCAAAGATATCCACGCTACGCGGCCACCTCGGGAGTACGGGGCGTTCGCCGCGTTCCTACCAAGATGCGCAGATGTTGGTGGGCGCTGCTTCGCGGCGGTCTGCGATCGTTCGATGTTGAGGCTTGACGACGAGATGGAGCGCGGACGCACCACGCGGGACCTGGCGCGGAACTTTACGGTGGTGCATACGAAATCTGCACCATAAATGCACCACGCAACTCTTGAAATGACGAAAACCCCCGGTAACCCGGGGGTTTTCACTGGCGGTGACGGTGGGATTTGAACCCACGTCAGGCTCTCACCTGAACAACATTTCGAGTGTTGCACCTTCGGCCGCTCGGACACGTCACCAACTCGAAAGATCCTACCGGGTGGAGCGGCCAGTTCAAAAATGCAGGGCACATGCGGGCAGTGAATGGGGCAGGATATGGACATGGACAGGGCAACGCAGCGTGCCTGGAGCTGGCACAAACAAGGCCTGGACGGATCGCTCGCGGGGCAAACCGCCGATCAGGTCCTCGGCAAAGCGGGGTGGGCCCGCTCCGTGGGCGGCGCCAACCCCTACCTGACGCTCTTCTCCCGCGCCGGCATCCGCCGGGAACAGGCCGACGCCGACGTGGCCGCCTTGCGCATCCATGAACTTCCGACGGCGCGCGGCTGCACCTATGTGCTGGGCGCGGACGATTTCGCGTGGGCGCTGGCACTTGGGCAAGGTGCGGCAGAGGCGCAGGCAAAGGTCCTGGACAAGCTTGATGTCCCCCGGGCAGAGGTGGCCGCGCTGGAAGATGCGGTGCTCACGGTCCTGGGCTCCGGCGTCGAACATGGCCCGGACCAGCCTCAAGCGCTGGATCCCAAACAACTCAAGGACAAACTCGGCGATGCCGTGCGTAGCTTAGGTGAGGCCGGCAAGAAGAAGGGCGCCTCCACCACGCTGCCCGCTGCGCTGGGGTTGCTGCAGGCGGACGGGCGTATCCGGCGGGTTCCCGTCAACGGCCGGCTGGACCAGCAGCGCTACGCCTACACGGCGTGGGGGCTTGAGGCGTCGCCGCTGACACCCGAGCAAACCCGCGCCAGGCTGATGGAGCGCCACCTCGGCTGGACCGGGGGAGCCACACTGAGGCAGACGCAGTGGTTCACCTCATTCACCGTGGCACAGACCAAGGCGGCGCTCGCCGGCGCCGGTGCCCTTGAGGTGGGCGGGCTGTGGATGCTCCCCGTGGACGCCGACGCACGGGAAAACTTCACTGTGCCCAAGGAGGAACAGATCCAGCTGCTGGCCGGCACGGATTCGCTGTTTCTGCTCCGGCGCAACGCCGCGGACCACTTTGCCGACGGGGACGGGGACCGTCAGCTGCTCAGCGCCAAGTTGGCGCTGCAGGCCGACCTCCCGGACCACCCCATCGTGGACCGCGGCCGCATCATCGGCCTGTGGCAGTACGATCCGGGCGAGGAACGCATCGCCCACTGGCTGTTCGACGCGCCCACGCCCGCGGTCACCCACCGGATTGCCGAGGTCGAGGCCTTCATCCGCGAGGACCTGGGCGACTTCCGCAGCTTCAGCCTGGACTCGCCGTCGAGCCGGCAAAAGCGCATCGACGCGCTCAACCAGGCGGCGGGTTGAGCGGTGGGGACGGGGAACAGGGCGGCAGTGCTCGTTATAGTGCTGGCCGGCGCCGGGCTGGGCGGATGTTCGTCTTCGCCGATGTCGCAGCCATGCCTGCCCCCGCCGTTTTCAGTTTCGGCGACCACGGCCACGGCTGGCGCCACCGTCACGGTGGCTGCCAGCGATGCCACCTGCAACCCCCGCTACGGCAAAACGGCACAAGTCCAGGTGACCCTGCGGGACAGCAATGGAGTGGAGATCGTAAAGGAGCTTGCCCCGATGAACGACCAGGGTGGGTTCAGCGTCGAGCTGCACATCCCGGCCGCCGCAGCTCCCGGCCCGGCTGCCGTGGAAGCCTACCCGTACAATCTCGACTGGTGCGACGACACCGGACGGAACAACCGGGTGGGACGGAGTGCCACGGCGCCAGCGATCGAGCGGGTGTCGTGCGCGCCCAGCGTGCAGAAATTCTTGATTGAACCCTAAATCCCGTTAGCGGTGGCCGCCGAAGAAGTCCGTCAGCAGCACGGCGCACTCTTCCTGCCGGACGCCGGGAAATACTTCAACCCAGTGGTTGAGCCGGCGTTCGCGGAGCACGTCGAACACTGAGCCGGCCGCACCGGCCTTTTCATCCCAGGCGCCGAAAACCACCTTCGGCACCCGCGCCAGCACAATGGCCCCGGCACACATGGTGCAGGGCTCCAGCGTGACCACCAGGGTGCAGCCCTCAAGCCGCCACGACCCCAGTTTTTGCGCCGCTTCCCGGATGGCCACCATCTCCGCGTGCGCCGTCGGGTCCCCGTGCGCCTCACGTTCGTTGCGCCCCAAACCCAGCACGCCGCCGTCGGGCCCCAGAACGACGGCGCCAATGGGCACGTCCCCGGTCTCCAGGGCGCGCCGTGCCTCCGCCAGGGCAATGCCCATCCACCCGGCATGCCGTGCCGTGGCGGGGGTCTCGATTTGGCGGGAATTCGATTTGGGGGACACGGCTCAATGGTAGCTTTTATCTATGCGCGTACTGGTTGCGGATCATCCGCTGATTGCCCACAAGTTGACCGTCCTGCGGGACAAGAACACTCCGTCCCCGATTTTTCGCATGCTGACGGAGGAATTGGTCACGCTGCTCGCCTACGAGGCCACCCGCGAAGTCCGCGTCGAGCCCGTCAACATCGAAACCCCGGTGGGTCCCACCGTTGGCACGGGGCTGGTCAAGCCGACCCCGCTGGTGGTGCCGATCCTGCGTGCCGGGCTGGGCATGCTCGAGGGCATGACCCGCCTGCTGCCCACCGCCGAGGTGGGATTCCTGGGCATGGCCCGCAACGAGGAAACTCTCGAGGCGATCACCTACGCCGAACGCCTGCCCGAGGACCTGACCGGCCGCCAGGTGTATGTGCTGGACCCCATGCTGGCCACCGGCGGCACGCTGATCGAGGCGTTCCGGTTCCTCTTCGACCGTGGCGCCGCGGACATCACCTGCATCTGCCTGCTTGCCGCCCCCGAGGGCCTGGCCAAGCTCGAGGCCGCCCACGGCAACCGCGACAACGTCCACGTGGTCCTCGCCGCCATCGACGAGGGCCTGGATGAAAACGCCTACATTGTGCCGGGCCTCGGCGACGCCGGAGACCGCCTCTACGGGGTCGTTGACTAGAAGATTCGACGAAAACGGGGCCAACCCGCGAGGGCGGTGGTTTTAGAGCACCGGTCTCGCGGGTTGGCCCCGTTTTCACGTTAATTCACGTTAAGAGGGCTGGGGATGGCCTGCCGATCAGTACCAGCCGACGGCTTCCGAGTGGGCCCAGGCGCCGCACGGGGTGCCGTAGCGGCCATCAATGTACGACAGTCCCCAGCGGATCTGCGTCTTGTAGTTGGTGCGGTAGTCCGCGCCGGCGCTGGCCATTTTTTCAGCCGGCAGCGACTGGGCAACACCGTACGCGCCGCTGGAGGCGTTTTCCGCCGAGGTCAGCCAGCTGGATTCGCGCGTCCACAGCTGGCTCAGGCAGCTCATCTGGTCCGCGCCCCAGCCCTTGGTGGCCAGCTGGCCTGCGGCATACGCCTGTGCGGCGGCGGGATCGTCAACCAGCACGGGAGCGGCGGCCTTGGCGGGGCTCGCAACCGGGGTCACGGCGTCGGCCTCGCTCTTTACGGCAGGGGCCTTGGCCTTCGCCTTCGCTGCGGAGCTGACATCGATGCGGGAAAAGCTGACCGCGATGTCCGAAGGGGCGGAAATGGCCGACGGGGAAGCGGTGGCCTCAGCCCCGGAAACCAGGCTCGCCGCCGAAACCCCGCCCTGTGCGCTGTTGGTGGCCGCCTGGGCCAGGCCTCCGCCGGCCAGCAGAGCGGCGGCAACGGCAACCACGGCCATGCGGCGGGCGGGACCGCGGGTAATTGAGACGGAGGCGTCGGCCGCGAGGGCCTCGCGGCGGGACGGCTTGCGTGCGGGTTCGGCGCGGCGTCGGCCGTGCTGGGGTGCTGAAGACATGGGGTAGGGCCTCTCCACGCCTCCGAGGTGAGCTGTCGGGAACGGATGGGAGCATCCGGCCGGGCGGCAGACAGCAGCGGCTGCATGCACTTTCGGCTTAACCCCAAGGACTTCCATGGGAAGAGGCCCGCAAAAATTGGGTCCCCCGTCTCTGCCATCTGTGTGAACGGGAAATGGGCGGCGGCAGAGCTCGGCGAACCGTCCATTTGCGCCAAGGAACCGTGATTGGCTCGGCGGGCACCCACCCCACATTACAGAACCCGGGCACGATTGTCACATTTTGGTAACGGCTGTGGGCAGGCCAACATTTACTTAGCAATGCTAATGACTTATGCTAAGTATCAGAATATACGGAACTTATTGCACCAGGTTGATACAAAAAATGACTCAAACTCCCACGGGCACCGTGCCCGCCAGCACGACGCCGGCCCCTCCTTCCGCCGCCCCGCCTGGACCCAAGGCGCCCGCCAGGAATGCATCGGCCAAGAGTGCGGGACCGAAGGGTGCTGGCCCGAAAGCCGCGGCGGCGTCCATGGGCGCCCCGGCCAAAACCTCTCCGACTCCGGCAAAACGCCCCGCCGGGGCGGGCCTGCTTGCCGCCGAGCTCCGCGTGGCGGTCATGCGCACCTCCCGCCGCCTGCGGGCCGAGGCAGCCTCCCGCGACATCAGCCCAGGCCAGTATTCCGTCCTGGCCGGCATCCTCAACGGACCCCTGACAGTGGGGGAGCTGGCCGAACGTGAACAAATCCAGGCGCCCTCGATGACCCGGATCGTCAACGGACTGGAAACGGCCGGCTATGTGACCCGCGGGGACAACCCGCAGGACCGGAGGCAGGTGCTGGTCCACGTCACGGAGGCGGGCACCGCCGTGCTGCAGCGCGCCCGGTCACGGCGGACACAGTGGCTCGCCAAGCGGGTCGCAGCGCTGACGCCCGAAGAACGCGCCACGCTTCATGAAGCGGCCCGCATCCTCCAGGAGATGAGCGCCACGTGAATTCCATGTTTCGAGCGCTCAAGGTGTTCAACTACCGCCTCTGGGTGACCGGGGCGCTGGTGTCCAACATCGGCACCTGGATGCAGCGCGTGGCCCAGGACTGGCTGGTGCTGACCATCCTGACCAACCACTCCGGAACTGCCGCCGGCATCACGACCGGACTGCAATTCTTGCCCATCGTCTTCCTTGGCCCCTTTGCCGGGCTGCTGGGCGACCGGGTCAACAAGCGCAGGCTGCTGCTGTGCACGCAAACGGCCATGGGAATCTGCGCCCTGGTCCTGGGCCTGCTGGTGGTCACCCACACCGTGGAACTGTGGCACGTCTACGTCCTGGCACTCCTGCTCGGTGTTGCCAGCGCCTTTGACGCGCCGTCACGGCAGGCGTTCGTCTCCGAAGTCGTCGCCAAGGAGGACGTGCCCAACGCCGTCGCCCTTAACAGCGCCTCCTTTAACCTGGCGCGCCTGGCGGGTCCCGGCGTCGCCGGACTGGTGATTGCCCTGTTTGGCACCGGCCCGGCGTTCCTGATCAACGCCGCCAGCTTTGTGGCCGTGATCTTCTCCCTGTGGCGCATGCGTGTCTCCGAACTTCAGCCGGTGGTGCGCGTGCCTCGCGGCAAGGGACAGATCCGCGAAGGTTTCCGCTACATCAGGCAGCGCCCCGACCTAATGATGATCATGGGCCTGGTGTTCATGGTGGGAACATTCGGCATGAACTTCCAAATCACCAACGCGCTGATGGCGACGACGGTTTTCCACCTGGGCCCGGGCGAATACGGGATCCTGGGATCCGTCATGGCCGTTGGCACCCTGGCCGCGGCACTGCTGGCCGCGCGGCGCAAGAAGATGCGGATGCTCTATATTGTGGGCGGCGCACTGGCGTTCGGCGCCACCGTTGCCGTTGCCGCGTTCATGCCCAGCTACGCGCTCTATGCGCTGGCACTGGTTCCGGTCGGGCTGGCCTCGCTGACCTTCATGAACGCCTGCAACACCACCGTGCAGCTGACCACCGATTCGGCCATGCGCGGGCGCGTGCTGGCCGTGTACATGGTGGTCCTGCAGGGGGGAACCCCGATCGGCGCGCCCCTGGTGGGCTGGATTGCCACAGAATTTGGCGCGCGATGGTCCCTGGGGATCGGGGCCGTGGTCGCGGTCGTCTCGGGGCTGGTCGCACTGGTCATGATGAACCGCCGCAACCACGTCCGCCTCAGGGACCAGGTCCGCAGCCTGCGCCCCTTCGCCGTGGCCCACGCGGCGGGCAGGTAGCTCCATGCGGCTCGCGCAGCTGCTGCCGGCCCACTCCGGATGGCCGCTTGGCGCAGTGGTGGCGGCCTCGGTGAGACGGTAATCCGTCCAGGGTAGGGCTGTGGCGGCCTCCACCGCTCACAGCCCGCCATGGCTGTACGCTCGGGAGCGCAGGAGCCGCCCCACCCGTCCATAACATCAATAACCGGACAGAAGCTGGACGCTGCCGGACTGATTTTGGGCTCGTTACCTGACCGGGGAAAACGGTTGTGAACTAATTCATCTATATCCGCTAGGTCATCGAATTATTCATCCCGATGCTTCGATTATGAATGACTATATTCAGCGTCAACCGCATTAGGTGGTAAAAGCGAGACGAAATAGACATTGTAAGTTTGATCACAAAGCGCCTTGTTATCTCAGAATGTGGACGTTTGTCCCCATTGTTACTTGCGAGTTTCATTTGTTACGTAGGACACTGGCACTGTGAACACCCACTCAGTGAACCCTGCAGCCGCAGCCACCGCACCGTACTCCGCAAGCGGACGGCACCTGTGCCGTTGTCGAATGTAGGCCTGGCCCACACCCTTGTTCTAGGCAGTTTCGGCCAACCCGGCCAGCCCGTAACCGGGCATCCAGTTCTGGCTCCCAGAACCCGAGGAAAGCATTCGCGCCGTAGCATACGGCCATACACCTAGGTAGTTCAATGTCTGTCGCATCCGGATACGTCCACATCTCCGTTCGCAACGCCGCCAAGGCCGTTGCCCGCAGCTCATCGCAAAATCCGCTGCCCCATCCCGCCGGCCTGGACTACCCGTCCTACGGCAACCCGGCGGCATACCGCCGCGAGGGCGACGTTGCCGCCCCACGGCTGCGCGCCGTCCCCGCCGCCGAATCAGCGCCCATGACGGCACCCATCCCCGTCATCGCCGGCAGCGACACGCTCCGCGGCGTCAGCCCCGACAACGTGGCCCGCGGGTTCGTGCTGTACGTGGGCGTTGACGAGGACACGGCTGCCGCTGCCGGAACGTCACTTGCCAAGCTGGCCCAGGACATCCGCGCCTACGCTCAGTCCCTGGTCCCGCAGGCCCAGAGCTACGCGGCAGTGGCGATTGCGCCATCGGACGCGGTGGGCAGCCCGCTGGACGTGGTCCGCTCCACTTTCGGCGACCCCACCGCGGCCAGCCGTCAGCGCCAGGAACCAGTCCGCGCCCCCGTTGCTGCGGAACAGCGCCCCACCGGGGTTCTCATCGATCTGGCCCGCCGTGAAGTTCACCTGGACGGCGAAACGCTCAACCTCACATTCAAGGAATTTGAGCTCCTGAACTACCTCGTGGAAAACGGCACCCGCACCGTGGGCCGCGACGAACTCCTCGACGGGCTCTGGGGCAACGCCGATGAGGTCCCGAACGAACGCACCATCGACGTCCACATCCGCCGCCTGCGATCCAAGCTGGGCCGCCTGGCCAACACCGTGCGCACCGTCCGCGGCGAAGGCTATCGCTTCTACGAACATCCCGAAGTGGTTGTCTGGGCCGCCCCCGAATACTCCATCTAGCCTGTCCGACGCCGGCCACGCACCCCACGTTGCTCCCCACCGGTGCCCTCGCCTCGCAGCTCGGGCAGGGAGCCCTGCCGGTGTGGGCCCCGGCCGTCGTCGTGCCTTGGGATTCCCTTACTAAACTGTCAGCATGAGTGAACACCACATCAAGCGGCTGATCCTGATGCGCCACGCCAAGGCGGCGTTCCCTGTCGGCGTGGAGGACCATGAGCGGCCCCTGGCCCAGCGCGGCCACAACGAGGCGCCACTGGCCGGAAAGTGGTTGCTGGAAAACGGCATTGTGCCCGACTTCATCCTGTGTTCCTCTGCCCTGCGCACCCGGCAGACCTGCACCTGGGTGTGCCAGCAGCTCGGCGACAAGGCCCCCACGCCGAAGCTGGAATACGGGCTGTATGCCGCCAGCCCCCACCGGATGCTGTCCGTGGTCAACCACGTCCCGGAAACCGTCACGACGCTCATGGTGATCAGCCACATGCCCGGCATCCAGGAACTGGCACTCACGCTCGCCTCGCGGGATTCAGACCAGGACGCCTATATGAACATGGCCAACGGCTACCCCACCAGCGCGTTCACGGTGCTTGAACACGGCGGCGACTGGGCCACGCTGGACGGCCAGGACGCCCGCGTCACCCATTTTGTGGTGCCCCGGTAGTCCGCCCCGTCGGGCGGCCTAGACCGCGATTTCCGGCACGAGCGTCTTCAGCGTCCAGGTCTTGTGCTTACGCACGGCCGCCCAGGCAAACACCAGGC
The DNA here is from genome assembly GCF_003219815.1 of Arthrobacter livingstonensis. Taxonomy (GTDB): domain Bacteria; phylum Actinomycetota; class Actinomycetes; order Actinomycetales; family Micrococcaceae; genus Specibacter; species Specibacter livingstonensis. The sequence continues at coordinate 359,274 of NZ_QJVD01000001.1, forward strand.
CCAGCGCCGTGTAGCCGAGCAGCCCCAGCACGATCGGAATCAGCGGCGCCAGCTCGGCGCCGTAAATGAGGTGCCGCATGCCCTCCACCACATGGCCCATGGGCAGGATTTGGTGCATGAGGTGCAGGGGCTCCGGCGTGGTCTGCCAGGGGAACGTGCCGCCGGAGGACACCAGCTGGAGTACCAGCAGGATCAGCACCACAAACTTTCCGGGCGTGCCCATTAAGGCCACGATGCCCTGGATGAGCGCTGTGAAGGCGACCGAGGCGAGCAGCAGCAGCCCCAGCGTCAGCCACGGATACGTCGGGTTTAGCCCCAGCCCCAGGACCACGACGCCGTACAGCAGCAGGGCCTGCACCGTCGAGACAGCGGCAAACGGCAGCCAGCCGCCGATCGCAACCTTCCAGGAGGGCGCGTTGGACGCCAGCGCGCGCAAGGTCAGCGGGCGCATGGCCTGGACCAGCATGAACGCGCCGATCCACAGGGCCAGAACCAGGAAGAACGGGGCCAGCCCGGAGCCGTAGTTGGCGGCCTTGGCCTGCGAGATTGAATCGACGCGGATGGGGTCGGCAATGACGCCGGCGGCGTTTTGCTTCTCCTTGTCGTTGGGGTCCGGGACGGAGCCGGCGCCGCTTCGCAACTGGGTTGCCAGGTCTTTGGCCCCGGCGGCCAGCTTGCCCGAGCCGTCTTTGAGGCTGGCGGCGCCGGTGTCCAGCTTTCTGGCCCCGGCGGCCAGCTGCGTGGCACCGTCCAGGGCAGAGCCCTGCCCGGCCGCGAGCGTTGCGGCGCCGGTGGACAGTGAGCCGGCCCCCGCGTGGGCCTGCGAAACGGCCGAGGTGAGGGCCGGCGTCGCCCCGGCCAGCTTGTTGGCGCCGTCGGCCACCGCCTGGGAGCCGGACGCCAGCTTCTGGATGTCCGCGGCGTCCGTGGCGAGCTTGTCCTTCAGGCCCGTGACAGCCCCGCTGGAGGCGGCCGACTTCAGGGAAGCGGTGATCTTTGCTGCCTGGTCCTTGGTGAGCACGCCGTCGGCAACCAGGGTGTCGAGGGTGGACTGGACATCCGCCCTGCCGGCCTTGTCCAGCTGGTCGGCGGTGCCGATGGCGCCCTGGACCTTGGTGTTGAGTGTGGCGTTTCCAGCCGCCACGGCGGCAGCGCCGTCGGAGAGCTTCCTCGTGTCCGCCGGAAGGGTTGCGGTCTGGGATTCCAATTGGCCCAGTCCGTTGTTCAGCGCGGCGCTTCCGGCCACCAGCTGGTTGCTCCCGGACAACAGTTTCTCCTGCCCGGCCACGAGGGAATCCGCACCGGTCACGAGATTGCCGGTGCCCGTCTTGAGGGTGGCGACGCCCGTATCCAGCGTGGCGGCGCCGTCGGCCAGCTGCTGTGCCCCGTCCGCGGCCTTGACCAGCTGGGCGTGGATGGTCCCGTACCCCGTCAGCAGCGAATTGGCGGTCTGCTCACCCACCTCCTTTGCCACTGAATCATGCACCTGGGTGCCCACCTTGTCCACGATGGAGGTCAGCAGGTAGTTGTTGGCGTCGTTGGTGGTCACGCTCATCATGGCCTGCGTGGCGGAGTTGAAGTTCTCCGGCGAGGCCAGATTCTTCGAAAAGTCCTTGGGGATGGTCAGGGCAAACGCATAAGTTCCGGCTTTCACCCCGGCGGCGGCCTCTGCCGGGGAATCCACCTGCTGCCAGCCGAACTTTTTGCCCTCCACCAGGTTCTTGGCCACGTCCTGGCCGGCATGGAGCTCCTTGCCGTCCTTGGTCACGGCGCCCTGGTCCTCCACCACAACGGCCGCCGTGAGCTGGTCGAGGTTGCCATAGGGATCCCAGTTGGCATACAGGTAGACGGCCCCGTAGAGCAAGGGCACCATCACCAGGGCCACGATGGTCAGCTTCGGCAGCATTCCACCGGTCATGCGCTTGAGCTCGGACAGCGCCAGTCGGAACACGGTCATTGCTTTTCCTTGCCTTCGGTGGTGGGGACCTCGCCTGCATCGACAGGCGCGACGCCGGTCACTTTCCTTGCTTCTTCGGCTGCCGGCACCGGTGGTAGGGCAGGCCGCGATCCAGCGGATTCACCGCCAACGCCAACGCCAGCGCCGCCAGCGCCAGCGGTATCCGGGGACTCGTTGGGCCCGGGCGCCTCCGGTGGTCGAGCATGCCGGGATCCGGGGGAATGGCCGCCAGCTTCTGCGGTGGCCGGGGGTTCCGGGGTTTCGGAGGCGTCAGTCAAAGGAATTTCGGTGGACTCACCCACAGGGGCTTCGGCGGTTTTGGCCGGCTCAGCCTCAGGGGGTTCGGTGTCGGGCGCGTCCCGAGTGCCCGGTGCGGTGGCACCGCGCTCGGGCGCATCAGCTGTGCCGTCCCCGGCGTGATCGAGAGGTTCGACAACCTCCGCCGCTGCACCGGCCACCGTCGCTGCACCGGCCACCGTCGCTGGACCTGTCCAGCCGTCGGGAAGCCGGCCGACCACGGCAATGACTATGAGCGTTCGGGGCAGTGTGCCCGCATTGGCATTGGCATCGGGGACGAGGCCAATTTTGCCGGCGGCGGTCCGCTCGAGGAGTGGCAGCCAGGCGTTGGTGTCGGCGGTGTGGCGGTCCGGGGAATCAACCACCAGCAAGTCAACAAACTGGTTGGCCAGTGCGAGTTCCAACTGAAGGTGCAACAGCCGGTTGGGTTCGACTTCCTCGACCCACTTCTCCAGGATGTCGCGGAAGCCCCGCTTAACCAGCCAGGCCGTGGGACGGGTGCGGTCGCGGAACTTCAGCGGCACCAGCGCCAGATCCTCGGACACCAGGGATCGGACGCTCAGGTGGTTCTCGGGGGCGTTGACCTCGGGGGAGTCGACGATGGCGCTGCGCTTGCGCAAGGTCGCCATGGAAGGGTCGTGGCCCAGAACGACGGTTCCCGTGCTCGGCTTCATCCGCCCCGTCAAGGCCAGCGACAGGGCCGTGCGGCGCTCCTGCCCATCAGCCTGGATTAGCAGCACCTGGGCCCTTTGCGCTTCCACCGTGGTAGGCGGCAGCAGCGTATGGTGGCGTCCGTCGATGTGCAACTGGTTGGCGGTGAGCAAGGGGTGCTCCTTTGGCAGTGGGAATAGCTTGACAAAGTTATCAGAACTGACTGGTCAGTGCAAAAATTGTCTTTCAGCCCACAAGCAAGCTTTCCACATGTCCAGGCCCGTCCCATCCGTGCCCCGCCGTGCCCAACGCCCGGATTCCGACCGAGAGTTCAGCTACGGCCTGGGCGGGTGCGGGGACGCGGCTGCGCGGACGCCTTATCTTTACATTCGATGCGGCCGGGGCCAGGCATCCACAGCTGTGCCTTCCCCGTATCAGGCGCGCAGGGCGTCCTTGAACCAGCCGGTGATCGAGGCAGGGTGTGTGATGGCGGTGCCTACCACCACGGCGAACGCGCCGGCGTCGAGCGCCTGGCGGGCCTGTGCGGGGGAGTGGATGCGGCCCTCGGCAATGAGCGGCCTGCCCAGGCTGGCGCCGGAGATCTGGGCAATGAGCTCCAAATCCGGGCCGTCGGTCTTGGGACGCTCGCCGGTATAGCCGGCCAGGGTGGTGCCAATGAGGTCCGCACCGGCTGCTGCGGCGGCAACGGCGTCGTCGAGGGAGCCGCAGTCCGCCATGACGAGGGCGTTGGATTCGGCGTGGACGCCCGCAATGGTCTCAGCGAGCGACAGGCCGTCCGGCCGGGGCCGGCGGGTGCCGTCAATGGCCACAATGTGCGCGCCGGCACTGGCGCAGGAGAGTGCGTGCTGCAGCGTGGGCGTGATGAAAACGCCGTCGTGGCCGTCCTTCCAAAGGCCAATCACGGGCACCTCGACGGCGGCGCGGGTGAACTGGATGTCCGCAATGCCCTGGACACGGATGGCGGCCGCTCCGCCAACGACGGCCGACGCCGCAACCTGGGCCATGGTGCGCGGATCCCGCATGGGCTCGCCCGGGTAGGCCTGGGCGGAAACCACCAGCTGGCCGGCGAGGGAATTGAGATCAATCAGATTCAGTGTCATTGTGGCTCCTGCCAAGGGATGGGACTTTTTACGTAAGGACCAGGGAGGCTGCGCCCACCACGGCGGCCGTGTTCCCCAACGCGGCACGGACCACGGAAACGCCCGCCAGGGGTGCCAGCAGCTCGGCCCGCAGCGCACGCTCCATGCCATTCCACCAGAGCGGGCCGGCATCGGCCAGTCCGCCGGAAATGACCACTACCTGGGGATCGAGGATATTGACCAGCCCGCCCACCGCCTGTCCTGCGGCACCGGCGCCAACCCCGACCGCCTTCAGGGCTGCGGCGTCGCCGCCGCGGGCGGCATCAAACACGGCGCGCGTGTCCGGTACCTCGGCCGATCCGCCAAAGCGCAGGTAGGAGGCGTGGATGGCGGGGCCGGACGCTATCGCCTCGACGTGGCCGGCGTGCCCGCAGGAACAGGGGATGGCGGCGCCGTCGTGGTAGGCGTAGGGCGAGGCGAAGTGCCCCACGTGCCCGCCCACAAAGTGGTGGCCCAGCAGCGGCTGTCCGTCCACCACAAAGCTGCCGCCCACGCCGGTGCCAAACGCCACCATGAGGGATGTGGCGGTGCCGGCGCCGGCACCGAGCCATGCCTCGCCCAGGGCGTGGGCGTGGACGTCGTTGACGACGGCGGCAGGCAGTCCCAGCCGCTCCTGAAACCCCGCCGCGATGTGGGTTCCGGCCCAGTCCAGGATCGCATCGGTGGCCGAGATGACGGTTCCCTCGGCGGCGTTGATGACGCCGGCCGATCCGACGCCCACGGCGTCAACGGTTGCGCCTTGCTCGGCGGCACGGTCCATGAGGAAGCGCACCAGCACTGCCGTGGCGTTCAGGATGGCCGCGCCGCCGTCCCGGTTCTTCGTGGGGATCTCCCCTCGCAGCAGCACGGAGCCGTCCTCGGCCACCACGCCGGCCGCCGTCTTGGTCCCGCCCAGGTCTACTCCAACTACGTACCGCATGAAAAATGTCCTTTAAAGAAGGAATCAAACAAAAACGAGAGCTCCCCACCTGTTCCTTTGGGCCCACGCGCCCGAGGGCCCGAGGGCCCACGCGCCCGAGGGCCCCCAACCGAATTCGCGCCAGCGGATTCGGTTGGGGGAGGGCGTGGATGGGCCTACGCCCGCGAGGGACCCAGCGCGAGCTTGCGAGCGTCGGGAGCGGGTGGGGATTAGATCAAGCCTGTGCGTGCCAGGATGACCTTGATGGCTGCGGTCTCGTCCTCGTCCAAGGCGAGCATGGGGGTGCTCATGACGTTGGTCTTGATGATGCCCATGAGCATCAGGGCCGTCTTGAACGCGCCCAGGCCCGCGGCGTTGCCGGAGACCCGGCCGGCCTTCGGGGTGTACACGATGTTGAAGACGTCGGCGATGCGGTCCTGCTCGGCGGCGGCACCGGCCCAGTCGCCGGCCACGGACAGGTCGAACAGGCGACGGTAGGCTGCCGGATCCACGTTGCCCAGGCCCGGCACAACACCCTGCGCGCCGCCCAGCAGGGCGCCGTCAACAACCACTTCGTGGCCGGTGAAGATGTCAAAGTTCGGGATGTCCCTGGCCGCCAGGACCAGCTGGCGGAAGGAGACGTCGTCGCCGGAGGAGTCCTTCACGCCGGCAATGATGCCTTCGCGGCCCAGCTCGACGAGAAGGCCGGTGGGCAGCTTGAAGTGGGTGCGCACGGGAACGTCGTAGGCGAAGACCGGGACATCCACGGAGGCGGCGACGGCGCGGAAGTGGCGGCCGTTCTCCTCGGCGTTGCTGATGGCGTAGTACTGGCTGGTGGCCACGATGCCGTCGGCGCCGAGGGACACGGCGCGGGCCGCTTCCTCGATGACGCGGTTGGTGGTCTGTTCCACGGCGCCTGCCAGCACGGGCACCTGGCCGGCATTGACGCCCACGATGGTGCGCAGAACGGTGTCGCGCTCGTCGTTGGTCAGGTGGGTGACCTCGCCGGAGGAGCCGTTGACGAACAGGCCGGTGACACCGCCGTTGAGCAGGTGGCGGGTGACGTTCTCCAGCGAGGGGACGTCGATGGCGCCGTCGGCCGTGCGGGGGGTGACGACGGGCGGGATGACGCCCTGGAAACGGGAAGCGACAGTAGTCACGAGAATTACTCCAAAATTGCTGTTGATTAATAGGGGGAAACTGGGGGAATGCCTGACACGCAGAAGCGCTAGATATGCAGAAGCGACGGCGCGGCGCCGAGCAGCTTCTTGGTGTAGTCGTTGGTGGGGTGATCGAAGATCTGCTCCGCCGGACCCTGCTCGACGATCTCGCCGTAGTACATGACACAGATCCGGTCGGACACGTAGCGGACCGTCTGGATGTCGTGGCTGATGAACACCATGCCCAGGTTCAGTTCCTTTTTCAGATCCGAGAGCAGGTTCAGCACCTGGGCGCGGACGGAGACGTCCAGCGCAGAGGTCGGCTCGTCGGCCACCATGATGTCCGGGCCCAGCGCCAGGGCACGGGCGATGGCCACGCGCTGCCGCTGTCCACCGGAAACCTGCGACGGCGTGACCTCGGCTGCCGACTGCGGCAGGCCAACTAGCGAGAGCAGTTCGCGCACCTTGGCCAGACGCGATGCGCCATTGCCAATGCCGTGAATAACCAGCGGGTCAAGCAGGATGTCCTGGATGGTCATGCGCGGGTTCAGCGCCGTCGAGGGGTCTTGGAAGACCACAGCGACGGAACGCCCAAACTCCTTGCGCATGGCGGCGTTGCGCTTGATGGCGGGCTTGCCATGGAAAAGCACCTGGCCAGAGGTAGGTGTCTGCAACCCCACCAGCACGGACGCCAGCGTGGACTTGCCGCAGCCGGACTCGCCCACAATGCCCACGGTTTCGCCGCGGCTGATGGTGAAGTCCACGCCGTTGACGGCCTTGACGTAGCTGGGCTTGAACAGTCCGCCGGAACGCGTGCGGTGGTGGACGTGCAGGTCCTTCAGCTCAATGACCGGGGTGTTGGCGGCCGGAGCCGTTGCGTGCTTGCTCATTTTGAACCTTCCGTTTCGCCAACGCGGGCGGAGGCGGCGCCGGCCAGGGCGTCCTCGCGCTTGTGGCTGGCCCAGTAGTGCTCCGTTTTGACGCCGTCACGGGTAATCGGCACGAAGGACAGCTGCTGCTCCGGGTCGGCATCGGGACGCTGCGAGCGGCTGGCAAAACGGTCACCCGAGGCAAATTCGCGCGGGGACGGGACCGTGCCGGGAATCTGGTGGAGCCGGACGGCATCGGACTCGATGGAGAGTACGGCGCCGAGCAATCCACGGGTGTATTCGTGCGTGGGGTAGGCCAGCAGCTCCGAAGCCTGCGAGGATTCCACCACCTGGCCGGCATACATGACCGTGATCTTGTGGGCCAGCGAGGCCACCAGGGCCAGGTCGTGGCTGACGAACACCATGGCGAAGCCCAGTTGTTCGCGCAGCTCGTTCAACAGGTCCACGACCTGCTTTTGCACCGTGACGTCCAGGGCTGTGGTGGGCTCGTCGGCCACCACGATCTTGGGCGAGCGGGAGAGCGCCATGGCGATCAGCACGCGCTGGCGCTGGCCGCCGGACAGTTCGTGCGGGTAGCTCCGCAGCGTGCGCACAGGATCCAGCTTGACCAGTTCCAGCAGTTCCGCCGGGGTCTTGCGGCCGTTGCGGCGCGTCAGCTGCAACATCTGCTCCTTGATCAGCATGGACGGGTTCAGTGAGCTGAGCGCATCCTGGTAGACCATGGCGATCTGCTCCCCGCGCAGGCCGGTGTAGGCCTTGGCGGAGCTGTGCTTCGTGGCGGGGTCCAGCAGCTCGAGGCCGTCAAACTTGATGGAGCCGGTGACCTCGGCCGTCTTGGGCAGCAGTCCCATGATAGCCAGTGACGTGATGGACTTCCCGCAGCCGGACTCGCCCACCAGGCCCATGGTTTCGCCTTCGCGGACGGTGAAGGAGACCTTGTCCACGATGGGGGTCTCGTCGTAGCGGCCCGGGAAGCGGATGGAAAGGTCCTTGACTTCCAGGATCACCCGGGCGTCCGGGGCCACCTGGGGGAGGCGGTCGGTGCGCCGGGTTTCCACGGCCTGCAGCAGCAGCAGTTCCTTGTCCAGGGCGGCGAACGGGTCCTCGATGGCTGCGCGGGCGGCGGCATCGGCCTTGGCGAGCGCCAGCGCGGCCGCGGCGGAACCGTCGTCGTCCTTCACCGGCGCGGCCTTGCGCAGGCGGGGATTCACCATGGCGTCGGTCAGGCCCTCGGCCAGGATGTTCAGAGCCAGCACCGTCAGCAGGATGACCAGGCCGGCGAAGGTGGTTGCCCACCAGCCGCCGGAGAGCACCAGGTTGCGGCCGTAGGAGATGACGTTACCCCAGCTGGGATCGGGGTCCTGGATGCCGGCGCCCAGGAAGGACAGCGAGGCTTCCAGGATGATGGCGTCGGCCACCATGACCGTCGCGAACACCAGCACGGGGGCGGCGGTGTTGCGCACAATGTGCTTGAGCATGATGTATGTGCGGCCGGCGCCGATGACGCGTTCGGCCCTGACATAGTCCTCGCCGTACTGGGCCAGCACGTTGGCACGCACCACCCGGGCAAGCTGGGGCGTGTAGATGATGGCGATCGCAAGGATGATGGTGGGGACCGAGTTGCCGAACGCGGTCAGCAGCACGGCGGCCAGGGCGATGCCGGGGAAGGCCATCAGGACGTCCATGACGCGCATGATGATCTCATTGACCGTCTTGGACGACGTCGCCGCCACGGCGCCGAGCGTGGCGCCCAGCGCGATGGCCAGAACCACCGAACCGATGCCGATCATCAGCGATGCCTGGGCTCCGTAGAGCAGGCGGGAGAGGACGTCCCGGCCGATCCTGTCGGTGCCAAACCAGTGGGTGCCGTCCGGCGCCTGCGCGGGGTCGCCGGTCTCGAGCGGGTTGTGCGGGGCAATCCAGGGAGCCAATATGGCCACGATGACAATGAAAAGCAGAAAGAGCAGGGCCAGCTTGGACCCCAGCGTGAGGGCCTTGAACCGCAGGCCCGGTGCGCTTAGCCGTTCGGCAAGTTTGCTGCGCATGGCTTAGACCGTCCTGATTCGGGGGTTGATGAGCAGGTAGAGCAGGTCAACGAAGATGTTCACGATCACGAATGTCACGGCAATGACCAGGACCACGCCCTGGACCAGGTTCGTGTCTGAGTTGGTGATGCCGTTGAGGATTTGCTGGCCCATGCCGGGCAGCGAGAAGATCATTTCAATCACGACGGCGCCGCCGAGCAGGTACCCGATGCGAAGTCCCAGCACGGTCACCGGGGTGACCAGGGCGTTGCGGAGGACGTTGCGGGAAACCACCGTGCGGTACGGGACGCCGTTGCCGATCGCCGTGCGCACGTAGTCGCGGTCCAGTTCCTCCACCATGGAGGTGCGGACCACGCGGATCAGGGAGGCTGATACTGGGATGGCCAGTGCCAGCGCGGGCAGGGCCATGGAGCTGAGCCAGCCGGAGAAGCCCTCGGAGGGGTCGGCCAGCCCGCCGGACGGGAACCAGGAGTTGTCGCCCAGCGCAAACCACTGGATGAGCAGGATGCCCAGCCAGAAGGAGGGGGTGGCGATGGCTGCCACGGAGAAGACCCGGATGAGCTGGTCCACCCAGGTGTCCCGGTATAGGGCCGCAAGAACGCCAAAGACAAGGGAAATGACAACCGCGATTAACACGCCCAGGAACGTGAGCTCCAAGGTGACGGGGAAGGCGCTGGCAATGACTTCGGTGATGGGCTTGGCTGGCGGCAGCGTGGATCCAAAGTTGCCGGTGATCAGGTGCCCCAGGTAGCGGAAATATTGAATGAAGAGGGGGTCGTTGAAGCCGTTGGCCGCGCGGTACTGCGCCAGGGCCGCGGGTGTGGCCCCTTCACCCAGTGCGGCAACGGCACGGTCGCCGGGAGCGAACTGCAGCACCACGAAGACCAGCAGGGTGACACCCAGGATCATCAACGGAAGCGCTGCGAGCCTGCGGCCAAGCAGTCGCAAAAAGTTTGCCAATGTACTTACTCCGGTTCGAATTTCAACACGGCGTCAGTGTGCACCGGTCCAGTGGGCACTGTGTGCTGCGTCATAGTAAAGATGGTGTGAGACGGGAGGGGCCGTGGCCGGAAGGCCACAGCCCCTCCTGGTCTGTGATGCGTGTCTGGACCTAGGAGGTCCGGCCCACGCCGATGAATGCCACTCCGGTGGTGGGCAGCGGTTGGAAGCCCTTGAGCTTCTTGCCGTCCCAGGCGGTGGGGAGCTTGCGGTGGAAGATCGGGTACAGGGGGACGGCGTCGGCGATGATGTCAACGATTTCCTTGTACAGGACCTTGGCATCGGCGTCGGAGGCGGCGACGGCGGCGTTGAGCTTGGTCTGGACCTCCTTGTATTCTGCCGAGCCGCTCCAGGCGAAGCGGTTCTTGGCCCAGGTGTCGCCGCGGAAGAACCAGCTCAGCAGGATGTCCGCGTCGTTGCCGAAGACGGAGGGATCGCCGGGGGCGGCAACGACGTCGTACTTCAGTCCGCCGACCTTGTCCGGGGCGTACACGGCGGCCGAAGCCAGCGACTCCAGCGTGGTGTTGACGCCGATGGCGTCCCAGTTCTTCTTGATCAGCGGAGCGACGTCCTTGACCCATGCGGTGTCCGTGGTGGTCAGCGTCAGCTTCAGGTTCGTCACGCCGGCGGAGGCGAGGAGCGACTTGGCCTTCGCGGCGTCGAAGCCGTAGACGGTGGACGCCTTCTGGTAGGCCGGGTGCGTCGGCTGGAAGTACGACGAGGCGGCGGTGGCGTTGCCGAGCATGGCCGTCTTGATGATGGATTCCTTGTCCAGGGCGTAGTGCAGGGCCTGGCGGACTTCCTTCTTGTCAAAGGGGGCCTTGGACAGGTTGAACATCAGGAACAGCAGGCCGAAGGACTGGACGGACTCGACGTCGACCTTGTTCTTGAGCGCGTCAACGTCCAGGTAGGGGACGTCCTCGATGGCCTGGACGCGGCCGGATTGCATGGCTGTCACGCGGGCGCTGGCGTCGGCGAGCAGGAACCAGGTCATGTCCTTGGCCAGTGCCGGCTTCGGGCCGTTGTAGGCGTCGTTGCGGGCGAAGACGATCTTGTCGTCCTTGGCCGCGGAAACGAACTTGTACGGTCCGGTGCCCACGGGGTTGGCGTCGAAGGCCTTCTGGTCCTTCGCGGCCAGGGCCTTGGGGACCACCTTGACGACGGAGATGCGGGGGCCGAAGCCGGAAAACGGGGTGTTGAGCTTGAACTCGACGGTCTTGGCATCAACCTTCTTCACGGAGTCGATGAAGAAGATGAACTGGGCGAACAGGGCCGCGTTGGCGGGGTCCAGCACGCGTTCGAACGAATAGACAACGTCGTCGGTGGTGACGGCGGAGCCATCGTGGAACTTGGCGCCGTCGCGGATGGTGACCTGGTAGGTCTTATCGTCAATCTTTTTGGGATCCGAGGCCGCAAGGGCGTTGTAGGGCTCGCGCGTGGCCGGGTGCAGTTCCACCAGGCCTTCGAAGATGTGCAGGTTGGCGGCCAGCGGCGTTGCGCCCGAGGAACTCATCGGGTCGAAGCCGGTTGACAGTGAGTAGGAGATGCCGGCCTCAATGGAGAGGTCCTTGTTGACTGTGCCCGTGTTGGCTGCGCCCTTGGCCGTCGACTTCGACGGGCCGCCGCAGGCTGCCAGCGTGGCGGTGAATGCGGTTGCGGTTCCAAGGACGCCGGCGGCCTTGAGGAACGTGCGCCGCGACGCCTGGTTCAAAGGCAGGTTCTGAAGAGAGTTGCTCATTCGGTTGACTCACCATTTCGTTTGCTAGTTATCGGATGTAGGACGTCCGATGCTTATGAGGAAACTGTAATTGCCGTCACAGCAATTGGTCAAGTGCCATGTTGGTCTCGCTTTGGCAACAAGTTGGTCCCGCGCTGTTCCCGTGTTGGCCGGACTGGCCGCATTCGCCGATGGTGGCCCGCGGTGCGAACGGAAGGACATTGCATTCCCGTTCGGTCCCGCGCCCTTCCCTGTCGGCCTCGATCCGGCCCGAGTGGACGGGTGCTGTGGCCTGGGACGCAGCTGGATGTCGGCCTTTCGGGCCACGCTGTAGGCTAGTGGTGGGACATCCGATATTCTATGTTTTAAGTCACCATCGCCGGATTTCACCTACTAACGTGAGAAACGACACTTCACTCGCCAAAAACTAGGAGTTCCGTTGGCCACTTCCACAGTAGTACCGCGTGCACGTTTCAGTGCCCAAGTGCGCCTGCGCGCCCTACAGGCCGACATCATGGAGCTCATCCTGGACAGGGACCTGGATGCCGGCGACCCCCTGCCCACGGAGAATGAACTGTCCGAGGTCCTCGGCGTTGGGCGCAACACGCTGCGTGAATCGCTGAAGGTCCTGCAGGCGCTCGGGGTCATTGAAATCCGCCACGGCTTCGGCATGTTTGTGGCCCCCAGCAATTTTGACGCGCTGGCCGACGGCCTGACGTTCCGCGGCCGCCTGTCCCTGCGCCACGAGGGGCTTGAGGCGCTGCAGCTGGTGGACATCCGCCAGGCACTGGAGTCCGGCCTGATTGGCGGCTGCATTGGCCAGACCACCGCCCGGCAGCTGCTCCACATCGAGGAAGCGGTGGCCAAGATGGAAACGCTGGCCAGCCGCGGTGAAACCTTCACCGAAGCCGACGCCGAATTCCACCGGCTCCTCTTCGAGCCCCTCGGCAACGACCTCCTAATGAACCTGATGAGCGTCTTCTGGAAGGTCTACCGCAAGATCCACCTGGAAATCGGCATCACCACCACCGACCTGGTCCACACTGCAACCCAGCACCGTGCCATTTACGACGCGGTCGCCGCCAAGGACGCCGTCACCGCCTCGGAGCTCCTGAGCCGCCACTTTGACGGCATTCGCCACAAGATCAAGGAGTTCGTGGAAGCGAACTGACGACTCGTACGCGGGCCTGTCCGGTGTCGAGTCGTGCGCGCGGGCCTGTCCGGTGTCGAGTCGTACGCGTGGACCCGTCCTTTGTCGAGTTTGGTCCCGCGGGCGCGTCTGCGTCGTGCGAGGTTAGGGTCTGGCTGGGGAGCAAGGCTTGGCAGTCCCTCGGCGCCCACAGGGTCGGGGCAGGGCCGGTTACGGGCGCGACTCCTGGCAGGGCCGGTTACGGGCGCGACTCGGGGCAGGGCCGGTTATGGGCAAGACGGCGGATCCCGCCTATCCGGCAGCCCCGCCACGCTGAACCGGTGGCGGCCTGGGCCCAGCCCGGCTGGCCCGCCGGCGCTCCCAACATGAGGTAGACCGGTTCATCCCGTTGCCCCGAGAGCGGGGGCTGCCTGCTTGGCAAGGAGATGCCGCCCGGCTCCGGCGCCTGCCGGTCCCGGCGGCACCCTGCGAATGACGATGGCGGCACGCATCTGCCCGTGACGGCGGCGCCAGCCAGCCTATGTCTCCGGTGCCTGCCGGTCCCGGCGGTGCCCGCCTGCGACGGTGGCACGGATCCGCCCGTCCAGTGGGTCGTGGCGATTCGGGCACACGTGTGCTGGTGTCTGGTCCAAAAACGGCGTTCCAACTACCGGTCTGGAAGCTAACACCAGCCCCAGGTGCTAACACCAGCCCCAGACGCTGGCACCAGCTTGAGGGGTCAGCGTCCGAGCCGCCGGTGCGGAACCATCAACCGCACCTCTTCTGGGCCTTGCCCGTACTTTGCCCGCCAACCCGCCAGGCTCCCAACCAGCTGACTCCGGCCTGGGTGTTTAAACAAATGAGTCCCAAGCCGAAGCCCGGGACTCATTCCTGCAAAGTGCGCGCGAAGGGATTCGAACCCCCAACCTTCTGATCCGTAGTCAGATGCTCTATCCGTTGAGCTACGCACGCATGTTCAGTTTCTTTTACTTTCGACCCTCGGGCCGTGAATAACTCTAACCTGTTCACGGCTGTGTGTACAAATCGAAAGTCCGGTGCTCCCCGGCACTATACCGGTCTAGGTGATCTGTCTCACATCTCGCGCAGGCGGCAAAGCATTAAATCACCGGATTCTAGGCATTGCAGGAAGGAGGCATGGCCGTAGGTCCCATGTCCAATGCCCGAATACACCGATTTTCGGGCCATAGCATTTAGACACACCACTGACCCAATGAAGGGATACAAGATGGGCCACGCGCCAGTGCAGGATTCTGTTGAGCAGGCAATGACCACCCACCCCGGCCTCGCCGCCTGGGTCGCTGAGATTGCGGAGCTCACCGGGCCGGAGGAAATCCATTGGGTTGACGGGTCCGAGCAAGAGTATGCGGCGCTCACGCACGAAATGGTGGAAGCCGGGACGCTGACCAGGCTGAACCCGGAGCTGTTCCCGAATTCCTTCGCGGCGTTCTCAGATCCCAAGGATGTTGCCCGCGTTGAAGGCCGCACCTTCATCTGCTCCGAAAAGAAGCACGATGCCGGCTTCACCAACAACTGGATGGATCCAGCGGAGATGAAGGCGATCCTGAAGGACCGTTTCGCCGGCAGCATGCGCGGACGGACCATGTACGTCATCCCGTTCGTCATGGGCGCGCTCGACGCCGAAGACCCCAAGTTCGGGGTCGAAATCACCGATTCCGCCTACGTGGTCGCCTCCATGCGCATCATGGCCCGCATCGGCACCGACGTGCTGCGCCAGATCGAACTGACCAACGCGTTCTTTGTCCCGGCACTCCACTCCGTCGGTGCGCCGCTGGAACCGGGCGACAAGGATGTTGCCTGGCCGTGCAGCGATGAAAAGTGGATTGTGCACTTCCCGGAAGAGCGCTCCATCTTCTCCTACGGCTCCGGCTACGGAGGCAACGCGCTGCTGGGCAAAAAGTGCTTTGCCCTGCGCATCGCCTCCGTCATGGCCCGCGACGAAGGCTGGCTGGCCGAGCACATGCTCATCCTCAAGCTCACCAGCCCGGAGAACAAGTCCTACCATGTGGCCGCGGCGTTCCCGTCGGCCTGCGGCAAGACGAATCTGGCTCTCCTGGATCCGACCATTCCGGGCTGGAAGGCCGAGACACTGGGCGATGACATCAACTGGATGCGCTTTGGCAAGGAGGGCGAGCTGCGGGCAGTCAACCCCGAGGCCGGGCTGTTTGGCGTGGCTCCCGGCACCGGCTGGTCCACGAACCCTAACGCCATGGCGGCCATCTCCAAGGGCAACTCCATCTTCACCAACGTTGCGCTCACCGACGACGGCGGCGTGTGGTGGGAGGGCATGACCGACGAGGTCCCCGCCCACCTCACGGATTGGCGGGGCAACAGCTGGACACCCGCGTCCGGCCACCCCGCCGCGCACCCCAACTCCCGCTTCTGCACGCCCATCGACCAGGTGGACATGCTCTCAAAGGACTATTTCTCCCCGGAGGGTGTGGAAATCAACGCCATCCTGTTTGGCGGGCGCCGCAAGACCACCATCCCGCTCGTGACGCAGGCCCGCGACTGGAGCCACGGCATCTTCATGGGTTCCACGCTGTCCTCGGAGACCACCGCCGCAGCATCCGGCGCCGTCGGCGTCGTGCGCCGGGACCCCATGGCCATGCTGCCGTTCATCGGCTACGACGCCGGGGACTACCTCAAGCACTGGCTGGACCTTTCGGCGAATGGCAACCAGGCCCGGCTGCCCAAGATTTTCCTGGTCAACTGGTTCCGCCGCACCTCCACCGGCGGCTTCGCCTGGCCCGGATTTGGTGAGAACAGCCGCGTGCTCAAGTGGGCCATCGAGCGCATCGAGGGCACGGCAGACGCGGTCGAGACGCCGATCGGGTATGTCCCCACCCTCGCCTCCCTGGACCTGAGCGGCTTGGAGGTCGCGGCGTCGGACGTTGAAGAGGCACTAAGGGTGGTTCCTGCCGAATGGGAAGAGGAACTGAAGGGCATCGAGGAATGGTACGCCCGTTTTGGTGATTCCCTCCCGGCTGAGATGGCCGGCCAGCTCGCCGAGCTGAAGGCCCGCTTCGCCGCCTATTAAACAACTAAGACGCAGTAGTTGCTGAAAATGATTCCGTTTTCAGCAACTACTGCGTCTTAGTTGGGGTTGCTAGTTCGCGCCGGCGAGCCAGAGATCGGGGCCAAACACCTCGTAGTGGATCTTCGCGGCCGGGATCCCGGCGTCGATGGCCTGGTTGCGGATGGCCTTCATGAACGGCAGCGGCCCGCACACGTACATGGAGGCGTCCGCCGGTAGGTCCAATCCCGACAGGGTCATGAACCCGGTGTTGAATCCCTCTGTGGGTTCCTCCAGCCACAGCTGCAGTTCGGCGCCGTCGAGGGCGTCAACGTCACCGGTCATCTGCTCGCGCAGCGCCCAGGCCTCAAGGTTCTTTTCGGCGTGCAGGACCATGACTTCGCGGCCGGAACCGTTGGCGGCCAGGGAGCGCAGCGCCGATGCGGACGGCGTGCAGCCGATCCCTGCCGTGGCAAACACGACCGGTCCGTCGCTGTCGTCCAGCGTGACATCGCCATAGGGGTTGGAAAGCTCGACGACGTCCCCCACCAACACGTCCCGGTGCAGGACGGGCGAGACCTCGCCGCCGTCGTCGCGCTTGGTGGTGAACACCCGGTGTGTGGTTGATGCGGCATCGGCGGAGAGGGAGTACTGGCGGCACTGAAGCAGGCCGTCCGGCAGTGCCACCTTCACCGAGACATACTGGCCGGGCCGGCCGGCCGTGACGGGAGTGTCGTCGGCGGGCTCAAGCACAAATGTTATGCAGTCGGTGCCGGCCGGGTTCTTTTCCACCACGGTCCACGGCATCCACATCTTGTCATTGGCCTGCAGGGCGTAGAGGCCCTTTTCAATCTTGATCATGGCGTTGGCCATGAGCCAGTACACCTCGGTCCAGGCCTCGGCGATCTCGGCCGTGATGACGTCGGCCAGCTCCTCGGCAATGGCCTCGAACAGGTACTTGTACACAAT
Source organism: Arthrobacter livingstonensis (assembly GCF_003219815.1). Lineage (GTDB taxonomy): Bacteria > Actinomycetota > Actinomycetes > Actinomycetales > Micrococcaceae > Specibacter > Specibacter livingstonensis. The sequence goes on from NZ_QJVD01000001.1 coordinate 376,201, forward strand.
GTCGTACTGGTCCTCGGTGATGCCGAGGGAGGTGTGCTTGTGGGAGATGCGGCTGAGCATCTGTTCCGGGATGACATCAGGATTGGCCACGAGGGCGGAGGCGAAACCGGCGATGGAGCCGGCCAGCGCCTTTTGCTGCTCGCCGTTGTTTTGGTTGGCGCGGCTGAACAGTCCGTCCAAAAGCTCGGGGCGGGCGGCAAACATGCGGCTGTAAAAGTTTGGCGTGATGGCACCCAGGCGGGAACCCACCAATGGCAGTGTGGCTTCTATCAACGGGCGGGATTTTTCCGAAAGCATCGTTACTCCTTGGGCTGCATTGCGGCTGATAGTCCCAAAGTAGCATTTCAAATGCGACATTTAAGTTAAATAAAACCATCCATTTCTACAAGACGTAGAAAAATTGCCGGGACGGCGCGGATCAGGCCAGCCGGGACGTGAGCAAGGTCACCTCGACGGGCTCGGGGGAAGGCGCACGGACGAGGCTGGCGACCGTCACATTGTCCAGCGAAGCGTAGAATGCCTCCCTGGCCAGGGTGAGTGCCCCGCGCAGGCCGCACCCATGCGCCAGGGGGCAGTCACCCATGTCGGTCTGGCAGTCGGCAACGTCCTGGCGGTCGTCCAGAATGCGCAGCACGCCGCCCACCGTGGCGGCCAGGCCGGCATCCGAGATGCGGACCCCGCCGGCCCGCCCGCGGACAGCCTCCACCAGGCCCATCTGGCGCAGCTTCAGGACCGCCTTGCTGACATGGTTGTACGGCGTGCCCACGGCATCGGCAATGGTGCGGGTGGTCAGCAGCTCCCGCTCCGTGGACAGCACCATGAGCACGCGCAGGCTCACATCGGAAAACGCGTTGATCCGCACCGGCTAGGCCCAGATTTGTTTCTCGCCCGGTTCCAGGAAGGGATTGCCAAAATCCCACCCGCCGGGCGTCTGCCGGTATGGGCGCACGGCGGAGACGCTCACGCCGCTGCTGTGCTCGGCCATGACGTGGATGGCGTCCGTGGAATCGTCCGGCAAATGAATGTCGCACACGACGGCGGCCGCCCGGTTTTGTCCCTTTTGTTGCGTGAGAGCCTCAACGAGGTCCGCGATCATCGCATCCGCGTCCAGCTCGGTTTCCGCCTCGCCGGCCCCACCGTTGGGTGAGGTGGGGGAGACGGCCACCAGACTGATGTCGCCGTCGTTGCTGACCACAAGACCCACGGGCACGAAGGCGCCATGGCTCTCGATCTGGTCGCCGGCAACACCCAGGGCGGTGCCGATCAGCTTGTTCAGGTCTTCCTGGACCAGCCTGTCGGCTTCGCCATCGGCTGTCCCGGGTGTCCCGGAAGCGGTGTTTTCATCCATTGAATGCTCCTGAAAATTTGTTGGGATTCGGGGCTACTGGCGGACCAGTTCCAGCACGGCATCGCGGATGTCCGCCATGGTGACGGCGTCCACGGCCTCGGCGTTCAGACGTAGGAACGGCTCGGTGTTGGAGGCGCGCAGGTTGAACCACCACGTGCCGTCGGCGGCGGTGAAGGTGAGCCCGTCGAGCTCGTCGATGGTGACGTCGTCGCGCGTGTAGGCGGCGCGCACCCGGGCCACGGCGGCCGGGACGTCGGCGAGCTGGGAGTTGATTTCCCCGCTGGCGGCGTACGGCTCGTATTCGCGGCCCAGCTCGGACAACGGGCCCTCCTGCTCGCCGAGGGCGGCCAGGACGTGCATGGCGGCCAGCATGCCGGTGTCCGCGTTGAAGAAGTCGCGGAAGTAGTAGTGGGCGGAGTGCTCGCCGCCAAACACGGCCCCTTCCTCGGCCATGCGGGCCTTGATGAAGGAGTGGCCCACGCGGGTGCGGACGGGGCGGCCGCCGTCGTGCGCGATCAGTTCCGGCACGGCGCGGGAGGTGATCAGGTTGTGGATGACGGCGGGGTGTTCCTCCCCTCCCGCCTGGGCGCGGGCGATCTCGCGGCGGGCCACCAGCGCAGTGACGGCCGACGGCGAAACGGGTGCGCCGAGCTCGTCGATGACAAAGCAGCGGTCCGCGTCGCCGTCGAACGCGAGGCCGATGTCCGCGCCATGCGCAACGACGGCGGCCTGCAGATCGCGCAGGTTGGCCGGCTCCAGCGGGTTGGCCGGATGGTTCGGGAAGGTGCCGTCCAGTTCAAAGTAGAGCGGAACGATCTCGAAGGGCAGGCCCGGCAAAAGAGTGTCGCCGAGGACGGCGGGGGTGGTCATGCCGGCCATGCCGTTGCCGGCATCCACCACAACCTTCAGCGGGCGGGAACCGGAGAGGTCAACGAGGTTGCGCAGGTATTCCGAGTACTTTTTCAGCACGTCGGTGGCCGCAATGGTGCCGGCGCCGGTGGCAGCGGGGATGCCCTCCGCCAGGTACTTTTGGGCCAGGTCCCGGATGTCCATCAGGCCGGTCTCGGAGGAGACGGGAACGGCGCCGGCCTTGGCCATTTTCATGCCGTTGTATTCGGCCGGGTTGTGGCTTGCCGTGAACACTGCGCCGGCTGCGTTCAAGGCGCCGCAGGCAAAGTACAGCTCATCGGTGGAGATCAGGCCCAGCAGCTGGACACGGGCCCCGCGCCCGGAAGCACCTTCGGCAAAGGCCTGTGAAAAACCGGGGGACGAAGGACGCATGTCCCCGCCCACCAGAACGGTCTCGCCGTTCAATCCCAGCACGTCTACAAACGCGGCGCCAACGGCCCGGACGGAGTCGGCCGTGATGGTCTCGCCCACAATGCCTCGCACGTCGTAGGCCTTGAACGAGATGGACAGGTCAACGGGTACATTTTCTGCAGTAGTCACGCCTCCATGCTACCGGGCGCCATGCCGGGGCGCAGGGAAGCGGCGGGACTCATGAAAAGTGCCCGGGCTGGTTGTCCACAGTCTCGCGTTGTCCACAGATCGCTGCCGACGTGCCCGTGATTGGGCAGGGTGCCGGCCCCCACTGGAATACTGGGGGACATGACACCAAGCCAGTCCCCGCTCCAGCAGCCCACCGCCGTCACGGATCCTGCCGTCCAGGATCCTGCATCCACCCGCGATCAGGCGTTGGTGGTTCTGCGCAATTTGGTGGGGCGTGCCGATGCGGATTTCCATGACGGCCAGTTTGAGGCGATCGAGGCGCTGGTCGACGCCGGGCGCCGCGCACTGGTGGTTCAGCGCACGGGCTGGGGGAAATCGGCCGTGTACTTTGTCGCTTCGCTGCTGTTGCGTGCCCGCGGCGCCGGCCCCACGCTGATTGTGTCGCCGCTGCTTGCCCTGATGCGGGACCAGGTGGCGGCCGCCGAGCGTGCCGGTGTGCGGGCCATGGCCATCAACTCCGCCAATGCCACCGAATGGGACCTGGTCTCTGCCGCGTTGGCCGCCGACGAGGTGGATGTGCTGCTCGTGTCCCCGGAGCGGCTCACCAATCCGTCGTTTCGTGAAAACCAGCTGCCCACCCTGATCCGGCGCACCGGCCTGCTGGTCATTGATGAAGCCCATTGCATTTCCGACTGGGGCCACGACTTCCGCCCGGACTACCGCCGCATAGCGGACTTGATTGCCCAGCTGCCCGCGTCGGTTCCTGTGCTGGCGACGACGGCCACCGCCAATTCGCGGGTGGTTGCGGACATTGAGGAACAGTTGGGCACCGGCGTGTTCACCATCCGCGGCCCGCTGGCCCGCAAGTCGCTGCGGCTGGGCGTTCTGCGGCTGTCGGATTCGAGGGACCGCCTGGGTTGGCTGCTCACACACCTGGCCGAGCTGCCGGGCAGCGGCATCATCTATACCTTGACGGTGTCCGCCGCCGAGGACACGGCGCGCCTGCTGGCAGAGGCCGGGCACGTGGTGCGCTCCTACACCGGCAGAACCGACCCCATGGACCGTGAATCACTCGAGGAGGCGCTGAAGAACAACCAAGTCAAGGCGCTGGTGGCCACGAGCGCCCTGGGCATGGGCTTCGACAAACCGGATCTGGGGTTTGTGGTCCACCTCGGAGCCCCGTCGTCCCCGGTGGCGTACTACCAGCAGGTGGGCCGTGCCGGCCGCGGCAGCGCGAACGCCGATGTCCTGCTGCTGCCCGGCAGCGAGGACAAGGACATCTGGCAGTACTTTGCCACGGCCTCCATGCCTTCCCAGGAGAAGGCCATGGCTGTTTTGGGGGCCTTGGGGGAGGCCGCCAGACCCATGTCCACACCTGCACTGGAGGCCCGGGTGGACTTGCGCCGCACGCCGCTGGAACTGCTGCTGAAGGTGTTGGCCGTGGACGGGGCAGTGCGGCGGGTATCCGGTGGGTGGGAGTCCACCGGACAGCCTTGGGCCTACGACGCCGAGCGGTACCAGCGCATTGCCCAGGCCCGTGTCGATGAGCAGGATTCGATGGTTGAATATGAACAGATGACCGGCTGTCGCATGGAGTACCTGGCCGCCGCGCTGGACGACTCCACGGCCGCGCCGTGCGGCCGCTGTGACGGCTGCGCCGGGCGTTGGTTCCCCACGGAAATCGGCTCCGGCGCCGCGGCCGCGGCCAGCGAATCGTTGAGCCATGCCGGGCTGCCCGTTGACCCGCGCACCCTGTGGCCCACCGGCATGGACAGTCTCGGCGTGCAGGTCAAAGGCAAGCTCAAGCCGGAGGAGCAGGTGGGACCCGGGCGGGCGCTGGCCAGGCTGACGGACCTTGGCTGGGGCAATGCGTTGCGGGCCAGGTTTGCCGCCGGCGCCCCGGACGCGCCCGTCGACCCGGCCATGGCGCAGGCCGTGGTCGCCGTCCTGCGCGACTGGGGGCAGGCACGCTGGGCGGGCCAGGGGCGTCCGGTCGCCGTGGTGGCCATGCCGTCGCGGAGCAAGCCGCAGCTGGTGGGCTCGCTGGCGCAGGCCATGTGCGAGATCGGCCAGCTGCCATATCTGGGTCAGCTGTCGCTGGAATTTGGCGGTCCCACGGGCGAACGCGGCGGCAACAGCGCGTACCGGCTGGCCGGGGTGTGGGACAGGTTCAGTGTGGGCCCGGACCTGGCCGCCGCCATCGCGTCCTACGGCGGCGGACCCGTGTTGCTCATTGACGACCTGGTGGACAGCCGCTGGACCCTGACCGTGGCCGGCCGCGCCCTCCGCCAGGCCGGCGTGGGCCAGGTCCTCCCGCTGGTGCTCGCCCAGGCCGGGTAACCAAGGCGGCGGAGCCAGCATTCACTCGGCTGGGCCCGCGAGCGTGAGGGCCCGCCGCAGGGGCCCACTGCCGCGAGGGACCCCCTGAGAGCTTGCGAGCAGTGGGAGCGCTTGGGGACTATTCGACTGACGGCCGCGGGCGGCCTTGCAGTCTCCTTTACGCGGTCTACGTGAACACCAACCCCGCCGCCATGTTGCGTGGGGATACATCGCCGCCCGGCAGCCTGCGCCATCGCGGCGTTGCCTACAGTCCGACGGGGCGCAGGCGGAGGGCCTGCATGCCGCCGTCGACGGCGATGGAGGTGCCGGTGGTAGAGCCGGAGAGCGGGCTGGCCAGGTAGGCCACGGCGCCGGCTACTTCTTCCGCGCTGACCAGGCGGCCATGCGGCTGGCGGGCGTTCAGGGCTTCCCGTTCGGCTGCAGGGTCCGGGGAGGCGTCCATGAGCCGCCGGATCCACGGGGTGTCGGCCGTGCCCGGGTTCACGGCGTTGACACGCACGCCCTCGCGCAGGTGGTCGGCGGCCATGGCCTGGGTCAGAGAGAGCACGGCGCCCTTTGTGGCGGAATACAGGGCGCGTTGCGGGAGCCCGGCGGTCGCTGCGATCGAGCAGGTGTTCACGATGGCGGCGGCCGGAGATTTGCGCAGGTGCGGCAGGGCGGCCCGTGCCACACGGACCATGCCGACCACGTTGATGTCCCACACCCGGTGCCATTCGGCGTCGTCGTTGGACTCAACGGTGCCCTGGGCGCCAATGCCGGCGTTGTTGATCACGACGTCCACGCCGCCAAACGCCGCCACGGTGCCTTCAATGGCGGCCTTGACGGAGGCGTCGTCGGAGACGTCGCAGGCAAAGCCGAGCTGGCCGGCAGGCAGCCCGGCCGGGTTCAGGTCAAGGACCGCCACGGAGGCGCCCATGCCCTGGAGCCTGGCCGCGATCGCGGCGCCGATGCCGGAGGCGCCGCCGGTGACAATGGCGGTGAGATTGGTCATTTCCTGGCTCATTTAGGCCTCCCGGGCGGTAGCTGCGGTGTTTGTGGGTCCAGCGCCGGCACGGAAGAATTCCTGGCGCTGGCGGCCCAGACCGGCAATTTCAAGTTCCACCACGTCGCCGTCCTGGAGGTACGGGAACCGGCCGGAGAGCGCGACTCCCTCGGGGGTGCCAGTGAGAATGACGTCACCGGCCTCGAGCACCATATATTGGCTCAGGTGGTGGATGACGGTGGGGACGTCAAAAATCAGGTCAACGGTGTTGGAATCCTGGCGCGGCTGGCCATTGACCCAGCTGCGCAGCTGCAGCGCACCGGCGTCGACCTCGTCGGCGGGCACCAGCCACGGACCCAGCGGTGTGGACTTGGGCAGGGACTTGCCTTTGGTCCACTGCCCGGCAGCACCCGGGATCTGGTACTCACGCTCGGAAAGGTCATTGGCAATGACATAGCCGGCCACGGCGCCGGCGGCTTCCCCAACGCTGGACAGGTAGCTGACGTCGCGGCCAATGACCACAGCGAGTTCCACCTCCCAGTCATACCTGGCCGACAGCGGCGGGATGGGAGAGGCATCGAACGGGCCGGCCACGGTGTTGTTCGGCTTGAGAAACACCACCGGAATGGTGGGCGGTGCGGCCCCGGACTCGGCGGCGTGCGCCGCGTAGTTCATGCCGATGCACACGACGTTGTTGGGCCGTGCCAGCGGGGAACCGATCCGCAGGGCGCCCGCGCCTTCCAGCTCGGGGAGTTCACCGCGGACGACGGCCTCACGCAGCCTCGCGATCCCGCCCCCGGCCAGGAAGGCTCCGTCAATGTCGTGGGTGAGGGGCCGGGCATCGTAGCTGCGCTCCACCCCGTTGGAACCGGTGGCGATGACAACGGGGACTTCCCGCCCCTGCCCGCCAAGACGTGCAATCTTCATGAAAATGAATCCTCGTAAGTTTGAAATCAGGGATGTCCGTGGTCGGTGCGAATCACTTCGATCCGGCCTTAACATCTGAGCTTTCAATCAACAATACTCACATGTTTGGGGAATTTCGTCATTAATTGCTCTATTGACATTCAAAACATCAGATGTTTAGCTTGCGTTAGATTTTTTGGTTCCGTGACAATTTTGAGGAGCAGTCCTGTGAGTACAGTCATCGCGGTGGAGACGAGCGACGTCCGCTTTCCCACGTCGCGGCAGTTGGACGGCTCTGACGCCATGAACCCGGACCCGGATTACTCCGCGGCGTACCTGCGCGTTGTCACGGACAGCGGTGACGGCCTCGAAGGCCACGGTTTTGTGTTTACCATCGGTCGCGGCAACGATGTGGCGACGGCTGCCATCACAGCACTGACCCCCTACCTCCTCGGCCGCAACGCCGAAGGTCTGCTGGCAGACATGGGCGCCACTTACAGGGAGCTCATTAACGATTCGCAACTGCGCTGGCTGGGCCCGGAAAAGGGCATCATGCACATGGCCATCGGAGCCGTCATCAACGCGCTCTGGGACCTGAAGGCCAAGCGCGCCGGCCAGCCGCTGTGGCAGCTTCTGGCCCAGATGACACCCGAAGAGCTCGTGGACCTGGTGGACTTCCGCTACATCAGCGACGCCCTGAGCCCCGATGAGGCACTCCGGATTCTGCGCGACGCCGTCCCCGGCCGGGCGGAGCGCACCTCAACACTGCTGGCCGAAGGCTACCCGGCCTACACGACGACGCCGGGATGGCTGGGCTATTCGGACAAGAAACTGACGCGACTGGCCAGGGAGGCCGTCGCCGACGGATTCAAGCAGATCAAGCTCAAGGTTGGTGGCAACCTCGAGAACGACGTGCGCCGGCTGCGTGCCGCGCGCACCGCCGTCGGGCCCAACATCGGAATTGCCGTTGACGCGAACCAGCGTTGGGGCGTGGCCGAGGCCATCGAATGGATGGCCCACCTGGCCCCCTTCAACATCGCGTGGATTGAGGAACCGACCAGCCCGGACGACATTCTCGGGCATGCCGCGATCGCCCGCGGTGTTGCCCCGATCCCGGTGGCCACCGGCGAGCACGTGCAAAACCGGGTCATGTTCAAGCAGATGCTCCAGGCAGACGCACTGCAGGTGCTGCAGATTGACGCCGCCCGCGTGGCCGGGGTCAACGAGAACGTTGCCATCTTGCTCCTGGCTGCCAAGTTCGGCGTCCGCGTTTGCCCTCATGCCGGCGGCGTGGGCCTGTGCGAGGCCGTCCAGCACCTGTCCATGTTCGACTTTGTGGCGGTGTCGGGACAAAAGGATGACCGCATGATCGAGTTCGTTGACCACCTGCACGAGCACTTCGTCACCCCGATACACGTCCACGATGGCTGCTACTGGCCGCCGCTGGCCCCGGGCGGCGGCAGCGAAATGCTGCCAGGGGTGATAGAAACCTTCGGGTTCCCGCACGGGCCAGTCTGGTCCGGACACGTGGCCGCCGAGGCGGTTTGCGCCTAAGCCCCACCCCTGAAATTTCATCAAATCAGCAATAAACGACCCGTATGGAGGAACTATGCGCAAAGAAGCGTTGTTGGCCGGAGTTTTGGCCCTGGGACTGCTCGGAGTGACAGGCTGTGGCAGCGGCAGTGAGCCGTCGAACGCCGGTGGCAAGACAGACATGACATGGGCCATGTGGGTCGGCGGGACGGCTGACCAGGACGCATGGCAAAAGGTTGCCGACACCGTCAACTCGAAGGTCCCGGACGTCCACATCACCCTCCAGGGATCAACGTTCGCTGACTACTTCACCAAAATGAGCACCCAGCTCAGTTCCAATTCGGCCCCGTGCCTGGTGGCAGTCCAAAGCCTGCGCACGACAGCCTTGAAGGACGGGCTGTTGCCCCTCGACGACCTGGTGAAGAAAAACAATGTCAATCTGGCGGACTTTGACAAATCGATGATTACCGGGCTTTCGGCTGACGGAAATCTGTACGGACTGCCATACGACGTCGGTCCCATGGTCATGTTCTACAACAAGGACAAGTTCAAGGCTGCCGGGCTAGCCGACCCCAAACCAGGCTGGACCACCGAGGAGTTTCTGGCTGATGCCAAAAAGCTCTCGGGAGCAGGCAAGTACGCCATCGCCCAGAACTCCGCTGACCTTAATATTGAATCTCAGGTATTGGCCTACAACGGCGGCCGGGTGGTCGGCGCCGATGGCACCATCAACGCCTCGGATCCCCAGTTCGCCAAAGGACTGCAGTGGGTATCCGACCTGACAAATGTTGAGAAGGTGGCCGCACCGATTGCCGGCGGGGACTCATCATTTGGCAACAACGAGTTCCTGGCGGGCAGTACCGCCATGAACATTGACGGCCCGTGGTCGCTCCTTGACGCGAAGGCAAAGGCAAAGTTCAATGTGGGCATCGTAACGCTGCCGGCCGGCTCCGGCGGGACGGCAACATTTAGTGCCGGCAGCGGTTGGGGAATCTCCAAGAACTGCAAGACCCCGGACCAGGCCTTTAAGGCGCTCGAAACCATGACCGGGCCCGGCATGCTCGGCGAACTTGCCACTGCGGGCCGGGCATTGTCCGCGCGCACCGCCGAGCAGGCCAACTGGTTTGACCATGCCGCCATTCCCGGTGCGGACGCCACCATCAAGGCTGCCTCGACCACCGCCGTTCCGATGCCAAGCAGCCCCAACAGCGATCAACTGGGTCAGCTGTTCAACCAGTATCTGGTGAAGTCGTTCAACGGCCAGGATTCCGCTGCCGGAGTCATGAAGGACATCGCCAGCCAGCTTCCGCAGTAGGTGGGTGGTTCCGATGCAGACGAATTCGGCATGGCGAGTCCTGCCGCGACGAGACTTTGTGGAAGAGGTAGTCAGAGATGGCGATTCAAGCAAGCCCGGGCCTGAAAAGGTCCGACGCGCCCGATCCAGAACCCGACGGGCAGAAAAGGCCGGCCGTGTCCGTCAGGCGGCGGGCGGCTCGGAAGGATTCCGGTGGGCTCGGCCGGCAGACGGCTTGGGGGCCGTTCTTCGCCCTGCCACATGGTGTAGGTCTGGCACTCTTCACACTGCTGCCCATAGGGGCGTCATTGTGGATCAGCCTGCACAACTGGCCCATGATGGGCCAGCAGAAATGGCTGGGGCTCGGAAACTATCAACACCTCTTGGCCGACCCCATCTTTGGACAGGTGGTGCTGAACACCCTACTGTTCGTGGTGCTCTACGTTCCGATGAACCTGGTGGTGTCGCTGGGGCTGGCAGCCTGGCTGACACCAAAGATCAAGGGACGGCACATCTTCCGGATCATCTTCTTCATTCCGGCCATTACCCCGGTCGTGGCCAACGTGGTGGTCTGGCGGATGCTGTACCAGCCAGGCGGCCTCATTGACGGACTGATGCAGTCAACCCTGGGAATCCACGCGCCAAACTTTCTCGGCGACGAACATTGGGCCATGTTTTCCATAGTGGTCATGAGCGTTTGGCAGGGATTCGGCTACAACATGCTCATTTTTTCCTCAGCACTGGACGCTGTGCCCGAGAGCCTCACCGAGGCGGCGGAACTGGACGGGGCCCGGCCCTGGACGGTGTTCTATCGGATCAAGCTGCCCATGATCTCGCCGTCGATCTTTTTCGCCACCATGATGACGCTCATAACGTCGTTTCAGGTTTTTGCCCAACCGTTCATCATGACCAAGGGCGGCCCGGGAACCTCAACCTCCACCATCGTCCTTTTTATCTACAACCAGGGGTTCCAATTTCACCAGCTGGGCATGGCGTCAGCTGCCGCGTGGGTCCTGTTCGTGATCATCCTGGGCATCACCGCGGTCCAGTTCCTCGGCCAGAAAAAGTGGGTGCACTATGACGCATGAAGCGACGGCTCTCGCCCCCGGAAAGAGCGAACGGCCCAAGCTGCCATCGCAGGGCCCAATGGCAAAGCGACACCGGTCCGGGCCCGGCCGCATTCGACAGGCCATAGGGTATGGCATCCTCTGCCTGATCGCACTGGCCTTCCTTTCGCCGCTGATTTACATGCTGGCAACATCACTCAAGCCGCCGGCAGACGTCTTCAGCATCCCGCCAACACTGATCGGCTCCTCCATCCGCTGGAGCAACTACTCCGAGGCCCTGACGTACATGCCGTTCCTGAAATTCATGGGTAACGGCCTCTTGGTGGCAGTGCTTGGAACCGCGGTGAACCTGATCGTGGCCGCCTTGTCCGGTTACGCATTCTCCCGGCAGCGCTGGCGTGGACGGAATCTTGTCTTCATGGTCTTTCTGGCGACGCTGATGATCCCACAGGAAGTCCTGGTGGTGCCGATGTTCGTCATGATGCAGAAGATGGACTGGGTCAATACCTTTCAGGCACTGATCATTCCGTGGGCATTCACGGCGTTGGGTGCGTTCCTGCTGCGGCAGTTCTTCATGGGAGTGCCACAGGAGCTCGACGACGCCGCAAGGGTGGACGGTGCCGGAACCATCAAGACATTCCTCCTGGTCATGGTGCCCCTGGCCAAGCCAACGATGGCAGTTCTGGCCGTTTTCAGTTTTATCAGCTACTGGAATTCGTTCCTTTGGCCACTTATCGTCATCAACGATGTTAACGACCTGGGCACCATTCCGCTTGGCCTGCAGATGTTCTTTGGCCAGCAGGGCAGCCAGTGGCATTTGGTGATGGCCGCTTCGGTCATCTCTATGGCACCGACCTTTGTGCTATTGGTGCTGCTGCAAAAACACTTGGTCAAAGGCATCGTGACCAGCGGCCTGGGCGGCCGTTAAACAGCCCGAAACCAGCTACAACAAATCAATGACAACCGCTCTGCAACGAGGAGAAACCCCATGATTCCGCACGCACCCTGGTTCACTGAATCCCGATTTGGCATGTTCGTCCACTGGGGGCTGTATGCCCTGCCCGCCCGGCACGAATGGGTGATGAACAGGGAACGCATCGCCGGGGAAGACTACGAAAAGTACTTCGACCACTTCGACCCGGACCTGTATGATCCGCGTGAATGGGCGCTTGCAGCCAAGAATGCCGGCATGCAATATGTTGTCCTGACCACCAAGCACCACGAGGGGTTCTGTCTCTGGGACTCCGCCCTGACCGACTTCAAGGCCACGAAAACACCTTCCGGCCAAGACCTGGTGGGGCAGTATGTGGACGCCTTGCGCGACGCCGGGTTGAAGGTTGGCTTCTGCCACTCGTTGATCGACTGGCACCATCCCGACTTCACCATTGACGGTGTCCACCCGCAGCGCGACAACCCGGACGCAGGGCAGCTCAATGTGGGCCGTGACATGGCTCGATACCGGGACTACCTGCACGGCCAGGTCCGGGAGCTGCTGACCAACTATGGGCAGATCGACTACCTGTTCTTCGACTTCTCCTACGTGTCCGAGGACCACCAGGACGTCTGGGGCGGCAAGGGCAGTGACGCGTGGGGCTCCGTTGAATTGCTGGAGATGGTCCGTGAGCTTCAGCCCGGCATTATTGTCAATGACAGGCTGGACATTCCTGGCGACTTTGTCACTCCGGAGCAGTATCAACCGTCGGGGCCCATGGTGGTGGACGGTGAGGAGGTTCCTTGGGAGGCCTGCCAGACTCTTAACGGCAGCTGGGGCTATGACCGCGACAACTTGGACTATAAGTCCGTGGACCTGCTGGTGCGGATGCTGGTTGACGGTGTCTCGAAGGGCGGGAACCTGCTGCTCAATGTCGGTCCCACAGGACGAGGCAATTTTGATCCCCGGGCCGTCGAGTCGCTGCGCGGAATTGGTGATTGGATGCGCCTGCACTCCCGTGCCGTCTACGGCGCCGGAGAAGCGGACTGGACTCCGCCGGCGGACGCCCGTTATACGCGACGGGGCGATCATCTCTACCTGCACCTCTTTGCGTGGCCCTTTGAGTACGTGCACCTGCCCGATCTGGCCGGCAAGGTGGCCTACGCCCAGCTGCTCAACGACGCCTCGGAGGTGGCTATGCAGGAGCTTGGCCCCGACCGGGCAGCCATCAACACCGCCCAAGGCGGGCAGCCCGCCGGGACCCTGACCTTGAAGTTGCCCGTGCGGCGCCCCGACGTCGCGCTTCCCGTCATCGAACTCTTTTTGAATCCGGGGGCGTAGCTTGTCCGAAACCATCGCCCTGCACACCCGCCTGAAACCGGGGAAAGAGGCTGACTACGACGCCGTCCACGCACGGATCAGCGGCGAGCTTGACCACGCCCTGCGCGCCGCCGGCGTCACCGGCTGGAATATCTGGCGCAGCGGCCGCGAGCTTTTCCACGTGGTGAGGGTCTCCGAATACCAGGCCATGCGCAGGCAGCTCGCCGCCAACCCGGTGAACATCGCATGGCAGGCCGTCATGGCGGAACTCCTCGAAGTGGAGGACGACTATTCCGGTACTGACAGGGGACTGGCGAAAGTGTGGGAACTGCCATGAGGGTCGGCGTTCCGCTGCGTGGCCGGCTGGGCCGTTTGGGGTTTGGCGGCGCAGGCATCGGCAACTTGTACCGCGCCATGGACGACGCCGTTGCTGCCGCCACCTTGGGAGCGGCCTGGAATGCGGGCATCAGGTACTTTGATACCGCGCCCCACTACGGGCTGGGTCTGTCGGAGCGTCGCCTGGGTGCGTTCTTGGCCACAAAGCCGCGGGGGGAATTTTTCATTTCCACCAAGGTCGGCCGCATGCTGGAGCCCGTGGAGAACCCGTCCGGTGCCCGCGACGGAGAGGGCTTTGTCGTGCCTGCAGACACCGTGCGCCGCTGGGACCCCACCGAAGCCGGAATTCGCCGCAGCATTGAGGAGTCGCTTTGTCGTCTGGGCCTGGACCGGATCGACATTGCGTACCTGCACGACCCCGATGTCTACGACCTGTCCGCCGGGATCAACCAGGCGCTGCCGGCGTTGGAAAAACTCCGTGCCGAAGGACTCGTGGGGGACATTGGCGTGGGGGCCAACTCGGCCGATGCGCTGCGTGACTGCATTTTGGGGGCCGACCTCGACGTGATCATGCTGGCGGGCAGGTACACGCTCCTGGAGCAGCCTGCCGCCACGGAATTGCTGCCTCTTTGCGTCGAACGGGGCGTGGGCGTGGCCAACGGGGGGGTCTACAATTCCGGACTGCTGGCACGCCCCGTGGTCCCCGACGACGCCCACTACAATTACGTGCCTGCGCCTGCGGGTATTCTGGCAAGGGCCCAGGCACTGGCTGCCTGTTGCGGCGAATTCGGTGTTGAACTGCCGGCCGCCGCTTTGCAGTTTGCGCTCAACCACCCTGCCGTATGCACGGTTGTTGTGGGCGCCTCCAACGCCGAACAGATGGCCCAAACAGCGCAGCGCATGGCGGCGGACATCCCGGCCGGGCTTTGGGACACGTTGGTGGACCGGGGGCTGCTCGCCAAGGAACTCGTCCATGGTTGAGCTGGCCGCAACCATGCCAGCCTCCGCCATGGCGGGCTAAACGGCGCAGGTGGGAGACGGCGTCGTGCGCCTTGATTCCCACCTGCACCTGTGGGAAGTGGGGGAGGGGCGGTACCCCTGGCTGGGGCCGCAACACGGTCAGCTGTACCGAACGTATTCGGTGCAGGAGGCGCGTGAAACGCTGGCTGCGGCAGGCGTCCAGCGCGCCATCTTGGTACAGGCGGATGACACCGCCGCGGACACGGAGGCCATGCTGGCCCATGGAAACGCCCATGAGTGGATTGCCGGGGTGGTGGGGTGGCTGCCGCTGGAGGATCCCGCTGCCGCCGCCGCCATGCTGGAAAAGTGGCGGGCGCACACTAAGTTTTGCGGCGTGCGGACCCTGATCCATGACGACCAGCGGCCCGACGTGCTCGGGCTGGCGCCGGTGCGCGAATCCCTGGGACTGCTGGCTGTCGAGGGGATCCCCTTTGAGGTTCCGGATGCGTTCCCACGGCATCTCGGCCAGGTTGCCGCACTGGCCACCGAGCTGCCGGAGCTGACGGTGGTGGTCGATCATCTGGGGAAGCCGCCGCGGGCGGGTTCAGGGGGAGAAATGTTCCCCTGGGAACGGCAGCTGCGCGCGGTGGCCGCCCTGCCAAATACGGTGGCGAAGGTGTCCGGACTGCACTGTGGTGGGGTCGAATTCTCTGCTGGTTCCCTGACCCGGGTCTGGGACATTGCCCTGGAGGCCTTCGGGCCCAGCCGGCTCATGTTCGGCGGCGACTGGCCGGTGAGCCTGCTCGGGGCACCCTACGCGGAGACCACGGCTGTGCTGGCGTCGCTCATCGGTTCACTCAGTCTGGACGAGGCTGCAGCGCTCTGGCACGCAACGGCAGAGCGGGTTTACTCCCGCTGAATTTCCGAGTCAGGGGGAGTCTAGAGAGCCTGGCGCAGCCAGTTCTCCACGCCGCTGATGTGCACTGTGAGGAGGGCGCGGGCCAGCTCGGCGTCGCCGCGTTCCAGTGCCTCGATGATGGAGTTGTGTTCGGCCAGGGTGCGATCCACAGCCCTTTCCTGCGTGAGGCCGCGCCAGATGCGTGCCCGGACGGTGCTGCTGGACAGCGCATCCAAAATGCTGCTCAGGTAGGAGTTGTTGGCCGCGGCGGCGATCAGTCCGTGAAACACCAGATCGTGCTCCACGAGGGATTCAACGCTCGTCGCCTCACTGATGTCCTCCATAGTGGCACGGAGGGCGGCGAGCTGTTCGAGCGAAATGCGCCCGGCGGCAATTGAGGCCGCTGCTGGTTCAAGAATGCGCCGCACTTCAAAGATGTCCAGGATGGACTTGTCCTGGTGCAGGTCCACGATGAACGTCATGGCCTCGGTGAGCAGCTTGGGCTCCAGGCTGGTCACGTAGGTGCCGTCGCCGCGCCGCACATCCAGCACCCGGATGATCTCCAGCGCCTTGACGGCCTCGCGCAGGGAACTGCGGGACAGGCCCAGCTTTTCGCTCAGTTCCTTCTCCGGCGGCAGCCTGTCGCCCGCGGACAGTTCGCCGGAAAGGATCATGTCCTTGATCTTGGTGATCGCCTCGTCTGTAACAGCCATGGGTCAATTGTATTGGTCTGATGTTTGTCCGGGTGGCACCGGGTGGCACCGGGCGGGACGCCAAAAAGGCACCCCCGAATTCCTCGGGAGTGCCTTTATGTGATGCGGAGACGGGGGGATTTGAACCCCCGGTGGAGTTGTGCCCCACACTTCATTAGCAGTGAAGCCCATTCGGCCGCTCTGGCACGTCTCCAGCACTGGCCAGGGTAGAAGCCCCTGACCAGCATCCCAAACTTTACCTAGTGGAAGGGGTACAAAGCAAAACGGGCACGGCGGCGCACAATGACTGGCGGACGGGGCCCTTTTTCTACAGTCCGCCCGTCAGCGCCCGCCACAGGAATTCGTGCGACGCCGTGTGGAGCCGCGCCGCCTGCGCATTGTTTCCGGCACCCGCGTGGCCACCTTCAAGGGCCTCGTGGAACCAGACGGGAATCCCGAGCCCCTCCATCCGGGCCGCCATCTTTCGCGCCTGCACCGGACCCACGCGGTCGTCGGACGTGGCGGTCCAAATGAAGGCCGGCGGGTAGGAGAGGTCGCCGCGCAGCAGGTGGTACGGGGAAAACGTTTTGATGAACTCCCATTGTTCGGGCACATCCGGGTCGCCGAATTCGGCAATCCAGGATGCCCCGGCGGAAAGCTTCGTGTACCGGCGCATGTCCAGCAGCGGCACCCCGCAGGAAACAGCCCCGAACAGCTCGGGATATTGCGTGAGCATATTGCCCACCAGCAGCCCGCCGTTGCTGCCGCCCGCGCAGCCCAGGTGTTCCGGCCGGGCCACCCCGCGGGCCGCCAGGTCGCGGGCCACCGCGGCAAAGTCTTCATAGGCCCGGTGGCGGTTTTCCTGAAGTGCCGCAGTGTGCCAGCCCGGCCCGTATTCGCCGCCGCCGCGGATGTTCGCCACCACGTACACGCCGCCGCGCTCCACCCCGTCAACCACCGTCCGGCGCTCCAGCCAGGTGCGCCCCACGGCCCCGCTGTAGGCCGGCGTCCGCGAAATCTCAAAGCCGCCGTACCCGCCCAGCAGCGTCGGGTTGCCGCCGTCGAACACCAGATCCCCGGGCCCCACCTGGAAATACGGGATGCGCGTTCCGTCCTCGGACACGGCAAAGTGCTGTTCCACCGTGTACCCCGCTTCGTTGAAGAACGACGGCGACGCCCGCACCATCGAGGCCGGCCCGCCCGCGACGTTGGCAGAGCCCGCGCCGTCCGCAGAGCCGGTGCCGGGGGAGTGGGCGCCAGGGGCGGCAGCCCCGCCGGCCAGGGTGCCGCGGTACACCGTGGACGGGGTGAGGAACCCGGTGGCGACGAGCCAGTAGTCGTTGCCGCACACCTCGTCCTCGTCGTCGACGGCGTGGGCGTCCACGGAGTGCAGCGGCGGGCAGGCGTCAAGTTCAACGGAAGCCCAGCCGCGGGACGGGTCCAGGACCAGGATCTTGGACGAGACGTCGTCGAGCAGGTTCAGCAGCAGGAAGTCCCGCGTCCAGCTCCACGACTGCAGGGACTGCGTGGGCGTCGGTGCAAAGATGGTGCGCACGCCGCGGTCCCCGGCCAGGAACGCGTCCAGCCCAATGGCCAGCAGCGTCCCGGCCGCATGCGTCGCGCCGGAGACACCGCCGACGGCCCAGTCCGTGCGCGGGCGCAGCAGCAGCCACTCCCTGTGCAGCGAGACGTTCATGTCATCGGGGACGTCAAGGTGCACCCAGTCGTCGCCCACCCGCAGGTAGCTGCGGGAGTTGAAGAAGTCCAGGACGTCGTAGGCCAGGTCGCGTTCAAAGCCGGGCGTGCTGTCATGGGACACACCGCCGCTCAGGTGGTCCAGCGGCACGGAGTACAGCGGCGCCTTCGCCGCCAGTTCCGCCAGGGTCTCGCCGCGGCGCAACACCCGGGCTGCTGCCGGGTAGGAGGATGACGTCATGGAGCCGGCGCCCGTGTCGGTGCCCACGTACAGTGTGTCCGCATCAACCCAGGTCAGGCTCGTCTTCGCCGTCGGAAGTTCAAAGCCACCGGGCACAAACCCGCGCGCTGGCAGGTCAAATTCGCGGTAGGTGACGGCGTCGCCGCCGTCCGGGGACAGGGCGACCATGGCGCGCCGGTATTCCTCCCCGGCCGCGGGCCGCAGCAGCGAGGCACCGGCCCACAGCCACTCCGCGCCCTCAGCCGCGCTCAGCGCGTCAACGTCGAGGAGAAGCTGCCAGTCCGGGGTGCCGGAAGCGTAGCTGTCCCAGTCCGTGCGCCGCCACAGCCCCCGCGGGTTCGCCTCGTCCCGCCAAAAGTTGTAGTACCAGTCCCCGCGCTTGGTGACCATGGCAATGCGGTCCCGGGAATCGAGCACCTCCAGCACGGAGGCCTCGAGCGCCGTGTACGCCGGGGTCACCAGCGCGGCGTCGGTGCGGGCGTTGCGCTCCCGGACCCAGGCCATGGCATCCTGGCCGCGGATGTCCTCGAGCCAGAGGAATTCGTCGTCGGGCTGCCCGGCGATGTCGGGCTGGTCTGGGGCGTCTGGGGATGTGTGGTTCATGCACCAATCCTAGGCAACCCGGCGCGGGGCCATCAGTTAAGCTCAAGGAGTGGAAATTTTCGGCGGGCAGGCAGTGGTCATCGTGGGTGCGGGGCCCCGCGGCACCTCCGTCATGGAACGCCTGCTGGCCCGGTACGCGGCGGAGGCGGACGCCGGCCGGGACGCCCGAAACGCCACCGCGCCGCGGCGCCCCCTGCACATCCACCTCGTGGACCCGTTCCCGCCCGGCCCCGGACATGTCTGGCGGACGGAACAGTCCCGGCTGTACCTGATGAACACCCAGGCGTTCTTTCCCACGCTCATTCCCGACCAGGGCGTGGCCGCGGCGCCCCTGGCCGGCTGCAGTTTCAACCAGTGGCGCGAAGCGATGCGCGCCACACCGGACCACACCCTTAGCGGCGGCGACCGCACCGAACTTGCCGCGCTCGCCGCCACCGGCTTTCCCAGCCGCGCCCTTTACGGCCGGTACCTGTCCTGGTGCTTCGCCCGGCTGCTGGAAAAGCTGCCCGACGGCGTCCAGGTCACCCTCCATGCGGGGGAGGCGAAGCGGGTGGCGCGGGACCATGAGAGGGGCGGGTACGGCGTCGAACTGCTCAACGGGGAAACCCTTCGCGCGGACAGCGTGGTGCTGGCGCTGGGCCATGTGGAGTCGCGGCTGAGCCCGGCGCAGCGGGAACTGCGGGACGAGGCGCGCAGCCACGGGCTGACGTACCTTCCGCCGGCCGTGCCCAACGATGTGGACTGGGACCAGCTTCCCGCAGGAGAAACCGTGCTGGTGCGCGGCATGGGCCTGAACTTTTTCGACGTGCTTGGGCAGCTGACCGAAGGCCGGGGCGGCCGCTTTGAGGCGACCGGGCGCGGGCCCGGCGACGCGCTGAGGTACCTTGCCGGCGGCCGTGAACCGGTGATTGTCGGGGCGTCGCGCCGCGGCACCCCGTACCGGGCCAAGGCAGAGCTGGCGAGCTATTACCCGGCCGGCGTGGCGCTGCGGTTTCTGTGCGAGGAAGCCGTCACCAGGATCCGCGACATGGGCGCCACAGCCGGCTTTGACCACGATATTTGGCCGCTGCTGCACCGGGACGCGCTCTGGGCCTACTACACCACGCTGGCGCGGACCCGCCCGGACGCTGTGTCCCCGGGGTTCCTGCCGGCGCTGGACGCGCTGCTGCATTCCGGGGCCGGTACCGACGCCCGTGACTGGGCGGAGCAGCTCAAGTCGCTGGAAGGAAGCCATATGGCGGCGGGCCTGGCGCTGGACCTGCCCGCGCTGGCCCGGCCGCTGCAGCGCCACCCGCTGCGGCCCGGCGGGAGTCACCGCTTCGGCTCACAGGAAGAGCTGGATGCGGCCGTCCTGGCGTATTTGTCCGACGACGCCGCCGGCTCGGCCCGGGGGGAGGACGACCCCGTGAAGATGGCCATTGGCGCCCTCAACGCCGGGCGGGCGGTCATCAAATCCCTCGTCGCGGACCGCGGCATCACGCAGGAGTCCTGGCTGGGCGAGTTGCGCGGCTGGTTCGAGGGCTTTGTGGAGGGCCTTGCGAGCGGGCCGCCAGCCCTGCGCATGGAGCAGCTGGCCGCGCTGGTGCGTGCCGGCGTGGTCCACTTTGCCGGCCCCGACCCCGTGTTTAGGATCCAGCACGGCATCTTTTCGGCCAGTTCCCCCTGGGTGGCGGACGAGCCCTGGCAGGCCAGGCACCTAGTAGAGGCGCTGGCCCCTGCAAACCGTATCCAGGGCACGGCCTCCCGGCTGCTGAACAACCTCCAGGCGGACGGATTGGTCCGGCCGCGCGTCATGCTGGCGTCCGACGGCGGCCCGGTCGTCACCAGCGGCCTGGACGTTTCGGCCCCGCCATACCGTCCCCTCGATGGTGCCGGCCTGCCGGTGGAAGGGCTGTACGTGCTGGGGCTGCAGCTTTCCTCGGTGCAGTGGGGAACCGCTATTGCCGCCCAGGCCAACGCCGAATACCGCAGCGGCTACCGTACCGTCCTGGACGCCGACGCCATCGCGGCGGACATTTTGGCCTGAAGCCGGCGGTTGTCCACCAGGAAAACGGTCCACTACAAAAACGGTGCCAACCCGCCGCCAGCGCTGTTGGCTGGGGCGGGTTGGCACCAAATCCGTCGGCAGGGACAGGCTTGCTAGGCCAGCGGCGCCATGCGGCAGTGGCCCTTGTGGCCGTTGTGGTTCCCGTGGTCGCCGTGGCCGTTGTGGTTCCCGTGGCCGCCGTTCCCGTTCGGGTTCGTGATGCGCACCGGCAGCGTCACCGTTGTTCCGCTGGGTGCGGCCTTGACGGTGATTGTGCCGCTGGTGCGGGCATCTGCCGGCAGCTTGAACGCGACCTTGGCTGTGCCGTTGCTCACGCCCACAGTGTCCACCACGGTGCGCTTGCCCTTGCTGTCGGTGAACTCGACCTTGACGGACGTGTTCTTCGGGCTGCCCAGGGAGGTCAGGTCCAGCTTGTTGAGCTGGAAACTGACGGTTGCCTTGGCATCCACCTTGGCCGGGTTGCCGGCCACTTCGACGCCGCGGCGTGCGAAGCTGGGGGCGATCGGGGCCTTGGCGGACTGCTCGCCGAGGTACTTGATCCAGGCGTCGCGGTCAATGTGGCCCGAGTCCTTGGTGTTGCTGCCTTGGGTGAACACCCTGAAGTTGTCACCGCCGGTGGCCAGGAAGCTGAACGTGCCCACGCGGTAGGAGCGCTTGGCATCAAGGAGTACGCCGTTGATGGTGACGGAGGTGACGCGGTCGCCCAGCTTCCGTGCCGAGTCGTAGGTGTAGGACATGTTGGAGGACAGCCCCAGGTTCAGGAACGGGCGGCTGGGGATGCTGCCGTAGGTGGCGGTGCGTCGCCGCCCTGGGTGCCGGTCGGTGTCGGGGCGTCCCGGGTGAAGTCCGCGGAGTTGCTGTCCGAGTCGGCCGCATCGGTGCGGTTCAACGACGTAGTGACGCCCGCCGCCGTTGACGGGGCAGTTTCAAAGGTGTTGGACGTGCCGTAGCCGAGCAGGTCAACGATTCCGGCCCGGCCAACCACTGATCCGGTGGGCAGGTCCGCCGGCAGCTTCGCGGCCTGGTCAGAGAGGACCACGGTGCCTGCCCCGGCCGCCGGATTGATGGTGGTGCCGGTGTAGTCGGTGGCGGGCAGGTCCCGGCCGTTGGCTCCGTTGGAACCGCCGTTGACCAGGAAATAGCCCTTGGACTTGATGGTGCCGCCCAGCGGTGCCACGTTGCTGGGGGCGGCCAGACCGGTTCCTGAACGGTACTGCAGCGACCAGCCGTCGAGGCTGACGTCCGCATCCGTGGGGTTGTACAGCTCCACGAACTTGTTCTTGTAGCTGGCTCCCGCGCTGCCGCCGTTGAGGTAGGCCTCGTTGATGATCACGTGGGTTTGGGCGGTGACGGCGGCGGGCAGGGCGCCTGTGGGCGCAAGGGCCGCCGTCGTGGTGGGGTTCGCCGGTGCGGAATTTTGTTCGGCCTGTGCCGGCGGAAGCGCCAGCGGGGCCGCGGCGATGCCGAATGCCAGCATGGCACCGAGTCCCGCCTTCATAAGGGTGGTGCTCTTCATGTCTCCAACTCTCGATTCTTGGGCACACCATTGTGCTGTCGGTGATGATGAACCGCAGGCTTTGTGGAACGGCCCAAAGCCAAAGGCCGGCCCCCGGCCGGTCACTGCAGGAACGTGTTTGAGCAAAACACATAGCTGTGAATCAACCATGAACACAGGGTGTTGGTCAAGGAAACACAGCTTTTACCCAGCATTCCGCGGTAAGGAGTCGACACGCGGATTGCGCGAGAGGGGGGCGCGGGAACGAAAAAGGGAAGCAGTCCCGTCACGGGGCTGCTTCCCTTTTTCTGTGCGGAAGGTGCGAGATTCGAACTCGCGGTACGGGGTCACCGCACACTGGTTTTCAAGACCAGCTCCATCGGCCGCTCGGACAACCTTCCTTGCCCTAGTAGTGTTTCATAAGCAGGGCGGTGCCACCAAAGCGGGCGCCCCCGGGTGATGCATGCGCTGCAGAGGGAGAATTTCATGAAGGCGATTGTTGCAAGGGCTGCCGGCGGTCCGGAGGTTTTGGCCCTGGCCGACGTTCCCGCACCGGTGCCCGGCCCGGGCGAGGTCTTGATCGACGTGGTCGCAGCAGGCATCAACCGGGCGGACGTGCAGCAGCGCCGCGGCTTTTATCCGCCGCCGGCCGGTGCCTCGGACGTCATGGGCCTTGAAGTCTCCGGCCGGATTGCCGGATTCGGCCCGAACGTGACCCGTCCGTTCTCCATCGGCGACAAGGTGGTGGCACTGCTCGCCGGCGGGGGCTACGCCCAGCAGGTGGCCGTGCCGGCCGGCCAGGTGCTCCGGCTCCCGTCTGGCGTAGACGTGGTGACGGCCGCGTCCCTGCCGGAGGTGGCCGCCACGGTGTATTCCAACCTGTTCATGACGGCGCAGCTGCAACCAGGGGAAACCGTGCTGGTCCACGGCGGCACGGGCGGCATCGGCGTCATGGCCGTCCAACTCGCCAAGGCGGCCGGTGGGCGGGTGATCGCCACGGCCGGCAGTGACGAGAAGGTTGCCATGCTCACCAGTTACCTCGGCGCGGATGCGGCCATCAACTACCGCACCCGGGACTTTGCCGAAGCCGTGCAGGAGATCACCGGCGGGCAGGGTGCCAACGTTATCCTCGACGTCGTTGGTGCCAAGTATCTGGCCCAAAATGTCGCGTCCCTGGCGCTCTACGGCCGGCTGGTGGTGATTGGCCTGCAGGGAGGGGCGACGGCGGAACTCAACCTGGGCGCCCTCCTCGCCAAGCGCGCTGCCGTCATTGGCACCACGCTGAGGGCCCGCCCGACGGAGGAAAAGTCGACGATCATGGACGGCGTGCGGGACCACGTGTGGCCGTTGATCGCGGCCGGGACCGTGAAGACCATCGTGGACAAGACGTTTCCGCTGGCGCAGGCCGCCGCGGCGCATGAGTACTTCGATTCCGGCTCGCACGTGGGCAAGGTCCTGCTGACGCTCTGACCCTCTCTCACCTTCGGGGCTGTTCCGGCCGACCCTCTCTCACCTTCGGGGCGCTTTAACCTGACGCCCCCTCTCCTCCCCTTGCGCTTTGCATACCCGGTAGCTAATAATTGGCATACGCGGTATGTATACCGTTGTCGCGGCCGGCCATTGGGGGCGCCCGCGCCGAGCTTGGGGAGTTGCACATGTCGATCAGACATTCATTGTTGGCCCTGTTGCAGGAGGGGTCGCGCTACGGCTACCAGCTGCGCGGCGAGTTTGAGGAGCGGACCGGGGCCACCTGGCCGCTGAACATCGGGCAGGTGTACACCACCTTGGACCGCCTCGAGCGTGATGCCCTTGTGGAAAAGGAAGGCGACGACGGCGAAGGCCACGTCATCTACAGCATCACCGCCGCGGGGCGCGCCGAGGTGACGCGCTGGTTTGCCGCCCCCGTGGCCGCCACGAACCCGCCGCGGAATGAGCTGGCCATTAAGTTGGCCCTGGCCATGACCCTGGACGGCGTGGACGTTGCCGCCGTCGTCCAGGCCCAGCGCACCGCCTCGATGCGGCTGCTGCAGGACTACACCCGCCAGCGCAGGGCTGCGGCGTCGAATGCGGGCGCTTCGCTGTCCGGGCCCGCCGGAACCGGCTCCGCCAATGACGCAGCATGGCTGCTGGTCCTGGATTCGCTGATCTTCTCCACTGAAGCCGAAGTGCGGTGGCTGGACCACTGCGAGGGCTGGATGGCCCAACGGGTGGCGGCCGGTCGCAAATCGTCAAATGGCGGCTCGAGCGCAGCAGGTATGCAGACAATGGCGTCAACCAATGGGGCGGTTTCAAAATGAGCAATCAAGTCCTGCAGCTTGAAGGCGTGTCCCGCAGCTATGGCCAGGGGGCTACGGCCGTCGCCGCGCTGCGTAACGTGAATCTGACCATCAACGCCGGGGAATTTGTGGCCGTGATGGGTCCCTCCGGCTCCGGAAAGTCGTCACTGCTGACGCTGGCCGGCGGCTTGGACAAGGCCACCGGCGGCGAGATCTTCGTGGAGGGCACGCCGCTGGGCGGCTTGAGCATCAACGAGCTGGCCCGGCTCCGCCGCCGGGCCGTGGGCTATGTTTTCCAGGACTTCAACCTGGTTCCGACGCTGACGGCGGCGGAAAACGTGGCCCTGCCCCGGGAACTGGACGGAATTCCGGCACGGAAGGCCCGCCGGCAGGCCAAGGATGCTCTGCGTCTGGTGGGCATTGAGGAGTTGGCGGACAGGTTCATGGACCAGATGTCCGGCGGCCAGCAGCAGCGCGTGGCCATTGCCCGCGCCATCGTGGGCCAGCGACGCCTGATCCTGGCGGACGAACCTACGGGCGCGCTGGACTCCGCCACCGGCGACGGCATCCTGGAAGTGCTGCGCGGGCGGGCCGAGGCGGGTGCCGCCGTCGTACTGGTGACGCACGAGGCGCGTCATGCCGGCTGGGCGGACCGGGTGGTGTTCCTGAAAGACGGCCGCATTGTGGACGAGGCCGCCTCGCAGCACGATCCGTCCGTGCTGCTGGCCGGTTTGGGCCACTAAGGTGGCGCTGGACCTCGCCCCCGTCAAAGGGGGCCGGCGGCACCGCCTGCGTTTGGCGCTGACCATGGCGTGGCGGGACATCCGCCGACACAAGGGGCGTTCGGCGCTGATTATCGCTTTGATTGCGCTCCCGGTCTTCGGCATGTCGGCGGCAGCCACGGCCGGGCAGAGCATGCTCGCCACGCCGCAGGAGACAGTGCTGCATGAGCTGGGGCAAACGCAGGGGCGGTTGAGCAGCCTGGGTGCGGTCAACGCCACCATGGTGCAATCCGTGCGGGGCGACTTGGGCTATTCATTCAGCACGGGCGAGCCGGACAAGACCTTTGCTGCCTCCGCCCCGGCAGATGTAGTCCCGTCCGGATACCGGCCTATTAAGGTCGTGTCCACCCAGGTGACCAGCCCTGTCGGTGAGGCCCAAGTTCCGCTGCAGGCCATCGTGACTGACGTTCTTGACCCTGCATTTGAAGGGAAATTCAGGCTGCTTAAGGGCGCCGCTCCCGCGGGCGCAGGCCAGGCCGTGGGCTCGCCGGGACTGTTCAGCCGCTTTGGCGTGGTCCTGGGGGAGAAGCTGACGACGTCGGCCGGCACCTTTGTGCTGGTCGGCCAGCTTCGCGATGCCGGGGTATCGGATGGCAACGCCATCCTCTATCTTGCGCCGGGCCAGTCGATAACGACCATCAGTGGCCCCACGACGATCTACTTGGCGGGCAGCAGGCCAATCATCTGGGAGGACGCCAGCGCGTTCAACGCCAAGGGAGTCCAAGTCACCTCGCGCAGTCTGCTGCTGGACCCGCCGCCGCTTGCCGAGCGGCCTTCCCAACCCAACGACGGCGCTTCCGATTCGCGCCAGCAAAACGTCCTCAGCCTGGCGCTGATGGGCGCACTCATCGGTGTCCTCGCCCTGCTCGAAGTGGGGCTGCTCGCCGGTGCCGCATTTGCCGTGGGGGCCCGCAGGCAGCAACGGGACCTGGCCTTGTTGGCGGCCTCGGGTGCCGAGACGGGCATGTTGCGCTCGGTGGTGACTGCCAGCGGTGTCTGGCTGGGCCTGGCAGGTGGTGCCATGGGGGCGGTCCTCGGGACGGCCGCGGCATCCATCGCGGTCCTGGTTGTCCGGGCCGGGGGCCACGTCTTGTTTTCCGGCCTGCACATCCAATGGCTGGGCATCGCGGTCCTGGTGGCGGTGGGCCTTGGTGCCGGCTGGCTGGCGGCACTGGTGCCGGCCCGGGCTGTATCCAAACAGGCCACGCTGTCCGCCCTGAAATCCGGGCGGACAGCCGACGAACCCTCCAAATGGACCGTCCGCATTGGGTTCGGATTGGCAGTCCTGGCGGCGGCTGTGATGGCAGCAGGCGGAGTCCTCGCCGTAGCCAAGCGAGGCGACCCCTTGATGTATCAATGGCAACCCGTGTACATCGGCTTGATCATTGCCGGTGCCGTGCTGCTCGTCTTTGCGCTGATCTGCCTGACGGGGCGCATCGTGGACCTCCTGACGGCCAGAACCGCGTGGCTTCCCGTCCCGCTCCGCCTTGCGGCACGCGATTCCGCCCGAAATCACGGCCGCACCGTGCCGGCCGTCGCCGCAGTGCTCGCAGCGGCCACGTTGTCCGGGGCGCTTATGGTCGGCACCGCAAGTGCCATGCAGCAAGCCAATGACACTTACGGATGGCAATACAACCTCAACCAGGTGGGCATTCCCCTCCAATATGAGGACTATGGGCCTATGGAACCCGGTGCGGGCGCCGTGCCCGCGGCCGGGCAGAAACCCACTGTGGCCAAGGTTGACCCCGTCAAAATTACCGGGGTCCTGAAAACCTCCATGGGAGCAGACGTGGTGACCAACGTCCTGCGCGGAGGAATTCCCTCAAATTCTTGTCCTTCCGGCACTGTCGCGGAGAACGGCGACTACATCCAGGCAATCTGTACCGGCTGGGTGCTGGCTGAACCAGCCGCCAACCGCTGTGAGCTCGCCAAGGACGGCCGTCCCAAGGACATGGCCGACTGGCGCTGCACCGGTGCCATGAACACGACGAACTTTGGCAGTTTCATCCCGCCCATCGTTGTCGGAGGTGAGGCGGAGCTTGCTGCACTTCTGGGCCGCGAGCCCAGCAGCGCCGCCCGCCAGGCCCTGAAGTCCGGCGGCATTGTCATAACGAACAAGATTTATGCCGACGACGCCGGCTCGGCCACCGTGATCAGTGTCGACTTCAACGCAGTGGCGAACCAGAGCTATGGCATGTACGGAGGGGATGCCACCAAGGGGCCTTCCTATCTGCGTCCGGCCTTCGTGCCCCTGAGCACCAAGGCGCTGCCCGCCGTCGTGGACACCCCGGAAAAGCCACTCCACTTTTATGGTGTGGTGTCCCCGGAAACTGCCAAGGCGATTGGCATGCCCCTTGACGAAAGGACGCTGTTGGTCACCGCTGCCGGTCCGCTGAGCCAGGCTGCCGGCGACAAGGTGGCCTCCGCGTTGGCCCCGTTCATGGGGCCGTTTGGTGGGTTCGCCTTGGAGCAAGGGCCGCCAACATTTGTCAACCTGATCCTGTGGCTGATCGTGGTGGGAGGGGCGCTGATCACGCTCAGCGCTGCCGGAATAACGGCCGGGCTGGCGCTCGCCGACGGCCGCAACGACCACGCCACGCTGGCCAGCGTCGGCGCGGACTCCAGGCTGCGAAAAGCACTGGCCGGTTCCCAGATCCTCATGACCGCCCTGCTTGGAACCGTGCTGGGCATCGTCGCCGGCGCCATCCCGGTTGTCGTCGTGCTGTCGCTGCAAAGGGGCTTTCCCATTGTGCTGCCGTGGCTGCAGATGGGGGCGCTGGTGGTCCTGGTGCCGCTGTTTGGCGCGGCCGCGGCGTGGGTGTTGACCAAGGGGAAGCTGCCGATGACGAGGAGGCAGACCCTGGCCTGACCCGCCCATCCCAAAGTACGACGGCGGTAGATCACCTTTTCAGCAAGGTGACCTCCCGCCGTCGTCCGCGCAAACAGACGCTCTCTCACTCATTGGGTGAGGGTTCCGGAAAAACACCCCGTATCTGCAGGAGCGTTGGGGTGGGTTCGCGCGGCCGCTCGTCGCAGGAACAGGGCCGCTGGCAGATTGGCCGGTATGGCCCGACCCACATCCGCCATGTGTGACGGGCCATAACTGCTAGCTTCAAGAGGCCAGATTTCAGGTTTAGTGAAGGAAAAAATGACCCAGCCGTCGAGGAAGACCGCCGACCCCGCGGATCTTTTAGTTCAGGATCCGCTCCTTCCACCCGTGTCAGTTGACCTCGCTGAGGAGGAAGCAACGCACAAATGGACACCGTTGAAAATTGCCATTTGGTCGGCCCTCGCGCTGCTTGGCGGCGTGGCCTGGGTGGTCCTGGCCGTGGTCCGCGGCGAGTCCGTGAACGCGATTTGGTTTGTGTTCGCCGCAGTGTGCACCTACCTGATCGGCTACCGCTTTTACTCCAAGGTCATTGAAAAGTACCTGATCAAACCCAATGACAAGCGGGCCACCCCTGCCGAGTATAAGGCGGACGGCAAGGACTTTGTCCCCACCGACCGCAACGTGCTCTTCGGCCACCACTTTGCCGCCATCGCCGGCGCCGGCCCCCTGGTGGGCCCCATCCTGGCCGCCCAGATGGGCTACCTGCCAGGTACCATCTGGATCATCGTCGGCGTCGTGCTTGCCGGCGCCGTCCAGGACTACCTGGTGCTCTTTTTCTCCATGCGGCGCGGCGGCCGCTCCCTGGGCCAGATGGCGCGTGAGGAACTCGGCGTCATTGGCGGCACCGCGGCGCTTATCGCCACCTTGCTGATCATGATCATCATCGTGGCCATTCTCGCGCTGGTCGTTGTCAATGCCCTCGGCGAATCCCCGTGGGGCGTGTTCTCCGTGTCCATGACCATCCCGATCGCCCTGTTCATGGGCGTGTACCTGCGATACCTGCGCCCGGGAAAGGTCATGGAAGTCTCCGTGATCGGCTTCATCCTGCTCCTCGCAGCCATCATCGGCGGCGGCATGGTGGCCCACACCGAATGGGGTGCGGCGTTCTTCCACCTGGACCGCACCACTCTCGCCTGGGCCATCATCATCTACGGCTTCATCGCCGCGATCCTGCCGGTGTGGCTGCTGCTGGCCCCGCGCGACTACCTCTCCACGTTCATGAAGATCGGCACCATCGTGATGCTGGCGGCGTCCATCGTGCTGGTGCGCCCAACCATCAACGTACCCGCGTTCAGTGAATACGCCGGCCGCTCCGACGGCCCGGTGTTCTCCGGTTCGCTGTTCCCGTTCCTCTTTGTCACCATCGCGTGCGGAGCGCTCTCCGGATTCCACGCGCTGATTGCCTCCGGCACGACGCCCAAGCTCATTGAAAAGGAACGCCAGAGCCGCTACATCGGCTACGGTGGCATGCTCATGGAGTCGTTCGTGGCCATCATGGCCCTCGTCGCCGCCCTGTCCATTGACCGCGGCATCTACTTCGCCATGAACGCCTCGGGCGCTGCCACCGGCGGCACCATCGAGGGTGCCGCCGCGTTCGTGAATTCGCTGGGCCTGACAGGCGTCCACGTCGACCCGGCCACGCTGGCACAAACCGCGTCCGACGTCGGCGAACAGTCCATCGTCTCGCGTACCGGGGGCGCCCCCACACTGGCCGTGGGACTGGCCCACATCATGCACCAGGTGGCCGGCGGGCAGGCCATGATGAGCTTTTGGTACCACTTTGCCATCATGTTTGAGGCACTGTTCATCCTTACCGCGGTCGACGCCGGCACCCGCGTGGCCCGCTTCATGCTCCAGGACTCCATTGGCAACTTTGTGCCGAAGTTCAAGGACACGTCCTGGCGCCTGGGCTCCTGGGTGACCACGGCCATCATGGTTGCCGGCTGGGGTGCCATCCTGGTCATGGGCGTCACCGACCCGCTGGGCGGCATCAATACGCTGTTCCCGCTGTTCGGCATCGCCAATCAGTTGCTGGCCGCCATTGCACTGGCCGTCTGCCTGGCCATCATCTCCAAGAACACCCGCGTCAAGTACCTGTGGATGGTGGCGCTCCCGCTGGCCTTCGTCACGGTGGTCACCGTCGTCGCGTCCTTCCAAAAGATCTTCTCAACTGTTCCGTCAGTGGGTTACTGGGCGCAGCACAACGCTTTCAAGCAGGCGCTGGCCGACGGCAAGACCCACTTTGGCACCGCCAAGACGGTGGAAGCCATGGAGGCGGTGGTGCGCAACACCTCGGTGCAGGGGACACTGTCCATCATTTTTGTGGTCCTTTCCATCATTGTGATTACGACGGCGGTCCTGGTCTCCATCCGGTCCGTCCGCTCCGGCGGGGGACCCGGCATGGAAGATCCGGCAGTGGCGTCGCGCATCTTTGCCCCGGCCAGCGTGATTCCGACGGCTGCCGAGCGTGCCATCCAAAAGCAATGGGCGGATTCCGGCACGGAAACAGTCAGGGCGGACCACTAGCCATGCAGGCCCTGTCCATGGGGTTGCTGCGGCGGGTGGCGTCGCTTCTGGCCTCCGTGAAGAGGTACTTCAAGGGCGTCTTGGGGGAGGACTCCTATGAGAAATACCTGGACCACCACCAGAGCACGGGCTGCGCGACTCCGCCCATGACTGTCAGGGAGTTCTGGCGCGACAAAATGGACCGCCAGGACGCCAGCCCCGAGGGCCGCTGCTGCTAAAGGCGGAGCACTGGCCTCCCGCAGTGGGGGTCGTCCTCCGGCGTGCATCTCCGGCCACCCGCGGCTCTGGAACTGTGCCGATAGTACAGCTGTGGTGGCTGGCGGCCCTCGTTCCGCGCCGATAGTACAGCTGTGGTTCTCTCTCGACGGCGGAGGTCGCCACAGCTGTACTCTGGACCGCGACGGCGCTGGCGGAGGTCGCCACAGCTGTACTCTGGGTGGATTTCCGGTGTGCCGTACCCCCGAAGCTGACGGAGGCGTTGGGGGCATACCCGTCGCGGTGCGCAGCCACTGCGGTCGGCGCGCTGAGCGCGACGGCTGCAGGAATTTGTCCAAAAGATTGCAGGACGTCGTGAGAGACTGGCCATATGACTGACAAGGCGCACTCCCAAGCCGCCGGAACTGCGGCAGAGGGCAAGGTAATGGACGATTCCGCCACCGGCACCAAGGGTGCCGCGCCGGACGGCTTCGAGCCGGCCCGGGAGCCGCAGCCGGAAGCTTCACAGGCAGGTTCACGGTCCGGGGCGCAGGATGGGAAACACGCCAGCGTTGCCGACATGGTCGACCAGCCGGCCAAGGTGATGCGGATCGGCACCATGGTCAAGCAGCTGCTTGACGAGGTGAAGAGTGCACCGCTTGACGACGCCGCCCGCGCCCGCCTGGCCGAAATCCATGACCGCTCCATCGCAGAACTTGAGGACGGGCTCTCGCCTGAGCTCGTGGCGGAGCTGCACCGGCTGAGCCTGCCGTTCACGGAAGCCGGGGCGCCGTCGGACGCGGAGCTGCGCATTGCCCAGGCCCAGCTGGTGGGCTGGCTGGAGGGCCTGTTCCACGGCATCCAAACCGCCATCGCCGCCCAGGCCATGGCCAACCAGCAGGTCGCGGCGCGGCTGCAGATGCACCAGCTGCCGCCCGGGACCGTCATTGCCCCCGGCGTGGTGGTGGGGGAGAACGGCGAACCCCAACGCGCATCCATGGGCCAGCAGCAGGGCCATCCCGCGGGATCCGGCCAGTCCGACGCCGGCGGCCCCGGCCAGTACCTCTGACCGCCATCGCCTGAGACCGGATGCGGGAAGAATGCTCAAGGGACTTTTAGGCGCCAGCCGCCAAGGCAGGCGCGATGACGCCGAACTCGGCAAGGGCGTGTGGCGCCGTGCGCACGACAGGTTCCGTCGTGGCCTGGACAGGTTCCACCAGATGCTTGAAGGTGTGGCGGACGACGCGGCGCACCCGGCCCCCGCCGCGGAAGCAGGGCAGGACCAGGGCCAGCCGGGCGCACGGCCGGTCGGCAACGGCCCGGCGGAGAACTATGCCGCACTCGTCCCGATCGCCAACGCGCTGGCGGACCTGCTGCCAGTGGTCCGCACCATAGCGGCCCAGGCCCATGCCATCGCGCCCAGCGAAGGCATGGAAATCCCCACCGGCACCGGCGGCTACCTCAACGACGTCCACCGCGAACTCTCCCGTGCCGGCAATGCGCTGGCCACGGCTGCCGAGGCAGCGGCGATGGTGAGGCTGGGTGCAGGGGAGGTGTCCGGCGTCGAACGCCGGGCCGGACTGGTCCACGAGCACGTCAACCGGGCGGCGGAACTGTTGGCCAAAAAGTAGCGCCAGCGCCCGTCTTTGGACCGAGTCCATTTTGGGCACGGAAATGTGACGCAATCCAAGAGAGCTGTGTCACAAAGTGGGGGTTCTGAGGGTAGCCTCGCCTATCCTCGTATTACGCTTGACAAAGGTTCGCTAATTCTCTCTACGCCGAAAGGCCCCCATGAAAACTTGGTTCAACAAGACTGTGCTCAGCCGGACTGCGCTGACCGCGATCGCCGGAGTTTCCGTGCTCGCCCTGGCCGCCTGCAGCGGCGGCACCGCCCCTGCGGCATCCGAGGGCGCCTCGGGCTCCGCAACGGATGCCATCACGGTGTACAACGCCCAACACGAATCGCTCACCCAGTCCTGGGTTGATGCGTTTACCAAGGAAACGGGCATCAAGGTCACGCTGCGCAACGGCGACGACTCCGAACTCAGCAACCAGATCATCGCCGAAGGCGCCAAGTCGCCGGCGGACGTGTTCCTGACCGAAAATTCACCGGCAATGACGCAGGTGGAAAACGCCGGGCTGTTCACCGGCATCGATGCCAAGATCCAAAGCCAGGTCCCCGCCGAGTACCGTCCTTCCACGAACAAGTGGACCGGCATCGCCGCCCGGAGCACCGTCTTTGCCTACAACAAATCCAAGCTGACGCAGGCGCAGCTGCCGAAGTCCATCATGGACCTCGCCTCCCCCGAGTGGAAGGGCCGCTGGGCCGCCTCGCCCTCCGGTGCAGACTTCCAGGCCATCGTCTCCGCCATGCTGGAGCTCAAGGGTGAGGACGCCACGCTCTCATGGCTGAAGTCCATGAAGGAAAACTCCAAGGCATACAAGGGCAACAGCACGGCCATGAAGGCGGTCAACGCCGGCGAGGTTGACGGGGCCATCATCTACCACTACTACTGGTTTGGCGACCAGGCCGCGACCGGCGAGAACTCCAACAACGTGGCCCTGCACTACTTCAAGAACCAGGACCCCGGGGCCTTCGTCTCCATCTCCGGCGGCGGCGTGCTGGCCTCCAGCAAGCACCAGGCCAATGCCGAGAAGTTCCTGGAATTCATCACGGGCAAGGCCGGCCAGACGATCCTGCAAACCGGCACGTCCTTTGAGTACCCGGTCGCCAGCGACGTTGCCGCCAACTCGAAGCTGGTTCCGCTGAAGGATCTGCAGGCGCCCAAGGTGGATGCGGCCAAACTGAACTCCCAGAAGGTCACGGACCTCATGACCGAAGCCGGTCTACTCTAGTAGTGATGTCAATTCCCACAAGTACGACGGCGGAACGTAAGCCGCGCTCGAACAACTTACGTAACGCAGGCGGGGGCCGGGGCACACGCTCCGGCCCCTGGCCCGTCGTCGTACTCTGCACCCTGATTGCCGCGTTCTCCCTGCTCCCGCTGGGGTACGTGGCCACCATGACCGCCAATGCCGGGTGGGACACCATTGAGAAACTGGTTTTCCGGCCGCGGGTCGGCGAATTGCTGTTTAACACCGTGGCGCTCGTGGTGATCACCGTTCCGCTGTGTGTGGTGATTGGGATCGCCGGGGCGTGGCTGGTGGAGCGGACCCGGCTGCGCGGACACAAGGCCTGGGCCGTGCTGCTTGCGGCGCCGCTGGCCATCCCGGCCTTTGTCAACAGTTACGCCTGGGTCAGCGCCATCCCGTCCCTTGGCGGGGTGTTTGGCGGTGTGCTGATTTCCACGCTTTCCTATTTTCCGCTTGTCTACATTCCAGTGGCCGCCGTGCTCAGCCGCATGGACCCTGCACTGGAGCAGTCGGGTTCCTCCCTGGGACTGGGGCCTTGGAAGGTGTTTTTCCGGGTGGTGCTGCCGCAGCTGCGGCTGGCGGCGGCGGGAGGGGCCCTGCTGGTCTCGCTGCACTTGTTGGCCGAATACGGTGCCTTCGCCATGATCCAGTTCGACACCTTCACCACCGCCATTTACGACCAGTTCCGCTCCACGTTCAACGGGGCCGCGGCCAACATGCTGGCGAGCGTGCTGGTGCTGTTCTGCCTGCTGCTCCTCCTGGGTGAGTCCAAGACCCGCGGCAACGCCCGCTACGCCCGCGTGGGTTCCGGCGTGCAGGCCAACCCGCCCCGCCTTCCGATGGGCCGGCTGGAGATCCCCGGGCAGCTGGGACTGGCCGCGCTGACCGTGCTGGCGCTGGGCGTCCCACTGTTCCACGTGG
The DNA here is from genome assembly GCF_003219815.1 of Arthrobacter livingstonensis. Taxonomy (GTDB): domain Bacteria; phylum Actinomycetota; class Actinomycetes; order Actinomycetales; family Micrococcaceae; genus Specibacter; species Specibacter livingstonensis. Next base: position 410,802 of record NZ_QJVD01000001.1, read on the forward strand.
TGCGTTGGCTCATTGTGGGCGGCCCCGGGATCTGGACCGGAAGCGCACTGGCCACTGCCCTCCTGCAAACCCTTGGCTACGGTTTGGCGGGCGCACTGGTCACCACCGCACTTGCCTTCCCGCTTGCCTTCCTGGCGGTCCGGCACCCCGGCCCCGTCACCAAACTGCTCGAAGGCGCCAACTACATATCCAGCTCCATGCCCGGCATTGTGGTGGCCCTGGCCCTGGTGACCATCAGCATCCACAACGTGCCCGCGGTCTACCAGACCGCCGTCGTGCTGGTGGCAGCCTATGCACTGCTGTTCATGCCGCGCGCGCTGGTGAACCTGCGGGCCGGGCTGGCTCAGGCACCCAAGGAGCTGGACGAGGCCGCACAGGCCCTGGGCAAGCCGCCGCTGGTGGCGTTTCTCAAGGTCACGCTGCGCCTGACCGCCCCTGCCGCGGCGGGCGGGGCGGCGCTGGTTTTCCTGGGCATCGTGAACGAGCTGACGGCGACCCTGCTGCTGGCCCCGAACGGCACCCAGACGCTGGCCACGGAATTTTGGTCGCTCAGCAGCGAGATTGACTACACTGGTGCGGCGCCGTACGCGTTGTTGATGATTCTGCTCTCCGCGCCCATGACGTACCTTCTTTTTGCCCAATCCAAGAAAGCAGCCGGACAGTGACAACACCGCGCAGGCCCGCACCGGCCGCGTCCCCCGCTCCTGCCTTTGCGCCGGACGCCGCCCACGTCACCGACCACCTGCTGGTCAGCGGTGTCAGGAAGTCGTTTGGCGCCACGGAGGTGCTCAAGGGGGTTGACCTGACGGTGGCGCAGGGCCGCACCACGGCCATTGTGGGCGCTTCCGGATCCGGCAAGACCACGCTGCTGCGGCTCATTGCCGGCTTTGAGGCGCCCGACGCCGGCAGCGTCGCACTGGATGGCGTGGAAGTGGCCGGGCCGTCCGCCTGGCTGCCGGCGCACAAGCGCAGCATTGGCTATGTGGCGCAGGACGGCGCCTTGTTCCCGCACCTGAGCGTGGGGCAGAACATTGAATTTGGGCTGCCCGTTCGCGGCAGGGCCGCTGCATCCCGCGTGGCCGAGCTGCTTGAAATGGTCTCCATGGATCCCGCCTATGCCAAGCGGAGGCCGTCGCAGCTGTCCGGCGGGCAGCAGCAGCGCGTTGCCCTGGCCCGTGCACTGGCCCGGCAGCCGGAGCTGATGCTGCTGGATGAGCCCTTCAGCGCGCTCGACGCCGGCCTGCGCGTGGCCACCCGCAGGGCCGTCTCCAAAACCCTGAGCGATGCGGGGGTGACCACCATCCTGGTTACCCACGACCAGGCCGAGGCGCTGAGCTTTGCCGACCAGGTGGCCGTGATGCGCGACGGCAGGCTGGCCCAGATTGGCAGCCCGTTTGTGGTCTACACGCGGCCGTCCGACAGGGCCACGGCTGAATTTCTCGGCGATGCAGTCATCCTTGAAGCGTGGATGGAGGGTTCGCTGGCGTTGTGCTCCCTGGGCGGCATTCCGGTGCGCCGCCCTTCCGTGCAGGGCCGGGTCCACCTGATGTTGCGTCCGGAGCAGATCCGCATCGCAGAGGGCGGAAACATCCACGGCCGCGTGGTTGACACGGACTACTTTGGACCGGAAACCACGGTGCGGATCCAGCTGGCCCCGATTGCGGTGGACCCGTCGGAACCGGTGGATCCGCACCAGCCCGTGGGCGGCGAGGTGATCAGTATTCGGCACTGGAACGCCATGCTGGCCCGCCCCGGCACCCAGCTGTCGCTGAAGGTCGTGGGCGAGGGCGTAGTTTTCCCCTGGGACGGCTAGCCGCGCCTCAATGACGGCTGGCCGCTTCTCAGGCGGACGCCGCCGAGAGGTCGGCGCCATGGCGGGCGCCGCCGTCGTGCCCTGAAGTGTCGTGCCCTGAAGCATCAAGCGTGGACGGCAGGTGCACGGCCTCCTCGTTGCGGTGCCGGCCCAGGATGGCCAGGGCGATCCCGGCCGCCGACCAAGCTGCCAGTACCAACCAGTGCACGCCCTGGGCGGCGTTGGGGAAGTAGGAAAGGTCGCGCAGGAGCGTGCCCGTGGCGCCCGGCACGAACCACTGGCCGATCTCTCCCCAATGCCACGGCAGGAATTCCAGCGGCGAGGTTAGCGAGGAAATTGGGTTGCCGATGAACATGGTCAGCACGGCGCCGACGGGGATGCCCGGCTTGCCCAGCAGCGACTCGAGGCCAACGATCGTGATCGCGATGGCGAACAGCCCAAGGCCCATGGCCAAGGCATTGAGCAGGTAAGGGCCGGACAGGATGCCAAACCACCCCTGCAGGATGCCAACCAGGCCCAGGCCGCCCGCAACACCGTAGGCGCCCGCGGCGGCCAGTCGGCGCCGGAAGCCGGTCACCACCAGCGAGATCAGGACGCCGCCAATCATCCCGCCCATTGCCAGGGGAAGCCCCAGCAGGGCCAGTCCCGTGCCGCGGGGATCCTGCTTGTTCAGGGGCGCGACGTCGGTCACGGTCACCTTGGGTGCCGGGACGGGCTGCAAGGCTGAGGCCATGGCGGACAGCCTGCCGGAGGCCAGGGCGGCCTGCACGCGTGCCGCCTGCCCTGCGGCGGCCTGTTGCGCCATGCCCTGGGAAATGCCGGCGGCTGCCTGGTTCATGATCTGGACGACGACGGGGCTGGCGGCGGATGCTGTCAAGACATCCACGCCCGATCCGTCCGGGGCAACCACAAACGCCCCGTAGGCATCCCTGGCTTCGACCGCGGCAATGGCGGCGGCCCGGTTGTCCGCGGGGCTGATCGCGAAAACGCCGGCCTTCTCGAGCTGCGCGTGCAGGGCCGTTTCCGCTGGGCCGCTGCCGGAGACGACCACGGGCAGGTTGTGCACTCTGGAGGTTACTGATGGCCAGAGAAAGGCCAGCAACACGACGGCGACGACGGCTGCGGAGCCAACCGCCGTTGCAAGCGTCAACCCCCAGCGGGTGTGGGGCGGGGCGGTGGTGGACATGGGTGCTCCTCGGAGATAAAACTTGGCGATAAAAAGAATGGTCGTTCTTTATTAAGCCATCGCAGACCCGCCACGTCAAGAACGATCATTCTTTTTTACTGGTATTGTGCGACACATGCCACGTATTTCCGATGAACATCGAGCGCTCATGAGCCTGCGCATCGAACAGGCCGCCATGGAGTGTGCCCGGCGTGAGGGTTTTGCCGCGATGTCGATGGCCGACATCATCAGCGAATCCGGGCTTTCCGCAGGCGCCATCTATGGGTATTACAAGAGCAAGGACGAACTGCTCGCCGCACTGGCACGGCGCGTGGTGGGCGGCAGGGTGGCGGTGTTGGACGAGCTGTCCGCCCGATCGCCTGTGCCGCATCCGGCCGAGGCGCTGCTGGAGTTCATGGGTTCGATCGCCGGCCCCTTGCGCGACGGCGGCCTGGTGGTCCAGGTCTGGGGCATGTCCTCGAACTCCGACACCATCGGCGCCATCGCCCGCGACGCATATGGCCGGCTGCTCGAGCACATGGAAGCGTATCTGGCGGCCTGGTACCGGGATGCCCGGGACATGGATGCCGCGGCTGCCCGGCAGGCGGCAGCCGCGGTCGGGCTGGCGGTTCTCGCCCTGGTGCAAGGCTGGCTGTTCCGCGTTCCCGTGGCGGGAACCAAGGACGACGGGCAGTATCTGAGCGCCGTGGCTGCGATGCTGCGGCACCTTTAGGCGCCTAGCGCCGCCGTCGGTGAATCTCCACGTAGGCGGTGAGGGCCAGGAGGATCAGCACGGCAAGGGCCAGGACGACGGCGGCGGGAACCGTGGCGCTTGCCGGGATGAGCAAGGCTGCGGCCACCACGGCCGGCACGGCCCACGGCAACACGGTGTTCAGCGGCCGGCCGTAGCGCAGGGACACCATGGCGTTGGTGGCATAGAAAAGGGCCAGCCCGCCGCCCAGCGCGATGCCCGCACCGAACGGCAGCGGTTCCAAGGGCGCCGGTATGGCCGTTGCGATGGCTGCCGCGACGCCCGTCACGCCAACCACAAGCAGGAACGGCATGAACACGGTGGTCTGCAGGATTCCCGCATAGTCGGACCGGGACTGCAGCCGCTCCAGCCCCGTGGCCACCGTACCGGTGCCGTACTGGAAGAAAGCCCATCCGAGCAGGGCAACCACCAGGAATCCAAGCACTGCGGCCAGGCCGCCGGCCGGACCCCAGCCAGTCGAGAGTTCGCTGACGATTGTGAAGACGGATTCGCCCAGGACGATGATGACGAAGAGGCCAAGCCGCTCCGACGCATGCTCGATGTTGATGCCGCTGACACTCCTGTCCGCCCACAGGTGCCCGCCAAGCAGGACCATGGCGACCTCGACGGCGATCGAGGCCGCCCACAGGATCACGGCCACGTGAAGGGGCAGCATGGCCGCCACGAGCCAGAGCGCAGCCGTTCCGCCGTTGTAGATCCAAATGCGCCACGGTGTATCCGCTGACTTTTGCCGGTGCTGGTAAAGCCACAGGACCAGCAGCACCCCACGCATGGACGCATTGGCCAGTGAAAATGCCCAGGCCCGGGCGCCGAAGGCTTCCGGTGCGGCAGCCGCCATGAGGCCGGCCGCCGCCATCGCGGCGAGCATCGCCACGCCAAGGCCCCGGGAGGACAGGCCGGGGAGCAGGTTGACCACCGAGACGATGTTCACCCACGCCCACCACGCTGGGAAGAACAGCAGCACAAAGGTGCCAAACTCGGCCCAGCCGGGATTGCCGTGGATCCCGTGTGCGAGCTGCCCCACAAAGGCAACAAAGACCAGGTCGAAAAACAGTTCCATCCAATGGACCCGGCCCGGGGCGCGTCCTGGATCGTGGGACTTTGCCCGCGGTGACGGCAATTTCTCGCTCATGCGCCAATGATAGATCCGGCCCGCATGTTCACCTTGCGCGAAACAGGAGCCTTTCTGGGAGTTTTTGCATTGCCCGGCGAAGTTCAGGAGAGTAACGTTCCACTCTGCGCAACATTCTTCGTTTCGCCCACGACGCCGTGATGCCGGTGTCAGCGGCATCCTGCACAAACCTTTGAGGACGCATGTCTAGCGAAAAACCATTGCCGCCCATATCCGGTCCCAGTCCCGCCGGCAGCGCCGTCATGAACCACCGCCAAATCCTATTTGTGATCTTCGGTCTCATGGCGGGAATGTTCCTTTCAGCCCTGGACCAGACGGTGGTCGGCACCGCCATCCGCACCATCGGTGATGACCTGCACGGCCTGAGCCTTCAGGCCTGGGTGACCACCGCCTATCTGATCGTTTCCACGATCAGCACCCCGATTTATGGAAAGCTGTCGGACATCTTCGGGCGGCGTCCGCTGTTCATCTTTGCGATTGTTATTTTCATCATCGGATCCGTCCTTTCAAGCTTCTCGACCTCCATGATTGAACTTGCCGCCTTCCGCGCGGTGCAGGGGCTCGGTGCCGGTGGCCTGATGTCGATGCCGCTGGCGATCATGGGTGACATGCTTGCCCCGCGCGAACGGGCAAAATACCAGGGCTACTTCCTGGCGGTGTTCGGTGTCTCGAGCGTGATTGGCCCGCTCATCGGGGGCCTGTTCTCCGGGGCCAGCGAGATCCTGTGGATCGCCGGCTGGCGCTGGGTATTCCTCGTCAACGTGCCCATCGGCCTTGCAGCGCTGGCCATGGTGTTCCGCTTCCTGCACCTGCCCAAGGTTGACCGCCATTCGGTGCGCATCGACTGGTGGGGTGCGACCGCTGTTATTGTCGCGCTCGTGCCGCTGCTGCTGGTGGCCGAGGAAGGCCAGGTCTGGGGCTGGACCAGCGTGGCTGCCATCGCCTGCTACGTGATCGGCGTCGTCGGCGTCATCGCATTCATCTTCATCGAGATCCGAATGAAGGATGACGCGTTGATTCCCATCAAGCTTTTCCACTCTTCGACGTTTTCGATGGCCACCATCATCGGCGTGCTGGTTGGTTTCGGTATGTTTGGTGCCATGATGACCATTCCGCTCTACCTGCAGATCGTGCTCGGCTCAACACCGACCGAGAGCGGCTTCCAGATGCTGCCGATGATCCTGGGCCTGATGATCGCCTCGATCGGGAGTGGCCAGTTGATCGCCCGCACCGGCAGGTACAGGATGTTCCCGATCCTCGGCACGGGGCTGATGTCCGCCGGGTTCCTGTACCTCACCTTCTTGAAATTTGACTCGTCCTTCTGGTTCGTCGCCGGGGGCATGCTGCTGATCGGCCTGGGCCTGGGCCAGCTCATGCAGACCCTGACAATCGCCAGCCAAAACTCGGTGGGCCTGCGGGACATGGGCGTGGCGACAAGTGCGTCCACGTTCTTCCGTCAGATCGGTGGAACGTTGGGCACCGCGGTCATGCTGTCGCTGTTGTTCACGATCATGCCCCTGAACATCCAGAGCTCCCTCTCCGACGGACCCACGCTGAAGAGTGCCCTCGACGCGGCCATGACCCCGTCGGTGGCGACTGCCCCCGAGAACAAGGCGATCATGAGCCTGATCTACACGGATATCGTGACTCCCGTGGAGAAGGGCGCGCAGCAGGCGGCACATGCCGCCGGCGTGAAGGCACTCGTCGCCAAGGGCGTGGCGCAGCCAGTGGCCGAGACCACGGTGCCCGCACAGCCGCTCGACTTCTCCAAGCCCGACGTCCGGACCCAGGTAGTCAACCAGGTTGCGCCCACCATTGCGAAAAAGTTGAAGTCGGCATCCGGATCCTCGGCGGCCGGGGGCAGCGCGCTCAATGACACGTCGTTCCTGAAGGGAGCCAATCCGGCGCTGAGCAAGCCGTTCCTGACCGGCTTCACCACTTCAACCATCGTCATTTACTGGGTGGCGCTCATGGTGGTGTTGCTGGCATTCGTGCTGGCCTTGTTCTTCAAGACGCCGCCGCTGCGGATGAAGTCGGCGCTGCAGGAAGCGGCCGACGACGAGGCCTCGCGCACAGACGCGGACCTGATGCTGCAGCACTCCGCTGAGGAAATGGGCGCGCTGGTGGAACCTGGCAGCTACTCCCGGGGGGAGGGCAAGCTGTCCGGTGACAGCACAGGTTCACGCTAAAGGCGTGGCCGCCCGGCGTGCAGGATGACGGAATGGAGATTTGAGGTTGACCTATCGGCCTCAAATTTCCATTCCGTCATCCGTGGCGGCGGGCAGCTAAGGGAATCACAGCTGCGGCGCCGGGTGGTGATCCATGTGCGCTCGCCCCGATTCAACAACCGCGGGCGGACCGCACGCCGCGGGCAGAAAAAACCCCTGAAATCCGCGGATTTCAGGGGTTTTGGAGCCTCCAAACAGAATCGAACTGTTGACCTTTTCATTACGAGTGAAACGCTCTACCAACTGAGCTATGGAGGCCTGTCATCGTCCAACAACCCATTGCGGGATCATTGGGCGAACACAAGAATCAACTCTAATATGCCGGCGCCCATGTACAAAATCGGCGGCAGCGGCTTTAGCAGGTGGTTCCGCCGGCGGGCACCTTTCCATCCACAAAGTAGCCGTCGACGGCGGACGTCAAGCATGCGTTCGCCCGGCCATAGGCGGTGTGCCCGTTGCCCTTCCACGTGACCAAAACACCGGAATCAAGATGCTTGGCCAGTGCCTGCGCCCACGCATACGGGGTGGCGGGGTCGCCGGTGGTGCCAATGACCAGGATGGGGCCGGCCCCCGGCGCGGAAATGGTTTCCGCCTTGCCGGTGGCCGGGTAAGGCCAGTACTTACACGTCAAACCAGAGTAGGCCAGCAGTTCGCCAAACGTGGGCGAGGCCTTCTTCAGGGCTGCGGCATCGGCCCGCATGTGGGCCGTGTCGGAGTTCATCGGGTAGTCCAGGCAGTTGATGGCGGTGAACGCCGCCGCCGTGTTCGAATTGTACTTGCCGTCGCTGGAGCGGTCGGCGGAGTAGTCGGCGAGCTGCAGCATGCCGGAGGCGTCACCGGCAAAGGCCTGCTTCAGGGCACCGGAGAGCGGATCCCACAGGTCGGTGGAATACATGGCGAATGCCAGCGCGTTGGTGAACTCGGTCCCCGTCACCACCCGCCCGGCAGACGTTTGCTGTGGCGTTTTCGTATAGACGTCGTTCAGCTCGCGGATCTGCGCCATCGCGCCGTCGACGGTGCCGGACACCGGGCAGTCCTTGGTGCCGAGGCAGTTCTTCGCCCACGCCCGCAGGGCATTTTCGAAGCCGACGGCCTGGCCCATGGACACCTGGTCGATGTCCAGCGACGGATCCAGCGCCCCGTCCAGGGAAAACTTCCCCACCCGCGACGGGAACAGCCCCGCATAGGTGGCGCCCAGCTTGGTTCCGTAGGAGAAGCCCATGTAGTTCAGCTTCGGGTCGCCCACCACGGCCCGCAGGATGTCCATGTCCCGGGCCGAGCTGACCGTGTCAACGTGCGCCAGCACGGGCCCGGTGTTCTTCACGCACAGTTCTGTTTGCACCTTGGTGTCCGCTTCGGCCTGCTTCAAGCCCGCATCGTCGGCCATGTTGTAGGACTTCTGCCGCGCGGCATCGGTCTGGGCGTCGTCCAGGCACTTCACCGGTTCCGAACGCTGCACCCCGCGCGGGTCGAATCCCACAATGTCGTAGGCCGCCCGCAGCTTTTTCGAGAAGTAGGATTTTCCGCTGTTGACCACCATGTCCACCCCCGAGGCGCCCGGCCCGCCGGGATTGGTCAGCATGGCACCGAGCCGCTTTCCGGAGGCCGGCAGCCGGGTGACGGCGAGCTTGATCGAGGTGCCGCGCGGCTTGGCGTAGTCCAGGGGCACCTCAATCTTCGCGCACTGGAAGCCTCCGCTGCACGCCGTCCACGTCACCACCTGCGCGTAGAACCCGGCGAGGTCCGCCGGCACGTCGCCGATGACCGCCGCGTCAGCGCTGGAGATGACTGTCGCATCCGGCGCCGGGGCCAGGGCCGTGCAGGAACTGAGCAGCAGCGCGCCCACCGCCGCCATGGCAACGGTGAGGGACAGGCGGAGGTGGTGCCGCCGTCGGACGGGTGCGTGGGGCATGGGGAAGGTCCTTTACGAATCTAGAGCAGGCTGACGGCCATGGCTTCAAGGGCCAAAAGCGGGGCGACGTTGGTGGTGGTCAGGCGGCGGCGCACGGCATTGATGGAGTCCATGCGCGCCAGGGTGGCCTCGGGGCGGCCGCGGGCGGCGAATTCGGCCAGGTCCCCGCGCAGGGACTCGTTGACCAGCTCCAAGGCGCCGCCGTGGCTTGCCTCCGCGCTGGAATGCCCGACGCCGGAGCCTCCCTGCGCTGCCAGCTGGAGTACCAGCACATCCCGGTAGAAGGAGAGCAGGTCGGTCAGGGCCCGGTCGAGCTGGTCCGTCACCGAGCGCTTGGAGCGCCGCTTCTGGTCTTCCTCCAGGGCCCGGACCTGGGCGCGCATGGGTGGGGGCAGCATGCCCGTCTCCGGTGCGCCGAGGGAGCGGAGCAAGTTGGCTTTTTCCTCGACATCGCGTTCCTCATTGGAGGACGCCGCCTCCGCCTGCGCCAGTTCCAGGAGGCTGCCCGCCGCGCGCACGGCCGCGGAGACGTCGCGCAGGGAGAACGGCAGGCGGACTATCGCGTCGCGCCGTTCCCGCGCACCGGCGTCGGACGCCAGGCGGCGGGCAATGCCGATGTGGCTCTGGGCGGCACGGGCGGCGTGCAGGGCAAGCCCCGGCTCAATGCCGTCGCGGCGCACCAGCAGTGCGGCCACGTCCTCGACCGGGGGCACGCGCAGGGTCAGGGTCCGGCAGCGGGAGCGGATGGTGACCAGGACGTCCGCCGGACTTGGCGCGCACAAGATCCAGATGGTTCGCGGCGGCGGTTCCTCAATGGCTTTCAGGAGTACGTTGGTGGTGCGTTCGGCCATGCGGTCGGCGTCGCCGACAATCATCACCCGCCAGCGGGACGAGGACGGGCTGTCGTGGGCCTTGCGGACCAGCTCCCGGGCCTCCTCGATGGTGATGGTGGTTTTTTCCGTGGCGATAAACCTGACGTCCGCGTTGGTGCCGGACAGTGTGGTGTGGCAGGCCTTGCACACGCCGCAGCCGCGTTCTGCCAGCTGTTCGCGTTCGCAGACCAGGGCCGCGGCGAAGGCCAGGGCCGCGTTGGAGCGGCCGGAGCCGGGCGGGCCCGTGAGCAGCCAGGCGTGTGTGGGGGTGCTGGACTGGGCGGCCCGGCGAAGCTGCTCCACCACCGGCCCCTGTCCCTGCAGGTCCACCCAGACGCTCATGCCGACCCGGCTTCCCTGGCGGCCAGCAGGCCGAGAACGCGCGTGCGGATGGCCGACGCCAGCTCGTCCACCGGACGGCCGGCGCGCAGCACCAGGTAGCGTTCCGGGCGGGCCGCGGCCAGGTTAAGGAAGGCCTGGCGGATCTCGGAGTGGAAGTGGTCCGGTTCCGATTCAAGGCGGTCCTCGGCGGCGTCCCCGGCCGTACGGCGGCTGCGGCCGTCCTCCGGAGTGACGTCCAGCAGCACCGTCAGCTCCGGCCACAGCCCGGCGGTGGCCCACTCGTTGAGCCGCTGGACCTCACCGGGGCCCAGCCCGCGGCCTGCGCCCTGGTAGGCAATGGAGGAGTCGATGTAGCGGTCGCTGATGACGATCTCGCCCCGGGCCACGGCCGGAGCAATGACCTGGCTGGCGTGGGCAGCACGGGAGGCGGCAAAGATCAACGCCTCGCAGCGGGCGTCGATCTCGCCCTGGCCGTGGTCCAGCACCAGCGAACGCAATTTTTCGCCCACGGGGGTCCCGCCCGGTTCACGGGTCCGCAGGACAGTGCGGCCGGCGTCGGACAGGGCCTGCGCCAGCAGGGTGGCCTGGGTCGATTTCCCGGCCCCGTCCCCGCCCTCAAGGGCAATGAACAGGCCGGGCCGTGCGGCAGATGGGAAAGTCACGCCCCCAGCCTACCGGCCAACGCTGACAGCGTCCCCGCGTTGTCCACAGGGCACCGTCATGAAGTTTCTTCCACGGTGAGACAGGGCACTAATCTGAAGGGTATGACGCATGAACCTTCCTCCCACCCCAATGAGCTGAGCCCGGATACGGTGGTGGTGGCCGCCGGCCGGCCCGCCCGCGAGCATGACGCGGCGGTCAACCCGCCCATCGTGCTGTCCTCCACCTATGTGGGGACCGGCCAGGTTGTGGACGGGGACAGGGCCTACGGCCGCTACTCCAACCCCACGTGGGATCCGCTGGAGGATGCCCTCTCGGAGCTTGAAGGCGCCACCCTGCCGGCCCTGATTTTCAGCTCCGGGCTGGCGGCCGTTGCCGCGGCGCTGTCGCTGATCCCGGTGGGGGGCGTGCTGGTCATGCCACGGCATTCCTACCAGGGAGCCCTGGTCATGGCGCAGGAACAAGCGGCCAAGGGACTGTTTACCCTGCGCACCGTGGACATCGCCAACAACGACGAAGTCCTCGCTGCCCTGACCGGTGCCGGCGAAAAGGCCGCTGACATGTTGTGGCTGGAAAGCCCGACGAATCCGATGTTGGAGATTGCCGACCTCCGTGTCCTGTGCCGTGCCGCCAAGGCCGTGGGGGCAATCACGGTCACGGACAACACCTTTTGCACACCGCTGGTCCAGAAGCCGCTGGAACTGGGCAGCGACCTGGTGCTGCACTCGGTGACCAAGTACCTTTCCGGCCATTCCGACGTCATCCTGGGCGCCCTGGTCACCTCGGATGACAGGCTGCGCCACGCCCTGCTGCACTACCGTTCAATCCACGGCGCCATCGCCGGGCCGTTCGAGGCCTGGCTGGCGCTGCGCGGCCTGCGCACACTGGCCCTGCGGTTGGAGCGGTCCCAGGCCAACGCCTTGGAGCTGGCCAAGCGCCTTGACGTGCACGACGGCGTCGACAGGGTCTTGTTTCCCGGGCTCGACTCCGACCCCGGCCACCGCCGCGCGAGGGATCAGATGCTCGGCTTTGGCTCCATCCTTTGCATTGAGATGGCCGGCGGCGAGGCAGCCGCCAACGCGTTGGTTGAGGCGCTGCGGTTGTGGACCCCCGCCACGTCGCTGGGCGGGGTGGAGTCGCTCATTGAGCGCCGCCGGCGCCACGCGAATGAGCCCGACTCGGTGCCCGTCAACCTGCTGCGGCTGAGCGTGGGCATTGAAAACGTTGAGGACCTCTGGAACGACCTGGCGCAGGCGCTGGAGGCGGCGGGAGCCGCGGGGGCGGCCGGATCGGCGGGGGCGGCCGGATCGGCGGGAGCGGCAGGGTCCGCGGGATAAGGCCGGATCGGCCGGAGCGGCGGGGTCTGCCGGATAGGCGGAGCGGCAGGGTCCGCGGGAGCGGCAGGGTCCGCGGGATAAGGCCGGAGCGGCGGGGTCTGCCGGACAGGCGGAGCGGCAGGGCCCGCGGGATAAGGCCGGATCGGCCGGAGCGGCGGGGTCTGCCGGACAGGCGGAGCGGCCGGAAAGGCCCAATAAGGGTCCGCCGAACCGGCGCCGGCGCTGTTCCGTGCAGCACCGCGTGTTGCCGGACCGTTCCACCCGTTAGGCTAGTCACGTGAGCTTCTTCCTCTATGCTGCGACCTTTTTCATCCTGGCGGTGCTGGGTGCCGTCGCCCTTGGCGTCCAAATTTGGGCCCTGACCGACTGCCTGCGCACGCCTGCCGCGGATTTTCAGCGCGTCAGCAAGCGCTCCAAGCAATTTTGGGGAGCCCTGACGGCGGTTTCAACGTTCTTCGGCTTCCTCTATCTGCTGCCGGCGGCAACGGCCCTTGTCGCGCCGAACATGGGCATGCTCATGATCATCAACCTTGCGGGGGCGACCGTGGCCGGTGTGTACCTGGCTGATGTCCGCCCGGCGCTGGCCGAGGTGCGCGGCCGCGGCCGCGGCAACCAAACCCGGGGTACTTCCTGGTAACAGCGCTAAAAGCGCCGGTGGACTAGGCTTCGTCCAGGCCCGGCGCGACGGCCGACCAGGCCACCGTCAGTTCGCCCAGGCGCCACCGGGACGGATTGCGCGCGACGGGCCAGCCGCCGTCGTACATCCCCTGGCACATCAGCAGCCAGCGCTGCCGGATTCCAAACGGTGCCAGCGGGGCGGCCGCCAGCCAATGCTGGTCCAGGGCTTGCAAAAAGTCGTTGATCCTCTCGCCCGGAACGTTGCGGTGGATGAGGGCCTTGGGCAGGCGCTCGGCAACGTCGGAGGGCCGCTTGAAGGAACCAAACCGCATGGAGATGGTGAGCGTTTGAGGTCCCGACGCGTCCAGTGCCACCCATGTGCTGCGGCGGCCGATCTCGTCGCAGGTGCCGTCGACAAAAATGCCATTGGGCGACAGGCGCGAACGGACGGTGTCCCAGATCAGCCGGACGTCGGCCTCGTCGTATTGGCGCAGGACGTTGAAGGCGCGGACCATCGTGGCATGTCCCGGGACGGGGATTTCAAACCCGCCGACGCGGAAGTCCAGGCCGTCGTGCTCCAGGGGCTTGGCGACGCGGACGCGTTCAGGCTCAATTTCAATGCCCGTGACGTGTGCGTCGGGGCAGACCGCATGGATCCTCGCGTAGAGTTCCACGGCGGTGGTGGGGGAGCCGCCGTAGCCCAGATCCACCACCAGGGGGGCGCTTCCGGGGGACCGGTCCCTGCGCAGCCGCCAGGCCTCCGGTCCTGCCAGCCAGCGGTCCACTCGGCGCAGGCGGTTCGGGTTGGTGGTGCCGCGGGTGGCGTTGCCAAAGGGTGTGATGCGGGACCGGCCGGCATCACGCGGAACAATGTCGCGTTGTGCAGGGCCGGTGGAAGCTTTTTTGACCCTTTGGGCGCGTTGAACCACTGATTAAGAATAAGTGCCGGCCCGCGCACGGCTGCAAGAACGTGGTGAGGCTCACGGCCGGCTATGTGTTCATACATGCGCAGGGCTGGACCCCGGTTCTGCACATACGGCAAGCTGCGTTCACCCATGCGCGGAAGTCAGCCCCCAGTACGGCGCATGGTGGAAGCGCGGTTCACGCATGCGCTTAATTCGTGGGGAGTTCTGCGCAGAGTGCATCATGCGCAGAATCCAGGCCGAATTCGGCGCATGCTGGAAGTGGAGTTCCAGCATGCGCACGAGTGGAGCCCTGCGGAGCGCATGCCGGAAGCAACCTTTGAATCTGCGCGCCGTTGGGGACCAGCACTTCGCTAATTGCCAGGTGGCGCCCCGCCAGCCCCCAAGTGCGCGCAGCTTCAAAGTGCGGCGTAGCATTCCAGGGATTTCGGGCCCGTGGAGCGGCTGCCGCTAGGATGAAACCATGACTTATACGCTGATTTTGCTTCGCCATGGACACAGTGAGTGGAATGCCAAGAACCTGTTCACCGGATGGGTGGATGTTGACCTCAACGACCAGGGCCGCGGTGAAGCAGTGCGCGGCGGCGAGCTGCTGGTGGAGAACAAGCTGCTCCCGGACGTGCTGTACACCTCGCGCCTGAAGCGCGCCATCAACACAGCCAACCTCGCGCTGGAGGCGGCCGACCGCGGCTGGATTGACGTCAAGCGCGACTGGCGCCTGAACGAACGCCACTACGGCGCCCTGCAGGGCAAGGACAAGGCCCAGACGCTGGCCGAGTACGGCGAGGAGCAGTTCATGCAATGGCGCCGCAGCTATGACACCCCGCCGCCGCCGCTGTCCGACGACAGCGAGTTCTCCCAGGCCCACGACCCGCGCTACGCGGACCTCGGCGACGCCCTGCCGCGCACCGAATGCCTCAAGGACGTCCTAGTCCGTCTGCTGCCCTATTGGGAATCGGACATCAAGGAAGACCTCAAGGCCAGCAAGACCGTCCTGGTCACGGCCCACGGAAACTCGCTGCGCGCCCTGGTCAAGCACCTGGACGGCATCTCCGACGACGCCATCGCGGCCCTGAACATCCCCACCGGCATCCCGCTCGTGTACGAACTGGACGAGAACTTCGTCCCCATCACCCCCGGCGGCACGTATCTGGACGCGGAAGCCGCCGCGGCCTCCATTCAGGCTGTCGCCAACCAGGGCAAGAACTAGCCCCTCACCGGGGAAAGTACGACGGCGGCGGGTCACCTTGGACAAAAGGGTCACCCGCCGCCGTCGTACCCCACGCCCTCCCACAGAAAATGAGCCCGGTCCCGCTTTCTGACACCGGGATTCCGGGATCATTTAGCGGGACCGGGCTCATTTTTGCAAGGATCTTGCAAAGCAGGCGGGCCAAGCGGGAAGACTAGCCGGCCAGGAAGTCCTCGGGCTGCCATTCGCCGGTGACCAGGTAGGAGACCTTGCGGGCCACGGAGACCCCATGGTCGCCAAAACGCTCAAAGTAGCGGCTGGCCAGGGTGACGTCCACGGTGGTGGCCGGGGTTTCGTGCCAGTCCGGGGAGCCCATGGCGGAGAACACCGTCTTGTGGAGCTTGCTGATCGAGGCCTTGGCGGTCAGGATGTCGTTGACGAGCTCCAGGTCGCGCGTGTCCAGCAGCTCCGCGACCTTCCTGGCGATGACGATGTCAAGCGCCGCCAGCTCCGCGAACGTGGCTTGCAGCTGCGCCGGAATCACCTGGTTCGGGTAGCGCAGGCGGGTCAGCTGGGAGATGTGCCGGGCCAGGTCGCCCATGCGCTCCAGCGATGCGCTCATGCGCAGCGAGCCGACAATCATGCGCAGGTCGCTGGCCACGGGCCCCTGCAGGGCGAGCACGTCAATTGCGCGCTCGTCGAGGTCGTTCTGCAGGAAGTCAATGCGGGCGTCGGCGGCAATGACCTGCTCGGCAGCCTCCAAATCCGCTGCGGCAAATGCGGTGGTGGAATTTTCGATGGCATCAATGACCAACGACGAGATTTCAATCAAGCCCTCCCCGATTTGGTGAAGTTCTGCCTGAAAAACTTTGCGCACGCGTGATTCCTTTCATGGACAGCCCAACGCACAGTTGGGCTCGATCATGACCTACCCTGCCACCCGAGGGTGAACGCGGCGGCACTACGAAGTGAACGTTAGCTGAACGGCCGGCCAAGGGAGCCCACTTTGAGGTAAACGGGGTGAAGAGTGCGCATAGTCTTGGAACGTGAACCCTTTGCTGATTGGAGTTGCCGCCGGACTGATCGGCCTGGCCCTGGGCGTGTTCGGCATGCTCGCCTTCAGCGCCAGTGAACGATCGCGCCGGCAGACCGTAGACGTCCGCGAGCCCTCGCTGCCCGAAGGTGCCGCCGAGATTCTCTCCGTGGTGGGCAAGGCGTTCATCGTCATTGACATTGTGGACGGCGTGGTGCGTGCCAGCCCCGGCGCCTACGCCTTCGGCCTGGTCCGCGGCCACACCGTGGTCCATCAGGAACTGCTGGACCTGGCCCACCGGGTGCGCCGCGACGGCGTCATCGAGGAACGCAACCTCATCCTGCCGCGCGTCGTCCTGCCGGGCACCGGCACTTCCACCGGCGCCTCCCCGGGCACGACGCCGGCCGCGCACCCGGGTGCGCCGGCCGCCCCGGCGTCGGGGACCTTCGACAACGTCCCCGCCCAGGGCACCTTGGTTGTCCAGGTTCGCGTGGCTCCGCTGGGCGAGGAATACATCCTGCTGCTGGCCGATGACCGCACGGAGATCGCCCGAACCGAGGCGGTCCGAAACGACTTCGTCGCCAACGTCTCGCACGAACTAAAAACGCCTGTCGGGGCCATTTCGCTGCTGGCCGAGGCGCTGGAATCCTCCCCGGACGACGAAGCCACGGTGCGCCGCTTCGCATCCCGGATGATCACCGAAGCCGCCCGCCTGGCCGCCCTGGTCCAGGACATCATTGAGCTCTCCCGGCTGCAGAGCAAGGACGTGGCCCAGGCCGGCACGGACGTGGACATGAACGCCGTTATCGCCGAGGCCGTGGACCGGACCCGCCTGCCGGCCCAAAACAGGAACATCGCCATCGCCGTCGGTCCCGCCATCCCCGCCCACGTCCACGGCGACGCGCCGCAATTGGTGACGGCGCTGCGGAACCTGATCGACAACGCGGTGCGCTACTCGCCGGAAAACACCCAGGTGGGCATCGGGCTGTCGGTGCGGGACGGCGTCGTCAGCGTGAGCGTGTCGGACCAGGGCGACGGCATGGACCCGCAGGACCAGGAACGCGTGTTCGAGCGGTTTTACCGGGTGGATGCGGCCCGTTCGCGGCACACCGGCGGAACGGGCCTGGGGCTGAGCATCGTCAAGCACATCGTGGGCAACCACGGCGGGGAGGTTACGCTGTGGTCCGCGCCCAAGACGGGGTCCACGTTCACCGTGCGCCTGCCACAACTTTCCACGAACGACGCCGGCCGGAGCCTTCCAGCCGGTCGGTACCGTAGCTGAACCACAAGATGACCTACAAGGAGCAACCACGCGTGAGCCGGATCTTGATTGTCGAAGACGAGGAATCCATCAGCGATCCCCTGTCGTTCCTGCTGGGCAGGGAAGGGTATGAGGTGGAGGTGGCGGACGACGGGCTGGACGCCCTGGTGGCCTTTGAACGCAGCGGCGCCGATCTGGTGCTTCTGGACCTGCAGCTGCCGGGCATGAGCGGCACCGAGGTGTGCAAGCAGCTGCGCCAGCGCTCCGGCGTTCCCATCATCATGCTCACGGCCAAGGACTCGGAGATTGACAAGGTGGTGGGGCTGGAGCTTGGCGCCGACGACTACGTCACGAAGCCCTATTCCTCCCGGGAACTGATTGCCCGCATCCGTGCCGTGCTGCGCCGCCAGGGCGAACCGGAGGAACTTGTCAGCTCCACCGTGCACGCTGGCCCGGTCCGCATGGATGTGGAGCGGCACGTGGTGACAGTGCACGGCGAGGGCGTGTCCTTCCCGCTGAAAGAATTTGAACTGCTGGAAATGTTGCTGCGCAACGCCGGGCGCGTACTCACGCGCGGCCAGCTGATCGACCGGGTCTGGGGCGCCGATTATGTGGGTGACACCAAGACCCTGGATGTGCATGTCAAGCGGATCCGCAGCAAGATCGAGCCGGACCCGGCGGCGCCCCGTTTCCTGGTGACGGTGCGCGGGCTCGGCTACAAGTTTGAGCCCTAAGCCCGGCGGCACGCCAGCCCGGCGGCACGCCAGCCCGGCGGCACGCCAGTCCGGCGGCACGCCAGCCCGGCGGCCTGAGCCCGGCGGCACGCCAGTCCGGCGGCCTGAGCCCGGCAGCACGCCAGCCCGGCCCACAAAGGGCATAAAGCAGGGCACAAAAGGGGCCGGCCATCTCACAATGAGATGGCCGGCCCCTTTTGTGCGTGAAAGCTACGGCGTGGGTGTTGCGGTGGGCACCAGCGGCTTGTACTCCGCCAGGGTGCCGTCCAGGACGGGCACGTTCAGGGAGCCTGTATCGGTGGTGCCCCCGGACTGACGCAGCTGGAGAACTTCCATGGCGCCGGGCCGGGCCGTGACGGTGCTGAGGATGGCCGCGTCGTTGGCGCCGTTGAGGACCGTCGGAACGCCCGGCTTGACGGTGATCTCCGTCTGGGATCCCTGGGCGCCGCTGATGGTCAGCGTGATGTCGGACGTGGAGGTGTTGTAGAAGGTGCCCAAAACGCGTCCGGGGGCGTCCGCGCCGTTGGAAACAATCATCACATTGCGCAGTTCCAGGCTGCCCATGTTCAGCCGGACACCGTCCGAGGCCGAGTAGACCATGGTGGTGCTTTGCGCGTTGATGGCACTGCAGCCGGTAAACGCCATGGCACCAACGCCAATGGCGGCAATCAGGCTCAGGCGCCGTACTCGATTGGCTCCGGGAATGCCGGCAGCGATTCTCACGTCAGTAACTCCTCATGGAAAAAGACAAAATATCTGGCACCAGCTTATCCGCTCATGGGCCAAAAGCACGCTTTTGCGCCCCTTCTCGAAGTGAAGCGTGTATTGTGCGGGGCCGCCAGTGCACCTTGTGGGCATTTAGTCAAGGGTGCGGATAAATTCCAATTGTTGGAGCAATTGCGCGGTAAGCGTATCTTCACGCGGCCCTGACCTGCGGAAACTCAAGGGGGAGGGTGCTTTAACGTGGTAAAGTAGAAGTATTGGAAAGGGAGAATCCACATGCTTTTTGAGGTCGGCGAGACAGTAGTTTACCCACATCACGGTGCGGCAAAGATCGAAGAGATCAAGATGCGCACTGTTCGGGGTGAAGAGAAGATGTATCTCAAGCTCAAGGTTGCCCAGGGGGATCTAACGATTGAAGTGCCCGCGGAGAACGTTGACCTTGTAGGGGTTCGCGACGTTGTGGGCAAGGAAGGGCTGGAGCACGTATTTGAAGTGCTCCGCGCGGAATTTACGGAGGAACCCACCAACTGGTCCCGCCGGTACAAGGCCAACTTGGAAAAGCTGGCTTCCGGTGACGTCATCAAGGTTGCCGAGGTTGTGCGCGACCTCTGGCGCCGCGACCACGACCGCGGCCTGTCCGCAGGTGAGAAGCGCATGCTGGCCAAGGCCCGCCAGATCTTGATTTCGGAGCTTGCCCTGGCTGAAAAGACAGACGAGGACAAGGCCGCTGAAGTCCTTGACGAGGTTTTGGCCTCGTAGCAACAGCTGCAGGAGTGCCGGCCGTGCAAACGGCAGGCAAATCCCGGAAAGGAACCCCGACACCCACGGTGCCGGGGTTCTTTTCATGCCGGGGATAGTGTGGAGTCATGAATGAGCAAGTGGGCGGCCCCTGCGCCGTCGTGATTGTTGCCGCCGGTTCCGGACAGCGGCTGGGGCACGGCATCCCCAAGGCCCGGGTCCCGCTGGGCGGGGAGCCCATGCTGGCCCATGCCATCAGGGGCGTGGTGAAAGCCGGCATCGCCACGCAAATTTGCATCGCAGTGCCGCAGGACGACGCCGCCATGGTGGAGATTTGCCATCAGCTTGCCGCGGAGTCCGGAGCTGGGCCGGACATGGTGTGGAACGTGGTCGACGGAGGGACGGACAGGTCCGACTCCGTCCGCGCGGCCCTGGCCGTGATCGACAGCGGCGTTGGCACCGTCCTGGTGCACGACGCCGCCCGGCCGCTCACGCCCTCCGGAGTGTTTGACCGGGTGGTCGCGGCCCTGCGTGACGGCGCCAAGGCCGTGATCCCTGCCCTTGCCGTGGCGGACACCATCAAGACCGTGACTCCCGCCGAGCTGCCCGCCACCGGTGCCGGCGTGGAGAAAGTGTCGGGCACGCCGGTCCGCCACCTGCTGCGGGCCGTGCAAACGCCGCAGGGGTTTGAGCTGGACACCTTGCGCCGGGCCCACGCCTACGCCCTGACGCTGGACGCCGCCGCGGCCGCACAAATCACGGACGACGCGATGCTGGTCGAAGCGATCGGGGAGGACGTCTACGTGGTCCAGGGATCCACCCACAGCCTGAAAATCACCACGCCCATGGACCTCCTGCTGGGCGAAGCCATGCTGCAGGGGCCGCTGCGCCCACGTTGGGTGGAGGGATAGCCGTGGCAGGGGCAAACCCAGGGGCCGTGCTGCCCCGCACCGGGATAGGCATCGACACCCACGCCTTTGCCGCGGAAACGGACGACGCCGGCAGCCGGGTTCCCCTCTGGCTGGCCGGCCTGCTGTGGGAAGGCGAGAGAGGCCTGTCCGGCCATTCCGACGGCGACGCCGTCGCCCACGCGGCCGCGGACGCCCTGTTTTCGGCCGCGGGGGTGGGCGACCTTGGCAGCCACTTCGGCACCGACCGGCCCGAATGGAAGGGTGCCAGCGGGGTTTCGCTGCTCGCCGAAGCCGCGCGCATTGTCCGCGCGGCCGGCTTTGACATAGGCAACATTGCCGTCCAGTTTGTGGGGAACCGGCCCAAGTTCAGTCCGCGGAGGCTGGAGGCCGAGGCCGCACTCAGCCAGGCGGCCGGCGCACCCGTGTCCGTCAGCGCCACCACCTTCGACGGGCTGGGATTCACAGGCCGCGGCGAAGGCATCACCGCTGTCGCCACGGCGCTCGTGGTGCAAACCGGGCAGCCAGCCGTCGTGCCGGCCACCGGGGCCGCGGACGGGCACGCCACCGGGGCCGCGGACGGGCACGCCACCGGGCCCGCGGACGGGCACGCCACCGCCCAAGGGGATAACCTAGAGCCGTGACCCTGCGCTTTTATGATTCCGCCACCGCCGCCGTCCGTGACTTTGTCCCGCTGAAGGAAGGCCGCGTCTCCCTGTACTACTGCGGCGCCACCGTGCAGGGCGAGCCGCACATCGGCCACGTCCGCTCTGCCCTTGCCTTCGACCAGCTGACCCGCTGGCTGCAGACCAGCGGCCTCGATGTCACGGTGGTACGCAACGTGACGGACATAGACGACAAGATTCTGGTCAAGGCCGCCGAAAACAACGAGCCCTGGTGGGCGCTTGCGTACCGCTTTGAGCAGGCCTTCGAGGACGCCTACGACGCCCTCGGCATTCTCAAGCCCACCTACGAGCCCCGCGCCACCGGCCACATCCCGGAGATGCACGCCCTCGTCGCACAGCTCATTGAGCGGGGGCATGCCTATCCTGCCCCGGACAATTCGGGCGACGTGTACTTCGACGTGCGTTCCTGGGCCAAATACGGGTCCCTGACGCACCAAAACATCGACGACATGCAGGCCGCGGCCGACGCCGACCCCCGGGGCAAGCGCGACCCACGCGACTTTGCGCTGTGGAAGGGCTTCAAGGAGGGCGAGCCGGAGACGGCCCGCTGGGAGTCCCCGTGGGGCGCCGGCCGGCCGGGCTGGCACCTGGAATGCTCGGCCATGGTCACCAAATACCTCGGCACCGAGTTCGACATCCACGGCGGCGGCCTGGACCTGCGCTTCCCACACCACGAAAACGAGATGGCCCAGTCGCAGGCGGCCGGCCACGGCTTCGCAAGCTTCTGGATGCACAACGGGATGGTCACCTACCTGGGTGAAAAGATGTCCAAGTCCATCGGCAACACCATCAACCCGCGGGAAATGTTGGAAATCGCCCGCCCGCTCGTGGTCCGCTACTATCTGGGCCAGGCGCATTACCGCTCCGTGCTGGACTACCGCCCGGGCTCTCTCACGGAGGCCGCGGCCGCCGTCGAACGCATTGAAACCTTCATGCACGCGGCGCTCGCCAAGCTCTTCCCGGGTGGCGACTTTGGCTTGGTTGCGAAGCTGCCCGACGCCTTCCGCGCCGCCATGGACGACGACCTGAACATCCCCGCCGCCCTCGCTGTGCTCCACGATACCGTGCGCGCCGGCAACACGGCCCTGGCCGCCAGGGACGATGCCGGGACCCTCCTTGCGCTCCAGGGTGTCATGGGCATGACCGACGCACTGGGGATCAACCCAACCGAAGCCCAGTGGCAGCGCGGCGGTGACGCTACGGCTGAAACTGCCGCCCTGGACGTGCTGGTGAACGCCCAGCTGGCGGCACGGGCGCAGGCGCGGAAAGAGAAGAACTGGGCCGAATCGGACAGGATCCGGGACACACTGGCCGCGGCCGGCATCGACATTGCCGATTCCGCAGACGGCTCCATCTGGTCCCTGAAAAAGTAGCCGCCAACCAGCGCTCCCTCACAATCGGGGCACTTTTTGCCAACCCTCCCTCACCTCCCTTTGGTGGGCGAATCCAAAACCCTCCCTCACATAATGGGAGCTTTTCCACGACCCTCCCTCACCGGGTGAGGGAGGGTTCCCAAATTCGAGCCCGAAGCTGAGCTAGCGTTCTCCGTTGTGGCCCCGAAGGGAGCGTTCCTGGTGGCAGCGGGTGTTGGCACGGGTTTTCGCGCACCCGCCCGGGGTGAGGCTGCGCACGTTCCTGCCTGCATATCACAAAATCGGGGTGCAGGCCGTAAGCTGATAGCTACGGGTTTGCATTCCCGCGTATTCCCGTGTGCCTAAAAGCGTCCACGGGCACGAATTTTTAAAGAACTTCGGGGCCAGGAAGACAACGGCACCGCACCAATCGTAAGGGTTTTACCATGGCCAACAGTTCCCGCTCCGGCGCCGTCCGCAAGCTCAAGAAGGGCCCCAGCAAGGGCACAGGCGGGCTGGGCCGCAAGGCGCTTGAAGGCAAGGGTCCCACTCCGAAGGCGGAGGAGCGCCCCTACCACAAGGCGTACAAGAACAAGGAGCTCGCCGAGCGCTCCGCCGCCAAGCGTGGCGACGAACCCCGTTCCGCCGCGCCCCGCCGCAGCAGCGGCCCCAAGGGTCGCGCCACCGAGGAATTGGTCACGGGCCGCAATTCCGTGGTTGAGGCGTTGCGTGCCGGCATCCCCGCGAAGGCGCTGTATGTGGCCGTCCGCGTTGACATGGACGAGCGCGTGCGTGAGTCCATTAAGCTGGCCACCGAACGGGGCATCCCGCTGCTGGAAGCACACAAGCCAGAGTTGGACCGCCTCACCGAGGACGCCATCCACCAGGGCCTGGTCCTGCAGATCCCGCCGTATGAATATGAAGACGCCGTGGACAAGGCCGGCGAGGTCATGGACAAGTGGAAAAAGGGCCACATCGCCAACGCCCCCC
The DNA here is from genome assembly GCF_003219815.1 of Arthrobacter livingstonensis. GTDB lineage: Bacteria > Actinomycetota > Actinomycetes > Actinomycetales > Micrococcaceae > Specibacter > Specibacter livingstonensis. Next base: position 434,190 of record NZ_QJVD01000001.1, read on the forward strand.
TCATCGTCGCATTGGACGGAATCACCGACACCCGCAACCTCGGCGCCATCATCCGCAGCGTGTCCGCATTCTCCGGGCAGGCAGTCATCATCCCCGAACGCCGCAGTGCCGGCATGACGGCGGCCGCCTGGAAGACCAGCGCCGGTGCCGCCGTGCGCGTGCCCGTGGCCAAGGCCCCGAACCTGAACCGCGCCATCGGTGCGTTCCAAAAGATGGGCTACTTTGTGCTCGGGCTCGACGGCGACGGCGACGTTTCGCTGCCCGACCTCGGCCTGGCGACGGACCCCATCTGTCTGGTGGTCGGCTCCGAAGGGAAGGGTCTCTCCCGACTGGTGCGGGAAAACTGCGACCAGATAGTTTCCATTCCCATCAACTCCGCCATGGAATCCCTGAACGCGTCGATGGCGGTGGGTATCAGCCTGTACGAAATTTCCAAGCAGCGGGCGGCCAAGGCCTGATATGCCCGATACCGTAGTTGAAGATGTGAGCACGCTGGGGACGACGCTCTCGCGGCGCTTTCCGCTCGGTGTCAGCGCCCGCCCCCGTGAGAATGCGCCGGACACAGTCAACGTGGCCGTCTACGCCCCTGCCCTGGACCATGTCGTGTTGTGTTTCCAGCCGCCGGAAGGCACATGGAAGGCCATCCTGCTGCCGGACATGTCCGACGGCGTACACCACGGCCTGGTCACGGGCCTGCCGGTGGGCTCCCGATACGGTTTTTATGCCGGCACCCGGGACGGCCTCGAAGGCAACATTGACCCCGAAGTGGTCCAGCTCTTTCTGGACCCATATGGCCGCTACATCGACGAACGAACGGGCACCGACGGTGCCGTGAAGTACACCTCGGTGCGCATGCAGTCGGACTTTGACTGGGGTGAGTCCAAGAGCCCGCGGACTCCGCGGCGCAATTCCGTGATGTACGAGGCGCACGTGCGCGGCCAGACCATGTTGCACCCGGAAGTCCCCGAGGAGATCCGCGGCACGTATGCCGGGATGGCACACCCCTCCATCATCAAGCACCTGCAAGAGCTGGGCGTGACCGCCGTCGAGCTTCTGCCCATCCACTTCCACATTGACGAGCCGCACCTGGACGGCACCGGCATGAGCAACTACTGGGGCTACAACACGCTGGGCTACTTCGCCCCGCACGTGAAGTACGCCAGTGCCCAGGCCCGTGAACGCGGCCCGGAGGCGGTGCAGGCCGAGCTCAAGGGCATGGTGAAGCTGCTTCACCTGGCCGGGATTGAGGTCATCCTGGACGTGGTCTACAACCACACTGCCGAGGGCGGTCAGGGCGGCCCCGCGTTAAGCTGGCGCGGGCTGGCCGAGGAACAGTACTACCGCATGCGCGACGGCAGCTATTTTGACACCACGGGGTGTGGAAACACGCTGAATTTTGGCAATCCCAACGTCATCAAGATGGCCATGGACTCGCTCCGATACTGGGTGGAGGAATTCCACATTGACGGCTTCCGCTTTGACCTGGCCGTGTCCCTGGCACGGGACGGGGACCACGAATTCACCAACCAGCATCCGTTCCTGCTGGCTGCGGCCACTGACGGCGTCCTGGCGTCAACCAAGCTGATCTCCGAGCCATGGGACGTGGGCTACGGCGGCTGGCAGACCGGAAACTTCCCCACGGGCTGGTCGGACTGGAACGATTCCTTCCGCGACAACGTCCGCGAGGTGTGGCTCAGCGACCGTGCCGCCAAATTCGACGGCCACCACCAAGGCAGCCTGGCCAAGTTTGGCGACGCGCTGGGCGGTTCCGCCGAATTGTTTGCCCAGTCCGGCCGCAGCCCGATGGCCTCGGTAAATCTGATCACCGCCCACGACGGCTTCACCTTGGCGGACCTCACCGCGTACAACGAAAAGCACAACGAGGACAACCAGGAAGGCAACCGGGACGGCAACGCCGACAACAGAAGCTGGAACCACGGGGTGGAGGGGATCGCCAACGACCCCGTAATCCTGGCCCAGCGCGCCCGGACCGCCCGGAACATGATGGCCACCCTGCTGCTGGCCCTTGGCATCCCGCTCATCACGGCCGGGGACGAGCTCGGGCGCAGCCAGGGCGGGAACAACAACGCCTACTGCCAGGACAACGAGATTGCCTGGCTGGACTGGTCCATGGATGACGAGGCCAAGACCATGCTGGCGGCGACGAAGCGACTCGTGCAGATCCGCAAGGATTTCCTGTCCGAGCAGCCCAGCAGCTACCCGACGCGCGGCGGCGAATCCTTCATCCACTGGTTTGGCGCTGACGGGCTGGCCATGACCCCTGAACGCTGGACCAACCCGCACGAACGCGTCCTCACCATGCTGATGGGCTCGCCGAATGGGCAGGTGGACGGCCTCGTTGTCTTCAACGCCGGCATCACCGACGAGGATGTGACTCTGCCGGCCAACCCGCGCTTTGCCGAGGACCCATCCGTGGTGCCGCACCCCTACAAGCTGCGCATGACCACGTCCGGCGCCTACCTGGACGACGACGGCGAACCGTCGTTCAGCCTGCCCCGTGCCGTGCCGCGGGTCCGGGCAGGGGAATCGGTCCCGGTCGAGGCAAACACGATCCAGATCTACCGCAACGGGCTCCCCAAGCCCTGACCGGTGCGGCCGCGGCCAGAGTTTCCGCTACGCCGTGACGATCAGGCCCAGTTCCGCCGAATTTGCCAAGGAGGCATGCCGGGGGAGTACCTGCACGCCGTAGCCAAAGCTGCCGGAACGGTCAATGACCAGCTCGGCCACAAACTGGTGCCGGCCGCCGCCGAGGTCCACGGCCGAATCCAGTGCCAGGGTGCGGGTGTCGCTGAGCTCGTCGGAGTCGCCCACCCGTCCGTAGGAAACGGAGACGGCGACGTCGTCGGGGGTCAGCCCGCCCAGGAACACATTGGCCCGGACCGCCAGCGCCTGGCCAATCTGCGGTTCGTCCGCGAGCCCATGGGACTCAACGTGCTCAACGCGGATGCCGCCCCATTCGGAGCGGACCCTGCCAATCCAGGCTGAAAATTCCTTCGTGGCGGCATAGTCGCCGTCTTGTGCCGCCCGTCCCGCAGCGGCGGCCGGCTGATAGAGGCGCTGTACATATTCCTGCACCATCCGCTCAGCTGAAACCGCGGGGCCAAGCTTGGAGATCGTGTGCTTGATCATGGAAATCCAGTGTGAAGGCAGCCCCCCGCTGCCCGGATGTGACGGCCCGGCCGCACCGGCGCCGTCGGACACCAGGTCGCCGTAGAACCGCGGCGCCACCTGCGTCTCAAGAAGTTCGTAAAGTGCGGCCGACTCGATGTCGTCGCGTTCCTCATCGCTGGTGCCCTGGTTGGCCGTGGGGATGGCCCAGCCATTTTCGCCGTCGTAGAGTTCATCCCACCAGCCGTCCATGACGGACAGGTTCAGTGAACCGTTGATGGCTGCCTTCATGCCGGAGGTGCCGCACGCCTCGAGGGGCCGCAGCGGGTTGTTCAGCCAGACGTCGCAGCCGGGGAACAGTGTGCGCGCCATGGCGATGTCGTAGTTGGGCAGGAACACAATCCGGTGCCGGACTTCCGGATCGTCGGTGAACTGGACCAGTTCCTGAATCATCTTCTTGCCCGCATCGTCGGCCGGGTGTGACTTCCCTGCGATCACCAGCTGAATGGGGTTCTCGGGGTGCAGCAGCAGCGCCTTGAGCCGGGCGGGGTCGCGCAGCATCAGGGTCAGCCGCTTGTAGGTGGGAACGCGGCGGGCAAAACCGATGGTCAGCACGTCCGGGTCCAGGGCGGAGTCCGTCCAGGCCAGCTGCGCGTCCGCGGCACCCCTTTTCTTCCAAGAGGAACGCAGGCGGCGGCGGGCATCGGCCACGAGCGCCGAGCGCAGGCGGCGGCGCAAGGCCCAGACGTCGGAGTCGCCGACCTCGTAGACCTTGGACCAGTCAGGACCGTCCAGCACATCCGCGCCAAATTTCTCCCGCGCGAGCTGGGCCAGTTGCGGGTCAACCCAGGTGGGCACATGGACGCCGTTGGTCACGGAGGTGATGGGGACGTCGTCGTGGTCAAATCCCGGCCACAGGCCGGAGAACATTTCGCGGGAGACCACGCCGTGCAGCTTGGCCACGCCGTTGGCGCGCTGGGCCAGGCGCAGGCCCATGACGGCCATGTTGAACACGTCGGGATTGCCGCCGTCGTAGTTCTCCGCACCGAGGGCAAGGATCTCATGCACGGGGACGCCCGGGGCCAGCTCGCCGGCAAAGAAGTGCTCAATCATGCTGCGGGGGAAACGGTCGATTCCGGCCGGCACCGGGGTGTGGGTGGTGAAGACGGTGGAGGCCCGCCCGGCCGTCAGGGCCTCGGCCCAGGACAGCGGGTTGGCCGTGAGCGCCGGGTCCATGAGTTCGCGGATGCGCTCAATGCCCAGGAAACCGGCGTGGCCCTCGTTGGTGTGGAACACTTCCGGCGCCGGGGTGCCGGTGAGGCGGGCATGCACGCGCAGTGCCTTCACGCCGCCCATGCCCAACAGGAGTTCCTGGGTCAGCCGGTGGTCCCCACCGCCGCCGTACAGCCGGTCGGTCACGCCACGGGCGGCCGCGTCGTTCTCGGCCACGTTCGAGTCCAGGAGCAGCAGCGGCACCCTGCCCACGTCGGCGCGCCAAATATGGGCGCGCAACACGCGGCCCTCGGGCAGCGGCAGCGAAATCTGCACCGGGGCGCCGTCGTCCTCGCGGAGCAGGGTCAACGGCAGCGCATCGGGATCCAGCAAGGGGTACGTTTCCTGCTGCCAGGCATCCCTGGACAGGGACTGCTTGAAATAGCCGGCCTGGTACAGCAGCCCGACGCCGATCAGCGGAACGCCCAGGTCGGAGGCGGATTTCAGGTGGTCTCCGGCCAGGATGCCCAGGCCTCCTGAGTACTGCGGAAGCACTTCGCTAATGCCAAATTCCGGGGAAAAATAGGCAATGGTTTTCGGGGCGTCCCCACCAAGGGACTGGTACCAGCGCGGCTCGTCCAGGTACACGGCGAGGCTGCGGTCCGCCTCGGCCACCCGGGCCACCACCTCCGGGTCTTCCGCCAGGGCATTGAGCTGCTCGCGGGAGATCGCGGCAAGCATGGCCAGCGGATCGTGCCGGGCGTCCTCCCACAACACCGGGTCCAGCGATTCAAAGAGCCGTCGGGTGGGCAGATGCCACGACCAGCGCAGGTTGGTGGCAAGGCGGGGGAGCGCGCCAATCGGCCCGGGCACAACGGTGCGGACAGTGAACCTACGTATCGCCTTCATGCCGGTCACCATAACCCATGAACGTAACGGCAATACTGCGGGAGCGACACAATCGCGCCTTCATGACGTAACGAATCCTTCCCGCATGGGCAAATTGTTCTTAACACGATTGAAACGCCCAATATCGGCGCAGACCTTCGCATTTGGTGACAGGAGTCGCTAACGTCTTGTTTGTGAGTACCTCGAAGCCAGCCACCCAAGCACCAGCCGCACGCCACGCAGCAGCAGGCGCAGGAGCAAGCGCAGCGGCGGGCGCAGCGACATCCGCGGCCCGCCCTGTGCCGGCTCCCAGGCAGGGACTGCGCTTCGGGCGCATCCCCGTCACCAACGTCCAGCCCGTCATTGAAGATGGAAGGTTCCCCGCCAAGGCGGTGCGGGGCGGCGACGTGCAGGTGCGCGCCGTGGTTTTCCGCGAAGGACACGACGCCGTTGGTGTCACCGCCGTGCTGTTGGACCCCAGCGGCAGGGAGGTCCAGCGGACGCCCATGATACCGCTGGGCAAGGGAACCGACGCGTGGGGTGGCACGCTCACGCCCACGGCGGAGGGTGCCTGGCAGTTCGCCGTCGAAGGTTGGACGGACCTCTATGCCACCTGGAGCCACAACGCGCAGGTGAAGATCGACGCCGGCGTGGACGTCGACGTCATGCTGGCCGAGGGCCGGCTGCTCGTGGCCAAGGCCGCCACGGACACCCCGCATGCCGGGGACGCCAAGGCGTTCAAACATGCAGCCAAGGTGCTCGCGGACACCACGCTGAACACCAACGACCGCCTCGCCGCCGGCACCAGCGCGCAGGTGCGCGCCGCCGTCGGACGGTTTCCGCTGCGGGACCTGGTGACGCGCAGCCGCAACTACCCCCTGCAGGTGGAGCGGGACGCCGCCGGCCGCGGCGCCTGGTACGAATTCTTCCCCCGTTCCGAAGGCGCAGTGCGCCATCCCGGGACGGGCGTGTGGACGAGTGGGACCTTTACGACGGCGGCCCGGCGCCTCCCGGCGGTCGCGGCCATGGGCTTTGACGTGGTGTACCTGCCCCCGATCCACCCCATCGGCGCCATCAACCGCAAGGGCCCCAACAACACATTGGTGGCCGGCCCAGCCGATCCCGGCTCGCCCTGGGCCATTGGTTCGGCGGACGGCGGGCACGACGCCATCCATCCGGACCTGGGCACTTTCGAGGACTTTGACGCATTTGTTGCCGCCGCCAATGAGCTGGAGCTGGAAGTGGCGCTGGACCTGGCCCTGCAGTGCGCCCCGGACCACCCCTGGGCAACCGGGCACCCCGAATGGTTCACCACCCGGGTGGACGGCACCATTGCGTATGCGGAGAACCCGCCGAAAAAATACCAGGACATTTACCCGCTGAACTTTGACAACGACCCCGCCGGACTGTCGGCGGAGATCCTGCGGATTGTGCGCCTGTGGATCGGCCACGGCGTGAAGATCTTCCGCGTTGACAATCCGCACACCAAGCCCGTGTGGTTCTGGGAATGGCTCATCGGAACCATCAACGCCGAGAACCCCGAGGTGGTGTTCCTGGCCGAGGCATTCACCCGCCCGGCCATGATGGCGGCGCTGGGCCGGGCCGGATTCCAGCAGTCGTACAGCTACTTCACCTGGCGCAACACGAAGGAGGAGCTGGAGGAATACCTGCACCACGTCAGCCGCGAATCCGCCGGCTACTTCCGTCCCAATTTCTTTGTCAACACCCCTGACATCCTCACCGAATACCTGCAGTACGGCGGCCCGGCGGCGTTCAAGATCCGCGCCATCCTGGCAGCCCTGGGCAGCCCGCTCTGGGGCATGTACGCCGGATACGAACTCTATGAACATGTGGCACGGCCCGGCTCGGAAGAAAACATCGACAACGAAAAGTACGAGTACAAGGCCCGGGACTTCGCCGGCGCCGAGGCCGCTGGGCGGTCGCTGGCACCCTTCGTCACGCTGCTGAACAAGATCCGCCGCGCCCACCCGGCTCTTCTGGACCTGGAAAACCTGACGCTGCACAAGAGCTCGGACGAGGCCACGCTCGTTTTCAGCAAGCACAAGGACATCGCGGCCACTGCAGACGTCCCGGCCCGCAAGGACACCATCATCGTGGTCATCAACGTCGATCCGCACAGCATGCGCGAAGGCCAGGTCACCCTGGACCTGGACGCCCTGGAACTGGACGGGCTCGCCCCGGACGGCACGTTCATCGTCGATGAACTCATCACCGGCGCCACGTGGAACTGGGGCAAGCAAAACTACTTCCGGCTGGACGCCCACCTGGAACCGGCCCACATCCTGCACGTGCGGCGGTAGGCATGCCGTCGCCAACCACCTCCCCGGGACCACGCTCCCTTCGCGGTGCCGGATTGGCCAGGCACTGATGGACGCCGCCCTCCCCGGCCTCCTGGCGGACTGGCTGCCCGCGCAGCGCTGGTACCCCCTCAAGGGCGGTGCCGGAGCAGGCGCCACGGTGCGCGTGGCCGGCACATTGGAACTGCCGCAGCCCCGCCCCGACACCGATTTCACCGTCCTGTTCGTTGACATCGTGCCCGCCGGTACTGCCACTTCCCCGCACGACGCCGGACGGGTCGTCACGCTGCAGGTTCCCTTGGGCGTGTGCCGCCAAAGGCCGCGGGGCGTGCCGGAGACTGCACTGCTGGGGGAGCTTCCTTCCGGTGGGTGGGTGTACGACGCCCTGGCCGACCCCGCCTTTATGAGCGCCTGGCTGGGCGTCATTTCCGGGGCCACACCGTTGGAGGCAGTGCAGGCCTGGCACAGCGGCACCATTTTTGACAGGGCGGTCGGCACGCGCGGCATTGAAGGCACTGACGGCACGGACGGCACTGAGGGCACTGGCGGCACGGCATCTGTTGGCGCGCTACGCACCATGGGTTCCGGCCCGACATCCGTTGACGCCGTACGCACCATGGGCACCGAACAGTCCAACAGTTCGGTGGTCTTTGAGCTTGCGGGGCAACCGCTCATTGCCAAGTTCTTCCGGGTGCTCCATCCCGGTCCACACCCGGAAGCCGAGATCGGCAGGGCCCTGGCGCAGGCCGGCAGCAGCTTTGTCCCCAAACTGCATGCGGCAGCTACCCTGCGGGCCCCGCAACCGGCAGCTATCCCCGGGGCTCCGCTCGAGGGGTCAAGCAGGGATCCTGCCGGGACCACACTCTTTGTCATCCATTCCTTCATCCCCAACGGGCAGGACGGTTGGGAAACGGCACTGGCCGCCGCGGGCAGCGGCAGCGATTTCACCGCCCAGGCCGGGGCCATCGGCAGGGCGCTGGCGCACGTCCATGGCAGCCTGCTCGACTCGCTGGGCGCCACCACCGGTTCGGACGAACAGCGCGACGAGTTTGTGGAGGCGATTACCGCCCGGCTCACCTGGGCCTGGAAACTGGCCCGCCCCGTCGTCGGGCCCTTCGACGGGGCATTCGCGGATATCATGGCACAGTTGCGCTATTTGCGGCGCCTGCCCCCACTGCAGCGCATCCATGGCGACCTTCACCTGGGCCAGCTCATTCAGGCCAACGGCCCCGGAAGCAACACGTGGTACCTTTTGGACTTCGAGGGCGAGCCGATGCGGCCGCTGGCCGGGCGAAGGAGTCCTGACGTGCCGCTGCGCGACGTGGTGGGACTGCTTCGCTCCCTTGGCTATGCTGGCGCGCAGGCCACCAACCAAGGAACCGTCACCGCAGGGGAGGCTGCACGCTGGGTGCGGGCCTCCAGCGCGGCGTTCATTGACGGCTACCAGAGTGTCCGGCCCAACTCCATTGAATTGGATTCGACGCTTTTTGTGTCATTGTGGCTGGATAAGGCGCTTTACGAGGTTGTTTATGAGTTGCAAAACCGACCCGGTTGGGTTGGAGTGCCGGTAAAGGCCGTTCAGGATTTGTTTGAAACAAGGGAAAGTAGTGTGGACATGGGACTGAAGAAGACCGCGCCTCTGGCAGTCGATGCAGGAGTCTTGGCCAGCGTTTCCGAGGGAACCTACTATGCGCCGCACTCGGTGCTGGGTGCCCATTTGGATTCCGACGGATTTGCCACCGTTCGCACCCTCCGCCACCTGGCGAAGTCGGTGACCGTGGTTACGGACAGCGGGCAATTCCCCATGAAGCACGAACACGGCGGCATTTGGGTTGCCGTGGTGCCGGCGGAGGAGGCCGGGCATGCCCCCGACTACCGTCTGGAAGTCAGCTACGCCGACGGTACGCACCAGGCCGACGATCCGTACCGCTACCTGCCCACGGTGGGCGAACTGGACCTGCACCTCATGGCGGAAGGCCGCCACGAAACGCTGTGGACCACCCTTGGCGCCCATGTGCGCCGCTATCATTCCGGCCTTGGAGACGTGACCGGTGTCAGTTTCGCGGTGTGGGTTCCGGCCGTGCGGGCAGTGCGCGTCATCGGTGAATTCAACAACTGGGATGGCCGTGGACACGCCATGCGCAGCCTCGGAACCAGCGGGGTGTGGGAGTTGTTCATACCAGACGCCGCGGCCGGAGAGCGCTACAAGTTTGAGATTCTGACCGAAGACGGCCGGTGGCTGGAAAAGGCCGATCCCATGGCGTACGGCACCGAAGTCCCGCCGCTGACTGCGTCGCGGGTGGTGGAGTCAAACTACGCGTTCCAAGACGCGGAATGGATGGCCGCGCGGGCTGCCCGCGATCCGCACAACTCACCCATGAGCGTTTACGAGGTCCATCTTGGCTCATGGAGGCAAGGCCTCTCTTACCGTGAAATGGCCTCCGAGCTCGTTGACTACGTCAAGTGGCTGGGGTTCACACACGTTGAATTCATGCCGGTGTCCGAGCACCCGTTCGGTGGATCATGGGGATATCAGGTCACCTCGTACTTTGCGCCGACATCGCGCTTCGGGCACCCGGATGAATTCCGCTTCCTAGTCGACTCGCTGCACCAGGCCGGCATTGGGGTCATCATGGACTGGGTTCCGGCCCATTTCCCCAAAGACGAATGGGCCCTGGCCAAGTTCAACGGCGGCGCCCAATACGAGCACGCCGACCCGCGCCTGGGCGAACACCCGGACTGGGGCACCCTCATCTTTGACTTTGGCCGCAACGAGGTGCGCAACTTCCTGGTGGCCAATGCCCTGTACTGGCTCGAGGAATTCCACATCGACGGGCTTCGTGTCGACGCCGTTGCCTCCATGCTCTACCTCGACTACTCCCGCGAGGACGGCCAGTGGAGCCCGAACCGCTTCGGCGGTCGGGAAAATCTCGAGGCCATCAGCTTCCTTCAGGAAATGAACGCGACCGCCTATCGCCGCAATCCGGGTGTGGTCACCATCGCTGAAGAGTCCACGGCGTTCCCCGGGGTCACCGCCCCCACCTCAGCTGATGGACTTGGGTTTGGCATCAAGTGGAACATGGGATGGATGCACGACTCCCTTACCTATATGGCTGAGGATCCGGTCAACCGCGGCTGGCACCACAACCAGATCACTTTCTCCCTGGTCTACGCGTTCACGGAAAATTTCCTGCTCCCGATAAGCCACGACGAGGTCGTCCACGGAAAGGGCTCGCTGCTGCGGAAAATGCCGGGTGACCGCTGGCAGCAGCTAGCCAACCTCCGGGCATACCTTGCCTTCCAATGGGCACACCCGGGCAAGCAGCTGATCTTCATGGGCACTGAGTTCGGCCAGGAAGCGGAGTGGAGTGAACAACACGGACTGGACTGGTGGTTGGCCGAAAACCCGCCGCACCGTGGCATCCAGCTGTTGGTGAAGGAACTCAACCGGGTCTACGCCAACACCCCGGCACTCTCCGAACAGGACAACAAGGCTGAAGGCTTCACCTGGGTCAATGGCGGGGACACCACGCACAATGTCGTGTCCTTCATCCGCTGGGACAAGGCCGGCAACCCGCTGGTGTGCATTATTAACTTTGCCGGCGTCGCGTATGAGGGCTACCGGGTGGGCCTGCCGCAGGGCGGCGCGTGGGAAGAAGTGTTAAACACGGACCGTGCGGAATTTGGCGGTTCCAATGTCCTCAACGGCGGCCAGCTGGCTGCCGAATCCGAGGCCTGGGACGGCCAGAAAACTTCGCTCGCGTTGCGCATTCCGCCGCTCGGGGCCGTGTACCTGCAACCGCTGAAGATGTGATCCCCGGGCCCGTGGATGAACATCTTCCTGCCGTTTGGTGAACTCGGCTGGATGGTGTTAGAGTTAGTACCCCGCCGGGCAAACAGTCCGGTCCAGGAAAAGACCAAGACATCGGCCTTGAAATATAGGCTCGATAACATGTGTTCAAATTTCGGCGATGAGAATTGCTGGGAAACGAACACCGGCCTGAACTGAAGATTTGACTATCACTGGTCTGGCGGGTAAGTTTGTGTGGTTGCTCCGGCGCTGATCGTTGCGGATTGTTTACTGGTTTTTTCGGTGCTTTTCGGGTGTGTTGGCCGGGTGTGGTTGTTGTTTGAGAACTCAATAGTGTGCCAAGTTTTATTGATACCAATTTATTGTATTGAATTGGTTATTTGGTTTT
>NZ_QJVD01000020.1 GCF_003219815.1 Arthrobacter livingstonensis
CACGGCATTCAGGCCCCGGACCTTGGAATAGCCGTAGCCGGAGCCCTGCTTCAGATAGCCGTGGACTTCGATGATCGTGTCGTCAACATCCACGAAAATGAACTCGCCGTCCCCGGAAGGGGGCCCGAACAAGGGTGCCTTCCGTGCCAGATTGACCAGGAGCCGGGAGGCAACAGCATTCAGTTGCTTCACGTGTCCGAAGGTGAAGGAGCGCAGGAACGAGCCCAGCGTTGACGGGGCATAGCACCCCTTGAAGGCTTTCTTCATTCCTCCGTGGCGCAGCAAGGCCATGTCATCAATGGAATCGGCCCCGGCAACCATGCCCGCCACCAGGGCGGCGACCTTCAACCCGGCATTTGCTCCCTTGTCCGTCGGTATTTTTATCCACTCATTGGCCAGCGAATGCAGACCCGCGTCCTGAGCCAGACGCATCACCGGGACCAGGCCCGTGGGCGACACAAGGTTCTCCTCGTCGAAGGAAACTGACACGGCCGCCGGGGTGTGGAAAACTAGCATCTACGAGATGTCCTTCATTTTCAGGAAAATTGAGCTGTGGTAAGTCCAATTATCCTTGAAAAGACGGGCATTTCGTGTTTAAACCGCCGTATCAACCCCAAACCAAATCGGTGGATCAAGGCTTAGCAGTCGCCTTTGTGCTTGATGTCGCCGTGGTGGCAATCTTCGGCGCCGGTGCTGTCACCGCGGGTGCCGTGGGCGTCTGTCTGGCCGTCGGCGTTGTAACAGGCGCCGGCTTGGCGTGGGGCCGATGTGGCGGTTGCTGCCGGTGCCTGCGTTGTGGCGGTTGCCGGCGGGCTGGCGCTGAGCGTGTTGCTTGGTGGCGGCGTGGCGGCGTGGCGGCCGTGACCGCCGACCCGCCGTCAGCGCAAGCGCCGCCGTCATCATCATGGTACGAATTGCGGTTCCTGGCCTGTTCACAATGCCACTTCCATATCGCCGGTGCGGCCCCGCAGGGCGTGCTCCGCGGCCAGCGGGTGCCTTGCCCGCTCCACCAAATAGCCGGCGGCGGTTGCTGCCGGCACCGAAAGAATTGTTCCGCCGCGGGCCAGGCCGGCCACGCCGCCGTTGGCCAGCCAGAGGGCTGCGTTGCGGGCAGGGACCGCCATGGAGCCGGGGAGGGGAGCGGGTGCGGTCTCGCGCACGGAGCCGGGCTCCCGAACGGTGCGGGGGGAGGAATTCGTGGAGGACTTCCTGGCAGAAGACGACGAAGGCTTCAGCTAGTTTGTGAGGGGGAAAAAGCCGGGCGCCCGGCGAGGGATCGCCTTGCTGCCCGGAGGGTGCGTATGAAGGAAAACCTCATTGGGTCTTCCTCGAATTCGTTGGCGACGGTGTCGATCAGGGACCGGATCGCGTAGTGCGTGCAGAGGTAGCCGTAGATTTCCTGGTACACCCCGTCGGGTATTTTGGACCGCAGGACGTTGTCGGGGCCGCGTTGGTGGGTTTTGAGTTCGTCGAAACTGGACTCGATTTCCCAGCGTCGGGCATAGGGGTCGGCCAGGTCTTCGGCCGAGGCGGCGGCCGGGTCCAGGATGGAAGTGGTCAGCCGGAACTTGCTGACCTCCTCCCCGCCGTCCTTCTTCGCGGTGGTGACCTCGTATTCAATGACCCGCACCGGGATCCCGTTCGTGTCCTTGGCCCGGTCCTTGCTGGAGGGATAGACGGCTGAGCGGTAGGAGCCGTCCCCGAGTTCCTCGAGGACGGGCATGACGCTGTTGGCCTTCATTCGCCACAGCAAAGCCGCCCCGGTCGCGGCGCTGTCCTTCCACGCCTGGTAGGAGAAGAACCCGCGGTCGGCCATCGCCAGCATGTCCTTGGCCAGATCCGCGAGCAGCGCCGGATACATGTCGTACTCACTGGTGTTGCAGCTGGCGGCCACGGCGGAGAAGACGGCATGGGTGCCGCACTCCACCAGGCCCAGCACCCGCGCCTGGGGAAACGTGCTCTTGAAGTCCGTCTTCGTCTCGGGCCGCCCGTACGCCTTCTCGTTCGCGAGGGTGTCGGCCAGATCCAGGACGGTCCCGTCGACACTGACCAGCCACCATTCCTTATAAATCCCGGGACCCCCCGGGGCGGCGAACGGCTTGGCGACCTCGGCGAGCAACTCCGCCATGACCGTGGAGCCCAGGCGAGTTTTTGCCTTGTAGATCACCGCTTTCGTCGGCATCGTCCATTCACGGAACCGGCCGCTCAGCTATTCCATCCCGGCCACCAGCGTGGTGCTTGACCTCCTCATACGAACGGTTGGAGAACAGGGCCAGGAACATGATGTAGTAGACCATCAGCCTCGAGGGCAGCAGCCGGTTCTGCTGCTGCAACGCCCCGGTACGCTCGATCACCGCGTCGACCACGTCCGCCGGGAACACCCGCGTCAACACACCAAGGGAAACGTGGTCACTCAATCGTTCGGGACCCCCCGGGGGTCACCCCATCCACTACGCGCCATGCCGAAAGATTAACACACCTGAGCTAAGCAAACGGCACTGGGGGCTAGGCCCAATCATTGAGCAGTGCCTGTACGGTGGCGGTGACATGGTCGCTGGCGTGGTCTGCCGACCAGCTGGCCGGCAGCTTCAGCACGTGGCACGGAATTTCTCCCAAGCCGCGGCGAACCACCTTGGCCTTGTCTGCGAAGTAGCGTTCCAGGGGGATCAGTCCGGTGGCACCGAGGGCCTCGATGAGGCTGCGCGACACTCCGGGCAGCTCAGTGTGGAAATTGCCCACGATCCGGGTCGTCATCCACTCGGCGCTACGCGGTTCCAAAACCGCGTCCGGCCCCGAGTGCCGCTCCAGAAACATGGCCACGCAGGCGGGTGCCTCGCTGGCTATGTTTTCCGCGCCGAATGCCTGCTCCGGGTGGACCATGCGGTGTTCCGGGGACCAGCGCCGGGTGAACGCCGCCGTGCGGGGATACCGGACGATCACGGGGTGGACCATGGTGGAGGCGCGCTCCAGCGGCTTGGTCAGCCCCTTGGGCACCAGCGGCTTGCGCGGCCCTTCGAACAGTTGCGGGTAGATCGGCTGGTGGTGGGCCTTGATGAACATGGGCTTGGCGTAGCCCAGCACCGTCCCGTCGGAGCGCAGGAAGCCCCAGTCGTCGGCCATGAACTGCACTCCCTCAATGTGCACCAGTTTGGCCACGGTGCTGGTTTTGCCAACCCCGCCCCACACCGGCATCAGCATGCCGGCGCCGCGGTAGTTGACGATGGCCGCATGGACCATGGCCGCGGCGTTGAGCACGCACAGCCGGTCCAGCAGGGGGATGATGGCGGTCAGCAACTCACCGCGGCCGGCCACCGTAAACCCGGCGTCCGTCACGGTCACGGTGACCCGTTCCCGCGGGAGGAACAGCGTGTCGTCCGAGTACCGGTAGGCGTCCTCGGCGTGGGACGGGTTCACCAAGGTGGCCGTGGTCCCGGTGACCAGGATCCGGCACTGCTCCTCGGCCGGGCGGGCCGTGTGGAACGGGCCAAGCATGTCCACCAGCTGCGGGGCCCCGGGGGTGCCGGGGGCCACTTCGATGCCCACCAGTCCGTGGATGTCGAAGTGGGCGCCGGTCTGCACCGGAGATGGTGCTGCAAGCTGGTTGGCCGTCACGGGACTGACTTGACAATCACGTCGTCAATGTTGATGGACGCCGGCTGCGGGTAGTGCTCGGAGCCCAGCATCACCGAGGTGGTGCTGGTGGGTGAGGTGCTGACTGCGGACGAGTTGTACACCTGCACGCCGTCCAACCAGATCTGGAGGGTGGTGGCGGCACCGTTGGCTGCCACATGCATCTGGACGTGGTGCCAGGCGCTCACCGTGACCGCTGTCTTGGTCAGCCGCGCGTAGGAGTTCGTGCCGGCTGGGTTCAGCACCCGCAGCCACAGCGCTCCGGTGGAGTTGTACCGGTAAATGTCCGCGAACCGGGTGGCTCCGGTGAAGAAGCGGAAGTACGGCACGTCGTTGCCCACGGGCCCTATGGCCGTGATGTCAAACCACCCGTCAATGTACACGCCCGTGGACCCTGCCGGAATGGCGTGGGACAGGTTGGCCATGGACTTGCTGTTGGGGCTGGTCGCCAGGCGGGCCGCATCCGGGCCCGAGTGAACGGTTGCCCCCTGCACGGTTGCTGCGCCGTCGCCCATCGTGTGGACCGTCCACTTGGCGAGGTTTCCGCATTCAAAGCCGTCCACCACCACCACTTGGCCGGGGAAGGTGTTGGTGGGCACTGCCGTGTTGCAGTTGGAGGTGACCTGGGCCTGGCCCTTGATGATCAGGTTGTCCAGGTAGAGGTCGCCCTGCTGGCTGGTGAATTCGTTGCCCGTTGACACTGACGTGACTGCGCCGGTGCGGCCGTCGTTGTTGTTGGTGTGGTAGAGCCTGACGCCGTCCAGCCAGATCTCCAGCGCGGACGTTGTCCCGTTGGGCAGGACGTGCATCTGGATGTGGTGCCACCGTCCGGTGGTGACGGCCGTGCTGGTCAGCTTGGTGCGTGCCCAGGTGCCGGTGGACGTGAGCGCCTCGAGCCGGAGCCGCCCGTCGGTGGTGTTGCGGTACACGGAGGCGATCCGCGTGGTGCCCATGTAGAACTGCAGGTAGGCGTTCACGGCCGCGACAACCGCCGTCGTTTGGACGTCGAAGAAGCCGTCCGCATACACCTGGCCCAGGCCTGCCGGAATGGTCTTCGTCAGGGTGGCTATGGAGCCAAGCGCCGTGGTGGCGTGCAGGTGGGTGGAGCAGGCTCCCGTGACAAAGGCGTTGGATACAATCGCTGCCGTGCCGTTGCCGCCGGTGTTGACGGTCCACTTGGACGGGTTCCCGGACTCAAAGTTGTCAGCCACAACGGTGGTTCCGGGGAAGGTGTTGGTGGGCCGCGCGGTGAGGGGCTTGCACACTGTCGCGAGCGCGGCGGCTGCTTGCGTGGTTGCCTTCGCGGCCGTCTTAGCAGTCGCCTTTGTGCTTGATGTTGCCGTGGCGGTTGGCTTCGGTGCCGGCGCCGTGGTGGCAATCTTCGGCGCCGGTGCTGTCACGGCGGGTGCCGTGGGTGTCTGTCTGGCCGTCGCCGTTGCAAGAGGTGCCGGCTTGGCCGGCGTCGCGCTGGCCGGAGGTGCCGGGGAGTCGATGGTCGCCGTCGGACCTGCGCCAGGCGTTTCCGGTGGCGGTGGGGTGGCAGCCGCGGCCGCCAGACCCGCCGTCATCATCACAGTTCGAATGCCGACTATTGGCCTGCTCACAATGCCACCTCCACATCGCCGGTACCGCCCCGAGGGGCGTGCACCACGGCGAACGGGTGCCTTGCCTGCTCCACCAAATAGCCGGCAGCGGTTGCTGCCAGCACGGAAAGAATTGTCCCGCTGCGGGCCAGGCCGGCAACCTCGCCGGAAGCCAAGCTTCGGACAATGGCCCGGGGGAGCACCTCGGCGACGTAACGGCGCTCAGGGCCCAGCCGCCGTCGCGCCCCTGGCAGGGCGGAGATTTGTGCCTTCGAGATCCCCTCACCCCACGACCGGGCCAGCATGTAGCTCATGGTGCCCCGGGACGCGGGGACATGGTGGGAAGCCAGTGACGCCGGCTCGTAGACCACCCGCCCGCCCGGGCGCAGGGCGGCCGCCCGGATGCACAGCTCGGTTTCCTCGCAGCCGCGCGGTGACGCCGTCCGGCCCATGCTTTCGTCGAAAAGGCCCGCCTCTTCAAAGACCGTGCGGCGGAAGGACATGCTGGCGCCAATCGGGTTGCGGACCTGGGCCGCGACCCGTGGCAGGCCGCGGTAGGAGCAGCCCACAATCCAGTCCAGCTCCAGTGCGAAGTGGGCGGGCCGGCCGTTTTCCCAGAGGGGGTCGATCCGGCCGCCGACAGCGTACACGGCGGGGTCGTCGTAGAGTTCCAGCTGGCGAAGCAGCCAGTCAGGCGCGGCGATGGCGTCGTCGTCCAGAAAGGCGACGACCTCCCCGGTTGCCGCGAGGACGCCGGTGTTCCTGGACCCCGAAAGCCCCTTGGCGCCGTTGTTCTCCAGCACGTAGGCGCCGGTGACCTGGTGCAGGAGCCGCTTTTGCAGCGGAAGGTTGTGGTCGACGACGATGATCAGTTCGTGCGGGGCGGCCGTCTGCGCCTGGACGGAGGCGATGGCCTGCTGCAGCCAGGCCCAGCGCTCCTCGGTGTGCGAACAGATGACAACGCTTGCAATGGGAAGCTGGACGGGTGGCATCTCAAATCCCCGTCGCCGGGGCGAGCAGTGCGGCCGGGTCGTCGGGCGAGCGGGTGATCTCGACTGGGAGCTCGTGGTAGCGGACCCGCAGGATCGACTCCGCGGGCGCGCCGGCCGTGGGGGAATCCCACACGTACCACTCTTTCACGAGCGTGTGCAGCACCCGCCAGCCGTCGCGGAAGGTGCGCAGGTTGGACGTGCCGGAGAGCCTATTCAGTTCGTGGGTGGGCACTTCGGCAATGCGCAGTCCGGCCAGGGCTGCACGCACTGCCAGTTCGGTTTCAATCTCGAAGCCGCTCGACGCCAGTTCCAACAGGGGCAGGACCTGCCGGCGCAGGCCGACGTAGCCGTAGCAAAGGTCCGAGAAGTGGCGGTGGCAGGCTACGTTGGCCAGGCCTGTCAGGGCGCGGTTTCCCTGTCCGCGGAGCCAAGTCAGATCGTCGGAGGTGCCGCCCGTGAGGTAGCGCGAGCCCTTGACGAAGTCGAAGCCGCTGCTCAGGAGTTCGGTGTACCAGCCAATTTCGCCCGGGTCCATGCTGCCATCGGCATCGATCATGACGATCAGGTCACCGGTGCTGGCGGCGAATCCGGCACGGATGGCAGCGCCCTTGCCCTTTTCAGGTTCCAGGACGATGTCGACGTTCGGACGGACGGCCCGGGCCACCTTGACGGTGTCATCCACGGAGCGGCCGTCGACAATGACGACCTGGTCAACGAACGGAGGGATGCGCCGCAGCACCCACGGCAGGTTCCGTGCCTCATTGAGGGTGGGTATGACCAGACTGACGGACGGATGCCGGTGTACGAGGGGAGGGACGGGAGGGTGGGGAAGTTCTTCGTGCAGGTGATCCTGCTCGAAACTTGCTGCTTTTGCTTGCCCCAGGTATGTCATTGCTTCCTCCACAACATGCGGAAGACACGACTAAGCCCGGTTCGGCCCGCGTGCCCCTGCCGCGGCTGCCCCCCCTGGGTGGTCGCCAGCACAACAATGTCAAGTACTATCCCCAATGAGGCCTAGACCCGCCGCCCCGTCCTGCAAGTTCCCTGGCGACTAGGAAAATGGTACGTCCGGGCGGTGGCAGCCGGTAGTGTGCGCACTACTTGATTTTCCGGTTGAAGTACTTGTTTTTCGGTCTGACTACTTAGTTTGACTACTTGGGCGGAGTACTGCGTACGTACTCCACGGCCGCGCGACGCACTGAGGATACCGTCCGCAAGGGCCGCCGGGAATCGGTGGGACCTCCGGCGGCCCTTGCGCCACGAGTTTTTGGTGTCGGGCTACTTGTAGACGCGGACCCAATCAACCTGCATTGGGATGACTTGGCTGCCCCGCCGGTCGGGAACCAGTCCAGCTGGAGGGTCTGGTGCATTCCGACGCCCGGCTGGTGGGCCGGGTTGGTGTCGGTGAAGGTCTTCACGCCGTCGATGTCGCCGGTGATTCCGGACGGCGTCCACTCCACGGCGTAGTTGTGCCACTGGGTGGGGTCAATCGGCGTCGAGGTGGTGGTCTGGAAGTCGGAGCCGCCGCAGGCGTGGTGGAGGAAGAGCTTCATCTGTGCGGTCTCCGTTGTGCCTTCGGCGTAGTCAATCTCCGCGCACTTGGAGGAGGCGTTGTTGTTGGGCCACAGGATCAGCACCGGGTGGTACTGCGGGTCCCGGGCGGTGGCCCGCATCCGCGTTTCCGCGTTTCCCATGTATCCACTCGCATCGTTGTTTGCACACGTGCTCATGACCTCCTTTACAAACGGTGTCAGCACATCGTTGATTTAGGCGCCCCACTCATCTCCTTGAAATGCCCTCATTGGGCATCGCTCCTGGTCCCGAAGGTTGCAACGGTTCATCCACATAACCGTCGCAGGACAGGCACCGGCATCGGGTGTCATTTCCGGTGGATGTGAACTTTCATCTTCTGGAGGTTGAGATTCAAGCAATCAAGACTTCGCCATGTCACGCGGGCCTTCCCGGCGCACCGTCCCTAACACCTGGGCACGGTCACCGGTTTACTGGCAAGCTAGGGTCCCCATCACCTTTCGGTATCCGGGTAAGCCATCAGACCTACAAACCTCCCTTCGAGTTTGTCCCGACTGCGTCGGGGATATAGCAACGCGCCTCGTGGCGCACTGGCTGCATTCGTTCTTCCCCTGGGTTTGCGGGTGCCTGACGTGCCCGGTGATCCCCTGGCATCCCCTCGCGGCCAGGAAGGTCTCGGTGCGGCCAACGATTCGGGTCCTTAGTCGCACTAATTTATACGAGGGCCCTTACGCGGTTTGCAAGGAGCAATGAGGTATACACTGCATGTGGAATGCACCTGAAAGTTCATGCATTGGGGTTGACGATTCGGGTCCGAATGGAGGATGACATGGGCTATGTCTACTGGGTTGATGAATCCGAGGTCGGGGCTACCCGACGTCTGCTGAACTCACGATTCGAGGTCCCCTAGACGTCAATGACCCGAGCTAGCGGTTGGCACTTTTCGCTTCGGGAGCCCACAGCAATCACCGTCTCATATTGAGCCGGCATGATTTCCGTGACGGAGCAAGAAGATCGTGCTTGAGGTAGCAACAACCGCTGACCCCTTGGTTAGCTGAGCAGCGGTTTGTTGATTGGTGCGGTCGTGATCAGAGCATCGAGAATGTGAAATATCGATGCAGTCACGACGTTTGGCCGCTCCGGGCGGGAATCAACACTCGCCCCACGAGCCACGCCTACAATCCAAAACCAAAGTGCTTGGACCTTTTCCCAGATCCAAGCCGACATATCACGAAGGATCCGCCGGGTCCAACTGGTTGGGGAGTTTCAAATGACTTTGATGACCAAGCATGAGGATTTGCAAGAATACTTGGAAGATCCTGAAGCCATCTCGCCGATGATCTTTCTTTCGGAGCCTCACCCCAAGGTCAGCCTCATCATCCCCACGCTAAACGAAGCGGAAAACCTCGTCCAGGTATTGCCAACCATCACGAGCATCGTGGACGAACTCGTGATTGTCGACGGGGAATCGGACGACGACACCTTGGGGTTCGTACGGGAACGTCGGCCGGATGCTCTGATCGTCCTTGAAAAGCGCCATGTCAAGGGTCATGCGTTGAGGGCCGGATTTGAGGCCGCCCACGGCGACATCATCGTCATGATGGATGCCGACGGGTCAATGGACGCAAGGGACATCGTCATCTTCGTGGCGTCGCTTCAAGCACGTGCCGACGTCGTCAAGGGGTCGCGCTTCGTCCAGGGCGGTGGCAGCAGCGACCTGACACTGCTGCGTACCTCGGGCAATCTCGCCCTCACCCAAACGGTTCGCATGGTCTTTGGCGGACGCTACTCCGATTTGTGTTACGGCTACATGGCCTTCTGGCGCCATGTGCGTCCTGCCTTCGAAGGCGAGATCGGCGGATTCGAGGTGGAAACGTTCTTGAACATCCTTGCCTTGGCCGCGGGCCTTCGGGTGGTGGAAGTCGCTTCATTCGAAAGACCTCGAATCCATGGAGAAAGCAACCTGCACACGTTCCGGGACGGGGCACGGGTCCTGCGGACCAACTACCGTGAACGGGGCGGCTTGACCCGCGCCCGCGCCAGCCTGGGGGTGCCGCGTCACCTCGCGCACACCGTGGAAGAATTCACCCACATCGCACGGACCGCGGAAAAGCCATGAAACCCGTTGCGACATCTGTCGTGATATGCACCTATACCGAACGGCGCTGGGAGGACCTGGCGGCTTCCGTGGCATCCGTGCGGGCCCAAAATGCTCCCTGTGGACAGCTGTTGGTCGTTGTCGACCATAATCCGTCGCTGCTTCGGCGGGCTCGGCGCGAGCTGGACGGTGTTGAAGTCATTGCCAACACGGGTCCTCGCGGGCTGTCCGGTGCGCGGAACACCGCGGCCGGCAAGGCACTGGGGGACGTGGTGGCGTTTCTCGACGACGACGCGACCGCCGATCCGCACTGGCTTCAGCGGCTGGTGGCCCCGTTCAGCGATCCCGGGGTGCTGGGGGTTGGCGGCTCCGCCCTGTCCGTCTGGGAAGGTGCGAAGCCCTCGTGGTGGCCGTCGGAATTCAACTGGATGGTTGGGTGCAGCTACACGGGCCAGCCCGTGAAGCGCGCCCCGGTGCGCAAGTTCATGGGATGCAACATGTCCATGCGACGCAGCGTGCTTGACGCCGTGGGCGGATTCGACAGCGGGTTGGGCCGCACCGCGGCCGGAGCCGCAAGTTGCGAGGAAACCGAATGGTGCATCCGTGCCTCCGAGCTGTTCCCCGACGGGGTGTTCCTGTACGAGCCCGAAGCCATCGTCCACCACAAGGTCCCCTCAGCACGGGCCTCTTGGTCCTACTTCCGCATACGGTGCCACGCCGAGGGCGTCTCCCAGGCCAGCGTCGCACGCACCCACGGCCAGCTGAGCGCGCTTTCCGCCGAACGCTCCTACCTGCGACGGACTCTGCCCGCCGGGGTGGCAGGTCATCTCACCACCGGCCTCCGGCTGGATCCCTTTGGCCCGGCCAGGGGGGCCATCATGGCGGGACTCGCATTTACCGCCACCGGCTTCATGCAGGCGCGGCTCAAGGGCCACGGAGCACAGCCGACACAATTGCCATCCGTTCCGGCGGTCCTGCCCCTGATCCTCGATCTCAAGGACCCGGACGCTACGTTGGGAGCCCTGGAACCGGCACCAGCGCATCGAAGTGCCTTGTGCCTGGTCACCAACGGCGGCGACCCTCTGGCCAAGGTGCGCATCGAACTCTCCGGGGACGAGAGGCTCACCGCCGAGCTGCTTCTGGAGCGGGTGGCAGAAACAGCACCCGCTGCCGGGACCCAACGAACCGAAGCCACGGCCCACACCCCGGGCGCGATGCCTGCTGCCGGGGTGTCGGCCACCGTGGTGGTTGCCACCCGGAACCGCCCCGAACAGCTCGAAGAATGCTTGGCATCAATCCTTGCCGGCACCATGGACGCGCAGCGCATCATCGTGGTGGACAACGCCCCCTCCGATAATCGAACGGCCGAATTGATGGCGCGGCGCATCGCGGAGGACCCGCGCCTGGTCTACGTGCGCGAGGACAAGCCCGGGCTGGCGCACGCCCACAACGCCGCCCTGCCACATATCGACACGGAGATTGTGGCCTTCACCGACGACGACGTGCTGGCCGATCGGCGTTGGCTTGAACGGCTCGCGCTGGTCTTTGCACAGGACACCGGCGCCGTGTGCGTCACAGGCCTCATTGCGCCTCGCGAACTTGAAACGCTGCCGCAGCAATGGGTTGAGGGAAACGAAACCTACGACAAGGGGCTGCACCGCCGGGTGTTCGACCTAGCACACGGCAAGCGGGAGTACCCGTTGCTGCCCTTTGCCTCCGGGGTTTGCGGTTCCGGGGCCAACATGGCCTTTAGGACTTCCTACCTGCACGAGGCCGGCGGCTTCGAGGCAGCCCTGGGCACCGGCACCGTGGCGATGGGCGGGGACGATCTGGCAGCCTTCTACGACGTGCTGGAATCCGGGCACCGCCTGATCTACGAACCGGCGGCGATAGTACTGCACCCGCACCACCGCGACTATGCGGCCTTGCGCCGCCAGGTTTATGGATACGGGGCAGGACTCGGGGCGCACCTGATGCGCTGCCTAATGCGCAACCCGCGCATGGTGGTGGTGTTGGCCCTGAACGCTGCTTCCCTGCGGGAAAAGACTGCCCGCGTTCAACACCCCTCCACCGTCCCCGGCCTGCCACCGTGGCCGCGGGACCTGATGCGTGAACACCGGCGCGGACTGCTCTCCGGTCCGGGACGGTATGTGCTGAGCCGGTACCTGCTCAGGCATCCGACTAATCCGGGGGGCACCCGGTGAGCCAGCACATCCCGATCCTGCTCTATCATTCCGTCGACGACCATCCGCCGGTGGATTTCACACCGTGGGCCGTTGGTCGCGAGATGTTCGCCGAACATCTGGACATGCTCGCCGAACTGGGGCGCGTGGGGTTGACCATCGGCCAGCTCACGGCGCTGATTCGGGCCGGGGACCCGGTGCCGGAGCGTGCCGTGGTGGTGACTTTCGACGACGGATTCTCGGACTTCGCCTCGAACGCCTGGCCGCAATTGCAGGCCAGGGGACTGCCTGCCACCCTGTACGTGACCGCGGGCCTGGTGGGTGGGCACAGCGAATGGCTTGCCCCGGTGGGTGCCAGCGGGCTCCCGATGCTGGACTCCGGCGAAATCGGCGAACTTGCCGCGCAGGGTGTGGAGATCGGCGCGCACAGCATGACCCACCCGCAGCTGGATGCCGTAGGCCGCGATCGCGCCTGGCTGGAGATCAGCGAAAGCAAGAAAGCACTGGAGGCGATCCTGGACCGGCCAGTGGACACCTTCGCGTACCCGCACGGCTACCACGACCGGGTGACCAAGCAGATGGTCGCGGAGGCCGGGTACACCTCCGCGGCCGCGGTGCGCAACGCGCTGAGCCACCCGGGGGATGACCTCTATGCCCTGGCCAGATGCACCGTGATGGCAGATTGCACCGCAGAACACCTGGCGGGCGTATTGGACGGGCGCCACGCCAAGCGTGCCGGCCGGCGGGAGCACCTGCGCACCGGCGTGTGGCGGCAGGTCAGGCGATTGCGCGCAAGTTACCCCGAGGCGAATCGGCCATGAACGCCCCGGTGGTCCTCTCACCCGTTCCGCGGGAAAAATGGCGCAGCATGCTGGCCTCCGACCCTGCATCCTTGCCCGACCAAGCCCCGGAATGGGTCGACGCCATGGTGGAGGATGGACCCTTCAGCGATGCCAGCAGGCTCTACTCCTTTGCCGACGGCCGGGAAGCACTGCTCCCACTTGTCCGCAGGCAAGGCGTGGCCGGCCTGGGCGGCTGGCTGCAGTCATTCCCCCCGGGATGGGGGATCGGGGGGCTGCTGGGGGCCGAAACCGACAAGGGCATGGTCCAGTCGATCCTGAGCGACCTGCGCGGGCTGCACCTGCAACGGGTGGCCATCCGGCCTGACCCGCAGCGCTGGGCGGCCTGGGCACAGGCCCTGGACCAGGACGCGGTTGATGGCGGGGAGCTGGGCGGGAGCCTGCTGGTGATCCCGCGCCGTGCGCACGTCATCGACCTGTCCAACGGGGTCGACGCGGCCTGGATGGCCCTGTCAAAGTCGGCACGCCGCGGTGTCCGGGCCGCCAAACGCGAGGGGGTACGCATCGAGACCGGCCACTCCGGCGCCCTGCTGGAGGCGTATTACTCGCTGTTCATGACCTCGATCGACCGTTGGGCCGCGAACCAGCACGAACCGCGGGCGCTGGCCCACGCACGGGCCAGGCGGCGCGACCCGTTGGCGAAGCTGCAGTCGATGGGGCGCCATCTGGGAGAAGATTTCACCGTCACGCTCGCCTACGTCGATGGCAAGCCCGCGATCGGAACCATCACGCTCTTCGGTGCCACGGCCCATGACACGCGTTCGGCCATGGACAAGGCGCTGGTCGGCGGCACCGGGGCCGGTGAGCTGGTGCAATGGACCACGCTGCGACTGGCCTGCGCCAAGGGCTGCGCCGCCTACCACCTGGGCGAGTCCGGCCAGTCGCTCGCGCTGGCCAAGTTTAAGGAGAAGTTCGGGGCACTGCCCCGAGACTACGCCGAACTGCGGCTGGATCGATTGCCTTGGAGTCGCGCCGACGCCGCGGCTCGCGGTGTCGTCAAGCGAGTCCTGGGCTTCCGCGATGTCTAACCGGAGCTGGAAAACGGTGGTGGCTGCCGGTCTGGCACTGTGTCTGGTTCTGTTGCTCGGATCCAGTGCCCGGCCCACGGGCTCGCCGGCCGCCAGGTTGCTGCTGGATGAAGGATTCGACTCAAACACCTTGGGCAGCTCCATCTGGAACACCTGTCATTGGTGGCAGGTGAAGGGCTGCACCATTGGCTCCAACAACGAACTTGAGTGGTACACCCCGCAGCAGGTCTCAATCTCCGAGGGGACACTGAGGCTCACCGCCGAGCGCCGCGCGACCCCCGGCTCCGACGGCAAGGACTACAAATTCGCCTCAGGCATGGTCACCACGGGGCCCCCTGCGCATGGCGAGCCGGCCAAGCTGGCGTTCACCTACGGCACGGTCGAGGTCAGGTTCCGGATTCCCGAAGGACGCGGACTGTGGCCGGCGATTTGGCTGCTTCCGGCAAGCGAGGAATCCGTGCCCGAGATCGACATGCTGGAGGTCTTGGGCCAAAATCCCGGACAGCTGCTGATGCACTTTCACCCCAAGGACCCCTCGGCGTCCACGAGCGGGAAAATATACGACCTGCCCCGGGGGAACACACTCGCCGGAGGCTGGCACACCGTCTCGCTGGATTGGACACCGGGCAAACTCGTGTATTTCCTGGACGGACGCCAGGTGTGGCAGCTGGTTGGCTCCCAAATACCCGATGAACCAATGTATCTGGTGATGAACCTGGCCGTGGGCGGCGAATATCCCGGGCCACCCGATGCGGGGACCAAGTTCCCGGCCACCTTTGAGATCGACCATGTCTGGATCT
Organism: Arthrobacter livingstonensis; assembly: GCF_003219815.1. Taxonomy (GTDB): domain Bacteria; phylum Actinomycetota; class Actinomycetes; order Actinomycetales; family Micrococcaceae; genus Specibacter; species Specibacter livingstonensis. The sequence goes on from NZ_QJVD01000020.1 coordinate 14,705, forward strand.
GGGGCCATGGCTAAGACAACAAACGGGCTCGCCGGACTGCTGCGGGCCCGCCTGGGGGATCCGCTGCGACGCAGCGCCGACGCACTGATCATCGGCACGGCGCTGACCTCGCTGCTGGGTCTTGCTTTCTGGGCGCTGGCCGCGCGCTTGCTCACGACCGAGGCCGTGGGGGTGGGCGCGGCACTGATGTCCACGGTGACCCTGCTGGCGAACATCTCCACCCTGGGGATGCGAAACGGGCTGTTGCGCTTCCTGCCCGAAGCCGGCGCGGGCACCCCGCGACTCGTTTTCACCTGCTATGCGACCTGCGCCGGGGCCGCCATGCTGGCCGCGGGAATCTTCTTGGCCGGGCAGCCCCTGTGGGCCCAAAAGCTCGGCTTCCTGGTCAAAAGCCCGCTGACCGTGCTGGCCTTCGTGCTGGGCACCGCGGTGTGGGTCATCTTCGTGCTCCAGGACCAGGTGCTGATCGGCCTGCGGCGCACCGGCTGGGTGCCGATCGAAAACGGAGCCTCCTCACTGTTGAAAATCGCAGCACTTCCGCTGCTGGGTATGGCCGCGGTATGGGCAGTCTTTGCCGCCACGGTGCTCCCCGCAGTGCTGGTGGTGCTCTTCGTCGGGGCCTTGGCGCTACGCTTCGCCCGACGGGCCGCGGCACTTGATTCACGCACGCCCGCCCAGGCCCGGGTGCCGCTGGCCCGGCTGGCCAGATTCGCGGCCCCCGACCATGCTGCGTCGCTGCTGTGGTTCGCCACCACCGATGTGCTAACGCTGATCGTGCTGCAGGTCGCGGGCGCCGAAGCCGCCGCCTACTGGTTCATGGCCGACACCGTGGGGTATTCGCTGTACCTGATCACCAGCAATGTCGGCAGTGCCCTGATCGCCGAATCGGTGCACGACCCCGCACACGCCACCTCCCACGCCCGGCGGGCCCTGCTCCACAGTGCCCAGCTGGTGGTCCCCGCCACGCTCACCGGGACCCTGCTGGCACCCTTCGTGCTGCGGGTGATGGGCCCGCACTACGCCGAAAACGCCACGGGCACACTGCAATTGATCCTGGCCTCGGCCATCCCGCAACTGATCGTGGGAATCGGCATCAGCATGGCAAGGGTGCGCGGAGACATGCGCACCGTGCTTGGGGTGTACGCATTCACCGCCGCAGCCACCTGGGGCGGTTCCTGGCTGGCCTTGGGCTGGTGGGGACTGACCGGCATCGGGGTCGTGATTCTGGTCAACCAGAGCCTGGTGGCGCTTTTCCTGCTGTGCTTCGGGCGTTCGGGATTGTGGGAAGACAAGCGGGGGTGGCGTTCATTCCCCGCAACGCTTGGTGCGCTTCCCCGCGCGTGGCGGCAGCTGCGCAACACGCGGCGCAGCGAGCGCCTGGTGGCCCCCGCGCTGGCCGCATGCGGGTTGCCGGCGGGATCGACGGCCCGACTGTTGACGTCGGACTCGGACACTCTGGTGCTCTCGGTCACCGGTGAGCAGGGCGGGCTGGTACTCAAGATTGCGATTTCCACGGCCGCCTCGCGGGGCCTTGACCGGCATGCCGCGGCCGTTGAGTACCTCGGCGCGGAACTGGCCGGGGACCTGGCTGCAGTACTGCCGCGGGTGCTAGGCCGGGCCGAGCTCGAGGGCAACCTGGTCCTGGCCGAATCACGGCTGCCGGGCACCCCCGCCACCTCCCTGCCGGCCAGCGCGGAGGAAAAAGATGTAGTCGCTCGCGCGGCCCTGGCCATGATGGGAAGGATCCACACGGCGACCGGCAGGGTACTGGAAATCGACGAGGAGCTGCTGGCCGCCTGGGTCGATGGTCCCCTTGCGGCGATCAGGCAGGTGTACGGGTCACCGGGGGCCGCGGTCAGACTCGAACGTTTGAGTGCCGAACTGCGGCGGGCCTGGCTGGGCCGGCAGGTAGTGGCGGGGTACGTCCACGGGGACCTGTGGCCGGGAAACGTGCTGCTACGCGGGGAGCCGGAAACCCCGCAAGTCAGCGGGATCGTCGACTGGGAAAACGCCAGGGCCATCGGGTTGCCGGACACCGATCTGGTGCACTGGTGGCTCACCGCGCAACCCTGTGAACTCGGCGATGCGGTGCTCGCGGCACTGGAAAACCCGGAGTCGGTTCGCTCGGGATTGGCCCGGCTGGGGGTGACGCTGCCCAACTGCGACCTTGAAATCGAGCATGTGGTGTTGCAAACTTGGCTGTGGCACGTCGATGCGGGACTGACCAGGGCATCGACCAACAGGGTCGGACTGGTGTGGCTGAGCCGCAATGTCGGTCCGGTCATGAGGTTGTTTGAGACGGACAACCCGAAAACAACCACAGGGAGGATCCGGTGAAGCTGCAGCACGGGCCGGCCGTGCAGACGCCACGGGCACCCCAGGGCCCGCCGGCATCCCCTGCATACCCCGCGCACTGGTGGGATGCGGTGTTCCGGCGGGATACGGTGTTCGTGGCGCTTCCGTTCGTGGCGGCGGCCCTGTGGACCTTGGGTTTTCGGGGAGCCGATCCCCGCAACATGGGGGCACTGGGCCTGTTGGACCTCTTCACCCCACTCACGGTCCTGGCGCTCATCCTGCTGTTGGGCGGATTCCTGGCCAGCCTCCACCTGCACAAGCCCGAATGGCTGCTGGCCACCTACCTGGTGGTCTACATCGCCTTGATCCACGGCACGCCGCCGGTGCTCTACGGGACGCTGAGGTATTCGTGGGCCTACAAACACGTAGGGATCGTCGACTACATCATGCGCAACGGGTCGGTGGACCCGGGCATCGGGGTCGGACAGATCTACCACAACTGGCTGGGGTTCTTCGCCGGTGGCGCACTGCTGACTGAGCTGTCCGGCCAGCCTGACGCCCTCTCCATCGCCTCGTGGGCGCCGGTGGCCTTCAACCTGCTCAACCTCGTGGCGCTGCGCTTCCTCTTCCGTGGGCTGACCCGGAACCGTACGGTGGTTTGGATGGCGCTCATGTTTTTCCTGGTCATCAACTGGGTGGGACAGGACTACTATTCCCCGCAAGCGATGGCATACCTCTTGTACCTGGGCCTGATCGGGCTGATGCTCCGGCGCATGAAACGGCGGGTGATGGTGGTGCCGTTCGCCGTCATCGTCGCGGCGATCGCCGTCAGTCACCAGATCACCCCCATGATGATGCTGCTTGCCGTCATTGCGCTGGTAGCCCTGCGCCGCACCCCGGGCTGGTACCTGCCGTGGCTTGCCGCGGCAATTATCGTGGCGTGGGCTTTGACCGGCGCTCTCTCCTACACGTTTCCAAACCTCATGGACTTGATCTCGCAATTCGGCAACGTCGTGGGCAACGCCGACCAAACCCTGGCAAAATCCAGTGGGCAGACCAGCGTGGGGGATCTGCAAGTGATCTGGGGAGGCAGGATGACGGTGTTCGTCTCGGGGGTTGTCGCGCTCATCGGGGTGTGGCGCCAGCGCAGGACCGGCACTCTGATCCTGACCACATCGACGCTCATGGTCCTGCCAGGGGTGTTGGTGCTGACCACGGGGTTCGGCGGTGAGGTGCTCTTCCGGGCTTTCCTCTTCGCAGCCCCGTTCATCGCCTTCCTCCAAGCCCAGGCATGCATCCCGCGTAACGGGCGTGGTTTTGCCGTCCGTTCCCTTGTGGCGGCCGCGATCATCACCGCCATGGTCCTCCCGGGATTCCTGCTGGGGTATTACGGGAAGGAACGCCAGAACTACTTCACCCCTGGGGAGGTGGCGGCATCACGATGGGCCTATACACACGCGGCACCGCACTCGCTGCTGGTGGAGGGAAGCACCAACTACCCGGGCCGCTTCATCGACTACGAGAAGTTCACTTATGTATCCCTGGATCTTGAGCCCGGAGACTCGACGAAGGTTTGGTTGAAAGACCCTGCCGCCACATTGGCCGGATGGTTCTCGGATCCAAAATACGCTGGCGGCTACGTGATCATCACCCGGGGCCAGAAGATCGCCGTCGAGAGCGGTGAAGCGATGCCGCCGGGCTTCCTCGACACGATCGAGGAAGCGCTGCGCAGGTCCAAGAGCTTCACCGTCGCATACCAAACACGCGACGCAACGGTGTTTGCTCCGGTGCAGCGGGCGGCGGGCCGATGAACGAGCGGGGAATCCTGAAAACAGGCGCTGTTGTCGTGGCGGTGGCGTTGCTGTTGGTGCTGGCCGCGGAGACCGACTGGGTGCGACCGCTCTGCGCGGCAGCCTTCTGCCTGCTGGTGCCAGGGTACGGGTGGGCCCGCCGGATGCATTTGAAGGACAAAGGCGACACCCTGGCACTGAGCGCCGTATTCAGCATCTGTGCAACGGTTGCCGTGGGAACCGTCATGGCGGTGGGCCGCTGGTGGTCTCCCTGGACCGGGTTCGCCGCGCTGCTGCTGATCACCCTGTGCGGATTCATCCCGTTGCGTCGCACCGAGGCGGGCAGCAATGATTCCGAAAAGGGTTTTCGGTGGCATCTGGAATTCCCGGCCCAAGCACCGGAACCAAACCTTCGGCCCGGGGACGAAACCGGCGAAAAACGCTGACTCGGGGAGAACCTCATGGAAGACATGGTGTCCCGGGCCCCGGGCGGATGCTCCCGGGAGTGTTGCTGACATGGACGTCCGTGCAACCAAGGCCGCCGGCGCGAATAGCGGGCGGGGACCCGTCTTCGCACCCGGTCTGCCAACAAGCTGCGCGGTCGTTGTTGCGCTCGTCCTCAGCGTACTGCCGCACCTTGACCTGCGTGGGCGCGGGTGGATCCCGGTCTTCCAGGCACTAGTCTCGGTGCTCTGTGCGGCAGCGTTGCTAGTGGCGTTGATACTTGTTTTGGCCACCCTGATTTCGAGCTCCCCGCGAAGCGGCAGGCGCTTGGTTCAGGCACTGGTACTTCTTCTGGGAGCCGCGCTGGGATTCGTTCCATCGATGGTGCCGGCCACGGGTTTCCCCGCAGCGTGCTCGGGTAAACCCCGAACGGTGTTCAGCGTAAATCTCGACCTTGCGCAAGCGGATATCGGCGCGGTGGCCGAAGCCATCAAGGCCCACCACGCCGATGTCGTGATCTTGGTCGAAGTCGATCCAAAACTCGCCCGCATCACTATCAGCTAAACGACTTTGCACAACTCCCTGTAGTCGTCGTGTCGACCATCCCCTAGCAGCCATTGGCGTCAGCTGAGCGCTCCCTTTCGGACGATTGATTCGGGCATCTGTGACCAAGGCGGAAGCCCGGCAACTAGTGTCATCCGGTCGCCCTGCCCGCCGGCCTTGGTTGGCGTGCTGGCCGCTATTTGAGCAGGTCGCTCATGATGGGCGCGTTCCTGTCGTTGTTGGTCAAGGGGGCCAGTCCCCACAGGCTTTCTATGGTGTGCAGCAGGGAATAGTGGCTGTACGCCCGCGGGGATTTGTAGCCATGTCGGGCTGCTGGTCCGGCGAAGATCGTCGACACGGTGTTGTTCACGGTGTTGTTGTCCCCACCGCCTTCGTCCCAGGTGATCACCAGGAGGGAGTTCTGCGTCGTGAAGGCCGGTGAGGCCAGGAGGGCCGGCACTTGGTGTGAGAGCCAGGTGTCGCCGGTCGCCACCGGGCAGTCGTGCATGTCGTTGCAAACGTTGGGACTGATGAATACATAGTTGGGCAGGCTTGAGGCGGTTTTCAGGTCGTCGCTGAGCTGGGTGAGGGGAACGTCGTGCGCCGCGCATGAGGCGTGGTTGTCGGTGACGCTGGGGTAGTACATGAACGGGTTGTGTCTCACCCCGTAGGTGGCGGCGTTCTCCGGCGTGCAGGGAGCGGGCATGCTCTCGGCGTACATCTTCCAGGTTCGCCCGGATTTCTCGATTGCATCCGTGATGGGCGGTACCCGTGCGGTGCAGCGGCCGCCGGGGCTGCAGTCATCCGTGAAGCCGGCGGTGGTGCCGCTGGTCAGGGCCAGGTAGTTGGGCAGACTCGGGTGGGATACAGCCTTGTAGTTGGTCGCCAGTGCATTTTCGGCGGCCAGTTTGTTGATGTAGGGGGCTGCGGCATTGCCCAGAATGCTTGAGGCCGACTCGTTCTCCTCGACGATGATGACGACATGGTCGATCCCGGGAGGCGTTCCCCCAACGGCGGCGGGGCTGCCTGCCGGCTGGCTCGAGACGGATGCCGAGGGCGACGGGGCCTGGCTGGCAACGGGGTCCGGAGAGGTGCACCCTGCCATGAACAGCCCGAGCGCGGTGAATCCGATCACGAATACAACAAATAATCTGCCCTTCTGGCTCATCCCTCGATGCTAGCCGGAGCGGCCCGACCCGGCAATGCCTTCCGTGGAAAGCCGGCCGGGCCACCATGGAATTGATCCAGGCCCGGCCCTCCCGTCTGGAAGCGTCCTGTCGGCATTTGGCGGTGCTGACTCCGTGAAAAGCGTCGGTCCAAGGTCCGTTCGGTGACACCCACGCTTCGAAATCTCGACGTCAACACGCTCTGATTCCTCGGCCGGTTGACGACCCTCTTACGGGACATTTCGGATATGTCAGGAGTGCAACAATGCCAGCGTTAGGGCTCGCGTAGAAATTAGTCGTGTTTTGACCGGATTTTTCGCTAGTCTTGTGTTACCGCAGAGAATGTGGAATTGACGGAGCCGGCGGGATTTGCGGAGGCGTTCGCGAAGGCGTTATGGGCACCCTGCAGGGTTCGGTCAGCCCCGAGCATGTGCAGGCGTACTTCGACGAGTGGGTGTTCCACTTCAACCGGCGGCACTCCCGCAGTCGCGGACTGTTGTTTTACACCCTCCTGCTCAACGGTGTCGGCGGCAAGCCAATCACCTACCAGTCGCTACGCAAGACCGGACGGACCAGACCGACCCCACCGCCAGCGGACAGGCCGCACTCATCTCCGCACAGCCTGGACGTGGGTCAACCGCTACTTCCCTGGCGACGACCACATCCGGCTTGAAGAACTAGGACACTAATTGGAAACCCCAATAAATTGAAATCTAACGTATTAGCAATTAATATTATTAGAAAAATATCATTGCGGTCTCTAGATCAAGCGAATCAAATTTCATTGTCAAAGAGGTGGGCAGCGAACCTTTCGCGGGCTGGCCGCGGCGTAAAGCCGGTGGCTTGGAGTTTGGCCAGGTTGAGGGTTGAGTGGGTGGGACAGGGTGCGTTGTCGGGTTTGTCGGTGAAGTAGTCGGCTGCGGGGACGCCGGTGATGTGGTCGCGGGGGTGGCCGAGGAGTTCGTAGATGTCGGCGGCGCGTCTGCGGGGATGAGATCACGCTCCGGGTGGAAACGGCCGGCACCGGTTCGGGGCGGGCGGTTTCCGGGATCCACTGGGCGGGGGACGGCTGTTCCATCTCGATGGCTTCCGCGTCCATCCTCAGTGAATTGGTGGTGGGCCTGGGCGCCGGTGAAGTGCAGGGGCTGATCGACTCCTTCCGCGAGGTGATGCGCTCACGCGGCAAGCTGGAAGCCGACGAGGAGGTGCTCGGTGACGCCGCGGCGCTCTCCGGGGTCTCCAAGTTTCCGGCCCGTGTCAAGTGCGCCATGCTCGCCTGGGTGGCGGCTGAGGACGCACTGAACCAGACGGGGTAATGCGGCTTTTACTGTCGGGCGTCTGCCCGCTTGTTGCTGCGGGTGAAGACCGCCCGCAGCGTGAGGACGAGCACTGCGCCGATTAGTGCCCCTGAGGTGTTGGCCACGATGTCGCTCCATGCAGGGACTCTCTCGGGCAGGAGCATTGCCTGTGTCAGTTCAATTAGGCCGGACACCACCGCTGCTGCCGCCACGGCCACCCACCAATATATGCGGTGCAGCCGTACGGCGATTATGAAGCCAAATGGAACAAACAAAAGGATGTTCGCCGCAAATTCAACCTTCCGGTAGCCGATGAACCACTGGGGAAGGCCGTGACTGTGCAACCAGGCAATGACCTGCATTAGTGCACCGTCAACTGGCCGGTCCACGGGGGACGGCCAAAACACCATGGCCGCAAGGGCCACGAAGTACAGCACGGCAAGAACCATGGTCACGTGGTGGCGGGAGGGCTTCACAATTCCCAGTGTAGGGTCTCATGTTCGGCTGCGGGGTTTCGACAAACTAAACCTCCGTGTCGGCTGGCTCAGCTGCCGTCCCCGTCGACCTGGAAGACGTCCGGGACGCCGTCGCCGTCGTCATCGGCTGATTCGAGGATGGCCACGCGCCGGTAGTGCTTGTTCCTGATGCGAAGCACCACGGAGGCCAACAGCGCCGCAATGACGGATCCGGCCAGGATGGCGACCTTGGCATGGTTGAAATGGGGGCTGCCGTCACCAAAGCTGAGCTCGCTGATCAACAGGGATACCGTGAAGCCCACCCCGGCCAACAGCGCAAGGCCGGCCACATCGATCCAGGCCAGTCCGTCGTCGAGCGTGGCCTTGGTGGTTTTGGTGACCAGCCACGTGGAACCCAGGACGCCAATGAACTTGCCTGCCACCAGCGCCACCACAATGCCGATTGCCACGGTGTCGGTGAAGGCGGACTTCAGCCCGGACAGCCCGCCCAGCGCCACTCCCGCGGAGAAGAACGCAAACAGCGGCACGGCAACCCCGGCGGACAGCGGCCGGACCAAATGCTCGAAGTGTTCGGCCAGGCCGGGGCCGGCATCGGGGCCGCCGCGCTTGGCGGAGCGGACCACCGGGACGGCGAAGCCCAGCAGCACGCCGGCCACCGTGGCATGGATGCCCGAGGCGTGCACCAGGGCCCAAGTAGCCAGGGCCAGCGGGAGCAGCAGGTACCAGGAGTGGATGCGCCTTTGCACCAGCCACGTGAACGCCAGCAGCGGCAGGACGGCCAGGGCCAGGAATTGCAGATGCAGCTCGCCGGGGTAGAAGACGGCGATGATGGCGATGGCGATGAGGTCGTCCACCACGGCCAGCGTCAGCAGAAAGGTGCGCAGGGCGCTGGGCAGGTGCGTGCTGATGACGGCCAGCACCGCGAGGGCAAAGGCGATGTCCGTGGCCGTCGGAATGGCCCAGCCGTGCAGGACCTGCGGGCCGGCGCCGAGGTTGACGAGGGTGAACAGCACTGCCGGGACCAGGACGCCGCCCACGGCCGCCGTGATGGGCACGACGGCGCGGGCCGGGTTTCGGAGGTCGCCGGCGACAAATTCGCGCTTGAGTTCCAGCCCGGCCACGAAGAAGAAGATGGCCAGCAGTCCGTCGGACGCCCAGCCGCCCAGGCTGAGGTTCAGGTGCCAAGCCGCCGGGCCGATCTTGAAGTCACGGAGCGCGAAGTAGCCGTCCGCCCAGGGGGAGTTGGCCCAAACAAGGGCGATGACCGTGGCGGCAAGCAGCAGCGCGCCGCCCACGGTTTCCGAGCGGAGGATCTGGCTGACCCGCAGGGACTCCGGGTAGCTGCCGCGGGCGAGAATCCGGCGGGGGGTCGGGATGTTCATCGGCTGGCAGGCCTCTCGGTGTGCAAGGTCCCCATGTTGCCGGGGGAACTTTTGGGTGCGGCTGTGACATTGCCGACCAGACTTCCCGGCGCACCATCAACCATTCTACCGCGGGCGCGGGCCTGGGCGTGGGCCTGGGCGTCGGGCCCGGTCAGGGCGCGGGCCTGGGCGTGGGGCCCGGTCAGGGCAAGGGCGCGGGCGCAGGTCCGGGCCGCACCAGCTGAAGCTACAGCCCGGCCGCCCCGTCAAACGCGGCCGGCCCGCCCTGCCCGCCAGCCCCGTCAAACCCGGCCGCCTCGTCAAGCCCGGCCGCCCCGCCCAACGCGGCCGCGGGGATGGCCTCCGCTGCCACACACGCCGGCAAAACAAAGCCCACGGTCGTGCCCACTCCGCGCTCGCTCTCCACTGTCAGGGTGCCGCCGTGCTTGGCAACGATGGTCTTGGCAATCATCAATCCCAGACCGATGCCTGGAATGGAGCGCTGCACAGCGGACCTGGCCCGGAAGAACTTGGTGAACAGGCCCAGCTGTTCCTCTCCGGACATTCCCAGCCCCGTGTCCTGGACCTCGAAGCACAGCTCCTTCCCGCGGGCCCGTGCGCGTACCGTGACTGTTCCGCCGTCGGGGGAGTACTTGACCGCGTTCGAGACCAGGTTGTCCAGAACCTGCCCGATCCGACCGGCGTCGAGGACCGCGTCCAAGGAAGCCTGCACCTCAGAGCGCAGTTCAACCTTGTTCGTCCCCGCCAGCGGCGCAGCCGAGGCGAGGCTCTCCGAGACGAGTCGCGCCACATCTGCCCGTGCCCGGGAGATCGTGACAGAATCGGTGGCGAGCAGGTCCTCGACCAGCGAGGCCAGGCGGTCCACATTGCGTGCGGCAATGGCCAGGTACCTGTGGACGTCCGGTGGCAGGCGCTGCGGATCCTCCAGCACCATGTCCAGATAGCCCTGGATGGACGTCAGCGGAGTGCGAAATTCGTGGGAAACGTTCGCGACGAAATTGTCCTTGGCTGCCAGTGCCGCAATCATCTCGGTGACGTCGTGAAAGGCGATCACCGCGCCAGCAAAGTTTCCGGCGGCGTCCCTCAGCGGCCGAGCGGCCGTGGAAAGCGCCCTGGCACCGGCCCCGGTGCCCAGCCACACCTGATAATTGGTGAATGTTTCACCCTGGATGGCCCGAAAGACTGGGCGGTCACGGGCCTTTAGGGGAGTGACGCCGTCCACCCCGAACACCAGCAATTCGTGTTCAGCGGGATCGGCAATATCGTGGGGCACGGCCAGGGCGTGGAGCTCCTTTTGGGTGGCGTTCATCAGCTGGTCGTTGCCGTCGCCATCGACCACCACCACACCGACGGCAACCGTGTCCACCACTGTTTCCAGGAGCCCTTCCCGCGCCTGGCTGGCGTTCAAGGCCGCCCGTAGTTCCCTGTCCTTGATCTCCAAAGCCACGCGTTGGGCATCCATGCTGGTGGTCGCAAAAACCACAGTGACCGCAAACCCCACCATGATCAACGGAAAGAGCAACGGCTTGGCCAGCTGCTCCACCGTGACGCCCCCGGACGCGGTGAACACCGGCACCCACACGATGAGCAGGGATCCCACGCCACTGACGGTGATGGCGGTGCGCCGGGCCAGCCCGCAGGAAGCCACCCAAAACACCGGGAAAAAAACGAGCAGGCCGACGGCGGTGAGGAACTGTTCATTACCAGTGCGGAATACACCAACCGCCAGGAAACCCAGGTAGGGGATGACCAGAAAGGTGCCTTTCGGGGTCCTGTCCCAGGGAATTGCCGCAGCTGCCACCACCAGCCCTACGTTCAGCAACAATCCGGTCACGAACAAGGGATGGTGAAAGGACTGGGGATAGAAAATCGCGGCAAGCCCCGTGCAGACGCCCACGGCCAAGGCCATGGGCAGCTGGTTGAGCAGGACGCGTCTGCGCAGTGAGCGGACCTGGTAGAAATAACTTCGGAACCGGGCCTGGCTGGTGGTGTTCGTCATGGGGGACTCCAATATCCAAGGTTGCGACGCGGACCCGCAGCAGCCGGCGTCCCCGCGGTGCCATACCGCCGAGCCTCTTCCATAGGCGCAGGCAACAACTGGGGCTGTTGCCTTGATGATGTCATACTGGTGGAGAGGCTCCGAACGGGGCCCGGCCCACCTGCGGCAGCCAAAGCCGGGGGTGGCTTGGGGGGCGACACAAGAGAGCAAAACGGGGACGCAATGACCAGTGCACGGACCGCAGTCATCATCGAGGACGATCAGGACATCCGTGAGCTGCTCACCATCATTCTGGGACAGTCAGGCTACGAGGTTCATGCCGCGGAAACCGGGATGGCCGGTGTGGACGCCGTGAGGCTCCACCGGCCGGCACTGGTCACCGTGGATGTGGGATTGCCAGACATGGACGGGTTCGAGGTCACTGAGCGCATTCGCCCCCTGTGCCAGAGCCACATCATCATGCTCACGGCCCGCAGTGGCGAGATGGACACCGTCACCGGCCTGGAAGCCGGAGCGGATGAGTACCTGACCAAGCCTTTCCGCGCCCACGAACTGCGTGCCCGCGTCGAAGCGCTCGCAGCCCGCGAAGTGCCCGAGGATGCCTAACGGGCGCAGGAGCACGGCCGTCCAGTCAGGCGGTTGACTGGACGTAGGAGTCCTCGAGCTCGACGGCGGTCCTGTCACCGCAAAGGGCAAGTGCGGCAAGGTAGTCCGAAGCGCCCTCAAAATGCCGTTGCTTGAGCAGTTCCACCAGGTCTCCGGCTAGCTGGCCCAGCTGCTCGGCTCCCACCATGGCACTGGAGGAAAACAGGCTGAGTGCGGCCTCGGTGGCCTCGTCCCATTGGTGCGAATTAACCGCGACCTTGATGCGGCACAGCCGTTGCGGCCACATCTGGACATAACGGTGGACAAATCCGCGGCACAACACTGATTGGCCGTCCAGTGACTCCTCCAGTTCGCGCAGGGAGTCCATGGAGACCAATGGCAGGGAAGAAGTGTTCATGAGATGCTCCTGCCTTCCGAAGATACGGACCATTGCTGGCCGTGGTGCGATTGTTGGCGTGCTGCAGACCATTCTACTGCCGCAACGGGCACGGACGGCAGTTTATTGTCATGGATCACGGTTGCCTCGAAAGCACTGGATCGGAAACCAGCCAGGGGGTGCCCCCCAGCTGCGCCAGCAAATCAGCATTGATCTGCTCCGCGGGGACGGGGCGGCTGAAATAGTAGCCCTGCGCGCTTTCGCAACCCAAATCGGTGAGCAGCGCGGCCTGTTCCCGGGTTTCAACGCCTTCGAACGTCGCAGTCAGCTTGCAGGCACTGACCAGCTGCAAGATGGCGGCGATGAAGGGACGCTGGGCGGCCGAGTCTCCCGGGCTGCCAATCAGGGACCGATCAAGTTTCACGGCGTCAACGGGCAGGGTGCGCAAATAGCTGATGGAAGAATATCCCGTGCCGAAGTCATCCACGGCCAGCCCCACACCCAGCTGCCGCAGCCCCGTGAAGGAATACGCGTCCCATTCATTGCCGGCAACCAGCGCGGATTCAGTAAGCTCCAGGACCAAGGCCGAGGCGCTGATATCCTCGGTTGCCAGAATGTGCCGGACGTCGTCGAGCAGTTCGGGGCGCTGGAGCTGGGTTGCAGAAATATTAACCCGCATGGTGAAACGCGGATCCAGTTCAAGGGTTTCACGCCACTGGTGCACCTGCGCCAGCGCGGTGCGCAGCACCCATGCTGTCAGATCGGTCATGGCCCCGATCTCCTCGGCCAACTCAATGAACTCATCCGGCATCAACAGTCCCCTGAGCGGATGTTGCCACCTCACGAGCGCTTCAACGCCAATGAGCGCGCCTGTAGCCAGCTCCACTATGGGCTGATGGTGAAGGAGCAGTTGGTTGCGCTCGATGGCCTGGCGGAGCTCGGCGGCCAAGGCACTGTGCATTTGCCGCACGCTGAGCATCACCGGGTTGAAGACCACCACGCTGCCTGAGGGGTCGCGTTTGGCGGAGTACATGGCGGTGTCGGCGTAGAGCATCAAGTCAAGGGCCGAGTCGTCGGGCCTGGGCGTGGCGATGCCGACGCTGGCACCAACGGAAAGTTCCTTATCATCGACCGTCACCGGCTGGGCGAGGGCCGTGATGATCCTTCGCGCCACACGTTGCGCTCGGGCCACGGAGGTGTCCTGGAGCACGACGGCGAACTCGTCGCCGCCGAGCCGGGCGACGGTGTCGGCCTTGCGTACACAACCACGCAGCCTTTCTGCCACGATCTTCAGGACAGCGTCGCCGGCACTGTGCCCGAGGGTGTCGTTGATCCCCTTGAAGGAATCCAGATCGAGCAGCAGCAGCGCCGGGGCACCGCCAAATTCCGTCTCAGCAAGCGACGTCTCCAAGGCTGTTTCCAGCGCCGACCGGTTGCGCAGCTGCGTCAGTGGATCGGTCAAGGCCATCAATTCCATTTTGCGGTAGGCATCCATCAGCATGGCGGTGCGTGTTTTTACCCGTGATTCCAGCTCGCCTTGGGCAACCATCAGCTCCTCAGCCATCAGGTTGAAGCCGGCGATGACGGCATCGAGCTCGTCGCGGGCCGCGGAGGCCTTGATCCGGGTATCCAATTCGCCACCGGCGATCCGGACTATGCCCTCCACGAGTTCGCTCAGACGTGGGTCCCCAACGTCACGGCTCATCGCAGACCGTGCCCAACCAGTGAAGGGCATCGGCTTCGGATTCGAAGAACTTCGCGGGCAGTCCTTCGGGGCTGTCACCCAAAAAATAGTGGGCTAAAACCCGGTCGACGGGTCCGTCACCTAAAAGTGCATAGGCTGATACCACCGTGGGGTGACCGTAGACGCTCCTGGCCTGCCGGCTAACGGACTTGACCCGGGTCAGATCCAACAGCAGCGGAAACGTCTGCCCCTTCGATAACGTCCGGACCAAATCCGCGGCTGCTGCAGCGTGCCGACCAGCCACTTCGGCAAGCTCCGGAAGCTTGACACGCATGACCCCGGGGGCCTCGAGCCATACCTGGATGCCACCTTCACAGGTTTGCCGCTCACCACTCTCGCCGGGGAACTCCGGGACTGGCCTGCCGGTCTCCCGCGCCGCGGCGGTCATCGCTTGTTCACTCTCCGGCGGCGGTCCGTTCCACCGCGCAGGTCACGGTTCAGCCTGCGGTCACCGTGGTAGAGAAGCGCCTGCCAATCGACTTCTTCGGTGGTCTTTGCCACCACCACGGGAACAGGAGCCGTGCGGACCCGCGGCTTGACGTAGAGCCAGTTGACCACCCCCAAGCCAAGGTCAACCACGGAATTTCCCAGCCCGATGTAGGACCGGATGGCCACGGCGGCCAGGATCGCATTGAACGTGGCAAAGGCAGCATTGCCCCAGTTGCCGATCATGACGTCCCGCCACAAGGTGAAGAGGGAAAAGGCGACGATGAGGTAGGGAACCAGCACATAGAGTGCCGGAGCTGCCGTGCGGTCCTTGACCTTCGGGGTGCGCACGAAGGGAATCTTGTCCCCGGTGAAGGCCTGCTGGAGCGACTTGAGGACACCGGCCAGGTTGACCGGCAGCAAGACCAGGTTGAAGCCGTAGATGCGGAAGATATCGCTGAAACGGTGACCACAGTCGCGCAGGTCGCTGCCCATGGCCAGGAAGTACGGCAGCGCCGCGACCAGGACCAGCGGACTGAGCAGCCGGCTGTCGTAGGGGTAGGCGAGCAGGAACAAGAGGCCGAAACTGGCCCATGCGATCGAGGACATGTAATTGACGCGCAGGAGCAGCTCGCGGAACAGCACGGGTTCGCGCAGCTGGCGCCGGCGGCGCACCTGGGTCCACAACTTTGGCAGGATCAGCAGACCGCCGTTGGCCCACCGACGGCGTTGCACCACCAAGGAGCCAAAGTCCGGCGGAGTGGCGCTGTAGCTCAGGCGCTCCGGATAATTGGACAAGGTCCAGCCGTGTGTGCCCAGGTCCACACTGGACTCGGTGTCCTCAATGACGGTGCGGTCCTGGATGTACGTGCGGACCTCAAAGCCGCCCACGGTTTCCACTTCAACGATGTCTTCCAGCGCAGGCTTACGGATCACAGCGTTGGCACCCACCCAGAACGTTGCCCCGTAGTAGGTCATTCCCTGGTGCAGAATGTGCTGGATGTCGGTGCTCGCCCCGGCGATCCGCTCGATGCGGGTGGGGGCACCGCGGAAGGAGGAATAGGGGGTCTGGGCAACGGCCACGCGCTCGTTGCCGGCTGATTCCAGGAAGTAGACGAGGCGCAGGCAATAATCACGCAGCAGCAGGGAATCGGCGTCGAGCGTCAGCAGGTATGCGGTGTCCGGAGCCACCAGGTCCGTGGCGTCGCCGGCGTCCTCCGCTGCCCTGCGGCGCAGCACCACGCTTCCGTCGGTGACCTCCCGACGCCAGCGGCCGCCCATCAAGGAGATGTAAGCGTTGAGGTTCATGGCCTTGTTGGCCTCGTGGGAGAGGCTGGCGAAGGCCTTGCGCTCAAAGTATTCGGTCTTGACATTGAAAATCCAGGTCAGGCGCAGGTACAACTGCTCCACGCGGGTGTGATCAGGACCCGTTTCCTGGGCCTTGGCCGCGCCCAGCGCCAGCAGGACCAGCCGCAGTTCCCGGGCGAGTCCCATCAGGACGAGGTCCACGAAGAATTCATCCACGTGGTCCGAGACCGTTTCGGCCTCGGCCATGGTTTCCAGCCAGGTAGCGGCGAAATTGTATTCGGTGATCACTGCGTCAAGTTCCACCGACGGCACCGGGCCGGCCCCGCTGGTGCGGGCACGGAATGTGGCCAGGGCCGCGTTGACCCGGGCGGACGGGACGGAAAGCGCTTGGGAAATCTCTGCCGACAGTGCCCGGGTGGCTTCGAGGCGTTCTGCCGCCAGCGGATCGGAGGGGGTGGGCGGATCATCGAGCAGGAGAACCACTTTCAAGTGCGGGAATTCCTGCAGGGCCGCGGACCACAGGGTGGCACGGACCACCTGGACTTCCTCCGCGTACGACGGAACAAGCACCGTAATGCCGTCGTTGTACTGGGCAAAGTGTCGGTCAAGTTCGCCACGAGGCACCCGCTTGTGGTCCCGGAAGCGATAAAGCGCCCCCTGCCGGGCCATGAGGTACATCAAGGCTGAGAAGGTGAGGAACGTCACCACCAGGACGTAGGAGAACGTTTCCATCTGGAACCGGAAGCCGACATTGGGGTTGTCCGCAAGTTGCTTGAGCACCGTGGTAACCAGGTAAAGCAGCCACGCGGCGATGGTGACCACTATGGCCAGGCGGCCCAGGGTGATTTTTCGCCCCGATGGCACGGGATGAACGATCGAGAGCGGCTCTGAGCGCTTTTCAGCGCCCCATTGACGCCGTGGCCCCTGCTTGGCTCCACCAGGACGGACGTCGGCCGACGTGGGTGTCCCGGGCGGCAAGCCGTCATTTTCTGCCGCCGCAACGAGTACCTCAGACATCCATCCCCCGTGCCACATTATGGGTGCGATCAAGCTCGCACCAGAAAAAACCATGCCCGGGAAATTGAAGGAGACCAAGTGACCGGAAACTGGTAAGTACACTTATGATAATGCAAGCTGGCGATTTTGTTGGCGGCGGTGGCCCTGTCCATGACGTCGGCAGTTCGCGGCTTTGACTTCGGCGGGCAATAAGGTCGCCGCCCGCGCCGCTCTTCACCGCAGGTCTCTCTTCAGCAACAAAACATTGATCGGGGTTATGTAGTGTCTCAACGCTTTCCGGGCCGGAAGCTTTCCCTGTTCCGCCTTACCGTCGTGATTGCCGTGGTGGCACTGCTGGCAGGAGGGGCCTATGTGGGGTTGGGGCGTTACAACGACGCTCAAGCCGCGTCGAACGATCCGGCGATATTTGCCGGTTATGTTGATGTCACCGCCACCCCCACCTATGCCTTTGAAGCGCCTGTATCCAAGGCCGCCAAGTCGGTGGTCCTTTCCTTCATCGTCTCAGCCAAGAACAAACCCTGCGAGCCGAGCTGGGGCACCGCCTACTCGATGACGCAAGCAGGATCTGATTTGGACTTGGACCGGAGGATGGCCCGCCTGGTGCAGCAGGGGGGTACCGTTGCGGTCTCTTTTGGTGGCCAGGCCAATGACGAACTTGCCACGGGATGCACCGACCCCGATCAACTACGCGACGCGTACGCCTCCGTGGTGGACCGCTACAGCCTTTCAACCGTTGACCTGGACCTTGAGGGGGCTGGACTGAGCGACACGGCCGCGATGGCACGGCGGGCCACTGCCATTGCCGCGGTTCAGGCCGAACGGCTCAAAGCGAAGAAACCGCTGTCCGTATGGCTGACGCTCCCGGTTGCCCCCACCGGCCTCACCGCAGAAGGGCAGGCCGCCGTGACCGCCATGCTCGCGGCCAGGGTGGACATTGCCGGAGTTAACGCCATGACCATGGATTTTGGCGGAAGCAAGCCGGCCGGGACCACGATGCTGGCGGCGTCCATTGACGCAGCGAACGCCACACATGACCAGCTGGCCAAGCTCTACAAGGCACAGGGGCAGACCCTTGGCTCCGATACTCTTTGGCGGAAGATTGGCCTGACGCCCATGGTGGGCCAAAACGATGTGGCAGGGGAAATCTTTACGCTCCAGGACGCCAACGGTTTGCACTCCTTCGCCGTCTCCAAGGGTGTTGGCCGGATCTCCATGTGGTCCCTGAACCGGGATGCCACCTGTGGACCGAATTACCCCGATGTGGCCCGGGTCTCCGATGCCTGCAGCGGCGTGGACCAAGGGGACCAGCTGTTTTCCCAGGTACTTGGACAGGGGCTGACGACGCCGCTGGCAGCGGCCACCACGGCGGCACCGCAAGCAACAGCGCGCTCTACGCAGGTCGCGGACAATCCTGCCACCAGCCCCTACCCGATCTGGAGCGACTTGGCCGTCTACGTGGCGGGGGACCAGATCGTGTGGCACGGGAACGTGTACCTGGCTAAATGGTGGACCCAGGGCGATGTTCCGGATAACCCCGTCGCAACCGATGGGACCACACCGTGGCAGCTGGTGGGCCCGGTGCTGCCCGGGGACAAGCCTGCGCCGGTGGTCACCGTCCCCGCCGGCACCTATCCTGTGTGGGCACAGGCCACGGTGTACCTGCAAGGGGACCGGGTGATGTTTGACGGCCGCGTCTTTGAGGCCAAATGGTGGACCCGCGACGACAGCCCCGCGGCCGCCCTCCAAGGGGACCCGGCGTCGGCCTGGACCATGCTCACCAACGCCCAGGTCCAGCAGTTGCTCTCCGGCAAGCCGGTGCCATCAGCGAAGCCGGCCGCCTCAGCCACGGCCACACCGCCCCGCACGGCCACACCGGCGGCAAAGTAGTCCCGGGACATGACTCAGGCCCCCTCGCGAGGGGGCCTGATGACATCCTGGCGCGAGAACCGCCGCAGGGTGCCATGCATTTTTGCGGCCTGTCCGTTACGGGTGCTCGTTCAGCCATTCCTGGGCGAGGGTTGCCTGCAGGTTCAGGGCCTTGCCGATGACAGGCTCGGCGGCGGAGGCGATCTTCGCGCCCAGGAACGGGATGGCCGACTTCACCTCTCCGCTGAGCTCCACGAGCGTCGACTCGCCGGAAGCGGTAAGTTTCTGCACGGCCGCGACGTCCAGCGGGGCGCCGGCGACGGTGAGCTTGATGGCGTTGCTGCGGGAGCCGTCGGCCGCCGGGGCGCTCCACTGCTCCACCTGGGTGACGGTCAGCGTGGCGCCAACCACTTTCCGGGCGATCTCGGGCATGCGCGTGGTGGGCAGCGTGCGCACGGTCTTGGTGGTGAACGCGCCGGTCGTGGGGCCGCTGATTTCAAACGACTTCAGCTCCCCGCCCACCGTGAAGCTCACGTGCTTGACGAACTCCTCGTCGGCAAAAACATCCGTGACACGCTGTGCGGTGGCTGACAAAGTGGTTGAGGCGGTGAGCGCCATGGTTCCTCCGAGGGGATGGGGTTGGGGCAGCCCTCAGGATACCTTGGCGGCGCCCTGCGGGAGTAAGCTGGAGACGTCCCCGGCGTTCACTTGTGAATTCCGGGCTTTCGTGTTGCTCCCGTGTTGCTGCCCCACCCGTTCCTGCACCGTTCCAAGGAGAAAATCCGCCCATGAGTCTTAATGGTCTGCGCACCGCCCTGGCCCAGGATCCGCTGTTTGCCCGGGTGCGCGCGTACGCGGCCGCGGACCATGCACAGCGCAGCTCCGACCTCCAGTTCAGCGCGCCCTCGGGCCTGCGCCCGGTCCTCCTGGCCGAGGTGGCGGACGGACTGGCCGCAGCCAAGGCACTTGGCGACGGGCCCGGCGTCGTGCTGGCCGTCACCGCCACGGGCCGTGAGGCCGAGGACACCGTGGCCGCGCTGCGCTCCTTCCTGCCGGAGGGCGCCGTGGCCGAGTTCCCCAGCTGGGAGACCCTGCCGCACGAGCGCCTGTCCCCGCGCTCGGACACCGTGGGCCGGCGCCTGGCCGTACTGCGCCGCCTGGCCCACCCCGAGTACGACGCCGGGGACCACCTTCGCGTTGTCGTCGCACCCATCCGGGCGGTGGTGCAGCCGATTGTGGCCGGCCTGGGCGAGCTGGTGCCGGTGCGCCTGGAGGTGGGGGACGAGGTGCCGTTCACCGACCTCGTCAAGCGACTGGCCGACGCCGCCTACGCCCGCGTTGACATGGTGACGCACCGCGGCGAATTTGCCGTCCGCGGCGGCATCCTGGACGTGTTCCCGCCCACCGAAAACCATCCCCTGCGGATCGAGTTCTTTGGCGACGAGGTGGAGGCCATGCGTTGGTTCTCCGTGGCCGACCAGCGCTCGTTGACTTCGGTGAAGGGCGAGATCACCCAGCCCACCGGGCTGTATGCGCCGCCGTGCCGGGAAATTCTCATCACGCCCACCGTCATGGGCCGTGCCGCCAAGCTCAAGGATACGATGCCGGCCGCGGCCGGGATGCTGGAAAAAATTGCCGGCGGCATTGCCGTGGAAGGCATGGAGTCCCTGGCGCCGGCGCTGGTGGACGGCATGGTGGCCCTGACCTCGCTGTTCCCCGCCGGCTCCGTGGCCGTGGTGCTCGAACCGGAGAAGGTCCGCGCCCGCGCCCACGACCTGGAATCCACCAACGAGGAATTTCTGGAGGCCGCCTGGTCCACCGCGTCCGACGGCGGCACAGCACCCCTGGATTTGGCCTCACAGAACGCTGTCCCGGGCGGAATCGACCTCGCCGCCGCTTCGTTCAAGTCGCTGACCGAAACCCGGGAAGCCGCGCTGGCCCACGGCGTGAGCTGGTGGTCCATCAGCTCCCTGGCCCAGGACGAGGAACTGCTGCCGGACATTGACGTTGTCAACCTCCAGGCCCGGGAACCGCGCGGCTACCGCGGCGACGTGGCGGAAATGATGGAGTTCATTGGCTCGCGGGTGAAGGACCAGTGGCGCGTGGTGGTGGCCACCGAGGGTCCCGGACCCGCCCAGCGCCTGGCCGAGCTGTTCCACGAAGCCAACATCCCGGCGTCGCGCGTGGCATCCCTGGACAAGGAACCCGTGCCGGGGATCATCGAGGTGACCACGGCGGATGTGGGCCGCGGCTTTGTGTTTGACTCCCTGAAGCTGGGGCTGCTGACGGAGGCGGACCTGCTCGGGCGCGCGTCCGCCGTCTCGACCCGGGACATGCGGAAGTTGCCCTCCAAGCGGCGGAACGCCGTCGACCCCCTCCAGCTGCACGCCGGCGACTACGTGGTGCACGAACAGCACGGCGTGGGCAGGTTTGTGGAGCTGATCCAGCGGAAGGTGGCGGGGGCCGGTGCCGGCGGTGCCGTGGGGCTGCGCGAATACCTGGTGCTCGAATACGCGCCGTCCAAGCGCGGCGCGCCCGGCGACAAGCTGTTTGTGCCCACCGACCAGCTGGACCAGGTGACGGCGTATGTGGGCGGGGACGCGCCGGCGCTGTCCAAGATGGGCGGCTCGGACTGGGCGGCGACCAAGGGCAGGGCGCGCAAGGCGGTCAAGGAGATTGCCGGCGAGCTCATCCGGCTGTATTCCGCGCGCATGGCAAGCCGCGGTCACGCCTTTGGCCCGGACACCCCGTGGCAGGCCGAACTGGAAGAGGCGTTCCCGTACGTGGAGACCCCGGACCAGCTGGTGGCCATCAACGAGGTCAAGGCGGACATGGAAAAGGAAGTGCCCATGGACCGGCTGATCTCCGGCGACGTGGGCTACGGCAAGACCGAAATTGCGGTGCGGGCCGCGTTCAAGGCCGTGCAGGACGGCAAGCAGGTGGCGGTCCTGGTGCCCACCACGCTGCTGGCGCAGCAGCACTACGAGACGTTCAATGAACGCTTCTCCGGGTTTCCGATCCGCGTCCAGCCGCTGTCCCGCTTCCAGACCGGCAAGGAGGCGAAGGAGATCGTCGAGGGCGTGCGCACGGGGTCCGTGGACGTCGTCATCGGCACGCACCGGCTGCTCTCCAAGGACTTTGCGTTCAAGGACCTGGGCCTGGTGATTGTCGACGAGGAACAGCGCTTTGGCGTGGAGCACAAGGAGGCGCTGAAGAAGATGCGCACCAACGTCGACGTGCTGGCCATGAGTGCCACGCCCATCCCGCGCACGCTGGAGATGTCCATGACGGGCATCCGCGAAACCTCCACCCTGGCCACCCCGCCCGAGGAGCGCCACCCCGTCCTGACCTACGTGGGCGGGTATACCGACAAGCAGGTGGCCGCCGCCATCCGCCGGGAGCTGATGCGCGAGGGCCAGGTGTTTTATGTGCACAACCGGGTTAAATCCATTGACCGGACGGCCGCGCACATCCAGCAGTTGGTGCCGGATGCCCGCGTGGCCGTTGCCCACGGGCAGATGAGCGAGTCCCGGCTGGAACAGATCATTGTGGACTTCTGGGAAAAGCGCTTTGACGTGCTGGTGTGCACCACCATCATCGAGACCGGGCTGGACATCTCCAACGCCAACACTTTGATCGTGGAGCAGGCCAACAATTACGGCCTGTCCCAGCTTCACCAGCTGCGCGGGCGGGTGGGCCGCGGCCGCGAACGGGCCTACGCGTACTTCCTGTACCCGGCGGACAAGCCGCTGGGCGAGGTGGCGCTGGAACGGCTCAAGGCCGTGGCCGCCCACAACGAGCTCGGCGCCGGCATGGCACTGGCCATGAAGGACCTGGAGATCCGCGGTGCCGGCAACCTGCTGGGCGGCGAGCAGTCCGGCCACATTCAGGGCGTGGGCTTCGACCTGTACATCCGCCTGGTGGGTGAGGCCGTGGCCGAATACCGTGGCGACGGCGAGGAGCGCGCCGCCGAGATGAAGATTGAGCTGCCCGTCAACGCGCACCTGCCGCACGACTACGTGCCGGGGGAGCGGCTGCGCCTGGAGGCCTACCGGAAGCTGGCCGCCGCCGTGACGCTGGCGGAGATCGAGGACGTCGTGGCCGAGCTGGTGGACCGCTACGGCGAGCTGCCGCCGGCCGCCGCGAACCTCATTGCCGTGGCGCGGTTCAAGGTCCAGGCCCGCGCCGCCGGGCTGTCCGACGTCGCGCTGCAGGGCAACTTCATCAAGTTCGCCCCGGCGGACCTGCCCGAGTCCAAGGTCATGCGCCTGAACCGCATGTACCCGGGCGCCATGGTGAAGCCTGCCCTTTCTGCCGTCCTGATCCCCAAACCGAAGACGGCGCGGATCGGCGGCCGCGACCTGGCCGACGCCGAGGTGCTCACGTGGGCCGCGGGCGTGCTGGAGGCGCTCTTCGAGCCGGCTCCTGCGTCGGCGTAGCTGTAGCGGCTAGGCGCCGACGGCGTGCCAGGCTGGCGGGGGCGTATGAAATTTCACCCGCCGTCGTCAGCATGGCACGCCGCCGGCGGGCTATCGCCGGGCCCGGCCCATTTCGGCAGCCCGCGCACGCGTGGCATGCAACGGTGCGCCACTTCCGACGCTGCGCAGGGTTCCGGAATGACAGGCGCAAGTTGAAAATTCCGGCAGGGGACGGCTGGAGGGATTGAAAAGACAGCACCTGCGGGTGTTGGGCGCATCTGTGGATTGAAAAGACAGTACCTGCGGGTCACAGGCCCCATGACCCGCATGTGCTGTCTTTTCAATGGGCAGCCGGGGGCAGCACCCGCATGTGCTGTCTTTTGAACGGTTCGAACGGCCCCTGCGGCGAGGCGCTGGCCATGCCCTTGGGCGTTTGGACCCGTCCCGGGCACGGTGGCAGCCCCCGGAGCCGGAAAACAGCCCATGATCCGCACTTGCCCATCCGCATTGCCCGGCTCCGGCGCCCGGGAGGACAGCTGTGGGCGCCGGTGCTGCGACCGGTGCCCCGGTGCTGCGCCCGCTTCGAGGCGACGACGGCTCAGCGCGCCGGTGGATGTCATGGTCTCGAACCGCAACGAGCGAAATGATATTACTCACGGGTAACATAGGGACATGCACCTGCTGATTCGAACCCTCTTCCACCTGTTTCTCTCGGGGCGCCGCGGCCGGCTCTCCATGTGGGACGTCTCCTCCTGGCACACACGTGCCTGGCCCACCGACATCGACGTGGCCCTGCACATCAACAACGGCATGTATTTTTCGCTCATGGACCTGGGCCGCTTCGACCTGATGAAGCGCAGCGGCATCTGGGCGCGCATGCAGGAACTGAAGTGGAACCCGGTGGTCAGCGCCGAGACCATAGCGTTTAGGAAGTCCGTGAAGCTGTGGCAGCGCTTCACCATTGAGTCCCGGATCATCGGATTGGACGCGAAAGCCATCTACTTTGAACAGCGAATGGTGGCCGACGGTGAAATCCATGCCCGGGCGTACATTGCCACGCGCCTGCTCTCAGCCGACGGACCTGTCAGCATCGAACGCATCATCGAGGAGTTCGGGGCACCGCCGGCGGATCTGGTGCTCCCTGACTGGATCCACGCATGGCGTGAAAACAACGGCCTTCCCGGAGCGCGGCGTCCCGCACCGCACCTCTGGGGGAGGTAACCGGCGTCGTTCATGGAAAAGTGGCCCGATCAGCGTCATGCGCTTTTTCCATGCGCTGGACTGGATCCGGGTTTGGCACAGCTTGTCCACTGGCGCCATACCCGGCGTGGGTCCGGCGCATGGGCGTTAAACGGAAACAAGCCCGCAATTGTGGCTGAAAAACACCGCTAAATCGCGGATTTCCAGCCACTATGGCGGGCTAGTTCCTTGCGGCTACTCTCCGGCGGAGTTGGAGCGGCCGATCCACGTCATCGGGATCGCCAGGGACAGGAACACGCACAGGAAGGCGATGCCGCCCGGGATGAAGGCGTGCTCGGGGCTTTCCAGGCTCCAGAAGGACATGGCAAAAATGCCGCCCAGGAACAGGCCAAAGAAAATCACAAACAAGATGATGGACTGCACCAGATTGTTCTCGGAACGGAACTTGGCATTGCTGGACACGGGTCCTCCTAACCCCAAACGGGGATCTGGGTGGCTGCACCGGTGCTCCGGCGCTCTGATCTACCCACGATCTTAGTACGTTTTAGTATGCTTCCGTGCCTGCGGCGCCGGTGACAATGGCAATGCCGGAGCTGGTGCCGATGCGGGTGGCCCCGGCGGCGATCATCTCCCGGGCCTTTTCCAAGGTGCGGACACCGCCGGAGGCCTTCACGCCAATGTCGGGGCCCACCGTCTGGCGCATCAGGGCAACGTCGGCCGCCGTGGCACCGCCGCCGTTGAAGCCGGTGGAGGTCTTGACGTAGTCGGCACCGGCCTCCACGGCCGCCTGGCAGGCCAGGACCTTTTCAGCGTCGCTGAGCAGGGACGTTTCAATGATGACCTTCAGGAGGGAGTCCTCGCCGTGAACCACCTCGGCGACGGCGGAGATGTCCGAAACCAGCGCATCCTTGTCCAGGGCGCGGGCGGCGGCGATGTTGATCACCATGTCCACCTCGTCGGCACCGTCCATCGTGGCGCCGCGGGCCTCAAAGACCTTGACGTCGGTGTTGTTGGCGCCGAGCGGGAAGCCGATGACGGCGCAGGTCAGCACGCCGGTGCCCAGCAGCGCCCGGTTGGCGGTCTTCACCCACACGGGATTTACGCAGACGGACTTGAAGTGATGTTCGGCAGCCTCCTTGCACAGGCGCAGGACGTCGGCCTCGGAGGCTTCGGGCTTGAGAAGCGTGTGGTCGATGTAGCCGGCAAGCCCGGAGTCGGCATCCTGGGGTGTGGATGTGGCGTTCGGCGTCATTGGAGTGGCCTTCCTGTGTGGTTCCAGTGTGGAGCGTGCGTTAGCTAATGGTGTCACAAGCGCCAGGGGAACATCAGCATGCCCGCCAGTGCGAGGCAGGCCACCCAGACGGTGGCTGCGGCAACCAGGACCAGGCGCTTGAGCCCCACGGCCAGGAGCGACTTCACATGCGCGCCCGTTCCCAGCGCGAAGGTGGCCGTGGCCGGGCCATGTGGAAGGGGCCCCGGGTGCTGGCCGGGCCCGCGGGCGAGCCCGTCACACTCGCCGGGACGGGCTACCGCCGGATCCGGTAGCCGCGCTTAACCACTGTCTCCACGACGCCCGGGTCCGGCAGCGAGGCCCGCAGCCGGCTCATGGTCATGTGCAGTGCATGCTCCGCCTCGCCCACGCCCAGCTCGGCGGCCAGTTCGCCCTGCGAACGCACGGACCCGCCGGCGCTGATGAGTGCCTTGAGGAGCTGCAGCGGCGCCGGGGCCAGCGGCACCGGAACCTTGTTGATGAGCAGCGCCTGCCCGCGCACTTCCAGCAGCTGACCCGAACTTTCCATGCGCAGTGCGCCGGCCGCCTCCAGATGCTCGCAGACCAGCCGGATCAGCGCGCCCATGCGGAACCGCTCCGGTACCAGGGGCGTGATGCCCGCGGCCAGCAGCGGCGCAGCCGTGACGGGCCCGACGGCGGCACTGGCCACAGCGGCTGTCCCGCCGGTGCACGGGGTGCCGCCCGGGCCCCCGTGCAGGATGCCTTCCGCACCGCCGCGCAGGGCGGCGAGGAACGCCCCTGCCCGGCCCGTCTGGGCGGCGGCGCTCAGGACGGCGTCGACGGCGGGCGCGCTGGTGAAGGTGAGGACGTCCAGCTCCCGGTTGGCCACGGCGTCGATCAGCTGGGACAGGCGGTCCCCGTCCTCGGCATTGACCCAGCGGTACGGGGTGACCGTCAGTACCTGGGCACCCGCGGCGCGCAGCCGCGCGAGCGCAGCGACGTCCGTGTAGCCGTGGACCTGCACGGCCACTACCTTGCCCGCTATGCCGGTGTCAATGACCAGCCCGGTCAGGGCGGCCGTGGTCTCGTCGGAGCTGATGCCGGCATCGTCCAGCCCGGCGGCCCGCACGGCGCCGCGCGCCTTGGGCCCGCGCACATAAATATCCGCCCGGCCCAGGACCGCCAGGAGTTCCTCACCGAGCCCTGCGGCGTCCGCGGCCTCGCACCAGCGCCGCATCCCGTAGGCCGTGGTCACCATGACAACGTCCGGCGCCGCCGCAATGACCGCGGCGATTTCGGCGAGCAGGACCTCGTCGCTTTCCACCGGGGCAATCTTCAGTGCGGGTGCGTGGAGCACCCGGGCGCCGCGCCGTTCCAAGGCATCGATGAGGTCCCCGGCACGCCGGTGCGCGGTCACCCCGATCCGGAATCCCTGCAACGGCCGGGACTGGGCGTGCTCTGGCGATTCGCTCATGGGCTCCTTCAAGCTGGCTGGCGTGCGGTGTGGGGAAGACGGCCGGAAAGGAAATCGGCCACCGGCAGCTCGGCGCCGCCCGCCAGGGCCACCACGTCCCCAATGACGATGACCGCGGGGTTGCGGCACTTGGAGGCCGCGTTGACAATGCTACCGAGCGTGGCAGTGGTGGTGCGCTGTGTGTGACTGAAACCGCGTTCGACGACGGCCACCGGCGTAACATTGGCCAGTCCCGCCAGGCGCAGCCCGGCCACGAGCTGGGGCAGGGTGCCGATGCCCATGAGCACCACAATGGTCCCGCCCAGGCCGGCCAGGTGCCGGTATTCGTGCGGCTCCAGGGGTGCGTGGCCGGACACCACCGTGAACAGGTGGCTCACGTTGCGGTGCGTCACCGGGATGCCGGCGGCACCGGGGACGGCCACGGCACTGGAGATGCCCGGGACCACCGTGACCGGGATGCCGGCCGCGACGGCTGCCGCCACTTCCTCCCCTCCGCGGCCAAAAACAAACGGGTCCCCGCCCTTGAGCCTGACCACGTGCAGCCCGGTGCGGGCCGCCTCGACCATCCGCCGCTGGATGTCATCCTGCGGCACCAAGTGACGCCCCGGAGTCTTTCCCACGTCAACGAAGGAGGCGTGCGGCGCCAACTCCGCCAGGTCGCGGGTGGGACCGAGCCGGTCAAAATAGACCAGGTCCGCCGCGGCGAGTGCCCTGGCGGCCCTCAGGGTGAGCAGGTCGGCGGGGCCGGGGCCGCCGCCCACGAGCGTGATCCGGCCGGTCTTCGGGGTGCGGGTGCGGGTCAACATGGTGTGCCTGTCTTTGCTGGTTTGGGTACTGGCGGGAAAATGTGAAAAGTGGGCGCCAGCCGGACCGGTGGAGGCTGCCCGAGATCTGCGATATCGATTCAGCGGATGGGGGACTGGGGTGCGGGGAACGGGGATGGCGCCTAGTTCCGGTGGGGATCTGCGCCGCGGACGGGGATGTGGGTGGCCACCAGCACCGGGCCCCGCGATCCGGCCGCAGCGTTCCCAACCCCCGCCTCACCGGCAGCTGCCTCCATCGCCGCTGCCTTCTCGGCCTCCGTGGCCGGGCGGATCTGCCCGCGTTCTGGCACAAACTCGATCGAGTCATCGGCCGCCTCCGGGGCGTTGACGAAGGAGCGGAAGCGCCGTAGCCGTTCGGGATCGGCCAGGGTGGCGGCCCATTCGTCCTCGTAGTGCTCCACATGCAGGGCCATGGCGGCTTCCAGGTCCGCCGCGATGCCCAGCGAGTCGTTGACCACCACGTCCGCCACGTGCGCCAGGCCGCCGTCGAGCTCCTCCTGCCAGCGGGCCGTGCGCTGCAGGCGGTCGGCGGTGCGGATGTAGTACATCAGGTAGCGGTCGATGTAGCTGATGAGCGTGGCGTCGTCGAGGTCCTTGGCGAGCAGCTGCGCGTGGGCCGGGGTGGCGCCGCCGTTGCCGCCCACGTACAGGTTCCAGCCGTCGGCGGTGGCGATGACGCCTACGTCCTTGCCGCGTGCCTCGGCGCATTCCCGGGCGCAGCCGGAGACACCGAGCTTGATTTTGTGCGGGCTGCGCAGGCCGCGGTACCGCAGTTCCAGTTGGATGGCCATGGCCACCGAGTCCTGCACGCCAAAGCGGCACCAGGTGGAGCCGACGCAGGACTTCACGGTGCGCAGGGATTTCCCGTAGGCCTGGCCGGACTCCATGCCGGCGTCGATGAGGATCTTCCAGATCGCCGGCAGCTGCTCAAGGCGGGCGCCGAAAAGGTCGATGCGCTGCCCGCCGGTGATCTTGGTGTACAGGCCGAACTCCTGGGCCACCGCGGCAATCACGGCCAGCTTGGCGGGGGTGATCTCCCCGCCGGGGATGCGCGGAACCACCGAGTAGCTGCCATCCTTTTGCATGTTGGCCAGGGCGCGGTCGTTGGTGTCCTGGAGGGTGCCCCGGCCAGCGTCGAGCACGTATTCGCTGTGCTGGCTGGCCAGAATGGAGGCCACGGTGGGCTTGCAGATGTCGCAGCCGTGCCCGGCCCGGGCGGTTTCATCGACGCCAAAGCGGGCCAGGATGTCCGGAAAACTGGTCAGTTCCAGGGCGCTGACGGCCTCAAAGAGCTCCGCGCGGGACATCCCGAAGTGTTCGCACAACGCCTTTGACACGGCGATGCCAGACTTGGCCAGCTCGCCCTCCATGAGCTTCTTCAGCAGGGGCACGCAGGAACCGCACTGGGTGCCGGCCCGGGTGCACGCCGAAAGGTCCGGCAGGTCCCGGACGGGGTCGGCGCCCTCGCAGCTGCCGCAGCCGTTGACGGCGTCGCGGATGCTGCCGGCGGAGACGTTGTTGCACGAGCACAGGATGGCGTCGTCGGGAAGTTCGACGGCGGGTGCGTCCCCTCCGCCTGCTGCCGACAGGAACGCGCCGGGCCCGGCCGGCAGTTCCCGGCCCAGCAACGGGCGCAGGCTGGTGTACGGGGTGGCGTCGCCGACAAAAATGCCGCCCAGCAGGGTTTTGGCGTCGGCGCTGGTGACGATCTTTTGGTAAATGCCGCGGGCGGGATCGGCATAGACCACCTCCAGGCTGTCCTCCGTGCGGGCAAAGGCGTCGCCAAAGCTGGCCACGTCCACCCCGGAGAGCTTGAGCTTGGTGGCCGTGTCGAACCCGGGGAACGTGGCGGTCCCTCCGTGCAGGCGGTCGGCCACAATTTCCGCCATGGTGTTGGCCGGCGCCACCAGGCCCAGGCACATGCCGTCAAAGTTGGCCACCTCGCCGATGGCCCAGATGCCGGGAACGGCGGTGGCGCAGCCTTCAGTGATTTGGACGCCGCCGCGAGGTCCCAGCGTCAGGCCGTGGGCGGCGTTGCCGTCCGCGTCCCTGGCCAGCTCGTCGCGGGGCCGCACGCCGATGGCGGCCACCACCAGGTCGGCGGCGACCACGGCGCCACCGGCCAGGACCACCCCGGTGACCTGGCCGGCGTCGTGCGTTTCAATGGCGGAGGGGTAGGCGCCGGTGGCGGCGGAGATTCCCTTGGCGGCGACCAGGCGGCCCAGCGCCTGGCCGGCGCCCTCATCCAGCTGCGCGTTCATGAGCCAGCCGCCGCCGTTGATGACGGTGGCGTCCGCGCCGAGTTTCATGAGCCCGGCCGCCGCTTCCAGGCCGAGCAGGCCGCCGCCCAGCACTGCGGCCCTGACCTGGCGGCCCAGCACTTGTTGCAGGCGGGCCGCCTCGCGGTTCAGGGCCCAGACGTCGTCAAGGGTGCGGTAGACGTGGGTGTGTTCGGCGCCGGGGATGGCCGGCCTGGCCGCGTCGGAGCCGGTGGCCAGGACCAGCTCGTCGTAGCGGTGGCTGGCTTCCACGCCGTCCCTCGACCTTGTGGTGACCGTCCGGGCGGCGGGGTCGATGGTGACGGCGCGGGCGCCGGTGGCCAGTGTGATGGCGGGGTGGTCCCAGAGCGCGGAGTCGCCGAGGGAAAGATCGGTTTCCGTCTCGGTCAGGGCCTTGCCCAGGTCCACACGGTCGTAGGGAGTGTGGGCCTCCTCAGCGAGGACCGTGACGTTCCAGCCGTTCATTCCGCGGGCGTGCATGGCCTCGGCGAAGCGGTGGGCGGCTGGACCACCGCCCACCACCACGACCTGGCGGGCCGGCGCTGCTTCCTCGGTTGTTCCCTGATTCATGGCTGGCGCCTTTCGCTTGGGTTGGCCCGGTGCTGGTGCTGGTGCGGAGTGCGGTCTGGTGCTGCTGCGGTTGCTGGGTGCGTCCGGTGCTGGGTGCTGCGGCCAAGGTGTGGTTCAAGACTAGGGAGCCGGCGTTGCCCCGCCGTTTCGGATATGTTTCCTCGCGTTAACTTTCACCTAACGGACGGCAGGGGCCGGCCGGTGAGGGAAGGTTTACGTGCTTGTCATCTTCGGGGAGGGTGCGGGAAACACGCCGCCAATAGTGTTTTTCCCATCGGATCGAACCCGGTATATACCCCGCACACGTACCCCGTAGATTAAGGAAGAAGCGGCATGGATACCCTCATGGAAACGCAGTCTGCACCGCACCGCGACGCTGCCCGATTCGCACCGGCCCTGCATGGGACTCCGCTCCCGCACGGGGTCCCCGCCCCGCACGGCGGTGCCACATGGCACCGGGTCTGCCGGGTCGCCGAACTGGACGATTCCTGGGGTGAGGCGGCCCTTGTCGGCGGCCGCCAGGTGGCGCTTTTCCGGGTGGGGGAGCGCAGTGTCTTTGCCGTCTCCCACGCGGATCCCGCCACCCGTGCCAATGTCATGGCACGCGGCATTGTCGGCTCGAGGGGGAACACCCACACCATCGCCTCACCCCTCCACAAGGAGGTCTACAGCTTGGCCACGGGCGAGTGTTTCGGGAACCCCGAACTGCATTTGGGCACGTACCAGGTGCGTGTGGTGGACGGTGCCGTCGAGGTGGCGCTGTAAGGGCGAGGTGACTGGGCACTTGTGGCTGTTTTCGGCACCCATTTCAGCCACTAGTGTCCAGTGGGCGGAGGCCCGGCTGCACTTGCCCGGGCTGCCGCGAACGGGCAGAATCGCATCCATGGCACATAAATTTGCGGTGGGCGACCACGTCACATGGAATTCCGAGGCCGGGCATGTCCAGGGGACCATCACCAAGGTCCACACCGGGGACGTCGACTACAAGGGCCACACCCGACGGTGTACGCCCGAGGATCCGCAGTACGAGATCAAGAGCAGCAAAACGGACCACGTGGCCATGCACAAGGGCAGCGCCCTGACGAAAATCAAGGGATGATGGAAATCCGGCGCCGCCACCGGGTCCATTCGAGGCAAGCGCCGCTGCATGGGCTCCGTTGAGCCAAAAGTTGAGCCAAAATTCGAAGGAAAGTTGCTTCGTTGCTGTCCTGAGGCCCGTTAATGAGCATACTGGCCCGTCGCGGACCTCGGTCGGCTGTGAGGACTGCAGCGCCTAATTTGATTACGAACTCGTAATTAGTGGACCATTATTACTTTTTCCGGATAGGATGGGAATTATTACCGGGACGTAATAAGGAGCAGTTGTGCAAGGCGTCATGAGGACTACGCAGGACCTGGGGCTGATGGTTCATGGTGTCCGCACGCGGCATCAGCTCACCCAGGCTGAACTGGCCACCCGGCTTGGGGTCAGCCAGCGCTATCTTTCGGAGCTGGAGACTGGGAAACCCAAGGTCCTGAACGCGAAACTGCTCTCAGTCCTCGACCAGCTGGGTGTGGAGCTCATCTACCGGGAAGTTCAGGAGTGAGCGCGCTGCTGCCGGTCCATCTATACGGCACCGTTGTCGGTCATCTGGAACGCATCAGTCCTGCGGGGGTTCGCTTCCATTCGTCAGAACAGGGCAGCGCCAGGTTCGCCCGTTGGCTCACCCGTCCTCTCCCGCAGCCTTCCCCTTGCCTCCCGTCCGTCCAGTGTGGAGGCAGCAACCAACTTTTTCGGTGGGCTCCTTCCTGAAGGCCGGGGACTGCACAACCTGGCAAAACAGGCCGGCGCAGCCACTGATGACGTGTATGCCCTGATCGAATTCGCCGGCCTTGACGTCGCCGGAGCCGTCCAGGTGGGGCACTTGGTAAACGCGAGTCACGGCGGCTATGCACCCGTCAGTGACGGCGAGATCCTCGCGCGGCTGGATAGGACGTACGAATACGTGATGGGGTCCGTGGGAGGCGGCGGGTCGCTGGCCGGCTACCAGCCAAAAACCACTTTGGCACGCATCAACGGAAAGTGGTGCATGGCCACAGGCAGTGCGGCTTCCACCCACATTCTCAAGCCGGTGCCGAGGGAATAAGAGCAGTCAGCCGAGAGGGAGGCCTATGGTCTTTCGCTGGGTCGAACGCTGGGGCTGACGACTTTCGACAGCCATCTTCAACGTTTCGGCGACCGGCTGGTTCTCGTCATTGAACGTTATGACCGAGAGATTCACGGCAACAAAGTCGACCGCATCCATCAGGAAGATGCTGCCCAGGCCCTGTCGCTGCGCTGGAACAGCGATGCAAAATTCGAGGCCGTCGATACACGGGCGAATCTCCATGCGGTGGCAGGCCTCGTGAGCCGGACGCGGCAGGCCATCTCATCCGCACCAGGGGACTTGGAGCGGTTGTTGGCATTCGTCACATTCAATGCGGCCATCGGAAACACAGACGCCCATGCAAAGAATTTTTCCATCGTGCACTACTCAAACGGACGAGTCGCGCTGGCCCCGCTCTACGACGTTTCAACCCATGCCATGGCCACCGGCGGACAGCAGAACATGGCCCTGCGGATCAACGGACTGGCCTCCCAGCCGGACCTACGGCTAACCGACCTGGTGGCCGAGGGAGTTTCCTGGGGGCTGAAGCCCGAAGCAGCTGAAGCGTTGGTCCACTGCACACTCACGGAGCTGAGAGATGCGGTGTGCGCGGGCGAGCAGGAAAGAGTTGATTCGAGCATCCCGGCTTACATCGACCGGCAATCCGCCAACCTTCTTGGCGGCCAGCGCGCCGGAGCCGGGATTGGACAGCCGCCGGCGCTTCATCACTTCACCCACTCTTAAACGCAGGCGAGCCACGGGCACCGGCTCCGTGCACCGTTAAGAAAGTCCACACCAGGGACGCCGACCATGAGGGCCGCGCCCGCCGATTTACAGAACTGAATAGAGGGCAATAAAAAAAATGGACCACTTGGCCATGCACAAGGGGAGCGCCGTGACGAAAATCAAGGGCTGAGAAAACGATGCCGGCCAGCTGCCATATCGTTGGGGCATGACTGAAGAACCGTTAAACATGCGCAGCGGTTGGGTGGAAGTCCCCAGGGCAAGGATCCATTGGGAAGCGACGGGAAATCCTGAGGGTGTGCCGGTGCTCTACCTGCACGGCGGTCCGGGCGGGTCGCTGGGCAAGGGAGGGTACCGAAAAAAGCATGATGCGGCGCGGTTCTGGACCATCGGCATCGATCAGCGCGGGTGCGGGCAAAGCACCCCCACGGCGCAGGACGACTTGGAACATCTGGCGGATAACACCACGCAGACGCTGATTGAGGACATTGAGTCCCTGCGCAGGCACCTGGGTATCGAAAAGTGGATCGTCACCGGTGTTTCGTGGGGGAGCACTCTCGCGCTCGCCTACGCATTGGCGCACCCTGACCGCGTGCTGGGGATCGCCCTGGTCGCGGTGACAACCACGGACCGCGACTACGTGGACTGGATTACTGAGGGCGTGGGCCGCATCTTCCCTGAGGCCTGGGCCGAGTTTGCCGGGGCCGCCGCGGCGCGGCCGGGCGAGCGGATCGTGGAGGCCTATGCCCGGCGCTTGGCCGGCAGCGACAGGGAGGAAGCCCGTGTGGCGGCCGCAGCCTGGGACCGGTGGGAATCCACGCACATATCCATGAGCCCCTACTGGCAGCCCGGGCCCATGTTCGAGGACGAAGCGCAGCGCATGACCTTCGCGCTCCTCGTGACGCACTACTGGGCCAACGACAGCTTCCTCACTGGCAGCCGGGAAATCCTGCCCCGGATCCATGAATTGGAAGGGATCCCCGGCCACCTCATACACGGCCGCCGGGACGTCAGCGGCCCCGCGATCACTGCGTGGCAGCTTCATCAGCGGTGGAAGGGCAGCCAGCTGGTCATTGTCGAGGACGAGGGGCACGGCGGCCCCAAATCCATGGCGGAACTCACGCAGGCGGTGGAAGGAATCGCCGCAGGACTGTCCTAGGGACCTGGTCTGGTCGCAGCCGCCCCCTTATTCGCTCACCAACTTCGTTTCTGGCGGCGGCGCAGCACCGCGGCAAGCACGACGGCGGCGCCGACCCCCGTGGTCCACCACAGGACACGCTTTTCCTGGGCGGCGTCCGGGCCGGGATTCGGGGAAGCCTGCCGGCGCAACATCCTCCCTTCGGCCACCAGCAGCAGTTCCTTGTCGTGCTTCTTGGCGCTCGCAGCCGTGTCCCGGGGCGGCAGCTGCAACTCCGCTTCCGCCTTGATGCCGGCCTGCAGCTGGCGGCCGCGTTCGACTTCGGCGTCAAGTTCGGCCCCGAGGAGCAGCATGAGGTTCATGATCCAGATCCACAGCAGCAGCACGATCATGCCGGCAATGGTCCCGTACGTTTTGTCGTACTTGGAGAAGTTGCTGACATAAAAGCCGAACCCCACGGAGGCCACCACCATGGCCACGAGGGCAACGCTCGCGCCGACGCTGATCCAGCGGAACCTGGGCTG
The DNA here is from genome assembly GCF_003219815.1 of Arthrobacter livingstonensis. Taxonomy (GTDB): domain Bacteria; phylum Actinomycetota; class Actinomycetes; order Actinomycetales; family Micrococcaceae; genus Specibacter; species Specibacter livingstonensis. Next base: position 49,969 of record NZ_QJVD01000020.1, read on the forward strand.
CCTGACATTGGGCGTGAAATAGTACAGGACGGCGATCAGCACAATGGCCAGGATGGCGACCACGGGCCACTTGGCGATGTTCCAGGTGGCGACGGCGGCATCTCCCACGCCCAGGGCGTCGCCCAGGACCCTGGCGACCGGGCCCGAGACCACCAGCATCAGGGCAATGGCAGCGACGATCAGCACGGCGGCCAGGGTCACGAGCAGCAGGGCCGGGCGCAGCTTCCAGACGGGGCGGCCCTCGTCGGTGCCGTAAATGCGGTTCATGGCCCGGCTGAAGGCTCCGACGTAGCCGGAGGCGGACCACAGGGCCGTGACCAGTCCAAGCGCAAACGTCCAGCCGGCGGCGGAGGAGGACGCCAAATGCTCTACGGGTCCCTTTATGGTGTCCATGACTTGCTGGTCCGTCAGCTGGCGCACCAGGTCCAGCATCACTTTGGTGGTTTGTTCGGCCTGTCCCAGCAGCCCGAGAATGGACACCAGCGCCAGAATGGCCGGAAACAGGGACAATATTCCGTAATACGTCAGTGCGGCTGCCAGGTCCGTGCAGCCGTCGGAGCTGAACTTGCCCACAGCGCGCCTGGTCACGTATTTCCAGGACTTGGCCGGCAGCTTGCCGGGGTTCCGGGGCTTGCGGGGGTCGTCCGGTGCCGGGGCGCTGGCCTTTTCTACGGCAGCGCCGGTTTCGCCGTTTGCGTACGGGCTCATCTAACAGTCCCTTTCATGCGGGGTCACGGATGGACGGCGCCGTGCAGATGCCGCCTTCGAAGCCTGCCTCATTTCCGGGACGCCGGGCGCACGGTATTTCCCTTGCCGCGCGCTCTGCCGTCCCAGACATGGTTTCACCCTAGCGCCTGCCAGCCGCCTGCCGCCGGTGATTGCCCCGGGCGGCCCGGGGCCCGGGGCGGGCTGCCGGGACTCGGCATCGCGGTTACCACATCTACGGTTCCGGTTCCGGGTTCTCAGATCTGCGGCCCCGGCGGCGGCCCGGCCGGCTGCCTACAGCCCCAGGGCTGCCTGGACGTCCGCAGCAACGCCGGCCAGCGCGCGGGCAGCTTCGCTGCGGGCGGCGTCCAGTTCCCCGCGTGCCGCCACGGGCACAATGACTTCCAAATAGCATTTGAGTTTGGGTTCCGTGCCGCTGGGGCGCACGATCACCCTGCTGTCATTTGCCGTCAGGTAGAGCAGCGCGTCGGTGGCGGGGAGCTCCGGGGTCCCCACGGACAGGTCGGTGGATTCCACGACAACTGACCCGTTGAAGGCCGCCGGCGGCCGGGCGCGCAGCCGGGCCATCATCGCGGTAATCTCGGCAAGGTCCTCCACGCGGATGCTGATCTGGTCGCTCGCATGCAGGCCGTGCTCCAGGGCGAGGTCATCCAGCACGTCAAACAGTGTGCGGCCCTGGGCCTTGAGCGCGGCAGACATCTCCGCGATGAGCAGTCCGGCGGACATGCCGTCCTTGTCGCGCACCACCTCGGGGGCCACGCAGTACCCCAGCGCCTCCTCATAGCCAAACGTCAGGCCGGGCACGCGCGAGATCCACTTGAAACCGGTCAAAGTCTGCACATGCGGGTAGCCGGCCGATGCGGCGATGCGGGCCAGCAGCCTGCTGGAGACGATCGAGTTGGCAAAGACGGGCACCTGGGCCGGGTCCGGCGTCGCACTTGTTTCGGCACGTCCGCCGCGGGATGCGAGGTGGGCCCCAAGGAGGGCTCCCACCTCGTCGCCGTGGAACTTGCGCCACTGGCCGGTGGCCGGGTCGAGGGCGCCGACGGCGGCGCGGTCGGCGTCGGGGTCGTTGGCGAGCACGACGTCGGCCCCCACCTGGCGGGCCAGGGCGAAGGCCAGGTCCATGGCCCCGGGCTCTTCCGGATTGGGGAAGGAGACGGTGGGGAAGTCGGGGTCGGGGGCGGACTGCTCGGGGACGGCATGGATGTCGGTGAATCCGGCCCTGTGCAGCACGTCCAGGGCCGTGTCATGACCGACGCCGTGCATGGACGTGTGGACGATGCGGAGTTCGCGGGAGGGGAACATTTCCGAATCCGCCAGGGCAGCCACGGCCGACTTGTAGCTGGCGAGGAGTTCGCCGCCCACAACCGTCCAGCCCCCCTTGGCCAGCGGGATGGCGGAAGTGTCGCCGGCCTCCCGCGTCGTGGAGGCCGCGGCGATGTGCGCGGCAATTTGTGCATCGTGCGGGGCCACAATCTGCACGCCGCGGGCCTCGGGTGCCACGGCACGCCCCCCCAGGTAGACCTTGTAGCCGTTGTCCCGGGACGGGTTGTGGCTGGCGGTGACCATCACACCGGCCTCGCAGTCCAGGTGCCGGACGGCAAAAGCCAGCACGGGGGTGGGCAGAGCCGCGGGCAGCAGGAAGGTCTCTATGCCGGCCGCCGCGAAGATCGCCGCCGTCTCCCCGGCAAAGATTGCCGAGTTGTGGCGGGCATCGTAGCCGACCACCGCCCGGGGCCTGTAGCCGGCCTGCTGGTTCGCTTGGGGACCGGTCACGTCTGTATCGGGCTGGGAGGCCGGGTCCGGCTGGGAGGGGGAGCCGGCGTCGTCCGCGTTGCCTTGAGTCCCGGGCATCGCCAGAACCAGCAGGTGGGCGGCCACCCCAGCGGCAGCGCGGCGCACCACTGTCCGGTTCATGCGGTTCGGACCCGGGCCCATGACGGCGCGCAAACCGGCCGTGCCGAACTGCAGGTTGCCGTCGAAGCTGTCCTCGAGCTCGGCGGCCGCTTCCTGGCTGTTGCCTGCCCGGGCCGCCAGTTCCTGTAATGCCGCGGCCGTTGCGGGATCCGGATCGTTGGTGGCCCACTGGGAGGCTGCGGTGGAAAGGGCTGCGGTTTCGAGTGCTGCGGCGGACTCGGAACGTGTCTGCGAAGAATGGGTCACGAGACTAATCTAGCGGCAGCGCCGCGGCGGGAGGTATCCGGCGCCGTTCCGTTCTGCGTTGCGCTCGCCACGAGAGGTGCGCAGTGCACTGTCGGGCGCCGCCGTCGTGATGCCCGCTGCGCCTAACGGGACTGCCCCAGGCCATGAGCGTCCTCCACAGGGCGGACGGCCTCCGGTCTTGTCCACATTTGGTGGATGGAGCGTGCTGGAGCAGGTCAACCCTGGCAACGATGGAGTCATGAATTCATACAGGAGAACCCCCAAACTTTCCGTCGAGGCGGCCATCACCCGGCTCGGACCGGTTGCGCGGCAGTCAGAACTGCTGTCCCTTGGGATCAATACGCGGCAACTGCGGACAGCTGTCCAGGATGGCCGCGTGATGCGCGTGGCGAGGGGGCACTACGGGTTGCCCGGCGTGTCTGAGTGGGACATTTACCTGGCCAGGCACCAGGCCCGGCGGACCTGCCTGAGCAAGGTCAGGGAGCTGGGCCTGTGGCTGTTGGAGGAACCGCGGGAGATGCACGTGGCCGCTGCCCACGGACGGCCGATTCCCGGTTGTGCGGTCCACCGCCTGGCCGGTGAACCCACCCTGTTGGAGGTGCTGCGCCAATGTGTGGCTTGCGGCAGTGACCTGGAGGCACTCGTCATCCTGGAATCGGCGGTCGTCAAGAACAAGTGCACCATTGACCAGCTCCGGACGGAATTCTCGCGGAGGAGTGACAAGCGGGCCCGCGGCATCATCGAGAAGATCGATCCCCAGTCCATGGCCATCACGGAAACCGTGGGCAGGTCCCGTCTCAGGGACGCCGGACTTAATGTCCAGGGCCAGGCGTATGTGCGTGATGCGGGGCACCTGGACCTGTTGGTGGACGGTGTCCTGGGCATCGAGGGGGACGGCAAGGAATACCATGACACGGAGTCTGGCTGGGCCGAGGATCTGCGCAAGGACACCATGTATGTCCTGCGCGGCATGTGGAGGCTGCGGATTCCGGCTGCCGTGGTGCTCTACCAACCTGAGGTCATGTTGCGGTGGGTCCGACAGGCCCTGGCCATGATCCGTTCTGCACCGCGCTCGGGCTGAACGCGGCGCAGGACGCTGTTCTGCGCCATGTCCGTAGCTGGGACGGCGCAGAACAGGACGGCGACCGCAGGCGCTACAGCTTGGCGATGATGTCCGCGAGCAGCCGGGAGATGCGCGGTCCCGCGGCCTGGCCGGCCTCGATCACCTCGGCGTGGCTGAGCGGGACGGGGCTGATGCCGGCGGCCAGGTTCGTCACCAGCGAGATGCCGAATACCTCCATGCCGGCGGCACGGGCGGCAATGGCCTCCAGGGCGGTGGACATGCCCACCAGGTCGGCGCCGATCCGCTTGGCATACTGCACCTCTGCCGGCGTCTCATAGTGCGGGCCGGTGAATTGTGCGTACACTCCCTCATCCAGCGACGGGTCCACCTCGCGGGCCACGGAGCGCAGCCGGGACGAGTACAGGTCTGTCAGGTCCACGAACGTTGCGCCCTCCAGCGGCGAGGTGGCGGTGAGGTTGATGTGGTCGCTGATCAGCACCGGCGTCCCCGGGGTCCAGGCCCCGTTGAGCCCGCCGCAGCCATTGGTCAGCACCACGGTCTTGGCACCGGCGGCAGCTGCGGTGCGCACCCCGTGGACCACGGCTCGCACCCCCTTGCCCTCGTAGAAGTGAGTGCGGGAGCCAAGCACCAGCACGTTCTTGCCGTCCGGGGTGCGTATCGAGGTGAGAGTGCCCACATGGCCCGCCACTGCGGGAGCGGAGAAGCCGGGCACGTCCGCGGCATTCAAAGAGGCGGTCACCTCGCCGATAAGACCGGCCGCCTCACCCCAGCCGGAGCCCAGCACAAGCGCCAGTTCATGCTGTTCCACGCCCGTGGCCTGGGCAATGTATGCGGCGGCCCCGCTGGCCAGCTGCGTCGGGTCTTTTTCGGGGGAAGTCTCTTGGGTGTTCACGGAACCAACCTACCGGCAAGCCGCAGGCCCGCGCCACGTGCCGGCCGCCCCAGTTCGGTGTGCTGTAGAACTTGGCGGCTGTCCCCGGATAGGCGAGAATGAACTACTGTGACCAGCAATCAAGAAGCATCCAAGCCCTTTGCCGTCCCCAGCCTTGCGATCCTCGGCGGCGGCCCCGGCGGTTACGAAGCCGCCATGGTGGCAGCCGCCATGGGATCGCAGGTAACCATCGTGGAGCGTCTGGGCCTGGGCGGCGCCGCTGTACTGACCGACGTCGTGCCTTCCAAGACCCTGATCGCCACGGCCGAGTCCATGAACCGCAGCATCGACTCCACCGAGCTGGGCGTGAGCTTCAACGCCGACGACGGCGACCTGAAGACGGCCCTGCGTGCGGACCTGAAGCAGATCAACGGGCGCGTGAAGGTGCTGGCCATGGAGCAGTCCACGGACATCCGGCGGGGCCTGGAAGCGCTGGGCGTGCGCATTGTGATCGGCACCGGCAGGATGCTGGACGGGCGCACCATCGAGGTGGACCGCGGCGAAACCAAGGAAATCATCAAGGCCGACGCCGTCCTCATCTCCGTTGGCGCCCACCCGCGCGAGCTCGCCACGGCCCGGCCCGACGGCGAACGCATCCTGAACTGGACCCAGATTTACGACCTCGACGAACTGCCCGAGGAACTCATCGTGGTGGGGTCCGGCGTCACCGGCGCCGAGTTCGCCTCCGCCTTCAACGGCCTGGGCTCCAACGTCACCCTGATTTCCAGCCGCGACCAGGTGCTGCCCGGTGAGGACTCGGATGCCGCCGCCGTGCTCGAGCAGGTGTTTGAGCGCCGCGGACTGCGCGTGCTGTCCCGCTCCCGCGCCGAGGCAGTCGAGCGCACGGCCGACGGCGTCGTGGTCACCCTGGGCGACGGCAGCAAGGTCACCGGCACGCACTGCCTGGTCTGTGTGGGTTCCATTCCGAACACCACGGACATTGGCCTCGAGACGGCCGGGGTCGAGCTGACCCCCAGCGGCCACATCAAGGTCGACGGCGTCTCCCGCACCAGTTCGCCCAACGTCTACGCCGCCGGCGACTGCACCGGCGTGTTGGCGCTGGCCTCCGTGGCCGCCATGCAGGGCCGCATCGCCGTGGCGCACCTGGTCGGGGACGGCGTCAGCCCGCTCAAGCTCACGCAAGTGTCCTCCAATATTTTCACCTCCCCGGAGATCGCCTCCGTGGGCGTGTCCGAGGCCGAGCTGGAAGCCGGCAAGTACCAGGGCGACGTGGTGAAGCTGTCCCTGCAGACCAACGCCCGCGCCAAGATGCGCAACGTCAACGACGGCTTCATCAAGATCATCGCGCGCAGGGGCTCCGGCACCGTCATCGGCGGCGTCGTGGTCGGCGCCGGCGCCTGCGAGCTGATCTTCCCGATCGCGCTGGCCGTGGCCCAGAAGCTGCACGTGGACGACATCGCCAACACGTTCACCGTGTACCCGTCGCTGTCCGGGTCCATCGCCGAGGCCGCCCGCCGCCTCCACGTCCACATGTAGCCAGACTGCTGGAGTTGCACTGCCGGACGTTCATTGCCCGCTGGGGCTGCGCGGCAGCCGGATGCAAAAGCAGGCGCCGCCGTCGTCGGAGGTTGCCGGCTCCACCGTGAGCCGCAGTCCCAGCCGCTGCGCCAACCGGGCGGCGATGGAGAGTCCCAGCCCGCTGCCCACCGGCCGCCGGCCGGCATAGCGGCGGAATAGGACGCCCCGTTCAAACGCAACCGCGGCGTCCTGGGCGGTCAGTCCGGGACCGTAGTCCCGCACGTCAACAGCGACGACGTCGGGCCGGCCGGCGGTGGCCTTGCCCGCGCCCAATCCTTCCGCAGGTTCCGGGGAGCCCTGGGAGTATTCCAGCCTGGCCTCGATCACCAGGGGTTTTCCTGGCGGCGTCACCCGCAGCGCATTGCCCACCAGGGCGTCGATGATCTGCCGCAACCGCTGCCCGTCCGTGTCAACAGCAAGGCTTCCGCCGCCTGCCGGCAGGCGGATGTCCAGTTGCACGCCGGCCTGGACGGCAGCACCGTGCCAGGCTTCCCGCACCTGTTCCAGGAGCCCTGCAACATCAACGGGCCCAACCTCCAAGGCGAAATCATCCGCCTCCAGGCGCGCCAGCGCCAACAGATCGCGGACAAACCCGTCCAGCCGTTCGGTTTCGGCGGCCAGGACCTGCCCCACCCGGGCCAGCTCTTCGGGCCGGACAAGCCCGTCCACCATGGCTTCCGCATAGCCCCGCACCGCCGTCAGCGGGGTCCGGATCTCGTGAGAGACGGACAGCAGGAATTCGTGCTGGCGGCCCTCGCTGGCCATCAGGGCCCGATCCAAGGTGTTGACCGCCTCGCCCATCGCCCGCACTTCCGTCATGCCTGACGGGGCCAGCTCAATGGTGCGCTCGCCGGCGGCGATCCGGCGCGCTGCCGCCGCCGTTCGGACCAGAGGCAGCGAGAGCCGCCGGGCCAGCAGGGTGCCCGCCAGGACCGCAATCAGCAGCCCGATGGCGAGGGCCAGAAGCGCACGCTCAAGCACCTGGGCGGATTCAGCATTGACGTCCTTCAGCGATCGGGTCAGCACAATGCCGCCGCCGCGTTGCAGGGTGCGGGCCTCCACGAGCAGCTTCCCTTCGCTGGTGGCCAGTGTCCGGGAGATCTTTTGCCCGGAGAGCACCTGTGCGATTTCGGCCGGCCCCAGAAGGTGGTCCGCGGTTCCCTTGACGGTTCCGGAAGCGGTGATGGTGGAGAGCTTGTAGGTGTCCGGCCCCAGCAGGTAGCGCTCCCGGGCGTCAAGGGCGCGCGAGGCCCCGGGGGCCGCTGCGTAGGCGTCCGCCTGCCGGGCGAGCTGCTGCCGGGCCTGGTCCACGGTGGCCGCTTGGATGAGCGGAAAGGCAACCAGGCCTGTGACCAGCACCGCCAGGACGGCGACGGCGGCCGTCACCAGCGTTATGCCGCCGCCCACTGAGTGAAGCCACGCCGTCGGGCCCGCGTGGAGGTGTTCCGTCATGCGGGCTGGGCGTGCGGGGTCACTACCCTTCATGGCGGCCATCCATGGGCGGAAGGCTGCGGGCGGTGTAGCCGACGCCGCGCAGGGTTTGGATCGGGCTGGCAGCGCCCAGCTTGGACCGGAGTGCGGCGATCTGGACGTCGACGGCCCGCCCGGCGGTGTAGCTCGCCTGCCCCCACACCGCAGAGAGGAGCTGTTCGCGGCTGTAGACGCGGCCGGGAGTGGCCAAAAGATAGGCCAGGACATCGAATTCCCGAGCCGTCAGTTCCACGGGGACGCCCTCCGCGCTAACCGTGCGGTTCTCTGGATCCAGTGCCACGGACCCGACCCGAAGCACCCCGCTGCGCGGGCCTGCCGGGCCGCGGCGGAGCACCGCCTTCACCCGGGAGACCAGCTCACGCGGGGAAAAAGGTTTGCTCATGTAGTCATCTGCGCCCAGCTCCAAACCCAGAATCTTGTCCACTTCCTCGTCCCGGGCTGTGACAAAGATGATGGGGGTCCAGTCATCCCGGGCGCGCAGCCGGCGGCAGAATTCGATCCCGTCAATGCCCGGCAGGCCGACATCGAGCACAATGGCCACCGGCCTCTGGATGCGGATCATCTCAAGGCCTGCCTCACCGGTGTCCTCGGCGTGGACTCCAAAGCCGGCGCGGCGCAAGTAGAGGCGCTGGACGTCAGCGATCGCGCCGTCGTCCTCCACAATCAAGACCAGGCCGCGGGACTGCGGCGGCGTCGGATTGATCGCTTGTTCCATGGTTCCATTGAACTCCCTGCAGACCTGCTTGGGAGGTGCGCCGCGCATTCTTTACCTGGCGCTTACATTCCCCGAACCGGGGGTGCATGCCGGTCCACCAGAGTGGAATGACCACCAACCCGGGTAAACAGGGCGAGGCCCAGCAGTCCCCGGCATCGACAAGGAGCAATCATGAAGAGGGCAATCACGAACAGGGCCATCATGGAAGTCGGGCCAAACACGTCAACGACGGGGGCGGTGTCCGGCAAGCGATGGCGCAAGCGCACTGCGGCCGCAGCCGCCGGCGCGGTGCTCATCGGAGCCGGGATCTTCGGTGCGACCGCGGCTTCCGCGACGGGCACCTTCCCGTCGACAACCGCCAGCCAGTCCGCGGCACCCGCTGCGCAGGCATCCGGCTCCGCGGCACCCGCTGCCCAGGCATCAAAAGCGGCGGGGAAGCATCAAGCCAAGCATCCGGAGGTCCGTCTTCTCCGGAGGGAACTGCGCATCGACATCCAGGCGAAGGCTGGGTTCGGCGACCGGGCCCACATGGTGGCGTACGGCCTCATCCACCACCAGACCGCTTTCGCCAAGCTGCCGGCGCAGCTGAGGACCGAGCTGTCGTCCCTTGAGGCGGCTGCGGCCGGATCACGCGACGCGGATGCGGCCTTGATCAAGACCACCGCGCTCAGCGGTGGCTACGGCGCCGCAATCCAAAAGCAGGCCAAGGCCGTTGCGGCCAAGCTTGCCTCCGCGCCCGCAACCGCTGCGCCCTAACGAAGCGCCCGCAACCGCTGCGCCCTAACGAAGCGCCAGCGGCACGGGGCTGACCGCGCTTCCCGATGATTTGTCCGGTCGCCGCAGTGCCCGAGCTGCCCGGTTGCAGCAGGCGGGGGCATTACGCGCGGGCCACCTGGAAGTGCGCTTCGATCACCGACCTGACGTCGCCGTGGCAGCCGCCGCAGCCGGTGCCGGCCCTCGTCAGGGCCGACACCTCGGCCACCGTCCCACATCCGCCCTCGGCGGCGGCCACAATGGCCTGCCGGTCGACGCCGGCACAGCGGCACACTGTACTTGAGGGATCGTTTGCCGCGGCCAAGGGGATGCCGGCGGAATCCAGGCGAAGCAGGGTGGACCTGTCGGCGGGGAGTTCGGCGCCGCGTTCGAACAGCAGCACGAGTTCAGCGGCCGCCCGCGGCATTCCCACGCTGACAAACCCTTCCAGCACGCCGCCGCGGGTGACCATCTTCACGTACTTTCCGTGCCCCGGGTCCGCCCACACGCTGACGCGGAGCGGCGCCGGGCCGCCGGAACCAGCCTTGCCGCAGGGCTGTTCACCGAGTTCATGGAGTTCATCGAGTGGCTCGTCGAAGGGTCCTGCGGCCACGTTTCCGGCGGCGGCCACGTCAATGCCTCGCGCCTTCAGGAGTATGACCGGCGCCTGCTCTGCGGGCAGCGGCGGCGCCGGATTTCCCGGCCCGGCCAGGAATGCTGCGAGCCACTCCGCCTGGCGCCAGCCGGGGCCGATCAGCCCCAGCGGCCCGTCGCTGTCCCTGCACTCCAGGCAGGCACTGTCCAGGCAGCGGACCTCCGCGCAGTCGCCGATGGCGAACACATTGGGGTCGTGGTGTGCCTGCAGCGAGTGGTCCACGAGGATGCCGCGGCCTGGGCAACCCGGACCCCGCCGCCAGCTCGGTTCGCGGCCGGACCCCGCAGGAGAGGACCAGCAGGTCCCCGGACACGGTGCCGCCGTCGTCCAGTTCCAGCGCCGAAAACCACGGTTCCGTAGCCGCCGCCACTGCGGGCGCCACATCCCCGGGAGGCGCCACATTCCCTGCCCCCGGCACTGCAACCCCGTTGGCCGCCGCCACTGCGGGCACAATGTCCCCCGCTGCCAGCGCAACTTCCCCGAGGGGCGCCGTCCCGTCAAAATGCACCGCCGTGGACCGTGCGTCCGCGGCCACCTTGATCCCGCGGGCGCGCAGGGCGGCGGCCACCACCTTGCCGGCGTCGGCGTCAATGCTGCGGCCCAGTGTGTGGGGGCCGTGGTGGACCACCGTGACGCGGGCGCCTTCGTCGGCCGCGGCCAGTGCAGCCTCCAGGCCAAGGATCCCGCCGCCCAGGATCACCACACGCCGGCCGTCCAGCACGGCGCGGTGCAGTGCGGCAGCATCCTTGAGGTCACGCAGGGTGATGACTCCCTCGGGCAGTCGCACAGGCAGTTTCGGGTCTGGGTTGAGTCCGCGCAGATTGGGCACCACGGGGCGGGCGCCGGTGGCGAAAACGAGCCGGTCGTAATACACAGGCGTTCCGTCGGAGAGGTGCACCAGCCGGCGGGCGCGGTCCACTCGGCGCACGCAGGTGCCCAGGTGAAGCCCGACGCCGGCAGACTCCAGTTCCGCCGGGTCCGCCAGTGTGATGTCATCCACGGTGGTCCGGCCCACGCCAAGGTCGGCCACCAGCACGCGGTTGTAGGCAGGGTTTGGCTCGTCGCCGACCACCGTGAGTGCAACGGCACCGGAAAGGACGGCGGGCAGCAGTTCATCGACAAGCCGGGAGGCAACTGGCCCGTAGCCCACCACCACAATGTGCGGAGTCCCCATCCCACCACGGGGTGTACCCGGGGTTGGCAGGGGAGCGCCCGGGGGGGTCATGGGGTGCCCGTTCCGGTGATCGAAGTGCTGAAACTGCCAGAACCTGCCAAGGCGTCCCCACCGCCTGCATGGACAGGCTGCCCCGGCAGCCAACCGGGGGCAACCGTCACGGAGCTGGTCTTGAACTCCGGCATCCCGGAGACCGGGTCCGTTGCGGAGGAAGTGAGCAGATTGGCGCTTTGCCGGCCAGGATAGTGAAACGGCAGGAACACGGTGTCCAGCCGCATGGCCGTGCTGAATTCGGCCGTGCACCACACCGCGCCGCGGGCGTTCGCCAGGGTGACCGGGCCGCCGTCGCTGATGCCGCGGGCCGCCGCCGCGGCGGGATGGATGAGGAGCCGGGCGTCCGGGCGGGCCGCGGCCAGCGCCGGCACTCGGCGGGTCTGCGCACCGGACTGATAGTGCTCCAGCAGGCGCCCGGTGGCCAGGGCCAGGGTGCTCCCGCCGAACAACGTGTCCCGGTTGCCGGCGCCGTTCCTGCCAACTCCGCCCGGGCCGCTGGTTCCCGCACCCACGCTGCCCGCGCTGCCCGAACCGGCGGCAGCGGAGACGGGCACCAGTCGGGCCCGCCCGTCGTCGTGCGCAAACCGGTTCAGGAACAGCCGCGGCGTCCCCGTGCCACCGGTTGGGTAGGGCCAGTAGGCGGCCGCCCCGGTGTCCAGCAGCGGGTAGTCAATGCCGGAATAGTCGGCCAGTCCGCCGGCGGAAGCCGCCCGCAGCTCGGTGAACACCGTTTCGGGATCGTCGCTGAAGGTGGAGGGCGCACCGAGCCGGCGGGCCAGCTCCGCCATGATCCACAGCTCCGAGCGAGCCCCCGGCGGCGGCGGGACGGCGGCCCGGCGGCGCAGCACCCGCCCCTCCAGGTTGGTGATGGTGCCGTCCTCCTCGGCCCACTGCAGCACGGGCAGCACCACGTGCGCCAAGGCCGCCGTCTCGGACAGGAAAAAGTCGCACACCACCAGGCAGTCCAGGCTCGCGAGCCCGGCCAGAACCTCGGTGGAATCCGGTGCGGACACGGCCGGGTTGGCCCCATGCACCAGGAACGTCCGCACCCCGCCCGGCTTTCCCAGCGACGCCAGAAGCTCGACGGCGGGGAGCCCCGGACCGGGGATCGATGCCTCCCCGACGCCCCAGACCCGGGCGACGTGTGCGCGGGCCACGGGGTCGGTGATCTTGCGGTAGCCGGGGAGCTGGTCCGCCTTTTGGCCGTGTTCGCGCCCGCCCTGGCCGTTGCCCTGCCCGGTCAGGGTCCCGAAGCCGCTGTGGGCGGAGCCGGGAAGCCCGAGCAGCAGGGCCAGGTTGATGGCGGCGGTGGCGGTGTCGGTGCCGTCCACATGCTGTTCCACGCCCCGCCCCGTCAGGATGTAGCCGCCGCCGTTGCGGGCGCCGGCGGCCAGAAGCCGGGTGGTTTCGCGCAGCAGTTCCACGGGAACACCGGTGACGCGGCTGGTGCGCTCGGGCCACCAGGGGGCCACGCTGCGGGCCAGCGCGGCGTAGCCGGTGGTCCTGTCCGCGATGTACGCCTTGTCCGCCAGCCCGTCATGGATGACGATGTGACACAGCCCCAGCAGCAGGGCCAGGTCCGTGGCCGGGACCGGCTGCAGGTGGAGGCCGGCGCCGTCGGCTGTGAAGTCCGCCGTGGCCGTGCGCCGCGGATCCACCACTATGAGACCGCCTGCGGTGCGGGCGCCCTGCAGGTGCTGGACGAACGGCGGCATGGTCTCGGCGACGTTCGATCCCAGCAGCAGGATGGTGTGTGCGGCGTCCAGGTCCGCAACGGGGAACGGCAGCCCGCGGTCCAGGCCAAAGGCGCGGTTGCCGGCTGCGGCCGCCGACGCCATGCAGAACCTGCCGTTGTAGTCGATCCGTGACGTGCCCAGCGCCAGCCGCGCGAATTTGCCCAGCAGGTACGCCTTCTCGTTGGTCAGCCCGCCGCCGCCAAACACGCCGACGGCGTCGGCACCGTGTGTGCCGCGCGTTGCGAGGAGCTGGGCGGCCACCCGCCCAAGGGCCACGTCCCAGCTGGCGGGGCGAAGCACGCCGTCGTCCGCCCGGAGCAGCGGCGTGGTAAGCCGCTCAGGGTGGCCCAGCAGGGCGGCCGAGGTCCACCCCTTCCGGCACAGCCCGCCGCGGTTGGTGGGGAAGCCCCGGCCCGCGATCTCCGGGACGCCGTCAGCAATGGCCGTGACCGTCATGGCGCATTGCAGGGCGCAGTAGGGGCAGTGGGTGGCCGTCCCCATTAGACGCCGTCCAGGGTTGCGGCGGAGGACCGGCGCAGGTAGACAAACCAGGTCACGGCCATCAGCAGCAGGTACCCGGCCACGAACCCGCTAAAGGCGCCAACGTAGCTGCCGGTGGCCAGGCGCGAGGCGTTGAGGAACTGGGGGACCAGGAAGCCGCCATAGGCGCCCAGCGCGGAAATCAGGCCGAGCGCCGCCGAGGCCCGGCGGGCCGAGCTGACCGCGCCCTGGCTGCGGGAGCGCAGGGCAAAGACCATCGGGATCATGCGGTAGGTGGAGCCGTTGCCGGCGCCGGCGGCCGCAAACAGGACCAGGAACAGGCCGATGAACAACGGGAAGCTGCCCAGCGGCAGCGTGAGCACCTGCGCCAGGGCGGCCAGTGCCAGGACCGCGAAGCAGGCGACCGTGACGCGGGCACCTCCCCAGCGGTCGGCCAGCCTGCCGCCGTAGGGCCGGGCCAGTGAACCGACCAGCGCACCCAGGAACGCCAGCGAGATGGTGGCCGTGCCGAGCGTGAACCCCACGTGCGGGCCGAAGGTGTCCACGATCAGCTTGGGGAACACGGCGGAGAAGCCGATGAAGGAACCAAAGGTGCCCACGTACAGCAGCGCCAGCACCCACAGATGGGGTTCCCGGAGACAGGCCAGCGAACCGGCGACGTCCGACTTCGCGCTGGAGAGGTTGTCCATGTACTTCCAGGCGCCCCATGCCGCCACCAGGATCAGCGGCACCCACACGAGCCCGGCCATCGGCAGGTTCAGCGTTCCCGCAGCAAGAACGGTGACGGCCACCGGGACCATGAGCTGCGCGACGGCGGCGCCCAGGTTTCCGCCGGCGGCGTTCAGTCCCAGCGCCCAGCCCTTTTCCCGGGCCGGGAAAAAGTAGGTGATGTTGGCCATGGAACTGGCGAAGTTTCCCCCGCCCAGCCCCGCAAGGGCGGCAACGGCCAGCATGGCACCGAACGGGGTGGCAGGGTTGGCCACGCACACGGCCAGTCCCACGGTGGGGATCAGGAGCAGAAGGGCGGAAACGATGGTCCAGTTGCGTCCGCCAAAGCGGGCCACCATGAAGGTGTAGGGAATGCGGAGCGTGGCGCCCACCAGTGACGGCACGGAAATCAGCCAGAAGAGTTCAGAGGAGCTGAAGCCGAAGCCGGCGGCGGGCAGGAACACCACCACGATCGACCACAGCTGCCAGACCACGAAGCCGAGAAACTCGCAGGCGATGGACCAGCCCAGGTTTCTTTTCGCGACGGCCCGGCCACCGGACTCCCACTGCTGCTGGTCCTCGGCGTCCCAACCGCGGATCCACCGGCCACTGGCCGGCGCCTGCTGCCCCGCCGCGTTGGCCAGCCCTGTTGTTGCGTCGCTGTTCACTTCTGACCTCCAGCGTAGAAAGAAAGTTGATGCACCCAACGTTAGGAAACGGCCGTTTCCGGGACGGTCACCGGGTGTGAACTCCCTGTGACATTTCCCTAACCTGCCGGCGGGGTGGCGGTGAGGGTCGCCCGCGCGTCAACTGGTGTCCATATGATGAGATCGATTGTCCATTGCGTGGACGCGGTTGGGTAGGATCGATGGACAAGGGCGTGGGCGGGCAACCTTGTGCCGGCCTGCAATGCCCGCACAGGATCCATCTGAAAGACACCCCTTATGAGCATCCCCAACACCACGGCGGCCCTCGAGGTCCCCAAGGCCAACTCCCGCGGGCGCGTGATTGTGGCCAGCCTGATCGGCACCACCATCGAGTTTTACGACTTTTACGTATATGCCACCGCTGCCGTATTGGTCTTTCCTGCGCTGTTCTTCCCCAATGCCGACCCCACCACGCAGCTGCTGAGCTCGTTCGCCATCTTCGGGGTGGCCTTCGTTGCCCGCCCGCTGGGATCCATTTTGTTTGGCCACTTTGGGGACAAGGTGGGGCGCAAGGGCACCCTGGTGGCATCACTTTTGACCATGGGCATTGCCACGTTCCTGATCGGCTGCCTGCCCACCGCGCTGGTGCCGGGCTGGGTGTTCTGGGCCCCCGCACTGCTGGTGGTCATGCGGTTCACGCAGGGCCTGGCCCTGGGCGGGGAGTGGAGCGGCGCCGCGCTGCTGGCAACCGAAAATGCCCCGGCAGGCAAGCGCGCCATCTGGGGCACGTTCCCCCAGATGGGCGCGCCCATCGGCTTTATCCTTGCCAACGGCGTCTTCCTGATCCTGAGCTTCACGTTGACCACCGCGCAGTTCGCCGCCTGGGGCTGGCGCCTGCCGTTCCTGCTCAGCGCCGTCATGGTCATCATCGGCCTGTGGGTCCGCCTGAAACTGGTGGAGACCCCGGCCTTCCAAAAGGTGATCGACCAGGGCGAGGTGTCCAAGCTCCCCGTGAGCCGGGTCTTTAAGACCAGCTGGCGCCAGTTGATCCTTGGCACCTTCGTCATGCTGGCCACCTATGTGGTCTTCTACCTGATGACGACCTTCACGCTTTCCTACGGCACCGCACCGGCCACGCTGGAAGCCGCCAAGGCCAAGGCTGCGGCCGCCGGGAAGACGATGACCCAAGATGCCATCAACAGCTTTGTGGCCGGCCTGGGCTACACCCGCAACGAGTTCCTGATCATGCTCATCGTCGGCGTGGTGTTCTTCGGCATCTTCACGTTGGTCTCCGGGCCGCTGGCCGAAAAATACGGTCGCCGGAAGATGCTGCTGGGCGTCACCGCGGCCATCATCGTCTTCGGCTTCACGTTTGTGCCGCTGTTCGGCGCGGGCACCGTCGGTGTCATGGCCCTGCTGATCATTGGCTTCACGCTGATGGGCCTCACCTTTGGGCCGATGGGCGCGCTGCTGCCGGAGCTGTTCCCGACCAACGTCCGCTACACGGGCTCCGCCGTCAGCTACAACCTGGCCAGCGTGCTCGGCGCGGCGGTGGCGCCGTTTGTTGCCGTGGCACTGTGGCAGGCGGCCGGTGGCAGCACCGTCCTGGTGGGCCTGTACCTCTCGGCCATGGGCGTGCTGACCCTGATCGCGCTGCTGGTCATGAAGGAAACCCGCGATCTGGAGTACGTCTCCAACGTCAGCTGAGCCCTGACGATCTGTGTTGCAGTAGTTGGACGCGGAAAACGCTTTCAGCCGTTTTTTGGTCCAACTACTGCAACATAGATGAGGATGTCAGTCTTCGATGGTGGCCAGCACGGCGCCGGCCGAGACGGTGTCACCGGCGGACGCGCTCAGGCCAGTGACGGTGCCGGCGCGGTGCGCGGTGAGTGGCTGCTCCATCTTCATGGCCTCCAGGACCACAATCAGGTCCCCCTCGGCCACGGCGTCGCCGTCGGCCACGGCCACCTTCACGATGGTGCCCTGCATGGGCGATGTCAGGGCATTGCCGTTTGCCGCGGCGGGACCTGAGCTGCGGTTGCGCCCGGACTTCTTGGCCTTCTTGGCCGCGGCGCCTGCGGAACCATTGCCTGCTGAGAACGACGCCGGGAGCGTCACCTCAAGCCGTTTGCCGCCCACCTCGACGGTCACGCTTTGGCGGGTGCCGGCGTCGTCCGCGCCAAGCGCAGCGGCCGACAGGTCAAAGGCTGCGATGGTGTTGTTGAACTCAGTCTCGATCCAGCGGGTGTGAATGGTGAACGGGGCGCCGCCGGCGGGTGCGAAGGCGGGGTCCGCAACGACGGCTCGGTCGAACGGCAGGACGGTGGGGATGCCGCTGATTTCCATCTCGGCCAGGGCGCGGCCGGCCCGCTGGAGGGCCTGTTCGCGGGTGGCGCCGGTAACTATGAGTTTGGCCAGCATGGAGTCGAAGTTGCCGCTGATCACCTCGCCCTCGGTGATGCCGGAGTCGATGCGGATGCCGGGGCCGGTGGGCAGCTTCATGGATGTCACGGTGCCCGGTGCCGGCATGAAGCCGCGGCCCGGATCCTCGCCGTTGATGCGGAATTCAAAGGAGTGGCCGCGGACTTCGGGGTCGCCGTAGCCGATTTCCTCGCCGCGGGCGATGCGGAACTGCTCGCGGACCAGGTCGATCCCGGTGACTTCCTCGGAGATGGTGTGCTCCACCTGCAGGCGCGTGTTGACCTCGAGGAAGGAGATGGTGCCGTCGGTGCCGACCAGGAATTCGCAGGTGCCGGCGCCAACGTATTTGGCTTCCTTCAGGA
The DNA here is from genome assembly GCF_003219815.1 of Arthrobacter livingstonensis. Lineage (GTDB taxonomy): Bacteria > Actinomycetota > Actinomycetes > Actinomycetales > Micrococcaceae > Specibacter > Specibacter livingstonensis. Next base: position 67,632 of record NZ_QJVD01000020.1, read on the forward strand.
TGGCCTTTGAGGATTCGTAGAGCCGCGTGATTTGTTCGGAACTGAGGAATGGCGCGGGGGCCTCCTCCACGAGCTTTTGGTTGCGGCGCTGCAGCGAGCAGTCGCGCGTGGAAACGACGACGACGTTGCCGGCCGCGTCCGCCAGGCACTGGGTTTCGACGTGGCGGGGGGAGTCGAGGAAGCGCTCCACGAAGCACTCGCCGCGCCCGAACGCCGCCACTGCCTCGCGCACGGCGGATTCGTACAGTTCGGGGATTTCCGCACGGTCGCGGACCACCTTGATGCCGCGCCCGCCGCCGCCGAAGGCCGCCTTGATGGCCAGCGGCAGGCCGAACTCGTCGGCAAAGTCGAGGACTTCCTGCGTGGATTCCACCGGGTTCCTGGTGCCGGGGACCAGGGGTGCGCCCACCTTTTCGGCGATGTGGCGGGCCTTGACCTTGTCACCCAGCGCGTCGATGGCGGCGGGGGACGGTCCGATCCACGTCAGGCCGGCGTCAATGACCTTTTGGGCAAACTCGGCATTTTCCGCCAGGAAGCCGTAGCCGGGATGGACTGCGTCGGCGCCCGAGGCCCTGGCCGCGTCCAGGATCTTGTCCATGACAAGGTAGGACTCCGCCGCGGTGGTGCCGCCGAGGGCAAAGGCCTCGTCGGCCATGCGTACGTGCAGGGCCTCACGGTCGGGCTCGGCGTACACAGCCACGGAGGCAATGCCCTCGTCGCGGGCCGCCCGGATGATGCGGACGGCAATTTCGCCGCGGTTGGCGATCAGGACTTTGCTGAGCAGGCTTGCGCCGGCTGGCTGTGAGTTGGTCACACGGAACTCCTTCTATTCTCCGCATGAGCCTAGCGTGATTGTGAGGGTTAGGCCCACGCATCATGCCGTTTCGGCGTGTGCAGCCGCGATGTTTTGTGGGGTTCCTACAAAATGACCGGTTTGCGCATACGCGGAACGCCGGCCGGGCAGTGCGCGGTGTGGTTCGCGGGCAGATGTCACCGCCGGTCCTGCGCACGGTTGGCACCGAAGGGTGCGCCACTTGGCAAGTGGCGCACCCGCGGCAACCAACCGTGCGCAGCTTCAAAGTGCTAGACCCACAGCTCCGTGATGGACACGCCTGCCTGGCCCAAAAGCCGGCGCAGCGTGGAGATGGACAGCCCCACCACGGTGTGCGGGTCGCCTTCAATGCCGGAAATGAACGCCCCGGCCAGCCCGTCAATCGTGAACGCGCCAGCCACCAGCAGCGGCTCGCCCGTGGCCACGTAGGCATCGATCTCCGCATCCGACACCTCCTCAAACCGGACCACCGCGCTGGTGACCTCCCCGCGCGCAAAGGGCGTGGCGGCGTCGTGCCTGGAATGGAGGGTGGAAATAAGCCAATGGCCGGTGTGCAGGATGCCGGACCTGCCGCGCATCTGACGCCAGCGATCGCGCGCCACCTCGGGTTCCCAGGGCTTGCCGTAGGGGAATCCATCAAATTCGAAGACGGAGTCGCAGCCCAGCACCAGGGCTCCATCGGCCGGGTCCCCGTCTGACAGGCCCCCGGTGATCCCGGCGGCGACGGATTCCGCCTTCGCACGTGCCAGCAGCAGCGCGGTTTCGGCCGGAGCCAAGGGCCCGGCGGAAGCCGTGGCGGCGTCCTCGTCGACGTCGGAAACCACTATGCGGTGGACAATGCCGGCGTCGCGCAGGAGCTTGGTGCGGGCGGGGGAGGCGGAGGCCAAAATGAGGGGAGAGGTCATGGCTCCAGCCTAGATGGCGTGGCGCGTCGTACGGTTTGACTGAAAACGGTGAACGGTGGTTCACTAGATGAGTGAACGCGCGTTCACCAGTCCCCAAACCCTGCGAAGGAAATCCGTGCCGTCCCATTTGGCCGTCCGTGAGACCGCCCGCGCCGACAGAAAGCCTGCCGCCCCCAAACGCACCTCGCTGGTGATCACCATCCTGTGCCTGGCCGGAACGGTGGTGGCGCTGCAGCAAACCATGGTGGTGCCGCTGCTGCCGGACTTTCCCAAGATCCTGGGCACCTCCGCGGACAACGCCTCCTGGCTGGTGACAATTACCCTGCTCACCAGCGCCATCGCCACACCGATCATTTCCCGGCTGGCGGACATGTTCGGCAAGCGGCGGATGATGGTCGTTGCGATGGTCACCATGGTCATCGGCTCGGTCATCGCCGCGGCGGGCGGGACCTTCCTCATGCTGTTGATCGGCCGCGCATTCCAGGGACTGGCCGCCTCACTCATCCCGGTCGGCATCAGCATCATGCGCGACGAGCTTCCCCGCGAAAAGGTCGCCTCCGCCGTGGCACTGATGAGCGCCACCCTCGGCATTGGCAGCGCGCTGGGGCTGCCGCTTGCCGGGGTGATCTACCAATCCCTGGGCTGGCAGGCAATCTTCTGGATTTCCGCCATCATCGGGGTGCTGCTCATCATTGCCGTGGTGGCCATAGTGCCCGAATCCGCCGTGCGCACCAGGGGGAAGTTCGACGCCGTTGGTGCCGTGTTGCTGACAGCGGCCCTGACCTCGCTGTTGCTGGCCATTTCCAAGGGCGGCGAATGGGGCTGGACCAGCGAACCGATCATCCTGCTGTTCATTGGCACCGTGGTGTTCCTGTCCGTGTGGTTCCCCTATGAGCTGAGGGTCAGCCAGCCGATGGTGGACCTGCGCACCTCCGCCCGCAAACCGGTGCTGCTGACCAACATTGCCTCCATCCTGGTGGGCTTCTCGATGTACGCCAACATGCTCACCACCACCCAGCAGCTCCAGCTGCCCAACGTTGGCGGCTACGGTTTTGGCCTCAGCGTGGTGGTGGCCGGGCTGTGCATGATTCCTTCCGGCCTGGCCATGGTGGCGCTTGCCCCGGTCTCTGCCGCGGTCACCAAGAGGTACGGGGCCAAGATCACCTTGATTGTCGGATCCCTGGTCCTGGCCGTGTCCTATGTGGCGCGCGTCTTCCTCACAGGGGAAGTGTGGATGGTGATCCTGGGGGCAACGGTGGTCAGCATGGGCACCGCAATCGCCTATGCCGCCATGCCGACACTGATCATGCGCTCGGTGCCGATCACGGAGACGGCATCGGCCAACGGCCTGAACTCGCTGCTGCGCGCCGTCGGCACCTCGACCATGTCCGCCGTCGTCGGTGCAGTCCTGACATCGGCGGTGGTCCACGTCGGACCCCTGGCACTGCCCACCGAAAACGCCTTCAAGGAAGTCTTCTGGTACGCGGCCATCGCGGCCCTGCTGTCCATCGGCGTCGTCGTTTTCATCCCGCGGATCCAGGTTGCCCCGGGAATTTCGGGCGGTGCCACCAGCGGCGTGTACGACGGCGGTGCCCCGACGGGTGCCGCGCGTGCGGCCGGCGCGGCCGGAATCCCAGCCGCAGTCTTCCCGTCTGCTGCCGAAGCGGGCGGCCTGTCGGCACCGGGGACCGAAGACGAGATCGTGGTGAGCGGAACCGTGGTGGGTGCCGGGCTCAAACCGATTCGACAGGCCGTGGTCAACGCCCTTCACACCAACGGGGAGCCGGCGGACTGGAGCCGGGCGGACAACAACGGCCGCTACTCCCTGGTTCTGCCGGAATCGGGCCGCTACCTGGTCATTTCCAGCGCCGACGGCTGGGCCCCCAGCTCGCAGGTCCTGGACTTTGTCGACTCCTCGAGCACGCAGCACCTCCAGCTCTCCCTCAGGCTGACGCTTTCGGGCACGGTAGCCGAGGCCGGCCGGGCCCTGGAGCATGCCCTGGTGACGCTGACCAAGACCACAGGGGAATTTGTGATGTCCACGTTTAGCGACGGCTCGGGCCGGTACGAGGTGCCGCTGCCAACGGCGGGGCGTTACATCCTCACCGGCCTGGACCCGGAGGGCCTTGCCAGTGAATCCCTGCAGGTGGTCCTGGCCTCACGTTCAGCCGTCGTCGACCTCGAGCTGGGCGGCCGTCCTGAATTGGCCATGGCGGCGGATGCGCAGGTGCTTGCCTGATGGGCCGGCCCAGTACGCGCGAGGCCATCATCGAGGCGGCGCGGCTGCTCTTTGGTGAGCGCGGCTACTCGGCGGTGACTGTCAAGGACGTCGCTGTACTGGCCGGCTATTCCCCGGCCATGGTGATGAAAGTGATGGGCACCAAGGCCAAGCTATATGTCGCTGCGGTGCCGGATGTGCCCCACTCCGACGTGCTGGCCGGGGACGGGGAACCAGTGGGGTTCGCCCTGGTGCGCAGAATTTTGCATCGGCGGCGCGAGGGGGAATCGGAGCCGTGGTCCATGGTGGCCCTGCTCGTCCGGGACTCGCCGGACCATGGAGCCGCCCAGGCCGAGCTGCGGGATCGCTACGTGAACTGGATAGCCGGCCAGATCGGGGACACCTCGCCAGCCAGGCAAAAATCCCAGCTAGTGGTGTGCGTTGTCATGGGGCTGGGAGCCGGGATACGGGTGCTGGGACTGTTGGAACGCGATGAGATGAACGATGCAGATCTCATCCGGCAGTATGGTGCACTGGTTCAAAGCGTCATCGACGACCCCGCCCTACGGTAGCCTCAACCGCCAGCGGGCGTGAAGCCTTCCACCAGGCGGGAGCGGATCAAAAAGCGTTTGCCCTCAGGCGCCTCGACTGAAAACCCGCTGCCGCGCCCGGCCACCACGTCCACGGTCAGGTGCGTGTGCGACCAGTAGTTGAACTGTTCCCTGGACATCCAAAACTCCAGGGGCCCGCATTCGGGCAGTTCAAAGAGCCCCAGCATCACGTCGGCTTCGGCGGTGATGAACTCGCCCGCCGGATAGCACATGGGGGAGGATCCGTCGCAGCAGCCGCCCGACTGGTGGAACATCAGGGGGCCGTGTTGGACCCACAATTTTTGCAGCAGTTCAACGGCAGTTGCGCTCAACGCCACCCGGGACTGTGTTTCGCCCGGGATGGTGATTGCGGCGTCCACGACGCCTGCGATGGTGGCCATTGAACTGCTCCTAAAAGTTGGTGGGACGTGGTGCTGGCTGATGCCAAAGTACGACGGCGGGAGGCCGCCCCCGCTGGAAGGTGGCTTCCCGCCGTCGTGCTTTGGGCGAAGGTGCATTGAGGGAGCGTTGGGAAAAAGTGCCCTGGTTGCAACCGAGCGTTGGGAAAAAGTGCCCTGGTTGCAATCGAGGGTCTAGTACTTGATCACTACACGGCCGTCGATCTTGCCTGCGCGCATCTCATCAAGGACCTCGTTGATTTCGCCAAGGTTGCGGGTGGAGACCGTGGGGTGGATCAAGCCACGGGCATAGAAGTCAATGGCCTCCTCCATGTCCTGGCGGGTGCCCACGATGGAGCCGCGGATGGTCAGTCCCTTGAGCACCACGTCGAAGATCGGTGCCGGGAAGTCGCCCGGGGGCAGGCCGTTGAACACGATCGTCCCGCCGCGGCGGGTCATGCCGATCGCCTGGCCAAACGCGGCCGGGTGCACGGCCGTGACCAAGACTCCGTGGACACCGCCGGTTTGGGCCTGGATGGCCGCCACGGGGTCCTCCTCACGGGCGTTGACGGTGATTTCGGCGCCGTGCTTGCGGGCCAATGCGAGCTTGTCCTCGGCGATGTCGACGGCGGCCACGCGCAGGCCCATGGCGACGGCGTACTGCACGGCGATGTGCCCGAGTCCGCCGATGCCTGAAATGACAACCCACTGGCCCGGGCGGGTCTCGGTCATCTTCAGGCCCTTGTAGACAGTGACGCCGGCGCAAAGCACTGGGGCGATCTCCACCGGGTCCAGGCCGTCGGGGATGCGCGGGGCGAACTCGGCATCCACGAGCATGTATTCGCCGAAGGATCCGTCCACGCTGTAGCCGCCGTTTTGCTGGGACTCGCACAGGGTCTCCCAGCCGGTGCGGCAGAACTCACAGTCGCCGCAGGCGCTCCACAGCCAGGCGTTGCCCACACGGTCGCCGACAGCCAGCGAGGTGACGCCCTCGCCGATGGCGACGACGTCGCCGACGCCTTCGTGGCCGGGCACGAACGGCGGGGTCGGCTGGACGGGCCAGTCGCCCTCGGCGGCGTGCAGGTCGGTGTGGCAGACGCCGCTGGAGATCAGCTTCACGAGGGCCTGGCCGGGGCCGGGAGTGGGCAGCGGGTACTCCTCAACACTGAGGGGTGCGCCGAATTCTTTAACAACTGCTGCATGCATCGTTGACATGAAAATCTCTTTCCTGTTTGTGGTGCTGGTCAGGGTGCTGATAGAAAAAGGGAGCGTCCGTGGCGGTGGTGACGGGTGATACGGCGTTGGGGGAAGGTACGCCAAGGGTGATACGGCGTTGGGGGAAAGCGCGCCAAGGGTGATACGGCGTTGGACGGTGGTTGGGCCTGTCGGAGGCCCAACCACCGCACCTGGGGTCTAGAAGAAGCCGAGCCTGTCCTCGCTGTAGCTGACCAGCAGGTTCTTGGTCTGCTGGTAGTGGTCCAGCATCATGGCGTGGTTCTCGCGCCCGATGCCGGAGGACTTGTAGCCGCCAAACGCAGCTCCCGCGGGGTAGGCATGGTAGTTGTTGACCCATACGCGGCCGGCCTGGATCTCACGGCCTGCCCGGTAGGCGGTGTTGCCGTCGCGGGACCAGACACCGGCGCCGAGCCCGTAGAGGGTGTCGTTGGCGATGTGGAGCGCGTCGGCGTAATCGTCGAACTTCGTCACAGCCAGGACGGGGCCGAAGATCTCCTCCTGGAAGATGCGCATGTTGTTGGTGCCCTCGAAGATGGTGGGCTGGACGTAATAGCCGCCGGCCAGGTCCCCAGGGAGGATATTGCGCTCGCCGCCGGTGAGGAGCTTGGCGCCTTCCTGCTTGCCAATGTCGATGTAGGAGAGGATCTTTTCCATCTGGTCGTTGGATGCCTGGGCGCCGATCTGGGTGTCGGTGTCCAGCGGGTTGCCCTGGATGATGGCCTCGGTGCGGGCGACGGCGTCGGCCATGAAGGCTTCGTACATGGAGCCCTGGACCAGTGCGCGCGACGGGCAGGTGCAGACCTCGCCCTGGTTGAAGGCGTAGAGCGTGAAGCCCTCCAGCGCCTTGTCATAGAACGCGTCGTTCTTGTCCATGACGTCGTCAAAGAAGATGTTCGGGCTCTTGCCGCCCAGCTCCAGTGTGACCGGAATGAGGTTCTGGCTGGCGTACTGGCTGATGAGCCGGCCCGTGGTGGTCTCGCCGGTGAACGCGATCTTGCGGATGCGCTTGCTGGAGGCGAGCGGCTTGCCGGCCTCCACGCCAAAGCCGTTCACCACATTGATCACGCCCGCCGGCAGGATGTCGGCGAGCAGTTCCATCAGCACCAGGATGGAAGCCGGGGTCTGCTCCGCCGGCTTCAGTACGACGGCGTTGCCCGCGGCGAGTGCCGGTGCCAGCTTCCAAACGGCCATCAGGATGGGGAAGTTCCAGGGGATGATCTGGCCCACCACCCCGAGGGGCTCGTGGAAGTGGTAGGCCGTGGTGTCGTCGTCGATCTGGGTCAGGCGGCCCTCCTGGGCACGGACCACGGAGGCAAAATAGCGGAAGTGGTCCGCCGCAAGCGGAATGTCCGCGTTGAGGGTTTCGCGGACGGCCTTGCCGTTGTCCCAGGATTCCGCGACGGCGAGCAGCTCAACGTTGGCGTCAATCCTGTCCGCAACCCTGTTCAAAATGGCTGCGCGCTCGGTGGGGGAGGTTTTGCCCCAGCTCGGGGCGACCTTGTGCGCTGCGTCCAGGGCCAGCTCGATGTCCTCGGCCGTGCCGCGGGCCACTTCGCAAAAAGCCTTGCCGGTCACCGGGGTGATGTTCTCAAAATACTGGCCTTTGACGGGGGCCACCCATTCGCCGCCGATCCAGTTCTCATAGCGGTCCTTGAAGGTGACCTTCGAACCCTGGGTGCCGGGCTGTGCATAAACAGTCATTGCCTAAACTCCTTTGCGGTGGCGGACCTCGATGTCCTTGCCCTGAAGCGTACGGGGAGCAACGTTGCAAGCACGTTGCATGAGCTGCGTCACACTTTTTGGACGGCGCCTGTCATCGCCATGCCTTAGGCTGGCGGCGTGGGGAACGAGCTGATGGTCAACGTACTGGCAATGCTGGTCTTTGCCGTGACAGCCACCACCCTGCTGGCCGGCTGCCTGCTCCTGCGGGCCATGGCGGGCGTGCGGGCCTGGAAAATCTACATGGCCGCCGTTGTTGCCTCAATCCTCGACGCGCTCGCCGCCAGCCTCACCATTTACTTGCAGTGGGCCACTCCCGACGGCATGAGTGACGAAATGGAAGTTGGCGCCGCGCTGTATCTCAATGCCCCGCTGGCCTGCACGTTTGTGGTGTTCCTGGGCGGGCTGCTGCTGGGCCTGCTGGGGCGGATGGCTGCGCAGGAACGTGCCGCCGCCCGTTCCGGATGCAGCTGAGGTGCCAATGGAAGCCGCCAGCGAGCCCTGTCGGCGCCCATGGTAGGCAGGAGCGCAGGAGCGTCGCGCACAACTGGATGGCTGTCAGCCGGGGGGCGGGCCTAATCTTCCAGCGCCTCCAAATGGGCGACGACGGCGGCACGCCTGGGTGAGCGCGGCGGCAGGAGGCGCAGGGCGCACTGCCAAGCTTCGGCGTCGTCCGCGGCCTGGGGAAGCTGAAGGTACTGCAGGAGGACGTCCGGGCTGGCATCGCTGAGGATGGCCTCGCGCAGCAGGAGCCCGACCCTGGTGCGCAGTGAGTGGATGTCCCGTGCGTCGGAGCGCGGCAGGACCTCCCCGCGGTAGATGTTCAGCGCCAGCCGGTGCGCGCCGCGGTCCAGGTAGCTGAGGACCTGGCCGGCATCGACCACCAGGGTGCGGGGGAGCCGGTAGGGGCGCGATTCCGGGACCAGCGTGGGGCTGAGCCTGCCCAGGAGCCTGCGCAGGCGCACCATTTCGGCGCGGATGCTGGTTAGCGACGTGCCGTCCGGATAGACCATGTCCGTCAATTGTTCAGCAGTGAGTCCGTCGTGGTGCAGGGCCAGCATCGTCAGGATCTCGGTGTGACGTTCGCTGAGGGTAAGTGCCTGCCCGCCAATGTGCAGCAGACCCTGGTCACGACCCAAGATCTGCAGGCTGTCGCGGTAGAGCGGTTTGGACGGGTCCGGGTTCCTCGATCCGGCCAGATATCCGGGGGAGCTGCGGCGAGGGGCGGCGGCCCGGCGTTCCAGGCGCTGAATGCGCAGCTGCGCCTCCGCCGCGGCCACCGTGGCCTGGACCAGCGAGAGGGTGTTGGTGCCGACGGCGTCGATGCCGCCGGTGATGTCCACGATGCCGAGTATCCCGCCGGAGTCGGGATCGTGAAGCGGCACGGCGGTGCAGCTCCATGAATGGACGGCGGGGTTGAAATGTTCCTCGCCCCTTATTTGGACGGCTTGTCCAAGGACCAGCGCCGTACCGGGGGCACTGGTGCCAGCGGCGAGTTCCGACCAGTCGGCACCCTGGGCAAAGTTGATCCGTTCGCCGTGGCGGCGGGCCGCGGAATCGCCCTCCACCCACAGCAGCCTGCCGTGTTCGTCACCCACGGCGATGAGCAGCCCGGTGTCCCGGCTGGGCTGAATCAGCAGCTGCTGGATCACGGGCATGACGGCGGCCAGGGGGTGGCTGCGCCGGAATTCCTGCAGCTCACGGCCTTCCCAGGCCAGCGGAGGTGTGGCGGCTTCCGGTGATGGCAGGGCGTCCAGTGAGCGCTGCCACGACTCGCGCACCAGCGGACGCACCTGGTCATGGCCGGGCCTGGCCTGCACGGGATGGGTCGGGGACATGAATACTCCAGGGCCACGGAAGTCGACGGGTCGGACACCGCTGCGGGCCCCCTCAAGGGCGGGCCTGTGTGCGGTGCCTCATAGTCTAATGGATTGGGATAAGCGTTTAATGTTGGGGAGCGTCGTCGATGAAGGACACCTTGGCCACATACTGCCGGTAGAGTTCAACGGCCTTGTCGGTGGGCAGCTGCCCAAAGGCCAAGGCGGCCTCGAGGCCGTCCAGTTCGGCATTGCAGGCCTCGGCCGCAGAAACCTGGGCGGCCACGGCGTGGGAATTGGCCAGGCTGGTGGAAAGCGCCGCAGCCAGGGACAGCAACACGGCGGCCAGGCACAGCACGCGCCAGACAATTGAATCGTCGCCCAGCGAAAAAATCCCCTGAAGGGCGCCGGTGAACCGGGTGCCGCCGACGGCCGGGCCGACCGTGAGAACGGCCGCGAGGGCGCTGCCCACGATGCTGATGTTTGTGAGCCGGTTCCTGCGCGGCCGTGCCTTGCGGAGAAACGCCATGACGGCAGATCTGCGCTGTTCAATGCGCGCGGAGAGTTGTTGGCGTTCCTGCGGTCCGTCACTCACAATTTTCCTCCCGGAGCCTCTCATGGGGGGCACTGTCTCCCATTCTGGCAGCCCGCGGGGCGCATGTACATGAACTTCGCCGCACGTATCGGCATGGGGCCAACAGCAGCCCAAACCGCTGCGTTAAACGTCTTGGAAACGCCCAAAGGCGCGGCGTGGGGATGCTTTGACACCCCCGCACCGCGCCTTCGCCCGCCGGCGGTCAGCCTGCTGTCGCGGGCTCCGGCTCGGTGTTTTTGGAGGCGGGCGCCGCATCCGTCAGCGAAACCAGCTTTGCTCCCTCCACATCCACATCCGGGAGGATCTTATCCAGCCATTTCGGGATCCACCAGGCCGACTTGCCCAAAAGGTGCATGGCGGCGGGGATGATGGTCATACGCACCACAAAGGCGTCGATCAGCACGCCGAACGCCAGCGCGAAACCAAGCGGCCGCACCATGGTCAGATGGGAGAAGATGAACCCGGAAAAAACGCTTGTCATGATGATGGCCGCAGCGGTGACCACGGGTGCCGCGTGCTTGAAGCCGGTCCGGACGGCCTGCTTGGCGTTCTGCCCGTGCACAAATGCCTCACGCATCCCGGAGGCAATGAACACCTGGTAGTCCATGGCAAGGCCAAACAGCACGCCGATCAGGATGATGGGCAGGAAGCTGAGCACCGCGCCAGGGTGGGGCACATCGAAGATGCCGCCCAGCCAGCCCCACTGGTACACGGCCACCACGCCGCCAAACGCCGCAACGAGGGAAAGGAGGAACCCCGCCGTCGCCAGGACCGGAACCAGGATGGATCGGAACACCAGGATCAGCAGGATCAGGGAAAGTCCGACGACGATGGCCAGGTAGGGCGGCAGTGCCGCACCCAGCTTGGCTGAGACATCGACGTTCGCCGCCGTCTGGCCCGTCAGCCCGATGCTGACGTGGTGCTCGGCCTGGATTGCAGCGCCTTCGCTCCGGAGGTCGTGGACCACCTGGACGGTGCTGGCACTGGCTGGACCTTCCGCCGGAATGACCTGGTAAACGGCGGTGCGGAGGTTCTTGCTGACCGAGACGGGAATGGCGGCCTTGACGTTGGGCACCTTGCGGAGCTGGTCGGTTACGTCCAGGTTCAGCACAGTGGCGCTTTGCTGGGTGAGTCCGGCCGGCAGCGAGCCAACCACGATGATGGGCCCGTTCATTCCCTCGCCAAAGTTGGCGCCGGTGATGGAGTAGGCCTTGAAGGCGCTGGAGTCAACGGGTTCGGATCCGCCGTCGGGCAGAGCCAGGCGCAGTCCGGTCGCCGGGATGGCGACAACCACCAGTGCCAAGACGGCCGTGACGAGGGCGATGACGGGGTGCCTGGTGACCAGGCCGCCCCATCCGCGGGCGCTGCGGGCGACGTCCTTGGCCTCGTCGCGGGCGGCGGACTCGCCAACGGACAGACCGGTGGCGCCGGCGTCGTGCGCCTTCCGTTCGGAGGCGTTCCTGGCCCAGGTGCGCTTGGAAAGCACGCGCCTGCCCATCAGGGAAAGGATGGCCGGCGTCAGGGACAGTGCGATCAGCACGGCAACGGCAACCGTGGCGGCCGCAGCGAGGCCCAGGATCGAGAGGAACGGCAGGCCCGTTACGGAGAGCGCGGCCAGGGCAATGACGACAGTCAGCCCGGCAAACAGCACGGCATTGCCCGAGGTTCCCGTTGCCTTGGCGATGGATTCACGCATCTCCATGCCCGCCAGCAGCTGCTGGCGGTGCCGGTTCACGATGAACAGCGAGTAGTCAATGCCCACGGCGAGTCCCAGCATCAACGCCAGCATGGGGGAGATGGAGGACATTTCAATGACGCCGGTCAGCGCCATGGTCCCGCCCACGCCGATGCCCACACCGACAAGGGCCATGACCAGCGGCAGCCCGGCGGCAACGAGCGTGCCAAGCATGATGATCAGCACGGCGGCGGCCACGGCAATGCCCACCACCTCGGCAATGCCAAACAGCGACGAGACGTCTTCGACGATTTCCTTGCTGTAGTCCACGGTGACGCCGCTGGAATCCAGGGTGTTCAGCTTGTCCTGCAGCAGCTGCCGATTCGCCGGGGTGACAGCGTTCATCGATTCGGAAAATTGTACCTGGCCGATGGCGGCTTTGCCGTTTTCGGACACAAAGCGAAGCCCGGAGGCGGCATCCGCGGAGCGCTGGCCCGTGGCAAGCTCGGCCTTCTTGGTGTCCAGTTCCTTCGCGGAGGCCTCATATTTGGACTGGCCGGCGGCCAGCTGTGCCTGGCCTGCGGTGAGTTGTGCCTTTTGCTCATCCAGCTGCGCTTGTGCCGCAGTGAGCTGTGCCGAGGCGGCTGCGGCCTGCGGGGAACCGGCCGGAAGGGCAGCGATCTGCGCCTTTTGGGCGTCCAGCTGGGACTGGCCGGCGTCGAGCTTGGCCTGGCCGTCGGCAAGCTGGGCGGCCGATGCGTCAAGCGCCTTCTTGCCGTCAGCCAGCTGGGCCTCGCCGGCTTTAAGGGCCTTGGCGCCGTCGGCCAGCTTGGCCTGCGAATCCTCGAGGTTGGCGGTGGTCTCAAAGGGGTCGATGACACCCTTGACGGTGGGCACCGACGTGGCGGTGGCCAGGGCAGCCGAAATGGCCTTCTCCTGGGCGGGCGTGAGCGCCAAGCCGTCGGTGCTGGTGAAGACCACCGTGCCGGAGCCGCCGGACGCCTCGGGGAGGTCGGCCTGGAGCTTGTCCGCCATTTGCTGCGTCTCGGTGCCGGGAATCTGGAAGTTGTTGGTCATGGTGCCCATGAACAGTGCGGCGGCGCCGCCCACGAGGCCCATGATGACGGCCCACGCAACAATCACCAGCCAGGCACGGTGTGCGGAGAAACGGCCAAGCCGATAGAGCCAGAGAGCCATGTTGCGTCCTTCGTGTTGAATGGCCGGCGCGGGCAGGGCGCGGACCGTAATGGAAAATTAGTTCGTGAATCCGGTGCGGATGAGGGAAATGGTGGTGCCCAGCAACTCGCGCAGGTGCGCCAGGGACGCGGGGGAGGTATCGGTGCCGTGTTCCTGGAACCACACACCAAACGCTGCCTTGCAACTTCCGACGACGGCCCCCACGAGTGTTTGGATGTACAGTTCGCTGGTGTCTGGTGGCAGGCGGTGGCGGGCCACGTCGGCAATCTTGACGCTGCATTCCTCCCAGGCCTGCAGCTGGAACCTGCCCAGCTGGGGATCCTGCGTCAGTGCGAACGTCTCGGCGAGCGTGGCCAGATCGGCGACACTATTGACGGCGGAAAGGGCATTTTGGGCCGATTCCAGGATGGGCTCGTCGGCCGGGCGGGACTCCAGCTCCGCGATGACGGTGTCGAGGTAGTCCTGTGTGAAGCTGGCAACGGCCGCCTCCACGGAGGAGAAGTAGTTGAAGAACGTGCGCCGGGAAACTCCGGCCGCGGCAGCGACGTCGTCGACCGTGAACTCGTTGAGCGCCTTGGCGCGCAGGAATACGAGCGTGGCGCCGGCAATGGCGTCCCGGGTGGCGGCCTTGTTCAGCTCGCGGCGGGACGGGGTTGCAGGGGCCGTTGCTGCAATCGGGACTGTTGCGGAGAGGGGGAGTGCGGTGGAATTTGTCACCCTTCTACACTAAGTGCAAGTTTGCACTCCATGCAAATTTAAAATTGGGTGTGCTATGGGGCGAAGGGCCGCCTCGTCCGAAGCTGCACTGTGGGCCGTGCGGGCCGTGTCATCCGTTTTAACGGGCCTGCGGATTGGCGCTCAGGTAGGCCGACTGGCCGGTGGCGCCGGGCTGCCCCTCGGGGATCGGGATGACGAAAACGGCCGTGCCGTAAGAACAGACCTCGGTCCAGTTCTGGCCCATCTCGGAGGTGTCGAAACGGGCTGCCACGATGGCGTTGGCACCCTTTTGCTCCGCCTCGGTGACCATGCGGGCCACCACTTCAAGGCGGCTCTCGTACAAGGCCTTGGTCATTTCCGGCAGCTCGCCACCGCCGATGGAGCGGAAGCTGGCTGTGAACTGGGCGCCGATGTGCCGGGCGCGGACCGTTAGGCCCATGACTTCGCCAAACACCGCGTCAATTTTGTAGCCGGGGATGTCATTGGTGGTCACGATGATCAAGGGAGCACCTTTCGCCTGTCCGGCAGGTGGGGTGGCGGAGCCGGGTCTGTGTTAAAGAGCTTACTGCCGCGAAAGGAAAATGCCCCCGGCGCGAACCGATGTGCGGTTCGCGCCGGGGGCTTGGTGGCTTCCCTGCGGCGGTCGGTGGACCGGACGGGGGTCAGGCGTTGGCGAGTTCTCGCTGGGAGCCGGGCTCACCGGCGTCGTCCGCGGTGCCGTCAAGGAGCTCGGTGCTGTCGTCGGCAAAGGGGCTGCCGTTGCGGGGCGCGTTGTACAGCTCCTCGTTGAGGATGCCCTGGCGCTTGGCGACGATGGTTGGCACCAGCGCCTGACCCGCAACGTTCACCGCGGTGCGGCCCATGTCCAGTATGGGGTCCACGGCGAGCAGCAGCCCGACGCCGGCCAGCGGCAGTCCCAGCGTGGAGAGCGTGAGCGTGAGCATTACCACCGCGCCGGTGGTGCCGGCCGTTGCGGCGGAACCCAGCACGGAGACCAGCACGATCAGCAGGTACTGTCCCAGGTCCAGCTGGATGCCGAAGAACTGGGCCACGAAGATGGCGGCGACGGCCGGGTAGATCGCAGCGCAGCCGTCCATCTTGGTGGTGGCGCCGAGCGGCACGGCGAAGGAGGCGTAGGCGCGGGGCACGCCCAGGTTGCGTTCGGTGACGCGCTCGGTCAGCGGCAGGGTGCCGATCGAGGAGCGCGAGACGAAGCCCAGCGAGATGGCGGGCCAGGCGCCGGAGAAGTACTGCTTGACGGACAGGCCGTGGGACTTGACCAGGACGGGATAGACCACGAACAGGACCAGGGCCAGGCCCACGTAGATGGCGATGGAGAACTTGCCCAAGGCGCCGATGGTGGTCCAGCCGTAGGTCGAAACGGCCTTGCCAATCAGGCCCACGGTGCCCAGCGGGGCGAGGCGGATGATCCACCACAGCACCTTCTGGATGACGGCCAGGGCCGAGCCGTTCAGCTTCAGGAACGGGTCGGCGGCCTTGCCGATCTTCAATGCCGCGATGCCGATGGCGATGGCGATGACGAGCACCTGCAGGACGTTGAAGTTCAGGCTCGTGGCGAGCGCTCCGGCGTCGTTCGCCTTGGTCGAGGCCTCAAGGCCCAGGAAGTTCGAGGGGATCAGGCCGGTGACGAAGGCCCACCAGTCGCCGGTCTTGCCCGCGTAGTCCTTCGGTGCGGCCTGCCCGGTGCCCGCGCCGGGCTGGAAAACCAGGCCCAAGGCGATGCCGATGCTCACGGCGATCAGCGAGGTGATGGCGAACCAGAGCAGCGTGTTCCAGGCGAGGCGGGCAGCGTTGGTCACCTGGCGCAGATTGGCAATCGAGGAGACGACGGCGGTGAACACCAGGGGCACGACGGCCGCCTTGAGCAGCGAGACGTAGCTGGAGCCGATGATGGTCAGTGTGGCTGTCAGGGCGTTCGGATTGGTCTCGGGGTCGCCGCCGAGATTGCGGGCCACCAGGCCCAGGATGAGGCCGGCGATGAGGCCCGCAATGATCTGGACGCCGAAGTTGCCGGCCCACTTGGGCAACCGCGACACCTTGGGGGTGGTAGCTGGGGAAGTCATGGTTCAACCGTAGGTGGATCCTTATAACACCCAAGAATTTGTGTTTCCCTGTATTACGCCTGTGAATTCACCGGCATTGCGCGTGTTAGGAGCTTTACGTGGTTTTTATTTGGGCTCGCTGCCGGTCCCGGAGCTGTCTGGGGTGGCCGTGTTCCGGTGCAGTTCCCCGTCAACGTTGTTGCCTTCCGCGACCAGGGCCAGCAGTCGGGCCAGTTCGGCGGACTGCTCCGAGGTCAGTGCACTGAGCAGTTCGGACTCGTGGTCTTCGGCAACGGTGCGCAGCTGATGGACCATTGCCCGGCCAGCGGGAGTCAGCCGGAGCTCGTAGTTGCGGCGGTCCGTGCTGCTGCGCGACCGTTCGACGAGTCCGCGCGTTTCCAGCGAGTCGATGAGCGGCACCACGCTGCTGGGCAGGGCACCCAGCCTGTTGGCGAGTAGGCGCTGGCTGAGACCGGGGCTGTGTCCGACCAGGCGCAGTGTGCCGGCGTCGCTGGCGCTCAGTCCCATGGCCCCGGTGCGTTCGGCAAACCGGGCAGCGGACAGGGACCCCAGCTGTGAGAGCAGGAATGCTGTGCGGCGGGGAGTCCCTGCTGCGGCGGCTTGCGGGCCCGGTGCGGCTTTGTGGTCCGGCTTTCCTGTGCCGGGAGCGCCTGCGGTTGGTCTTGCCATGCCTCCAGAATACATGCTTGACACAATGATTCAAAAGATGAACGATTTAGCTAATGCACGAATTTGAGGAGGATGATTTTGCCATGACTGAGCGAACAACCGGGTCAGGCGCCGGGAAGGATCCCGAGCCACCAACCGGCGTCCGGCCGGACAGGCCATCCGAGGCCGGCCGCGGCCGCCCGGGCGGCCCGCACCCGGGAATCCTTGCCACCGTCAGTCTCGGAATTCTCCTGTTGTCACTGCTGCTGGCCGGCCTGTTGTCCGGCGGCCGGGTCTTTGTCTCCCCGTTTGCGCCGGCAGCGGAGGTGGCGCGGTTCTACCGGGAGAACGTGGCGGGGGTCCGGATTGCCGGCATGCTCCAATTTGGCTCGGCCGTGCCGCTGGGGATCTTCGCGGCCACAGTCTATGCCCGCGCGCTTCGGCTCGGCGTCAAGGTCCCCGGCCCCGCGATCGGCTATTTCGGCGGCATCGCGGCAGCCGTCTTCCTGATGTTTTCAGGCCTGGTGACGTGGCTGCTGAGCCGGCCCGAGATCACCGCGGACCAGACGCTGGCCCATGCGCTGGCATTCCTGGCCTTTGCCACAGGGGGCGTCGGCTTCGTCGTCGGCCTGGGCGTGTTGGTGGCGGGGATGGCGGTGCCCGCCTTGATCCTGCGGTTCATTCCCCGCTGGCTGGCCTGGACGGGGCTGGTCATTGCCGCCTTGTCCGAACTCAGCTTCCTGTCCCTGGCCGTGGAACCACTGCAATTCCTGCTCCCGATTGGCCGCTTCGGCGGCATGCTGTGGCTGATTGCGGCCGGGTTCATGCTTCCCGTGAACCGCGCGGCGGCCAATGGGGACCCCGGCCAAGGCGCACTGGGGAGGCGCCCCACGGATGCAGCAGGCAAAGCGGGACGGCAGGTGCAGCCATGAACAGTCAAACGGGGACGGTTTCGGGGCTGATGGCGGGGAAAGTAGTGCTGGTGGTGGGCGCCAGCCGCGGCATGGGAGCGGGCATTGCCGCCGCGATGGCACAGGCGGGTGCGCAGGTGGTGCTGGCCGCCCGCGACCAGGATGCGCTTGCGGACCGAGTCGGAGAAATCGAGGCGGCCGGCGGCCAGGCGCTGGCGTTGCCGGTGGACGTCCTGGATGAGGGGTCCGTCGTCGGGCTCCTGGAGGAAGTGGCGGGCCGTTTCGGCCGGCTCGACGCCGCCGTCAACAACGCTGCGGGTGGCGGACGGCCCCCGGCGCCGCTGGCCGAGTGGCAGAGCGCCGAGTTCGACAGTGCCATCGCCGTCGACCTGCGCGGGGTGTTCCTGTGCCTGAAATACGAGCTCGGGCTCATGCTCGGCAACCCCGACGGCGGCGCGATCGTGAACATCTCCTCCACCGCCGGCGAACAGGGCGTCAGCGGGCTGAGCGGATACGTTGCGGCGAAGTTCGGCGTCGGCGGGCTGACCCGGGTGGCCGCGCTCGACTACGCCGCGCAAGGCATCCGGGTCAACGCCATTGCCCCCGGGCCGATCCTCACCGACCGCCTCGCGGCTGCCGGGCCCCGGGCACAGGAGATGGCGGCCGCCGCCGTCCCGCTGGGGCGCCTGGGTCAGGTGCAGGACATTGCCGGGGCCGCCGTGTGGCTGTGTTCGGAACAGTCCGGCTTTGTCACTGGAACCGTGCTGGCGGTCGACGGCGGACGGCTGGCCGGGGTGCCGTCGTTCGCCCCCAATCGCGGACGGTCCGGCTGAATGGCCGGTGTCCGTGGGCATATGCGCCTGACTGGAACCCAGTCTGACGCATAAGCCACGCAGTGTTTGGCCATGCGCAGGACTCGATACCAGTTGTGCGCATAGGCTGCTCTGCGCACAACTCGGCCTCAATCCTGCGCATGCGTAAAGCGGGCTTCAGCCATGCACGACTCAGCGTGGATCCTGCGCATGCGGGCGCCGGCCGTCGAGGGCAATGCTGTGGAGCCGGCGTTTTTTGTAGTCCCGCGTAAAGGAGGCCCAAAGGCCGCCCGCGGCCAGCGGGCCGTATAGCCGGACGGAAAAACGCTGGGCCGCCGTCGGCTCAGCCCAGCAGTGCCGCCTTGAGCGTGTCCAGGCCCACGGAGCCCAGGTTCAGCGCTTCGGTGTGGAAGTCGCGCAGGGAGAAGGCGGCGCCGTCCCGCAATGCGCGGGCGTCTCGGATTTCCTCCCACAGCCGCTGCCCGATCTTGTACGACGGCGCCTGCCCCGGCCACCCCAGGTACCGGTTGAACTCAAAGTCGAGCTGCCCCGCGGAAATGTCCAGGTTCCTGCGAAGGAACTCCAGGCCGGTGTCGGCCGTCCACGTTCCCGATCCCCACCGGGCCGGAACCGCCAGTTCCAGGTGCACGCCGATGTCAAACACCACGCGGGCGGCACGCATTCGCTGGGCGTCCAGCATGCCCATTTTGTCGCCGGGATCCGCGAGGTAGCCCAGCTGGTCCATGAGCCGTTCCGCGTACAGGGCCCAGCCCTCACCGTGTCCGGACACCCAGCACACGTTGCGCCGCCAGTTGTTCAGCAGCCCGCTCTGGTAGGTGGCCGTGGCGATCTGCAGGTGGTGTCCGGGCACGCCCTCGTGGTAGACGGTGGTGGTCTCGGCCCAGGTGGTGAACGTATCCTCACCCTCGGGCACCGACCACCACATGCGCCCCGGCCGGGAGAAGTCGTCGGACGGGCCGGTGTAATAAATGCCGCCGTCCTGCGTGGGCGCAATTTTGCATTCCAGGCTTCGCATGATTTCCGGGATGTCAAAGTGCGATCCCGCCAGCCCGGCCACCGCGGCGTTGGAAAGCTTCTGCATCCATTCAGTCAGTGCGGCAGTGCCCTGGATCTGGCGGGCGGGGTCGGCATTAAGCAGGGCCTTGGCTTCCTCAATGGTGGCACCGGGCCGGATCTGCCCGGCCACGGCCTCCTGTTCGGCGATGATCCGCTCCAGTTCGGCCACGCCCCAGGCATACGTTTCCTCAAGGTCGACGGCGGAGCCCAGGAATTCCCGCGAGGCCAGCGAGTAACGTTCCCGGCCCACGGCGTCCGCCAGGGGTGCCTGGGGCAGCAGTTCCTCGCGCAGGAAGGTGACGAGAGCGCCGTAGCCGGCCCGGGCCAGGTCAGCATTGGCGGCCAGGGCAGCGGTGAGTGGGGCCGGGAGGGAGGCCCCGGCGTCGACCGTTTCAGGAGTCAGTGACGCACCCCCGGCCAGCTTGGCAAAGAAGCCGTCCGCGGCGGCATGGCGTTCGCACTGCCCAATGACTGTGTCCACCTGCCGGCGCGCGGACACCAGGCCCTGGGCGGCTCCGGCCCGCAGCGAGGAAATGTAGCCGTCAACGGCCGCCGGCACGTTCGCCAGGCGGCCGGAAATGTGTTCCCAGTCGGTCACCGTCGCGGTGGGCATCAGGTCGAACGTGGCGCGGATTCCCTGCACGGGGGAGGCGATGTTGTTGAGTTCGGCCAAGGGCCAGCCACTCTCCAGGGTCTCCACGGCAAGTCCGAGCCGTTCGCGCATGGCGTGCAGGGTGACAACATCCACGCTGTCCACCGCTTCCAGTGTGGCGAGTTCGGCCAGGGCGCGGCGGGCGGCGCCGGCCAGCGCGTCGAGGCCGGCGGGGGAGAAATCGCGGTACTCCGTCTCGTAGCCGGGCAGGCCCAATTCGGTGGCGAATCCGGGATCGAGTGCCAGCAGTTTCTCCGTGTAGGCGTTGGCTGCGTCATCGATGGCGCTGGCGGGACGGGTCAGGCGGGAGGAGTCAGGTGTCATGGCCCGAGCCTATCGCCCGTGCCCGGCGGGCTACCGGATGGGCAGCAATTCTGCAGGGCGCGGCGGCCCCGGGCTGGCATACTGGGACTCGTGTCCGCCATGCAGGCAGTGGCAGTGACCGTCAAGAGGTCGCTGCGGCTCGATTTTTCCCAGTCGGACCCCGTCGTTGCGGCGCGCAACGCGCTTGGGGTCGCCGTTCCGCTGGTGATCGGCATCGCCCTGGGCAACGTCCCGATCGCCGTATTTGGGGCAGTGGGCGCCCTGTTTGCCTCCTTCGCCGACCGCCCCGGCAGCTACCGGCTCCGCCTGGTGCGGATGAGTGCCACGTCGCTGGCGGTGGGGATCGGCGGCGGGCTGTCCGTGCTGTGCGGGCATTCCGTGCCGTTGTCGCTGCTGCTGGTCGCAGTGTTTGCGTTCGCCGCGGGAATGCTGCTTTCGCTCGGTGCCAATGTGGCCCAGGTGGGCATCGCGGGGACGGCCGTGGCGATTGTGCTCAACCGCTTCCCGCTCCCGCCGTCGGGCGCACTGGGCATCGCTTCCGTCATCGCAGCGGCAGGCCTGGTGCAGAGCCTGCTCGCCATTGCCGGCTGGCCGCTGCACCGCCACGCCCCGGAACGGGCCGTGCTGGCGGAGTTGTATGCCGGATTGGCGTCCCGCGCCCGCTCGGCGCACCCGAAGATGACGGCGCCAGGCGCCGGCGCACTGTTGGACAAGGCGCGGCAAACGATCACCGGATTTGGCCACGGGCACGGTCCCAGCATGCGGTCCTACCGCGGCCTGTTGGACGAGGCCGAGAGGATCCGGCTGGAGGTGATGGCCCTGGGCTACTGCCTGGAACGGTTTGGGCGGGCGGCGAAGGACGAGCAGTACGACGCCGTCCAGCGGCTTCTGCGGGAAGCAGGCCTTGCGCTGGAGGCAGTTTCCGGCTCCCTGCGCAAGGGCACGGTCTTTGACGACAGTGTCCTGGCCCCCGTCACGGACGCGGCGGCACTGGTTACCGATGTGATGGCCCGTTATCCGGACTCGCCCACGGGCCGTTTTGCGTCCCTGCATGCCAGGGCCCTGGCCGGGCAACTGCGTGCGTGTGCCCGCATGGTCACCCCGGGCGCCGTCGAGGGCAGGATGGCGGAGGAGACCGCCCGGGTGGGCGGGGTGAGGATGTCGCTGCAGGCGCCAATGGACACCATCCGGGCCAACCTGCGCCTTGACTCGGCCATCTTCCGGCACGCGATCCGGCTGACGGTGCTGGTAACGGCCACCGACTGGCTGGCCCGGCTGCTGCCCGGCAACGACAGGGGCTATTGGATTTCGCTGATGGTGCTGCTGCTCCTGCGGCCGGACTTCGCCGCGACCCTGCACCGCACCAGTTCGCGCCTGGCAGGAACCCTGGTGGGGCTGGGGATCGGCACGGCCGCGACGTTCCTCGTGGGCCCGGACAATCCCTACGGGCTGGTGGCCCTGGTCCTGGTGTTTGTGTTTGGCGTCCGCATCTCGGGTGCCCCGAATGCGTTCTTCATGGGCATTTGGACCGCAGCCTACCTGGTCGCATTGCTGGACCTGGCCGGGATTCCCGCCGGCGCGGTGGCCCTGCCACGCCTTCTGGACACGCTGGTGGCGGGCATCTTGGCCGTTGCCGCGACGGTGGTGTGGCCGGCCTGGGAGCGGACGTACCTGCCGACCCGCATCGCCGAGCTGCTGGGCGCATACCGGCGCTACCTGCTGGCCATTACGGATCCAGAGCCGAATAAGGAGAGAATCGATTCCAGCCGGATCCAGGCGCGCCTGGCCAGGTCCAACGCGCAGTCGTCGCTGGAGCGCACCCAGGCTGAGCCCGTTGCCGGGCAGGCCAGACTCTTTGCCGGCGAGGGAGTCCTGGTCCAAAGCCACCTCCTGGTGCAGGCCGCCATGGTTATTGACGCCGCCCGGCTCTCGCTGCGGGCGGGCGGCCAGCCGGTCGAGGGGCTGATGTGGCAGCTGGGTCCGTTCATGGCCGACTGCGCGGCCACCCTGAAAGTCTGTGAAACGGCAGCAGTGCACGGTGCCGCACCCCGCGGCGCCGTGGCCCTGCGGGCGTCGTACCTTGCGCTGAAGGAAACCATGGAACGGGACCCGGTCCAGGTCGAGACGGTGCAGCTGGCGGTTCTGGACGCGGCGGACCGGATCGCGAACTCGCTGGACACCATCACCCACCTGCTGCGCGAGCGGGACAAGGCGGCTGCGGAACGGGCTGGAGGGCACTAGCCGCCTGAGTGATTGAAGGGGTTTATTCGGTGGCTCATGACTGGAAATCAACCAGGCGCGGTCCAGGAGTTCAGAACAAGTTTCCCTCTTCATATCCATGGCTTCCGGCGGTATAATGAATCTACGGAAACTAAGGATGGTTGGGCCATGAGCACCGCTTTCACTGAAGCCGCGCATGTGGCGGCGCTCGAGCAGGCGGTCGTAAACATGCATCGCAGCCTGGAAGTGCTGGGTGCTGCTGCGGCTGCGCTGGATGTGCCCGTCTCCCCGCAGATGGCACGTGGCATCCAAGTGACGGAGAACGCCTGGCGGGCCATGGAACAGGAGTTCGGTCTGCACGCGGGCTCGGTCGTGGCCAAACTGCTGGGTTCCACCGCCCGGTCGATGACCGGCTTCGCCAACGACCGAAGGAATGCCGGGAAACTGCTCGGCATCCGCCGGCGCAATGTCTACCTGTACCCGGGGTTTCAGTTCGACCGGGTCACGGGGGCCGTCTTGCCGGTCATCCCGAAATTGCTGTTGTTGGCGGACCGATTGGGTGTCAGCCACGAGGGCTTGGCGCTTTGGCTGTGCGACCGCACCGGCCAACTCCACGATGACCGCCCGGTGGATCACCTGCAGGAGCCCGACCTCATACTCGCGGCAACCGAGAACCATTTCGGGGTTGAGTGGTAGTCGGCCCGCGCGGCGAATTTGTGCCCCAGGAATTCGTTCTGGCGGCCGGTTCGTCGCTGTATCGGCTGTTCAGCAACGGTCCCGATCGGCGCGCCAACCAGTTCAACCCGGGCTTCGGGCCCCGCACGCGGTTCGCTTTCTTCGGCAACACCAAAGTGCCGGTGCTCTACGCGGCGGCCACGGAAGAAGGGGCGGTGTGTGAAACGCTGCTTCATGACATACCGCTGGGCGGCGGTGACCTGCGCCCGGACGACTACGCCGACAAAGTCATGGCACGGTTAACCTCGGTGAGACCCTTGCAACTGGCATCATTCATGGGCGTCGGGTTGAGGATGCTGGGTATCGACGCCTCAGAAATAACAGCGACAGCCGCATCCCACTTTGGCGAGACCGTGCTGTGGGCCACGGCAGCACATGAGGCCGGTTTCGACGGTGCTGTCTGGATGAGCCACCGCTGCAACACCGACCGGGCCTACGTGTTTTTCGGTGACCGCATGTCCGCCAGCGACTTGGTGATGGATCCGACCTGGGCCCGAGCCTTCGGACTGGAACCTGACCTAACTTGGCTGTCCGACTTTTGCGCCCCGCTCCACATAAACGTCGGGTGGTAGACGGGTTGGGCGCCCCCACGCGTATCCAGCCGGGGCGTCAAGTCAGCTTCGCGAACGCCGCCAGGCACCCGGTCCGGGCTTCGGGGCCAGGTTAAGTTGCGTTCGGCGCGCCCAAGCCCGGGTGGCCGGCTTGGCCGGCTCCGGCCCATCACCGCCATGCAGGGCAAGCACGACGGCGGTCACGGCCGCAAGTTCTTCGGCGGTCGGCTGCCCCCTGGTCACCGATACCACTGGGTTGGGTTCGGGGATCACAGCGGGATGTTCCCATGCTTCTTCGCGGGCAGGCTCGCCCGCTTGTCGCGCAGGGCGCGCAGGCCCTTGATGAGCTGAATGCGGGTGTCGGAAGGGGCGATGACGGCGTCAACATAGCCCAGCTCGGCGGCCTGATAGGGGTTCAGCAGCTCGTCCTCATAGCCGCGCACAATCTCTGCGCGGCGGGCCTCGACGTCGCCGCCATCGGCCTGCACCGCGGCGAGGTCGCGCCGATACAGGATGTTGACGGCGCCCTGGGCTCCCATGACGCCAATCTGGGCCGTGGGCCAGGCCAGGTTCAGGTCCGCTCCGAGCTTCTTGGAGCCCATGACGATGTATGCTCCGCCGTAGGCCTTGCGCGTGATCACGGTCAGCTTCGGCACGGTGGCTTCGGCATAGGCGTAGAGCAGTTTGGCGCCGCGGCGGATGATGCCCTGGAATTCCTGGTCCTTGCCGGGCAGGAAGCCCGGCACGTCCACGAGCGTGATGATGGGGACGTTGAAGGCGTCGCAGTTGCGCACAAAGCGGGCGGCCTTCTCGGAGGCGGCAATGTCCAGGGTGCCGGCGAACTGCAGCGGCTGGTTCGCCACAATGCCCACCGTGTGGCCCTCAATCCGGCCATAGCCGATGATCACGTTCGGCGCGTAGAGGGACTGCATCTCCAGGAAGTGGGAGTCGTCCAGGATCTGCTCGATCACGGCGCGCATGTCGTAGGGCTGGTTGGCGGAGTCCGGAATCAGCGCATCCAAGGCCAGGTCGCCGTCGTCGAGCTCCAACTCCTGGTCATGCTCGGCGACGGGGGCCTCGGCCAAGTTGTTCGACGGCAGGAAATCAAGAAGTTCGCGGACAAACTCGATGGCGTCGGCCTCGTCCGTGGCGAGGTACGTGGACGTGCCGGTGTTGGCGTTGTGCTGGCGTGCCCCGCCGAGGGTCTCCATGTCAACATCCTCGCCCGTCACCGTCTTGATGACGTCGGGGCCGGTGATGAACATGTGGGACGTTTTGTCCACCATGACGATGTAGTCCGTCAATGCCGGGGAGTAGGCCGCGCCCCCGGCGCACGGGCCCATGATGAGCGAGATCTGCGGGACCACGCCGGAGGCGTGGACGTTGTTGCGGAAGATGTCCGCGAACATGGCAAGAGAGGCCACTCCCTCTTGAATGCGGGCGCCGCCACCGTCGTTGATGCCCACCACGGGGCAACCGTTGCGCAGTGCAAATTCCTGGACCTTGACGATCTTTTCGCCGTTGACCTGGCTCAGTGAGCCGCCGTAGACGCTGAAGTCCTGGCTGTAAACCGCCACGAGCCGCCCGTCCACTGTGCCGTAGCCGGAGACCACGCCGTCGCCCAGCGGTTTCTTCTTCTCCATGCCAAAGGCGTGCGAGCGGTGCACCGCCAAGGCGTCAAATTCCACAAAGGAGCCCGGGTCCACCAGCAGGTCGATGCGCTCGCGGGCCGTGTGCTTGCCCTTCGCATGCTGTTTCTCGACCGCAGCCTCTCCGGAGGGCACCGCGGCCTGGGCCATCCGGTCACGGAAATCGGCAATCTTGCCTGCAGTTGTCGAAAGGTCGTGGCTCATCTGTACTCCGGCTCGATAGGTGGCAGCTTGCTTTCCCTTAAGTAGGAACCGCACAAAAGGGAAAACACTACTGACAGTCTAATAACGGATACGGCCCGGGCCTGTGTAGAGACCCTACAAAGTCGGCCGTGGTGAATCGCAGTTCCTCCACCGCGCGAACGCCGGCGAACCGTAACCGGGCCGGCGTCGGCCCGCTGGCCGTGCCGGATAGGATTGGTGGCATGAGCCGCACACTTCCCACCTTGGACGAGCGTGGCCTTAACGTTGCATTGACCCACCCCCGGGGCCCGTTCCGCCGCGCAAACGTAGTGCGGGAGACGGGATCGACGAATGCCGACGTTGTTGCCGGTGTCTCCGCGAACCCCGCCGCCTGGCCGGACCTGAGCGTGTTGATTGCCAATTCCCAGATTGCCGGCAAGGGCCGCATGGACCGTGTCTGGGAAGTACCCGCCGGGACCGCCATGATTTCCAGCATTCTGCTCCGGCCTGCCGACCTGGCCGCGCACCCGGGTGCGCCAGCCTTCGCCCCGACCGGCTTTGCCTGGCTTTCAGTGCTGGCCGGCATCGCCCTGTGCCAGGCGGTGGCTGCTGAGACCGGGGCGCAGGCTGCCCTCAAGTGGCCCAACGACGTTTTGCTTAACGGCCGCAAGCTGGCCGGCATCCTGGCCCAGCTCGTGGCGCCCGGTGCAGTGCGTACTGGTGCTGCCGCCGGTGCAACTGCGCACACACCGGCGGAGGGCGGCGGGAGGACGGGTGCCGCCGTCGTCGTGGGGATGGGCGTGAACATCAGCCAGCAGCGGGCCGAACTGCCAGTGGACCGGGCCACCTCGCTTGAACTGGAAACGGGTGCCCCGGTGGACAGGAATCTGCTGCTGCCGGCGTACCTGTTGCGTTTTGCCGTGCTGTACCAGGACTTTGTGGCGGTGGGCGGCGATGCCATGCGGCCGCTAGGCGGCGGCGAGTCCGTCCATGGGCTGGCGTCGGGCCTGATGGCCACGCTCGGCACGGACGTGAGGGCGGAGCTGCCCGGCGGACGGATGCTGTTCGGCACCGCGGTCAGGCTGGGTGGGGGCGGTGAACTGGAGCTCCGTGACGCCACCGGTGGGATGCATTCCGTCAGTGCCGGCGACGTGGTGCACCTGCGCCGCACGGGGGACGGCGCCGGGGTGGGTTATGCGTAGCTGGCTGGCTGACGGTGAGCAGGTGCAGGTGAAGTGCCGGCCCCATTCAAGGATCCTGGTCTGGCCCATTGCCGTGGGGCTGCTGCTGGTCATGGCGGCGTCGGCCGCGCTGGCGAAGCTGCAGCCGTCGCAGTTTTCCAGTTGGGCGCCCAATGCGGCGGAACTGCGGCAGCCGGCCATCGTGCTTTTGCTGACGGCAGTGGTGCTGGTACTCGTGGCCTATCCGCTCCGCCGGGTGGTCCGCTGGGCGAACACCAGCTACCTGCTGACCAACCGAAGGGTGGTGGTGCGCCGGGGAAAGCTGCGTACCGTGCAGGAGGACTACTACCTGGCACGCGTGGAGAGCGTGGACATGCGCCAGAAATTGCGCCAACGCATGGTGGGGGCCGGGGAACTGAACCTCCGCATGGTGGCTGGCGGTGTCCACACGGTCCACGAGGTGCCGCACATCCAGGAATTTCGGAACCACACGCACCGTGCGTGGGAACAACTGTTCCGAGCGTCCTTTCAGCAAGCACCGGGTCCGGGGTACTACGCTGATGAAGTTGGTTCGGACGGGGACGGCATGAAGAAAAACTTGACTGGAAAGGAGCTGCGGAAGCTTGGAAGAGACCATTGATCCACCCGCGCCCCTGCTTCCACCAGCCTCACGAAGTCAGACGAAGGCGCTGGAAACACAGCTTTTGGGCGGTGAACGCACGCTCAAGCGGCGCGACGTGGCCGCTGGCGCCGGCGTGTCCCTTCTATCTGCACGCAAAATTTGGCGCGCCATGGGCTTCCCCAACCTGGGGGACGACGACGTCGCCTTCACCCAGCGCGACCAGGACGCCCTGAGCATTGTCGTCACCATGGTCCGCGAGGGGCTGCTGACGGAAGACACCGCCATCTCGGTTACCCGTTCCATCGGACAGATGACGGACCGCATGGCCGTATGGCAGATCGAGGCCCTCGTTGAGGACCTCGTGGCAGAGCACGATGTCAGCGATGCTGAAGCGCGCCGCGCTGTGGTCTCCGAACTGCCGAACCTGATCGAGCCGCTGGAAGAGCTGCTGATCTACTCATACCGGCGCCAGCTCAATGCCGGCATCCAGCGGCTGGCCGTCCGCGCCGCCGAGGGCCTGGCCGAAAGCGCACTGGGCCGCGAAGGCGATGAAGACGACACCCCGCTGCCGTTGGCCCGGGCCGTGGGCTTCGCCGATTTGGTCAGCTACACGTCGCTGTCCCGGCGCATGAATGAAAAAACGCTGGCAAAGCTGGTGCAGCGCTTTGAAAACGTCTGTGCTGAGATCATCAGCGTGGGCGGCGGCCGTTTGGTGAAGACCATTGGTGATGAAGTGCTATTCAACTGCGAAACCCCTGTGGCAGGTGCCCAGATATCACTTGCGTTGGCCGAAGCCATGGCGGCTGACGACTTCCTGCCCGAGGCCCGGGTTGCGATGGTGTGGGGGCGCGTCCTGTCCCGGCTGGGCGACATTTACGGTCCCACCGTGAACTTGGCGGCGCGACTGACCTCGCTGGCAGAGCCGGGTACCGTACTGATTGACTCCGTCACGGCCACGGCCCTGGCAGGAGATGACCGCTTCATTCTGACGGAGCTCCCGATGGAGCACGTGCGCGGATTCGGCGAGATTTCCCCTGTGCTGCTCCAGCGCGGACTGGGCCAGGGCATCGTCGTCGACTGATTTGGTGTTCGCTTCCGGTGGTTGAGCTTGCCGGGGGCTGGCATCTCGCCGGTGGTCGGGAGGGTCATGGCCTTGGTCTATCAGGCCGGGTTTTTTCAGGCCGGGCTCATTCGGTGGGGAGGATGAGGCCGTGGTGGTATGGGTTGCGGAGGTCGTGGCGGGTGGGGTCGGTGCTGTTGGTGGGTGTGTAGAGGGCGATGCCGTTGAGGAGGCGGAC
>NZ_QJVD01000021.1 GCF_003219815.1 Arthrobacter livingstonensis
CTACAATTATTGGTATAAAAGTGGCCCTTTCCCCGGGATCCAGCGAGAAACCGGGGAAAGAGCCTACGTAACTTCAGTCTAGGCATTCCCTTCGACGCCGGCACAAGTTTCCGTCCGGGTGCCCGCTTCGGCCCGAACCACATCCGCGAGGCATCCCGTCAGCTACACCCCTATCACCAGACACATGACGTCTACCCGTTCAAGGTCCACCAGGTAGTGGATGCCGGGGACCTGGGGGTCACCCCGTACAGCATCGAGGCCGCCGTAGCATCCATAGAGAAATCGGCCAGTGCATTTGCCGAACAGGGGACGCGGCTTGTCACCCTGGGCGGTGACCACACCATTGCCCTGCCGCTGCTGCGTGCTGTGGCCAAAAAGAATGGACCCGTCGGCGTGATCCACTTCGATGCGCACCTAGACACATGGGACACGCACTTCGGTGCCCCAATCTGGCATGGCTCCCCGTTCCGGCGCGCAGCCGAAGAGGGCCTCCTGGATCCTGAACGGTGTATCCATGTTGGCTTCCGTGGCGGTGTCTACGACAAGAACGAACTGGAAAGCGACGGGGTACTGGGCTTCCAGATTATCCGCGCCGACGATTACGAAGAGCAGAGCACCGCACACATTGTGGAGCGTATTCGTCATCGGGTTGCCGGCGGGCTGGTGTACATCTCCGTCGACATCGACGTGCTTGATCCGGCACACGCCCCGGCAACCGGCACCCCTGAGGTGGCCGGTCTCACCACGCGTGAACTCTTCGCCACTTTGCGCGGGCTGACGGGCATTGGGATTGCCGGCGCAGACATTGTGGAGGTGGCCCCGGCCTATGACAATGCGTCCCTGACCGGGCTTGCGGCCGCGCACACCGCATGGGAAATACTGTCCGTGATGGCCTACGACAAAGAACACCACGGCATCTGAAAATCAAGGTGGCCGTCCACCGCTACCATCGGGTAAGGGGACTGCACAAGCTTAGACGCCAGTTCCGACCAATACTTTGGTTACAGATAACACAGCTAAATGCGGGGTGTGTCGGCGTTTGAGTTACTGCCCAGTTTCGTCATATTGGTCATGTTGACAGTATCAACACATTTTCCGCCTGACCGGTTGGGACGGTGTCGAACAGGGTCGGTTTCCGCATGTTTCATCGGTTGAGCGGTATTTGCAGAGCTGCTTCCGGGTTTGACTCCCACCTCGAAAACCGTATGGCCACGGATCTGATGGATTTTAGCGGCCCTTCGGCGGTTGCTTCACGAAATTGGAGACTTTCGGATCGGCGTTCCGGATCTTACCAATGGTTTGGGAGCGTGCAGGCTATGCGCCAGAGCGCTAGAAACTCCGCATTGCCGCTCGCATCGTGAGGCCTGGGTACAAAAAGATGAGTGGGTTGCTCTGAAAATGATTGTCGAAATTCTCGTATTCTCGGGAATTTTGTTTGGATTTCATGCCTCCGACATGTCAGCCATCGCCGTAGATTTCGGTCGAAAAGATGAGTGAATCTTACGCAATCATCGACGACGACTGAGCCCTTTGGCCGCAGATATCTGCAAAAACGGGTCGGCTACGCGAACAAAGGTGCAAGCACGAAAAGTGAATGTCCACCACAGGCAGAATAGGTCGGGCGATAAGGGGCAGGCGACGACCGAGACGTCACACGTTTTGTTCCGGTCAAGTCCAGCGCCGGCTTCCACGTCCACTTGGCGGATTCTATAGGTGAGGATGGCTAAAGCGCTTATTCAGTGGGCTCGTCCACGCATGGTTACTTGCTGAATAGCGTGGCAAGTTTCAGGAGCCCAGGTTCAATCCGCTCGTTGGGAATGGATGCGAATCCTATGCGCATGTAGTTGTTTGAGGCGTGACAAGTAGCGAAATACTTTTCGCCTGAATCAAACAGTATCCCGTTTTTCTTGGCCACGACCCGCAGTTCCCGTGTGTCTATTTGGGTGGGAGCCTTGAGCCATAGGCCGGTTCCGCCAGGGGGGAGGATCTGCTCGTCGGGAAAGATCTCACGAGCAATTGCGGAGGCAGTTTGCCAGCGGGTGCCCAGGGCCCGTCTGTAGGACTGCAGCGACGTCCTGAAGTCACCGCTCTGGTAGAGCAGCGCCACTGCCCGTTGAATTTGCCCGGGCGGCTGCCTGTGCTGATAGCGCCGGGCCTTGCGCAGGATCGCTATAAGCGGCGCCGGGCCTACGAGGAATCCGATGCGGATGCCGGGCGCCAGGACCTTCGACATGGTCCCGAGATAAATGGTCCGACCGTTGGGGTCTAACGCTGCCATCGCGGGGGAGGGCTGACCTCTGTAGCGCAGTTCCGAGTCGTAGTCGTCTTCGACAATGATGAAGTTGTGGCGTGAGGCGTCCGCAATGAAATCGAGACGTCTTTTGGCCGTCAGTGTGACGTTGGTCGGGTGCTGGTGGCTGGGTGTTAGATAGATCAGTTTTGCATGTGAATAGGATTCCTGCGGTATGGCTCCTTCGCCGTCAACCGGAAGGTACCCGAGGTTGGCTCCGGCCCGGGAAAAGACGTGACGGGCGTCGAGGTACCCAGGGCTTTCCACGAGGACGGAATCGCCGGGATGCAGCAGTCTTTCGCCCAAAAGCTGAAGGCCCTGTTGGCTGCCAAGAGTGACCAACACATTGTCCGGTTCGGTAAAGATCCCCCTCGCTGGCAGGATCAGGTGACAGATGGTCTCGAGCAGCAGGGGATCGTCCATAAGCACGTCATCCAGACTGGCGTGACGGTGCTCGTCGGTGGCAAGTGAGGCTTTCAAGGCCCGCATCCAGGCTGCCGTCGGAAAGTATGCAGGGTCGTGCTGGCCGGTCACGAAGGGATATTTGAAAGTCCACCATCGAGGTTCCCTATCCAGCTCAGGCAAGGCCGGGGCAGTCGATGACGCCAGCTGGACCCAGTCGATCTCGGAACGGTTGGCGTCCACGCCAGGCGTGCTGTCGTGGTCGACGCTGATGGGGGAGATCTGGTGGTTGACGAAGTACCCCGAGCGGGACTTCGAGACAATGAAACCGTCGTCGAGCAGTCCACTATATGCAGCTTGGACTGTGGTCCTTGAAACGCCGAGAAGTTCGGCGATTTGTCGACTAGACGGGATCCTGTCGCCGGTGGGCCAGACCCCGGACGCGATAAAGCTTTCCACGGTAAGTCGAACCCGCAAATACAGGGGTGTCCCGGGTGGTGCCGGAATCAGCGCGAGGTCGTTCGGCGTTTGCTGCCGTGTTCTTGCCATGGCCCGAGCATATCAGCCCAGATCGTCTTTCTGGACTGGTAAAAGTTCAAAATACTGGACCTTGTCAATACCAAAAAAAGCCAGAATAATGTGACGCAACCTACAAAAAAGGAAGAAGCTATGATTCCCAGAACGGCGAGCGTTGTCATCGCTCTGATTACACCAGTCACGCTAGTGACACTTGGGGTGTTGCTACTTGGAGGGTCAACGGCAACCATTTTCGGCATACCGTTGATCCTTCTGTTCATGTTCGTCATGTTCCCGGTAACGAGCCTGCTGATGTGGATCAGCTGGCGTTTGTTTGACAAGGATGGGGACTACCAGCTGGACGAACTTGAGGGCGCGACCACGGAGGTGGCTCCATGACGATCGTCATGTTTGTGATTGTTTTGCTGCTCGCGGTCGCGATTGGTCTGTATTCGCGGGTTGGCGCCGGAAAGTCCACCGCCGACTTCCTGGTGGGCGGCCGGAGCTTCGGCTCGGTGGTCGTGTTCATCATGGTGGTGGGGGAGGTGTATTCTATCGGCACCATCATCGGATTCCCGGGCGGGGTTTACGCGCACGGGGTGGGATTCGCGGTGTGGTTTATGGGCTACATCCTCCTGGGTTACCCCATCGGCTACTTCCTGCTTCCACTGCTGTGGAAGGCCGGGCGCCAATATGACGCCATGACCCTTCCGGACATTTTCCGCGGACATTTCAAGTCCCGGCCGCTGGAGCTGACCGCCGCACTCGTCTGTGTCGTCTTCCTGATCCCCTGGGCCCAGCTCCAGCTGACGGGCCTGGAAGTCGCCCTTAACGGATTGGGCCTTGGCCTGACGCCGTTGGTCACGGTTCTCATTGGCGTCGGAATCTCTCTGGTGTTCGTCCTCCTCTCGGGCATCAGGGCACCGGCCTTTGTCAGCTTCCTGAAAGACTTTGCCTTGATCGCCGTCATCCTGGTCGTCGCCGGCTTCGTGCTGAACAAGGTCCCCAACGTGGCTACGATCGTCGCGAACGCAAATATTGGCTCGGTGCACACCACGATCCCCGGCGGGGCACCGATGCTTAACACCATTTCCACCTTGCTGTTCCAGACCATCGGCTTCTACATGTTCCCGTTCGTGGTCCAGGCCGTGCTCAGCGGAAAATCGCCCGTCAGCATCAGGCAGACTCAGATCGCCATGCCCTTGTACATGTTGATGTACCCCTTCATCCTGCTCACATCGTTCTTCGCCATCTCGGCGGCTCCGGGCCTGACCGGAGCAGACACCAACCTTGCCTTCATTGAGGTGGCACGCCAGCTTCTGCCCGATTGGCTGGTAGGCGTGGTCGCCGGAGGCGCGGCGCTGTGTGCAATCGTGGTCCTTGCGGCGTCAGCGCTGGTCATCGGCACGCTCTTCTCCAGAAATGTCCTGACCAACATCAGTGAAGCCAAACAAAAGCCCATGACAAAAGTGGTCATCGTTGTCTACCTGGCCATATCCATTGTGCTGACCCTGGTGGTTCCCACCATCATGGGAACCTTGATCAACACCGCGTACTATGGGCTGACCCAGCTCATTGTCCCGGTCCTGCTCATGATCTTCCCGACCCGGGTACGTCCCGGCGCCATGGCCGCGGGGCTGGCGGTGGGCGCCTTGACCGCCATCGGCATCTATCTCTCCGGAGCCACGCTGGGCGGACTCAATATCGGAGTGCCGGCGCTGGCCGCAAACCTTCTGGTGGTCGGTGTTGGCCGGCTGGTTGCACCGTCCCCCACCCCCACCCGTTCGCTGGCGGTGCGCCGACGACCCCTCCCCGCCGACGCCGGAACCCCGGCCCGCCCGACCCATCACAAAGCCCGGAAAGTGAGCGCCTCCTAGATGTCTGCCGCAGTTTTCACCAACGGAACGATACGCCTGGACGCCTGGAGCGATCCCGTGGAGGCCCTCGCCGTGGAACACGGCACGGTTCTCAAAACAGGGACCGTGGAAGAGGTTGAAGCCGCTGCCGGTCCGGCACCCCGGCGAATCAACCTCGACGGCGCCACAGTGATCCCGGGATTGATCGAGTCCCACGTCCACCCCGTGTTTTTCGGCCTCACCCGGAACTGGACTGACTGCCGCAGCCCGCTCAACGGAAGCATTGCCGACGTTCAGGCCGCACTTCGCGGGGACCTGGGCACGCTGGCCGACGGAAAGTGGCTGCGCGGCTGGGGATATGACGACACCCTTCTGGCGGAAGCTCGCCATCTCCGCCGCGAGGACCTGGATGCCGTCAGCCGCGATGTGCCCATCGTTGTCTCCCATATTTCGGGGCATTTTGTGGCCGCCAACTCCCGGGCCCTTGAACTCGCCGGCATCCATGAAGACCGGGCAGATCCGTCGGACGGCCGTTTCGTCCGAGATGAAACCGGCAAATTGACGGGATTGATGTGGGAGATGGGGGCGGTTCATGCTGTACTTGACGCCATGCCGCAGGCTTCCGCGGCAGATGTCAGGGAGGCGGCCCTCTACTCGTTGGAGGTAGCAGCTGAACGGGGCATGACCTCCATCCACGACTTAGGCGTGGGGATCATGGCCGGCGACTTGGAAATCGAAACGTGGCGCAAGCTCGCCGCAGAGTCCCGACTACCGATCCGGGTAACCGGATACGTCAGATCGGACCTCGCCCTGCGGTATTTGGAAAAGTCTCCCGACCTGTTTTCCCAGCCCGCTATGGGCAAGTACAGGGTGGCCGGCGCAAAATTTTGGTCGGATGGCTCCATCCAAGGCCTTTCAGGTGCACTCAAGGAGCCATACTCGTGCCTGGACACCGAGTGCGGCGAACTGCTGTATTCCCCCGAGGAACTGGCGGGGCTCCTGCGCCGCATTGACGACGCCGGGGGCCAGTGCGCAGTCCACGCCAATGGTGATCTGGCCATCTCCACCGTAGCCCAGGCCTTTGCCACATTGCGCGGAAGCTCGGAACAAAACGATCCGAGGCACCGGGTTGAACACCTGCAGATGGCGTCGGCCAAGGACATCGCGTCTCTGGTCGCCTCAGGCTCTGTAGCGTCCATTTTCGCCAACCATGTTTACTACTGGGGTGATCGGCACCGCGACAGATTCATTGGTGCCACACGTGCCGCCAGGATTGATCCCACCCGCGATGCGCAGGACGGCGGCCTCCACTTTGGCATGCATTCCGATTGCCCCATCACGCCGATGGACGCTCTCGCCACCTTCCGCACCTCGGTGACGCGGCTAACCAGCGGCGGCTCGGTCCTAGGCGAAGCACAAAGGCTGGACCCGCGCGCAGCCCTGCATGCATTGACCGCCGACAGTGCTTACCTGACCCACGACGAGGCCCATCTGGGCACACTGACTGCCGGCATGGATGCGGACCTGACCATTCTGGATCAGGACATCGTCGGCCTTTCAATTGAACAATCTCAGAACGTCTCAGCCGTGGCGACCGTGGTGGGGGGTGAATTCGTCTTCAACCGCGCGGGCTTCTAGCGGCCTCGATGTGTTGCCCCTCGACGTTGGTGACGGGCGGGCTGGCTGAGTGAGAAATGAGAAGGCCTCTGGGTGAGGCGGAACTTGACTTGACATCCGCCCCGCCCGGAGGACTTGTCCATGTCCGATGTTAACCCTGGTTTGGCTTCGCAAGGCATGTTGATGCGGCCCGGTGCAATGTGGACAATAGTTGGCTGTTGCGGCGAATCTCGGAGCGTTTCCAGAAGCCCGTTCCGATAACAGCCCACTGGACGGGGCAATACTGTAAACCCGACATCGCCGGCAGGGCCGAATCTTCCAGTCGACCGACGCGTTTCCCTCAACTCGCCCCTGTCCACGGCGATCGAAGGCCCAATTGTTGCCAGTAACTATGATCGAAGACGGAACAACCATCTCCAGTGTCGTGGTGGAGAATGAGGCACTGCCGGGATGTCTCATAGCGGCACGTCCAGTCGAAATCCGCAGTGGCACTTGAGCGGGCGGGTCCGAATCGAAATCGTGGGGGACGGACTGTCTTTGCTGCCCACGGGGCCGTCGAGACCTGAGATTCCCTCCTCGGTTTCCTCCATCGGTTCACCGCAATGGATGAAATATCGGCCGAAATGCAGGACTCCCGGTGCTGTTGCACCTGCGTTGAGCAGCGTGGCCACCTGCTGGACGCTGGCGTCATGGCCGTAGAAGGAGCCGCAATACATGCATGAGTACTCGAGGGAGACATGGCCGGGCAACGCAGGAACGGTGGCTTCGATGGCCTCGATGACCAAGTCATTGGCGTTACCACACATGGTGCAGATTAAAGCCGGCGGCTCGGGGTTGTCTATTTCCCCGGGAAGATTCGCAGCGGGCAACATGGTCATGAGGATTCTCCCAAATGACGTCCACAAGGGCCGGACTTACTTATCAACCTTCCGCCCCACCAAGGAGTGGAATCCCGGCACAAGGTGACTCGACCGGTTTTCCGTGCTGGGGAAGGATCAAGGTGGTTCACCGTAAAGGCAGGTTTTGAGGCCAATTTCCCGTAGCGGGCCGGCCCCCGGAAGGGGAAGGAATAATTACCGGCAGGAATGCGGCGCTCACAACGGGCGGACGTTCTCGGCCTGGGGGCCCTTGGGGCCCTGGGCGGGGTTATAGTGGACTTTTTGGTTCTCGTCCAGGGAACGGTAGCCGCCGGCGTCGATGGCGCTGTAATGGACAAAAACGTCCGCCGACCCGTCGTCGGGGGCAATGAAGCCAAAGCCCTTCTCGGCGTTGAACCACTTAACTGTGCCAGTAGCCATGACTGTGTTCCTTCACAAGACCTTGGTTCACCGCCAGATCAGTGACGGCCACGGACATCGTCGTCCATGTTCCCCAATGTACGGGGCAGGGGAACAGGTGTGCAAGGGAATCAGCGACTATTGGGGGAACACGGGTTTCCCGCACGGGGAACCATGCCATGTGGCACGCCTCCATCGTTCGGCCGCCTGTCAAAGATTGGTACGGATCAGGAAATCCAGTCGTCGGAGCGGGGCGCCGCTCATTCCATCGAAGGATGCCACCTAGACACAGATACCCCCTAGGGGTATCGTAGTGGTGTTGTCGAAGCAAAGGAGAAGGCATCTTGAAGACCTCGCTGAAAGTGCGCGTCTCGGCCATCAGTGACGCCGCCGTGGTGATCTTGAGTGGATGCGGTGCAGGGGGCGGCGGCACTGACGGGTCCTCGAGCCCATCACACCCCGTGCAGTCCACCCAAGAGTCTTCCGGTTCGGTGGCGCATGGCCATGCCATGGACGGCGGCCCCGCACAGGAGGCCGTCAAGCAGGCAGTCGACCCGCGCTACCCTGTAGGGGCCGAGGTCATTTTGAAGGCCGACCACATGCCAGGGATGATGAACGCGCCCGCCACGATCTCCGGGGCATTCCAGACGACCGCCTACGCCGTGGACTACACACCCACCGATGGCGGGCAGGCAATCAAGGACCATAAATGGGTCGTGCAGGAAGAACTCCAAGGTGCGCGGGAGCAGCGGCTGGCCGTTGGCCGCACGGCCGTCATGATGGCGGACCACATGCCCGGAATGAAGGGAGCGACGGCGACGATCTAGCAGGTGTGGGCGGGTCGCGTCTACATGGTCGACTACCAGACAGGCGGCAAGACGATGAAGAATCACAAATGGGTCATTCAGGATGAGATCCGGCTCGCCAGCTGAGCGATGTATCGAGGAGGAATTCGATGGAACACGACATATTGGGGGAGCCTGCGGGCCACGGCCACGCGCTGCCTGGGCACGAAGGGCACGAGGGAGAACCGGCAGGGCATCCTCATGATATGTCGGCCATGGCGGTCGGCGCGACGCTGCACTGCCTGACCGGGTGCTCGATCGGGGAGATCATCGGACTCCTGGTGGCGACCGCGGCGGGTTGGTCGAACCTGCCGACGACGGCCCTGTCCATCGCACTGGCCTTCGTCTTCGGGTACGCACTGTCGGCACTTCCCCTGGTCCGCGGCGGCATTGCCCTCACCGCTGCCCTGGGGCTGGTGCTCGCCGCCGATACCTTGTCCATCGTGACCATGGAAATCGTGGACAACCTGGTCGTGCTGGTCATTCCCGGCGCCATGAACGCCGGCCTGCTCAACCCCATCTTCTGGGTCTCCATGGCCATTGCCCTGACCATCGCGTTCTTCGTTGCCTGGCCGGTCAACCGGGCCCTGCTCCGTCGCGGCAAAGGACACGCCATTACCCATCACGCCCTGGGCGAGGGCGCAACAATGGACAACCGGCCACTGGTCATCGGCATCAGCGCCTTCCTGCTCGGCGGATTCATCGCCTCGATCGGGACACTGCTGGGCTGAGCGCCAAACGGGCAGCCCTCAAACGTGCTGCCGGAACAAGTGGCATGGCACTTGGTCGCGGATAAATGACGTCCCGCCGAAAGCGGCAGATTGTTGGGCGATTCCGGTCTGCCTGAGGGTTCTGATTTTGCATGTGGGTGTGAAATTCTGCCCGCTGGCCGTGTGGCGGTTGTCGGTGAAGGGTTCCACGCCGGTCACGGTGGTGCTGGTTTATCATTTGTTTGCGTGAGGAAGGATGGCGGTTTTAGCCTCTGGTGGGCTCAGCGCCGTGATCTGCTGCAGGCCTTTGATCAGAAGTTGCACCAGCTGTGGCGGGACGCGATCCGTGATGCTCCGAGTCTGTCCATCCCCTCCTGCTGGAAACCGGCCCTTACCCCCACATGTCACTACGCTTCGTTGGTTGGACGGAGTGTGGATGATCCGGTGAAAACATTTGAAAAAGAATTTTGGTTCTGCACCGTGAGGTTTTACCCGTGAGATACGCCTTAGCTATGTAAGCACGATCACGAATCCCACGAGGAGATGTTTCCCATGACAGAGGCACCCAGAACCCCCAGCAACTCCGGCGGCGTCATGGCCACCCCGGAGGAGCAGAAGCGCAACGATCCGCAAAAGCAGCCCAAGACGATGGATTCACTGCACACCGAACGTGGGGACACCACGATCGAGGAAACTGTGGTGCAAAAACTCGCTGGCATGGCCACCCGCGAGGTTCCTGGGGTGTACGCGATGGGCAGTGCGGGTCGCCGGGCCTTTAGTGCGTTGACTGAACGAATCCCCGGTTCACAGACGAATGTTAGCGGCGGTGTCAGCGTGGAAAAGGGCGAACGCCAGACTGCCATTGATGTCACCATTGTCATCGAATACGGAGTCTCCGTGGTCGAAGTCAGCCAGGGAATCCGCCGCAACGTCATCCAGTCAGTGGAACACGCCACCGGACTGGAAGTACTGGAAGTGAACATCAATGTCACCGATGTGCACCTGCCTGATGACGACCAGCAGGACCAGCAGGACCAGAAGACCGATCTTCAGTAATTACAGT
Source organism: Arthrobacter livingstonensis (assembly GCF_003219815.1). Lineage (GTDB taxonomy): Bacteria > Actinomycetota > Actinomycetes > Actinomycetales > Micrococcaceae > Specibacter > Specibacter livingstonensis. The sequence goes on from NZ_QJVD01000021.1 coordinate 10,577, forward strand.
GACACCGGGCAGGAATTCCCTACCCGGGAAGGAAAATAGGGTCCGGTGAGGAAAAGGATGACTATGTCTACTACACGTTGGTGCCTAACCATAGGTCTGGTGCTGGGAATTGTTTTGGGCTTCGGCGGGTGGTGGGCGCTGGTGGCCGCCGTCGTTCTTGGCTTCATCGGCCTGATTGTTGGCCGGGTTGCCGAGGGGAAGTTGGATATGCAGGCCCTGTTCGGTCGGGCATCGAGTCGATGACATCCCCAGGAGCCCACATCCGCCCGGTAACTGTGGGCGGTGCCGATGACGTGACGTTCGCCGAGATGGCGTCGCGAGGGCAAACCGTACTGGCAGATAAGGTGATCGAAAAGATTGCCGGACAGGTCGCCAGGGACGAATCCTCCGCTGGCGGTTCTTCCGGAGGCTTCCTGGGTATCGGCGCCCATGCGGACCTCTCCGCACGACCCCAAGCGACCGCTGAGCTTAGCGGCAACATCGCCACTCTTAGTGTGGAAGTCGGGATGGTGTATCCGGCGCCGCTGCGCCAGGCAACCGAGGAACTACGCCGACGGATCAGGACGCGGGTGACGGAGTTGACCGGGGTTGACGTGCGTCAGGTAGACATCAAGGTCTCATGGCTGACCACCGACACCGCCGGAGGAAGGAAAATGCTATGAGTCGGCACAACGAACGTTCAACCCGCCTGCGGCACCGGCCCAGCCGTACCGTTCCAGCACTCATCGTCAGCCTTGTCCTTCTTGCCCTTAGCGTTGCGTTGGTGTGGTTATCCATTGCACGGCTGGTCAACGGTCACTGGCCCACCCTTTTGCAGGGACCACGAGACTGGCTCAACTCGCTGGCATGGAGCGCCCCCTCCATCTGGGGAATTGGCATGGTCGCCGCCCTGGTGGGTGTGATCTTGTTACTGTGCGCCATCATTCCGGGAGGGTTCAGTGCCCTGGAAGTGCATGACTCCGGGCGCAGTTCAGGGGAACTGGCGTCACCCGTGCGGGAGCAAGAAACAGTGATGACCCGCCGTGCGGTCGCCCGCCTGGCTAAGGCACAGTGCGAACAGATAGATGGTGTCGGTTCGGCGTCGGCAACAGCAACCGCCCGGAGGGTGCATCTCAGCATCCAAACGCCCCTGCATGAACACGGTGACTTGGGTACCCGGATCACTGCCAGCGTCCGGGCCCGCTTGGAGGAAACGGGGCTAGAACCGGTCCCGCGAATCACCGCCACCGTCCATTCCCGGCGCTGAGACCATGCCCGTACCTGCACAACCCAAATTATTGAAGGAAGGATTCCGATGAGACAGACCGCAGGAACTATAAACCGCATCTGGTTGGCTATTTTGGGTGTGCTGGTCCTGATCGCTGGCATCGCCTTGCTCTTTCAGGCCGGCGGCCAGTTGCACCGCTTCCTCCAGAGCGCCCCATCAGGAACCCGTGTTGTTACCGGAGATTTGCATGCCTTCTTCGCCGCGTCGGCGGTGGTGTCCGTCCTGCTGATCGTCGGAGTCATTGCCGGGGTGCTGGGACTGCTGTGGATGATCGCCCAGATCCCGCGGAAGAATGCGGCAGGGACCTACCGCCTGCAGGGCCATGACGCCGGCGGCTTCACCGTCTGTGACCCCGCCGTCCTGGCCGGCGCAGTTGAAAACCAGGTCAACATCCTCCCCGGTGTTGTTGCCGCCTCCGCGATGCTGCGCGGCAGCGCCAATGCCCCGGACCTGACCCTGAAGGTCACGGTCAACGACAGGGCCAACATCCAGGACCTCATCCACCGTATCGATTCCACCATTTTGCTGGACCTCGCGAACGCGTTGGAAGCACCGTTACAGCGCGCCCGACTGCAAGTTGACGTCAGCGGACGAACCCAACGCACGGGAACCGTGGTGCAGTCCACGGGCACGGTAGTTGGATAGAAAGGCGGCTTGGATCGTCCTCTGAACACCCACCATCATCCATCGAACATAGCCCGGGCAGCGACGCTCGTTGTCCCGGTCAAAGGAGCAGTCATGAAAGCAAAAGTCACGTTTCTCGCTGGAATGGCCACCGGGTATGTTCTCGGTGCCAAGGCCGGTACACAACGCTACGAGGAACTCAAGCACGTTGCCGCGAAGCTATGGCGCAGCGAACCCGTGCAGGGGAGTGTGTCTGTCGTGGAGGACACGCTAGGGAAGGATGCGGCCAAGACTTCCAAAAAGGTGAAAGCCAAGGTGGCCCGCGGTCTTCGTCGCCGTGCCAAAAAAGCACGCCGGTGACAGATAGGGGACCGGTCACAGCCCCACGGATTCGGACATGCTGACTCGACCCAATGCGGGTCGCAAGAGCATTGACCACCCTGCAGATGCCCGGAATCCGTGGACGCTCGGAGCCCTGCCGCACTGGTCAATAAATGCGGCCCGTGGTAGTAGGGCGTGTCTCCCAATGATCTGACTGATGCATCGGCAGGACGGAGGAATGAACCCTCGCTACGCCGTCTTGTCCGATGCCCAGTGGAAACAAATTGCCCCACTGATGCCTGAATCCGAGGGGAAGTTGGGCCGTCCGTTCAAGGATCACCGCCTCATGGCAGAGGGAATCATCTACCGGTACCGGGCCGGCATCCCTTGGCGGGACCTGCCGCCGCATTTCGGGCCGTGGCAGACGGTCTGGAAGCGCCACCGCCGCTACAGTGGCGACGGGACCTGGGACAAGGCCCTTGCCTCCCTGCTGACCCGGGCGGATGCCGCCGGGCTGATCAATTGGGGGGGGGTCTCGGTGGATTCCACGGTCAACCGTGCCCACCAGCATGGCACCAATCTCCCTCGCCTCACAGGGGGACCTATCGAATGACAAGAATTTGCTCGTGGAGCCTGCCGATCACGCCATCGGCCGCTCCCGCGGCGGCCTGACCACCAAAATCCACGCGCTGGTGGACGGCAATCAACGCCCGCTGGTCCAGCTCCTTGGGCCGGGCCAGGGCGGGGACTCGCCCATGTTCGAGAACCTGATGGAGGCCCTGAGGGTCGAAAGGGAAGGCCGCGGACGGGCGCGCACCCGCCCGGACCGGGCGATGGCCGACAAAGCCTACTCAGCCAAAGCGATCCGCGCCTACCTGCGGGAGAGGGGCATCGAGTGTGTCATCCCGGAAAAGGAGGACCAAAAAGCAAACCGACAGCGCAAAGGCTCCGCTGGCGGCAGGCCGGTCCGCTACGACAGGGAAGCCTACAAACGCCGCAACGTGGTCGAGCGCAGCTTCAACACGCTCAAGCAATGGCAGTCCCTGGCCACCCGGTACGACAAGCTCGCCCTTACCTACCGCTCGACCGTCGTCCTGCAGGCGGTCGTCATCTGGGCATCCGCATTGGCAGACGCGCCCTAGGACATTAGACCGGCGAAAATCACGCCGACGTATCTTTCCGATCCTTCGGTATAGACGGCCACCGCAAGAGTCGTGAAGTCTGCGTCTCGGATTGCGGCGCGAGCTTTCGGATCTGTCAGCAACTCATTGATGGCGAACTCGAGTGACAGGTTCCGAGAGTAGCCGTCGTGGCTGACTGCGAACAGGACGCCCGGGACGGACGAGAAATTGGTATGAGTTTTATAGCGGGAGGCAGTGCGGGTTTGGTTCATGGTGGTGAGCTTGGCGTTTGACTTGAACCCCGGCTTTCCTGCTGCTACTCGAGCCGAATTGAAAGCCTTGATGACGGACGCCGTATCAGAGGACGAGTACGTCAACGAGCCGGGCTTCGGAGCGGCGGCTGGCGCCTTTACCGAGATGAGCAACTTCTGGGTCTTCGCAGCCGTCTTCGTGACCTTCTTGCCTCCTGACGGGTACCAGAAGTTGATCGTGTCTGTCACCGTGTAGGAGCCGGGCCCCAGCAATACACTGGTGGCGCTGGGGGTGACAACCTTGCCGCTGGCAGTCTTCACGGTCAGCCTGGTACTGGACAGGACAGCCGCGGCATCCTTGGAGTACGCAGGGAAGACGCGAACCTTGGCTGCCGAACTGGCAACGGTATAGTTGGGAATCACTTTCGGGTAAACCGATGGCGCCTTTACCGAGATGAGCAACTTCTGGGTTTTCGCAGCCGTCTTTGTGGCCTTCTTGCCTCCTGACAGGTACCAGAAGTTGATCGTGGTTGTCACAGTGTAGGAGCCGGGCCCCAGCAATACACTGGTGGCGCTGGGGGTGACAACCTTGCCGCTGGCAGTCTTCACGGTCAGCCTGGTACTGGACAAAACTGCGGTTGCCGACTTTGTGTACAGCGGCTTCGCTAGGAACTTGGCGGTGCTCGACGCGACGACGGCGTTCGGAATGGAGAGAATGGTGACAGATGGTGTGGGCGTTGCCGTCTTGGCTGCAGCAGGAGCCTGTGCAGGAGCTGTCGAAGCGATGGCCGCAGATACTCCACCGCCAGAAACGACAGCCGCGAGAACGGCGGCGGTCAAGACTTTGCCTACAAAATTCAAATGTTCCCCCAATAGTAGGTGCTTACGATACCACGTCCGCTGAGGAGGTATTCCGCGGCACCGTTACCAGCGTGTTGTGGCCGGCATGATCGGGCTCGACCTGCGATATGGCACCGCCAGCTTCAAATTCTCACCCCAATGCACTCTGCCCAGTCCGACGTCCACATTTCTTCTCGTCCTCCGAAACCTTCCTTCACTAACAATTAGTTAGGGTGTGCCTCCTGACCGGTCGTTTCGGGGTTTGACATAATTTCGGGGTGTCTTCTCGCTAAGCCAACTCCGCAAGGTCGTGGAGCGCAGCCTAGACTCCATGAAGCAATGGCGCGGACTGGCTACACGCTACGACAAGCCTGCCCCAACCCACCGGTCAGCCGCCGTCCTCCAAGCGGCCGTCATCTCGGCCACCGCATTAAGGAGACACGCCCTAGGCCCCCGCCCTGGATATTTCCGGCCGGCCTAGTCCAATGACTGAAAGAATAATTGCGAGAGTTGGCCACGCTATTTGAAACCCTCCACCTAGAACTGCATTGCTTTCGCTCGTGTTGGCTTTTGTGGGCACTCTGACTCTCAGTCGCATTTCGTCAGATTAGCCGAACTTCGATAGCCGTGGCAGAAGGTGTCCCTGGCGTATCCAGCTGACGGGCCTAATTTGATGTCCTCCATGGCCGGCTGACGGCTGGGCATTCCAGGCTTGAGGGGTGTCCGCTGGCGGTAGATGGGATCGGGTGGGTTCGTTTGTGCCAGGGCTCGGCTACCGGGCCGCGGTAGCGGAACGGGGTGTGCGAAGGCGAGTTGGAGAACGCGGACGAAGACGAGGCGCGGGCATGAGGATTTGCGGCGGTTGAAACGGAAGACGAACTCATCGCGGTATGCCTGCAAGTGCGCATTGCCGATGGCTCCTTGGTGTGTGCCCAACATCCATCGTTTGACGAACGAGATGACCCGGTGGAGCGGTGGCAGCAGTGCCCCCGGATCCTCACCACGCGCACGGGGTGCGCGTTGACTGCGAGATTTGGGAGACTTGTCGCCCGAGACTCTCCAGGCCATCATCGAGGTCCTGGATCGTGACCTTGCCCTGCATCCCGTGGCGGAGGCGGCTAACGATTCAGTAGATAGTCCCTAAGCGCCTCTACCAGTTCGTCGACGCGGTTAAGATCGACCGAATAGCGTGGCGCCCGGCCGTGCCGCTGGCCTCGGATGGTGTCGACTATGATGACCCCGGAATCTTCGAGCACGAGGAGATGTTTTGCCACGCTCGCCTCGCTGGCACTTACGGCTTCAACGATGTCCCCGCGTCTCACGGGACCATGATCATTCAAGTAGCGAATGATTTCGTTGTGCCCGCGATTACCGAAAGCCCCCGTTGCGGCTTCCACATCGGCCGTCCACGCAGGGCCCTCTGGGTGCACGATCTTTGGCATGGTCCTATTCTCCTTCCGTTGTCCACAGACTTACATCGGACGGCTCGTCAGCAGCAAATATGACGCCTGGCACTTCCTTGGGCTGTGATCGACCAAAGGCTTGCAGAACCTCGGTATTGTCCGGCGCCTGATGCGTTTTCTGGACGTAGTGCTTGCTGGTGATCTTTTCGCTTGAGTGGCCGAGCTGCGCCGTGGCAGCGGCCATGCCCTGGGTGTTGGCCAGAATGGTACCGACGGATTTCCGAAAAGTATGCGGCGTCACCCATTCGAAACCGATGGCCGTCCGTGCATCCCGCCATTGCTTACGGAAGCCGTTGGGATCACGAATCGTCCCCACACTGGAAGCGAAGACCAGCCCCAGAACATTCGATCGGGCCGTGTCGGCCTGACGCCGGCGCAGCATCTCCACAGCAAAGAGTGGCAGGAAGTACCGCTGTCTGGAATTGGCGCTCTTGGGATGGTCTTGAATGATCAGCCCGTTCTTTCCCCGAAGATTGATGATGGTCCCGTTGACAGCCACCGTTGGCTTGTCGGCATCAAGGTCGACGTCGACCCATCTGATCGCCAGCGCTTCGCCTATACGGACCCCCGTGGCCAGCATGATGTCCACAACGTCCAGGACGTCCTTTTCATGGAGTCCGTTGGGACCCCCGGTCGGTTGTTGCCACGCATGGACGTCGCGACGAAGTTTAACGGCTTCATCCAAGGTAAGGGCTCTGACCTCCTTGGTGGAGATGGGGATCCGTGCGACTTCCCTGAGTGGATTCGCGCTTAGGGCACCGTGGCGGGTGGCGAGACTCAACATGCCGGACAGGATGGTCTTGCACATCTTGGCTGTCGAATTGCCGTTTTTGGTGCGAACAGTCTTGAGGAACCTATCCAATGAATTCACAGTGGCTTCCCTGATCGTGAGGTCTCCCACGCCCGGCAGGATGTATGTGTTGATGATTTCGCGATACCTTCTACTGGTATTGGCGGCGCGGTCCAGGTCTTCAAACTCCGCCCACCAGATCTTGGAAAGTTCCAACAATTGCATGTCGGGGCTGATTTCTTCCTCATTGACAGGGACAAGAAGTGTGAGCCTGTGGATGAGGGCTGCTTCTGCTTTCGGGCCGGAGGCTCCCTGCGCTTCGTAGAGGCGCATTTTGCCGTCAAAGGAGCGGAACTTGGCGCGTGCACGCCAGATCTTAGGTTTCAGCTGGGTTCGATGTATTTTTCCCCATGTCCCCAACTGTGTCCGTTTTCTAGGCAAAGTGGTCCTCCGTGGAGGCAATCCATTCATTGAAGTCAGTGCGGCTGATGCGGAGGTGCCGGCCAATGCGATGAGCCTTCGGGCCGAGGTGCTTGACGCGCCACTGGTAGAAAGTCTGTTCCGGAATTTGCAGTTCCCTGCAGATGTCCTTCGGCGTCAACCACTCCTCAACCAAGCCGGCCTCAGCGGTGGAAGTATCGGGCTTTAGTTGCTGGGTCATCGGAATGTCCTTTGAGAGATGAATATCTTGTTATTGGTCATTCCGGGCTGGAACGACATGGCCATCGGGCGGTACTTGGAATGCCTACGCCATGCCCAAACCTTCAATATGAGGTCCGCGGTTCATGGGCGGTTGGTAGGCCGCATTGCGGTCCGTTGCCCAGGGCGCGAGGATCCCCTCGCCAATCATTTGATCGCTGAGCCGAGCAAGCCGGTAATACGGGTCGGCTTCGAGCGCGCGTTGGAAACACTCATGAGCACGGGAGCTCCTGCCTTCCCACCATTGGATGACGCCCAAGCTGGTGAGTACCGGTGCTGCGTGGGCGCCATCGGCGAGGGTATAGACGTACAACAGAACATCAGTTGCCCGGTCCACCCGGCCCCATCGTGGTGCCTGCTTCGTTTGACCGAGGAGAAGGTCTCTCAAGTCCCCACTAATGCCAGGGATGTCTGCCAAGAGCCGGTCGCGCACTGAAGTGAATTTGAAGTCAGCCAATAGCTCGGCGGCCTCGTCATCGGTCGGCATGTCGGAGCCGTTGAGCAGTTCGCACCACAGGGCCCGTGCCTCGGCGATGGCGGCGGGAGGACTCATGGCCTCGATCCTGCCGCAGTGCTTGAAGACTTCCTCGCCGACGTCGCGCCGGGCGAGGACAGGGACATTGAATCCGGGGTTCGAAGCAATGCTGGATCCACGGAACACGAGCTCGGCGTTGAGCTGACTCGCAGTGATGCGGTCCAGTGGATAGCTCCGGGGTGAATCATCAGTCATGCGCAGGTAATTGGTGAAGGTCGACTCGCCGATATACCAGCCGTCCCGGAGGGATATCTCACGTTCGGACAGCCTTCCAGTGAGGGATTCCAGGGTGGCCTCATACGGCCGGGGATCCCCATGCTGCCAGGGGGCATGTGTAAATATGCCAAAGACGACGCCGGTCGCTTCCCTGTCGACGGCGATGCACTTGACTACATCGTCAACGTATCGAGCGGCGTCATGGCCGGGTTTGGGCAGGTTGACTCGAAGGGTCGCGCCAATGCGGCGGTCATCCACGATGATGCAGACCAAACTCTCCTGGGGCCAATAGCCGAGACTGTGCCCCATCAGGGCGATGAAGTCGCCCGGAGTCTTGATGCTGAGCCGTTCCACATTTCCTCCGACCATGCGCGTACCGCGAGCCGAAGCTCTTGTTGCCTGTTCATGGTGTGAAATGCGCAAAACGACGTGAGTGGAAGTGATTTGAGGCGATGCCATCCAGGGCCGCGAGCCACTTTTGGTTTTCACGGCCGGCAGGAAGCTTGCGGTGAAACCGCCAGCCTGTGCCGCATGCAGCGCCTGATGGAGCAGCGGCGCAATTCAGCTGCTTCACGAACTACCGATGCACTGGTTCTTCCTGAGCAGCGATTCGGCCCGCTCGAGCAATGGAATGTCACCTGGGAGTAGAACGGCGATGTCGCCCGACAGCATTTCGCCGTCCCTGATTTCGATGAATCGCCGGTGCAGGTGCATCTTTGCGTGCCGCCGCAGAGGGGTAAGCAACTCAAATGACGACTGATTGATGATGATGTCCTCGCGGCGGGCTGCTGTTGCACGGAGCCAGGCTGGCCTGAGTTTGACGAGAAGCGCCCTCGCTTCCAGGCTTTGCTGCAGGTGACCAACGGGCCGCTGCATGGCGGGAAGGATTAAGCCTATCCCTATGCACATCACTGCCAGCACCTCAAGGGGCCAGTACGTGGAATCCAAAAAGGCGGTGAACGTCGTCGTCGGGTGCAAGCTGTGGCTGATGGCACCATAGAGGACGCGGTCGGTGATGGCCAGACACGAAGCAGCGCAGCCGATTGCGATCACGAGGAATCCGGCGCGGAACGCTCGGGAATGCATGTGCCTCCAAGCGCGCATGCAAGTCACCATGAGGTCCAGCCCGGCCCAGACCAGAAAGCTCGAACCGGACAGGAGGAATAACTTCATTCCGGGCTCGTCGGCGTAGGCGACTTGAAGGTTGGCGCTTGTGGTGACCGGGCGACTGAACAGAAAGCCAAGAACGGCGAAGATTCCAGTCAGGGCCAGAACCCAGCGCCCCAAGGCAAGACGTCGCCGGCAACGCGCCTGATCGGTGGAGACAGCGACGACTACGGCGCTGCGGAACTGCCAAAAGCCCAGCATCAACGTGATCAGCGTGGCAAGCTTCGCCAGATTATGGCCTCCGAGTACGGCGTCGACCACGAGGTACACGTTCGGTGAGTACAGGGTGCAGGCAACCGCGGCACAAAATGCGGCCCAGAAGACGTGTCGGCCGTGAGCATTCCTCGCGTGCGGCAGCCGGATGAGTGCGAGGGTCCAGAGAAGCGCCGCCGGAATGTACTGCATTATCCGAAAACTTCGGCAAAGGCCAAGTGTTCGGAGGCAAGTCGCTGCGTGCCCTGCATGATGCGGGTCGCCAGACGGTCGGCTAGCAACTCTGCAGCAAGCTCCCCGGGATCGGTGAAACTCCGCCGGTGAAGAACATGATGGATGGCTGACCGGTCAACGTTGGGGATCAAAGCCAAGCTGGTTTCAACGTGGAGGGTCTTGATGTTGTCGTCCAGGATCAGGTGGCCGAATTCGTGGAGGACAACCTGCTGGCGGTGCAAGGGTGAGCGGGTGGGTGCGTGCGCGATCAGGTCCCTGTCCTCGAACGCGAACCACATTCCGCATACATCCGTTCCTGGCAGTCCAGGCATTTCATCGATGTCAATTGGCCGGTGTCGCTCACCGGCTAAATAGTGCCGAAGCGTTTCCAGGGTGAGCTCCCCGGGGAGCTTGAGACGCTGATCAGCCGCAAGCGCTGCCTGGTGGGCTTTCCGGACGTCCATTAGTGACCGTGATCCACAGGACCCATGACACGAGTGGGTCCAAGGTCAGCCAGCACGTATCCGTTGGGGTAAGCCCCGGACCCAGAGCGGCCGGGGGTAAAACGAGGTTCTGCTGGGAGCGGCTTCCGCCGCGCGACCACGTTTCGCAAACTTAGCGCCGTGTTGAGCATTGCGCGGGACCAACGACGCCGGCGGGGGAGGCCGAGCGCATCGGTGAGCCTATCGTCGTCGAACATTGCACTGAGCAATGTCCGGGTGAATGGACGCACTGGTCGTGGCAAGGTGTCTTTGAGTATCTGCACCGTTGAGCCCATCAGACTTATGCCAGCTGAACTGGTCATGACGTTCGCGGCCTCATACGCGTCCAGGATCGCGGCAGCCTCGGTGAATGTTTGGGGCAGCTGGACGAGGTGCATCCGCTGGCCGAGTTCCGCGAAGAAGCGAGTCGCCGCGTCCACTTCGCTAACCGTGGGCTGACGCCACGCATGCTGCTGCGTCCAACGGATTGGCACGACAAGAAGCGTGAGCAGGACGTAGCGAAAGTCCTCCGGTGTGCCGGGGACGTATCTGTGCACCCGGTTGAGGAGTGCGATCATTTCCTGCCCGCGGAGGCTGTCGAGGCCGTTGGCGATCAGCTCGTAGATCACGATGGCGGTGTCGTAGGAACGCTTCGTGGGACGTTCTAGGATTTCGCCATTTTCCACCAGCGTTTGTGCCAGGCGGGGTACGGCGAAGTTCCGATAATAGGAGAGGAAGTTGCCGAGCTCCATGTCCTTGGCTAGGTCGAACATGACCATTTGCCGGAAGGTGCGCTCCCAGTCTCCGGGTGATGCTGATTGCTGAGCCTGCAGGCTCGCAGTGAGACTGGAATGCACCGGGCACCTCCAAAAGTGAGACCGACGGCCGGTCGACCTTCGCCGACCGGACCTTGTACTTGGGAGCTGCTTCCCATGGTAAGACTGTTTCTGCAGCTTCGAGCCCACATTGCAGAGACTAATTCCTGAAGAGATTCCTGAGGGCGCGAACATCGGTGCCACCCCGGAGACGCGTATCTAGCGATGTTCGGCCTAGTGGCCTATTCGGGACCAGCACCGAAGTCCACCAGGAGTTTTAGAAGTCCTTGGTCTACCTGACCTCGGTTGGCCGCGTATCGCCATGGACTCGCATTTGCGCGCGAACTTGTGCGGATCACGAATCCAAGACGCAGGAGTCCCCATAGTTGGTGTCTAACCCGGCCTGGCTTCAGCTTCAGGGCCTTGCAGATTGCACCGACATCCTGTGGCCCATTGGCTGCCAGCAGGTGTAGCAGCCTGGCGCTTGAGGATGTGCACAATATTCTTGACATGACGGGAGCCGCCCTTCGCTGCGCCATCAGTACGTTTTCGAGGTGGACATGTCCAACTGGTCCAATGTACGCCTATATCGCTCACGTCGGAAGAGCTGCTGCGAACTATGTACAGGTACAGGACCAGTCGCGTACTTTACAGTGGCTGATTCCCTCCCCGTGGAAGGAAATTTGCCATGCATGAGCATCCGCAGGTCAGGGCATTTCGTCAGGCCGCTGAAGTCATGAGGAGTGAACGGTATTGGCAACGAGGCGAAGACGATGACGTTGAATTTCTCCGCGCTCTTGCCGACGTCGTGGCGGAGATTTCCTACCACCTTGATGCCGTCCAGGCGCTGGACGTGGACGGACTGGCCGCCTATGTCTGTGCGGCACGACTCAAACCATGGGCAGGTAAGGTCAATGCCGAGCTGCTGCTGATGACCGCCGTGGGTTCTGCGATCGAACGGCGTATTGCGATGACGCGGACCTCGCGCAATACTGGGGTGCAGTAAGGGCGCGCAGAACCACACTGGTGCGCCGCCAGGAGATGTCCATCGGTGGGAGTCGGAATTGCCAGACAACGAGAACGAGGCGGAGTCGGCCCCATCCGCCCAGCACCTTCTCGCACGTCGACTGAATCTCCTGCTCGATGTCGCTGCTGAAGAGCGGGGTGAGCCGCTGACTTTTTTGGAGCTTAAGGAAGAACTGGCCGCCCGTGGCGTCGGACTGTCGCGGGCACGGTGGTCATACATGAAGGACGGCACTGGACACCTGGTGTCGGACCCGGAACTTCTGGCCGCGATCAGCGAGGTCTTCGGTGTCGACCCGGACTACCTGCTTGGCAGTCAGGGGCCGGAATTGCCCGAGCTCATCGACTCCCGGCTGGAGTTCCTCAAGGCACTGAGGGCTGCCAAGGTGAAGTCGTTCGCCGCCCGTGCATTGGGTGAGGTCTCGCCTGAAACGCTCAGGGTGATCACTGAATATCTGAACAAAGACATCGTCGGTCACTCGTTCGGGAAGCAGCTTCCAGCTACAGATCAAGAAGATAGCGGCGGTGGGCCGCCATCAATTCCCTGATGCGGGCTTTGTTCGTTGAGTAGCGTGGCGCCCTACCGTGCCGGTGGCCGGGTTCCACATCGGCCTTGATCACGCCGGCTTCTTCCAAGACGAGGAGGTGCTTGGCCACGCTGGGCGCTTCTGAGCTGACCGCCGCCACGATGTCACCTCGGGTTGCCGGTCCGTGGTGGGCCAAATAGCGCAGGATTTCATTGCGGGCCCTGTTGCCAAAAGTGGTAACAGCTGCCTCGATCTCCGGGGACCACTCGGCATCTTCGGGCTGGGTGATGTGTGGCATGGCACCATTCTGCCCCATAGTTGTCCACAATGGGACGAAACTATCTTGACAATAACTTAGTTCGCTCCAACAATTGAGGGAGAACTACAAGCCGAGGCAGGCAGCCAGAGTGCATGGAGGCTCGCTTCAGAGCTGGGGGAGTCCGGCTCGCTTCCGTTGAGGGACATATTCGTATGGACGGAAGCTCCAACAACGGCGCCAGTAACGACGCCGCTCGTCGATAATCACCACAGCAAGAAGCCGGTGAAGATGATGGGCCTCAAGTCCAAAGATTCAGATCAAACTAACTGCCGAAGCAGTATCGATGCATCGCTGGAATTTCTTCCGGTGCCGGACATTCCGATTGACCAGTTGATGATGGCCGTTGAAAACACTCGCCCCTACGTACGGGCCAGGCTGCTTCGGCTAGGCCGTCTCGACGACGTCGAGGATGTCATGCAGGACGTCCGCATTGCGGCCTGGGAGGGGCTGGTCAAGCAGCAATACCGTCATTTGCCCGGGACCGCCTTTGGCGGATGGGTCCAGGGCATCGCAGTTCACCTGTGTGCGGACCACGTCCGCCGCACACTGGCCCATCCGTGGCTGCCGCTGATGGCCGATCCGGACGGATCCATGGTCTCTCCCGTTGACTTTGCAACGACCGAAAGCATGGAGCGGGTTGCTGAGCACGAGTGGGCCGAAGAGATCATCACGGCAGTCCGCCAGCACGTCTCGGCCAAGAAGTGGGGCTGGGCTGTCGAGTGTCTGACGGCGCCCCGACAACGGCACGAAGCCCACCACCCGGATTGGGAGGAGCGCAAGCGCTGGGAGGCAGTGACCATTGTTCGCCAAATGGCCTTCACCGTGAAGGCCGCCCTTGAAGTGGAGCCTGCGACGCTTTGTGATCAACCGACCACCATAGCCACGGCGGTGTGTTGCCTGCCCACTCCTTTGCTGCAGGTGGTCGCCGAACGACTGGTGCTCACGGGACTTCGTGGTGCCGAGCGAACGGCCGGACTCATGGAACTCTCGGCAGAAACTGGCGCCCGTTGGAGGTACCTGGAAGGCAAGATCGGCCATGCGCGCCGGTTGTATATCGCAGCACTCGACATTCTCGAGCATGCGGCGGCAGGCCACTTTGAGGACTCGGCCGCTTCCGAGGAGTTCTGGGCCGGAAGCACGGCACTCACGTCGTAGAGACCCTCGAGAACCATGAACAGGGTGAAAGGGGCCTCCCATGTACATGATTGGCAATCTACTTCGCCGTGTGGCGGGACGCCGGCATCTCTGGCTGGCGTTGCTGGTGGGGATTGCCCTGTTCGCAATGGTTGCGGTGGTCCTGGCATCTCGATCGCCAACGAGGGCTCAGCCGGGGGAGTCGCCTACGGTGACCACAACCACGGCGACGCCACAGTCCACCCGAGTGGCCGCCGTCGTGCCTCCACCGCCACAAGCTGCACCTGTTCTGGGGGCGGGGGAACCAAGGACCACGAACTACCGCACGCTGGCGGAGGCGGCGGCGCGGGCCATCTACACGTGGGACGCGCGGTCCTCAACATACTCGGAGGTCTATGAGCGCCTGCGTTCGTGGTGGGACGTGCTGCCGGACGGATCAAATCCGCTCACTGTCATGGCCCAGGAATTCCAGGCCACGGGTGTCACGGCAGCGTCCTTTGCGTCCCTGTCCGGCATGCATGCGTTCCGAACGGCGTCGGTTTCCACGGCGGTCTGCGACGGGCAGCTGGCCCAGGTTCAGCAGAACCCTGCGCCGTGGGAAGGTCTGCACGTGTGCACCTTCACGCTGAAGGTGGCAGAGCACCAGACGGGCGGGAGCAATGCGTACACGGTGCCGGTCAGCGTCATGGTCAACTGTCCTCCGGCGGCCACGGCGCCGGCAGACCACTGCGCCATGGTTGGCTTCTATGCCTCGGCCAGCAGGATCGTGTACTGATGGCCGTCCCGGCTGTGTTGCTGGCCGTGGCCAAGCGCCGGGCGCTTCTTCGTCTCATAACCGGGGTAGTTGGGGTCTTGGTTCCGGTGCTGATCATGGTCATGTGTGGCGGATTGGCCTTGGTGGCGACGACCGCCGCCCAGGGAAGTACGACGGCGTGCCTCACCACTGCGCCGACCGGTGCGGACACGGCGGCCCCGGTCGGACCGGGGTTGTCGGTCCCCTCGGCATCGGGAGCTCCGATTGTTCTCAGCGTCGCGCAGGTTGCGGTGGCACGCGCGTACATTTCGGTAGGCAAGACCTTGGGTCTTCCGGATGCGGCCCTGGAAATTGCCATCATGATGTCCTTGCAAGAATCGGGTCTTCGGGTGCTGGCGAACCCCTCCGTTGCGGGTTCCATGGCGTACGCGCACGACGGCGCTGGCGTTGACCACGATTCGCTTGGATCCGCCCAACAGCGGTCGTCGGCTGGCTGGGGGAGTGTGGCTGAGTTGATGAACCCCGTCTACGACGCGGAGGCGTTCTTTGGTGGTTCCATGGGGCCGAATCATGGGTCGCCGGCTGGATTGCTAGACATTCATGGCTGGGACTCAATGAACAAGGGTGCTGCCGCTCAGGCGGTCCAGGCATCGGCATTTCCAGAGCTCTACGCACAGTGGGAACCGGAAGCGCACGCCGTGGTCGAAGCGCTCAAGTCTGGTGCCGGGTTGCAGAAATGCACACCCGGTGCTGGCGGCGGATCGGCGCCAGCACTGCCGGTCAACTTGAGCCTGTTGCGTCGCCATGTCATCCACTACGCCGAACAAGGCGTCGGCGGAACTTATGTCTGGGGCGGTACCGCATTCAAGGCATGGGACTGCTCGGGTTATGTTCAGTGGGTGTACGCGCGCGTTGGAATCCAGCTGCCGCGGACCGAACAATGGGCCGCCGGCAAGCCCACCTCGATGCCGCTTCCAGGCGACCTTGTTGTGCAAAATCCCGACGGACCCAATCACTGGGGTCACGTGGGGATCTACGTGGGCAGTGGGATGATGTTCAGCGCGCTCAACCCGACGGTAGGAACGTTGCTGCACCCGGTGGCATGGAACGTCAGGACCCAGTACTTCCGGATTTTACCTGCTGGCTAACTACAAGGCCGCAGTTATCAGCAGAAGATGTGGGCTAAGCCGGGCTACGACTAATTTCGTGCTGTAGCCCGGCTTTGGAATAAATAGCACTGCTGAATACTGGGTCCGGGAATGCACATGCAAACGAACCTTTGAATTCACATCTCAAAAAAATGTATCGATCCGAATTAGCTTTCCCGATGAAGGTGATTAAGCAACCTATTTGCACCGCGTTAGCAGTTCTGTTCCTGCTGCTTTGAAATCGTTCATGTCTTCTGAAAATAAGGTTTCAATCAGAAGTTTCATCTCAGGACCGGCATGCTCCCCAGCGGCCGTGACTTCGTCCCGGTCATCGCGGAGTTTTTGTATTGCGGTGGTGTCGGTTGGGTCTACTGAAGCTATCCCCGTAACATAGCGAATCAAAGGTCCGTCTTCATTCACTCCAACTAATAAGCTACATGTTGCCATTTCGGAGATGACGATTGGACTCTTCGATGTCGCAGTAGCCTCGGAGGTCGAGCTCGAGGCTACTGAAGTAGTTACCTCGCTTGCCTTGGTCGCCGAGCCGCAACCAGACAGTGTCATCGCGCACAAAATAGCCAATAGTGTGAATGTCCTTTTCATAATTCCTCTTGTTGCGTTGCTTCGATGGTTTGAGTCATGCGTGTGTTTGGCTAATTGGTGCAGTTAACGTATCTTGACGTTGCTGATTCTCTCAGCGACCGGATTTACTTCACGCAGGGAAATCGAGATATTCACATACGATTTAGTATGTAAACGTTTTGCATTCGAATTTGAATTCAAAGAGCATTTGATCGACCTGGAATGAAACTACTAGTGCAACCTTTTCGACGTTGAATTTTGGCCGCTTTTCGTGCTTGAGTATTTGTCGGGCTACTGGCCTTTGATGCTCCCAGGACGCACTGATGCCCACACTGCAGAGTTGAACTATCGAAGAGCTTTGCATGCTTGAAGATACGACTTATAGCTAGCCATTTCTGCCGAGAGCTCTTCGTACAAGCGATCTTTCTCCGCTACGCCCGACTGCAGCTTAGCTACGTTTTGCGCAGCCGCGTCCTGGACGGCGGCTTGAAATAAGGTGATCGTTCTGCCGGTGACGTTCATAACGTCGTTGGCCTTTTCGAGGGCGTCTAAACACTCTGAGGGTGTCGTAGGTACTTTAACCTCAACAGTCTTCGTGACCTCAATGACCTTTGGCTGCGTTCCTACAAAGCCTGTTCCGATGCCGAGTGCAAATATTGCGACTCCGGACGTCGCCAGTATGGCAATCTTTACGCCCTTCCTGAGCCTGGTCGGTTTCTTTGGCGAATCGGGTTGTACTGGCTTGTTGATGTCCAGAATCTCCATGGTTGGCTGTCTTCCTATTCAAAGTGCGTGGTCAGGCTCCCTCCAGCTAACACACAGAAAGATCCCCTATCGAAGGATACTGGATTGGAGAGAGTCTTTTACCCCTGAACGTTTCTGCGCAGATCTAACATTTTGATCACGATTGAAGTGAGTCGTTCCCGCAATGGGTGAGTTGCGAGAATCAGGCCTCCTGTACTTGTCACCTTCTCCTCACGTCGTTTAGCTCTCCAGCAACCATGAACAGGTGAACGCTCCCCACAGCCGTGGGAAGGCAATGATAGGAGTCCACCATGTTCCTGGCTGCGCCGGTCGATCCCGGCATCACACCCAATACAAGTTTTCCCTTCCTTGAGTCGCTGAAGGAGATCGGCGGCGGAATCCTGGTCGGCGCCTTCATCATCATCGCGATAGTCGCCATTCTGGGTGCAGCGATGCTGCTGGCCGGCAAATTGAGCCAGTCGTCGCGGCTGGCGTCCGGCGGCGGCATGATCCTGTTATGGACCGGCCCGGTTGCGGCCATCCTGGGCGGCATCAACGGCTACATCCTGTGGTCCCAAACAGCCTTCCACCTCGGCTTCTAGGCCATCACAATGCTGCCCACGGTCAAATGCTCCGCTGGCGGGTGGTGGCCACCGGGTTGCGGCCTGATATCGCAGACGCAGGACACCGCCACCCAAACCATCACCGACATGTTCGCCAGCATCCTGGCAAACATGGCTTCCTGGATGTGGTCGTTCATCTCCGGGGCCTTCGGAGTGTCAGACATCGGTCCATCGGATTGGGCAACCGTCAGTGGGATGACGAACTGGTGGATCATCGTCATGATGACGCCGCTGGTGGTTGCCATGATTCTCCAGCTCCTCGGCGGGATGATCAGCCAGCAGCCACGTCGCATCGGCCGGGCCGTGATTGCCGGCGGGATTGCCGTACCCGTTGTCTTTGGCGCCGTCAGCCTGATGCAGAAACTGACGCAGTTCACGGATTCGGCATCGAGCGCCCTGTTGGCCACTCTGGGGTCAGACCCCTACCTCGTCTTCATGCGGCTCTTCGGTTTCGAGCGCGCCCCGGCAGGTTCGGGACGGCAGTGGGACCTGACATCCATGGTGAGCCCGGGAGCGTCTGGTCCGGCCGGCCCGGTCATCGTCACGGTCGCTGCGGTGGCCCTCGTGTGGGTCATGTCGTTCATTCTCATGTGCTCGATGATCTTTAGGTCCTTCGCGCTTCTCGTGCTGGCCGCCACGGCGCCGGTTGCCATCATGTTGATGCCATGGGAGCGCACCAAGTCGTGGACGAGGCGCTGGTGTGAGACCGTCGTCGCCCTTCTCATCGCCAAGCCGCTGGCAGCCACGGTCTTGGCGGTAGCGGTCAAGCTGTTTGCGAATTCGACGTCGTTTGCGGGCCTGGCTTCGGGAGCTGTCGGCATGGCGTTGGCGTGCGCCGCGCCGCTGATGGCATTGCGCTTGGTCAGCTTTGCCGGCGGTGAGTTGGCTGCGGCCGCGCAAGTTGCTGGCGGCGGGCACGTCCTTGCGCGCGGCAGCAGTTTCGCGGCTCGGCAGGTCGGCAGGCAGATGGGCGGCAAACTGTCCCTGGCGAGCATCGGGTCCAAAGGTCCAGCCCCGATCCAGTCGTCGCCCGAGCCCAAGGTCAAGTCACCTGTGGATGTTGGCGATATCAGCCAGCAGCCTGTGAAGCACGACGCCGGCCAGGTGACTCCCAGCGCGCCGAACCGGCCGCCGGGGTCTGAAACAAAGACTTACGGCCAGCCGTACGTCAAGCGCGCCGGGACGCCGCATCGCGACCCAAGCGCACCGTCGCCCGGCGGACGCAACACCGGGACGGGGTCCGATGCGACCAAGCCTCAGGCGGAGTCAAGACTGCGAGCGCCGCAACCCCAGAGTGGATCAGCAGGGCAACGGCAGGTCCCCACGCCAGCGCAGGTCCCAACGCCAACCCCGGCGCCGCGTCCGGCATCGGGACCTCGGCCGCAGCCGCCCATCCCGCAGCCCCCGCCAGTTTCGCACCCTCAAAACACCACCTCGGAAAGGGACAACGATGTCTGAAAATACCCGCACCCTGCAGCCGGTGAAGTTCCCCCGGTATGAGCGCCACGGCCTTTTTATGGGCCTGCAGTGGTACCAGCTGGGGCTTGTGGCCGTCGGCGTTGTCGCAGCCACCGTTGCCTCCGCCACGGGAGGGCCGCCTGCCCTCATCGTCACTACGCCCCTGTGGCTTGGGCTGGTGCTTTTCGGCGTCCTGCAATATTCGAGGATTCCCTATCCGCTGTGGGCCTACGCGGCCACCGTGTTCCTGTGGCGGCAACAGACGGGGCAGACCAAATACCTTGCTAAGCCGGAGCAGCCCCAAACCAGAGGTCAGCTCGCGCTCCCGGGGGGTTTGGGGACGTTGGAGTTGAGGCAAACGAAGGCGGGGACTGCATACGTTGTCGACCGCCAGGGCCATGAGGCCGTGGCCATTCTACGCTGCAGCACCACCTCGTTCGCCCTGCTCGATGACGATGACAAGGCATACGCCGTCAAAGCGTGGTCGAGGGTGCAGACCGCCATGGCACAGCGGCAGGCCGTCGCCCGGATTGCCGTGCAGGATTACACCGTCCCGTACCCGTCCAGCGCGCTCCGGGACTTTTACGATCGCAGCAAGTCTCCCTCGCGCATTAACGAGGTCAACTGGGGCGACAAGTCCTATCTGGACCTGATTGCCGCGGCCGGCTCTGCGATGAGCCACGAACTGCTCGTCTGCCTCGTCATTGACACGGCCAGGGCGCGACGGCGGATCCGCGACGCAGGCGGGGCCGCCGCAGGTCTGGCACATGTGGTCGGCTCGGAAGTTGAGGCACTCACCACGGGGTTGAAGACCCACGGAGTCACCGTCGACGAATGGCTGCCGGAAAACAAGCTCACCGCGGTTATGCGCGGTGCCTTTGACCCCCAGGCAGTTCCGAGGCTCGCCGCTGTCGCCGCGGGTAAACATACCGAGGGCATGGTCGTTAGTGGCGGACCCATGGCTGTGGAGGAACACTGGTCCTACCTGCGCACCGATTCCGGCTTCCACCAAACCTTCTGGATCGCGGAATGGCCGCGTCAAAGTGTGTTCCCCGGATTCATGCACCCGCTGGTGTATGTGGGCGACTTCCGCCACACGGTCACGGAGGTCATCCGTGCCATCCCGACCGAACAGGCGCTCCGCGACATCCGCTCCGCCCACGAGGCCCATGACACCCGGAGACGCGTCAACGCCCGCTTCGACCGGCCACTTACCCGGGAGCAGCGGGCCGAGGAGGAGGAAGTTGCCCAGCGCGAGGATGAGATCGTCGCCGGGCATGGCGACGTCCGCCCCGCCGCCTACGTCACCATCACCGCCGAGAACCTTGATGACCTGGCCCGCTACAGGCAGGAACTTGAATCCGCGGCCGCCGGCGCCTTTGTCGAACTGCGGCTCCTTGCCGGCCAGCAATGGCCCGCCTTCGTCGCGGGCGCCCTACCCCTTGGAAGGGGACTGAAATGAGCAAGCACGCCCAGCATGTGGGCTTCACGCCCTCCGGGGAATCACGCCTTGACCGGAACGCACGACGGCGCAACAAACCTGCTCTTTCCGACTCACCGAATGCTTCGCTCTGGAACAGCTTGGTACACCCCGATGGTGAGAATTCGGTTGCGCGCTCGCAGGGGGACTGGGGGAGTCGCGACGCTGCATCGCTCCGCGGGCCGCATCGCCTCCGCCCGGCCCCACACAGGGCATCGACCATGACGTTTGCCGCGGCCTATCCGTTCCTGACGGAATCAGGGTTAGGACATGAGGGAACCTATATCGGCACGGACGTTTTCGGCTCCGGCGCATTCTCCTACGATCCATGGATTCTCTACGACAAAGGTGTGATCAGCGGTCCCTCCATCGTGGTCATCGGAACCGTGGGGACTGGTAAGTCCATGTGCGGGAAGTCTCTGGTCGCCCGGTCGGTAACGCTGGGGCGCAAGGCGGCCGTGGCGTCGGATCCGAAGGGGGAGTGGGTGCCCGTAGCCAAGGCGCTGGGCGGGAAGGTCATTTCCGTCGGACCAGGCAAGCCGGCCCGGGTGAACCCGCTGGACGCCGGTCCTAGGTCCCTGTTGCTATCTGATGAGCAGTGGCGCGCGGTCGTCCGGCAACGCCGCCGGCACCTGCTCGTCGCACTGGTGTCGCTGATGCGCCAAGGCCAGCCCATGAGCCCTGTCGAACACACCGCGCTGGACATGGCGTTGACTGAAGCCGTGGCAGCCAACAGCACACCCACGTTGCCCATGGTGCTGGACCACCTGCTCAACCCCAGCCCAGAGACAGTGGCGCTGGTCGGGCGCGACGGAGGAAACGGCGTCGGACATTCACTCCGGCGCACCGTAGCTGGCGACCTCGAAGGTATGTTCGATGCGCCGTCGACAGTTGCCTTTGACGCGGATGCACCCATCATGGTCATGGACACCTCCGCCTTGATCGGCGCATCCGAACAAGCGCTGTCGCTGGCCGCCGCCTGCGGCGCAACCTGGCTGGAGGCGGCCGTGACTAATCCCGACGGCGCGAAACGGATCGTGGTCTACGACGAGGGCTGGCGCATGCTCGCGGACCCCTACATGCTGGCCAAGATGAGTGAGCAATGGCGGCTCGCGCGCACGTACGGGATCGCCAACCTCCTGATCATGCACAAGGTGGCCGACCTCAACGAGATCGGTGACGGCACCAGCGGGCTGCGCCAAAAAGCGCTGGGCCTGCTGACGGAAGCCGACACCCGCATCATTTACCGGCAAAAGCACGACGCCATGCGCCTGACCAAGGAAGCGCTGGGTCTCACCGAGGCCGAATGCGAGCATGTCGAGAACCTGCCCAAGGGCATGGGGCTTTGGAAGGTTGGCAACCGGTCGTTCATCGTCGCCAATCGGATCACCACCGACGAACTGGAAGTGTTCGGCACCGATGAGGGGATGCGCTGATGTCCCGCCGATTGGATGACGGCAACCCGATGCTCAACGCAGCGCTGATCGCCGTCGCGCTGTATCTGGGATTTAGTTGCCTTGTCCAGGCTGCGGCCGCCACGGTTGTGCGATGGGGCTGCCACGCCGCTGCTCCCTGGACGTTCAGCCCGGCTGCAGGCATTGGATTGTTCATGGGCCGTATGGACTGGATCGTCGGTGCACCGGCTTCATGCGGTGTCGGCATTGGATCCGTGTGGATTCTTATTGGGCCTGCGATCGCAGGCCTGGTGACTCTCGTGGCGGCCGGGTACTTTTCGTGGCGGGTTTGGCGGCAGTCCGGTTCGTGGCTGCGGCTGGACATCCTGGGGCGCGATGGTGTGGCCCGGCGCGCGGAGATCGTGCGCGACTTCGGCTCAAGGGCTGTGGCCAAACGGGGGGAGTTCACGCGTCCAGGCCTTTCCAAACCGAGCGTGGAGGAAGTTTCCTGGACCGTGGGACGGTCCCGTGGCGTCACCGTCCACGTGTCCACGGAGGAATCCATGGTCATCCAGGGAGCCCCTCGATCCGGCAAGGGGCTGTACCTGATCATCAACGCCATCCTCGACGCTCCGGGCGCCGTGGTTACGACGTCGACCCGGGCGGACAACCTAGTGGTGACGATGAAGGCTCGTGCCTCCGGCGGCAGGCCGGTGACTGTCTTCGACCCACAAGGAATGTCTGGATTGCCCACGACGCTCCGGTGGTCGCCCGTTCGGGGGTGCGAGGATCCCGACATGGCCACGCGCCGGGCCCTGGTCATCACGGCCGACACCGAATTCAAGGGAGAAAACGCGGCGTGGCAAAAACGCGCAGTCATCGTCCTGCAGTGCCTGCTGCACGCCGCGGCCCTCTCTGGCGACGGCGTGCGTGCGTTCCGGCGGTGGTCCTCCAGCCCTGTCCTAGCCAAGGAGGCGTTGGAGATACTCGGTCGGCCGGAGGCCGCGCTTGGCTGGCAGGCGGACCTGATGGGTATTATCGACGACGACCCGCGCAACACCTCCAATTCCTGGATCGGCGTCAGCGCCGCCGTCGCACCCCTTTCCTCCCCGAAAGTCCTGGCGGCCCTGGACCCACACGGAGACACCGAACAGTTTGATCCGATGGAATTCATCCGCCAGCGGGGAACGCTCTATTTGATCGGCACCAAATCTGGTGCGGCTGCGGCCGGCCCGTACCTCTCGGCGTTGATCGATGACATCGACCATGCAGCCCGGGAAATGGCGTTCGTTGCCCCTGGCGGTCGGCTGGACCCGCCGCTGTCGCTGATCTTGGACGAGATCGCCAACCTCTCGCCATGGCCGGGACTTCCCGTTGTGCTGTCCGACGGCGGTGGCATCGGCATCTCCACCATCGTCGTCCTGCAATCCCTGTCACAGGCGCGATCGGGCTGGTCCATCGACGAGGCGGCCACCATCTGGGACGCCGCCATCATCAAGATCATTTTCGGCGGAGGCTCCGACGAACGCGACCTCCGCGCCTTGGCCGGGCTCATCGGCGAACGCAGCACCACGGTCAATACCCGGTCCTGGTCGTCGCAAGGCCGCCAGGACGGCGAGCAAGTTCGTGAGGCGCCGGTCATTCCCTTGCACGAGATTCGCAGGCTGCCCGTTGGAACGGCCATCATGCTGGGCCGGCGGACACGGCCGATCCTGCTGGACCTGCGGGAATGGCATAAACGCAAGGACGCAGCACAGCTTGGACTGTCCAAGGCTGAGACCGAACTCGAACTCGCCGAAGGGCACCGCCTACGCCAGGAAGCCAGCCATACGGCTGAATCAGAGGGTTGAAAGGAGAACGTGATGGACGAGGAAGACTCATTCGAATACACCGTCGGTGGGGGAGCAGAGGATGAATTTGCGGCGATGCTGTTTGGCTCCACGGAAGGGAAGCGGTCTAACCGGGTGCCCATGACCTACCGGTGGCGCGACATGGACCCGCGCACTGCCGATGCGGTCTGGAGGCACCTCGTGAAATGGGTCCAGTGGCTGGTAGACACCTACCACCTGCCAACCTCGGTGGTGCCGGATTGCTGGTGGAGGCACAGCGAGATGGTGGCGGAACTTTACGGCCTCCAGCGTGCAGAGCAGGCGTCCTACACGGAGGACGACGGCGGCTTTGGTCCCATTACTTTCCACGAGCGGTTGACGTCGAGCATTGAACGGATGCGCGGGTACACGCGCACAGCTGGATGCGTCGGACTTCAGGCGCACAGGGCCACGGTACCGCGCGTTTTACCTCCGGGCGCACCCGGTTCACCGACTTTGGGTTCGGTGCCAGGCACCCCTGACTAATTCACGCTGTTTAGGCCCGTGGCAACCATGAACATGTAGGCGGGACAAAAGAGTCCGCAAACACATTTAGTGGTGGAGGTGGCGGAAGATGAGTGCCGATTCATTGGAGTCCGACATGGTTGGCGGAATCATCCCCGGGGACCGGCAACCGGCGCCAGCGCCGAGTCACCTCGCACCGGAGGAGCGGGTAGCCGCGCTGACCCAACAACTTGTCGACCTACTTGACCAAGCCGTCAACGAACCCAGGCGGTGGCAGAAACTTCTCGATAACTCGGCCACCCTCTGGCGATACTCCGGCGGCAACGCCGCCATGCTGATGGCCCAGATGCAGGAACGCGGCAAGGAACCGCCAACCTTGGTAGCCGGCTACAAACAGTGGGAAGGCCACGGCCGCTACGTGCTCAAAGGCGAACACGCACTCTGGGTCATCGCGCCCCGGACGGCCCGAGCGGCGGCGGAAGAAGACGTTGATCGCCAGAATCCACTCTCTGTTGCTATTTCTGCTGAGACTGATATCTCCAAGCGAACCCGAATTGTTGGCTGGCGCGGCCAGGCCGTCTTCGACGTGTCCCAAACGGAGGGGGAACCACTATTGGTTCCGCGCGGGGGCGAGGAACTCGCCAAAGTATCCGTTACAGAGGGCCAAGAACTGTGGGCGTCGCTGGTAAATGTCGCTGAGCATCGTGGATTCGCCGTGGAAGTTTCCGATAGCCAACGATCGCTGGCCAGTGGGTACACAAACTTTGGGGCCCATCTCGTCAGCGTCGGAGAGTGGCTCGATACCGAAGAACGGCTTGCAGTCCTTGCCCACGAGCTAGGACACATCATGCTTCACGGGCCCGATGATCAGCTGGGCCAGCTCTACGGCAGCAGTACTGAGCATCGGGGACTGGCAGAAGTGGAAGCCGAATCAGTGGCCTACACCGTCCTGAAAGCCCACGGGATTGACCGCGGACCGCAATCATCCAGTTATTTAGCAGGATGGGCCGACGCCGTTTTGGTCGCCGAAGCCGACTCGATCCTCCAGTCAGCAGCGGGATGCAAACTGCTGTCCCGAACCGAAATTGCCAAGTCCGTCCTGGGTCGCGTGGCGTCGGCGTCCAAGTGCATCCTCGATGTAAGCGATCCGTCGGACTTGGGCGGCCGGCTTTCGACCGGCCCTTTGAATACGAAAGTGACAGTGGAACAGCGCGACGTATTTCCATTCACGGGCCCACAGTCACCGACAACGACTGGGTTTGCTTTGGACTGAGGCGACGAGGTTCGTCCATATAAGTCGATCGCCGTCTGCATATCGCACTTAGGCAGGGGATTGGATGTCCCACAGGTGGGCGAGACCCAATTATTGGCAAATGATTTCCCATAAAATGGGAAAATTGCCTCCCGCCTGTGATTACAGACACTAGTGTCGCTTTCATGATTGAATATCGAGCGGGTTCAGCCGCCGACTCTCCGGCGCAATCGGGCGTACCGTCACGAGTTCTTGAAATCCTCCTCCAGTTTGCCTCGGCCCAGGTCCTGTCCGCCGCGCAAATCGGTGTACGGACAGGCATTCCAACCAGTGCGGTGTATCGACACCTGTCCTCCTTGATCCAGGCAGGACTCGTGGCACCAGCGAATAGCCGCGGACAGTTTTCGGCAGGAGCGGCAACCCTGCAGCTGGCTGCCAACTTCCGGCAGGAATCAATCATCACGAGCCGCATTGTGGCCAGACTGCAGCAACTTTCTGATGAGACGCAGGAGTTGTCTGCCTACCTCGTCGTCAGCGGAAACCAGGCCTTGTGCGTGGAAGCCGTTGAAGGACCGCAAATGCTTAGTTGCAGCTATTCCGCCGGGCGGTCGCAGCCTCTGCACCGGGGAGCTAGTGCGCTGTCCCTTCTCGCCTACCTGTCGGATAACGAACGAACCGAAGCGATTTCAGTGCTCGGGCTGGACGCCGACGCCACCGCCTCTCTGCGCCGTGATCTTGATATCACCACCGCACGCGGCTTTGCGCTGACCCAAGGTGCCGTCGATCCTGGCGTTTGGGGAGTCAGCTTTCCGATCTTCGGCCCCGACGGGCATCTCTCCGGCACGCTCAGCACCATGGCCCCGTCCCTAAGAGCCATACGGAACGAAAAACGACTCATCTCCGCCACGAAGGCGGCCGCCCTCATACTCAACGCAGCAGAAAACGGAATGCCATGATGCCCGAACTTACACCCGCCCAGTGGAGCGGCCGCGACGACGGTCCTGAACTGGAGCACCGACGATGGCACCATGTCATCAACGCGTCAATGTCCCCGCCGGGTGGCGCCGCACGACGAACTGATCGGCAAGGCGGACTGGCTGTCATTGGCTTTCAAAGCGACGAGGGGGTGCGCCGAAACAAGGGGCGCCCGGGAGCTGCCGACGCGCCTGCCGCCATCCGCGCCGCACTGGCATCGCTTTCAGCACCGGACCAGCTCACGGCTTGCGACCTCGGCGACGTCTCAGTCGCGCAAGGGACCCTGGAAGCAGGCCAGGAACGACTTGGCCACGTGGTTGCTGCGGCGATTCAGGCGGGTCACTTGCCGATCGTGTTTGGCGGTGGCCATGAAACTGCCTTTGGCAGTTATCTGGGCCTCGTTGGCTCCGGGGCAGTTGATGGCAAAAGACTGGGCATCATCAATCTTGATGCCCACTTTGATCTGCGGGCCGATCCGATCCCGTCGTCGGGGACGCCGTTCCGGCAAATCGCAGAACTCGAGATGGCCGCAGGACGCGATTTCACCTACCGGGTGTTGGGTATCAGCGAAGCCAACAACACGCTGGAATTGTTCCGGACCGCATCGAGCCTGGGCGTGGAGCACATGCTCGACGAGGACTGCGGCAGCGCCGCCCTTCCCACCGTCATGGCGTTCGTGGACCGCTTCCTGGAAATAGTGGACACTGTCTACCTCACCATTGACCTTGACGTTCTGCCAGCTCATGTCGCTCCCGGGGTCAGTGCACCCGCCTCATTGGGTGTGCCTCTGGAGGTTATTTTGGCGATCTGCCGGCAACTGGCACGATCACCCAAGCTGGCGCACGTCGACATCGTGGAACTGAACCCGCGCTTTGACATCGACGGCCGAACCCCCCGGGCCGCGGCCCGATTGGTCCACACGATCGCCACAGAACACTCGGCACTCATGTGGGATGTGCCGACCCGACCGTCAACTTCGCCCCAACCTGGAATTGAGTCCCTGTGAAAGTTCTATTTGCCCGCCACCGCTGGTGGGTTGTCCTGCTGGCCGCCCTCATCGGTTTCACCGGCATCGCGGCTCAGGCCGCCACAGCCGCGCCCTCCACGGACCCCGGATCCTCCTCCGCCAAACTCACTGCGCTGCAGTCCGGGAACCAGACCCTGAGAGTCGGCACCGACGCCACTTTCCCGCCGTTCGAGTTCACTGACGCCAACGGGGCAAAGATGGGCTTTGACATTGACCTGATCCGGGCACTGGCGAAGAAATCTGGTATCAAGAACGTCGAATTCATCCAAATGCCTTTTGGCAACATCGTCCCTGCCTTGCAAGCGAACCAAATAGACGTGGGCGCTTCCGCCATCTACATTAGCGCCGAGCGCGCCAAGGCCATCGACTTTTCCGACGTCTACTACCCGGGCGGCCTGGGCATGTTCGTCGGCGAGGACAACACCACGGTGAAGTCGCTGGCCGACCTGGCCGGCAAGAAGGTCGCCGTGCAGGTGGGCACCAAGTCCGTGGAGTGGCTGGAGCAAAACCAGCCGAAGGCGCAGCTGGTGCAGGTGCAGACCAACGACCAGATGTTCTCCTCCGTCAAGCTGGGCCAGGCCGACGCCGTGGTCACCGGCCAGCCCGCCGGACGTTACTTCATCCACCAGCAGGGCGGCCTGAAGCAGGTGGGCGAACGGCTCACCAACGAAAACTACGGCTACGCGTTCCAAAAATCGGACACCGCCATCAAGGATGCGTTCAATGCCTCCTTGGCCACGATGAAGAAGGACGGCGGGTATGACAAGCTCACCGCCAAATGGTTTGGCGACGAGGCCACCGCCGCCAGCGGCCCCGCCAAGGCGCACGCGCTGATCAACATCTCATCTATCACCAACTCAGCCCGCCCGCTATGGAACGGCTTTGTCACCACCATGGAAATCATTGGCATGTCTCTGGTGTTGAGCCTTGCGTTCGGCATGCTGGGCGGTTTTGCCAAGCTGTCCAAAATCAGCCCGATTCGCTGGGTCGGTACGGCATATGTGTCCATCATCCGAGGCACGCCATTCATAGTGCAGCTCTTCATGATCTACTTTGGCCTCCCTCAACTTGGCGTGCAGCTGCAGCCTATGGTGGCCGGCGTACTCGCCCTAGGCTTGTATAGCGGCTCGTACGTGACGGAAATTGTCCGCGGCGCTATCCAGTCAGTAGACAAGGGACAGATGGAGGCTGCGCGATCCTGTGGCATGAGCTCCGGGGCCGCCCTCCGGCACATCATCGTCCCGCAAGCGTTCCTGCGCATGCTTCCACCACTGGGCAATGAGTTTGTATCTCTGACAAAGAACTCGGCGCTGGTGTCCTTCGTGACCATTAGCGAACTGTTCCTGGTCGGCCAAACCATCATCTCCCGCACCTTTGATGCCCTGACCGTGTACATCTTTATTGGTCTTGTCTACTACGTCATCACCAACATCATCGGCTTCATCGCAAGCACCCTCGAAAAGAAAATGGCGGTATACATCTAATGGCTCTACTTACCACCAAAGCCATCACAAAGAAGTTTGGCACCTTGGACGTACTCAAAGGTATCGACTTCACCATCGAGCCCGGCGAGGTAGTGGCCGTCATCGGCCCCAGCGGAGGCGGCAAGTCAACTTTCCTCCGCTGCTTGAACCTGTTGGAAAGGCCCACGTCTGGGCACGTCTTGTTCGACGACGAGGATTTGCTGGCTCCCAACGTCAACTTGGACCGGCTTCGCTCCCGCATGGGGATGGTCTTCCAACAGTTCAACCTCTTCCATAACCTGACGGCCTTGCGCAACGTCGTGCTGCCACAAATCAACGTGCTGGGAAAGACCAAGGCCGAGGCCGAAGCCCACGCGATGGAGCTTTTGGAAAAGGTCGGCATGACCCACCGTGCCAACGCGTACCCGAGTCAGCTCTCCGGCGGCCAAAAGCAGCGCGTCGCCATCGCCCGTGCAGTCGCCATGAGCCCGAAATTAATGCTGTTCGACGAGCCCACCAGCGCACTCGATCCCGAAGTGGTCAAGGATGTCCTTGGCGTCATGACCGACCTGGCACGCCAAGGTATGACCATGATTGTCGTGACGCACGAAATGGGTTTTGCCAGGAAAGTAGCGGATCGAGTGGTCTTTATCGACGGCGGAGTCATTGCCGCAGACATGCCCCCTGAAGAGTTCTTCGGCGAAGATAACACTAATCCCCGCGTCAGGGAGTTCCTCGACAAGGTCCTCTGACGCCCGCGGCGGACCTCACTGAACAAAGGAAGTGCGGGGCCGGTCAGGAGCAGCGGTTGTCTTCGCGTATTGGTTCAATGCCCGCTTGCCGGAGCAACAGCTCGGCAGTCGGTCTCTGCAATCCTGTACGTTGGTGGCCAAGGCTGGCCGATGTGGACCTGGTTTGGATCGGGTGTGATGAGCAGGACGGAGCCTGGCCAGTACGTGCCGCCACCGCCTTCGATCCACGCGGGCTGCCGATAGCCGAATTGGTCCCAGTTGATGGTCACCCATGCGCCCGTGGGCTGCACTTCCTGGACGCTGAGGACGGTGACTTCGGTGGTCGTGGTGCCATTCCGTTTGGCTGCTTCGAGTTCCTGCCACAGCCGTTGCGCGTTCGTGTTCCAACGGCTGGCTCGGCGGACTTTGGCGATCCAACGAAGTGCCAGCACTAGGGCCAAGACGAGAAGTATCGAAGCCACGGTCGTCATCCACGGTGACGCCGGCCAGTTCGCGACGGTCGCTGGCACCATGTACAGCGTGCACAGGCCTACCAGGACGCTCCACACGAGGAGGGGCGTTGAGACTACTTTCGGTTTGATCATAGGGTTCATGACCGCCACGCTTCCTTTCGAGATCCAGTCTAGAGCGAGGGTCCGACGGCGGTAAGTGGCCTGTGCACAATTGGTGCCGGCAGCGGCGGACGATCCCTCTCCGGAATACGTGCGTTTACGTTCGGCATGGACTCGATTCGCCGCTGAAGCTCGGCACGTTCTTGTGTCTGCTCCCATTCATAATTGGACGGATCGGGACCGAGTGGGTCGACGTGGGTTTCGATGTCCCAGCGGTCGCGGTATGCGGCGACCTCTCCGACGACAGTTGCCCAGCGTCTGGCATCGATCGTGGGTCCGACGGTGGATTCCAGTCTGCTTACCCAATGGGGCCTGTCCATCAGGGCTACCCTGGCGACGAGGGCCCGGCGGTTGATCGTGCGGGACCGTACCTGATCCAACATGTCCTGCAGGTCCAACCGCACTGTGAATAGTTGCTCGTTCAAGGTTCCCAGCGGCTCGCCGACGCCGTCGCCTGCATTCCGGCGCAACCGCGCGTGGATGACGGCCATGTGGTCCTGAGCGTCGCCTGGATGGCGCAGCGCGCCATCCAGTACCCGCTGCGCGGCACCTGTATTGATGGCAACGGCGCGGCGCCAGGCGGCGACCCCCGCACCCCAGGAGGGCGACTTCTGAAGGTGGGTGACGACGTCGGGCATCATCTTGGAGATGGCGGCCGTGAGGTGTTCGGCGGCGGCCAGCTGGGCGAGGTAGTCGTATTCGGCGGCGAGACTCAGGAGGGTGTCTGCCTTGGCGGTTTCAGCCTGACGGACTTCGTGGGCGGTGCGTTCGGCTCCTTCGGCAGAAAGGACTTCACCAAGGATTTGGCGCCAGTCGGAGATTGCGCCGGTCATGGCGGGTTCGTCGAGAACGGGGCTGGACTCGCAGACGTAGACGGTGTTGCTGTTGCGGCCGCGGGTCATGCCGACGTAAAAAAGCTCGCGGGTGAGGCAGCCTTGCGTCAGGACGATGTGGCTGGTGTCCACGGTGATGCCCTGGGAACGGTGCGCGGTGGTTGCATAGCCCAACTCGGCGGAAGTACCGAGATAAACGGCGTCAAGGTTGATGGTGGCACGGGTGTCCAGGCGACGGGCTGTGATGGTCCCGTCCCTGCGGGGTCGCTTGGTCATCCGCAGGAGGGTGCCGTTGCGCAGGTAGTCGCCATTGCTGTCGGTCAGTTTGCGGTTGTTCTTGCGGGCGATGATGATGTCGCCGCGGCCTGCGGTCAGGCCGTCGGCGAGGGCGACAGTGTGCTCGGCATCGACGATCCCCGATTCAACCAGGGCGGCGTGCGCCCGCTCGTTCAGGGTCGTCACGGTGTCGTTGTCCGGGGCGATGAGGATGGATGATCTGCCGCCGCGTTGATCGCCTGCCCATGCCGCGTAGGCATTCTCGACCATGTCCGTGAAGTCACCATGCTGGATGCGGCCGTGAGCTGCGTACAGGTCGACGGCGTCGATGTTGCCTTCCCGAAGCTGCAAAGACGCCGGACCCTCCCAATTATGAGTGAAGCGGTGGATGCTGGTCAGCTCGACGGCGTTGCCGTCCCGGTGCAGCCAGCCAAGCATGCCGCCGGCGTCGATCGCGTCGAGCTGGGCTGGATCGCCGACGAGCAGGAGTTTGGCTCCCACATCCCGGGCTTGGTGGACCAGACCTGCGAGTTGGATGGTCGAGACCATGGATGCCTCATCGACGATGATGAGCTGGTTTTCCTTGAACTGCCACAGTGACTGCTGGAGGGACAGGCTGGCAAGCTGCGGTGCCACCGCGCCGTGCCTTCCTCGCCGCGTGGACTCCAGTGCACGGAAGCGGTCGGCCCTGTTGTTGGCACCTTGTCCGAGACTTTCGTAGAGCCATTTGGCGATGTTCTCGGCAGTGATGCCGAGTTCCTTCGCCAGGACTTCGGCGCTGGCTGCCGCAGGCGCAAGTCCGACGACGCTGCCCTCACCATGGTCCTCTTCCCAGGCGGCCTTGATGGCCGCCATGGTGGTGGTCTTTCCCGACCCGGCAGGTCCAACGATGGCATCGAGTCTGTGGCCGCTGGTGAGGACGGCAAGTGCCGCTGTGAGCTGGTCCGACGCGAGCTGGTAGCCAGCCCGGTGTCGGTAGGTGGTGAGTTGTGCGGAAGTCTCAGCTGAACGCGCGGCTGGCCCTCCGTCGTCGTTCCTTGCCTGCATGATGAGTTGCTCGTTGGCGAGTGTGCTGGCGTCGGTGTAGAGGCGTGCGCCGGGGAAGTCGAAGGCGCTGCGCCCGGCGTATGCGAGATCCTCGGCGGCGTTGATCGGAAGCCGGTAGCGGACCTTGGTGAGCAGAACGGATTGGGATTCCGCGGCAGCGGTTACGGCGTCGATGATGAAGCGGCGGTCGGCGGAGGAGTGGCAGCGGATGTCGGCGCAGGTGCGTTCAGCCTCTGCGAAGAGGTTCCAGCGGTTCCAGGTGGCCCTGCGCCGGGCGACGCCGTCGCGGGTCAGGGCGGCGGCTGCGTCAACCCATGCGGGGGAGAGATCCGAGGCACGGACGGGCCGTTGCCGGGAGCGGTGGATGGTGCGTTCGACGACGGTCCCCGGGTTCTGCCCTGCGGCACATGCCCGGTTTCGCCAGCTGACCCGCAATTCATCGAGCGGTGTGGGGGATTCATCCTTGGCCTTGCGTGTGGATAGTGTGGCGATCTGGCGCAGCTTGATAATCGTTGTGGCGGTCGGCTTTCGGCCGTGTCCGTAGGTCCAGCTCTGGGTGAGCTTGTCGGTTTCGGCGTCGATGAGACGGCTGCGGTTGGAAAATTCCCTGATGAGCGCGTTGTCGACGCCGCTGAGTTCGTGGCTGGGGTTTCGTTGGGCCGTGGTGGGGGAGCGGAAGTCCGCATCGGTGCCGAGGTCGCGGCGTAGTTCGTCGAAGAGGAGCCCGTTGTAGTGTTCGCTGGCGGCGACGACAGCCTTGAACAATGCTCGTGAGTCTATGGTCGCCCATGCGCCGTCGCTACGGCGCTGAACTCGATTGGCGATGATCAGGTGGGTATGGAGTTGAGGATCGCCAGCGCGGGATTCCCAATGGTCAAACGCGGCGGTAATAGCTCCCCTCGTGCCGACGTGGACGACGCCGTTGCGTCCAGTTCGTGTATGGATCGCTTCCTGCTCAAGCCAGGTAAGGACGGTGCTGACGGCCCGATGGTGGGCGTCAAGGATTTGTTGCCGGACGTCCTTGTCGGCCAGGGCCCAGAGAACGGAGACGGATTTAGGAACACTAAAAGTCAGGTCGAAGCCGGCGACGCCGTGGCGATGTTGCTCCTCGCCGTTGCGGGCGGTAACGGTGGTCTGGCTGTGGGGCCGGCCGAGGATCGCCTGTGTATCGGGATGCTGGGCGAGGGAGAAGACAGCTTTGGCCTCTGCGGCCGTGACCGGTTGCAGTTTTTGGCGGTCGATACCCGCAAGTCCTTGGCCGAGCCAGCGTCCCTGCGGAGTGCCAGCTTTGACGTAATAGCTGGTGGCGTCGTTGATGGGTTTCATGAGGTCGGCCTGCATGGTGGTCCTAAGCAGGTATTTCAGTCCGGCGTCGGCTGTCAGCCGCGCCATGGAGACTGTCATTGTTCGGGAACGAGGGTGTTGGACCGCCAGCCTCGGCGTTGGAAGATCTCCTTCGTGGCTTTGTCGAGCGGGAGACCAAGCCGCGAGGAGAGCTCAAACAGCCTGCCGGCGATCTGCAGCAGTTCCTGGTAGTCGGCATGCTGGCCGTGGAACAGCCGGGCGTTCTCCAGTTGCAGCTCGGTGATCTGGGCCTTCAACTCCGGCATCTCGCAAGCAATGTCGACGTTGATGGTGGCCAGGTCCCGCAAACGGGTGCGAAGCTTTTCGAGTTCTTGCTCGTGCCGGTTGGTCTGGGTCTCGAGTTGGTTTCGCGCCGTTTGCCGGGCCTCGGACAGCTGCCGCTGGCACTTGTCGGTAGCAGCTTCCAAGTTGACACGGTTTTCGGTGACGGCGGCGGCCAGCTGAGTCTTCAACCGGCGTGACGCCTGCGTGTGCTTCCGGTCTTGCCACTCCCAGTCCCGGTGACGGCGTGAGCATGAGGGGGAACAATATTGCTGGGACACGCGCCCCGGTTCAAAAGCGGTCCCACATTGCCTGCAATTTTTGGTATTCATACCAGTTCATGGGGCCAGCCAACCTCAACGACGTGAGTGAACGACGTGTCCGAAACTGACGCCCAAACCTTGGATGCCAGACGTGTGAAGTATTTTTTGGTTGCGGCAGCAGCACGGTGGGGGCGGCGAATTTGCTGAGGGATTGGCTTTGGTGGCATCTGGCTGCAGTGATGGGCAAGGGAATGTTGGTGGCGCAGGGGAGTGCCGCATGAGGTTGTCATGCGGCACTGGATTTCCCATTGGGCGGTGACTATTGGATGGCGAGGCGGAGTCGTTCGATTTCGGTGGGGTTGAATCCTGACCAGTGGTGGTGGTCGATGACGACAACGATCGGCGCTTGAGAGTAGCCGAGGTCTTGGACGTATTCGAGGGCGGCGGCGTTGGTTGTCAGGTCTACGAGCTTGTAGGGGATGCCGGCGTGGTCCAGTGTGAGGCAGGTGAACTTGCATTGTTGGCAGCCCGGCTTGCTGTAGACCGTGATCCTCATGTCCCTCACCTCACTTTCTTCGGGTTTCTTGGTGGGCTCCGTGGACCTGTTAGTGGGGGTTCCGGTATGCGGTGTGTTTGTGCTGGGCCCAGCCGGACACGGCGCCGGCGCCGAGCATCTGGTCCAGCAGTCTGGCCAGATGGTAGTCGGGGTCAAATGTCAGAGCGACGTGCATGTAGTTCGCGGCAGCCGTTCCTTTGCCCTTCCACCAGCAAATGTGCCCGAGCATCGTCAACGGGGCCGCAGCATGTGTCGGGGCAGCTATCGTTAGCAGTTGTCGCAGCAGGCTTTCAGATCTGTCGATCCGGTCCCATTGCGGGGCTTCGTCTGTGGCGCCAAACAGTGTGGATCCCATGGGTTCGTTGATGCCTGGCATGTCGGCCAGGATCTGGTCGCGGAGTCCCACCTGCTGCAGGCCCGCAAGGACCTCGGCCAACTGGTCATGGGTGGGTTCGGCACCGTGGTCAATGAGCTCCATCCACAGCCGGTAGACCGCGGCCAGGCCCTTGGCCGGGTGGCTGGCCATAAATCGCATCGCTGAATCGACGGCGTCGTGGTCTGCATGGGTGGCGGTCAGCTCGGGGATGGCGGGCGTGTCGCTCGGTTCGATGAGGCTGCCTTGGTAGACCAGCTCCGCATTGAGGGTACTGGATTCAAGAGCTGCCAGCGGGATCTCCTGGCCGCAGCAGGTGGAGTTGGGGCCGTCGTACGGGACAAAGGATGTGGGGCCGACGATCCACACGTGATGGACGAGCAGCCCGGCCGCCGAGAAGTGGCACCTTAGTCCCTGGACCATGGTAGCGAAAGGCTTGGGGCCTCCCTTGCTCCATGGCTGGTGGGTGAACAAGGCCATGAGGACGGCGGTGGCGTCATGGTCGACGCCAAAGTAGTGGGCGACGCGATCGGAGTAGGCCTCGCCGACGTCCGTGGTGTCTGGCAGGTTCACTCGGAGGGTGGGGCCGAGAGTCGTCCCGTCGAGGGCGACGCAGACGAGACTTTCCTGAGGCCAGTAGCCGAGGCTATGGCCCATGTAGCTGATGACGTCGGCCGGGCTGCTGATTCTGATCGGTTCCATTGTTCTGCTCCTCTTGTGTGTTCGGTGGCTGGGTGTTCGCGGCCGCCTGCTCTGTTGGTGCCTTCTGGTAAGAGGAATCACCGCTGGGTATTAGGGGCCGGAATGCAACTTGGGGAACCGGGCACGGGGCAAAAATTGTATCGAGGAAATAAGCGACGCAGGAGCGCCGAGGAACAATTTTTGGAGGAGGGCCCGGCGCGTAGCGCCCTGGTTGCGTGGAGGGCCCGCCCAGCGATGATGGGGTACCAGAAGGCACAACGTGGTTCGGCGTGTGTTCATGTGGGTCCATCGACCGTGGTGTTTGTTTGTGCTGACCGATGAAACTACTGAGGCATTACGGCAGCGGCATCTTGCTTCAGTCTTCATACCTATTCATGGTGCCGGCGGAGCTGAACGACATGATTGGATTCACGAGGACTGCCAGGGTTTAGGT
This sequence comes from Arthrobacter livingstonensis, assembly GCF_003219815.1. GTDB lineage: Bacteria > Actinomycetota > Actinomycetes > Actinomycetales > Micrococcaceae > Specibacter > Specibacter livingstonensis. Next base: position 47,302 of record NZ_QJVD01000021.1, read on the forward strand.
GCCGGAGCGAGGTGGGCGGGAAGAGCCAGGAGGACAGGGGCAGGCACGGTAGGTAAATTGCGTCCTGGGACTGTGGACGCGGGCCACGGTGAGGTGCCGATGCCCGTAGGGCGCTTTCACGTTACCCGAGACTCAGACGAGTTCTCTCGACTCGCTTCCCTAAAAGTGGGCATGTAGTGTCGCGGCTGAAAAATCCGATGGCGCGGATAAGATCAAGAGATATGCTCAGCGTCTTCCCAGATCAGGAAACATGCTTAGAGTCTTCCTAGATCAGGAGAACTACCCGCCGTGTCTATTTTGTCCAGTTTCGTGTGGAGTGTCGCCGACACCCTGCGCGGCCCTTATTCCGATGCCGAGTACGGGTCGGTCATCCTGCCCTTCACAGTGCTGCGCCGACTCGAGTGCGTCATGGCCCCGCACCGGGAGACGATGGCCGAGATCGTCGCCGCCCATGAGGGCGAGCAGCAGCGGCGCACGCACCTGAAGATCCGCACGCGGAGCGCGGACAGCGCCGGGCTTTCGTTCTGGACGACCAGCGACTACACGCTCAAGAAAGCACTACAGGACCCGGATAACCTGGCGGCCAACCTCATCGACTACGTCGGCGGCTTCTCCGCGAACCTCGACGTGTTTAAGTCCTTCGACTTCGAGAACATCATCCGCACGCTCGATGCGCGCGACCGCCTCGCCCAGGTAGCCCGTCACTTCGAGCAGATCGACCTGTCGCCGGACGCGGTATCCAATGCCGACATGGGCGACCTGTTCGAAAACCTCATCTACCGGTTCGCCGAGTCAGCCAATGACGGCGCAGGGCAGTTCTACACGCCCCGCGACGTGGTGCGCCTCCTAGTCGACCTGGTCTACGACGAGGATACTGACGCGCTACGCGAGCGCGGCACAGTACGCTCCATCTACGACCCCACGGTCGGCACCGGCGGCATGCTCACCGTCGCAGAAGAGCACTTGCACGATCTCAACCCCGACGCTTCGACGGCTCTGTACGGGCAGGAGATCAACCCGCGCACCTACGCCATCTGCAAGGCGGACCTGCTCATCAAGGGGCAGGACCCGGCCAACGTCCGTCAGGGAGACACGCTTGTCGTGGACAAATTTGAGGATCGGCGCTTCGACTATGTGCTGTCGAACCCTCCGTTCGGGACCGACTGGAAGGCCATCGAATCGGACGTGAAAAAAGAACACGTCCGCGGTGGACAGGGTCGCTTCGCTCCGGGTCTGCCGGCGGTCGGAGACGCGGCTATGTTATTCCTGCTGCACGTGGCCTCGAAGCTGCGCGATGTCGACGAAAATGGCCGTGGAGGCAAGGCCGGCATCGTCCTTAACGGTTCTCCGCTGTTCAACGGAGGTGCAGGGTCGGGTCCCTCGGAGATCCGGGGCCACATGCTGGAGAGCGACCTCGTCGAGGCGATCGTTGCGTTGCCGAACGAAATGTTTTACAACACCGGGATCGCCACTTACCTTTGGATCCTGTCGAACGCGAAATCCGAAGATCGGAAGGGCAAGGTCCAGCTCATCGATGCCACCGGTTTGGGCTCGAAGCTGCGCAAATCCGTCGGCTCCAAGCGAGTCGGGATCTCGGACGAGAGCCGCGAGGCGATTGTTAGGGCCTTCGCCGGGACGCAGAACGAGGACGGCAAGTCCGCTGTACCGGTAAAGGTCTTCTCCAACCGCGACTTTGCCTATTGGACCGTCACAGTCGAGCGCCCGCTCCAGCTGCGTTTCCAGTGCACGCCCGAGACGATCAGCACCGTGACTGAGCACAAGAAGCTCGGACCGATCGATGGGCTCGGCGTAGCACTCGATGCGTTCGGTGACGCGGTGTACCTCAATCGCGAAAAGTTCAACAAAGCGCTCGGCAAGCACCTAGGTGACCGGGGGCTCACTCTGACCCCTGCGCAGCGCAAGACGCTGTTACAGACAATCGGTGTCCATGACGATACGGCTGATTACTGCCGTGTCGCTTCGGGGAAGAGCAAGGATGACATCGAGCCTGACCCTGCGCTGCGCGACACCGAGAACGTACCGTTCGGCTGGGGCGGACACCCGAAGACGCACGAAGCACTCAATGAGACCGTTCAGGCGTACTTCGACGCCGAGGTCAAGCCCCACGTCGACGATGCCTGGATCGACTGGGACAAGACCAAGACAGGTTACGAGATCCCCTTCACCCGGCACTTCTACTCCTATGACCCGCCGCGGCCCATTGAGGAGATCGACACGGACCTCGAACGGGTTGTCGGCGAGATCATGGAGCTGCTCCGCGAGGTGGAGTCGTGAGTATCGCGACGTCACGATCTCGTGCGACTAGAGCTGTCGGGAATCGCTGGCTAGCCGAGATTCCCGAAAACTGGTCTAGCACCAGGCTCCGATTTGTCTGTGACGTTGCAACTGGGTCAGGCGACACTCAGGATGCCGAGCCAGACGGCGACTATGACTTCTTTGTCCGATCACCGAATCCGCTCCGTAGCACAGTGTTCACGTTCAATACCGAGGCTGTGCTTACCGCTGGTGATGGAGCCGTGGGAGAAATTTTCCACCATGTTTGTGGCAAATTCCATGCCCATCAGCGTGTTTATGTACTTACCAACTTCCGTGGTGTGATGCCACGATACTTCTACTACTACTTCTCGTCCTATTTTAGGCTCATGGCGCAGGACGGTTCGGCGCGGACAACCGTGGATTCAGTGCGGCGATGGATGCTTACGGACATGCCATTCGTTCTGCCACCTCTCGACGAACAGCGCGTCATTGCCGACTATCTTGACGGGGAGACGGCCCAGATCGACGCGCTCGTGGCCAAACAGCAGGAGTTCATTGGGCTGCTGCGGGAGCGGCGAGCAACTGTGATAACCGCGGAGTTCGACTCGAAGGTCAAAGGTCGCCTCCGGCACGCTATCAAGTTTTCGCAGACAGGGCCTTTTGGTACTCAGCTGTCGGCCAACGAGTACGTGGAAAATGGTGTTCCTGTCATAAATCCGTCCCACATTAAACGAGGGATGATGGAGCCAGATTTGGCGATCTCAGTGTCTTGCGAAAAGGCGGCCGAGCTGAGTCGACATCGCCTAGAGTTAGGCGATATTGTCCTCGGCAGAAAAGGTGAGGTTGACAAGTCGGCCCTTGTGACTAAGACGGAGGTTGGCTATATTTGCGGCTCAGATTCAATGCTCCTCCGCCCTGCCGCGGCAACAGTTCCCTCGTATTTGTGGTGGTTTTTCCAGTCGTCTGCGGCTCACAATCAGCTTGAACGATGGTCTGTCGGCTCCACGGTTGCCGGCCTTAACCAGGTGACTATTTCTAACGTGACTGTCCCTTTGCCATCAAATTCAGAGCAGCGCAGGATTGTGGAGCACCTTAACGAGCAGACCAACCGCATTGACGCACTGATTGCCAAGGGCGAGGAACATATAGCACTGGCCAAGGAACGGCGCTCGGCGCTGATAACAGCAGCAGTGACCGGACAGTTCGATGTACGCACAGCACTAAAGGGGACCTGAGGACTATGGCATCACCGGACGGCACGCGCGAAGAAGCATTTGAGACCGAGATCGGCGAGTACCTGGCCGCCCATGGATGGGAATACAGCCAGACCGACGAGGGGTACGACGCACAGCGGGCGGTCTGGCCTGAGGATATCCACTGCTGGCTTAGCGATACGCAGCCTGATGAGTACGCCAAAGTCGTGCGCGTCGGTACCAGAGCCGAGGCCATGGACCGTGAGGCGCTGCTATCTTCTCTTGTGTCCCATCTGGACACACCGATGAGCTCGGGTGGCGGCACGCTGAACGTGCTGCGGAGGAAGTTCTCTCACACTCGCGGAGCAACTGCGCACCTGAGGATGTGCCAATTCAAGCCAGCCACCACACTGAATCGCGAGGTCACGGAGCATTACCGCAAGGTGCGCCTGCGAGTGGTCCGCCAGGTGCACTTCTCCCCGAAACGTGGGGACTCCCGGTCGATCGACCTCGTGTTCTTCGTCAACGGCTTGCCGGTGGCGACCTGCGAACTCAAGTCGTTCTTCAAGCAGGAGTGGCGCAGCGCGGTGTACCAGTACCGCAAGGACCGGAGCCCTGGCGGTCAGCCGCTGCTCGGCTTCGGTACCCGTGCATTGGTGCACTTCGCGGTGGACGATGACCAGGTGCACATGACGACGAAGCTGGCCGGCGAAAAGACGTACTTCCTGCCTTTCAACCGAGGCCACGATGACTCAGGTGCGGCCGGCAACCCGGCCAACCCCGACGGTGCCGCCACGTCGTACTTGTGGGAGCAAATCCTGCAACGCGACACTTGGTTGTCCATCCTCGGTTCGCAGATTTTCCTCAAGACCGAAGCGGACGAAGACCCTGCCACCGGCAGGATCAAGCGCTCCACAACACTGGTTTTCCCGCGCTATCACCAGTGGCGAGCAGTCAACAGGCTCGTCAACGGGATCATCGAGGAGGGCCCAGGCAGCCGGTACCTCATCGAGCACTCTGCCGGGTCGGGCAAGACGAACACGATCGCCTGGACCGCGCACCGGCTCGCGCGCCTCCACGACGCCTCGAACACCAAGGTGTTCGACAAGGTCCTCATCGTCTCCGACCGCCGGGTCCTGGACGCGCAGCTTCAGCAGGCTGTCGAGCAGGTCGACGACACCGTCGGCACCGTCGCCCTCATCGACTCTACGGTCGTGCGGCGCTCTGGCGGGTCGAAGTCACGGGCGCTCTTGGACGCGCTCACCGGTTCTGCCCTCATCGTTGTCGTCACGATCCAGACTTTCCCCTATGTCAAGGGTCTGCTGGAGACAACGCTGGGCGACAAGAACTTTGCGGTAATCATCGACGAGGCGCATACCTCTCAATCGGGCAAGACTGCGGCTGACCTGAAGAAAGTCCTCACCGACGGTGGTCAGCTCACCAACGAAGAAGAGCTGGACAGCCAGGACATCGTCAACCAGGTGGTGGAAGCCGACGTCGCGCGAGAGCAGCAGATCGCCGTAGAAACAGCCGCACGGGCCGGGGCTCGAAATGTGTCTCTGCTGGCATTCACGGCGACCCCGAAAACCAAAACGAAGGTCCTTTTTGGCCGTGAGAACGACGACGGCAAGCCCATGTCGTTCGACGTCTATTCGATGCGGCAGGCGATCGAAGAGGAGTTCATCATCGACGTGCTGCGCGGCTACCAAACCTACCGGACTGCCTTCGAGATCGAGCAGCACGACGACAGCGGCATCGTCACAAGCATCACCACCGGTGGGTCCGACGCCGAGGGGTCTGAAACTGACAGGTCTGACACCGACGAGGACAGACTCGTCGATCCGAAGGTGGCGACGCGCAAGATCATGCGCTTCGCCAATCTGCACCCCACGAATGTCGGCCAGAAAGTCGAGATCATCGTCGAGCACTTCCGCGCCAACGTCGCCCACCTCCTGGACGGTCACGCCAAGGCCATGGTCGTTACCGATTCACGCCAGGCGGCGGTGCGGTACAAACTCGAGACCGACAAGTACGTGAACCAAAAAGGCTATGGCTACCAATCCATCGTCGCCTTCAGCGACAAGATCAGTGATGACGAGTACGGACTCACCGATGCGACTGAGGCGACGATGAACCCAGGGCTCGGTGCGGATCTCGCACGTGAGTTCAGTCGACCTGAGTTCCGTCTGATGCTCGTCGCCGACAAATTCCAGACGGGCTTCGACCAGCCACTATTGTGCGCCATGTACGTCGATAAGAAGCTGCCCGACGTGCACGCAGTGCAGACTCTGTCACGGCTCAACCGGACCTATCGTGCGCCTTCGGGCGAGTTAAAGAACCGCACCTTCGTGCTCGACTTCGTCAACGATCCCGCTGACATCCGCAAGTCGTTCCTTGCCTACTATCTCGAGGCGAAGGTCGAGACCTCTACTGACCCGAACCTGGTCCACCGCCTCGCGACAAAGTTGACCCAAGCTCGGATCTACACGCCAGCCGACGTCGAGAGATACGCCGAAGCGTGGTGGGCGCGGACTCAGTCCCACGCCGCATTGTCGGCGGCAGTGACGCCCGCTCGGGATGAGTTCGTCAACCGGTGGACGGACGCGGTCGAGCAGCAGGACGCACAAGCCCTCGATGAGTTGCGCACCTTCAAGAAGGACTGCGGCTCTTACGTGCGCCTGTACGACTTCATGTCCCAGGTCGTTGACTATGCCACGAGCGATCTAGAGAAGCTCGTGGAGTTCCTGCGTCAGCTCACGCGTATTTTGCCTGGCAATGATCAGGTCGGTAACGTCAACGTCTCAGGACTGGAGTTGCGCCGAGTCCGACAGATCGACCAAGGTAAAGCAGACATCGGACTGTCCGGAGACCAGGACACCCCGTCGATTCAGGGCATCACGGGCGTCGGTTCCCACGTCTCGCGGCAGGATCCGCAGCACGAGCTGCTGTCGGAGGTCGTGTCCAGGATCAATGCGCTGTTCGGCGCGGAGTTCGCCGATCCGCAGATCGAGGGCTTCGTTGTCGCGGCAGCCGGCATGGCCGAGGAAGATCCGCGCCTAGCCGACCAAATCGACCACAACGCACTTGACCAGTTCATGTCGTCCCCTGAGCTACGGGAGACGCTCACCGATGCCGCGGTGCTGAACGAGGGGGCGTTCGGCAAGCTCACCGGTGCGCTCACCGGAGAGAGCGACCGGGCCGACGAGTTCATCCGACTCATCGGCGCGTATCTCTATCAGTCGCGCCGACTTCGAATGGACGACGACGCCGATGCTGATACGCCGCGCGTGGATCCCGAGGAGTGACTGTTCGAACTCGTCCCTCCCGAAAACCGCGAGTCAATGGAAATGAAGTTGGAGTTGACGTGATTTGACGATCATTGACGAGCGAAATTATCACCTTGGGGAGGGGGCGTTGTCATGAAAAATGCGCACCCAGCTATACAAGCCGTCTATCAAGAGCCTGAGCGCCCCCCGTACTCAGACAGAGAACGCAATCGAATCGGTCTTGAGCAAACCACAAGCCCGTCATTGGCTCGTGCCCTCGCCGTTGGATGTCTCAGTCGCCTGGACCAGAGCCTTTCGTCCATCGACATCTGGGATCCCGCATCCGGTTCCGGGTATGCGGGCCATCTCCTTGTGGAGGCGTTGCGTTCCGTAGGAGTGCAGGTCCGGTATCGCGGACAGGACATAGATGCGGCAGCCGTGTCGGCCAGCCGACAACGCTTCGAGGGCATTCCCAATGTCGAGTTCGCTGTCGGGAATACACTGGAGCGGGACGAATTCAGGGATTTCTCGGCCGATCTGGTGATTGTCGATGCGCCGTGGGGTGTGAGCTGGGCGAGCTCAGCATCAGCCGTGGAATCCCGCAAGAGCGAGGGATCTTTCAGATTTGGCCTTCCGCAGCGGTCCGACAGCTCATGGCTTTTCATCTCGCTTGCGCTGGAGAAGCTGCGGCCGTCTGCGGAGGGAGGTGGAAGGGCAGCGGCCTTGGTCACCCCCAGTGCGTTGAGCGCGGGCGGTGCCACTGCCGCCTTGAGGCGACGAATCGTCGAAGCGGGCATGCTCGAGTCGGTCACGCGCCTGCCCGAAGGGCTCGCACCGAACACGTCCATCCCCTTGTATCTACTGACCTTCACCAACAAAGCCGGTGAAGCCGGACGAGGCAAGGCGATGGTCGCAGATCTGCAGACGCGGTTCACGGCCGATCGCTGGTATCGGAGGATGCTAGATTCCGCCTTCCAAGAGCTCGAGTCAGGGATGCGGACTGGAAAGCCCGGACCACGCAACAGAAGCATAGGTGTTCGGCAGTTCATCCGTAGAGACGCCCGGCTCTCACGTGCGCCCAGTAGTGGGGGCAAGCTGTCGTGGCGTGTCATGACCTACAACGACACAATGATCGACGATCGGCTCCTGGAATCCCGCTACGGTCCGGGATCCGGTGTGGTGATCGATGAGGAACCGAGCGAGATTTTCGACCTGGACCCCAGTCGCCTGTTCGTCGATGACTCCGGCGACCTGCTGAAGGACCTGGGTGCGAAAGGATGGGCGAATCGACGCCTGAGCAGTTTCCTCGCCAGTGAGCCTGAAGCGGTGAAAGATGCGGCCTGCGAAGCCCATGAGGGTCAGGTCTTCATCCCGACAGGTCGGAGTGGCAAAGTTTCCACTGAACCATCGAGCACCGAATCAGATGGCAGAGTGCTCTCGGTCCAATTCGACGGGGATGCAGTCGAACCGGAATTCCTGGCGGCATGGCTCAACTCGGAGCAGGGAATATTAAGCAGACGCAGGGCGATCGACGCCAGCAGCTCGGGCACACATGTGAAGGCGCTCAGATCTGATACAAAGTCCCTGATGCGCTGGGCCGACGAGCTCATCGTCCCTGTGCCCGAAAGAGGGAGGCAGCTTGCGTTGGCCGCGGCAGACGAGAAGCTCGGATCATTTCAAGCCGAGTTGAAGAGCCAGCGAGAAAGCATCTGGGCCTCTCCCGAAGACGCGGAGGAAGTGGTGGGCAAGATCGCGAATGCGTTCGACGACTCGCTCAACGCTTGGTTCGAACAGCTTCCCTTCCCGGTCGCTTCGGCGTTGTGGACGGCTGAAACCGCTACGTCGCTTGGTGGCCGAGTGGAGGCATATTTTCACGCCTGGGAGGCCCTCGTGACCTTTCACGCTACCGTGCTTCTATCAGCCGGACGCAGCGATCCGGGTAGAAGCGCCGAGGTCGAAGTGGCCATTCGTCAGGTGTTGCAGGATCAGCACATCGGCATTGAACGTGCCTCGTTTGGAACTTGGGTGGCCATCTTGGAGGGGACTTCCAAGTACTTACGTGGTGCCCTCGAAAGCGGTGACCCTGACGAGGTTGCCCGGATTCGAGCCACGTTTGGGGATCTCAGTGAATCCGCGATCGAGCGTTTGATTTCGAAGGATGTCGTCAAGAAATTCAAGGAGCTGAACACCAAACGAAACCGGTGGCGTGGCCACGGGGGCCATACTTCTGAGGAAGAACAGAGGGCGCAGGTCGATTCATTGATTTCAGACCTGCGGGAGCTTCGCTTGGTTCTCGGCAGCGTCTGGTCGCAGCTCCTCCTTGTCCGCGCTGGAAGCGCTAAACGCGTGCTCGGTGGGTACGTCCAGGCTGCAGAGGTTGCTGTCGGTACTCGCTCACCCTTTATCACGAGGGAATTCGAGGTGGGAGATGCCATGCTCGACGGAGAGCTGTACCTCGTTCGCGATGGATCGCAGTCTCCGCTGCGGCTGGGCCGGTTCGTGCAGCTCCGCGCGGCTCCGCCCAATGCCCAGTACACGAGTTATTTCTACAACCGCACTGAAGGGGCCAGCGTCCGCATGGTCAGCTACCAGTACGGTCCTGGAAGTGAAGTGGAGGATGATGCAGAGAGATTCCGGGAAGTTTTCGGCACGCTTTCCGCAGAGTCAGCCTATAAATTGGAGCGGGGACATCCATGACTTTGACGCTTGACTCGATCCTACGGAGCGCCGGCATCGACCCCGCATATTCTCAGGCGATCCGGCATGCCTATGTCAAGGAGCACGAGGACACCGGCCTGCAAGGCATCCATGCTGATTCGTCAGACCAAGAGATCCTCACCTACACCAGCGAGCAGTCGGCGAAGCCACGAATCTTCCCCGTTGACCCGCCGCATATTTGGGTCGTATTCGTCCGCGAGGGCGGTGACCGGGCGCGCCTGTGGTCAGTACTAGAGAACCGTGGCGAGATTTCAAACGACGGGGCCCTCCGCACTTTTGATCTTGCGGTGTCGGACCATTTGGCGGATCTCAGGAACCGGCTCGTGATTGGCTGGAAGTCACCCCGCACCTGGCGGCTCAACGGCCCGACGGTGGCCGGTTACCCGGTTATGGAAATCGCCGATGCCCAGCCGGTGCCGTTCCCGGGCTTCGACCGAATAGTCCTGGATTTTACCCAGCTTCAGGCTGTGATGCGCGAACACCGTTACGCTTCATGGCGAACCGCGCTCTCCTCGGTAGCCGGTATCTACTTAATCACGGACACCCGCGATGGACGTCAGTACGTCGGCAAAGCCGATGGCGTTGAAAGTATCCGCCAGCGCTGGAGTGAGTACGGCAGGAACGGCCACGGCGGCAACGTCGAGCTACGGAGCCTCGATCCCCAAACGTTTCGTTTCTCCCTGCTGAGGGTATTCGACCCCGTGACTCCAACTCGCACGATCGACGAGTCCGAGATTCACTTCAAGAAGGCGCTGGACACGCGCAGACACGGATTGAATCGCAACTGAGTGTGAGGTGGCCTATTGCTTCGCGGCCATCAGCTGAAAATCGTCGTTGATCTTCAGCACCAGTGACAGCAGCAGCCGGAGGAGTGTTATGTACGCCTCTTTGTGTGCAGCAACGTCTTCGGGATCGGCGTTTGTTCCGTGTGCGTACCTGTTTCGAAGGTCTGGTCCATCACTGAACTCACTTTTGTTGAGGAAGAAGTTGAAATAGCTTGCCTCGGCCGACGTCAGCAGAGTCGGGTTGAATTCCAGCCAACCTTTTTCGACTAAGGAAAGCGCCGCGGCCTGTCTGCCCGCGCCGTAGTGGCCGTAAGGTCCGGCCTCGCGGTAGTGGATGTCGCCAAGTACAGAGATGAGGTCCAGATTCGAAAACTCGATTTGACCAGTATTAACGGAAACTAGTCCCTCTGAAACCATCCAGTCCACTCGTTCTTGCTGATAGTTGCGAAGCACGTCGTATCTCACCTGATTCTCGATGACCAGATTTACGAAACTTCTGGCCCGAAGTCCTTGGTTGATATAGGTGAGTCCGGACTGGTCGCGGAATAGGAGATCAAGGGCACGCCGGCAATCGCTGTTGGTTCTGCGTTGTACGTACTTGTGCTCTACCAAGCTGGGAATTTCACCCCACGGCTTTGGTGAGGACGTCATGCGTAATAGCTCTGGGTCCAGCTCGTCCTCAGCGCAGTAGAGAGTGAACTTCCTAGAGATGCTCTCCATCTCTGCGGAGATGTGACGGCAGCGTTCCAGGAACGAGCTTCCCGGGCTAGACGCCGAATAGTAGAAGTTCTTCGCACCAAACTGGTCGACGAGATATTTGCGGAAGAACCAGGACACTGTGTCTTCAATCTCGACGCCGTTGTGGTGGAGGAAATTCGAGTAGGCGTGCGTCCCCTCAGCGGTGAGAGCATCCATGCGCATGAAAGCTTGCCTTCGGGGGTAGGTCTCTTTGCCTGTGACGAACAGGACTTGAAGTGCTCCGATCTGGGCACTGAACGAAGGCATTGTGAGTAGCCCCTGACGATCTAGATAGCCCACCACTGTTACGAAGTTTGATAAGATCTGCTCTGGTTCCAGTGTAGAAGACAAGTATTGTCCGCCGAATGAGCGAACATGCGTCATGCCACTAACATTAGAGTCAACGCATTCAATAACCGGCTGACGTTGCTCTGGAGCAATCCGAACTCCGTAACCGTTATTCATCAGGGTGGTATCTTCGTTCGCGAAAAGCTCTTGAATGAGCTCCGCGTGGCGCTTCTTCGCTTGAAGTCGGATCTTCGGCGTGAGCCCAAAGTCCTCCTTATCGTTCGCCTCCGCTATCGCTTGGACATAGTTGGGATGCGGTGACGCGCTTTCGATGTACGCGCTCAAAAGTTGCGCTGAGTCTCGGCTGGTGAACCTCGAGGGGAAGGTGTAAGAGTTGCTGGAGTTCTTGATCATTCGCTGTCCGACCAACAGCTCACCGTTTCGAGGATCTGCAAGCAGAGCGTCACGAAGGCGTCGGTCGTGCTGCTTCACGAACTGACGATTGGACAGCATGATCCCCAGCGGAATTTGCGCCTCTACTAGGGCTTCGAAGAGAGCTTGGCCGCCAATTTTCTTGGCGACATCGTGCCTGTTGAGGAGCGTAATCAGGTCCTCCGCGTACTCGTACTCAAACTCGCCCAAAACCTGGCCAACATTCGACGAGGTAAGGCTTGCAAAGAAGGAAGCCAGTTGTCCTCGTAGATCACGAGCTGACGACTCTAGCTTTTCTAGCTCTTGTTGATCGAAAGACCTCGGGAGGATGCGGTTTTCCTCGAAGGCGAGTGCGTTGTACAGCTCAAGTACATCGTCCAATGAGTCGATCTCCCGGCCGCTATAATACTCCTGAATCAGCGCGACCGCCTCTGCGGACGCCCACACGTTGGGGGCGTCCAGTGGGCCATAGAACTTGACCCTCGGGGGAGTCTCTGATTCTTCCATGCTCTCATCGTATTTGGGTCCTGCGAAAGAAGATGCCGATACGACTCATCGGCAATGTCAGTGGTCGTTGTTATGTTATTGGTAAAGAACTTGGACAAGGGAGTTGGGTAATGTCGCTGGTACCGATCGCACTATCACGGCTAGGCGAGAATGATTCACGCGAAGGACAAAACACACGAGCCTTGAAGTGGCTGCTAGCGCAACCCGGCGGCCGCATTGTGGTCGTCACCCCACGTCGTGATTTCAACGGTGAAAGCCTGAACCGACTTGTTGCCCTACCAGAGGTCATACATCAATCCTGGCGCGGATTCGTTGCTGGCTCTTTCCGCGGGCAGCGTGTGCTCTACGCCTGGCCAGATCGTAAGCATCTCAATGATGTTTGGGATACGGAAGCGGATGCGATCGCGGTCATCGAATGGAGCGAGTTGGCTACCGCCGAATGGATCGAAGATGTAAATCCTGTCCAGCTTCTTCCGGGAAAGATGATTGAACCGTTTATGAAAGCAGCCAATTCGCTCGTTCCATTGCACAACGGGGTCGACGGGATCCTCGAACACATCGCATCGATGGCCGCTGGATACTCTCCTGGCTTGAAGTGGAACGAGGAAGACAAGCTCAAAGCCGACATGATGAACCGCCCCGACCGATGGGCCACCATTACGGTTGAGCAAGTTCGTGCCAAGTGCCGTCATCTCGGAATGAGTCCTAAAGACGTAGACACTGTCGCTGAGATTCTTCAGCGGCGCAAGGACGGCCGACGCTTCAACGTGCGCTCTTCTTATCGCACCTTCCAGTTCGCATAGTCTGACCGGCTGAGGACCCGGCCCCAACATGGCCGCCGTTGATAGGCACTGTGGTGTTGTCGAGGCACAAGCACATGTGAGTCTTGCGGCCAGAGTCCCGTAGACGGTGAGTGCTGCGGGGGATCTTTACCGTTGATTCAAAAACATCAGTCCATCATGTTGGTCGCGCGGGACAGAGTCGCAAACTGGTCCATGAAGATCATGCCCATTTCTGATTCCAGAGTCCACAATCATCCGGAGACTTTGAAAGGAGTGCCAAGGCCCTGCCAGGCACCTCTAAAAGCCATGGCATTTGAGTGAAGCACATGAAGGTCGGCAACGAATATATGCGCCACTCAAGATATAACGCAATATGAACGGCAGCGGATCGGCTATGTGAAGGCCTCGAGTGTCGACCAGAGATTCACTCGCCAACTCTCCACCCTGGCGGCAATAGATTGCCTCTTCGAAGAGGCTCAACCCGACGACCAACGAACCGGACGCACCGCCCTAGTCGAGATGATCACGTCCGCGCCGGCAGGTGACACTCGGTGTTTGCCTCCATGGACTGGCAGACCAAGTGGTAGGCCTGAGCCAGATCGTCGATGAGCTGACCGCCAAGAACGTCATCGTGGAATTCATGGCAGCGGGGACCCAATTGCGTGCGAGAGCCAAGGATCCGTTCGCGAAGTTCCAGCTGAACAATGGGGCCTCATTCGCACAGCTGGAGAGTTCCATCAGCAAGGAACGCCAAGCCCAGGGTTTCAAAGCAGCCGTGGTTCGCGGTGTCTAAAAGGGCAAAATGCCGAAGCGCAATCCGGAAAAAGTCACCCAAGCACGCGAAATGAATAACGCCGAACGTGCCTAACGCTAGGATAGCCTGAGAACTCGGAGTCGATCGCTCCACCCTGTACCAGAAACTGGACCACGTCGAGGATGTTGGGAAAGATCCACCGCCCGGAGAAACATGAATAGATCATAAGCGGACCTACTCACCGATCCATATTTAATGAAGATTCTCAACTATCGAACAAAATTATACAAATGAATACGATGCCCGCATTAGTCGCCCCAGATCGAAGAAATGAGACCCGCTTATACCCCGTTTCGAGTGGGTGTTGAATAGTTCATTCAACACTTAGGCCGCTATTCACACAAAAAAGATCAACTCGTCCCAAAGAAACAGGAAAATACCCACCCATGGAAACAACGTTGAGCATCATTGCTTCGGTACTTTCAATTATCGCCACGGGGGTAGGCGGTACAGCGCTTTATAGGGTTAGTAAGATAAGCTCTAATCAGGAAATAAAAGGAAATAAGAACAAGCAGGTAAGCGGAAATCACAATAAAATAAAATGATCGGGAAAAAGTTATCCATTCACGGTAGCGGTAATATCCAGATAAATGGTAGCAATAACACTATCCTAGGACTCGCATACGAGAAGTCAAAGCTCACTCAGTCTAAGGTTCACCAATTGCTACTTATGGTTATCGCGGCATTGGATGAAGGAGGTCACGGCCACGACTTGACAATGGAGTTTCCCGTAGGCGTAAGGCAAAAACTGCAGTACAATAATGCAACGAAATATATTAGTATCTTTCAACATCAGTTGATTCACTTTTCAACGATCGATGAAGTTGCTCAAGAAATTCCAAGAAGTGAAGACATTCTAAAACAATTATATAGAATGTATGCCAATACGGCCACCTATGACGTGGATGGACAGCCGTTGGTTGGAGACGGCTCGACGCAACTCGATAAGATATCCGAAGAACTGGTAAATCTTGTCATCAATGATCTTAATTACAACCCAGACGTAGTCACATATGAAGACATAAAGAATTTCGTTGAATCGCTAATGATGTACGGGGTTTGGAAGTGCAAGGTTCTGTTGAAGCCGAATAACCCAGAGGTTTCCATTGCTTCTTCTTGATAAGAATAAGTCGCCGACTAGAACTGTGTACTATATCTCTGCTGTAACAAATCACTTGCTCAAAATCGGCGACCCTCGCGGGTACGCGGATTTGTATAGGCAAGTTATGAACTATATTCCGGCCAGCGCTTCGAGTGAGGTCTTTTTTACTCTGGCACTAGACTTCCTGTTTTTGACTGGAAAAATAAACGTGAACGACAATGGTGAAATCTATGTACTTAAAGAATCTTAGAATTATCAACACGAAAACTATGGTCACACTTCGATCTGTCACTTTTAATCAGGGTGCGAATTTCGTCGTTGATTCGGAGACTTCGAGTCGCCACAACAAGGTTGGAAAAACGACATTTTTACGCTTGATAGACATTGCAATGGGGGCGAATGATCGTTCCATGCTTTATAAAGACAAGGAAACAAACACAACAAATAATGGACTTAAAGGTATAATCACAGATCAAAAACTTTGTGTAGAAACTGTGATTACTAGCGCCCCTCTACATCTCTCGCGCAGCCCGCATGAAACCACATTGAGGGTCGATCTGTTCCCAGGGGGTCAATACTACATTAATGGAGGTAGCATACCTCAAAAGGAATATCAGAGCTTTCTTAATAATTTGATATTTTCTAATTCTACGAATGTTCCAACTTTCCGCCAACTGATTGGAGCGTTTGTTCGAGTTTCTTTGGCGGGGGACAACAGTGCATTGCTTCGCTACCTGAATTCGTTTACCAGGAAAGCAGAATACAGATCTGTATACAGTTTCCTTCTTAGGCTAGAAGACCCTGAGCTTTCTATGAAAATTTCAAAACTGTCCAGTGACTTTGAAAAGAATAAGGAGGCCAAATCGAGGTATGTCAAGATCATTGACAGTCAGGATGAAGAGGCGCTTGCCCAAATCCTTGTTGCATTAGAGCAGAAGCGAAAGGATTTGGATTTTCAGATTGCAGATCTTGTTGATCCCGAAGAATTCAAGGCCAATAGAGAAGTCTTTAATGAAGTACGTGATAGCTATTCTCGAACTTCTGATCGTGCTGCACGCCTATCTTACGAAATAGACCGGGCAATCGAATCCTTGCGAGATGCGAGAATCGAGTTATCTGAGCGAACCGACCTAGATATTGTTCGAGAATTTTTCGATGAGATGTCATCTCTTATTCCAACTGTGAGCCATAATTTTGAGGAACTGATTCTTTTTAATGAAAAGCTCTCTCAGAATAAAATTGCATTTCTAGAAGAGTCTATCGCTGTTTTGGTTGGTGAGCTTGAACTGGTAAATGAATCCCTGGTTGAGCTTGAAGCTTCTAGTGGTGACTATTTTGCGGTAGTCGCCTCGGGTGAAGTTGACAGTTATGTAGATAAATTAGAGAGCTTAAACTCAGTTAACGTTCGGATTGGTTCAGTAAAGGAATCAATTGAGACTCTTGAAGAATTCGACAATAGGGGCCTCACGCTCTCTGAAGAGATGGAGGAATTGCGTTCACTTATCCGTGAAGAGGGTGCGTTACCCGAATTGCAGATTTCCAAGTTTAATGAGATTTTTACTGCAATAGCTCAGGAGATTAATGGTGAAAGCCCTATTCTCTTGTATTCATCGGACGTAAATAAATTTCCCGTTGGATTTGCCGACATTGATGGCTCGAGCACGGGTACCCGGAAGTCTCTGATGGCGGCTTATGATTTTGCCTATCAATTATTCGCTCGAGCCGAACAAATAGCTGCTCCAAGGTTCGTCGTCCATGACATAGTTGAGAATATTGAAGGCGATGACTTTGGAACAATTGTTCAGTTGTCAAATGATCGGTCGATCCAATATGTTGTCGCTGTGCTTCAGGAGAAGCTCGACTCCTCAGGTATACCTAAAGAAGTTCAGGAAAATGGGACTATTATCTCCCTCTCTAGTAAGAACTTATTATTTCCCGGCGGTAAATAGCCTTGGCTATGGCAAGGTCATTGGTAGCGAGCTCATTCTGACGATTTTTTGTGCGGGTGGGTGTCTCTGGCATTGCACCTGGTCGAGTGGGCGATGTGTGAGGACCCGGACAGCCACTGGTGTTGAGCGGCGTACACCAATTCGACGTTCTGTAGCCATGTTGTCCGCCGCTTTTCCGCCAAAAGGGGCGCTTAGTGACTCGGTTGGACATGATTCCTACGCTTACTAGACGTTGGGTGATTTGGGTGGAGTAATAGTCCGGACGTGAGTCGAAGGTGCGCATGGAGCATCCGTGGACGCGCTGGGGTTTGAAGCTGGTTATGGATGTCTAAAACGGCAATCTGGATTCGAACCGACTCGCCGTAAACTCTCCACAATCAATGCAAACTGGAGAGTGTTTAGTACCTGCCATTGTTCTGCTGTGCCTGTGGAAACGCTGATCAATGCAGGGGGTTGGCAGTGGGTGGCAACCCGATACTTGTAAAACGGGGTGACAAACGTTGAAAACTCTTGATAAATGTCAGGCGTCGAATATGCTTCTGACCTGCGGCGATAGCATTCTGCGTCCATTGGCCCGGAGAATTGAGACTGCTTATCCGACGAAGCAATATCGGTTCGAATGTCCAGGCGCCCGGTTTGCTGAGAGTGTCGCTGACTTCGTCTCATGTCGTACCGTGGGTACCAGCTGGTCATCAGCAATGGGCAGGCGGGCGCGCCGTGGCTGACCCAACTAGTACGGGTGAACCTCTGTGACTCCTCCTTAATTTCACCCTTTGCGGCATACTGGGATCACCCGGCGAGCGTGCCGATGAATGCTAAGCATTGTTTCCGGTGCATGTCTCGATGCTCCCCTGGGCGGCAACCGTGATCGGCGGGGCTGGGCCAGTCTGTGTCCCTGAGTTAGGCTAGGGCGATCGACCACAGTTGGCCGGCAGGAGGACTGAAAATGCAGTTCGACGATTCAGCCCATCCAGAGTGGGATCAGATGTACGTCGCAGGCCTGACCGCAGCTCGGATCGCCGACCTGACCGCGGCCCGGATTGGATCCGTCAAGCGGCATCTGGAGCGCCGCAGGAGAGTAGACCCCGCCTTGGCGGTTGGGAGGGCTGAAGCGCCACGTAGGCCGAGCCAGGATTGGCGCAAGCGGCTGTTTGAGCTGCGGGATTTCATCGCCACGCACGGACGGTATCCCACCATCCACGGCGCGCAGCGGGACGAGAAACGGCTCTATGTATGGCTCTCCGCCCAGAGGCACGCACTCTTGGCGCAAAACCTTGGGTGGGAGAGAGCAAAAGAGCTTGGCATTCTGGGGGACTGGGTGACCACTGATCTTGAGCGGGAGCTCGACGCGCATTGGCTACAGCGGCTGAACGAGGTGGTCGAATTCATGGACACACATGGTCATCGACCGCGGCATCGGCCGGCGAAGTCAGAGCTGGAAAGCACACTTTCGATATGGCTGCAGACGCAGAACTCTGAGGTGCTACACGGGCGGATCGTGCAGTGGAGGCATGAGGCGCTCAACGAGTCGTTGCCAGGGTGGCGGAGGGTCAAGGGCGATCAAGAGGGAGCTGGTGGCCTGTTCGGGTAATGGTTGGCGGAATTGAGTTTGGTCAGATGTAGATGCCATCGAAAGACGTCTCCGCAATGGGCCGACAGTGAGTAGTGTCAGAGACTGTTTACGGCACATCTCCGAGGTCAAAAAATCCCCTCAGTGCTAGCCGAACGCTTGCCCAAGATGGGCATTGAGCGCAGCTTCACCACGTCTCAGCTAAGCAGGGGAACTCCTTGAAAGACGCTAAAAATCGGCAGCAGAAATGTTGTTTCGCACTTTGATCCCGCCGAGGCCGGTATAGGGCGTGTGTGCTCGTCATGCTCGAGGCGCCGGGATGTTGGCGCTTGCGGACGATGTTCGCCCAGAGGTCTGGGTTCATCTCGGCGGACATCAATGACCAAACGGCCGCCTCCTCCTGGCTCATTCGGGACGAGGCGGGGCTGCATGACGACGTCCCGTACTCAGGGATCCTGATATGGTGAATATGCGTGATTCTGGCTCAAATGACCATTTGAGATATCTACAACCTCTGGAACTCGGGCTTCTTTGTCGTCACTAACGGCTTGTCACGTTGCAGCTATTTCTCGCAAAACCCTCGACCTGCCCTGGCGGCTCGACAACGGAACTCCGAAGAAACTGCGGCCTTCTGGCGACTGGGCTTCGTCATGTCGGGAACCCAGGTGCGGGAACATCGTTCACGGGTGCGTCGGTCATTCCAACAAGAAACCTAGTGCCGCGGGATTGACGCAAGGCGCAGGGGAAACGTTGCACCTTCTTGGTGTGCTGCTCGAATTCCAGGTTGTCATGCTTTGCGGTCTGAACCCGCAGAATGGTTGGCGCAGGTACGTTGGCCCTCAAATCGACAATGACAAGTTCACGGTCATCAACACCTGGCATCCATCGCCGTCCGCGCTTAAGCAAGATGGCAAGGGCAACGCGTTGCGCGTGGCCCTGGCGCATGCCGTAAAGATTGCTGCGGCCCCGGAGCTGGTCAAAGATAGCCGTGGCTCGGTTGGCCGGCAATGGCAAAACAAGACCGACCGGCCGCGCATGAAGTCGACTCTTCCTTGCTTGCCTGGCACCCTGGAGTATTTCCCGACATCCTAAACGACGATATTTGTCCTGTGGGTTGAGCGCCGGGGGTGGAAGCCTTGGGACACCTGCTGACTGGCGCCGTCCTTGTCGCGCGATCTCATCCGTGCGAATGGCGCGGCCTTCTTGCCTTGGCTACATGCCATGCCAGTCCTTGCGTTCTACGCGCTCGATTTGGGCAGCGGGAAACCACTCGAGTCGATAGGTTCTGTCCAGTTCGTACCATTCGATCAGTCCGTAGGAGCGCGTGTACTCGACGGCGTGGCCGTAGAGGTCGCCAGCCTTGACCAGTGGTTTGTCCCAGATGGGGAAGCGGCGCGGCTCCCCGTCAGTGCGGTCAGGGTGGCGCTCTTCTGCGGAGATGATGTCCATGAGCTTTGAATCGGGATCGAATTTATTCACGACACCAGTATGCGTTGAACATCCGACATCGAATATATGTGGCAGGATCGCATATCCTTGGTCCATGAGGATCATCGGCACGCTGGAGACCATTGAGACCTGCGCGATCGAGCAGACGGAGGCCGCGTGCTGTGACTACCAGCAGGGATTTGACGCCATGCGTCGGCTGCTGCCCGACGGTGTGCGGTTGCTCAGCGTCCGCATCGAACGGTAAACCATCCAGCAAACTGAGGTCATTGGGGGGCTTCGGGGAACCACTTGATTGCCCTGTTGCGTGCCTGGCACCCGCTAGCTCGGAAATCATCCTCACGCCACAGGCCCAGACGTGACCGTACGCGGCGCCGGACTACACCTTGAACCGGGCCTGAATTATCGGCTCGGCGGGCAAATAGATGACCAGGCCGCACTGAAAAAGATGACCGGAGACTCAAGAAAATTTTGCTGAATTAGATGAGTAAAAGATGACCTGGGCCCTTTTTGGCCTTAAACGGCTCTGACCCTCGGAAGGGAACCGCAGGTCAGAGCCGCTTTTTGGTGCCCCGGGCGGGAATTGAACCCACGACCAAGAGATTAGAAGGCTCCTGCTCTATCCGCTGAGCTACCGAGGCATGGCCGTAAATGACCGGCCTCCACTAAATTATCAGGTTTGCCGGCGCATCTCTTCCTCCACAGCTGCCAGTCAACGTGTGGTTGTCCACAAATGGGCAAGGCCCCCTGTCGGACGCCGCTACGGGGGAGTTGGCTTGGTCCAAGCGAACAACTCCCAAGCACTGCGCTATTGAAAGGAAAACTCATGTCGAACTACCTGACGATCCGGGGCTTTGCCTCCTCGCCCGTCGAACTGGACACCAAGGAATCCGGCCTGGTCATTGGCAAATTCCGGATGGGCTCCAACGACAGGGTTCTGGACCCGGCCACAAACGAATGGGGCGACGGCCCCACCAACTGGTACCGCATCAACACCTTCCGCACCCTGGCCAGCAACGTCGCCGCCAGCATCAAAAAGGGCGACCGCATCATCGTGACCGGCAAGCTGCGGATCAACACCTTCACCAAGCTGGATGGCACCCAGGGCTTGTCCGCCGAAATTGACGCCGATTCCGTGGGCAACGACCTCAAGTTTGGCACCTGCACCTACCACCGCAACACCAGCCAGCGCCCCGGCACCGCACCCCCGCAGGGGCGACAAAGTCAGTACGACGCCGGCACCCCAGCGCCAGCGCAGCTCACCAACACGGAGGTCGGCCCGGCCGCTTCCGCCCCGGACCTGGACGAGGAAGGCGGCGACGTCGGAGAGGAAGATGATGAGGCCGCCGCACGAAAATCCGATGATGACGGCACGCCTGCTACGGACAGCCGGGATGACGGCGACGGCGACAGGGCTGAAGACGGCGAAACCGTGAACAAGGAAACCGGCGAACTCCTCAAGGACGGTGTCCCGTTCTGAGTCATGCCGGCTACGGCCGCCGGGGTGGCACGACCGCCGTGGCACAATGGCGGGGTGACCTCGCAGAACATGACATCCCGCCAGCTGCGCCCTGTCGCCCAGCTGTTCCGCGTAGCCGTCACGGCACTGGTGCTCGCCGTAACGCTGGCAGCGACAGGATGTTCCCTGCTCCCGTCGGATGCCACCTCACTGGAAACCACTGGTTCCGCTCCCACCGTGGGTTCGACAGCAGCAGCCAAAGCCCCGCAGTCGCAGTCGGACGCGGATGTCCTCGCAGCGAAGGTCAAGGTATCCCTCACCAAGCTTGGAAACGCCACGAAGTCGCCCAACCGCGAGCAGATGACGGCGGCCATGGTGGAGGCCGGCGCGTCTAAGGAAAAGGTGGAGGTCTCCATCGACAATACGCCTACCGGCCTGGCCGTGGACGCCATCGAGGCCGCCGCCCCCATGGCCAGGCAGTGCATTATCGGCCAGGTGCGAGACGGGAAGGCATCCATCGCCGTCCTGCCGTTGCTCGCCTCCGGCCGCTGCTTTGTCGGGGACCAACACTAGTCCCCACGCCCTCCCGGCCAGGCGCTGGCGCGCCGGTCCGGGTCCCTCGGGCGCGTGGGCCCATTTCACGCCCTCCCGGCCAGGCGCTGGCGCGCCGGTCCGGGTCCCTCGGGCGCGTGGGCCCATTTCACGCCCTCCCGGCCAGGCGCTGGCGCGCCGGTCCGGGTCCCTCGGGCGCGTGGGCCCATTTCACGCCCTCCCGGCCAGGCGCTGGCGCGCCGGTCCGGGTCCCTCGGGCGCGTGGGCCCATTTCACGCCCTCCCGGCCAGGCGCTGGCGCGCCGGACCGGGTCCTTCGGGCACGAGGGCCCACCCTCCGCGGCCCGCAAATGTGAGTTAACCCCCGGTACCCACTAACCTATTGGGTATGGCGGAATTTATTTACACTATGTCCAACACCCGCAAGGCTGTTGGCGACAAACTCATTCTTGACAACGTAAGCATGTCTTTTTACCCGGGCGCCAAAATTGGTGTCGTCGGTCCCAATGGTGCAGGCAAGTCCACCATTTTGAAGATCATGGCCGGGTTGGACACACCCTCAAATGGCGAGGCCCGCCTCAGCGCCGGCTACACTGTGGGCATTCTGCTCCAGGAACCGCCGCTGAACGAGGAAAAGACCGTCCTGGGCAACGTCCAGGAAGGGGTGGGCGAAATCTACGGCAAGATCCAGCGCTACAACGAGATCTCCGAGGAAATGTCCAGCCCCGATGCTGACTTCGATTCCCTCCTCGAGGAAATGGGCAAGCTGCAGGAGGCCATCGACACCGCCGACGCATGGGACATTGACTCGCAGCTGGAGCAGGCCATGGACGCGCTCCAGTGCCCGCCGGGAGACTCCGACGTCACCGTCCTTTCCGGCGGTGAGCGCCGACGCGTCGCCCTCTGCAAACTGCTCCTGCAAAAGCCGGACCTGCTGCTCCTTGACGAGCCCACCAACCACTTGGACGCCGAGTCCGTGAACTGGCTGGAGCAACACCTGAAGAGCTATGCAGGAGCCGTCCTTGCCGTGACTCACGATCGTTACTTCCTGGACCACGTCGCCGAATGGATCGCCGAAGTTGACCGCGGCCACCTCTACCCGTATGAGGGCAACTACTCCACATACCTGGAGAAGAAGCGCGCTCGACTGGAAGTCCAAGGTAAGAAGGACGCCAAGCAGGCCAAGCGCCTCACCGAGGAACTCGAGTGGGTCCGTTCCAACGCCAAGGGCCGCCAGACCAAGTCCAAGGCGCGCCTGGCCCGCTACGAGGAAATGGCGGCCGAAGCCGACCGCACCCGCAAGCTGGACTTCGAAGAAATCCAGATCCCGCCGGGACCGCGGCTCGGTGGCATCGTGCTGGAAGCCAGCAAGCTGAAGAAGGGCTTCGGAGACCGCGTCCTGATCGACGGGCTCTCATTCAGTCTGCCGCGCAACGGCATCGTTGGCGTCATCGGCCCCAACGGCGTGGGCAAGTCCACCTTGTTCAAGACCATCGTTGGCCTGGAACCGCTCGACGGCGGCGACCTCAAGGTGGGCGAGACCGTCAAGATCTCCTACGCCGACCAGGACCGCGGCGGAATTGACCCGGACAAGACCCTGTGGGAAGTTGTCTCGGACGGCTTGGACTACATCCAAGTGGGCAACGTTGAAATGCCTTCACGCGCCTATGTTGCAGCCTTTGGCTTCAAGGGGCCGGACCAGCAAAAGAAGGCAGGTGTGCTTTCCGGTGGTGAGCGCAACCGCCTGAACCTGGCCCTGACCCTCAAGCAGGGCGGCAACCTGCTGCTCTTGGATGAACCCACCAACGACCTCGACGTGGAGACCCTCAGCAGCCTGGAAAATGCGCTGCTGGAATTCCCCGGCTGCGCCGTGGTTGTATCGCACGACCGCTGGTTCCTGGACCGGGTGGCCACCCACATACTGGCCTATGAAGGCACCGATGAGAACCCGGCCAACTGGCACTGGTTCGAGGGCAACTACGATTCCTACGAGGAAAACAAGGTGGAGCGCCTCGGCGCGGACGCAGCCCGTCCGCACCGCGTTACCCACCGCCGCCTGACGCGCGACTAAACCCGACGCCCTCCCCGCGCAAGCGCAATGGCCGGTCCCGCTGGGGCCGGCCATTACTCATTTCAGCCGGCGTCCGACGTGCCCTGGTTCAGGGCTCCTCCCGGTCAACGATGGCAAGCCCGTGCCCGCGAAGGCGCAGCCTGTCCCTGCTGAGCGTGGCGAGGAGGCGGCTGTTGGTTCCCATGACGTGACCGGTGATGAGCTCCGCCGCCATGTCCGCATCGCCGGCCCGGATTGCTGCCAGAATGTCGGTGTGTTCCTGCCACGCCTGCCGGCGTGCCTCCGGGGATCTCACTTCAAGCCAACGGGTGCGCTCCAGCCTGGTCATTGCCCCGCGGACGGCATCGACCATGAACGGGTTGCCGGACAGGGCTGCGAGCCCGCCATGAAAGTCCTGCCCGGCGCGCACTCCTTCGGCTTCGTCGCGGCCAGGCTCCGCCAGGTCCAGCAGTTCGGCGACGCCGTCAATGTCGTTCGGCGATGCCCGGTCACATGCCAATCGCGAGGCAGCCGTTTCAACGGCAACCCGCAACTCCGCCAGGGACTGAATCTCCGACAGGTCGATGGGTGACACCGCCCAGCCCCGGCCGGCGCGCCGCACCAGCCCCTCAGATTCCAGCCGCATCAGTGCGGCGCGGGCCGGCGTGCGGGAAGCGCCAAATGTCGTCTCAACGCCGCGCTCCGTCAGCGGCTCGCCGGGTGTCAGAGCCAAACTCAGAATTGACCCGCGCAGGCGTTCGTAAAGTTGGGAGGTCTGTGTTGCATCCGCCATCCGGACACCCTTTCTATTGGTATACCAAGTGGGTGTACCGTTCCTGACATGCTACCGGACACAACATCATGACCACCAAGGGTGCCACTGCGATAGCGACGGGCAGAATTGCCCGTGCATGGCTGATGCTCGGACTGGGCGTCGCAGCGCAGACCGCCGGAACAGTATTCGTCAGCGCACCTGCCTTCTTGATCCCGATGCTCCACCAACAACGCGGCCTGACCCTGGCTCAGGCCGGACTGCTCGCAGCGGCCCCAACGTTTGGCATGGTCCTGACACTGATACTGTGGGGCGCGCTGGCGGACAGGATTGGTGAACGGTGGGTCATCGCCGGCGGGTTGGCGCTGACCGCACTTGCCACCCTGGGCGCGATCGCGGCTCAGGGCTATGCAGGACTGGCTGTCTTTTTTGTTCTGGGCGGCATGGCCGCGGCCAGCACCAACGCGGCCAGCGGGCGCGTGGTGGTTGGCTGGTTTCCCAAGGAGCGCCGCGGCCTCGCCATGGGCATCCGCCAAATGGCCCAACCGCTCGGCGTAACACTGGCAGCGGTCACCGTGCCCACCCTGGCGGCAGGTTCTGGAATCCCGGCTGCGCTGCTGGTTCCCCTGGTCATTACGTCCGTGCTGGCGGCGGCCTGTGGCGCCTGGATCGTCAATCCTCCCCGGCAGGCCAAGCCCGCCGTTGTCCCGGTTGGAAGCAGCCTGAACCCCTACCGGCGCAGCGGGTTCCTGTGGCGCATCCATGCCGTCTCCATCTTGCTGGTGGTGCCGCAATTTACCCTGTCCACTTTTGGGCTGGTCTGGCTCGTGGCCGATCTCCGCTGGGATGCCCTGGCCGCGGGCGTTCTAGTGGGAGTCGCGCAGTTTGTGGGAGCCGTCGGGCGCGTCGGCACCGGTGTCCTCAGCGACCGGGTCGGCAGCAGGGTCCGGCCCCTGCGCTGGGTGGCCATGGCCGCCGCCGCTGCCATGCTGGTCCTGGCCGCCGCCGATGCCGCCCACTGGAGTGCCGCCGCCGTCATCATGGTGATTGCCACGACCATCAGTGTCGCGGACAATGGCCTGGCCTTTACCTCTGTCGCCGAAATGGCGGGCGCGGCTTGGGCGGGACGGGCTCTGGGCGCCCAAAACACGGGCCAGTTCCTTGCCGCCGCGGCGGTGGGTCCGGCTTTCGGCGCATTGATCGGGGTGGCCGGCTTCCCCTTGGCTTTTGTCGCCGCCGCCGTCTGCCCGGCCCTGGCCGTGCCCCTGATTCCCCGGCCCGCAGCCGAGCACGACCACCTCTAGCGAGCCGGGCCATCTCCTCCGATTCCGATTCTTGTATTCCATCGGGGCCGCTACAGAGGCCCCTTGGGACGGCTGGCGGGTGACGCCCGGTCGGGCAGCCCGGACGCGAACTTCAACGACATGCGGTAGGAGACGGCACCCTCGCCGCCCTGCCCAGCCGGCGCCGCAGGTCTGCCCTGGCGGCCCAAACCTGCCCGGCCAGGGCCCCGCCTGTCGCCCCCGAAGGGCCGGTGTCAAGTGTCATGCCGGCCCGTCGCCGGAGCCGGTCACCCGGGGTATCCGGTGTTGGCCATGACAGGGTAGAGCTCGACGTGGCCACCGCTGGGGATCATTGACGCCAGGGCGAGGGCGTCGGCGTCGTCGGGCCGATCCAGCAGGTGGAAGCCGTGGTTGACTTCCTTGGCATCCGTGAACGGTTTGTCGTTGAAGACGGCCGGCCTGCCGTCGGTGCCCGGCGTGATGTCCACGGCGTGCCCGGAATCCAGTCCACCGCGGAAAAGTACGCTGCCTTCCCGCCTCCCCGACGGCGGCGGCAAAGGCCTGGTGCGCCGACATGGCGTCCGCCCGCATCTTCTCCGTGACCAGCCCGGGATCAAACTTGGACTCGCGGATCACTGCAAGGTACTGCTTGGTCATGGCGTTCACTCCCCGGCGGTCCGGCCGGGAAAGCCGGCAAGGCGTCCTAATGGCTGCCTACACGCCCACGATGAACGGTACCCGCGGAAATCGACAGGCGGAATGAAAAGCCTTTAGTCGATCCCCGGCGTGCCTTCAGGCAGCCGGACCATGCCCTCCTGGGCCACGGAGGCGACCAGTTCGCCGTCGCGGTTGTAAAAGCGGCCGCGGCTCAGCCCGCGCGCGCCGGACGCGCTGGGGGAGTCGGAGACGTAGAGCAGCCATTCGTCCACGCGCAATGGCCGGTGCCACCACATGGCATGGTCCAGGCTGGCCACGCTCATGCCCGGGGTGGCCCAGCTGATGCCGTGCCGGCGCAGCACCGGCTCCAAAAGCGTGTAGTCGCTGGCGTAGGCCAAGGCGGCCCGGTGCAGGCTTTGGTCATCCGGCATGGTGCCAAGCGCCTTCATCCACACGGCCTGGTGTGCCACGTGCTCGCCGGGTGCCTGGAAGTAAATGTTGGGGTCCACGTGGCGGATGTCGAAGGGCCGGTCGTGTGCCCAGGACTGGGCCACCGGGTGGTCTATCGCACCGAGCAGCTGGGCCGCCGTCGGCAGCGTCTCCGGGTCCGGAACGCCCCCGGGCATGGGCTCCTGGTGCTCAAGGCCTTCGTCCGGCGTCTGGAAGGAGGCGATCATGGACAGGATGGGCTTGCCGCCCTGATAGGCGTGTGCGCGTCGGGCAGTGAACGATCTGCCGTCGCGCAGGCGCTCCACGCCGAAGGTGATGGGCGCGGCGGCATCGCCGGGGCGCAGGAAGTAGCCGTGCATCGAGTGGACCAGCCGGTCCGCGTCCACTGTCCGCGAAGCGGCGATGAGCGACTGCGCCAGTACCTGACCGCCAAACAGCCGCGGCCGGACCGCGTTTGCCTCACCCGGACCCACGAAGATGTACTCGTCCGTCTGGGCCCCGCCGGCGTCGGACAGGTCGAGGAGGTGGAGCAGCTGGTCCATGGGGGCGGCGCGTGGCGGCGTGGCATTCATAAACGTGACTCTATGTGTCAGCCGCGCACGCGCACAAATGGCCTGGGCGCCCGAAAGTGGTGATGCGCGGCACCTCCGCTTGGTGCGGCCCCGCGGCTTTGACATGATGGGCATATGGCCAAGGCAATCCAGATATCCCTCCAGGTGCGCTTCGGCGACATTGACGCCTACAACCATGTCAACAACGTGGTGTATTTGCAGTACTTGGAGGACGCCAGGGTCCAGCTGATCCACACCCCGTTGGCCGACGCGGATTCCCCCGGCGCCAGCTTCAACGACCTCATTGGCGACGAACTCTTCACCCTGGTGGGACGCAACGAGATTGAATACCTGGCACCCATCGCCTTCCGCACGGAGCCCGTGTTCGTGAATATCTGGGTCACCAATGTTGGCGGCTCCAGCTTCGACTTTGGCTACACCATCACCGACGCAGACACCGCCCTGGTCTTCGCCCAGGCCGCCACCTCGATGGTCCTGGTCTCCCGCTCCACGGGCCGCCCCGTGCGCTTGACCGGGGCTCAGCGCGCAGCCCTGGACACCTGGCGCGGCGGGCCTGTGCCGTTCCGCCGCCGTCCCGCGGAGTCTCCCGTCGGCGTCGCCCATTCCGCTGTACCAGCCCCTGAAGGAGCGCGTTAAATGCCCACCGCCACCCATACCGATGAACTCCAGCTCGCGGATTCCGGCACCGTCGCGGACCTGCGGACCTTTGTGACCCGGGCCCGCACCGCGGACGACGGCGCCATCCGCCTCCAGGGTGCCGGCCGGGTCCTCGCCGCGTACGTCTGCGTCATGAGGGCGAAGTTGCTGGGCGAGGGGACCCCGACGATCCTGGGGCTGCGCACCATGGCGCTCGACGCGCCGTCGGAGGTGGACGTGACAGTGAGCCTGGCCTCCGTGGCCGACCGGCTGGCGCGCATGGACGTGGACGACACCTCGCTGCCCGTGCCGCCCATGACCGTCAACGAATCGTGGGCTGCCGTCAGCGCACCGCGCGGCGCGTGGGAGGAAGTGGCCACCGTGGATGCGGAAACGCTGATCAAGGTGGCCAAGGACGGCGTACAGGAGATCGGGCAGATCATCCCCGTCAACCCGGGCGCCCTCATAGTCAACAACGCGCGGGCGGCGGTGTGGGGGCGGCCCATTGCCGGCGTTGCGGGGGAACTGCCCGGCGGCGCCGCCTTTGCGGCCTACGCCTTGGGTTTTGTGGCGCCGGGGGAGACCGGCACCGTGTTCCGCTCCAACCGCTGGCTCCGCCTGAGCACCAGCCGCGGCCACATCCTGGTGCGCCCGAAGGCTGTTCTGTAACTTTCGCTGAGGGACCGGGGTGACGGACCGGCGCGGTGATGCGCAGCTGCCAGCGGCGGGGGATTGCGAGCAGTGGGAGCGCTTGGGGACTGACGCCGCCTACGGAAACACCAGCCACCCGGCCCGCCGCCTCGGGAGTACAGCTCTGGCAGGCCGCCGGAGCTGTACGCCCGACGCCAGGACCGGGACAACTGGCCGCCGCAATGGGGCTAGACGCGCTGGGAAGGATCCGATGGGGCGTTGACCAATGATGCCGCGGCGCGCTCCAGGTAGTCCCAAAGCGTGGCCTCGTGCAGGGGGGAGAGCTCCGCGGAGTCCACGCCCTTGCGCATGGCGGCGAGCCAGCGGTCGCGGGCCTCCGGGGTGACGGCGAACGGGACGTGGCGCATGCGCAGGCGCGGGTGGCCGCGTTCCTCAAGGTAGGTGCGCGGGCCGCCCCAGTACTGTTCCATGAACATCAGCATGCGGTGCTCGGCCGGACCCAGGTCTTCTTCGTGGTACATGGCACGCAGCAGCGGATCCGCGGCGATGCCCTGGTAAAAGACGTGGATGATCTTCTTGAACGTCTCGTGCCCGCCGATCTGGCCGTAGAACGTGTCCGCGTAGGCTGACTCGTCCGCCGGATCGGCCGGCACAGGCGCAGTGGCCGCGGCCGGCTCGGCGCTGGGCCTGGACGTGGACGGCAGCGGGTGCCCCACTTTTACCGGGATCGGCAGCATGCGGGCCAGCGGCGCCCCAAAGCGTGACGGAATGGGCGTGCCCTCCTCGCGATTTTCGGACTGCTGCGCCGGGCCCGGGTCTCTCACGGGAGTGAGGTCGTCGGCTCCGCCTTCGGCCGCGTCGTTCGCTGCGGGCCCGTCGGCGAAGGGGGACAACTGGTTGTGCTGGGCGGTCATGGTGTGGGGTGCTTTCTATTCTGCGGATTCGTGCGGTTCGGTGGTGAGAGGCGTGGCCGGGGCGGACGACGCCGTTGCCTGCCCGGGTGCCGACGGTGCCGATGGCGCTGTGCCCACCGGCGGTGCTGCGGGCGGTGCGGCTGGCGGGGCGTGGGTTGCGCCGGGAGGTGGGGAGGCCGGCGTCGTGCCCTGCTCCTCGGGTGGCACGTAGTTGCCCTTGGAGCGGTTGCCCAGGCGCAGGATTTCACCGTTGCGCAGGTACCAGAGGGTCCCGTCCTCGCCCCGGACACGGGTGATGCGCAGTCCCACGTACTCCACCTGGCCAATCACCTCGCTGGTCTGGATGACGTCGCCAATGCCGTACTGGTCCTCGAGGGTGATGAAGATGCCGGCCAGGAAGTCGCGGATGAGCTGTTGACTGCCAAAGCCAATGGCGATGCCCACGACGCCGACGCTGGCCAGCAGGGGTGCGATGTTCACTTCGAAGGCCAACAGCACGTAGAAGGCTGCGATGACCACAACGATCACCGTCAGCAGAGAATTCAGGAGCGTGCCAATGGTGCGGGCCCGTTGCACGCGGCGTTCGTTGTCCAGGGCTCGCATCACCGGGTCCAGGTTCCGGAAAACCGGTTTCACCCAGCCCAGGCCCCGTTGGTGCCAGTATCCCTTTTCGGCACGCTTGACTACGATCCGGATCAGGTAGTGCAGGATCAGCCAGGCGAGCAGCGAAATGCCCACGGCGATTCCGGCGTGGATCAGGTTGTCCAGGATCGAGTTGCTGGCGGCTTCAAGGGTGGTCAGCGGCAAGGGTCAATCACCTGGCATCTATTTCGGGGGTTGGGCATGGACTTGCTTCTACCCTAGCGCGGGCAACTGGTGGTTGGGTCCGGTGCGGATCAGTCCAGCGTGGGCGGTGCCAGCCCGGGCTCGTGGTGTACCGGGAAGTTCACGCTGCGCGCTATGAAGCACTTCCGCGACGCCTCGGCATGCAGCGTCAGCGCCAGTTCCTCCATCCCGGGCTCCGCCACGGAAATCTTCGGGTGCAGTGTCACGGAGCTGAACTGGCCGCTGCCGTCCGGGTTCAGCACCATGGTTCCGGTGGCGGCGTCTTCATACTTGGTGACCACCACGCCGTGCAGGACGGCCACGTGCAGGAAGGAGAGCATGTGGCATTGCGACAGGGCCGTCACCAGCAGCAGCTCCGGATTCCAGCGCTCCCGGTCCCCGTGGAACGTCCTGTCCGCGGACCCCAGCAGCGTGGGCAGGCCAACGGCCGTGACACTGTGGTCGCGGCCGTAGTCGCGGTAGCCGGATGTTCCGGCGCCCCGGTTGCCCGTCCAAAATACGTTGACCTCGTAGTGGTGTTCACTCTGGCTCATGGTGCCAAGCCTAGCGCCCGAGGGGCCCCAAGCGAGCGGAGCCGGATTGGGGAGGGGGTCAGCCGGCTTGCGAAGCCTGTCAGAGGAAGGGCCTGACCGCGGCTGCGTAGCCGTCAAGGTAACCGGTGGCGTTCGGGTGGAACGCGAAGGGGTCCGGACCGCCAGGGTAGTTCAGCCATGGTTGGCTGGAGGGGACTCCATGCCCGGCGAACTTGTAAGCCACAGGCACAAACGCCACTCGGTTGGACAGGGAAGTGAAGGCCAGAATGGCGTTGAGCAGGTCCGCTGCCCCGTTCAGAAGCTTGGCGCCGGTGACTTGGGTGGGGGTGAAACCCAGCGCCGGCATGTTCGCCGGTTCAAACAGCCGCGGATAGCCCAGATACAGTATCCGCGCGTGCGGTGACTTGGCCTTGATGGCCTTGAGCATCGTGGTGGCGTTCTTGGGCACCTTGGACATCAGGTAGATCGAATTGGCAACGGCGGCCTTGCACACGGCCGTGGTGGAGGTGAGGCAGGCTCCCACGGCGGTGGTCCAACCGACGTCGTTCCCGCCAGCGGTGATGGTGATCAGCTTCGTGGTGGGCGAAAGGTACGGCACCTCCATCGAGGTGACCTGGGTGGTGGTGAAGCCTGAGCAGGCGATGTTGGTTAGCGTGGCACCGGTCATGGCAGCAACGTCATTGGCGTAGCCGGCGGTACTCTGGGCGCACTGGCCGGTCTCGTTTCCGGCTCCTGAGCCGGCCGAGTAGGAGTCGCCCATGACCGTGTAGGTCAGTGTGGCGGAAGCGGTGCGTGTTTGGGCTAGGGCCGGGGTAACGGCGAGTCCCGCAATCATCCCGACGGACAGGAGCGTGACGGCTCCTGCGCGGGCAGCGAATCCCTTGAGATGGTGAGTAAACATGATCTGAAGCTACTCCGAAAGGCCCGCCAGGACTAGACTTTCCGTCAACGCTGGGGAGTATTCCGCCGCATCTGCGGAGGGAGCTTAAACACCGCAAAAAATGCCCCGGTCACAGCGTCAAGACCACTGCGGCCGGGACATTTTTTAGCACAGGATTAGGCGTCGGCGGCCTGCGCCTTCAGCGCGCGGACCACGCCGTCACGGCTTTCCACGATGAGCCGGCGCAGGGCCGGCGTTTCATCGCCCAGCCCGGCCAGGAACGCATCTGTGGCATCCAGCGTGGACTGAGACACCAGCTGCGACGGGTACAGCCCGGTGATGATCGTGGAGGCGGTCTCATACGACCTGTCCGCCCACACCCCCCGGATCGCGGCAAAGTACTTCTCCACGTACGGCTCCAGCAGCGAGGTGTCCCACACGCGCCCAAATCCGGTGATGGATGCGCGCTGGACTGCGTTGG
Organism: Arthrobacter livingstonensis; assembly: GCF_003219815.1. GTDB lineage: Bacteria > Actinomycetota > Actinomycetes > Actinomycetales > Micrococcaceae > Specibacter > Specibacter livingstonensis. The sequence goes on from NZ_QJVD01000021.1 coordinate 79,904, forward strand.
CATGCTCTCCCAGCGCGACGACGGACTCCCACGTCCCAGCCTTGGCCTCCTGTGTGGGGATGCTGGACGAGGCGGTTGCCGCAGCGAGCTGGCCGTTTTGGGTGTTGTCGCGGGCCAGCTCGGCGTCGATGCTGCCCTGGGTCGCGCGTGCTCCCGCCACGAGGGCTGTCAGCAGTTCCCAGCGCAGGTCCGTATCGATCTCCAGGGCATCCAGGGATTGCGTGCCTGCCAGCAGTTCCTGGACCGTGTCCAGCTGGGCGTCCGACTGGGCACTCATGGCAAACGCCTTGGTGAACTGCAGTTGCGCGTCCGATCCGGCCGCCGCGTCACGGGCCAGCTCCAGCAGGGCATCTGCGGCGGCCACGGCCGTTTGCTTCTGGTGTTCCGGGGCCACGTAGAAGTGGAGCGCGGTGGCCAGCTGGCGCAGCAGCACCTGGATCACCGTCGAATCGGTCTCGTAGGCAATGTTGGCCAACACCAGCTCGACGTACTCGCGGGCAGGGGTTTCACCGTCGCGCGCGGCGTCCCAGGCGGAGGCGGAGACCAGGGTACGCGGGAGCGAATCCTTGAAGTTCTTCAGGTGGGCCTTGGCCGTGGCCAGGGACACCGGGTCGAGGCGGATCTTGGCGTAGGCGAGGTCGTCGTCGTTCAGCAGGACCAGCGCCGGGCGCTTGAGTCCCACCAGCTCCGGTACCTCGGTGGCGGCGCCGTCCACGTCGAGCTCCACGCGGTGCGTGCGCACCAGCTTCCCGGCGTCCCCACCCTCGGTGGCGAGGTCGTAGAAGCCCACTGCCGCACGGTGCGGGCGCAGGGTCGGGTGGTCGGCAACGGCTGACTGGAGGATCGAGAACGAGGTGATGGCGCCGCCGTCGTCCGACTCGATGGCCGGCTTGAAGGTGTTCACGCCGGCGGTCTCCAGCCACTTTTCGGTCCAGACGGACAGGTCGCGGCCGCTGGCGGCCTCCAACTCGACCATCAGGTCAGGCAGCTCGGTGTTGGACCAGGCATGCTTGCCGAAGTAGGCGCGGACGCCGGCCATGAACTCTTCCTGGCCCACCCAGGCCACCAGCTGGCGCAGCACGGACGCACCCTTGGCGTAGGTGATGCCGTCAAAGTTGACCAGCACATCCTCCAGGTCCTTGATGTCGGCCTTGATGGGGTGCGTGGACGGCAGCTGATCCTGGCGGTAGGCCCAGCTCTTTTCCATGGAGGAGAACGACGTCCAGGCGTCCACGTACTTCGTGTTTTCAGCCGCGGCCAGCGTGGACATGAACTCGGCAAAGGACTCGTTGAGCCAGAGGTCGTTCCACCAGCGCATGGTGACGAGGTCGCCGAACCACATGTGGGCGAGCTCGTGCAGGATGGTGATGGCGCGGCGTTCCACCATGGCGTCGGTGACCTTGGAGCGGAACACGTAGCTTTCCAGGAACGTCACGGCTCCCGCGTTCTCCATGGCGCCGGCGTTGAACTCGGGGACGAAGAGCTGGTCGTACTTCGGGAACGGGTACGGGGTGCCGAACTGCTTTTCAAAGAACTCGAAGCCCTGCCGGGTCAGCTCAAACACGTTCTCCGCGTCCAGGTGCGCCATGAGCGACTTGCGGGCGAACACGCCCAGTGGGATGGTGCGCCCGTCCGAGCTGGTCAGCTCGCTGCGCACGGACTCATACGGGCCGGCGATCAGGGCCGTGATGTAGCTGGACATCGTCAGCGTCGGCTCAAAGTGCCACGTGGACTTGCCTTCGCCGGCGGCTTTCGGGGCCGGGGTGGTGGAGTTGGAGATGACATCCCAGTGCGCAGGGGCGGTGACATGGAAGGTGAACTGCGCCTTCTGGTCCGGCTGCTCAAACACGGCGAACATGCGGCGGCTGTCCGGCACCTCGAACTGGCTGTACAGGTAGACCTCGTTGTCCACCGGATCCACGAAGCGGTGCAGGCCCTCGCCGGTGTTCATGAACAGCGCGTCCGCCTCAACGGTGAGCACGTTCTCCGCGGCGAGGTTCGGCAGCTGGATGCGGGCGCCGTCGCTGACTTCCGCCGGATCCAGTTCGACGCCGTTCAGGACCACTTTGCGCACCCTGGCGGTCACCGCGTCAATGAACGACGACGACCCCTCCCTGGAGGTGAACCTCACCGTGGTGGTGGACGGAAAGGTCTCGGCGGATTGTGTCAGGTCAAGGGTGACGTCATAGTCCTTGACAGTCAGCGTTGCAGTGCGCTCGATCGCTTCGGCGCGGGTCAGGTTCAAGCCAGGCAAGGAAAGTGCCTTCCGTTCGGTGTTGGGTGGACGGTAATGCGGGTGCACATTCTTTCGAGTGCACAGTCTTTTGGTACACAGTGCCGGCTTAGCTCGCCGGCGGGATGTGTTCAGTCTTTCACTTTACGGGTCCCATTGTGAGTGGGGCCACGCGCTCGTGCTCTGGGTAGAAATTGAAGATACAGCACATGCGGGTGCGGGGCCGCCGTGGCGATTGAAGATCCAGCACATGCGGGTGCGGGGACCAAATACCCGCATGTGCTGTCTTTTGAATGGCGGATGTGCCGCTCCCGGGCCAGAACTGCGGGCCAGGCAGCTGGTCCGGGTTGCGCGCCCGCCGGCTGGTCCGCTGCGGGACTGGCTGTCCCAAGCTGGAAGTTGTCCGCACGGACACTGTGGGGCAGTCTTACTACAGGGGTTGATCTTGACCTGACCGGGGATTGATTGGTTCGGACACGAAGGCGGGACATGATTTTGGTGGGGGAGCCTGTGCGAAGCGCCGGGGCAGAGCACGCGTACAACCGGGCGTGGCTGAACGGCGTGGTTGCCGGGCCAATGCTGTTGGGCGTGCTCGCTGCCGCGTGGATGTTCACTGTGGCGGACCGGCTGCCCGCAGAGCTGGCCACCCACTGGGGGAGTAACGGCGTTGACGGCTACTCCCCGCTGTGGGTCACGGCACTGATTGCCATCCTGGTCGGAGGTGGCAGCGGGACCCTGCTGGCCGGACTCGGGATAGCCAGCCGCGGCCAGTCGCTCATGGTTTCACGGATCTGCGTGGGTGCCGGCCTCGGCGTCGGGATCATGCTTACGGCCCTGTTCGTCGCCATCGTGGCCGGTCAGCTCGATTTGAAGGATGCTTCGCAGGCGGGACTTTCCGCGCCTGCCATGTGGGCCGGAGCCGCCGTTGCAGTTCTCGTGGCCGTAGCGGCCATCTGGCGCTACAGGCCTGGCGAGGTGGACCGGAGGCCCGGGCCGGAGGTCCAGTGTGCGGCTGACGCGCTGGAGAGCGAGCCCGTCAGCGCCGATGCCGCGCGCATGGCGGCCAGCGGCGAAACGCTGTCCGTGAAGGTGTCCATGGGACCGGCGAAGTGGTGTCTGAGCCTGGGCATGGGCGCCGTTGTTGGAGCCAGCGTTTACTTCATCTCGCCGTGGCTGGCCGTGCTCGGCGTTCCGGTTGCCGCACTGATGTGGATCTTTTGCCAGGGGACGCTGGAGATCGGTCCGGGCGGCACAACGGTGCTGGCCTCAGGCTTTTGGAAGCTAATGCCGTTTGACTTTACGGAGATCCGCGCCGCTACCGTGGAGGACGTCCGGGCACTGGACTACGGTGGCTGGGGCTATCGCCTGGGCGGCGGCAGCATTGCCTTCATCACCGCCAGCGGACCGGCCCTGGTCCTGGAAACTGCGTTCCATCAACGCTACGTGGTCTCGATGCCTGACGTCGGAACCGCCGCACGCGCGTGCTCGCTGGTCACCGCCTATGCCCGCGCCGGCGGTAACACGAACTTCGGTTTGAAAGAGGGTGTGAAAAAGTAGTGCCCATGAACGTTCCCGCAGCGGAGAACAACAGTGAGCGGCCCATCGACGCCCGTGCGCTGCGCTTTGCCATTATTTTCCCGGTACTGCTGTGCCTTGGGCTGGTGGGCGGAGGGCTGCTGCTGGCCCGGGACCTGCCGGCCGGCGCCGAGCTGCCCACCGGCGGCGGGCCCCTGCCGCTCCCGGCGTTCCTGGCGGTTGCCGTGGCTGTCACCCTGATCCTGGGGATCGGGGTGGGCGGGTTCGGGGCTCGGACCACGCTGCCCCGCAACCTGCGGCGCCTGCTCCTGGGGTCCGGCATGGCCCTGCAGCTGGGATCTGTCACCTTGTTTGCCGCTGCACTTCTTGGCCAGTCAGGGCAGGGCGGGTCTACCGCGCAGCGCCTGGACGGCTACGTGGTGTTGATGGGGTGCGGGCTCGCCGCTGCCATGGGTGTGGTGCTGGCCCTGACGTTCAAGCCCGACGAACAGTGGACGGGCTCCGATGACGCCGCCCTGGCCGAAATGCTGGTGCTGGAGGCGGACCCAGCCGTGTCGAAGGACCGCCTCGTCTACACGATCCACCCGCGCAGCTCCGTGATCGTCATGGTGCTGCTGTGCGGAATCCTGCCCGGCGCGGTGCTGACGGTGGTCAGCGGATGGTTCCTGCCGGGACTTGTGGTGGCTGCCCTGCTGGTTGTGGGGTGGTTGTGCGCAACAGTGCACGTGGACAGGCACCGGCTGACGGTGAAGTTGGCTGGGATGGTTCCCGTCATTGTGGTGCCGTGCACCGACGTCGATGCGGCAGTGTCCCTCGACATCAAGGCCCGGGACTACGGAGGCTGGGGCCTGCGCAGGCACAGCGGCAGTGAAAGCTTCCTGGCCTGCTCAGGCGCGGCCGTCGTGCTGCGGGATGTGCGGGCAGGGCGGCTGGTGGTCGGCGCCCCCAACCTGGACACGGCGGACGACCTCGCAGCCATCCTCAACCGCCGGGCGGGCAAGGGCCCCGGTCAACACTGAGGCGTCGGTTTCGGTAGTCTGGAAGCGACTGCACCCCAACAAGCTTGAAGGACCACCCATGCGCGTTCACATCGCAACCGACCACGCCGGCATGGAGCTCAGCTCCCACCTCATCACCGCACTGACCGCCAAGGGATTCGAGATGGTGGACCACGGACCTGCGGCTTACGACGCCGAGGACGACTACCCGTCCTTCTGCATCAACGCCGCACTGGCCGTGGTGGCCGACCAGGCCGCAGGCGTGGACGCGCTCGGGATTGTGCTGGGCGGCTCCGGCAACGGCGAGCAGATCGCCGCGAACAAGGTCAAGGGCGTGCGCGCGGCCCTGGCCTGGAACCTGGACACGGCCAAGCTGGCCCGTGAGCACAATGACGCCAATGTCGTGGCCGTGGGCGGACGCCAGCACTCGGTTGAAGAGGCCACTGCACTGATCGAGGCGTTCCTGGCCGAGCCGTTCAGCAACGCCGAGCGCCATGTGCGCCGCATCGGAAAGATCGCCACGTACGAGGCCACCGGCGAGGTTGTCGAGTAGGCATGCCCGAGGGGCATTCCGTTCACCGGCTGGCCCGGCAGTTCAACGACGTGTTTGGCGGGGCCGCGCTTTCCGTGTCCAGCCCGCAGGGCAAGTTCGCCGCGGGCGCGGCCCGGATTGACGGGCAGGTGCTGGAGCTGGCGGAGGCGCACGGCAAGCAGCTGTTCCTGTTCTTCGCGCACGAGCTCGTCATGCGCGTGCACCTGGGTCTGTACGGCGCCTGGGACTTTGGCGGCGACTCCACCTTCACCGGGGCGTCCAGCATTGGCGCGCCGCGGCGGATCGGCGAGCGGGAAGTGCGTGGAATTGCAGGCCACGACGGCGAGTGGGCCCACGCGGCCGAGGGGCCCGGAGTGAGCTTGCGAGCTGGGGGAGGACGTGGGTGGGCCCACGCGGCCGAGGGGCCCGGAGTGAGCTTGCGAGCTGGGGGAGGACGTGGGGAGTACAACGGCCCGCCCGAGCCCAAGGGCGCGGTGCGGGTGCGACTGGTCTCCCCGCACGGCTGGGCGGACCTTCGCGGGCCCACGGCCTGCGAGGTGCTGACCCTTGCGGAGGCTGCCGCGGTGCGGGCCAGGCTCGGCCCCGACCCGCTGCTCCACCGGCCCGGTGACCGTGGGGAATTTGTCCGTCGCATCAGCAAAAGCACCACGTCCGTTGCGCTGCAGCTGATGAAGCAGGACGTGCTGGCCGGCGTGGGCAATGTGTACCGCGCCGAGGTGCTGTTCCGGCGCGGGCTGGACCCCATGCTGCCGGGCGCATCTCTGCGCCTCGGCGAGGCCGGGGCGCTGTGGGACGACATCGCGCTGGTGATGGCCGACGGCGTCCGCGACGGACGCATCATCACCACCGAACTGGCGGACCGGCCGTCCGGGATCGGCGCCGACGTGGGCCATGCCCTGGCGGAAGCACGCGTTGCGGACGAAGACGACGCGGACGGATACGACCGGAACGCCACGGCCGCCGGGAGCGTGAGCGGGAGTGGGGACGCTGGCGGCGGTTCCGCCCGCCCGGCGACAGCAACAGCCGGGGGAGGAGCGGAGCCGCCGGGTCCGGAGTCGGGCGCTGATAAGGACGTTCCGGTGGAAGACGCGAACTATGTGTACAAGCGCAACGGACTGCCCTGCCGGCACTGCGGCACGGTGGTTGCCATGAAGGAGCTCGGTGGCCGCAAGCTTTACTGGTGCCCGGGGTGCCAAGGCTGACGCCCGTTCCCCGTTGACCCGCTCGAGATGACCACACAAACAACCCTTCGAGGGTCGTTGTTTTCTCGGGTGAGGCCAATGTCGGTTGTGCTGGTGTTAGCTGCGGGACCGGTGGTTGCAACCACCATTTTGGCGCTGGCACCAGCACACGTGAAAAGTCGGGAGCCAACACCAGCCCCCGTGAAGATTTGAGCCTCCACAGGGCTGGCCGCCGCGGGATCGGCAGGCCTGGAGGGACAGACCGCCGAGCCGGGCGCAAAAAAACCCGGCATTCGATGACATCGATGACCGGGGGATTCAGCGGTTTTGGAGGGGGCGACGGGAATCGAACCCGCGTCATCAGTTTGGAAAACTGAGGCTTTACCATTAAGCTACGCCCCCGGAAATTCGCCTTTCGGCGCAGCAACTCCTCGATAGTAGCAACGCACCCGGCGGGCCGCAAATCCGCCGCGGGGCTTTCAGGGCTGCACCAGGGCGGGGCAGATTGTGCATCCGCCAAGTTTTGCCCGTAGACTGTTCCGGGCACTACGGGGCGTAGCGTAGTGGCTAGCGCGCCTGCTTTGGGAGCAGGAGACCGCAGGTTCGAGTCCTGTCGCCCCGACTCAGCATAATCCGGTTCACGTTTGGTCAGTGGCTGCCCATGTGCTGGTGCCTAACATCCACCAACAGACCATCAGGAGTACCACGCTGTGAAGAGCGCTGTCGAAAACCTCACGCCCACCCGGGTAAAGCTCAACGTTGAGGTTTCCTTTGAGGAATTGAAGCCCAGCATTGCCGAGGCTTATAAGACGATTGCCACACAGGTCCAGGTGCCTGGTTTCCGCAAGGGCAAGGTCCCCAACAAGTTGATCGACCAGCGCGTTGGCCGTGGCTACGTCCTGGAAACCGCCATCAACGAGGGCCTCAACGGCTGGTACCAGAGCGCCGTGGTGGAAGCCGGCATCAACCCGCTCAGCCGCCCAGAGGTTGAAATCACCGAGGTCCCGGACCCCACGGCCACCGACGGCGAGCTGAAGTTCCACGTCGAGATCGACGTCCGCCCCGAGATCGAGCTGCCCGACTACGAAGGCATCGAAGTTGAGGTGGAGGCGCTCGAAGCCACCGACGAGGACACCGACAAGGCCCTCGACGAGCTGCGCGGCCGCTTCGGCACGCTCAAGTCCGAGGACCGCCCCGCCGCCGACGGCGATTTCGTCACCATCAACATCTCCGCCAAGATCGAGGACGAAGAGGTTGACTCAGCTGCCGACCTTTCCTACCAGATCGGTGCGGGCAACATGCTCGAAGGCCTGGACGAGGCAGCCACCGGCCTGTCCGCCGGCGAAGAAGCCATCTTTGACACCAAGCTGGCCGGCGGGGACCACGCTGGCGAAGACGCACAGGTCACCGTGAAGGTCACCGCCGTCAAGGTCCGCGAACTGCCCGAGGCCAACGACGACTTTGCCCAGCTGGCCTCCGAATTCGACACCATCGCCGAACTGCGCGAGGACCTGGCCAAGCAGGCCGCCGAGTCCAAGACGGTGGAGCAGGGTGTTGAGGCCCGTGACAAGGTCCTGGACAAGCTCGTTGAGCTCGTTGAGATTCCGGTTCCCGAGTCCGTAGTTGCCGAGCAGCTCGAGCAGCACTTCAAGCCGGAGAACTCCCACGGTGAGGACCACGACACCGAAGAGCACCGCGCCGAGGTCAAGGACAACACCGAACGGGCCTTCCGCAACGAGATCATCCTCGACGCCATTGCCGACAAGGAAGAAATCGGTGTCAGCCAGCCTGAGCTGATCGACTACATCGTCTCCTCCGCCAGCCAGTACGGCATGGACCCGAACCAGTTTGCGCAGATGCTCGATTCCTCCGGCCAGGTCAACATGATCGTGGGCGAAGTCCGCCGCCGCAAGGCCCTGGCCGCCGTTCTGGCCAAGGCTGCCGTGAAGGACACCAAGGGCGACGACGTCGACCTCACCGATTTTGTCTCGGTCGCCTCCGACGAGTCCGATGAGCAAGAGACCGTAGATGCCGCTTCCGACGACGTCATCGAGCCCACCGCCGTGGTGGACCCGGGCGAGGTCCGCATCTAACTTCCCCGCAGGGGAAGAGCCTGACGAAACCGTTGCCGGTTCCCTTGACGGGGGCCGGCAACGGTTTTTTTCATGCCCTTTTCCCGGGGTGCCCGGCAATCGTGCGCCGTCAGCGAACAGCACGGTTTTACGAAACAAAATGCCCCCAAAAACGGCTACTGTCCAAGTAGTGAAGATTAGTGATGGTCCGCGTTGGACTGGGCGTGACGGTATCTGCCGGCACGGTCACGGTCCCCCGGACTGCACGAAGGAGAGGTAAGTCCACCATGGCACAGCACACCACACCGAAAATGGCCGGCCAGGATTCGTCGGGCCCGGACCAGTACATTTACAACCGCCTGCTCAAAGAGCGCATCATCTGGCTTGGCTCGGAAGTCCGCGACGACAACGCCAACGTGATCTGTTCCCAGCTTCTGCTGCTCTCCGCCGAGGACCCGGACAAGGACATCTTCCTCTACATCAACTCCCCGGGCGGTTCGGTCACAGCAGGCATGGCGATCTACGACACCATGGAATTCATCCCCAACGACGTTGTCACCGTGGCAACCGGCCTGGCAGCCTCCATGGGGCAGTTCCTGCTCTCCTCCGGCACCAAGGGCAAGCGGTACGCCACGCCCAACGCACGCATCCTCATGCACCAGCCCTCCGGCGGCATTGGCGGAACGGCGTCGGACATCAAGATCCAGGCCGAGCTGATCCTGCACATGAAGAAGGTCATGGCCGACCTGACGGCCGAACAGACCGGCCAGACCGTGGAGAAGATCCTCAAGGACAACGACCGCGACAAATGGTTCACGGCCGAGGAAGCACTCGAATACGGCTTCTTTGACAAGATCGCCCGCCACGCAGGTTCCGTCGCCGGTGGCGGCGGAACCAACGCCAAGTAACCGGCCGAAGTACAGACTCCAGGAGCACACAGACATGACTTACAACTTTGGCGGTACGGCCTTCGGCAGCACTGCAGGCAATCTCCCCACCAGCCGCTACGTCCTGCCGCAGTTTGAGGAGCGCACGCCCTACGGCTTCAAGCGCCAGGACCCCTACACCAAGCTGTTCGAGGACCGGATCATCTTCCTGGGCGTCCAGGTTGACGACGCCTCCGCCGACGACGTGATGGCGCAGCTGCTGGTGCTCGAGGCCGACGACACGGACCGCGACATCACGCTGTACATCAACTCGCCCGGCGGATCGTTCACGGCCATGACGGCCATTTACGACACCATGCAGTTCATCCGCCCTGAGATCCAAACCGTCTGCCTGGGCCAGGCCGCTTCAGCTGCCGCCGTGCTGCTGGCAGCCGGCGCCCCCGGCAAGCGCTTGGCACTGCCCAACGCCCGCGTGCTGATCCACCAGCCCGCACTGTCCGGCGGCCAGGGAGGCCAGGCGTCCGACCTGGAAATCCAGGCCAACGAGGTCATGCGCATGCGCGAATGGCTGGAGAACACGCTCTCCGCACACTCGGGCCGCACGCCCGAGCAGGTCAGCAACGACATTGAGCGCGACAACATCCTCACGGCCGCCCAGGCCAAGGAGTACGGTCTCATTGACGAAGTGCTGGCACCGCGCAAGATCAAGCCGGCGGCCATCACCCGCTAGTTACACGGCACACCGCCGGGGCGGGGCCAAAAATCCCTCCGTCCCGGCGAGTGCCTTCCACTCTTTGTCGGCGCCTTGCCCTAGAGTGGGACAGTACACAAGGCATGGCGGCCGAGGCTGCCTCATTCGAAATAGTCAATGGCAGCGGCACACGCCGGACGCCGTTCCCGGAAGGACGCACACATGGCCAGAATGGGCGAAAGCACTGATCTGCTGAAGTGTTCCTTCTGTGGCAAAAGCCAGAAACAGGTCCGCAAGCTCATTGCGGGCCCCGGTGTCTACATCTGCGACGAATGCATTGAACTGTGCAACGAGATCATCGACGAGGAACTGGCCGAGGTGGCCGAACTCGACGCCTTTGAGCTGCCCAAGCCGCGGGAGATCTTCGACTTCCTGCAGGAATACGTCATTGGCCAGGAACCAGCCAAGCGTTCACTTGCCGTCGCCGTGTACAACCACTACAAGCGCATCCAGTCCGGCCACGCAGTCAAGTCCACCACCCTGGCCGGCACCGTCCACGACGAAGTGGAAATCGCGAAGTCCAACATCCTGTTGGTCGGACCCACCGGCTGTGGCAAGACATACCTGGCCCAGACCCTGGCCCGCCGCCTGAACGTGCCGTTCGCCGTTGCGGACGCCACCGCCCTCACGGAAGCCGGATACGTGGGCGAGGACGTGGAAAACATCCTGCTCAAGCTCATCCAGGCCGCGGACTTCGACGTCAAGAAGGCCGAACAGGGCATCATCTACATCGACGAGATCGACAAAATCTCGCGCAAGTCCGAGAACCCCTCCATCACCCGCGACGTTTCCGGTGAGGGTGTGCAGCAGGCCCTGCTTAAAATCCTCGAAGGCACCGTGGCGTCGGTCCCGCCGCAGGGCGGGCGGAAGCACCCGCACCAGGAATTCATCCAGATAGACACCACCAACGTGCTGTTCATTGTGGCCGGCGCCTTTGCCGGGCTCGAGGAAATCATCGGCTCGCGCGCCGGCAAGAAGGGCATCGGCTTCGGTGCCCCGCTGAGCGCGCTCAAGCAGTCCGAGGCCAGCTACGCCGACGTCATGCCGGAGGACCTGCTCAAGTTTGGCCTCATCCCCGAATTCATCGGGCGGCTCCCTGTCATCACCACCGTGACCCAGCTGGACCGCACCGCCCTGATCCAAATCCTCACCGAGCCAAAGAACGCACTGATCAGGCAGTACCAGAAAATGTTCACGCTCGACGGCGTCGACCTTGAGTTTGAGGAGGACGCCCTGGCCGCCATTGCCGACCAGGCCCTGGCCCGGGGGACCGGTGCTCGGGGGCTGCGCGCCATCCTCGAAGAGGTCCTGCAGCCGGTCATGTTCGACCTTCCCAGCCGTGAGGACATCTCCACCGCCGTCATCACGGCCGACGTTGTGAACAAGCTGGCCGAAGCCAACCTGATCCCGCACGAGGTTGTGGCCAAGCGCAGGAACAAGTCCGCCTGATCCGCTGTTATGCCAGACAGGCGTGTAATTCGCGCAATTTTGTGAGGCGACCTGAGGAGAGCACCATGTCTGAAACCGCAGTTCCCGGTAGGGAAGCGACCGCCGAAAAGGCAGATTTCTGGTTTGACCCGACCTGCCCGTTCGCGTGGGTCACGTCCCGCTGGATTGGCGAAGTGGAGACGGTCCGGAACATTACCGTTGACTGGCATGTCATGAGCCTGTCGGTGCTCAACGAACACCGGGCGGACCTTTCCGAGGAATACAGAGCCCACGTGGCCCGTGCCTGGGGGCCGGTCCGCGTGATCACCGCCGCGGCCGCCGCCCACGGCCGGCAGGTTATCAAGCCGCTGTACGACGCCATGGGCACGCAGATCCACGTCAATGGCAACAAGGACCTTGCCAATGTCGTGGACAAGGCGCTGGCCGAGGTGGGCCTGCCTGCCGAATTGGCTGCAGCAGCCACCACCGACGCCCATGACGCCGCCCTGCGCGCCAGCCACGAGGAAGGCATCAGCCAAGTGGGCCAGGAAGTGGGCACGCCGATCGTCGCCTTCAACGGCACCGCGTTCTTTGGCCCTGTCATCACCCGAATTCCGCGCGGGGAAGAGGCCGGCAGGCTGTGGGACGCCACGGTCACCTTGGCTGGTTTCCCGTACTTCTTCGAGATCAAGCGCAGCCGCACGGAGGACCCTCAGTTCGGGTAGCTTTCGCCTGACGGGGCCGGGGCCAAACCAGTAGGAAATGGTTTGGCCCCGGCCCCGTGGTGCCTCATGTCAATATGCTCGCCAAATGATTCCTGCGTGCCTCATCTAAAGTGCTCGCGAAAGTGTC
>NZ_QJVD01000022.1 GCF_003219815.1 Arthrobacter livingstonensis
GTCCGCCTCCTCAACGGCATCGCCCTCTACACACCCACCAACAGCACCGACCCCACCCGCCACGACCTCCGCAACCCCTACCACCACGGCCTCATCCTCCCCGAATGAGCCAAGGAATTAGCCGACCGGGACTCCTCAAGCGAAGTTCTCAACACAGGACCGCGACCGAGGGGTTCCCCGTCAAAGGAACCAGGCCGGGGCTGGGAACCGACAGCGGGCCCGGACACCAAGGCGTCAGGAGGGGCCGGAGTCGTCCGTACCCATGTAAAAGGAGGTGGTGCGCTGGGCGGCCTCGCGTGCTGCCGCGGGGTTGGTCCCGCTGGCAATGGCGGCGTTGGCCCAGGCCTCGCTGCTGGCCGCAATGAACGAATTCATGGTCTCCGGCGGCGGCTGGTGGGACGGACCTGTGGGAATGCCGCGCAGGTGCTGGTAGAGCCCCAGCAGCGTCAGGTCCCAGCCCACACCTACCGCTCCCGGCCCGTAGGTGACCATCATGTCCGGATCCACCGCGGCTGTGTGCGTCAGCTCCACCAGCGCATGGTCGATGTTGGTGGGTGTCACCGTGAATTCAACCTCGGATTCGGGGCCGGCCCCCATCACCCAGGAAACCCGGAAGCTGCGCCCGGCGTTGCAGTCGAGTACTTCGCCGGAGGCGTTGCCTTCGAGGGCATAGTGCCCGCCGACGCTGAGGTCACCGCTTATGGGCAGGAACCACTCTTGGAGGCGTTCGGGCTCGGTGCACGCAGCCCAGACCTCGTGGGCCGGTGAGGAGAGCTCCTGATGAAGAACCACCGCAGTGGCGTCCTGATGCTCGAGCTGGGTCGTCTTAACGAGTCGAGTGATGCCGGGAAGGATGTCCATGATGTCAGCCATGCAGCCAGACTAGGCGAGGCTGGCTGCTCGGGCAACAAGCGCCCCGGCTGCGTGGCAGGATGATTCCATGGCAGTTGCTTTGGAATTCCATCCCCCGTTTGAGCCCGGCATCTTCGACTTTTTGGCAGCGCGCGCAGTTGTTGGCGTCGAGGAGGCAACATCCTCCAGTTATGCGAGGACGCTGCATCTCCCCGGCGGCCATGGCTGGTTCGCGCTTGCTTGGGACGGAAACAGGTTGCTGCTGGACCATGCGGTTGAGGACCCCGCAGACGTCCCTGCGTTGGTGTCGCGCGTGCGGCACCTGTTCAACCTGGACCACGACCCCACAGCTGCGGACGCGGCCCTTTCCGCAGATCCACTGCTTTCAGCACGGGTTGCGGCACTGCCCGGCATGCGGCTGCCCGGTTGCGTGGACCCGGCCGAGATCCTGGTCCGTGCCATGGTTGGACAGCAAATCACGGTGGCAGCAGCCACGACGGCACTGCGGCAGCTAGTTGCCCTAAGCACTTCCAGCCGTCTGCCGCACGGCTCCATGACCCACTTCTTTCCCTCACCGAAACAGATCGCAGCCGGCGGCCGCAGCATTTTGCGCGGCCCACAGCGGCGGATCGACGCCATCGTCGAGGTGGCCGGGAGGCTGGCAGACGGTTCCCTGCACATTGATGCCTTGGACACCCCTGTTTCCCTGGCGGAAAAGCTGCTGCCGCTTCCCGGCATCGGGCCGTGGACCGTGGGCTACGTCAGCATGCGGGTGCTCGGCAGCAGCGACGTCTTCCTGCCCACGGACGCCGCCGTGCGCAACGGGTACGGGCTGCTGCGCGGCGACTCGCTGGCCACGGCTCGGAGCATCAAGGCGCCCGAACTGGCGCGGATGGCCCAGCCGCTGCGGCCCTGGCGTTCCTATGCCACCCTGCACTTTTGGCGGGCCGCAGGGGAAAAATAGCACGACGGCGCCACCGGCTTGCCAACGCGCCCAGCCCGAGCAGGACCTCCCGGGCCCATGCGCGGTGCCAACCGGTGCGCTCAACAGTGAGCTGCCTGGCGCAGTCGGCACACCAGTGGGCCTGTTCGGGTTCCTTGCCGCATGCCACTGGGTGAAGTCCCCGCTGCAGCCGAGGTGCCAGGCGGCGCCGTGGTGGTCCCGGACGTGGCCATGATCAGCCAGGGCGACCGCATCCGGGCCAGGATGCGGGTAGCATCGGTGAAGTGACTTCAGCGCCTGCAGCCGGGATTGGTTTGCGTCTTTTTGGCGACGTGAGCGTGGACGGCAAGTCCCTGCCTGGCCGCCGCGCCAAGGCGCTGCTGCTTGCGCTGGCCATGGCGAAGGGACGCGCGGTTGCCCCGGCAAGCCTCATCGACGAGGTATGGGGGCTGGACGCGCCCGCCAATGCCGCCACCGCCCTGCACACCATGGTTTCGCGCATTCGGTCAGGACATTCCCGCGAGCTCATCACTTCCTCTTCGGCCGGCTACGCCTTGGGCATGCCCACCCGCACGATTGACTACTGGGCCGCCCGGAATCTCCTCGACGACGCCCGAGCCTCCCTCGCCCACGCCCCTGGGACGTCGCTGGAGCTGCTGGGGAACGCTGCCGCACTGACTGACGGCGAGCCCGCTGCCGGGACCGCCGCCTCGCCGGCCCTGGACGACTTCACCGTCCGGGCGGGACAGTTGCGCGGAAGCATGGACAAGACCCTGGCCGAGGCGCTGCTGGCCACCGGCCGACCCGCCGACGCCGCCGCGCTCCTGCAGCCGCTCCTGGCCGCCGGACCGATGGACGAACCCCTGCACGGCCTATACTTCCGCGCGCTGTCCGCCAGCGGCCAGGCAAATACCGCCCTGGCCGGCTATGACCAGCTGAGCCGGAGGCTGCGGCGCGAACTTGGCACCGGTCCCTCGCCTGTGCTGCAGCAGCTCCATGCCGGGCTTCTGCGGGAGACGGACGACGCCGGGACGCCCCCTTCGTCCGATATCGCACCTGCCGCCGTGCCCCGGGAAGCTGGGGCCGGCCGGGGCGCCCACAGCTTCGGCATTCGTTCGGCCCCCAATGAGCTGGTGGGCCGCACCGGTGACCTTGCCGCAGTGGGAACCCTCTTGCGCAGCAGCAGGCTCACCACCATCCTTGGCACCGGCGGCCTGGGCAAGACCCGGATGGCCCTGGAATTGGCAAACCGGGCGGCCGGAGAAGGCAAGTCGGTGATCGTGCTGGAGCTGGCAGGCATCCGGACATCTGACGACATTTGGCTGGCCCTGGCCGAAGGCGCCGGCATCCGCGAGGCCCGCAGCAGCCGCACACTGCAGGATGGCCGCCTCGGCCAGGACTTGCGCAGCCGCACACTGGCCAGGCTTTCCGCCGGGCAGGTCCTGCTGGTCGTGGACAACTGCGAACACCTCGTGGGCCAGGTCGCGGCCGTCATCGCGGAGATCCTCGCAGCCTGCCCGGACGCTTCTGTGCTGGCGACCAGCAGGGCACCACTGAGCATCGCCGGTGAATCCGTCTACCAGTTGCAGCCGCTGGCCACCGGCGGCCCCTCGGACACGGCCGTCCCTGCCGCCGTGGAACTTTTCACGAGACGTGCCATGGCCGCCCGGGGCAGCGTGCGGCTCGACCCCGCCGTGGTCCGCAACCTGTGCGAGCATCTGGACGGACTGCCCCTGGCCATCGAGCTGGCTGCCGCACGGGTTCGGATGATGAGCGTTGAGGACATTGCCCGGCGCCTCACGGCCGGCATGGACCAGTTGGTCAACACGGACAGGTCCGCGCCGGCGCGGCACCGGTCCCTGACCGCCGTCATCAATTGGAGCTGGGAGCTGCTCACCGATACGGAGCACACGGTGATGCGCCGGCTGTCATGTTTTCCCAGCGGGTTCTCCCTTGGCGCCGCCTGCGCCACGGCAGCCTGCCTGCCCGATCCGGGCTTGGCCGAGAACTCCCCGACCAACGGCGCCGCACTGACTCTGGCGTCGGAGGACGTGGAGGCGGCGGTGGAAGCACTTGTCAACCAGTCCCTGGTGCTCTCGGAGGAGGACCCGTCAACCGGCACTGTGCGCTTCCGCATGCTGGAGACGGTGCGGGAATATGCGGCGGCCCAATTAGCTGCGATGCAGGAAACTGCCGCCGTGGAAGCTGCCCTGACCGGGTGGGCAGTGGAATTTTCCCTTCAGGCACTCTCGGACAGCGCAGGTTCCGCGCAGCTGGCAACCCTCCGCCGCACCACGGCCGAACAGGAAAATCTGCTCCATGCGCTCAGGTCCGCCATGGCCGCAGGCGGACCTGGCAGTGCAGACCGGGTGTATGCCATTTTCGGGCTCCTGGCCAGCTACTGGTCCCAGCGCGGCATGCATTCCGAGGTGTACGAATTTGCGGGAACCATCCTGGCGGCAACGAAGGACTACATCCCCTCCGCCAGGACGGCGGACGCCGCCGTTTTCTCATTGTCAACACTGGCCCTGACCACCATGGTGTTCAACCTTCGCCAGGGGGCTGCCGTCCGGTCACGGCTGCGCAGGATTGTGGCCGCCGCGCTGCCTCTGGCACCACGCAACAACGCCATGGCACAAGTGATCCTGGCCATCGGCAACGACGCCCGGGTCGTGGGCCTGCTGGCCGAACTTCGCATGGATCCGCGGGACGATGTCGCTGCGTTGGCCCTGCTCATGAGCGGCGTCTGGGCGGAAAACATGGCCGAGCCCGAGCAGGCCGTCAGGTACGCCGAAAAGTCCTTCCGGCTCTCCGAAAAGTTGCAGGACACTTGGTCGGCGGGGTCGGCCGCGGACAATGCGGCCGAGCTGTACAGCCAGGGCGCCCAGCCCGGGCCGGCGGTGAAATGGGCGCGGCTGGCGGCCGAGCGGATGGCTTTGGTGGGTGCCTGGCCCGACGTTGCCAGTGCCACCCTGACCCTGGCCCTGAATCTTGCGGCCCTGGGCGATCCGGATGCCGCGGAGGCCGCCCTCCACCGCCTGCATGCGATGGATCCCGGGGAATCCCGTACTGAATTGGCGGCCATGGAAACGGTGGCAGCGGCGGAAATCCAGCTTGCCCGGGGTCACGACGCGGAAGGGCTTCGGCTGTATCGCTCCGTTCAGTCGCAGCGCCGGGCGGAACGCTCCAACGGGCCGATGGGCCAGATTCTTCAGGCCGCCAGAATTTGCGCCGAGGTCCTGTACAATTCCGGCGTTGCCGACACTGATGCCACAGTTGGCGACGTTGGCCGGCTGCGGCGTTCCGTGATTGCCAGCCGGCGCCGCTCTCCGCGGTTCATGGACATGCCCGTCCTGGGCACGCTCAGCCTGGCCGTGGGTGCCTGGCACGCAAGGCTCGCGGCCCCGGGAACCCGGCGTGCCGGCGTCGGACTTGAACTGATGGTGCTTGCCGGCATTCTCAAGGGGCGCCAGGATGAGACCGTCCTGGTCAGGAAACGCCACAACGCCGCCGCCCGTGACAGGCACGGGGCGGCGGCGTTGACGGAAGTCGAGGCTGCGGTGGCGGCGAATGTCCGTGACCCGGCCCGCGCCGTCGAGCGCGTGCTGGAACTGCTCTCGGATCCTTCGCTGCGGGAATCCTAGGCCTTGCGCATGTAGGCGCGTACGGTCAGCGGGGCAAAGGTGGCAACGACCACCACTCCGCCAAGCACTGCCCAGACGGCCGCCATGCCCAGCTGTCCGTTGTTGGCCAGGTCGCGCACGGCCGTCACCAGGTGGGAGACCGGGTTGACGTTCGCGAATGCCCGCAGCCAGGACGGCAGGCTGTCGGCCGGCACAAACGCGTTGGAGAGAAATGTCAGCGGGAACAGCACGATCATGCTGATTCCCTGCACACTGGAGGCGCTGCGGGCGATGACTCCGAAAAACGCCCAGATCCAACTCAGCGACCAGGCACACAACATGACGATCAGCCCGGCCAGCACCACCGCGCCAAATCCTCCGGCGGGATGGTAACCCATGACCCAGCCGGTGGCGAACGTCAGCGTGGTGGCAATGGCGTAGCGCAACGTGTCCGTCAGCAGCGCACCGGCCAGGGGCGCGATCCGGGCGATCGGCAGCGATTTGAAACGGTCAAACACGCCCTTGTCCATGTCCTCGCGCAGCTGCACGCCGGTGACCATGGAGGTGGTGATGACTGTTTGGACCAGGATGCCGGGGATCATCAGGGGCAGGTATTGCTGGACGTTCCCGGCGATGGCCCCGCCAAAGATGTAGGCGAACATCACTGTAAACAGGATCGGCTGGACCGTAACGTCGATCAGCTGTTCCGGGGTTCGGCGGATCTTGATGAGGCCGCGCCAGGCCATGGTGAGGGTGTTGGACAGGAGCTGGCGGGCTCCCACGTGGTTGCGGAGGGCCCCGGTGTCCTGCAGGAGGGCTGGGGTAATGGCGGTCATCGTGCGTTCTCCAATTCTGGGGTGGCCCTCCGGGCCTTTTCTGTTTCGGCGGGTGTGCCGGTGCCATGGCCGGTCAGTGTCAGGAACACCTCATCCAGGGTCGGCTGCTGGACGGAGATTTCCGCCACGGCGATGTTGTCGCGGCGCAGGGCAAGCAACAGGTCCGTGACCAGGTCGGCGTGCTGCATTGGTGCCGTGAGCTGGCCGGTCCCCTCGGAGACCACGGAGTCGACGCCGAGCGTGGAGCGGATCAGCTCACGGGCTGACGGGATGTCCGAGGACTCGGACAGCCGCAGCTGCAGGGCCGCGGTGCCCACGGAGGACTTCAGCTCACCGCTGGTGCCCTCGGCCACCACCCTGCCCTTGTCGATGACGGCGACGCGGTCGGCGAGCTGGTCGGCCTCGTCCAGGTATTGGGTGGTCAGCAGGACGGTGGAGCCCCCGGCAACTAGGCGCCGGATGGTGTCCCACATCTGGCCCCGGGTCCGTGGGTCCAGGCCGGTGGTGGGCTCGTCGAGGAAGATCAACGGGGGCTGGGCAATGAGGCTGGCGGCCAGGTCCAGGCGGCGGCGCATGCCGCCAGAAAAGCTCTTCAGCGGCTTCCGGGCGGCTTCGGTCAGGCCAAATTCTTCCAGGAGCTCCGCGGCCTTGCGCTTGGGCGCCGATCCGCGCAGGCCCAGCAGCTTGGAGAACAGCACCAGGTTTTCGGTGCCGCTGAGGTTCTCGTCAACTGACGCGTACTGCCCGGTGACGCCGATGAGCTGGCGCACAATCTGGGACTCGGTGCCGACGTCGAAGCCGAAGATTTTGGCACTGCCGGCGTCCGGCTTAAGTAGCGTGGCCAGCATGGAGATGGTGGTGGTCTTGCCGGCACCGTTGGGGCCGAGGACCCCGTAGACGGTGCCTGTCCTGACGGTGAGGTCGACGCCGTCGACGGCACGGTTGCTGCCGAAGAGCTTGACCAGGCCGCGGGCCTCGATGGCCAGCTCGGTGGGGCGGGTGGTGGATACCATGGTCGGCTCCTTCCTTTCAAAAGGTGTTCCGTACTTCTGGTATCCAGTTTTGGCCGCTCCGCTTACCGCGGGCTTACGTGGGCCTTACAACCGGGGAAGCGCCGGTCCGTCGCCGGGGCGGTTACTTCTTCAGCGCGGACGGCCAGGGAAGCAGTTCGGGCAGGTCAACGGAGTCCGCGGCGGCCTCGGCACGCAGGCTGCCCAAGGTCGGTGTGCGCCCGGCCAGCCAGGCGGCGATGTCGGTGAGCATGCCCTGCACGGAGACCGTGTCCTCCCCGTACCCCACGGTCATGGGGGCAAGAGCCAGGGGCAGCAGCACCAGTCGCGAATCCTCCGGCACCCTGGCCGCCAGGAAGTCGATCAGGTACAGGCAGAACTCCTTGGACCAGGTCTCCGGGCCGCGGCCAACATCAAGGTCCGCGAGGTGGATGACCAGCTCGCGCCACAGGGCCAGCGCGCCGTCGTACACCGTGCCGTCGCGGTAGCTGATGCGCAGCTTCCACTGTTCCGCGTCCAGCGCCGCCAGGGCGGAGAGCACACGGGAAAGCGCGGCGTCGAGCTTGGCCTGGTGCTCCGCGGCAGGTTTTCCCGCCGCCATTTCGATGGCCTGGGTGCGCCCACCCACGCCGCCGTCGTAAAATTCAATGGATTCCCCGCGCAAAGCGTATTCCACCTGCCGCGCCACGGCGTCGGCGACGTTGGCCACGTGGGCCAGCACATGCCCCCGCGTCCAGCCCGGCAGTTCGGTGGCTGCGCGGACATCGTCGTCGCTCAATTGTGCCGCTTTGCCGGCTAGTGCATCCGCTGCCGCACCCAGGCGGTCCGTCAGCTGTGCTGTTGAAATCTCAGTCATTGCCCAAGCATAGCGGCCGAGGGTCCCGCTGCGAGCTTGCGAGCCGCGGGAGGCGGCTCTGCGATAGCGGCCGAGGGTCCCGCTGCGAGCTTGCGAGCCGCGGGAGGCGGCTCTGCGATAGCGGCCGAGGGTCCCGCTGCGAGCTTGCGAGCCGCGGGAGGCGGCTCTGCGATAGCGGCCGAGGGTCCCGCTGCGAGCTTGCGAGCCGCGGGAGGCGGCTCTGCGATAGCGGCCGAGGGTCCCGCTGCGAGCTTGCGAGCCGCGGGAGGCGGCTCTGCGATAGCGGCCGAGGGTCCCGCTGCGAGCTTGCGAGCCGCGGGAGGCGGCTCTGCGATAGCGGCCCGGGCACGAAAAATGCCCACATCCAGTGTTTGAATGCGGGCATTCCCCGGTCCACGTTCGACGCCGGTCAGGCCAGGAAGCCGCGCGCCTCGCCCAGCTGCCCCTCCAGGGCGGCGAGCTGTTCCAACACGGCGGAAGGCGCGGTGCCGCCCTGGGCGCTGCGGCTGTTCAGCGATCCCTCCGTGCTCAGCACGGAACGGACCTCAGGGGTGAGGTGGGCGGAGATCCCCGCGTATTCCTCGTCCGTGAGGTCCCACAGCTCCACGCCGCGGGCCTCGGCCACCTTGACCGCTGCCCCGGAGAGCTCGTGGGCGTCGCGGAACGGCACGCCCTGGCGGACCAGCCATTCGGCAATGTCCGTGGCCAAGGCAAAGCCCTGCGGAGCCAGCGACTCCATGCGTTCGGTGTTGAACACCAGCGTGGCGATCATGCCCGAAACGGCCGGGAGCAGCAGTTCCAGGGTGTCGGCTGCGTCAAAGACGGGTTCCTTGTCCTCCTGCAGGTCCCGGTTGTAGGCCAGGGGCAGGCCCTTGAGCGTGGCCAGCAGCCCGGTGAGGTCGCCAATGAGCCGGCCCGCCTTGCCACGGGCCAGTTCTGCCACGTCGGGGTTCTTCTTTTGCGGCATGATGGAAGATCCCGTGGAGTAGGAATCATGCAGTTTCACAAAAGAGAACTCCTTGGTGGCCCACAGGATGACTTCCTCGGAGATCCGGGACAGGTCCACGCCGATCATGGCGCACACCCAGGAGAACTCGGCAAAGACGTCGCGTGAGGCCGTGCCGTCGATCGAGTTCCACGTGGCCGAGTCGAAGCCCAGATCGGCGGCAACGGCGTTGGGGTCCAGGCCCAGCGAGGACCCGGCCAGGGCACCGGAACCATAGGGTGAGACCGCCGCGCGCTTGTCCCAGTCCACCAGGCGCTGCACATCCCGCAGCAGCGCCCAGGCGTGGGCCAGCAGGTGGTGACTGAGCAGCACAGGCTGGGCATGCTGGAGATGGGTGCGCCCGGGCATGGCCACGCCGTGGTGGGCCTTCGCCTGCTCCACCAACGCGTCAATCACTGACAAGACGCCAGCTGCCACAATTCGGGCGTGGTCCCGCAGGTACAGGCGCCCCAACGTGGCAATCTGGTCGTTGCGGGAACGCCCGGCCCGGAGTTTTCCGCCCAAGATTGTGCCCGCGCGCGTAAGTAGTCCGCGCTCTAGGGAGCCGTGCACGTCCTCATCGTAAACTGCGGGCCGGTAGGCGCCGGACTTCACATCGGCTTCAAGCTCCGCAAGGGCCGCAAGCATGTCTGCCAGTTCGACGTCGTCCAGCAATCCCGCGGTCCGCAAGACCCGGGCATGGGCCTTGGACCCGGCGATGTCATACAGCGCCAGCCGCCAGTCGAAGTGCGTTGACTTGCTCAGTGCCGCCAGCGCGTCGGCGGGGCCGCCCTGAAAACGGCCGCCCCACAGTGCGCCCTCGTTCGTCCCCGAACGTCCCCCTACCTCGCTTCGCTCGGCCGGGGACCCCTGCGCCCGTGGGCCCATGTGGCTCATGGTCATTTCCCTGCCGCGCGCTGGTCGCGGGTGGAGGCCACCTTGGAGGACATGCCCCACAGTTCAATGAAGCCCTTGGCCTGCGATTGGTCGAAGGTGTCACCGGTGTCGTAGGTGGCCAGGTCGAAGTCGTACAGCGAGGTGTCGGAGCGGCGGCCGTTCACGATGGCCGCGCCGCCGTGGAGGGTCATGCGGATGTCACCGGAGACGTACTTCTGGGTGTCCTCGATGAACGCGTCCAGGGAGCGCTTGAGCGGGGAGAACCACTGGCCGTCATAGACCAGTTCGCTCCACCGCTGGCCAACAGTGGCCTTGAAGCGGGCCTGCTCTCGCTCAATCGTGATGTCCTCGAGGTGCTTGTGCGCGGTGATCAGCGCCATGGCGCCGGGGGCCTCGTAGATTTCGCGGCTCTTGATGCCCACCAGTCGGTCTTCGACGACGTCGATCCTGCCCACGCCCTGTGCGCCGGCGCGGCGGTTCAATTCCTGAATGGCCTGCAGCGGGGAGACGGCGATGCCGTCGATCGCGACGGGGACGCCCTGCTTGAAGGTCACAACAACTTCATCCGGCGCCGGCGGGAATTCCGGGGTGGCCGTGTAGTCGTAGATGTCCTTGGTGGGGGCGTTCCAGATGTCCTCCAGGTAGCCGGTTTCCACGGCGCGGCCCCAGACGTTCTGGTCAATGGAGTACGGGTTCTTCTTGGTGGTTTCTATGGGCAGGCCCTTGGCCTCGGCGAAGGCAATGGCCTTGTCGCGGGTGAGGGCCAGGTCGCGGACGGGGGCAATGCACTTCAGGTCCGGGCCCAAGGTCTGGATCCCAACTTCAAAGCGGACCTGGTCGTTGCCCTTGCCGGTGCAGCCGTGGGCCACGGTGGTGGCACCAAATTCGCGGGCAGCCTTGACCAGGTGCTTGACGATGACCGGGCGGGAGATGGCGGACACCAGCGGGTAGTGGCCCTGGTAGAGGGCGTTGGCCTTCAGCGTGGGCATGGCGTAGTCGTTGGCGAATTCGTCGCGGGCGTCGGCCACGTAGGCTTCGACGGCGCCGCAGGCCAGCGCGCGCTGGCGGATGTCCTCCAGCGACTCCCCTCCCTGTCCGACGTCAACGGCCACGGCGATGACCTCTGCACCGGTGGCTTCACCGATCCAGCCAATGGCAACGGATGTGTCGAGGCCACCGGAGTAGGCCAATACAATGCGGTCAGTCACGTTCTTTATCTCCTCGTGTGGGTGGAATCCGATCGGCCCTGCGGCGTCAACGGCGTTGGTTCTCTTGCTTCTAGGTTAGGTGGTTTGGGGGCAGTTCATCCCGCGGCGCCCGATTCGGCCGCGAACTGCAGGAAGCGTTCGGCGACCTCTGCCCCGCCCAAGGGATCGCGGGTGATGATCATGACGGTGTCGTCCCCGGCAATGGTGCCCAGGATGCTCGGCATGACCGAGTGGTCAATGGCCAGGGCCAGGAAGTTGGCGGCCCCGGGAGGGGTCCGCAGCACGGCGATGTTGGCGGAGGCCTCGGCCGTGACAAGCAGTTCCCCGCACAGCCGGACCAGGCGCGTGTCCAGCAGTTCCTGGGAGGAGTGCCGGTGCACTTCCCGTTCCCCTCCCTCGCGCGGCACGGCGTAGAACAGGCCGCCGTCCTCGCCGCGCACCCTGAAGGCCCGCAGTTCCACCAGGTCCCGGGACAGCGTCGCCTGCCCCACCACCAGTCCGTCGTCAGCCAGCAGCGTGGCCAGCTCCGCCTGGGAGCGGACGGCACGGCTGGTCAGCAGAGCAGTCACGCGGGCCTGGCGGGCCGTCTTGGTGGCGGGCATTGCCGTCCCGGAAGCCAGTGTCCTGGACATGGTCAGGCGCCGGCCGCTTCGGCAGCCGCCTGAAGTGCCAGTGCGTCCTCCGCCGCGGACTGTTCCACCAGCCACACCATGAGTGCCTTCTGGGCGTGCAGGCGGTTTTCCGCCTCGTCCCACACCACGGACTGCGGCCCGTCAATAACGGAGGCCGCGATCTCGTAGCCGCGGTACGCGGGCAGGCAGTGGAGGACGATGGCGCCGGCATCCGCCTTGGCGAGGGCGGCGTCGTCGAGCGCGTAGTCCTTGAAAAGCTGCAGGCGCGCCTCCTTCTCTTCCTCCTGGCCCATGGACACCCAGGTGTCGGTGACCAGGACGTCGGCGCCGGAGACAGCTTCGTCCACGTTGGTCGTGACCAGCACGGACCCGCCGGTGAGTACGGCGCGTTCCTCGGCGGCCACAACCACGGAGGCTGCCGGGAGGTAGCCCTCGGGGCCGGTGATGCGCACGTGCATGCCCGCGGTGACGCCGGCCAGCAGGTAGGAGTTGGCCATGTTGTTGGCGGCATCCCCCATGTACGTCATGGTCAGCCCGGCCAGCCTGCCCTTGTGCTCGGCGATGGTAAGCAGGTCGGCCAGCAGCTGGCAGGGGTGGTAGTCGTCGGATAGCGCGTTGATGACCGGCACCTTGGAGTTCGCGGCCATTTGCTCCAGGCCGTCCTGGCCATAGGTCCGCCACACGATGGTGGAAACCATGCGCTCCAGCACCTTGGCCGTGTCCGCCACGGACTCCTTGTGGCCGATTTGGGCCTCCCCGGGATTGATGATCAGCGGGTTTCCACCCAAGGCGGCAACGCCGGCTGCGAAAGAAACCCGCGTCCGCGTGGACGTCTTGTCAAAGATCACGGCCACGGTCTGCGAGCCCGAACCATCGCCGGCAAACGTGCTCTTGGAATACGGCGCCTTCTTTAGCTCGGCCGCCAGGGCCAGAACCTCGGCCTGCTCTGCGGGGCTGAGGTCGGTGTCGACAAGGAAATGCCGGGTCATCAGGATGCTCCTTCGGTTGCTTGGGCCGCAACGGCCGTCCGGATCAAGGCCGGCAACGCCGCCAGGAATGAGGTGGCCTGCTCCACCGTCAGGTTCAGTGGCGGGGCCAGGCGGATGGTGTTGGGCCGCGGGGCGTTGACGATGAAGCCGGCGTCCAGGGCCGCGTTCACCACACCGGCGGCCACGGGCTCGGCCAGATCAAAGCCGATCAGCAGCCCGTGCGCGCGGATGTCGGTGACGGCGTCGATCTTGGCCAGCCCGGACGCAAAGACACGGCTGACGGCATTCACATTGTCGAGGACGCCCTGGGCCTCAAGCACGTGCAGCGTGGCCAGTGCCGCTGCTGTGGCCACCGGGTTTCCGCCAAATGTGGTGCCGTGCTGGCCGGCGGACAGCAGCGACGACGGCCCCCCGCCAAAGGTGATGAGGGCACCGATGGGAAATCCCCCGCCCAGACCCTTGGCCAGGGTCATGGCGTCAGGCACGATGCCTGCGTCGATACCGGCAAACCAGTGGCCGGTTCGGCCCACACCGGTCTGAACCTCATCGACAATCAGCAGGGATCCGGCCTTGGTGGTGAGCTCGCGGGCGGCCTGCAGGAATTCCGCCGAAAGCGGACGGACGCCGGCCTCGCCCTGAATGGGCTCAATCACCAGCGCCGCAACAGTGTCATCCAGCGCATCCCGCAGGGCGTCAATGTCGTTGAATGGAATGTGCCGGACGCCGCCTGGCATGGGTTCAAACGGTTCACGGTAGGCCTGCTTGGCGGTCAGCGCCAGCGCACCCATGGTGCGCCCGTGGAACGCACCCTCAAGGGCCAGGATGGTAGTGCGCGCGCGGCCGCCGGCAGCCGGGTGGGCTTTCCCGTGGGCGCGGGCCAGCTTGAACGCGGCCTCGTTGGCCTCCGTGCCGGAATTGGCGAAGAACACCTTGGATCCGGCCGGCGCGGCGCTCAGTTCCAGCAGCTTTTCGGCCAGCGCAATCTGCGTGGGGCTGGTGAAGAAGTTGGATACGTGGCCCAGGGTGGCCAGCTGGCTGGCGATGACGGAGGTGACAAAAGGGTGTGCATGGCCCAGCGCGTTCACGGCGATGCCGCCGAGGAGGTCCAGGTACTCCTTGCCGTCCGCGTCCCACACCACGGCGCCGGCACCGCGCACCAGGACACGCTGGGGGCTGCCAAAAACGCCCATGAGCGAATTGCTGTAACGGGCCAGCCACTGTTCGCTGGTGCCCGTGCCGGCCACGGCTGCTGCTGTGGCGGGGACCGTTGCGGCCTGGTCCGTGCCGGCCGTTTCGGAGCCGGCCGCTTCGGAGCCGGCCTTTTCGGAGATTGCCGCTTCGGGGCTTACATTTTCGGGGCCCGTCCCCGCGTTTCCACTGCTCATGATGCGTCCTCTTCGTCGGGAAAGATTTGGGTGCCGTTGCCGGCGGTGGTCATCAGTTCCAACAGGACTGAGTGTGCGCTGCGCCCGTCGACCACTGCGGCACGGGCCACCCCGCCGTCGACAGCGTTTAGGCAGGCGCCCATCTTGGGGATCATGCCCGATTCCAGTGAGGGCAGCATGGCGCGCAGTTCGCCGGCGCCCAGGGAGGAGAGCAGCGACGACTTGTCCGGCCAGTTGGCGTAGAGTCCCTCAACGTCGGTCAGGATGACCAGGCGGGATGCCCCAAGCGCGACGGCCAGGGCTGCGGCCGCGGTGTCCGCGTTGACGTTCAGCACGGTGGAGGCGTCCCCCACCTCGGGGGCCACCGTGGAGATGACGGGAATGCGCCCGGCCTCCAGCAGGTCAACGATGGCTCCGGGATTGACGCCAACCACCTCGCCAACCAGGCCCAGGTCCACGGGCAGCCCATCCACGACCGTGCCGGTCCGCTCGGCCTGCAGCAGGGCGCCGTCCTCGCCGGACAGCCCCACCGCATAGGCTCCGTGCGAATTGATCAGGCCCACCAGCTGGCGGCCCACCTGGCCGGTGAGCACCATGCGCACCACGTCCATGGCCTCCGGCGTGGTGACGCGCAGCCCGCCCTTGAACTCGCTCTTGATGTCCAGGCGCTTGAGCATCGAGTTAATCTGCGGCCCACCGCCGTGGACCACCACCGGCTTGATGCCCACGTGGTGCATGAACACGATGTCCTCGGCAAACGCACGCCGAAGGTCGTCGTTGATCATGGCATTGCCGCCGTACTTCACCACCACCACCGTCCCGGCAAATTGCTGGATCCACGGCAGCGCCTCGATCAGCGTCCCGGCCTTGTCCTGCGCGGTTTCCACCGAAGTCATCATGTTTTCCTAACTAGTGCAAATACGTTCGTGGTGTCGCCTCCCGGCGGAAAGCCTCCCGGCTGCGGACCGGGATTCCCTCGGCCGCTCTCCGGCCAATCGGCCGCGGGATTCCCTCGGCCTCCCTGACGCGGCCTACGGAAACCCCGGCTCCTCCGCCGTCCGGCTCACCGCCGGAAGCGTTTCCCACTCTCGGATGCCGTGGTGTCGGGCGAACGGCGTAGGCGGGGGAGCCGGCATTTTTGTAGCCCGGCGTAAAGGAGACCCGCAGGCCGCCCGCGGCCGAGGAGTCGGATAGCCGGGCGGAAAATGGCGGGCCCCCGCCGGGGTCTCGACGGGCTCGACCACCGGCTACGACGAGTAGGCGCTGTTTTCTTCGACGTACACATGCGTGAGGTCGTTCGTCCAGATGGTCGCGGTCGCGTCGCCGGCGCGCAGGTCGATTTCAACCGTGACTTCGCGGGCTGTGAGGTTCACGAGGTCTCGGGAGTCGCCGATCCCGCCCTTGCGGCAGATCTGGACGCCGTTGATGCTGACGTTGATCTCATTCGGGTCAAACACCGCGTCCGTGGTGCCGACAGCGGAGAGCACGCGGCCCCAGTTGGGGTCGTTGCCGAAGATCGCGCACTTGAAAAGGTTGGAACGGGCCACGGAGCGGGAGACGATCTCGGCGTCGCGTTCACTGTCCGCGTTGACGGTGGTGACGGCGATGTCGTGGTTGGCGCCTTCGGCGTCCGCTATCAGGGCCCGGGCCAGGGTGGCACAAACCTCGGTGAGGCCGGCCGTGAACTCGTCCATGTCGGGGATCGCGGTGGAGGCACCGGAGGCCATGAGCAGTACGGTGTCGTTGGTGGACATGCAGCCGTCGGAGTCGGCCCGGTTGAAGGTGACCTTGACGGCGTCCCGCAGGGCTGCGTCCAGGCCTTCGGCCTCCGCCTCGGCGTCCGTGGTGATGACCACCAGCATGGTGGCCAGACCGGGGGCCAGCATGCCGGCGCCCTTGGCCATGCCGCCGATCGTGTAGCTGTTGCCGTTGGCGTCGGTGGCCGACGTCCAGGACGCTTCCTTGGCGACGGTGTCGGTGGTCATGATCGCGGCGGCCGCGGCAGCTCCGCCGTCGGACGCCAGGGCTGCGGCGGCGGCCTCCACACCAGGGAGGATCTTGTCCATGGGCAGCTGTTCGCCGATGAGGCCGGTGGAGCAGACGGCCACGTCCGTCGCGGAAATGCCCAGGACGTCCGCCACCTTCTCGGCGGTGGTGTGCGTGTTTTGGAAGCCTTCGGGCCCGGTGCAGGCGTTGGCCCCGCCGGAATTAAGCACGACGGCGTCCACCCGGCCATCGCTGAGGACCTGGCGCGACCAGTGGACCGGTGCGGCGGCCACGCGGTTGGAGGTGAAGACGGCGGCGGCGCTGCGTTGCGGGCCATCGTTGACCACCAGTGCGAAGTCGGGGGTGCCGGACTTCTTCAGCCCGGCGGTGACGCCGGTGGCCCGGAAGCCCTGTGCAGATGTCACGCTCATGGTGCTACTCCTTGGAGGGTAAGGCCGGTGGTTTCCGCCAGGCCGAGGGCAATGTTCATTGACTGTACTGCTCCGCCGGCGGTCCCCTTGGTGAGGTTGTCGATGGCGCAGCAGGCGATCACGCGGTTGACGTTCGGGTCGTAGGCGATCTGCAGGGCGGCGTAGTTGGAGCCCTGGACTGATTTGGTGGACGGCCACCGGCCCTCCGGGAGGACCCGGACAAAGGGCTCGTCGGCGTAGGCGTCCACCCAGGCCTGGCGCAGCGTGGCGGCCAGGTCCATTCCCTCGGCAGCGGCAAAGCCCGGGGAGACCTTGGCCGTGGCCGTGGTGAGGATGCCGCGGCTCATGGGTGCCAGCGTGGGGGTGAAGGATACCCGCACGTCCAGGCCGGAAGCGTTGGAGAGGCCCTGCTGGATTTCCGGGGTGTGGCGGTGCCCGCCGCCAACGCCGTAGGGGCTCATCGAACCCATGACCTCGGCACCGATCAAGTTGATTTTGGCGGCCTTGCCCGCGCCGGAGGTGCCGGAGGCGGCAACGATGACGACGTCGTCGGGCAAAAGTGCGCCCGCGCTGAAACCCGGCAGCAGCGCAAGCAGCGAGCTGGTCGGGTAGCAGCCGGGAACGGCGATCCGCTTGGCACCGTGCAGCTTCTCCCGGGCCCCGGGCAGTTCGGGCAGGCCGTAGGGCCAGGTGCCGGCATGGGGTGAGCCGTAGAACTTTTCCCACTCGGCGGAATCCTGCAGGCGGTGGTCTGCCCCGGCGTCGATCACCAGCGTCTCGGCGGGGAGCTGGGCGGCGACGGCCGCGGACTTGCCGTGCGGCAGGGCCAGGAACACGACGTCGTGCCCAGCCAGGTTCTCCACGGTGGTATCGACCAGGATACGGTCGGCCAGCGCGTGCAGGTGGGGCTGCAGCTCGCCCAGGCGGGCGCCGGCGTTGCTATGGGCTGTGATGGCGCCAATGGTCACATCCGGGTGGCTGGCGAGAAGGCGCAGCACCTCTCCCCCGGCGTATCCACTGGCACCGGAAACGGCTACAGAAATTGTCATGGAACGACTATACAGCAAAATTATTCATCAATGCCGATATTTATGCACAGATGACGCGGGCGCCCGATCCTTGGGTCCTATGATGGAGGAAGGGCTCCACCGTTGCTGGGGGTGCGCCCGTGCCAGCGCAGTTGAAATTGAAAAGAAGTGGAGAACACCATGGCCCCCAAATGCCGCGCCATCGTAGCCGACGCCCCCGGAGGACCCCAGGTCTTGGAGATCCGGGACGTCGCCGTCCCCGAGGCGGGACCGGGAGAACTGCTGATCCACGTCGCCGCCGTCGGCGTGAACTTCATTGAAACCTACCAGCGCGACGGCACCTACAACGTCCCCTTCCCGTTCACACCCGGCGCCGAGGCCGCAGGCACCGTGGTGGCGGTTGGCCCCGGCGTCGAGGAATTTGCCGTGGGCGACCACGTTGCCACGGCCGAGGGCCGCGGCTGCTACGCGGAGTACGCCATATTCCCGGCCGATAAGGCGCTGCCCGTCCCGTCCTCGGTGCCGCTGGACGTTGCCGCGGCGTTGCCGCTTCAGGGCATGACGGCCCACTACCTGATGAACTCGACCTACCATGTGGAGCCCGGCCAGACGGTGCTGCTGCACGCCGGCGCCGGTGGCGTGGGCCTTCTGCTGACCCAGATGCTCAAGGAACGCGAGGCCAGGGTCATCACCACCGTGTCCACTGATGAAAAGGAGGAGCTCTCCCGCGTGGCCGGCGCCGACGAGGTGCTGCGCTACGACGGGTTCGCCGAGGCAGTGCGTGAGCTCACCGACGGCGATGGGGTGGATGTGGTGTACGACGGCGTCGGGAAGGACACGTTCGAAGGTTCCCTGGCGTCGCTGCGCATCCGGGGCACGCTGGTGCTCTTTGGCGGGGCCTCCGGTCAGGTTCCCCCGTTTGATTTGCAGCGCCTGAACTCCGCCGGGTCCCTGTTTGTCACCCGCCCCACGCTGGTCCACTACCTGCGCAACCCGCAGGAGCGCCGCTGGCGCTCGGCCGAGGTCTTCAACGCAGCGGCCGCCGGAAAGCTGACCGCACGCATCGGCGCCCGCTTCCCGCTGGCCGAGGCCGGGGCTGCGCACACGGCACTTCAGGCCCGCAAGACCACCGGCAAGGTCATTCTCGAGCCATAGGGCCGCGGTGGTCGAGCCCGACGAGACCCGCGGCCGAGCGTGTCAGACCCGAGCATGAAGGAAAACCACATGCGAAAACTGCCAAACGGTGCGTTTCAACTGAGCAGGTCCCGTGGCGCGAATGGGTACGTGCTCCCGCTGCAGGCCGGATATGCCGTCATCGATCCCGGCATGAAATCCGGGGCTCAGGCGGTCCTTGCGGAACTGGCGCACGCCGGAATGGCGGGTTCGATCAGCCACATTGTGTTGACGCACGGCGACACCGACCATGCGGGGGCGGCACTGACCCTGGCCAGGGAGACGGGCGCGCGGCTGTGGATCGGGCGTGCCGAGGCGGACATCCTGGCCGGTCGCACGGCACCAGGCACTGTTTTTCGCCGGCTGCTCAACTCCGTGGGCCGGCCACGCCTGCCGGACAAAGTGGAGTTCCTCGGTGAATCCGGAACCCTCCCCGGGGAAGTCACGGCCATCGCCACACCGGGGCACACACCCGGACATTTCGCCTTCGCCTGGCAGGACTCAGTGTTCTCCGGCGACGCGGTGATGGTGCGCGCCGACGGCTCGCTCAAGCAGTTTCCACGGCTGCTGATTACGAACAAAGCCCAAGCCCTGGCATCAACCCAAGTGCTGGAGGCCCTCGACGTCCAGTGGATCTGTCCGGGCCACGGCAAGGTCACCGCGAGGTAGGTCTTACCACGCTCAGCCACCTGGGTTCGGGCCTGTCCCATTCCAGTGGCCGAGCTTGCGGCCGTGCCGTTGCACACTCTAGGAGCGGACGTCTTCTGAGGTACTTCGTCAACGTGGAGTCCGGATCGACGAAGACCGCACCGTCCTCGGCCGCGGTCCAAGGCGCAGATGCCTTGATTCTTGTCTCCATGGTTCGGGATTGGAAATCGGGCAGCGGCTCGGGCGGGTGCCCCTGCCCTGCCAGTCGGACCATGTTGGGTACTCTGTCACTTTGCACCGCATGAACCATAGACTCCGTTGTAGCGGGTCCGCCGTGGATTTCCTGGCCGTTGCAGTCGAAAAAAGGTGCCGCGGCTCACCGAAACCATTTGCGTATGCCCCAGGGGCCTGCCGGAATGTGAGGGGCGAGTTCGAATGAAATTGGAGTCCGATTCAGCGGCGGAAAAGCGGTGGGAGGCCGCCCTTAACCTGGTGGAGGGAGTTCGAGACGACAACTACGGGCGCCGTCGCACCTGGACTTGGATATTCCTGATTGCGCTATTGATAATCGTGGGCTCAGGCGGCATATTGATCGCTGCCGTACTCCCAATGGGAGACCGGACTGAACCGTCCCCGGGGCGAGTGTGGATTGCGGGCGCACTTAGTGTCATCGCGTTTGTATGGATAGTGGTTGTCTTCGTCCATGGTCTCCGATCTAAGAGTTTTATCACTCGCTGGCGGGCCGTTCCATCTCCACTGAACCGGACGGAACGGCGCCGGGTGGTGAAGCAGTGGTGCGCCATGGCGTTCCTCGTCGCTGGACTGCTCCTGAATACGGAATTGAGAATTGTTCAGATCATGGCCGCCGCGTCAATATTCGCGTACACAATCGCCGCCGTGTTGATGTTCCGGGACCGGCGTCGCATTGCCGGATTCCTCCGGCGCAACGAATAGGATCTGCTTTGCTACGCCCCCAAGCCGAACGCCGGGTGGGCGTAAGCAGACCCTTGTGGTATTGGCTTTTGCTCATCCTCGTGCTGATGGTAATCAGTCTTGCGCTGAAGATATTCCTCAACAGCGTAGAACCTTGGTCGGGAATAGCTTTGGGGTTCCAAGGCCTTGCCGTTGTCATCGGCGTCGCATCCCGGGCATTCCAGGTCCAACCGAAACGATTAGTCACCGGTCCCCGAGGCATCGCGGCGCCACATCTACGTCAGGGACGCCATCCATGGGGTGCTATTGCACGCGGGCGCTGTGCGGGACATGTCACGACAGGCCTGAACTGCCGGCACGGCGGACGTTTGCGCCGCAGCCGCCAATGGAACCGGTTCCCCAGGCTCCGCCACGAAGGAGGCCCCGGCGGGCTTGACCAACCGTGGTCGAGCCCGCCGGGACCTCTTGTTGCGACGTTACCGCTGGGTGGCGCCGAACCGTTCGGCGGCCAGTGCGACGGCGGACGCGCGGGCCGCCGATGCCTCGTCGGCTGTCAGCGTGCGGTCCATCGCCCGGAAGCGCAGGCCAAAGGCGAGCGACTTGCTGCCGTCCGGGATGGCCGCGC
The DNA here is from genome assembly GCF_003219815.1 of Arthrobacter livingstonensis. Classification (GTDB taxonomy): domain Bacteria; phylum Actinomycetota; class Actinomycetes; order Actinomycetales; family Micrococcaceae; genus Specibacter; species Specibacter livingstonensis. Next base: position 21,041 of record NZ_QJVD01000022.1, read on the forward strand.
CCTGGTACTCGTCGAACAAGGCAACGTCCTCGAGCAGCGCCCCTGCACCCTCGCGCAGCGTTTCCAGCACGGCGGCAGCGGGAATTTCCGCGGGAACCACCAATGCCACGTCCTGGGTGGCCACCGGGAAGGTGGAGATCGGCTTGGCCACAATGACGTCGGCAGCGGCGTCAAACACCTTCTCGGCGTTGATTTCCATGGCCACGGTGCGGGCCGGCAGGTGCTGCTCGGCCAGCAGCTTGGGGTGCAGCTCGCCGGCATGGCCCACCACTTCGCCCGAGCGCAGTTTCAGCACGGCGGCCCGGCCGGGGTGGAAGGCCTGGTGCGTGCCCTGCTCAACCACCAAGTCCACGCCGGCCACGTCCGCCACGAGGCGGGCGGCGTCGATGGCGTCGGCCCAGTCCCATGCACGCGGCGTGTGGCCCGGCGCGGCAGGGGAGTCCATGCCGGTAAAAAGCGCGCCGATGGTGAGCGGCTGGTACGGGATGCCGTCGTACAGGGCGTCCAGGACGTCGTCGGACGGCTTGATGCCCAGCGGCGGGATGGAGGCCGTGCCAAAGGTGCCTGAGGGCAGAAACACCAGACCGGACTCGAAGAGCGCCAGATCGTGGAAGCCGCGTGAGTGGTTGCGCTTGGCCGTCTCGATCAGGCCCGGCAGCATCGAGGTGCGCAGGTAGCCGAATTCCTCGCTGAGCGGGTTCGCCAGCTTCACGGCGGATCGCCCGGCGCCGGCCTCGGTGACGCCGAAGGTGTCATTGGCTGCCTTCGACACGAACGGGTAGGCCAGGACCTCGGTCAGGCCGAAATCGGCCAGCGCCTGGACCACACGGCGGCGCTGTTGTTGCGTGCGGGAGTAGCCTCGCCCGGGAGGGGCAACGGGCAGGGTGGCCGGGATCAGATCGTAGCCCACCAGCCGGGCCACCTCCTCGGTCAGGTCCTCGGGGGTGACCAGGTCGTGGCGCCAGCTCGGCGCAGTGACGTTCCATCCGCCGTCGACCGTTTCCACCACGCCGCCCAGGTCCTCCAGGGAAGCAACAATCTGTTCAGGCGGGAAGTCGATGCCGATCCGGGCGGAGGTGAATCCCGCCGGCAGGAACACGGTCACGGGCGCCGGCGCAGTGCCAGCGTCGGTGCCGGTGGTGTCCTCGGTGCCGCCGGCCAGCTCGACCAGCAGGTTCACGGCGCGCTGCGCGGCCTTGTCGGCAACGTTCCAGTCCACGCCGCGCTCAAAGCGCTTGGACGCCTCGGAGGGCAGCTTGTGGCGGCGTCGCGAACGGGCGATGGAGACTTCCTCGAAGTGGGCGGCCTCGATCAGCACGGTGGTGGTGGCCGCGGTGACCTCGGTGGAAGCCCCGCCCATAACGCCTGCGACACCGATGGCGCCGGAGCCGTCGGTGATCAGCAGGTCCTCGGCGTCCAGGGTGCGGACCTTGCCGTCAAGGGTTTCCAGCGTTTCGCCGCCGGAGGCGCGCCGGACCACGATCCCACCGCTGAGCTTGTCGGCGTCGTAGAAGTGCAGCGGCTGCCCGAGTTCCAACATGACGTAGTTGGAGATGTCGACGGGCAGCGAGATGGACCGCATGCCGGCCAGGCGCAGCCGGGACGACATCCACGTCGGAGTTGGCGCAGCCGGGTTAATTCCGTGGACGGTGCGGGCCACAAAACGGTCGCAGCCGGGCAGCCCGTAAATGGGGGCGTTGTCATCCAAACGGACAGGAAAACCCGGGCCCGTGGCCGCGGTGACGGAAACCAGGGCGGCGGGGTCGGTGAAGGGTGTCCCCGTGGCGTGGGCATACTCGCGGGCGGCGCCGCGGATGCTAAACACATAGCCGCGGTCCGGGGTCACGTTGATTTCGGCGGCCGAGTCCGTCAGCCCCAAAAGCTCCAGCGCGTCGGTGCCCAATTCCGGGTCAAGGCCCAGGGTGGAGAGCACCAGGATGCCGTCGTGCTCCTCTCCCATGCCCAACTCGCGGACGGAAGCGATCATGCCCGCCGACACATGGCCGTAGGTTTTGCGCGGGGTGATGCGGAAGTCTCCGGGCAGCACGGCGCCGGGCAGGGTGACCACCACCTTGTCCCCCACCTCAAAGTTGTGGGCTCCGCACACAATGCCCTGCACGCCGGACGGGTCAATGCCGTCAATGTCCAGGGCCTGCGAAGCGCCTTCGGGAACCACCCGGACGGAGCACCAGTTGATGGTCTTGCCGTTTGTCTGCGGCTCCTTCACCAGCGAGAGGACCTGGCCCACCACAATGGGCCCGCTGATCGAATCCAGCGGGCGGTGGACATCTTCTTCCTCAAAGCCAACCTTGACCAGCTCGGCCATAACGTCTTCGGCAGTTGCTCCTGCCGGTACCTGCGCGTACTCGCGCAGCCAAGTCAGTGGAATACGCACCGCTTAGATCTCCATCCCAAAGTGTTCGCTGAATCGTATGTCGCCCTCGATCATGTCGTGCATGTCGGCTACTTCATTGCGGAACATGAGCGCACGCTCAATGCCCATGCCGAAGGCAAATCCGGAGTATTCGTCCGGGTCGATGCCGACCGCGCGGAGCACGTTCGGGTTGACCATGCCGCAGCCGCCCCATTCGATCCAGCGCGGGCCGCCCTTGGCCCCCGGGTGCCAGACGTCCAGCTCGGCGGACGGTTCGGTGAAGGGGAAGTAGTTCGGGCGCAACCGGACAATGGCTTCCTCGCCAAACATCTGCCGGACAAAGTGCTCCAGCGTGCCGCGCAGATCGGCCATGGACAGGCCCTTGTCGATGGCCAGGCCCTCGAACTGGTGGAAGACCGGCGTGTGCGTGGCGTCGAGCTCGTCGGTGCGGAACACCTTGCCGGGGCACAGCACGTAGACGGGCAGTTCGCGTTCCAGCAGGGAGCGGACCTGTACCGGTGACGTGTGGGTGCGCAGCAGCAGGTGGGCCTCGGGCGGCTCCACGAAGAAGGTGTCCTGCATTTCGCGGGCGGGGTGGTCCGGCTTGAAGTTCAGCGCGTCGAAGTTGAACCACTCGGATTCCAGCTCCGGGCCTTCGGCAATTTCCCATCCCATGCCCACGAAGATGTCGCACACACGGTCCTGCAGCGTGGACAGCGGGTGGCGGGCACCGGCCCGGCGGCGGCGCGGGGCCGCCGTGACGTCAACGGTCTCCTCGATGAGGATGCGGGCGGCGTCCTCGGCCTCGAGCACCCCGGTGCGGGCGGCGAGCGCCTTGGCAACGCGGCCGCGGGAGGCTCCCATGAGCTTGCCGGCGGCGGCCTTGAATTCCTTGGACAATCCGCCAATTACACGGTTGGCCAGGCTCAGCGGGGACTTTTCGCCGGTGTGCGCCAGGCGGGCGGACTTGAGCTCATCAAGGTTGGCTGCGGCAGCAATGGCTGCGAGCGCCTGCTCGACGGCGGCGCCGATGGCGGCCTCGTCCAGCGGGTCCGGGGCGGCGGGGATGGATGATTCGGGCGCGGGGGCGGCCGTCTTCTCGGGAGTGTCAGACATCTACAGTTTTTACCTAAGCTCGTGTGCGGGTAAGCGGCGGGGCAGCTCCTCCCGCCTCATCCAGTCTAGAGGACGGCCCGCAGGGTTTTTGAATTGGCTCCGGCGCCGTTCCGGGGCCCAATCGGTACGGACTCTTTACCCTTTGCCCATCCCCTCCCGCGCACTGCCTTGCTACGCTCAGGTCATGCCCACCCGTGCAGCCTTCCCGGCAAGGCGTACGACGCCGGACGCGCGCCTTGCGCTGCTGGCCTGCCTTGCGCTGTGCCTGGGCGCTGCCGGGCTGGCCGGGTGCGCGGCCTCCCCCTCTTACCCTCCTGCCCCATCCCTTTCCCCGCCTGCCATCAATTCACCGGGCATCCTCACGCATTACACGCCCAACCCGGCTGCCCTTCAGGATTCCGCCAACTGCCCGGCGAACGCATCCTGGCTGTTGCATGGCGACCAGCCTGCCGCCGCAGTGAAGGACTTGATGGGCAGTGTGCCGGCGGGATTTGTGCCGGTGGCTGTGGTGGAGTGTAATCGCGGCCCGGTGCCAACGTCGGCGGGCGCCTCCCCTGTGCAACCCACCATCGTGGAGGACCACCTCTCCGGGGACTACGCCCCGCTGCTGGCGGCCTTGGCGGTGTCAAGTGACAGGCAGGACGGCGTTAATTGCACCGCCCAGTTGGAGGTGACGCCCGACCTGTGGTTGGTCAATGCCGCAGGCAAAGCCGTGCATGTCATCTGGCCCACGGATGCCTGTACGTTTTCCAAGCCCGGGGTGGCGAAGGCGCTGGCCGCGCTGCATGTTGCGTCCACACAACAGCTGGAAATACCGGTGGCTCCATGATTGGGGCAGCTTTGGCGTCCGGCAGGCACCGCCCGGGCCTGGTTGCCACCACTGTGACCCTTATGGCCGTCCTGGCCCTGTGCCTGGGCGGGTGCACAGTCATCACCGGCGGCGTCACGCACTACACCCCCGCCCCCGCCGCCCTGCAGGAGAAGGCGGACTGCCTGGCGACGTCGTACTGGAATGAGCCACTCATGACCGCCCCACCGGACGTTGCGGACAAGATGGGCAGCGTGCCGCAGGGCTTTGTCCCGGTGGACGTCGTTGAGTGTTCGCCGGGACAACGCATCTTCCGGCAAGTGAGTACGGAGCCGGCCTGGGCCTCCATCCTGGAACAGCACTTCTCCGGGGACTACGGCCCGCTTCTTGCCGCCCTGGCGGAACAAAGCGAGCGGCAGAATGGCGGAAACTGTGTCGCCATGGCGGAGACAATCCCCGATCTGTGGCTGGTCAATGCCGCAGGCAGGGCGGCCCACGTCGAGTGGCCCCATGATGCGTGCAATTTCTCCAAACCCGGCGTCCGGAAGGCCCTGGAGGCCTTGAAGGTAACGTCCTCCAAGTCCATCGACGTCCGGCCACCCGACGCCGTCGAGTCATTCACCCCCGCGCCCGCCCGCATCCTGGCTGGCGCCAACTGCATGACCACTGCCCATTGGTACGAAGGAGCCGGCCTGGCCGACCCTTCCGCCAAGGACATGGGCAGCATTCCCGAGGGCTTCGACCCGGTCTCGGCGGTGGAGTGCACCGCCTTTGGCGAGAACTTTACCGATGCCAAAGGCACCTGGCGGACCATCACCGAAAAGCGGCTCACAGGAGACATGGCGGTCCTCGTCAAGACGCTGCGCGAAACCAGTGACAAGGCGGTGGGACCCTTGGTGTGCGAGGCGAGCCTGGAGATCATTCCGGACCTCTGGCTGGTGGACGCCGAGGGCAAGGCCATCCACGTGCAGTGGCCGCAAACGGCCTGCCACAAATCCAAGCCGGGGACCAAGGAAATGCTGGCCCGGATGCATGTCGTGAAAATAAAGGTCTTGAAGGCTGTCCTCCAAGAGACTCCACGGCCCAAGACGCTCCCCTCGGCCGCGTCCACAAGAACTGCCCCATGAGGCCGGCCCTGCGCGTACGCAAGGTGGCCAATGTGCTGAACCTGTCCACGGCCGCCGGCCTGCTGCTGGCGGTCCTGAGCCGCACGCCAGTCGAACGTGGCCCGGACGGGCTGCTGCTGGGCACCCGCTACCGCCCGAAGCTGCCGCTGGCCGTTGCCTTTACCGTGGGCAATGTCATTTTCTACCGTGCCGAGCGGGCCTTCATCGACTCCCGCCCGGATCTGTTGCGTCACGAGGCCGGCCACGCCACCCAATATGCCTGGTGCCTGGGGCTGCCATTCCTGCCGCTGTATGCCGGCTGCGCAGCCTATTCGTGGTGGCGCACCGGGGACCCCGGCAGCCGGAACTTCTTTGAGCGCAACGCCGGGCTGGCCGACGGCGGCTACCGCGAGCTGCCCACGATCGCCAGACTGCCCGCGCTGGGGAACTTTTTGCGAACCGTCACGTTATCCAAGGCAACAGGCACCACCTCCCCCAAGGAAAGGCCCTACCCATGAGTGAATCCGCCACCACCGCAGGCCATGCCAACACCATCACCGTAAGCGGGCGTGGGGCCGTCAACGCCGAACCCGACTACTTCCACATCCACATCGGCATCGAAGCCCGGCGCAACAACGTCAAGGAAGCCTACGCAGCGGCGGCCGACGCCGTCACCGCGGTCCAACAGCGCCTGGCCGGGCTGTCCGTGGCCCGCGATGTGGTGGGCACCGAGGCACTGAACGTCCATGCCGATACACAATGGCAGGAGGGCAAGGTCAGCGTCGTCACCGGCTACGTTGTCACCACCAGCCTCAACGTCGTGCTCCGCTACGACGACGCCGCGGCGGACATCATCGCCGCCGTGGTCGACGCCGGCGGTGACGCCGTGCGGCTCAACGGCCTGTCCCCGGCGGTCTCTGACCCTTCTGCAGCCCAGGATGCTGCGCGGGCCGTGGCCTGGGCCGACGCCCGGCACGCGGCCGAGCTCTACGCCGGGATGGCCGGGCGCACCCTGGGCGCCGCCACGGCCATCACGGAGATACAGGACCAGGGCATGATGATCCCCATGGCGCGGGCCGTATCCCGGTTCGACAGCACGTCCCTTGCCCTGCCGTTGGAAGCGGGCCAAAGCAGCATCACGGCCACCGTCCAGGTCACCTGGCAGCTGCTATAGGAACCAACCCACGCACCGGCGGCCGGACACCATGGCTGCCCGGCCGCCGTCGTACGTCTGCGGTGATCAGGCCTGGGGGATGGTGATCTCGCGCTTGAGGATCTTGCCTGTGGGACCCTTGGGCAGGGTGCCCATGATGATGACCCTGCGCGGGAACTTGTAGGCGGCCACCCGGTCCTTGACGAAGTCCCTGATGCTGGCGGCAAGCGCTTCAGGATCGTCGGAGCCGTCGGCCCCGGCCTTGAGCGCAACCGCTGCGTAGACTTCCTCGCCGTGCACGTCGTCGGGGCGGCCCACGACGGCGGCCTCGGCCACGGCCGGATGCTCGTACAGGACCTCCTCGACCTCGCGGGGATACACGTTGTAGCCGCCGCGCAGGATCATGTCCTTCTTGCGGTCCACAATGAAGAAGACGCCGTCCTCATCCCTGCGGCCCAGATCCCCGGTGCGGAACCAGCCATCCGGCATGGCCGCCTCCGTTGCCGCGGGGTTGTTCCAGTAGCCCTTCATCACAAAGGGCCCCGCCACGGCAATCTCCCCCACGGCACCGGGCTCGACGTCGTTCCCTCCATCATCGACGACCCTGAGCTGTGCGCCGGCCACCACGGTGCCAACGGACCCTGGCTTGCGGATGCCGTCCATCTGGTTGAAGGTGATGACGGGGGACGTCTCCGAGAGGCCGTAGCCTTCGAGCATGGTGGCGCTAAACGTGCTTTCAAATTCGTGCAGGACTTCCAGCGGCAGCGGCGAGCCGCCCGAGGCCGCAACACGGAGGCTGGAGACGTCGTAATTCTCCCGCCCCGGCGTCCGCAGCAGCGCGATGTACATGGTGGGGACGCCCTCGAAGATGGTGACCTTGTCCCGCTGGATGATTTCCAGGGCTTTGACCGGGTCAAACTTCGGCAGGATGGTGACGGTCGCCCCGGCCATGATGGCCGAGTTCAGCGCGCAGGTCTGTCCGAAGATGTGAAAGAACGGCAGGCCGCCAAAGATCACGTCCCCGTCCCGGCTGCTGAACAGGCTCACGGAGACCTCTGCGTTGCTGCGCAGGTTTTCGTGCGTCAGCTCGGCACCCTTGGGCCTGCCCGTGGTGCCCGAGGTGTACAGGATGACGGCGGTGTCCCCCTTGTCCGCCGCGGCCACCTCGGAAAGGGGCTCAAGGGGAGCCAGCAGGGCCATGAATCCGGCGTCGATGGGGATGATCGTCGTGCCGGTCTCCGCGGCGCCGGCGGCAACCTCCCCCATGACGCCTTCCCAGGCAAAGGCCAGCTCGGCGCCGGAGTCCTTGAGGTGGTATTCAATCTCGCGTGCCTTAAGTAGCGGGTTCAGCGGCACCACGATGGCTCCGTAGCGCAGGATCCCGTAGTAGATGGGCGGCATTTGCGGCAGGTTGGGCGAAATCAACGCCACCCTGTCCCCCGGCTTGGTACCGCGGGCGGCCAGCAGCGCTGCCACCTTGGCACTGAGCACCTCCAGCGCACCAAAGGAGATTTCAATGTCATCCATTTTGATGGCTACGCCCGCAGGGTTTCTTTGCGCGGATGTGCCCACGATCGTGGCCAGGTTTGTCATGGTCGCTCCTTAACGGGACGGGGAGGCACCGTCGCCTCATGGTGACAGCATAGCGCCCGAAATGTGATCTGGGGCATAGTCATACCCGCGGGTAACTTCTCGGGATATCCCGGCATTGACGGAAAATAGAATATATGTTCGAATTGATGCATGCGGTGGACCAAGCAACAACTCGACCAGCCACTTTTCCCGGCCCAGGGGCTGCCCGGGCAGGACGGGGACGGCCCGGTGACGCTGCCCCTGCTGCCCCTTGCAGGCCTGGTCAAGAGCGTGCAGACGCCGGAGTTTGCCGGTATCACCTTTCACGAAGTGCTGGCCAAGAGTGCCTTGAACAAGGTGCCGGCCACGTCTTCCATGCCTTTCACCTGGACAGTCAATCCATACCGCGGCTGCTCCCATGCGTGCGTGTACTGCTTTGCCCGGAAATCGCACACGTACCTGGACCTGGACGCCGGGGCGGACTTTGATTCGCAGGTGGTGGTGAAGGTTAACGTGGCCGATGTGCTGCGCAGGGAACTGCACAAGCCATCATGGCAGCGCCCGCACGTGGCGCTGGGCACCAACACCGACCCCTACCAGCGCGCCGAGGGCCGGTACCGGCTCATGCCTGGAATCATCTCCGCCCTGGCCGACTCCGGCACGCCGTTTTCCATCCTCACCAAGGGGACATTGCTCGCGCGGGACATCCCCCTGCTGCAGAAGGCGGGCGGCCAGGTCGGCGTGGGCATGGGCATCTCACTGGCCCTCCTTGATGAGGAACTGGCCGCGGCCATCGAGCCGGGCACGCCGTCACCCAAGGCGCGGCTGGCCCTGGTCAGCAAGCTGCGCGACGCCGGACTGCCGTGCGGGGTGATGGCCATGCCCATCCTGCCGTGGCTGACGGACTCCGAGGAAGCCCTGGACACCTTGTTCGCGGCTCTTGCCCGTGCCGGAGCCACTGGCGTCAGTGCCGGAGCCCTGTACCTGCGCCCCGGCACCCGAGAATGGTTTATGCAGTGGCTGGCCCGGGAGCATCCCACCCTGGTGGGCCGCTACCAGCGGCTGTACGGCCAGGGCTCCTATGCCGGCAAGGAGTACAGGCAGTGGCTGGCGGCCCGCGTGAATGAAGCCAAGCGGCGCCACGGCTTTGCTGGCTCCGCCGGGTTCATCCATGATCCCCGCCGGGAAGAAGCCAGCTACCCCGCCGGCAGCCTGCCATCCGGGACATCCAGGTCGGGGCAGTCACCGTCGGAGCAGACAGAGTCTGGACAGTCGCAGTCCGGGGAGCCCTGGTCGGAGCAGACAGAGTCTGGACAGTCGCAGTCCGGGCACCGGACGCCGGCGCGGCTCGACGGTTCCCCCGCTCAGCCAAGCCGGTCCGGGCAGCAACATCGGTCCGCACAGGATTCGCCCGCACAAAGGGCAGGGGCCACCGTGAGTGCCCCTGCCCTTGCTGAATCTGCGCCCACCCTATTTTAGAAACTGCCGGTTAGGCAATTGCCACACCGCAGGCGGTCCGGCAACTGTGGGAGCCCGCGCCTATCCGCTCTTGCGGCGGAATTCGCGCTTGTGCTGTGCGGCTCCATGCTGCGCGTTGATCTTGGCACCGTTGGAGGCCTCCACGCTCCCGTGGTGTTGGTTCTTCTTGTTCTCCAGCGCCTGGCGAAACTTTTCCTTCGTTTCTTCACTGGCACCGCCGGCCTCTGCCGGGACTGAATCGTTGTGGTTCTCGGACGATGTCACTGCACAACCTCCTTGAGCTTTTGGGTAACCCCCAGTCTGGCACAGGGGCCGCCATTTCCAATACCCTCAGCCCGGTGTGTTCAGGCGCTTCAGCGCCTGCACAATGGGCAGGTCGGCCGGGATCCACGACAGCGCCAACACTTCCGTTCCGCCCAACTCCACCCAGCGCAGTTCGTCGTGGTCCTCCAGGGGTTCCGGCGAGCCGGCAGTCACCAGGGCCAGCCACACGCGCATGGCGGCCTTAATGCTCAAGGGCCAGCCATCCGGCGTCGGGCCTTCCAACTCAGCGCCCAGGCGGACCGAAACACCAAGCTCCTCGGCGAGCTCGCGGTGCAGCGCCTCCTCGGCGTTTTCGCCGGTCTCCACCTTGCCGCCTGGGAATTCCCACATGCCGGCGAATTCCGGTGGCGCCGTCCGCCGGGCGGCCAAAAGCCGGGTGGGCCGGGTCAGGGAGTCGACAAGGGCCGCACCCACAATTTGTTTACTTTTTGTCACGGACCCAGCATAGGCACAACTAGACTGGATGCGGACAGCGCCGTCTTGTCCACCTTTTTAGCGGCCCCGTTGCCTGCGCTCCAAGCAGCAGCTCCGCCCGCCTGCCAGCCTTTGCGCAGCGGCGAACATACCCAGTGGGAGACTGCGTCATGACCACCACGAGCACCCTGCGGGCCACAAGGCCCGCCACACCGAACGCCGCAGCCTGGGCCATCTTTGCCCTGGCCATTGGCGGATTCGGCATCGGCACCACCGAATTTGCCATGATGGGTCTGCTGCCCAACGTCGCCGAGGGCGTGGGAGTCTCCGTCCCCGAGGCCGGACATGTCATCTCCGCCTATGCCCTGGGCGTGGTAGTCGGCGCCCCCCTGCTGGTGGCGATCAGTGCCAAGTGGCCGCGCAAAACCCTGGCGCTGGCCCTCATGGCGTTGTTCACCTTGGGTAACCTGTCATCGTTCTTCGCCCAGGATTACACCACCTTGATAGTGACCCGCTTTGTTGCCGGCCTGCCCCATGGGGCCTACTTTGGCGTGGCCGCCGTCCTGGCGGCCTCCCTGGTGTCGCCCACCAAGCGCGGGCGGGCCATTGCCATGGTCATGATGGGCCTGGCCGTTGCAAACGTGGTGGGCGTGCCGCTGGCCACGTTGGTGGGCCAGCAGTTCGGCTGGCGGCTGATGTTTATCCTCGTTGCCTTCATCGGGCTGGTGACCATCGCCTTCATCGCCGTGGTCATCCCGCCCCAGAAGGCACACCCGGATGCCAGCCTGCGCCGGGAGTTGAGCGCCCTGAAGACGGGCCAGGTCTGGCTGACCCTGCTGGTCGGCGTGGTGGGCTTCGGCGGGTTTTTCGCCGTCTACACCTACGTGGCCAACACCATGACCGAAGTCGCCGGGTTCCCGGCAGAGTTCCTGCCGGTCATTGTGGGCCTGTATGGCCTGGGCATGGTCGCCGGCAGCTTTGTGGGCGGAAAGCTGGCGGACTGGTCCGTGCTGGGCAGCATCTACATCGTCATGGCCTTCATCGCAGCCATGCTGGTGACCTACACCTTCACCGTCCACATCCAATGGCTTGCACTGGTCATGATCTTCATCATCGGCGCCTCCGGGTCCATGCTGATCCCGTCGCTGCAGACCCGGCTGCTGGATGTTTCCCCCGGCGCCCCAACCCTGGCGTCCTCGCTGAACCACTCGGCATTGAACATGGCCAACGCCCTTGGCGCCTTTGCCGGCGGGCTGGTCATTTCCTGGGGCTGGGGATTCACGGCTCCTGCCATGTTGGGCGCCGTGCTGGCCGTTCTCGGCCTGGGCCTGGCACTCGTGAGCGGACTGCTCGAAAAGCGCAGCGGCGCCCGCACCCCACGGTGACCGTCGCGCCGTCGCGCTCTATAACTTCTGCGCCGCAAGAGGCTGAAAATTACCGCGTCCGGGCGATTTTCCAGCCCCTATTGCGGCTCAGATGCGGGTTGGACTCAGGGCTGGGGTGACGCCGGGGTGGCTGCGGCGGAGTAGATGTCCGGTTCCAGGTAGATGACCCTGGCGATCGGAACGGCTGCGCGCACACGCCTTTCGGCGGCGTCGATGGCGGCGGCGATCTGCGCCCCGGTCTCCGTCTCCTCGACGGCAATCTTGGCGGCCACAAGAAGTTCTTCCGGCCCCAAGTGCAGCGTCTTCAGGTGGATGATGCCGCTAACGCCCGGGCCCACCAGGGCCGTCTCGATGGCGCGGACGTCCTCCTCCGTGGCCGACTCCCCCAGCAGCAGGGACTTGGTTTCCACAGCCAAAATGATGGCTACGGCCACCAGCAGCAGGCCAATCAGCCCTGTGCCAGCAGCGTCCCAGTGGCCGTTCCCGGTCACGATAGTCATGGTGACCCCAAACAAGGCGAAGAGCAGGCCCAGCAAAGCCGCCGAATCTTCCAGCAGCACCACGGGAAGTTCGGGGGCCTTGGCCGTCCTGATGAACTGTCCCCAGCTCTTGGACCCGCGGGTGACGTTGGACTCCTTGATGGCCGTACGGAAGGAATTGCCTTCCAACAGGATCGATCCAAGCAACACCACCAGCGGCACCCAGGCCCACTGCGGTTCCATTCCGTGGGGGTGCTTCCATTTCGAATACGCCTCATAGAGCGCAAACACGCCGCCGACGCTAAACAGGATAATGGACACCAGGAACGCGTACACATAACGCTCGCGGCCGTATCCGAAGGGGTGCTCGGGGCTTGCCTGCCGTTTGGCACGCTTGCCGCCGACAAGGAGAAGCAGCTGGTTTCCCGAATCGGCCAGCGAGTGGATGGATTCGGCCAGCATGGACGATGACAACGTCAGCAGGTAGGCCAGAAATTTCAATACTGCAATGGACAAGTTCGCTGCCAGCGCCGCGATGATCGCTTTGTTGCCGCCTCCGTGAGCCACGATGGATTCCCCTCAAATGGTGCGTCTTCATGGTGGGGACATGACGATGTTCCCTGGACACATTGTCCTGCAAGGATGCTACCCGTTGCGTAGCAACGACCCGGCCTGTCGCCTGGCGGCCCGGGTCCGCTGCGCCGGCCCGCTGGCGCCCCGGTCCGCTGCGCCGCACGTCGGCCCGGGTCAGCTGAGCCCCACGTCGGCCCGCGCTGCGCTGGGCAGTGCTTCAGCCCACGCGGCGCTGGGCCCGCGCACTGGCGTACAAGCAAACGGTGGCTGCGGTGCCCAGGTTCAAGGACTCGGCCTCGCCGTAGACCGGCACTGCCACGCGGTGGTCCGCCAAGGCCTTTTCCTCCCCGGCCAGCCCCTGCGCCTCATTGCCGAAAAGCCAGAGCGTGGGGTCCTCCAGCACATATTGGGAGTCGGGGATCTGCTGCTCAAACGCCCGGGCCGCACTTTCGTCCTGCAGCAGGTCAAGGTTCAGCAGGCCGTAGCCGTCCGCCGCGAGAACGCCGAGGCCGGCCGACTTCGCCGCGGCAACCACGTCCGGCAGCTCCACGCCCCGGACAACCGGCAGGTGAAACAGCGAACCGGCGGTGGAGCGAACGGCCTTGGGGTTGTAAATGTCCACGCTTGAGCTGGAGAAGATGACGGCGTCAGCGCCGGCTGCGTCGGCGGCCCTCAGCACGGTTCCGGCGTTGCCCGGATCCTGTACGCGGCACAGCATGGCAATCAGCTTCGGCTTGGCAGCGAGCACTTCCGCCAGCGGCACGTCCACAAAATTGCACACGGCCACGATGCCCTGCGGGGCGACGGTGTCCGTCATGGCGGAGAGCACCAGGTCGCTGGCAATGCGTATTTGCAGCCTGGCAACTGGATGGGAAGCCAGTTCCATCAGCTCAGGCTGGCGCTTGAGGCATTCCACGGTGGCGTAGACCGCCTCGATGATGGGACTGCCGCCGGCGTCAAGGCAGTCGCGGTGCGCCCGCAGGGCCTCGCGCACGCCCTGCGGGCCCTCAACAAAGAACTGACGGCGCTTTAAACGGCCCGAGCGCCCTGCCAGCTTTGCAACATCCCTCACTCGATCTGCTCGAGGATTGGTCATTGCATCAACTGGCGGGCGCCCGGGTTCACTCATGCTTAGGACTTTAGCAGTCCGCCATCACGAATACGGAACGCACGGTTCCGTTCAAAACAGTCCTACTTTGCCGCCGGCGCGGAGGTGTCTGCCGGCAGTGCCGCCTTGGCGAGCTTCACCAGTGCAGCGAAAGCACCGGCGTCGTTCACGGCCAGGTCGGCCAGCATGCGGCGGTCAACCTCGATCTGAGCGGCCTTCAAGCCCTGGATCAGGCGGTTGTACGTCAGGCCGTTGGCGCGGGATGCAGCGTTGATGCGCTGAATCCAGAGGCGGCGGAAGTCACCCTTGCGCTTGCGGCGGTCGCCGTAGCTGTACACAAACGAGTGCAGCAGCTGCTCTTTGGCCTTGCGGTACAGGCGAGAACGCTGTCCGCGGTAACCCTTTGCGCGCTCAAGAATAACCCGACGCTTTTTGTGGGCGTTTACCGCCCGCTTCACACGTGCCACGTGCGTACTCCTTCAATTTTAAAGATCCCAAGCCAATCATGCCGGGGAAGGCTTTTTTTGGATTGGTGTTAGACCCAGGACTGGGAATGACACCGATTGACTTGCGAAATTAGATGCCGAGCATCTTTTTGATGTTACGCACATCAGCCTTGGCGACCGTGAGGTCTCCCTTGAGGCGGCGCTTCAAGCTGGAGGACTTGTGCTCCAGGTAGTGGCGGCGGTTGGCCTGCTGGCGCTGAAGCTTACCGGAACCGGTGAGCTTGAATCGCTTCTTTGCACCACTGTGTGTCTTCATTTTAGGCATGAGGACCTGTCTCCTTACGTATCCACCGGCGCTGCCTGTGGTTCTCTTGCAGCGACCGGTTGGGTCACTGTGGGGGTGTACTTTCACCGCTGAAAAAGGGTCAAACCCTATTCAGCTGAGTCTTTGGTGTCGGTCGCAGCCGTGCTCTTTGCAGAGGCAGGCTTTGCGGCCGGCTTGGCTGCCGCTTTCGCGGCGGGCCTGGCTGCAGGCTTGACAACCGGCTTGGCCATGGGCTTGGGCATCGGGATCGGCTTGGCAGCAACCGGCTTCGGCGCGACTACAGGCTTTGCGACTACCGGCTTGGCGGCCGGCGCCTTCACTGCGGCGGGTGCCTTGGCAACCGGGGCCTTCACCTCGGGAGCCTTGGCGGCGGCCGGCGCCTTCGCTGCGGCGGGTGCCTTGGCTGCCGCCCTGGGTGCAGGCTCGACGGCGGGCGCTTGCGTTGCTGCGGGCACGCTGGCCTTGGGCGCCTCCTCCGCGGCGGCGGGGGCGGTTGTCTCGACGGGAGGTTCGGCCGGTACCGTGGCGACGCTGGCGGCGGGAGCCCCGGCGTCGTCATTCAGGTGCAGGCCTTCAGGCAGGAGGTCTGCCAGGGACTGCGTCATGGGCGCCTTGTTCTCGCGGTCCACATCAACGCGGGCCGTGCCATTGGCGACCGCCTCGTTGTGTGCCTTGGCGTCGGCGCGCTGCTGTTCGCGGCGCGCCTCCGCCTTCGCTTCGGCCTTATTCTTCAAGGGCCCGATGACCATGACCATGTTGCGGCCGTCAATGCGGGGGCTCGACTCGATGATGCCAACCTCGGCAACGTCTTCAGCGAACTTCTGGAGCAGGCGGATGCCCATCTCCGGACGCTGCTGCTCACGGCCGCGGAACTGAATCATGGCCTTGACTTTGTCGCCGGTGCCGAGGAAGCGCAGGGCATGGCCGCGCTTGGTCTCGTAGTCGTGCTTGTCGATCTTGAGACGGAAGCGGATTTCCTTCAGAACGGTGTTCGTCTGGTTTTTCCGGGCTTCACGCGCCTTGACGGCGGCCTCGTACTTGTACTTACCGAAGTCCATCAGTTTGCACACCGGCGGCTTGGCCGTCGGTGCTACCTCAACCAGATCCAAGTCCGACTCGGCAGCCAAACGGAGGGCATCCTCAATGCGGACGATCCCAACCTGTTCGCCTGCCGGCCCAACCAACCGCACCTCAGGGACGCGGATACGATCATTGATGCGTGGCTCGCTAATGTGTAACTCCTGTTGTCATGAGAAATGTGTGCGCCATCAGCAACAGAAGAAGGCCTCCCATCGCTGATGCAATCGGAGGCCTCGAAGGGTTGGTGCCGCGGCGCCCATCGCAGGGGTGCGGCCAGCCTTCACATGAAAGGCACCAACCAAAACCAGACAACGCCATTGCTGGGTCGAAAGGTGGGAGAGGACTCCACTTGCAAACTGAATGCGTAGAAAATCACGGGGTTTGCGCCCCGTTCAAGTAACTGCACTCAGTCGGTCTGTGACAAGCTTAGCAGTATGAGTAGCTCAGATAATAATTCGGACACCCGCCACAGCTTCGAGACCGCACCGGAGGAGTCGCTCGGCGATGCCGAAGCGGCGTCAGTGGTACGCGACATCGCCGAAGTACCGGCCGTTGAGGTCATCACGACCGCCGCCGTCCATCTCATGAGCGCCGCCGCCGTCAAGTGCGGCCTCGCCGCCGGCCCCGACGCTGAGGACCTGAAGGACCTGGACGAGGCCCGCAAGCTGATCACCGCACTGGCCGGGTTCGTCACCGCCGCCGCCCCGGAGATCGGCAGCCAGCATGCCGGACCGTTGCGCGACGGCCTCCGCTCCCTGCAGCTCGCGTTCCGTGAAGCCTCGGAATTCCCGGACGCACCGGGCAAGGGTCCGGGCGAGAAGTTCACCGGCGCAGTCAACTAGCAGTTCACGCGCTCCGGCGGCGCGTCGACTGTGCAGTGGCAGGTCCGGGCCAAGGGGCTGCCGTGCCAAACGACGTCGAATTCGCGCGCGAACTCCCCTATCCCGGTCCCGTCCCTGCCGAGGGTTAAGTGTTGGGGCCGGGATGGAGCAACCGTATCTGGACGGAATCAACGGCCCGCGCAAAGTATTCGTTCCCGGCCCAATATGTCTGCAGGGAGTAGAGGACACCCTCCACTGCCGGTTGGTCAAGCCCCGGTTGCAGGGCAATGGAGACGGCCAGCTCCGGTCCGGCACCGCCGCCTGCCATTATCCGTCCAGACGGTCGTATATTTTGGTCCCAGAGGGATTCGATCCCCTTCCCGGCGCTTGCGGAAATACCCAGAATGGCCGGATTTCCGGCGGACGCCAGGGAGTCCTCCAATACCTGCATAACGACTGGGTCCCCATAGCTGGGTTGCCAGTCCTGCTGCTGGGCAAGGGCCCACATGGCGGGCCGGCGCACCACAAACGGCCTGTCGCTTCCGGGGTCCAGCACCAGCAGTTGCGCTTCCTCCGCCACGGCGGACAGTGCGGCCCTGGCGGCATAGACTGCCACGGGGCGGGCCTCAGGATGCCAGTTGGACAAGGCCGCGGCATGGGTGAACGCCGGCAGTGCCCGGCGTCCGTCCGGCGCCTGGACGGTGACAAGCGCCATGTCCGACTCCTTGTCGGAGGCCAGCCCGTTTTCGCCCACGACTTGTTCGGCCAGCTGCGCCACGATGGGAATGAACACCCGCGCCTGCGCCAGCGCCGCGACAACATCCGCTTCGGAGCCGCCTCCCCCGGCCAGCCGCCCAAACGCAGCCTCCAAGCGGGAATCCATGCCGCCGTCGTCGGCGTCAAAGTTGTGGTATTTCTCCCCGTCCGGCAATTCCCTGCCCGCCCATGGCTGGCCGGCCGAGTCCGTTGTTCCGCCGGCGCCGGCAAGCGCAGCGGCGATGTGTGCGGGAAGTTGCTTGTGGGGCATTTCAGTCATGGTGTTTAGCGGCGTCCGGCAACGTCGAGGGCCTGGGGCAGCGTGAACTTGCCCGCGTAGAGGGCCTTGCCAACGATGGCACCCTCGACGCCGCCGGCCACCAGCCCCCGCAGTACGCGCAGGTCATCCAGACTTGATATGCCCCCTGAGGCGATCACGGGTTTTGAAGTCCGTTCGCACATTTCCCGCAGCAGTTCCACGTTCGGGCCGCGCAGGGTGCCGTCCTTGGTGACGTCGGTGACGACGTAGCGGGCACAGCCGGCGTCCTCCAGGCGGGCCAGGACTTCCCAGAGGTCCCCGCCTTCCTTCGTCCAGCCGCGGCCGGCCAGGGTGGTGCCGCGCACGTCGAGGCCGACGGCGACCTTGTCACCGAAGCGTTCGATGGCCCGGGCGGTCCACTCCGGGTTTTCCAGTGCCGCGGTGCCCAGGTTAACGCGGGCGGCACCCAGTTCCAAGGCGCCTTCCAATGAGGCGTCGTCGCGGATGCCGCCGGACAGCTCCACCTTCACGTCGAGGGCCTGGACCACTTCACGCAGCAGTGCCAGGTTGGAGCCGCGTCCGAAGGCGGCGTCCAGATCCACGAGGTGGACCCACTCGGCGCCGTCGTTCTGCCAGTTCAACGCGGCTTCAAGGGGTGAGCCGTAGCTGGTTTCGGAGCCGGCTTCGCCTTGGACGAGGCGGACGGCCTGGCCGTCAGCGACGTCAACAGCGGGCAGAAGTTCCAGGATGGAGGCGGTGGTGGTCATCGGGTCCTCAACGTGTTGGTGGTGGGGCGGGCGGTACGGGCGTCTCAGCCCTGAAGGGTGAACAGGTAGGCCGCGATGAGCGACATGACGGCGAGAAAGACAAAGCTGATGGGAATCCAGCGGGCGGTTTTTTGCTGGTAGAACGTGTAGGCGCCGCCAAGGAGCAGACCGCCCAGTGCCATGAGGAGCAGCGAGTACATCTAGTCCCTGTCCCCCTTCAGGGACTGCACCCAATTGCGCAGCAGGCGCGCCCCGGCGTCCCCGGACTTTTCCGGGTGAAACTGCGTTGCGCACAGCGGGCCGTTTTCCACGGCGGCAATGAACGGCGCACCGTGTTCAGACCAGGTGACCGCAGGCGGTTTCATCTTCGGCTGGATGACATCAAAGTCCCAGCTTTGCACGCCGTAGGAATGCACAAAGTAAAAACGCTCGTTCTCCACACCGTTGAACAGGATGGAACCCTCCGCGGCCTTCACGGTGTTCCACCCCATGTGCGGAACCACATCGGCAGGCAGCAGCTCCACCGTCCCGGGCCATTCCCCCATGCCTTCTTCGCGGACGCCGTGTTCCACGCCGGCCTCAAAGAGCACCTGCAGGCCCACACAAATGCCCAGCACCGGTCGTCCCCCCGCCACTCGGCGGCCAATCATGCGGATGGCATCAACGCTTTTCAGCTCCGCCATGACGGAGCCGAAAGCGCCGACGCCGGGCACCACGAGGCCGTCTGCGCCCAAGACGTCGTCGGGCCTGGCGCTCAACGTCACCTTGGCGCCGGCCCTTTCCAGGGCGCGGACCGCCGAACGCACGTTTCCGGAGCCGTAGTCCAGGACCGTGACGGTGGGTTGTCCTGCCGGACCGGTGCCGGTTGCCGCCCCGCTGCTCACAAAAGGCCCTTCGTGGACGGGATTCCGGTAACGCGGGGGTCGTTTTCAATGGCCGAACGCAGTGCCCGTGCGAAGGCCTTGAACTGGGCTTCCACAATGTGGTGGGGGTCCCGGCCCGCTATGACCGTCATGTGGAGGCAGATTTGTGCGTGCAAGGTGATGGCCTCAAACACGTGGCGTGTCAGCGAACCGGTGAAGTGGCCGCCGATCAAGTGATACTCCTGGCCAGCAGGTTCGCCGCTATGGACCAGGTAGGGCCGTCCGGAAACGTCGACCACGGCGTTCGCCAGGGCCTCGTCCAGCGGAATGGTGGCCTCGCCGAAGCGGCGGATCCCTGCCTTGTTGCCGAGCGCCTCGCGCAGCACCTCGCCGAGGGAGATCGCCACATCCTCCACCGTGTGGTGGGCGTCGATGTGGGTGTCCCCGGTGGCCTTGACCTTCATGTCAATCAGCGAGTGCTTGGACAGCGCCGTGAGCATGTGGTCGTAAAACGGCACGGAGGTGTCAATGTCTGACACCCCGGTGCCGTCCAGGTTGATCTCGACCAGCACGCTGGATTCGCTCGTGGCGCGTTCCAGGCGTGCCGTGCGTCCCTGGCCGGGCTGCGGGCTGTTCTCGGTCATTGTTCTATCGGTCCTTCGGTTCGTTGGCCGCCCATGCCGGGCAGGGCATGGCGCGCGCAACTTTGGTGATGGTGTACCAACAGTTTAGGAGAGAGTGGACGCATCCGCCCAAAGCGGCCCGCTCTGCGCCCACGGCCCCTGGGCGCGGCTCCGGTTATTCGAACCGCGCTGCTTCGTGTCCGGGCCGCGCTACTTCGCCAGGATGTCGCGCATCCCGTTGAGGAACGCGCTGGTTTCAGCCTCCGTGCCGGCAGTGACACGCAGGTGGCCGGGGATGCCGACATCACGGATCAGCACCCCGTCTGCCAATAGCTTCTCCCACACGGATGAGGGGTCTGCCATACCGCCGAAGAGGACGAAATTGGAGTCCGACGGGGCTGGCCGGAGACCCATCTGCCCCAGTTCGTCCACGATGCGGTCGCGCTGAACCTTGATGGCTTCAACGTTGGCCAGGAGTGCGTCCGAATTTCTCAGGGCTGCAACGGCGGTGGCCTGGGTGATGGCGGAGAGGTGGTACGGCAGGCGGACCAGGCGGATCGCGTCGGTGACTTCAGGGGCCGATGCCAGGTAGCCCACGCGTGCGCCGGCCAGCGCGAAGGCCTTGCTCATGGTTCGGGAGACCACCAGGCGGGGGCGGCCCTCCAGCAGGTTCAGGGCGCTCGGCGTGCCGGCATGGGCGAACTCCGCATAGGCTTCGTCAACTATGACAATGGCCGAGGACGCCTCCCCGGCCTCGTAGACTGCCTCCACGACGTCCAGGCCAAGCACCGTTCCCGTGGGGTTGTTGGGCGAACAGAGGAACACGACGTTGGGGGCCAGCGCCTGAACCTGTTCGCCCGCCGACTGCGCCGAGAGGCTAAATCCGGCTCCCCGGACCCCGGCGGCGTAGGCCGTACCGGTGCCGCTGGCCAGCAGCGGATACATCGAATATGTGGGCGGGAAGCCCATGGCGATGCGCCCGGGTCCGCCGAAGGCTTGCAGCAGTTGCTGGAGGACCTCATTGGACCCATTGGCCGCCCAGATGTTCTCCGCCACGAGGCCATGGCCAAGATAAGCGGCCAGCGCCCGGCGCAGTTCAGTGAACTCGCGGTCGGGATAGCGGTTGAGGCCGTCAAGTTCATCCGCCACCGCCTTCAGGATGGCTTCCTTGGCGTCCAGCGGCACCCCAAAAGTGTTTTCATTGACGTTCAGCAAAATGGGAACGTCCAGCTGCGGCGCGCCATAGGGGTGCTGGCCGCGCAAATCGTCGCGAAGCGGTAACTGGCTGAGGCGTTCAAACTGGTCCATGCCCTCAGTTTAAGTTGCATGGCCGGCGAAAATGAACTTGTGACGCCCCATGCCGCCACGAATCTGCTAACGGTGGGCTCACGCGCCCGAGGGACCCGCCGCGGGGGCCCACGGCCGCGGGGGCCCCGCCGGGAGCTTGCGAGTGGTGGGAGCGGCTGGGGATTGCGAGCGGTGGGAGGGCGTGGGGACTACTTGGGCAGCGGCACGTACAGCTGCTGTCCGGCCTGCAGGACCCCGGTATCCAATTCGTTCAAGGCCACAATCTCAGCCACCACATCGCGGACGTCGCGGGTGGGGTCGCTGACGGCGGCAATTGACCAGAGGCTCTCGCCCTGGAGCACCGTCACGGGGGCGGCGTAACTGGCCATGTCCACCGGACTGTACCTGGTGGCCGCGTTGGCCGGACTGGCCAGGGAGCCGAGAAGGACTGCAAGCAGGGAGATAACCAGCACAGCCGCTAGCGCCAGCGCCGGAATGCCCAGGAGCAGCATGCGGCCGCGGCGGGTCAGCCGCAGTGGCTGAAGCGTTCCGGGGCGGTTTGTTGCGGGGCGGACGGTCCCTGCCCTGAAGGCGGGGACTGCCGCGGAAATCACCAATGCACTCATGACTTCGTTCCTTTCACACCTTGGGGTTTCACCCTGCCGGTTCCCGCCGGGGCGGGACTGCAAACCTTTTGCGGGGCTAAACTTCATGTGCACTCTGTTCGATAGAACGTATGTTCTAACGTTCTTGTATTAGTTTTAGCATCTATTAACGACTCTTGCCAAGACTCGATCGAACAAATGTTTGAAATTTGTTCGTGTGGGGCTTAATCTTGAGGGACAGGATTCGCTACCAAGAGCAGTCCACCAGCAGGCACTGACATTTTTGGTTGCATGCGCAGAAAGGACCGAGGAACATGGCTCTACCAGACCCTCCGCATCGAATCCCACAGGCCGCCAGCCGGGCAGGAATGAAGGGGCTGACGGTGCGGCAGAAGAAGATTCTCGAATGCATCCAACGCTCGATCGCCAACAAGGGCTATCCGCCGTCCATGCGTGAAATTGGCGACGACGTGGGGCTGGCCAGCCTCTCCAGCGTCACCCACCAGCTCACGCAGCTGGAACGGCACGGCTACCTGCGCCGGGATCCCAAGCGTCCCCGCGCCATGGAAGTGTTGATCCCCCTGGTGCTCGACAACGGCGTCGTCGAAATTGAAGGCGTCAACTCACCGGATCAGCTCCGCAGCTCCAACGGACTCAACTTCGCCCAGCTGAGCAGTTCCTCGGACACCGCGTTCGTGCCCCTTGTTGGCCGGATCGCAGCCGGCGGGCCTATCCTGGCGGACCAGGTGGTGGACGACATCATGCCGCTCCCCCGCCAAATTGTGGGCAGCGGCGAACTGTTCATGCTCAAGGTTGCGGGTGATTCCATGATTGACGCCGCCATCTGCGACGGTGACTGGGTGGTGATCCGCCGCCAGAACACAGCCAACAACGGGGACATTGTCGCAGCCCTGCTCGAAGACGAAGCCACAGTAAAGACCTTCCGCCAGCGCGACGGCCATACCTGGCTGCTGCCACAGAACACGCGCTATGAACCCATCCTCGGCGACGAAGCCACGGTCATGGGGAAGGTTGTTTCAGTCCTGCGCAGCCTGTAAGCAGCCCAAACAAATGCGCCCCGCCGTTCGGCGGGGCGCATTTTGCGGCTCAGTTACTTCCCGGACAGCCTCTGGAGCGCCGACAGGGCCACGGCGCGGTCCTTGGTGGACCAGAACGGGGGCAGTGCGGCGCGCAGGAATCCTCCGTAGCTGGCGTTGGCCAACCGCGAGTCCAGGACTGCCACCACACCGCGGTCGCTGCTGGAGCGGATCAGCCGGCCCACGCCCTGCGCCAGCCGGATGGCGGCATGGGTGGCCGAGATGGCGATGAAGCCGTCACCGCCGCTTTGGGCCACGGCACGGGCGCGCGCCGTCACGAGGGGATCGTCCGGCCGCGGGAACGGGATCCTGTCAATGACCACCAGCCGGCACGAGGCCCCCTGGACATCAACCCCCTGCCACAGTGACATGGTGCCGAACAAGCAGGTGTCCGGCTCGTCCGAGAACTCCTTGATCAGACCGGCCATGGAAGAGTCGCCCTGGCACAGGATCTTGACCTGAAGCTTTTTGCGCAGCTTTTCCGCAGCATCCTCGGCCGCCCTCCGCGAAGAGAACAGGGCCAGGGTGCCGCCGCCGGCGGCAGTGATGAGGGCTTCGAGCTCTGCCAGCTGTTCGGGGGAATTGCCGAAACCGGGCTTGGCCAGGTGCGATGCTACGTACAGCATGCCCTGCTTGGGGTAGTCGAACGGGGAGCCGACGTCGGCTCCGGTCCAGGCGGGGGCGTTGGCACCCAGCAGGCCCAGGCCGCCGGCCGTGGCCTGGAAGGACTCCCCAATGGCGAGGGTGGCGGAGGTGAGCACCACGGTATGGTCGGCAAAGAGACCCTCCCGGAGTTTGCCTGCCACGCTGAGCGGGGCGATGTTGATCACGGGCGGCTCGCTCTCGTCCGCCTTCTGATAGCCCTTTCCCGGCGCAAACGTGCCGGTGCGCGAGGCCCACACCACCTCCCGCGCGTCCCATGCGGTCAGCAGCCGTTCACACAGGTCAAAGATCAGGTTCAGCCGGGACCTGGCGATGGATCTGCCACCGTCGGCCGCCGCGCCGCCGTCGGGCTTGGAGTCGGACAACGCAACCCGCGTTGCGTCGCGCAACTGTGCAACGGCGGCGGTATGTTCCTCGTTGAGCCCGTTGGGCAGCAGCCCGGAAGCCGTGCCTGCGAATGCCATGTCAAGAGCCGTCGCGGCTGCGTGGAGGGCATCCACGGACACGCCGGTGTGCTTGCGTGTGCTCGAGGCGGCAGCCTGGACCATCTGCACGGACAGCTGTCCAGTCACGGCGCCGGTGACCCGGTCCTGAAGTTCGTGGGCCTCGTCCACCACCACGATGTCGTAGTCGGGCAGCACGGCGATGCCCTCAAAGGCACTGATCGCGAGCATGGCGTGGTTGGTTACGACAATGTCAGCCTCCCCGCCCTTGGCGCGTGCCAGTTCGGAAAAGCAAACCTCCGCCAACGGGCATTTTTGCGCGCCCAGGCACTCCATGGACGTGACGGACACCTGTCGCCAGGCCTTGTCGGTGACACCGGGCAGGAGTTCGTCTCGGTCGCCCGTCTGGGTTTCCTCGGCCCATTCCCGCAGCCGCACCACCTCACGGCCCAGAGGCGAGGAGGGGCCCGCCTTGGCACCGGGCAGGTGCACCACACTGGAGTCCTCACCCAGGTTGAACAGGGCACCTTCGGAGGAGTCCTCGGACGGGAACCCGCCGCCAAGCTTGTGCTTGCACACATAGTTGCTGCGTCCCTTGACCAGCGCGACATCGATGGGCCGCGGCAGCAGCGGCTCCAACGCGGCCAGCAGCCGGGGCACGTCCCGGCCCACAATCTGGGCCTGCAGGGCAAGCGTGGCCGTGGCCACCACGGACGGCTTGTCGCTGGTCAGTGAATGCACGATCAAGGGAATCAGATATGCCAGCGACTTGCCGGTGCCTGTGCCCGCCTGCACCAGCAGGTGGTCCCCGCTTTCAATGGAGGCAACCACGCGCCGCACCATTTCATGCTGGCCCTCGCGGCGCTGCCCGCCCATGGCTGCGACGGCGCTATCCAACAATTCCAGGGCCTGCGCCGTCAGGGCGCCAGTGTCATCAGCGTGTTCGTCAACTTCCGCGGTGGCCGCCGCCTCACCCATGCTGGACAAAAGGCTCGACCTCGTTGGCCAGGTCTTCGCGGACCCGGACCCTGGCCACGGTGCCGTGTTCACCGTGTTCCACGCTGACGATCTCGGCGTCGCTGCGGTGGAGGCGGTTCAGCACGTCGCCGCGGTCGTAGGGAATGAGCAGTGTCAGTGCAACGCTGGGCCGCGGAATGGCCTCGCTGATGGCGGCCAGCAGCTCGTCAATCCCCTGGCCGGTGCGTGCGGAGACCAGCACCGTGCGCCCCTCTCGCTGACGCAGGCGTTCCACCACGAAGGGATCGGCGATGTCGGCCTTGTTCAGGATGATGATTTCGGGAATCTTCAGGGCGCCTACCTCGGCAAACACCGTCCGGACGGCCGCAATCTGTCCTTCCGGGTCCGGGTGGGAGGCGTCCACAATGTGCAGGATGAGGTCGGCGTCGGCCACCTCTTCCAAGGTGGAGCGGAACGCTTCCACCAGCTGCGTGGGAAGGGAGCGGACGAAGCCGACGGTGTCCACGAGGGTGTAGCCCAGGCCGTCGGCCGTTTCCGTCTTCCTCACCGTGGGGTCCAGGGTGGCGAACAAGGCGTTTTCCACGAGCACACCGGCGTCGGTGAGCCGGTTCAGCAGCGAGGACTTGCCGGCGTTCGTGTAGCCGGCGATGGCGACGGAGGGCACGGAGTTGCGCTTGCGGTTGGCCCGTTTGGTCTCCCTGGCGGGCTTCATGGCGGCAATTTCACGGCGTAGCTTGGCCATGCGGGTGCGGATTTTCCGCCGATCCAGTTCCATCTTGGTTTCACCGGGGCCGCGGGAGCCGATGCCGCCGCCGGCCGCGCCAACTCGGCCACCCGCCTGGCGGGACATGGATTCACCCCAGCCGCGCAGGCGCGGGAGCAGGTATTCCATCTGCGCCAGCTCCACCTGGGCCCGGCCCTCACGGGACTGGGCGTGTTGGGCAAAGATGTCCAGGATCAGGGCGGTCCTGTCGATGACCTTGACCTTGACAACCTCTTCAAGTGTGCGCCGCTGGGACGGGGCAAGGTCGCCGTCGATGATCACCGTGTCGGCCCCGGTGGCGTGCACAATGTCCTTGAGTTCCTGCGCCTTGCCCGTACCGAGGTACGTGGCCGGGTCCGGCTTCGCCCGGCGCTGCACGAGCCCGTCAAGGACTTCCGAGCCGGCAGTCTCGGCCAGGGCGGCAAGTTCGCGCAGGGAATTTTCAGCGTCGGCCATCGTCCCTTCGCTCCACAAACCGGCCAGGACAACGCGTTCCAGGCGCAGCTGGCGGTATTCAACCTCGGTGACATCTTCGAGTTCGGTGGAGAGCCCGGCGGTGCGGCGCAGGGCATGGCGTTCGGCCAGTTCCGACTGGTCGCCGTCAAAGCTGCTGTGCTGGAAGTTCAGTTGGGAGAGCGCCTGCGCCCGGCCGACAATGGGGTGGGTCGTGCCCGCCGCGGACTGGGGGTCATCGGCGTCGACCCTTGCTTCCTCACGGACCGCCCGGCCGGCAGCGGCGTCCTTGGCCAGAATGCGGTCAATCACGGCTTCGATCTCGGCGACCGAGAGGTCCGAACTGCCATCCCCGGCGGGCCCTGCAGCGGATTTGCCGCGGGGATCGTGGTGGTCGGCGGGACCGTGGGGTGCAGATGGGTTGGACATGTTCTCCTTAGTGGCGGTTATACCAATCTTAGTCCCGGGCGCCGACAGGCACACCTTTGCCGGCACCGCCGTGTGGACAAGCTGCCGCAAGCCGGCCACGACGGCGTGAGGAGGGCCCGGGGCGTGCTCAAATACCGCTTACGCGCGATTCCCACTAATCTGGCAGGACTATGGGTACTCAGGGTGCAGATCATTATTTCAGTTCACAGCCGTCAACGCCGCTGAAACGGCGTCCGCTCACCGTGTTTTTAGCCGGCGCCGAACGCAGGCTCCAAACCGCCGGCGGAATCTTCAGCCCGGACGGAGTGGACAAGGGCACGACTGTCCTGCTGAACGAAGCTCCGCCGCCGGCAACTGCAGGAAACCTGCTGGACGTGGGTTGCGGCTGGGGCCCGATCGCACTGTCCCTGGCCCTGCGTTCCCCCGCCGCCACCGTTTATGCCGTGGATGTCAACGAACGCTCCATTGACCTGACCAACGACAACGCCAGGGCCCTGGGCCTGAGCAACGTCCATGCATCCACGCCCGTTGCCGTGGACCCCGCCCTGCGCTTCGACACCATCTGGTCGAACCCGCCCATCCGCGTGGGCAAGGAGGAATTGCATTCAATCCTGCTGATGTGGCTGCCCAGGCTGGCCGACGGCGGCACCGCCTACCTGGTTGTACAAAAAAACCTGGGCTCGGATTCCCTGCAGCGCTGGCTGGCGACGGAGCTGGCCGGGCGCTTCCCTGATGCCGGTTTTACGGTCTCCCGCGACTCCACACACAAGGCGTTTCGGGTCCTGAAGGTATCCCGGCCGCAGGATCGCGCCGGCGATTGACATTGACATTGATCCGAAGTTTGGGCCCACAAGTGTCGGCACCCTCGCTTGCCAGGTTCCCGAAAAATCGCGCCGTCGATTGACATTGACCCGAAGTTTGGGCCCACAGCCCGTGAGTGCTGGGCCCACGCTTGCCAGGTTCCCGAGAAATCGCGGCAGCGATTTGTCGGGCCGGCAAGTGGGGACTACGCGAGCACGCCCTCGGCCACGATCGCGGCCGGCCCGCTGAGCTCAACGTGCTCGCGCCCGTCCGGGCCGGGAAAAAAGCGCACGCCGACCGTTCCTCCGGGCACGGCAACGGCCCACAGGTCCGGGGCGTCGCTCCCGGCCCAAAAGCGCGTGGCAGCGGCGGCTGCACAAGCCCCCGTGCCGCAGGAGAGGGTCTCCCCCACGCCACGTTCGTGGACGCGCATGGTGATGTTGCCGACGTCGTCCGTCACAAGGGGTTCGGCGGGCACGGCAAACTCCACATTGGTGCCGTACGGCGGGATCGGCGTGACGGACGGGGCCACCGTAAGGACCGTGCCGTCCAGCTCGGCGAGGTCGGCCAGCGCCACCACGGTGTGCGGATTTCCCATGCTCACCGACAGTGCCGGGCGGGCCACGTCCAGGCCGGCAGCGTCCACGAGTGAATCCATGCCCCGTTCCTGCGCCTGCGCCGGGAAGATGAACTCCCAAGGGCCCATGTCCACGCGGTAGCCGTTCTCCGTGCGCGCCACCACCTTGACGCCGCCGCGGGTGCCGATGGTCAGCGCCTCCCCCTCCGCCAGCGCGGCCAGGCCCTGATCAATGAGGAAGTGCACAAAGACGCGCACGCCGTTGCCGCACATCTCCGACAGTGAGCCGTCGCCGTTGCGGTAGTCCATGAACCATTCTGCCCCCGGGTTCTGCTCCAGCAGCGCCGCACCTTCGGGCAGGTGCACGGAGCGGACGGCGCGGATCAGCCCGTCGCCGCCAATGCCGCGGTGGCGGTCGCACAGCTGCGCCACCTGTTCCGGGGCGATGTCTCGTTCGCCGTCGGGGTCCGCCACCAGCACAAAGTCATTGCCGGTGCCGTGGCCCTTGGAAAAGCGAAGTCCGGTCAAGGGGGCAGGCGTCTCAGTCATGAAACAAGCCTAGGGCAGATGATGTCCGACGCCGGACACCGCCTCAGGCGTCCGGCCCACCGTGCACCCGGCCCACCAGCTCCGCCGCCGCTGCGACCAGGTCGCGTTGCGACCAGTCCAGCCACCGCACGCGCGGGTCGGCGCGAAACCAGGTGAGTTGGCGCCGGGCGAACTGGCGCGTGGCCGTGATGGTTTGCTCGGTCGCCGCTGAAATGGTGGAGTCACCGTCGATGACGCGCAGGAACTGCTGGTAGCCAAGCGCCTTCCGGGCAGTGCGGCCCTCACGCAGCCCCTGTGCAATGAGCCGCTCCACTTCATCCTGCAGGCCCGAGGCCACCATCCCGTGCACCCTGGCAGCAAGGCGTTCGTGGAGCCCTCCGCGGTCGCCGTTGAGCCCAATTTGCACCGTGGGCTGGACGTAGTTGCGTTCCGGCATGAAGGAGCTGAACGGCCGGCCCGTCAGCTCGTGGACTTCCAGTGCGCGGATCACGCGCTTGGCGTCGCTGACGCGGGCTGCCGAGATCGGGTCCACCAGCGCCAGGCGCGCCACCAGCGGTGCCAGCCCGCCGTCGTCGAGCTCCGCTTCCAGACGGCCCCGGATGCTGGCGTCGGTTCCGGGGAATTCCAGCACGTCCAGGGCTGCCCGCACATACAGCCCCGAGCCACCGACCAGAATGGGCAGCTTCCCGCGGGACCGGATGTCTGCAATGGCAGCCCGGGCCATGGCCTGGAACTGGGCTGCGGTGGTGTCCTCGCGGACGGTCAAAAAGTCCATCAGGTGGTGCCGAATGCCGCGGCGTTCGGCCACGGGAAGCTTCGCCGTGCCGATGTCCATGCCGCGGTAGAACTGCATGGAGTCGGAGTTGACGGCCTCCCCGCCGAAGCGCTCAGCCAGCTGCAGGGCCAGCTCCGACTTGCCGGAGCCCGTCGGCCCGACGACGGCGACAACGGGCAGTGCCGCTGCCGGCCCCGTGGCGGTCAGGCCTGCGTCCGCTGAGCTCACGCGGTGCGGACGGGCAGCGACGGCATGCCCAGGCTCACTGAGGCCCTGGCACCGCCTGCGGCCGGAACCGCCGGTACGCCGCAGGACTCGGCCTGGGACCTGTCCCAGGCGTCGCCGGCCCGTGAGCGGCGCAGGCGGAAGTCGGCAGCCGTCGCCGGATCGGCCACCAGATGGAAGGACGCCGCTTCCGTGATGACAACTGTGACGAGGTCACCGGGGCGTGGTGTTTCCGAGCCCCCCGGAACGCTGAAGTGGACCAGCCGCTGGTCCTGGGAGCGGCCAGAGAGCCGGTGGGTCTCGGCGGCCTTGCGGCCTGACTGTGCCGTGACCATGACCTCCACCGTGCGGCCCACCTGCCTGGCGTTTTCCTCGGCGGCAATCCTGTCCTGCAGGGCGGTCAGGCGCAGGAAGCGTTCCTGCACCACTTCTTTCGGAAGCTGGTCTGGAAGGTCGGCGGCCGGGGTGCCGGGGCGCTTGGAGTACTGGAAGGTGAAGGCGGTGGCAAAGCGGGACTTTTCAACGACGTCGAGCGTGGCCTGGAAGTCCTCCTCGGATTCGCCGGGGAAGCCGACAATGATGTCCGTGGAAATGGCGGCGTGCGGCATTTGTTCGCGGACCTTGTCCAGGATGCCCAGGAACTTCGCGGAGCGGTAGGAGCGGCGCATGTCCTTGAGGACCTTGTCCGAGCCCGATTGCAGCGGCATGTGAAGCTGCGGCATGACATTGGGGGTCTCGGCCATGGCGGCAATGACGTCGTCAGTGAAAGCGGCCGGGTGCGGGCTGGTGAAGCGGACCCGCTCCAGACCCTCGATCTGCCCGCAGGCCCGCAGCAGTTTGCCAAACGCAAGGCGGTCGCCAAACTCCACGCCGTAGGAGTTGACGTTTTGTCCCAGCAGCGTCACTTCGATGGCGCCGTCGTCGACCAGTGCCTGGATCTCGGCCAGGATCTCGCCGGGGCGGCGGTCTCGTTCCTTGCCGCGCAGCGACGGCACAATGCAGAAGGTGCAGGTGTTGTTGCAGCCCACCGAAATACTGACCCAGCCGGAGTAGACGGCGTCGCGGCGGGTAGGCAGCGTCGAAGGGAACACGTCCAGGGATTCCAGGATCTCCATCTGGGCGTCGGCGTTGTGGCGGGCGCGCTCCAGCAGCACGGGCAGGGCGCCCACGTTGTGCGTGCCAAACACCACGTCCACCCAGGGTGCGCGCTTTTGGATCGTGGCGCGGTCCTTTTGCGCCAGGCAGCCGCCCACCGCAATCTGCATGCCCGGGTTGCTTTCCTTGATGTGGGCCAGCATGCCCAGGTTGCCGTACAGCTTGTTGTCCGCGTTTTCGCGGACCGCGCAGGTGTTGAAGACCACGACGTCGGCGCTGGGACCCACGGGCTGGCCGTGTCCGTCAAGCTCTCCCGTGGCACCGGCATCGTCGAAGGGCACCATGCCTGCAGTTTCCAGCAGCCCTGCCATGCGTTCGGAGTCATGGACGTTCATTTGGCAGCCGTAGGTGCGCACCTGGTAGGTGCGGGGCCGGCTGGAAGTGGTGGAGGCGGAAGAATCAACGCCATTAAGGGTCAGGCTCACTTCTCCAGCTTAAGTCCTGGCAGGCCATCCGGCTAAACAGCCGGCTCGCACACTATGGGTTCAGGATAGGGAAACGTTGTACTCCTCTGCGCCCCGGTTGACGCCGGTGCTTGCCAGGTTCCGGGTAAAACCGCCCTCGCGATTTTAGCCGGCCGGCTGGGCCCACGCGCCCGAGGGGCCCTGTGGTGGCTGGCCCGCGAGCCGACATGGGGAGGGCGTGGCTGGGCCCACGCGCCCGAGGGGCCCTGTGGTGGCTCGCCCGCGAGCCGACTTGGGGAGGGCGTGGCTGGGCCCACGCGCCCGAGGGGCCCTGTGGTGGCTCGCCCGCGAGCCGACATGGGGAGGGCGTGGGGATTAGTACCAGTTCTGTGAGACTTCGTGGGACCACGCGCCACACGGCGAACCGTAACGGTTGTTGATGTAGCCCAGGCCCCAGTCAATCTGCGTGCGGTAATTGGTGAGCCAGTCGGATCCCGTATCCGAATATTTTCCTGGCGGCAGGGCCTGGGCGATTCCGTAGGCGCCGCTGCTCTGGTTGGTGGCATTGGTCAGCCAGTCAGATTCCTGCGTCCACAACTGGACAAGGCACTGGAACTGGCTTTGCGGCCAGCCGTAGGCTCCGAGCCTGGACGACGCATAGGCCTGCGCACCACCGGGGTTGTTCACTGCGCCGCCGGGGATGTTGGGCAGGAGCACCGCGACCGGTATGAAGCCGTTCCCGGGATCGGCGGTGGCCGGGGCCGGCGCTGCGGCTGGCGCCTGGATTGCCTGTTGTTGGGCTGCGGCCGATGCTGCCGCCGCGGCAGCCGCAGCCTGGCGAGCCGCTTCCGCTTCGGCGGCCTTCCGCTTCGCTTCCTGGGCTGCCTCATAGGCGGCCAGGGCTTCCTGGCCCTGTCGGTACTTTTGCTCGACGGCTGCGGTGGTGTTGTTCAGCGAGGCAAGCTGCGCCGTCAGGGTGGTGCTTTGTTTTTTCCTGGCCGCGAGCTGGTTGGCCACCGCCTGCTGGGCGGCTACGGCTGCCTCCAGGGCAGCCTTGGAAGCGGCAGTCAGTGTGGCTTGCTCGGCTTCCGCCGCCTGCCGGGACTTGGCCAGTGCGGCCGCCACGGCCTGTGCATCCTTCGCGCGTACCTGCCGGCCGGCAGCCTGTTCGCCCACCTGTGCAAGCATGTCCAGCCCCTGCAGCGCGCTGGTGGAATCTAGCGCCGTCAGGGTGTTGAAGATGCCCAGGTTGGCGCCGCCGGACTTGTAGCTTTGGACGGCGGCTGCCGCAACATCCTTTTGGTAGGTGCTGGCTTCCTTTTCGGCCCGGCTGGTCTGGGCCTGTAGGACACCAACCTGGCCGGCGACCACGTCCAGCTGGCCTTTGGTCGTGGCATAGGAGGCGCCTGCCTGAACGGCGGCCGTGCCCAGGGCGTCGGACTCGGCCGACAAGCTGTCCAGCAGGCCGTTGATTTTGACCACTTCGGCCTGGGTGGCCGCTGCATTGCCCTTGGCGCTTTGGACGTCCCCCCAAGTGGGGTAGCCGCTGGGCGGGCCGTCATCTGCGGCCGCGGGCCCCAGGCCAACGCCGGAAACCACCAAGAACCCGGCGGCAACAGTGGCAGCCAGGGTATTCAGGGCACGACGCAAAAAACTACTCATAAGAGGCCAGCATAACCAACGGAATGGCGCATTCGGTGGTTATTACTGCGGTGTTTCGCTTTCAAGTTGTTCATCGATGAGGCTGCCCACCACGGCAAAAGCGGCCGAAGGGTTATAGCCCTTGCGGGCCAGCATGGCCACCCAACGGCGGGTGTACTTGTCCCGTTCAGCCCTGTCGGCCAAGTTCATGGAGCCCCGCAACTTGCGCCGCACCAGCTCAGCTGCGCTGTCCCGTTCATCCTCATCGCTGATTTGGGCCAGGGCCTCCTCGGCCAGTTCCGGGGCAATGCCCTTCTCGGCGAGTTCGCGTTTTAGGGCGCCCCTCGCCAGTGATCGGTTTTGTGCCCGGCTGCGAACCCAGAGCTGCGCAAATTCGGCGTCGTCAATGAGCTCGATCTCAACAAAGCGGTCCAGCACGGATTCGGCGACGTCGGCCGGCACATTGCGCTCGGCCAATTTTTGCGCCAGCTGGTGCCGGCTCTTGGGCGAGTTGGTCAACTGCCGCAGGACGATGGACCTGGCCACCGACGCGGGGTTGGCGTCGGGTTCCAGTTCCGGGGCGGGCTTCTTCATGGTGATTGCTGCCGCTTAGAAGCCGTCAACGGCCTTCAGCTTGGGTGCGCTTTCCTCTTCAGCTTCCACGATGACGCCAACGCCCAGCTTTTCCTTGATCAGGCGCTCCAGCTCTTCGGCCAGTTCCGGGTTGTCCTTGAGGAAACGCCTGGAATTTTCCATGCCCTGCCCAAGCTGGTCCCCGTCATAGGTGTACCAGGAGCCGGACTTCTTGATCAGGCCATGTTCCACACCCATGTCGATGATTCCGCCTTCACGCGAAATGCCCACACCATAGATGATGTCAAACTCAGCTATCTTAAAGGGCGGGGCCATCTTGTTCTTGACGACCTTGGCCTTGGTGCGGTTTCCGACCGCGTCCGCGCCTTCCTTCAAGGTTTGGATGCGTCGCACGTCGATGCGAATGGAGGCGTAGAACTTCAGCGCCTTACCACCTGTGGTGGTCTCCGGGCTGCCGAAGAACACGCCAATCTTTTCACGCAGCTGATTGATGAAGATCGCCGTTGTCTTGGTCTGGCTCAGCCTGCCTGTGATCTTGCGCAGCGCCTGACTCATGAGGCGGGCCTGCAGGCCGACATGGCTGTCACCCATGTCGCCCTCAATTTCCGCACGCGGCACCAATGCCGCCACGGAGTCAATGACAATGACGTCCAGGGAACCCGAACCAATCAGCATGTCCATGATCTCCAACGCCTGCTCGCCGGTGTCCGGCTGGGACACCAGCAGCGCATCGACGTCGACGCCGAGTTTCCCGGCATAGTCCGGGTCCAGCGCATGCTCGGCGTCAATGAACGCCGCGATGCCGCCGAGCTTCTGGGCACTGGCCACGGCGTGCAGGGCGAGCGTGGTCTTACCTGACGACTCAGGACCGTAGATCTCCACGACACGGCCGCGAGGCAGGCCGCCTATGCCCAAGGCCACATCCAGGGCGATCGAACCGGTGGGGATAACTTCAATGGGTGCCCGGACGTCGTCGCCCAGGCGCATTACCGAGCCCTTGCCGAACTGCTTGTCAATTTGGGCCAGTGCTGCGGCCAGCGACTTTTCACGGTCTGCGGGAGCGGCCATGGTTCACCTCGGTCTTTCTTCAGTGCCGATTCTTCGGCCCCGTCCGGCAACGCTGTCTGCGCCGGGGGCGGGTGGTGGTTTAGTTGCATCGTGCGGAGCAACCCGGTTGTTTTCCATTACTTAAAACGCTAGTCCAAGCCTCTGACATTGTCGCTCCGGGTCCGGCGCTGCGGGAAAAATGTGGAGAACTTTCTTTCCCCGCCGCAACATCCAACACCATAATAGGTCTGTTCGAATAGGTATTCGAACTTTGTCGCGGCGTGTCGCCTGGCTGATGCGGTTATTTCTTCACCGGGACGTCCCGCCCCAGGCGCCGGGATTCCGGCACGTCCTGCATCTGGCACACCTGCAGCCAGACCTCGCGCGGGTCAAAGCCGGCCTGAAGCGCGTCAAGCGCCGTCTTGCCGCCCACCCCGGTCAGGTGCAGCTCCCTGGCCAACACGCGGGAATACCCGGGGGTGAACTCGTCGTCCATCAATCGCCAAAACTCGCTTACTCGCACCCTGTAATTATCGCACGCCCCGCACCGCCCGGCGCGCCCCAATAGACTGGAGCCATGACCACTGGAGCATCACCCCAAGGCGATGGCACGCCGCCGCTTTCGAATGAGACCAAGGCAGCCATCGAAGCGCTGGAGGTCGAGCTCAGCCTGATGTGGCGGCGGGCCCGCGTAGCCAGCCACACACTCTCTCGCAGCGTCCACCCGGACCTGGAGCCTGCCGCCTACGGGCTGCTTTCCGTGCTCCTGCACCAGGGCGGCATGCGGCTTACGGAGCTGGCCAGGAGCATTGGCGTTGGAAAGCCGTCGGTGAGCCGCCAGATCAGTTTCCTGGAAGGCGTCGGCCTGGTGCAAAAAGAGGCGGACCCGAGTGACGGCCGGGCCCAGCTGATCGAGCTCACGCCCAAGGGCCTGGCCAAGATGCGTGAGGTCCACGACGGCCGCCAGCAGGCCTTCCACAACCTGTTGGCGCATTGGGACACCAAGGACCTGTCCACGCTCGCCACCTTGATCGGCAGGCTTAACGAAGACGGCGCCCGCTGACAGCAGCTTCCACCCAAACCGGCCGCCGCGAAGGAACGGGATCTAAATACTGACGCCAAAGCAGCGGCCCCCGCCGGGGCGGGGGCCGCTTTACACTAACAAGCTGTTTCAACCAACGCAGCCACACACCATGTTGGCTGTCAGGGATTGAGGGCCGGTTCCGGTGTCAGCCGGTACGGCAAGTGCCTTGCTTGGTGTGGCTTACACCTAGTAGGCGCTGGACATAAGCCCCTTGCGCAGTTCGTCGGAGAGTTCCTCGTTCAGGTCGCGGCCATAGCGCGCTGCGAACTCCTGGGGAACGGTGTCCGGGACGGCCACGCCTTCGGCAATGGCCAAACGATCGCTGACTTCACGAAGCATCAGCGACAAGGGCACGTCAAGTGCGGAACAAATCGAGCCAAGCAGTTCGGAGGAAGCTTCCTTCTGTCCGCGCTCAACTTCACTCAGATAGCCCAGTGAGACGCGTGCGTTGTGTGAGACTTCGCGGAGTGTGCGGCCTTGACGCTGGCGAACATCCCGCAGAACGTCTCCAATTTCGTGGCGTAATACCACCATTTTGCGCTCCTTCTGCTGATGTTTTGCCTCGTCCGCCAAACCCACATCCCGCCAGCGCACCACGCCGTTTACGGATACGGGTTGTTTCACCATCGGTATCGCCTTACTCCTCGCATTTTTCTTTCATCCTTTTCGGCTGGTCCGAAAAGGATACGCCCAGTTGGTGATCTTATCCTAAGGGCGATCACCGCCCAATGCGTTCAATATGACTAACTATCCGGTTACAACTTTTGTTCCCGGGCCGCCGCCACCACCTGTTGGAGCAGTGCCAGGGCCTCGTCGACGGCCTGCTGGCGGATCATGGTGCGGTCCCCGCCGAAATGGTATTCGTAGGCTTGGACTTCCCCGTCAATGGCTACGCCGATGAACACATGCCCCACGGCCTTGCCCTGGTGGGGTTCCGGACCGGCTACACCGGTGGTGGAAAGCCCCACCCTGGCCCCGACCACGTGGCAGGCGCCCAGGGCCATGGCACAGGCCACCTGCGCATCGACGGCGCCGCGTTCGGCAAGCAGCTCGGCGGAGACGCCCAAGGCCCGGACCTTCACCTCGTTTTGGTAGGCGATGACGCCTCCGTTGAGCATCCCGGACGCACCGGGGACCTCTACCAGGGTTGCGGCCAACAGGCCCGCCGTCAAGGATTCCGCCGTCGCGACAGTCAGGCCCGCAGCCGTCGCGTCGGCCACGAGCGACGCAAGGTCCATTCCGGGAACAGCCACGGTCATGCCCCCTTGATTCCGCGGCCGGCGTTACGCAGCTGCACGGCCTTGATGATGTAGTCGGCGCCGGTGACGACGGTGACTGCCAGCGCCGCGAGCATCACCAAAAGCGCCACAACGGAGAGCCACGGGTTGGCGGGCGTGACGGGCAGAAGGTAGACAAAGATGGCCACGGTCTGCAGCACGGTCTTGAGCTTGCCACCCTTGGAGGCGGCCATGACGCCGTAACGGATCACCACAAAGCGCAGCACGGTGATGCCGACCTCACGCACCAGCATCACGATGGTGACCCACCACCACAGCTCCCCCGCCGCGGAGAGCATGACCAGGGCGGAGCCGATCAGCAGCTTGTCGGCGATCGGGTCCGCGATCTTGCCAAAGCTCGTGATGAGCCCGCGCGCCCGGGCGATGTCGCCGTCGAGCTTGTCCGTATAGATGGCCACGAGGAACAGGAGCACCGCGGCCCAGCGCCACCAGCCGTAGGCGCCGCCGTCAGTCAGGAAAAACCAGATGAAGACCGGCACCAGCACAATGCGCAGCATGGTCAGCGCATTGGGGAGGTTCCAGTTCGAGGGCGTGGCGTTGGCGGTTTCAGTCACGGTGCAAGGCTATCGTCATTCGGTCCGGGCGGGTTAGCTGAGCCTATCGTCCGGTCAGCGACCATGCGTCCTCGCCGCCGTCCTCGTCATCGCCGTCGTTGTAGTCAACGGCCTCGGTGCGGTTGGCCAGGTCCTCGGCCACCAGATCGGTGCCCCAGCCGTGGTTGGCGTTGGCGTTCTCCGCCAGGGCGGCTGCCATGGGGTCCCCTGCCGGGGAGGCCGGCCCGCCGCCTGAAGGCCCTTCGGAAGGCCCGACGTCGGATCCCCCCTGGGCAGGCCCCTCGCCTGCTCCCCCGCCACGGATGGCGGCCAGGGTGGCGGCAAGGTCGTCAGGCTTGACGAGGACATCTCGTGCCTTGGAACCCTCAGAGGGGCCCACCACGCCGCGCGATTCCAGCAGGTCCATCAAGCGCCCGGCCTTGGCGAAGCCGACACGCAGCTTGCGCTGAAGCATGGAGGTGGAGCCGAACTGCGTGGTGACGACCAGCTCGGTGGCCTGCAGCAGCAACTCCAGGTCGTCGCCGATGTCATCTTCGATCTGCTTCTTGGGTGCCTCGACGGCCACGTCGTCGCGGTAGTGGACGGTCAGCTGGCCCTTGACATGGTCCACGACCCGCTTGATCTCGGCCTCGGTGACCCAGGCGCCCTGGACACGGATCGGCTTGGACTTGCCCATCGGCAGGAACAGGGCGTCGCCTTGGCCCAACAGCTTTTCGGCGCCCGGCTGGTCCAGGACCACGCGGGAATCGGTCACGGAGGACGTGGCGAACGCCATGCGGGACGGCACGTTGGCCTTGATCAGGCCGGTCACCACGTCCACGGACGGACGCTGGGTGGCCAGCACCAGGTGGATGCCGGCTGCACGGGCCAACTGCGTGATGCGCACAATGGAATCCTCCACATCGCGCGGGGCCACCATCATCAGGTCCGCGAGCTCGTCCACGATCACCAAAAGGTACGGGTACGGGCGGATGATGCGCTTGGAGTCCACCGGGGGGTGGACCTTGCCGGCCTTGACCGCCTTGTTGAACTCGTCAATGTGCTTGAAGCCGTAGTTGGCCAGGTCGTCGTAGCGCTGGTCCATTTCACGGACCACCCACTGCAGCGCCTCGGCGGCCTTCTTCGGGTTCGTGATGATGGGAGTGATCAGGTGCGGCACGCCCTCATAGGCGGTCAGTTCCACACGTTTGGGGTCGACCATGACCATGCGGACCTCGTCGGGCGTGGAGCGCATCAGGATTGAAACAATCATGGAGTTGACGAAGGAGGACTTTCCGGCGCCGGTGGCACCGGCCACCAGCAGGTGCGGCATCTTGGCCAGGTTGGCCACGACGAAGCCGCCCTCGACGTCCTTGCCGACGCCCATGACCATGGGATGGTCGGTGCGCCGCGCGTTGGCCGAGCGCAGGACGTCGCCGAGGACCACTATTTCCTTGTCCGCATTCGGGATCTCAATGCCGATGGCGCTCTTCCCCGGGATCGGGCTGAGGATGCGCACATCCGAGGACGCCACGGCGTAGGAGATGTTCTTGCTCAGGGCCGTGACGCGCTCCACCTTGGTGCCGGACGCCAGCTCAATCTCATAGCGTGTGACGGTGGGGCCGCGACTGAAGCCGGTCACGGCCGCGTCCACGTTGAATTGGTTCAAGGTGTCGGTCAGCGCAGCCACCACTGCGTCGTTGGCATCTGTGGCGTCCTTCGCCGGCGGGCCGGCAGGCAGGAAGTCCGATTCCGGCAGGGTGTAGGTGACGTCCCCGGAAAGCTGCAGCTGCTCCGACCGCGCGGGAATCGGTGCGGGCACGGTGCTGGGGGGTGCCGGGATGGCGCGCGCGGCCGACGCGTTGTAGCCCTGGGCGGCGGCGTTTGCTGCCACAATCCCAATGGCCTCGGTGACCGCTTCCGGTCCGCGGCCGCCTTCGGCCGAGTCCACCTCAGTGGCGTCATATGCGCCGGAGGAGGTGGGCAGGCCCTGGCTTGCCCGGATTTTGTCGGCCGCCAGTTCGTCGCGCGTGGGCCGGCGGACGCCGGGCGGCAGCGGCGGCAGGGAAGGCGCGGCCGACGGCGCGGGGAACGTTTCGTCGTCGTCCGCCTCAAGGAGCGGGGTGTCGAAGGCGCCGTCGGAGTCGTGACCGGGGGCCGGGGCCTCGTCGGTGTCCTTCCT
Source organism: Arthrobacter livingstonensis (assembly GCF_003219815.1). GTDB lineage: Bacteria > Actinomycetota > Actinomycetes > Actinomycetales > Micrococcaceae > Specibacter > Specibacter livingstonensis. The sequence continues at coordinate 60,455 of NZ_QJVD01000022.1, forward strand.
GCGCCCGCGCAGGGCGCGCGGCTTTTTCGGCTTGGCCGGGAGCCCGTCGCGGTCAAACAGGTAGCTTTGGTCGTGCCCGTTCGTGTCCAGTTCATGCTGCGGGGCAGGGCCGATGAGCTGCTCGTAGACGCCGCGCAGCCGGTCGGGGATGTGGCGGATGGGCGTTGCCGTCAGGATCAGGAGGCTGAAGAACGCCAGAATCGAGAACACGGCAATGGCCAGCACCGGACTCGCCGCGGCCACCAGGCCCCCGGCGATCAGGCCGACCATTCCTCCGGCCGCGCTGACGCCAGCGAAGTCGTCCGACGCATTGGGCAGGCCTCCGGCCACGTGGGCCAGCGCGCAACCGGCCACGACCAACAGGGAAAAGCCGATGGCCACCCGGTTGTTGGCGCGGACGTTGCCGGGCTGGCGGAAAACCAGAATGGCAAAGATCAACAGCATGGGCGGCAACATGGCCGCAAACCAGCCAAAGGTGCCCTCGAAGACCCCGTGCACGGCGTCGGCAGCGCCGCCGGTCAGCCCCCACCACTCAAAGGTGGCGATGACGGCGGCGAGCAGGATGAAGAACAGGCCGCTCCCGTCGCGCCGGTCCTCGGCGGGAATGCCGCTGACGTCGGTGCCCATGCGGCGGATGGCGCCGCCAATGAGGTGGCCCAGGCCCTGCCAGATGCCGACGGCAAGGCGCAGCGGCCAGATGAGCTGCTGCGTGGGTTCTGGAACGGATTGCTTGCTGCGCGTGCTCGGCATTTTGGCGGTCTTCGCAGGGCGCGCGGAAGCGCCGCCTTGCTTGCCGGCGGACGCGCGAGCGGGGGAAGAACGAGTCGCCATACCCCTAAAGGTACCCGCATTGCCGTGATTTTCCGCGGATTTCCATTCCGGAAGGGGGCTGTGGCGCGCGAGGCGGGCCAGCGTCGACCCTCCCCTGGCCAGGGGAAAAGATTCCGTCGATGGTTGTCCCAAAGTGCCGCGCCAGCTTAAATGCCAGCATCAATCTGGGAGCGTAGCGGCCCTTTTCAATCGAGATGATGGTTTACCGTGGGACCCCGACAATTTGGCCAAGTCCTTCTGAGAGTAGCCGCGCTCTCGAAGCAGCCGCGGCACCTCGTTGCGCACGACCCTAGCTGACCCTGCTGCGCAGGAACGAATAACGAATCCAAAATGCAACCGCGCTCAGGCCCATCAGCCCGTAGACGATCACTCCGTTGGCAAACTGGAGGGTGAGAAACATGTACAGCCCAAACAACGCAAGGATCACCAACCCAACACCAAAGGCATCGGCCCTTGCCTGTTGGGCAAGCCCGGGTTCAACGCTGTCAGGATCATCCGTGCGGTTTTTCCTAGCCAAATGCCTTCTTACCAGGATGGAGCCGACGCACCCCGCCGCGACGAATCCGGCGTTAACAATCGCTGACACATGGGACAGTTCCCTTGGCAGCGCCTGTGCCAAACTCAACACCGACAGCCAAACGACAACAGATGCCCCAATAAAAACCAGCCAAGTCCGCACAAATCCCCCTGATTGTAAATGTTCCTTGACATTCAAGGTACCAGCGAAAGGGCCGTAATGTACAGGAGACTTTACTCATTCAGGGCAGTTGACCGGCAAGTTTACGATCTCGCCTACATTCGGGTCAGGCCTCCAGGACCACCGGGATGATCATGGGGCGGCGGCGCAGCTTGCGGTTGACCCAGGTGCCGATCACGCGGCGCACCACCTGTTGGAGCTGGTGGACGGTGTGGTCGGTGCTGGCCGTGACCGCTTCCTCCAATGCCGCCGCGATTTTGGGCTTGATCTCGTCGAAGACGGAGTCGTCCTCGGCAACGCCGCGGGCGTGGATGTCCGGCCCGGAAACGATCTTTCCCGTGGAGCGGTTCACCACGGTAATGATGGAAATAAAGCCCTCGTCCCCGAGAATTCGCCTGTCCTTCAAGTCCTCATCGGTAATCTCGCCCACGCTGTGGCCGTCCACATACACGAAGCCGCACTCGACCTGGCCGGTGATGCGGGCCTGCCCGGCGGCGAGGTCGATCACCGCGCCGTCGCTTGTCAACAGCACGTTCGACGCCGGGACGCCGGCGGACTGGGCGATCTTGCCGTTGGCAATGAGGTGGCGGGTCTCCCCGTGCACCGGCATCACGTTCTTGGGCTGCAGGATGTTGTAGCAGTACAGCAGTTCGCCGGCTGCGGCGTGGCCGGAGACGTGGACCTTGGCGGTGCCCTTGTGGATGACGTCCGCGCCGAGCTTGAGCAGTCCATTGATAATGCGGTAGACGGCGTTTTCGTTGCCGGGGATGAGCGAGGAGGCCAGGATGACGGTGTCGCCCGGGCCCACCGAGATCTTGTGGTCCCCGTTGGCCATGCGGGACAGCGCCGCCATCGGCTCGCCCTGTGACCCGGTGGACATGAGGACCACCTTGTTGTCCGGCAGGCTGTCCACGTTTTTCGCATCCACCAGCACGTTGGCCGGCACGTCGAGGTAGCCCAGCTTCGCGGCGATGGCCATGTTGCGCACCATGGAGCGGCCCACGAAGGCGACCTTGCGGTCATGGAGCACGGCGGCGTTGAGCACCTGCTGGACGCGGTGGACGTGGGAGGAGAAGCTGGCCACGATGATGCGTTTGTCGGCCTTGCCAAACAGCGCTTCCAGTGTGGGCCCGATCTCGGCTTCGCTGGTGGTGAAGCCTGGGACGTCGGCGTTGGTGGAGTCCACCAGGAACAGGTCCACGCCTTCCTCGCCCAGGCGGGCAAAGTGCCGCAGGTCGGTGCGGCGCCCGTCCAGCGGCAGCTGGTCCATCTTGAAGTCCCCAGTGTGCAGCACGGTGCCGCCGGCGGTGCGGATGAACACGGCCAGGGCGTCCGGGATGGAGTGGTTGACGGCCACAAATTCGCACTGGAACGGGCCCAACTGCTCGAGCTGCCCCTCCTTGACCGTCAGCGTCCACGGCTTGATGCGGTGTTCGGTGAGCTTGGCCTCGACGAAGGCCAGCGTCAGCTGCGAACCTATGAGCGGGATGTCGTTGCGGAGGCGCAGCAGGTACGGCACAGCGCCGATGTGATCCTCGTGGCCGTGCGTGAGAACCACGCCCACCACGTCCTCGAGACGATCCTCAATGTAGGAAAAGTCCGGCAGGATCAGGTCCACGCCGGGCTGGTCCTCCTCCGGGAAGAGGACGCCGCAATCCACAATGAGCAGCTTCCCGTCGATTTCAAAGACGGTCATGTTCCGGCCGATCTCGCCAATGCCGCCCAGCGGAACAATCCGCAGCGTGTCCGCCTCCAGCGGTGGCGGGGTGAGCAATCCGGGCTCGGTCATTTGGGTCATGGCTACAATTCCATTCCAGCTTCCGCAAGGTCAGCCCTGATCATGGCGATCTCGGCGTCGCCCGGCTCCACGAGGGGAAGCCGCACCACCGAGTTGGACAGGATGCCCTGCCACCTGAGAATTTGCTTGACGGCCACTGCGCCCTGGACATGGCCCATGGCGGCCCGAATGATCGGGTCCAGCTCAAAGTGGATGCGCCGTGCCGTGGCGAAGTCGCCGGCCGCTGCAGCGTCAATCAACGCACGGAACTGCCGCGGTGCCACATGGGCGCTCACACTGACCAGCCCGACGGCGCCCGCGGCCATCAGCGGCAGCGTCAGTCCGTCGTCGCCCGAGTACACGTCGAGGTCGGTGTTGGCCAGCACACGGGTGGTGGCGGAGAAATCGGCTTTTGCGTCCTTGAGCGCGATGATGCGCGGGTGGTCGGCGAGCTTGATGATGGTCTCGGTGGCGATCGCCACGCCGGCCCGGCCCGGGATGTCGTAGACCATGACCGGCAGTTCGGTGGAGTCGGCGATGGCCTCAAAGTGGGCCTGGATGCCGGCCTGGCTGGGCTTGTTGTAGTACGGGGTCACAATCAGCAGGCCGTGGACGCCCAGGGCTGCGGCGCGCCGGGACAGGCTGATGGAGTGGCGGGTGTCATTGGTGCCGGTGCCGGCGATGACGCGGGCCCGGTCCCCCACGGCGTCCAGGACGGCCTGGAACATGCCCAGGTTTTCCTCGTCCGTAAGGGTGGAGGTTTCGCCCGTGGTGCCGGTGACCAGGATGCCGTCGCAGCCGCCGTCGACCAGCTTGTTGGCGAGGTCGGCTGCCTGCTTGTAGTCCACAGCCCCGTCGGCGGTGAAGGGGGTGACCATGGCGGGCACCAAAGTTCCGAAGGGGAGGGTCGCAATATCAGAGTCAGACATGGATAAAACGTTACCTGCTTTCGGTCTGTTTCGTTCAACGGGCGCCACTTCGTGGACGGCGGCACGGGACTCTGGTTAGGACGCCGGGACGTTAGAGGCCCTGCAGGAACGGCAGCCACTCGTCCAGGATCGGCTGCGCGGGCACAAGTGTTGTGCCGTGGTTGCGCCCGGGCAGTTCCACCACGCGCGCGTTGGGCATGAGTTCGGCTGCGCGGCGTGAATCCTCCAGACGTTCCCGGTCCGCCGTGCCGGCCAGCAGCAAGGCCGGCAGCGTGATCGCGGCAACGTCGGCCTCGTCGATGGCGGGCTCGGCTTCCGTTTGGCGGAAGTAGGCCCGCAGTGCCGCTGCGTCGTTGGCCAGGAACGCCGTCTTGGTCTGCGAGTCCAGGGGCGCGCCGATGCGCCGCTCCCAGCCCTCGACAAAGCCGGGCATCCCGTCCTCACCCAGGGCCGCGTCGTACCCGTCGAAGAACAGCTTGCCCACGCTGCCGGGCTGGATGCGGAAGGTGCCGGCCAGCGTGGTCAGCGAGAGCAGGCGCTCCGGGGCGGCCACGGCCAGCGCGTAGCCAATGCGCGAGCCCACCGAGTAGCCGCCAAAATGTGCCTGTGGGGCGCCGGACGCGTCCAGGACGGCGAGGGCGTCGGCCACCAGCACGTCCATGGCGTAGGCGTCCTGCACGTGCGGCTTTCCGGAGCGGCCGTGCCCGCGCAGGTCCATGGAGATGACGCGGTGGTTTTCGCGCAGCGCCTTGGTGTAGCCAAAACCACGCCAGATGGCCCGGCTGAGCGCGCTGCCGTGAAGCAGGAGGATGGGTTCGCCGTCGCCCACGGCATCGTAGGAAAGTTCGACGCCGTCGGCCGGGTTGTGTGTGCTGCTCACCATGGCTTCATCCCACTCTTCGAGTTCTATGTTGCAGTTGTTGGCCCAAAATTGACGAGAAAACGCCTTCCGCGTCCAATAAGTGCAACACAGATGTGCCGGTCAGTGTGCGCGGTACATGCCGACAGCGTCACGCATGGCCTTGCGGGCGCGCTTCCTGTCTCCGGCGGCATCGTAGGCGCAGGACAGCCGGAACCAGGAGCGCCAGTCGTCCGGCGCGGTCTCGGCCTCCACCTTGTACTTTTCAAATTCGGCGTCGGCGGCGGCACGGATGATCCGGCCGCCGGGCGTGCGCGGAAGGTTGTCCTCCGGCAGGCCGCCCTCGGCTTCGAGAATGTTCGCGAGCTTTTCGGTGCGGGCACCAAAAAGGACCTCGCTGATGAGGGCCCAGGCCGCCACAAACGGGATCACAAAGTACGCAGCCCCCATGGCCTTGGCCTGCCATTCCGGTGACACAAACATCAGCGTGAAGGAACGCTGGAGCATGACCAGCAGGTAAAACACGAGCAGCAGGCAGATCAAGGCAACCCAGATCTTCGTTTTGGACACCTTCACCCTGGCCATGCGCTCAGCCTTCAAGGTCAAGGTAGCCGTCGAGGCCCACGGTCAGGCCGGGGCGGTTCGACACGGTACGCACACCCAGCAGCACGCCCGGCATGAAGGAGTCGTGGTTGAAGGAGTCGTGCCTAATGGTGAGCTGCTCTCCCTCACTGCCCAGCAGGACCTCCTGGTGCGCCACTAGGCCGGCGAGCCGGACGCTGTGTACCGGGATGCCGGACACACGGGCCCCACGGGCGCCCACCAGGGTCGTTTCGGTGGCATCGGGGGCGGCGGGCACGCCTGCGTCGGCCCGGGCCTTGGCCACGAGCTGTGCCGTGCGCAGCGCGGTGCCGGACGGGGCGTCCACCTTGCGCGGATGGTGGAGTTCAATGATCTCGACGGAGTCAAAGTAGCGGGCGGCCTGCTGGGCAAAACGGGTGGCCAGCACGGAGCCCAGGGCAAAGTTTGGGGCGATCAGCACACCTGTCTCCGGGCGGCCCGCCAGCAGCTTCTCCAGCGAGGCGAGGCGGGCGGCATCCCAGCCGGTGGTGCCCACCACGGCGTGGATTCCGTGCTCCACGGCAAAGCGGACGTTGGCTTCGGTGGACGTGGGGACGGTCAGGTCCACCACCACCTGGGCGCCCTTTTCCACCAGGGTGTCCAGCGGGTCGGAGCGGCCCAGCGCTGCCACCAGCTCCATGTCGGGGGCCCCTTCGATGGCCGCAACGGCAGCCGTTCCCATTCGTCCCCTGGCACCGAGCACGGCCACCTTCAGCATTTCACTCATGCTTTTAAGACTACTGGCTTTCCGGCCCCGCATTGTCCGCCGTGGACGGCCCCCTGCCCCCGGCCGCCGCTTCCCCAGCGTCCGCCGTGGCGTCCGCCCCGGCGTCCGCAGGCACCGGAAGCGCGCCGGCCCCCACCCATTCCGCCGTGCCGTCGGTAAAGAACTGTTCCTTCCAGATCGGCACCTCGGCCTTGATCCGTTCCACCAGCGCTGAACACACCTCGAAGGCCTCAGCCCGGTGGGAGGAGGCGACGGCGCAGACCAGGGCTGGCTCACCGATTTCCAGCGGCCCCACGCGGTGCGCCACCCAGACCCGCACGGGATGGCCGTCCGGATCCGCCGCGCCCGCGGCGACGGAGGCCACCACGGCGTCCAGGACGCCCCTGGCGAGCGGGTGGGCGCTGTAGGACAGCCGCGCAACGGGCTTCCCGCCGTCGTGGTTGCGGACAACGCCGCTGAAGCTGACCACAGCTCCGGCGGTGTCGGATTCCACGGCCGCGACGGCAGCGTCCACGGAGATCGGCTCGGCGCTCAATTCGGCGCAGACCACCTCAACGTTAGTGGCCATGCCCGCCACCCACCTGCTCGCAGATGTGCCGGATGAGGGGGTCCAGCACGGCCAGCCCGTCCATGACGCCGGAGGGCGAGCCGGGCAGGTTCACAATCAGCGTGTGCCCGGCCAGGCCCGCATGTCCGCGGCTGAGGGCGGCCATGGGCGTTTTGGCCAGCCCGGCGGCCCGGATGGCTTCCATGAGGCCGGGAACCTCGCGGTCCAACAGCGGCAGTGTCATTTCCGGGGTTTCGTCAGTGGGGCTCAGCCCCGTTCCGCCGCTGGTCAGCACGACGGCGGGACGTTGCGTCAGCAGGGCCCGCAGCGCCGCGCCCACCGGGGCCCCGTCGGGGACCACCACCGGTGCGATGGCCGCAAAGCCGTGTTCGCGGAGCCAGTCCGTGATGATGGGCCCGGTTTTATCGTCGTAGACGCCAAGGGCCGCGCGGGTGGAGGCGATGACCACGCCCGCCGTGCCCAACGGAGCGCCGGGCTCGCAGGCGCTCACTGGCCGGCCTCCGGTTCGGCGGAGGCCGCGGGACGTTCGGCGGCTGCCGGTTCGGCGGGGGCCGCGGGGCGCCCTGCTTCCGCCGGGTCCGCCACCCAGTCCCCGCTCTTGCCGCCGCTTTTGGCCAGGACCTGGATGCCCGAGATGACGGCATGCTTGTCGACGGCCTTGACCATGTCGTACACGCTCAGGGCGGCGACGGACACGGCCGTCAGCGCCTCCATCTCCACGCCGGTGACGCCGCGCGTCTTGACCGTGGCCTGGACGGTGACGGTGGATGCCCCCAGCTTAAAGTCCACCGTGACCTTGGAAATGGGCAGCGGGTGGCACAGTGGAATGAGTTCGGATGTTTTCTTGGCGCCCATGATCCCGGCCACGCGCGCCACGGCAAGGGCGTCGCCCTTGGGCAGCCCGCCGGCGCCCAGCAGTGCCATGACTTCGGGCGTGGTATTCACGGTGCCGGTGGCCGTCGCTTCCCGGACGGTCTCGGCCTTGGCGGACACGTCCACCATGTGGGCAGTGCCATCGTGGCGCAGGTGGGTTAATTCTGGGGTCTGGGCATCAGTCACATCAGCCATACTTCCACCTTTGCCCCGGCGTGCAATTCCGTGACTCCGGCGGGGATGTGGATGAGCGCGTTGGCTTGGGCCAGCGCGCCGAGCAGGTGCGACGACGGCCCGCCCACCTCCCGCACCGATGCCGCTGATTCGTAGCCGGGACCTTCGTAGACCCCGCGCCGGACCTGGTACTTTCCGGCAGGCGACGTCAAGGAGTGGGTCAGCGTGGCCAGGACGCGTCCGCGCGGTGCCGGGCCGCCCAGCAGCTCCGTGAGCGCGGGGCGCAGGAACAGTTCAAAGGACACCACCCCGCTGACGGGATTGCCGGGGAAGCCGATGAACGGCACCGACTTGTATCTCCCGAGCGCCTGCGGGCCGCCCGGCTGCAGCGCCAGGGAAACGAACTCCACCTCCAGTCCCGACAGTGCCTGCTTCACGACCTCAAACGCCCCGGCGCTGATGCCCCCGGTGGACAGGATCAGGTCCACGCCGCCCACGTATTCATCGAGCACGTCCAGCAGCGCGTGCGGCTCGTCCCGGACCACCGGGGCCAGGACCACATCAACGCCCGCCTCCTGCAGCTTGGCCCGGAGCAGTGCCATGTTGGCATCAAAAATGCTGCCTTCGGGCAGGGCGTCCGCAGCCCGTGGATCCCCCGGCAGCAGCACCTCGTCCCCGGTGGTCACCAGGAGCACGCGCGGGCGCCTGCGCACCTGAAGAGAGCTGCATCCCAACGCCGAGGCAAGGCCGACGTGGGCTGCATTGAGCAGCGTCCCGGCGGGTATGGCAACGCTGCCGAGGGGCAGGTCGCTGCCCTGGGCGCGGACAAAGGTGCCCGGCCGGGTGGGCGGCAGGGTCACGTCCTCACCTTCGTCGGGGAAGCGTGCCGGCTGTGCCTGCTCCACGGGCACCACGGCGTTGGCGCCCGGGGGCAGCATGGCCCCGGTCATGATGGGGGCGGCGGTGCCGGGCCCCAGCGCCGGGGGACGGACCCCGGCGGGGATGGTCGCAGCGGCCCGGTAAGTGGTTGATTTGCCGGATTCAACGCTTCCGGGTTGATTTGAAGTGGGCTCCGCCCAGATGGCGAAGCCGTCCATCTGGGAGTTGGCAAACGGAGGCAGGTCAATCGGGGCGAGTAAATCCGCGGCCAGCACTCGCCCCGGCAAATCTGCCAGCGGGACCCGGGTGCCGGCGTCGTCAGTCAGTGGCGGCTGCCCCGCCCGGCGCCAGGCCCGGGCCAGCAGAACAAGTACGGCTCTTTGGTGCTCGGCGACAGTTCTGCGCATCATTTCTTCCTCCCGGGGGAACACGCGGCGGCGTGCATGAGACCAATCCTAGGTGAGCCGTCCGGCTTGCCGCTGATTCACGCCGCCGTGAATTCCACCGTGTGCCAGCCGCTGGCCCCGTCGGGTGCCGGCGGCGCAATGTCCCCGGTCTGCACGGCCCCGGCCCCGTCCACGGCCCGCACCTTGAGCTGGTGCTTCCCGGCAGCCAATGTCAGGGGCACCTGCCATTGCACCCACGTGTCCTTGTTCAGGGCGGCGGCCAGGGAGGCACTTTGCCAAGGGCCGCCGTCGAGCTGGACCTCCACGGCGGAGATTCCGCGCTCCGGCGACCACGCGACGCCGGCTGCCGTGAACCGGCCGGTGGCGAGCTTTGCCCCGGCGCGCGGGACATCAATGCGCGACGCCGTCTTGATGGGTCCCAGAGCGCTCCACCCCAACGGTGTCCAATAGCCCTGGTCGGCGGCAAAGGTGGTGACCTTCAGCTCGGAGAGCCATTTTGTGGCCGAGACATAGCCATACAATCCCGGCACGATGAGCCTGGCCGGGTAGCCGTGCACCATCGGCAGGGGCGCACCATTCATCCCGACGGCGATCATGGCATTGCGGGGGTCGGTCAGCGCCTCCAGCGGCGTCCCTGCCGTAAAGCCGTCGGTGCTGCGGGAGAGGACCATGTCGGCCCCGGGGCGCACGCCTGCCTCGGCCAGGAGTTCACGCACGGGCCAGCCCAGCCAGCGGGCATTGCCCACCAGGTCCCCGCCCACCTCATTGGAAACACAGCCAATGGTCACATAGCTTTCGACCATGGGTTTGGTCAGCAGCTGGGCGAAGGTCAGGGTGATCTCCCGCTCCACCATTCCCGTCACGCTCAGCTTCCAGGTATCCGAGTTAACGGCAGGGACCACCAGTGCCGTGTCGATCCGGTAAAACTGGCTGGCGTCGGTGATGAGCGGGGTGACGCCGGCAATGTCCAGCACCGCGGCCGCAGGCACTGCCGCGGCCGCCGTTGCGGGCCGGGGCAGGCGCACCTTGGCACGCAGCTCGGCCACCACCACGGAAGCCCTGCGGACCAAGACGGCAGCGCCGCCGGCAAGCACCGCCACGGCGGCCCCGGCACCCATGAATCCCAGGAAGGTGCGCCGACTTGCCGATCGGGCGGCTTCGGGGGGTGGCGGGGACAGCTGGCCCGGCGCTGCAGGAGCGGCCTTCACGGCAGGCGGGCCGGACGCCCGCGGCGCGCGACCGGCGTCGTACTCCGCCTTCAATTCCCGGCCCAGGCCCGGATGCAGGAACCTCCCGCGGACCCAGGCGAGGAGCGCCATGGCGATCCCGGCAGCGACCACTGGTGCCACAAACGCTGTGCCGGTGACGTCCGGCCGGCCCGCCACCGCTGCAACCCCCACCACGCCAAACAGCACGATGACCGCCAGGCCAAAGCCACGGTGGAAGCGTTCAAGCAGGCCGGCGGCGAAGGCCAGCAAGGCCATGACCACCACCATGGAAGCGAGAAAAACCGTCTTGTCGGCCGTGCCGAAGAGGTGGATGGCCCCTTCCTTGACGCCCCCGGGCAGCAGCCCGATGACCGTCTGGCCCACTGCGCTGACCGGCGACGCCGACGGGCTGATGAAGGCGGCCGTGAGTTCCCCGGCCGCCACACCAACGCCCGTGCAGACCACTCCGGCCAAGCCCCAATAGCGACGTGCCTCCATGGCATCCTTCCCGTTTGGCCGGAAACCCGGCAGCTCCACGTCACAATTCTAGTTTCGCAAGCTGAGCAAACCCCCACAGTGCTACCACAACGGGCGGATGGCGTAGCGTGGAGCCATGGACACGGGACGCGTAACACTGGGAATGCCGGCGGTTCCGGCCGCCGCGCACGACGCTGCGCCGTCGGGGGCGCCACGTCCGGCCACGGCCGGGCTGGTGGACCAGTTTGGCCGGACCGCCTCGGACATGCGCCTCTCGCTGACGGACAAGTGCAACCTTCGCTGCCACTATTGCATGCCCGAAGACGGGCTGGAATGGCTGAAGAAATCCAAGCTGCTCACGGCCGGCGAAATTGTGCGGCTGGTGGGCCTGGGTGTGGACCGCCTGGGGGTCCGCGAACTGCGGCTGACCGGAGGGGAACCGCTGGTGCGTGCCGACCTTGTGGAGATCATTGCGGCGCTGCGCCGGAACCACCCCTCGCTGCCCATCTCGCTGACCACCAATGGCGTCGGCCTGGCAAGGAAGGCGCAGGCGCTGGCCGACGCCGGGCTGACCCGGCTGAACGTCTCCATGGACACCCTGCACCATGACGCCTTCTTCCAGCTGACCCGCCGCCCCTTCCTGGACCAGGTGCTGGCCGGAATCGAGGCTGCCGCCGCCGCTGGGCTCGGTCCCATCAAGGTCAACGCCGTGCTGATGCGCGGCGTCAACGAGGGCCACGCCGCCGAGCTGTTGGGCTGGTGCCTGGAACGCGGTTACGAGCTGCGCTTCATCGAGCAGATGCCCCTCGACGCCGACCACGGCTGGACCCGCGACGGCATGATCACGGCCGCTGAGATCCGCGGGCTCCTGGCCGGCGACTTTGAGCTCTCGCCCGATCCCCGCTCGCGCGACGGCGCCCCCGCCGAGCGCTTTGAGGTCCGGCACCACGGCTCCGGGGAGCTGCTGGGAACCGTGGGCGTCATCGCCTCCGTGACCGAGCCCTTCTGTGCCGACTGCCGCCGCACGCGGATCACTGCCGAAGGCAAAGTCATGAGCTGCCTGTTCTCCCGCACCGAGATTGACCTGCTGGAACTCCTGCGTGTCGGCGACTCCCCGGCCGACGACAACGCCGTCGCTGCCCGCTGGCAGGACGCCATGTGGGCCAAGCCACGGGCCCACGGCATGGGCCACCCGGGACTGGGCGACGCGGACTTTGTGCAACCCGAACGCAGCATGAGCGCCATAGGAGGCTGAGTATGGACATCCGGTTTTTTGCCGCGGCCGCCGCGGCCACCGGTATTGAGGTACAGGCAGTGGACCTGGGGTCCTTGGCCGGTTCCGCACCGTTCACCCTGGAGGACCTGTCCAAATTATTGGTCGAGTCGTTCCCGGTGTCGGCCTCCGCCAGCACTCCCCCGCTGTCCGAGCTCCTGACCCGCTGCAGCTTCCTGGTCAACGAGGTCTCCCAGCGGAACCCGGCCGTGACGCTGGCATCGGGCGACGTCGTCGACGTCCTGCCCCCGTTTGCCGGCGGATAGCCCGCCGGAAACTGGGCCTGCCGGGACTGGAACGGTCAGCATCGTCAGGGGCGTTGGCGGCGGGTGGGACCGGGAAGTGGCGGCGCCGTGGAG
>NZ_QJVD01000023.1 GCF_003219815.1 Arthrobacter livingstonensis
CAGACGCGCCGCTACGCGGGCACTACCAAATGATTCTTCGATAGCAGCTACGCGGGCATCTTTGATGAGTCAACGCGCGCCCTTTCCGCGTAACCGGCAGAGAGATAAACTTAGAGTGGCGCCCCAGACCCCGGAAGGCCACCTAATGCAGAGCTATCCGAGGTGCAGGTCATGCCAAACTCCATCAACCCCGTCATTGAAACGTACTCAGCCCTGTTGAAAACAGTACGGACAGCGGGGCTGCTGCGGCGCCGTCGTACGTTCTACATCCTGCTGTTCGCGATACTGCTGATTGCTCTGGGAGCGGCCGGTACAGGCTTTGTGTTGCTGGGACGAACCTGGTTCCAGCTGGTGATTGCAGGGGTGCTTGGCGTGCTGTTTACCCAGTTTGCCTTCCTGGCCCATGAGGCCGCGCACCACCAGATCTTTGCCTCCGGCCGCGTCAATGACTGGACGGCCAGGATCTTAGGACCGCTGCTGGTGGGCATGAGCTATGCCATGTGGGTCAAGAAGCATACGGCCCACCACCAAAACCCCAACACGAAGGGCAAGGACCCGGACATCCACACGGGCGTGGTGGCATTTCACGAGGAAGGCGCGGCCACCAAGCGCGGTTTGGCGGCTGCCTTCACCCGGCATCAGGGAACGCTGCTGTTTCCGATGATCTTGTTACTTGGCTTCAGCCTGGTCATGGACTCGGCCAAGACGCTTTTCGGCCGCCGCGGCGTCCGTTTCCGCTACGTCGAGATTGGTCTGTTGGTGCTGCGGTTTGGGGCCCTGCTCACGGCGCTGTTCCTGGTGCTGCCGTGGGGCATGGCGCTGGCGTTCGTGGGCGTGCAGATGGGCGTATTTGGTTTCTACATGGGTGCCTCGTTTGCACCAAACCACAAGGGCATGCCCATTCTGGAGGCCGGAAGCCGCGTTGACTTCCTGACCCGGCAGGTGGTGACGAGCAGGAACATTCGCGGCGGATTCTTCATCGACACGCTTCTGGGCGGATTGAACCACCAGGTGGAACACCACTTGTTCCCCGACATGGCCCGGCCGGAATTGCGTCGCAGCAATGCGCTGGTGCGCGAGGCGTGTGCCAGAAACGGAATTGAGTTTACCGAAACTTCACTGCTGGAGTCCTACGCGATTGTGGTGGCCTACCTCAACCGGGTAGGCCTCTCTGCTGTGGATCCGTTTGACTGCCCGCTGGTGCGCCAGTTTCGCTGACCGCCCCGTCATCGGCCACCGGTCCTTGGCGGATACCCTGATGCGGCCAGAAGCCTGTCGGTGTCCAAGCCCTCCGCAGCGTGCGCAACAGATGCTGTTGGCGCACCTCGTTTTGAACCGATTCCCCCTTGGACACCCCCAATGAACTCACCCTTTCGTTAACGCAAAATACTTCCAAACATGAGCATATGACGCCGTGGCGCGGGACACTAGTGGCTTAGGGTATTTGACACCCAAACTAGTGATACTTTATGGGCCCGGCGGCGATGCTGGTGCTTGCGGACGGGCATGGCGGGCCGGTCCAAGAAACCGGAATAGCGCAGCGGCCACGTCCCCGACTGTCTTGAGCTCGCACTCCCACACGGTGAAGGTGCTCCACCCGGACTCCTGAAGGAGCGTAAGCGCGTTGGCGTCGCGTTCCACCGTGCGGCTCCGCTTGGCCTCCCAAAACTCGGGATTGGTTTGCGGCTTGCGAGTGCCGTTCGGGCAGGAATGCGAGTGCCAAAAACAGCCGTTGACAAAAATGGCCTTGCGGCGGCTTCCAAACACGATGTCCGGCCTGCCAGGCAGCCCGGCGCCATGGAGCCGGTAGCGGTAACCCTCCGCAAAAAGCAGGCGACGGACTGTCATTTCCGGTTTCGTGTCCTTGCCTTTGATGTTCGCCATGACCCTGTGGCGCTGGTCCCGAGTCAACGAATCAACCATGGCGTCCATGGTACGCGCGGCCACGGGCGACAAACCCGTCCCCAACTCGAGTAGCCCGGGTACACGCCCCGCTGCTTTTCATGGACAACAGCTGTGGGTGCGTGTAAACATTGTTTACACGCCCTTGCAGCTGAAAGCTTGTTCGCAACCGAAAGTGGGAACCATGCCGGCCCTGCCGAAACAATCGCGGGAAGTGGTCTCCGTTCGGCTGCCACCTGAGCTGTATGCACGCCTCGATGCCTTGGTGGAACGCACCCAGCGCTCCCGCGGCTTCTACCTTCGGGAGGCGTTGTTAAACATGCTGCCGGTGCTGGAATCCCGGTACTGGGCGCATGACGTGGATGAAACGCAACGGGCGGAGTTGGCCGTTTTTGGTGCCCTGATGGCGCAATTGAACGGCGAAGGCGGGACCCCCGGCGCTGAACCGGCCGAGGGCGAACAGCAGCCGCCCGCCTGACTGAACAGTTACGCAAACAAGGAGAAGGCAACCATGGATCAGACCAGCGTCCGCTACATAGTGCACGACGTCGATGCCGCCATCGGCTTTTACGTTCACCAGCTGGGCTTCACGGAGGTGATGCACCCCGCCACCGGATTTGCCATGCTGTCCCGCGGCGGCCTGCGGCTGCTGCTCAGCGCCCCAGGCGCCACGGACGCCAGCGGCGCACCCGGAGGCGGCGGCCGGGCCATGGCCGACGGCACGCTGCCGCAGCCCGGCGGCTGGAATCGCATTTCCCTGCAGGTGGACGACGTTGCCGCGCAGGCTGCGCGGCTGCGCGAGGCAGGCGTGGCGTTCCGAACGGGAGTGGTCAACGGGGTGGGAGGCCGGCAGGTCCTGGTTGAGGACCCCTCCGGCAACCTCGTTGAACTGTACGAGCCGACGCGCCCCGAAGCTGCGGGTTAAGCCGCCGGACTGGCCTTCCGCCTAACTTTCGAAACCAGCCTCCGGCAGCGGAAGGTGCGGGTAGCTTTCCTGGCGGCGCTGGAATTGGAGAATGGCAGGGTTGCCGATGACTCCGTCCTGGATTTCAATGGCGCGCCGGATGGTCTCGTTCTCCTGCCACGCGGCCGGACCGGCCAGTACGGGCTCGATGAACGGCAGCAGGCCCTCGCTGATTTCCCAGGTCGCGGAATTCCACAGGTAGGACGGGCTGTGGTCCACTGCGTAGTAGTTGATGTTCCCGCCCACCGTGAACATGGGATCGACGAAGGTGGTGTTCCGTGCCCAGCTAAAGCCCATGCCTTCGTCGCAGGAGACGTCCACTATCAGGCTGCCGGGCCGGAAAACCGCCAGGTCGGCCTCGGTCAGGTACGTCATGGGCGCATTCGGGTCCTGCAGCGTGCAGTTGACCACAATGTCCGCCTCGGCGAGGAACGTTGCCAGGGGCGCATCGCCGTCGTCGAGCATGACGAAGCCGGGGTAGGGCGGCTCGGGGGCAAACTCGAACTGCACCATCTCGACCGCGTGGATGGGCGATGCCACGGCGGCCACGCTGCGGCGGGTCAACACCTGCACATCGTAAATGCCCAGGGCCCTCAAGGCGGTGACGGCGCCGCGGGCGGTGGCTCCGAAACCGATCACCACGGCCTTGAGTCGGCGTCCGTAGTCGCCGGTGGAGCCGATCAGGGACAGCGAATGCATGACCGAGGAGTACCCGGCCAGCTCGTTGTTTTTGTGGAAAACGTGCAGGCCAAAGCCGCCGTCGGAGCCCCAGTGGTTCATGGCCTCAAAGGCGATCAACGTCAGCTTCTTGTCAATGGCCAGCTGGGTAAGTGCCCGGTCCTGGACACAGTGCGGCCAGCCCCACAGGATCTGTCCGTCCTTCAGGTCCGCGAGGTCCGCGGCCAGCGGCTTGGGCAGAAGCACGATGTCGGCACCCGCTATCACTTCGTCGCGCGGGGACACGGCGCCGACCAGGGCAGCCAGGGCGGCGTCGGATACGCCAAACTGCACGCCATAGCCTTCCTCCACCACCATGCGGTCGCGGATTTCCTGTTCAATGTTGGAAAAGTGGTCCGGGTGGATGGGGGCGCGGCGTTCATCCGGCTTGCGCGAGGTCCCCAGGACACCGAGCCGCAGCGGGGTACTTGCGGCCATCATTTCTTCTTAGCGGGCGTGGGTTTGTCCGCGATGGCCGCGCCTGCTTCGCCGGACCTTTTGTCGGCGCGCTTTTCCTTGATGGACTTGCTCGACTTCTTCGAAGCGGTTTGCCGTGGTGATTTGTCGCCCATGTCAGCTCCCTAAGTGGAACCGAAGATGGTCCCGTAGCCCTGACCTTACACGTCCTGGGTCAATGCCAAAGCTGATAAACGAGCCACCTTATCAAAAAAAGCAGTGCCCCTGCTCTGAGCAGCAGGGGCACTGGTCTGGGGGAGCGGGCGACGGGAATCGAACCCGCGTATCGAGCTTGGGAAGCTAGCGCTCTACCATTGAGCTACGCCCGCATAAGGCACGCTCCGCCGTGGATTTTGGCCCCGGCGGTGTGCTTCGAACAAAAGTCTAGCGGATGTTGGGAGCACCCTTGGACAGGCACGCCCAGCGGTGAAATCCGTCAGCCAATGATGGAGGCCTTCACCGTGGAAAATTCGGCATCCGTCAAGGCGCCGGAGGCATGCAGGGCGGCGAGCCGCTCCAGTTTGGACAGCAGGTCTTCACCGGTGGCTTCCCCCACCGGGGCCGCTACGGGTGCGGCTGACAAGGGTGCCTGAGCCTGCTGCTCGGCCGCTTGCCGGCCGGCGGCCTTGGCGTGCACCGCATTGCTGGCAGCGGTGGCGGTTCCGGCCACGACGGCGGTCCTTGCCGCGGTGCGCAAAAGTGACGGTCGGTTGCGTCTGCCAAAAGCCATGGTGCACTCTTCGTGGGTGGCGGTTCGATGGGTTGGCCGCGAATGCCTTTATCCTACGGGTCCACAGCGCCGGGGGGAACAAGGACGGGTGGCACGTCCCGCCGTCGTACTCCAATCGACGCGGCTAAAGGATGACCTCGGGTTCCTTCCCGGGGGACTTTTTGCCTTGGAACAGGCGGACGAACGGCTCCACGTAGCGTGCGGCGATGGGGCCAAAGACAGCCATGATCAGCACATAAGTGGTGGCCAGGGCCGCCAGTTCCTTCGGTACGGCACCGGAGGCCACGGCCAGCCCGGCGATGACAATGGAAAACTCGCCACGGGCGATGAGCGCGGCACCGGCACGGGCCTGGCCCAAGATGGCGATGCCCTGCCGGCGGGCCGCCCACCAGCCGGTGGCCACCTTGGTCGCGGAAGTGACCACGGCCAGGATCAGTGCAAAGCCCAGCACGGGAGGGATGCTGCGGGGGTCGGTGTTTAGGCCGAACAGCACAAAGAACATGGCGGCAAAGAGGTCGCGCAAGGGCTCCAGCACCCGGGTGGCGTTCGTCGCGGTCCCCCCGGAGATCGCGATGCCCAGCAGGAACGCGCCCACGGCTGCGGAGACCTGCAGCGCCGACGCCAGTCCTGCCACCAGCAGCGCGGAGCCCAAAAGCTTGAGAAGGAACGACTCCCGGTCGGGGCTGTCGAGCACGTTGGAGACAATGTGCCCGTACCGCAGCGCACCGAGCAGCACGGCCGTGATGACCGCCAGTGAAATTCCGACGGCGGTCAGCCCGCCCAGGAACGACACCCCGGACAGGACGGCGGTCAGGATGGGCAGGTAGGCGGCCATGGCGAGGTCCTCGATCACCAGGATGGCCAGAACCACCGGGGTTTCCCGGTTGCCGAGCCGGCCCAGGTCGCCCAGGACCTTGGCAATGATGCCGGAGGAGGAGCTGTAGGTGATCCCTGCCATGACCAGTGCACCCACGGGCCCCCAGCCCAGCAGGAATGCTATGGCAACCCCGGGTGCCATGTTCAGCACCAGGTCCAGCAGGCCAGCCATCCATGACTGGCGAAGACCGGTGACCAATTCGCGGGCCGTGTATTCCAGGCCAAGCATGAGCAGCAGCAAAATCACACCGATTTCGCTGGCGATGTGCGCGAAGTCGTTGATGCTGCCGAAGTCAATCAGTCCGCCATGGCCGAAGGCCAACCCGCCCAGCAGATAGAGGGGTACAGGGGACATGCCGATGCGTCCGGCCAGCCTTCCCAAAAAGCCCAACGCGAAGAAGACAATGCCGAGTTGGATGAGGGAGAGGGTGGTTGGATCCACAAGGACACTACGATCGGGATTGCAGGATCTGGGCTGCCTTCGCCAGACCGGCCTCCGTGCCGACAATGACCACCATGTCGCCGACTTCCAGAACCTGGTCCGGGCGCGGGGAACCAATGACCTGCTCGCCGCGCAGCAGTGCCACGATGGACGTGCCGGTCAGTGTGCGCATCTGTGTGTCGCCCAGCGGGCGTCCCGCGTACGTCGAACCCGGGCGGAGCAGGATCTGATGCGTTGTGACTCCGGCGACGTCCTTCTGCTCGGCAGATAGCTGGGCGATGAGCTGGGCCGAACCCAGAAGGGAACCGAGCGCTGCAGCTTCCTCGGCGCTGAGTGGGATGGACGCGGCGCAGGCGTCCGGGTCGTCCATGCGGGAGAGGATCAGCTCGGTGTGGCCGTCGCGGTGCGTGACAACACCGATCCTGCGGCCCGTGGCGAGCCTGACCTCCCGGCGGACGCCTATGCCAGGAAGAGGGGTCTCTTCAATATTCATGCCTCTTACCTTAGTCGTCATCAGCAAGCTATTGACGTTATGTTCCAACGCCTGCGGCACGCAATATAGTCCCGCGGACGGATCCTGCGGCATTCGGACTCCAGGGGCGGGGCGCATGCGCTATTTTTAGAGGGTGCTGATCTCAGACCGCGACATACGAGCCGAAATCGACGCCAAGCGCATTGTCTTGGACCCCTACGATCCCGCCATGGTGCAGCCGTCAAGCGTTGACGTGCGCATGGACCGGTACTTCCGGCTCTTTGACAACCACCGCTACGCGCACATTGATCCGGCGGAGGAGCAGCCCGAGCTGACCCACCTTGTGGAGGTTGAACCGGACGAGGCCTTCATCCTGCACCCGGGCGAATTCGCGCTCGCCTCCACGTATGAGACCGTGACGTTGCCGGACAATGTGGCCGCCCGCCTTGAGGGAAAGTCGTCCCTGGGCCGTTTGGGCTTGCTCACGCACTCCACGGCCGGCTTTATCGATCCGGGCTTTTCCGGGCACATCACGCTGGAACTCTCCAATGTGGCCACCCTGCCCATCAAGCTGTGGCCCGGCATGAAGATCGGCCAGCTGTGCTTCTTCCAGCTGTCCTCGCCGGCCGAGCATGCCTACGGCACCGGGAAATACGGCAACCGCTACCAGGGCCAGCGCGGCCCCACGGCGTCCAAGTCCTTCCAGAACTTCCACCGCACCAAGATCTAAGCGTCCCGCGTCCGGGTTCCCTTGGCCGAGGTTCCTCAACGGGCGGCGGCGTGGGCCGGGGCCTTGACGGGCAGCAGGAGCAACAGGCCGGCCAGCAACACCACGAGAATGCCGATGATGCCCCACTTTTGCGCGCCAAAGATCACGATGCACCAGCCAAAGAGCAGTGGGGCCAGGAAGGACACGGCCCGGCCGGTGGTGGCATACAAGCCAAAGAGCTCGCCCTCCTGCCCCTCAGGCGCCAGACGGCCCATGAACGTCCGTGCAGACGACTGCGCCGGGCCCACAAACAGCGTCAGGATCAGGCCAAAGACCCAAAAAGCCGTCTTGCCGTCCAGGAACAGCAGCATGCCGCCGGAGAGCAGCAGCCCGCAAAGCGAGGTGACGATGACGGCCTTGGGGCCGAACCTGTCATCGAAAAAACCCGCGGACAGGGCGCCGAGGGCGGCCACCACGTTCCCGGCAATGGCGAAGATCAGCACGTCACCGGTCTTGAAACCAAAGGACCCCACCGCCAGGACCGCGCCAAAGGTGAAGATGGCGGCAAGGCCGTCCCGGAAAATCGCGGACGAAATCAAAAAGTACAACGTGTGCGGCTCGGTCCGGCCCAGGCGGACCACCGTGCGGAACAGTTCCAGGTAGGACCGGAAAAATCCCACCCGCGGCATGGCGGGGTCAGGCTTCCTTTCCGGGATGGCGAAGAGAACCGGGATGGAAAAGATGATGATCCACAAGGCCGAGAACACGGCGACGGCACGGTACGTCATGCCGTCGGCGCTGGTGATGCCGAAGACGCCGACGTCGGGCTTGATCAGCCCAAAGTACACCAGCAGCAGGGCCACGATGCCGCCGAGGTACCCGGCCGCCCAGCCAAAGCCGCTGATCTTGCCAATGGTGTGCTTCGTGGAAATCTGCAGCATCATGGCGTTGTAGTTCACGCCGGCAATCTCAAAAAACACGTGGCCGGCGGCAATGAGCATGCAGCCAAGCAGCAGGTACGATTCATGCGGCTGGACAAAGAAGCAGGCCCCGGTCAGCAGGGCGACAATGAGTGTGTTGATGCCCAGCCACAGCTTCCGCCGCCCGCTGTGGTCGGTACGCTGCCCGGCAACCGGGGCCAGCAGGGCGATGGCGAAGCCGGAAATGGACATGGCCAAGGCCAGCACGGCCGTGGCGTGGTCGGCCCCGCCAAAGGCATCGCCGGTCAGGTACAGCGCCGTGAAGATAAACGTGGTCATAACCGAGTTGAAGGCAGCGCCGCCCCAGTCCCACAGCGACCACGCAGTAATCTGCCACAGGGTGCCGGGCGCCTTGGCCGTGTCGACAGGTGGGAAGGCGGCCGCCGGAGGGTACTCAGTCATAGGGCACATGCTATAGGCACCCGGGGTCCGTCAGGTGAACATCCGGCGGACGGCCCTTCGTGTGAGAGACGGCACATCCTTACGGGACAAGCCTCACCGCCGCCGGAGATCTGATGCGTCTTGGTAGGCTGGGACGGTCGGGAACCGACTTCAAACTCCAACGCTTCTTTCGTCCTGCCCGAACCTTGCGGAGCCACCTTGTTGATTGTCCTGTGCGCACATTTCATCGTGGCCATGCTCGCGCCCATTTTGTTTTCGCGCTGGGGCCGTGCGGCTTTCTATGTCCTCGCCGCCGTTCCCGCCGCCAGCTTTGTCTGGTTATTGGCCCAATACGGCAATGTGTACTCCGATTCCGCGCCCAGTCCCACGCTGGACATCCCCTGGGTCCCTGCCCTCGACCTCAACCTCACCTTCCGCATGGACCAGTTGTCCTGGCTGATGTCACTGCTGGTCCTGGGCGTTGGCGCGCTCGTGCTGGCCTACTGTACCCGCTATTTCAAGTCGGCCGACGCCGGACTGGGCGGCTTTGGTGCGCAGCTGCTGGCTTTCGCCGGGACCATGTTTGGCCTGGTCACCGCTGACAACCTGATCCTGCTCTTTGTGTTCTGGGAATTGACCACGGTTCTGTCCTACCTGCTCATTGGCTACGCGCGCACCCGCATTGCCGCCCGTCGCGCCGCCCTGCAGGCGCTGATCGTCACCACCTTTGGTGGCCTGGCCATGCTGGTGGGCCTGATCATGGTGGGGGAGGGCGCCGGGACGTACAGCATCTCCGGCGTGCTGGCGAAGGCGCCGGAACTGGTGGCGGCCCAGGGAACGCCCGGAAGGGTGCTGGACATTGGCATTGCCCTGATCCTGGTGGGCGCCGTGACGAAGTCGGCGCTGCTGCCCTTCCACTTCTGGCTGCCCGGCGCCATGGCCGCGCCCACCCCCGTCAGTGCGTACCTGCACGCGGCGGCCATGGTGAAGGCCGGCATCTACCTGGTGGCCCGCCTGGCGCCCGGCTTTTCCGGCACCGAATACTGGCAGGTGCTCATCACCGTCCTGGGCCTGGCCACCATGCTGCTCGGCGGCTGGCGGGCGCTGCGCCAGCACGATCTCAAGCTCATCCTCGCCTACGGCACCGTGAGCCAGTTGGGCTTCATCATGACCGTGGTGGGGTTGGGCAGCAGGGAAGCCGCCCTGGCCGGCATGGCCATGGTGCTGGCGCACGGCTTGTTCAAGGCCACTCTGTTCCTGGTCGTGGGCATCATTGACCACCAGTCGGGCACGCGCGACATCCGCGAACTCTCCGGCGTGTTCCGCTCGGCACCGAAGCTCGGGGTGGTGGCCCTCATCGGTGCCGCATCCATGGCCGGGCTGCCTCCGCTGGCCGGCTTTGTCGCCAAGGAATCAGTGTTTGCCGCTTTCGAGGCCAACGCCCGTTACGGTTCTGCCGGACACATGATCGGCGTGGCAGTGCTGGCCGTCATGGTGCTGGGCTCCATCCTGACGTTCGCCTACTCCGCCCGCTTCATGTGGGGCGGTTTTGCCAGCAAGCCCTCCGGCATGGGCCTGGCCGCCGCCACGCCGTTCAAGCCGGTCGGCTGGCTGTTCCTGGGCGCCCCGGCACTGCTCAGCGCGCTGACCTTGGCGTATGGGCTGTACCCGCCCGTCGTGGAAGCGTGGATCGCGCCCTACAGTGCACTGTTTCCGGCAGATGACCCGCATGGACTGCATCTGGCGCTATGGCACGGGTTCACGCTGCCGCTGGCCTTGAGTGGCGTGGTGGTGGCCGGCGGCCTGGGCCTGTTCCTGGTGAGGGGCCGTTTCGAAGCCCTGCAGGGGAAACTGCGGACGGGCATCGACTTTGAGCGCGGGTACCGGCAGCTGATCGTGGTCCTTGACCAGGTGGCCATCTGGGTTACGGGCCGCACCCAGCGCGGCTCCCTGTTCTTCTACCTGGCCGTCATCCTGGCGACGGCCATCGCGTCAGTCGGCGCGGTGCTGGTATGGACCGAACCAAGCTGGACGGCGCAAAAATACTTCGTGGACCCCGGCTCGCCGTTCCAGGTGATCGCCGGCATTGCGATGCTGGTGGGCGCTTTTGGCGCGGCCGGCGCCAAAAGGCGCTTCATGGCCGTGCTGATGGTCTCGGTGACCGGTTATGGAATGGCCTTGATTTTCGCCCTGCAGGGTGCCCCCGACCTGGCGTTGACCCAAATGCTGGTGGAAACCATCATCCTGGTGGCGTTTGTGTTGGCCCTGCGTTCACTTCCGCCGGGGCTGGCGGAGCGTGGGGCGGGCGAACATAAGGTGCTGCGCGCCATCCTGGGCACCGCGTTTGGCGCACTCATGGTGGTGGTGGGCATTGTTGCCATGGGATCGCGCATCGCCACGCCCGTCAGCTTGAGCCTGCCGAAGATGGCCTATGAGGGCGGTGGCGGCCTCAACGTGGTCAACGTGACCTTGGTGGACATCCGCGTATGGGACACCTTCGGGGAGATTTCCGTCCTGGCCATCGCCGCCACTGGCGTGGCCAGCCTGATCTTTGTCCGGGGCCGCGGACAGCGCCTGGCCCGGGCCGAGACGGTGGCGCCCGGCAGCATAGGCCGCGTTGGCGAGCCGGGGCGGGTTCCGAGTCCCGTCGTTGAACTTGCCAAGCGCTTTGCCGTTGTGCCCGCCAACCCCTGGCTGGTGGCCGGGCGCACCCTGGCCCCGGAGCGGCGTTCCGTCATCTTTGAGGTGGTCACCCGCCTGGTGTTCCACAGCATTATCGTGCTGTCCATCTACCTGCTGCTGGCCGGCCACAACGGCACCGGCGGCGGCTTTGCCGGAGGGCTCGTGGCGGGGCTGGCGCTGACGATACGCTACCTGGCCGGCGGCCGCTTTGAACTGGCCGAGGCCACCCGGGTCTCCGCCGGAACCCTCCTCGGTGTGGGACTGGCGGCCGCGGCACTGACGGGCATTGCACCGCTGTTCTTCGGCGGGGAAGTCTTCCAAAGTGCCATCCTCACCTTTGATCTGCCGGTGTTTGGGCACGTCAAGTTCGTCACTTCCACGCTCTTTGACATCGGCGTTTACCTGGTGGTGGTCGGGCTGGTCATCGATGTGCTGCGCAGCCTCGGCTCTGAAATTGACCAGCATGAAGAAAACGGAATCGGTGCCATCACCATGATTGAAGACGACGAGCCGCTGGAGGTGGCCCGGTGAGCGTGAACCTGACACTGCTGCTGGTGATGGGCGTGCTGTTTGCCATTGGCATCTACCTGCTGCTCGAGCGCAGCCTGACCCGGGTGCTGCTGGGACTGATGCTGCTGGCCAACGCCGTAAACCTGCTGCTGCTGGCCACCGGCGGCTATGCCGGACTGGCGCCGATCTTCAACAAGGACATTCCCGCAGCGGAATTCAACGATCCGCTGCCGCAGGCGTTCATCCTGACGTCCATCGTGATTTCCTTTGCCGTCACGGCGTTCATGCTCAGCCTGATCTACCGGTCGTGGCTGCTCAGCCGTGCCGACCACATCCAGGACGACCGTGAGGACCGCCGCGTGGCAACGCAGGACCTCTTCGATGCGGAGGAAGATTCCGAGATCGCCGTCGAAGTTTCCGATTTCCACGAAAACGACCACCCCGCGGCCAGCCGCGAGATGATTCCCGGGGTGACGTTGAAGAAAACCGTGCGTCCCGGCCCCCACCCCGAACGGACGGACAACGCATGAGTGTGGCATCCCTGGCACCGCTCGCCGTCGCCCTTCCCATGCTGGGAGCGGCGCTGGCGTTTGTGCTCATCCGCCACCCCCGTGCCCAGCGCCGTTTCAGCATTGGCACCCTTGCCCTCACACTCGGACTGGAGGTCTGGCTGCTGGCCTTTGTGTGGACCGCCGGGCCCGTCGCCGTGCACCTGGGCGGCTGGGCGCCACCGTTCGGCATCGTCATGGTGGCGGACCAGTTTTCCTCGCTGCTGCTGGTGATTTCCTCCGCCGTCAGCCTCTCGGTGCTGATCTACGCATCCGGGCAGGGCGCGGCCGACGATGAGGAAAGCGGGCCTGTGTCCGTTTTCCACCCGACCTACCTGATCCTGGTGGCGGGCGTGTCCAACGCGTTCCTGGCAGGGGACCTGTTCAACCTGTACGTGGGCTTTGAAATCCTGCTGACGGCCAGTTATGTGCTGATGACGCTCGGTGGCACGGGCTCGCGCATCCGGGCCGGCATCACCTACGTGGTGGTCAGCGTGGTGTCCTCGCTGTTGTTCCTGATCGCCATCGCCATGATCTACGGCGCCACCGGGACGGTGACGCTGGCTGACCTGGCCGTCAAACTCGGCGCCCTGGACCCGGGCACCCAGCACCTGCTGCACGTGCTGCTGCTGGTGGCGTTCGGCATCAAGGCGGCCGTCTTCCCGCTCTCCTTCTGGCTGCCCGACTCCTACCCCACGGCGCCTGCCCCCGTGACGGCGGTGTTCGCCGGGCTGCTCACCAAGGTGGGCGTCTACGCGATCATCCGTACCGAAACGCTGCTGTTCCCCACGGACCATTTTAATTCGGTTTTGCTGTGGGTGGCCCTGCTGACCATGATCGTGGGAATCCTGGGCGCCGTGGCCCAGACCGACATCAAGCGCATGCTCTCGTTTACCCTGGTGAGCCACATCGGGTACATGATCTTCGGCGTCGCACTATCCTCGGTGCTGGGCCTGGCCGCCACCATCTTCTACGTCATCCACCACATCACCATCCAAACCAGCTTGTTCATGGTGACGGGGCTGGTGGAACGCCGCGGCGGGACGTCGGCCCTCACGCGGCTGGGCGGGCTGGCCAAGCTTTCCCCCGTCCTGGCCGTGCTCTATTTCATCCCTGCCATGAACCTGGCCGGTATCCCGCCGTTCTCCGGGTTCCTTGGCAAACTCGGGCTGCTGGAGGCCGGTGTGGCCGACGGCTCCCCGCTGGCCTACGCTCTCGTGGTGGGCGGTGTGGCGGCCAGCCTGCTGACGCTGCTGGTCATGGCGCGCGTGTGGAACCGCGCGTTTTGGCGCACCACGGCCGACGCCGAGGATCCTGACCCCGTGCTGCTTGCCACCGCGCCGGATGCCTCGGGCGTGAGCAGCATGCGTGCCCTGCGCACCAGCAAGCACGTGGACGCCACCGAGGGCCGGTTCTCGGGCGAGAACGAAATCCCCATCCTGCCAAAAACGATGGTTTACTCCACCATGGGGCTGGTGGCCCTGGGCGTGGCCCTGAGTGTTTTTGCCGGACCGTTGTTTGACCTCAGCCAACACGCCGCCGAGGGCATGCTGGCCCGCACCCCGTACATTGAGGCCGTGCTGGGCGCCGGGGCGGGGCAGCCGTGAGCCGGGCGACGGGTACCGGAAAACGACACGGCGCCTGGCAGAAGGTGCCGCTGCTGGTGTGGCCGGTGGTGGTGTGGGGTGCGCTGTGGCAGGACTTCAGCCCGGGTAACCTGGTGTTTGGGCTGCTGATCGCCATCGGCGTGTCCCGGGTGTTGTACCTGCCGCCCATTGAACTGAGCGGCCGCTTCAACGTGCTCCGGGCACTGTGGTTTGCGCTGTGGTTCCTCAGGGAGGTCACCGTGGCCAGCTTCCAGGTGCTGTTTTGGGCCGTCATGAAGGGGCCCCGGATCCGCAATGCTGTCGTCGCGGTACCGCTGCGCAGCAAGTCCGATTTGATCATGACGGCCGTGGGGCACGTGCTGTCCCTGATTCCGGGCTCCCTGGTGGTGGAGGTGGACCGAGGCTGCTCAACCCTGTACGTTCACGCCATGAACGCGCCAACTCCGGAAAGTGTGGAAAAGGTCCGCGGGGGGATCCGCGACATTGAGGCCCGGCTGATCCGCATCATGGGCAGCCGGGAAGAGATGGCCGCGTTGAACGTTGAGGGGGCAGGTCACCGCGAACTGCCCAAGGAGGCACAGTGACAGGTTTGGAAGTTGTAGGGGTGATTGTCGCCGTCGTGCTTACACTGGCGGCGGCCGGGACGATCTACCGCATTGCCGCGGGACCCTCCCTGTTGGACCGCGTGATTGCCGCCGACGTTTTGCTGGCCATCTTTGGTGCGGCGCTGGCCACGGAAATGGCCATAAACCGGCACACGGACAACCTGGCACTGCTGGTGGTGATGAGCGTGATCGGCTTCATCGGCTCCGTCACGGTGGCCAGGTTTGTCGCACACCGGAAGGAGGAGGCATGAGCGTGATTGACGTCCTGACCGCCATTTGCCTGCTGGGCGGCGCACTGATGAGCTTGGCCGCCGCCATTGGCCTGTTGCGGTTCCCCGACTTGATGAGCCGGATGCACGCGGCAACGAAGCCGCAGGTGCTGGGCCTGTTCTTGATGTTGGCGGCCATCGGGCTGCAGCTACGCGCATGGCCGCTGGTGCCGCCATTAATTGTTGCGTGGCTGTTCCAGCTGCTGACGGTGCCGGTGTCCGCGCACATGGTGGGCCGTGCCGGGTACCGCACCAAGCACCGCCGCCCGGAACTGCTCAGCGCGGACGAACTCAACGACGTGGTGGACGCTGTGGTGGAGGGCAGCGAGCCGGATCCGCGCTAGACCTCTTCGGGGTGCTGGTTGAAGCGGGCGATCGCCTTTTGCGCGGTGCGCCCGGCCAGTACCTGGATGATGGCGGCGACGGCGGAGGACACGAGGGCGAACGTGAGCGCCGAGCGCAGGCTGTTTTCCAGGTCGGCACCGTCCTTGGGCGGCTTGTTCCCGGTGCTCTTTTCCCAGGCGCTGTCCACGATCTTGCTGGCAACGAACCCGGCACCCAGGCTCACGCCCGTGCCGAGCAGCTTGAACACGATATTCACAAATACACTCCTTGGTATGCGGCGGGCCCGCCGTGGCAGTTGCTTCCCTGCCAGCCTAACGGGTCGGCGGGAGCAGCTAACAAGTGCCCGTGACTTTTGTGCCGAATCGGCATTCGCCGCGGCGTGTCGGCGCGGGTAGACTGAAGCCGCAATTCAACACGACAGGGGAGCGTCGTGTTCCAAACCTTGGAACATGGCGCTGAGAGTGCGGTTCACCGCAGACCCTCGAACCTGCTCCGGCTAGTACCGGCGAAGGGAGTCGAGTTCTCTTCGGCTGCGCGGAAATACCGCCAGCCGCCCCTCCTGCAAAGGAGGAAACATGAGTAAGTTTGTCGCGGGCAGTTCCGCAAATTCCAAGGCAGCCCCCAAAACCACCTGGCGCGTGGTGGACATCGTGGTGGCATCCGTGCTGGCCGTGGCCGTGGGCGTGATCTTCTGGCTGTGGTCTGCCGGATACGGCATCATCGCCGCCGTCACCGTCGCCTTCCCGCCCGCCGCTGCCCTCTACGGCGGCGGCTGGCTGATTGCCGGCGTCCTCGGCGCCCTGGTGATCCGCAAGCCCGGCGCGGCCCTGTACTGCGAACTGGTCGCCGCCATTGTGGAAGGCCTGCTGGGCACCCACTTCGGCTTCACCGTGCTGTTGTCCGGCCTGGTTCAGGGGCTCGGCGCCGAAGCCGTCTTTGCGCTGTTCCGCTACCGCAGGTTTACGCTGCCGGTGGCGCTGCTGGCCGGGGCGCTGTCCGGCGTGGCCTTGGGCCTGAACGACTCCCTGGTCTACAACGTGGCCTGGGCGCTGGGATGGAAGCTGGTCTACATTGTCCTGGCCGCCGTTTCAGGCGCCGTCATTGCCGGCCTGCTGTCCTGGCTGGCCGTGCGCGGACTTGCCCGCACCGGCGCACTGGCCAACCTGCCCTCCCGCGGCGCGGCCGCCGAACCGCTGGTGTAGGGATGGGCTCCGCAGGCCGGTCCTCAGCCGGCGACGTTGGCGTTGCCCCGGCGCGGATCAGCGCCAAGGGGTGGGGCTGGCAGCATTCGGGCCGCGCCGCCAAGGCCATCCACGATCTCAACCTTGCGATCGAGCCGGGCGAACGCGTGCTGCTGCTGGGGCCCTCGGGCGCCGGAAAGTCGACGCTGCTGCACGCGCTGGCGGGGGTGCTGGGCGCCGATGAAGACGCCGACGAGTTTGGCTCCCTCCTTATCGACGGCGCGCCCGTGGCGCAGGCACGCGGCCGGACCGGGCTCATGCAGCAGGATCCCGACTCGCAGGTGGTGCTCTCGCGCATCGGCGATGACGTTGCCTTTGGTGCCGAAAACCTCGCCGTGCCGCGGGAGGAAATCTGGCGCCGCGTGCCCGCCGCGCTCGACGCCGTCGGCCTGGCGCTGCCGCTGGACCACCCCAGCTCCGCTCTGTCCGGCGGGCAAAAGCAGCGCCTTGGCCTCGCCGGCATGCTCGCCATGCGGCCCGGCCTGTTGCTCCTCGACGAGCCCACCGCGAATCTCGACCCGGCCGGCGTGGTGGACGTGCGCGACGCCGTGCGGCGCAGCCTGGATGAAACGGGCGCCACACTGGTCGTCGTGGAACACCGCGTATCGGTCTGGCTCGACGTGGTGGACAGGATTGTGGTGCTGGCCCCCACGGCCGCAGGGGAGCCCGGCGGAGTGCTGCTGGACGGCCCTCCCGCCGCGGTGCTTGCCCAGGCCGGCGGATTGTTGATGGCGGCCGGGGTGTGGGTGCCCGGGCACGTGCCCGCCGTGCGCCCGCGCACGTCCCTCCCCTCGGGCGACGCCGGTTCCCGCCTGCTGCTGGAGGCGGAGGATCTTGCCGTCTCCCGGCAGAAAAGCCGGCGCGGGCACCCGGCGGTGCCGGCCGCCGTCGTGCCCTCGGTGCGGATATCCGCCGGACAGGTGCTCAGCGTGACCGGGCCCAACGGTGCAGGGAAGTCGACGCTGGCACTGACACTGGCGGGACTCCTGCCTGCCGTGGGGGGACGCCTCCACGCGAACGAGCCCTTGGCCCGCGGTGCCGGCAGTGCGCCACTGAAATGGCGCGGAAGGGAGCTGATCAGCCGGATCGGCACTGTCTTCCAGGAGCCGGAGCACCAATTTGTGACCGGAAGCGTGCGGGACGAGCTGTTGTTTGCCCCGCGGCTGTTGGGCCAGGGCGGGGAAAAAGTGGAGGAACTGCTGACCCGGCTGCGGCTGGACCACGTGGCCGACGCCAACCCGTTTACCTTGTCCGGCGGGGAAAAACGGCGGCTGTCCGTGGCCACGGTGCTGGCCGCCAGCCCGCAGGTGCTGGTCCTGGATGAACCCACGTTCGGCCAGGACGCGAACACCTGGGCAGAGCTGGCCTCGCTGCTGACCGAACTGCTCGACGCCGGCACGGCCGTGGTGTCCGTGACTCACGACGCGGCGTTCACCACGGTGCTGGGCGGAGACAGGCTGGTGCTGGGTGACACTGTTGAAGTTGGAGATGGTGACCGCTCCGCGGGTACTGCGCACCCTGCCGCCCCGGCCAAGGC
Source organism: Arthrobacter livingstonensis (assembly GCF_003219815.1). Lineage (GTDB taxonomy): Bacteria > Actinomycetota > Actinomycetes > Actinomycetales > Micrococcaceae > Specibacter > Specibacter livingstonensis. The sequence goes on from NZ_QJVD01000023.1 coordinate 17,974, forward strand.
GGTGCGGCGATGAGTGTAGACATTTTGGCGCAGCCGCGCTCACGCGCATGGCTGTCCCGGGCCAATCCGTTGGCCAAGCTGGGTGCCGGCATGGCCATCACCCTTGTCCTGCTGGTCAGCGTTGACTGGGTGTCGGCCACGGTGGCGCTGGTGCTGGAACTTGCGCTGCTGCCCCTCGCCGGCCTGGCTGCCGGCACATTGCTGCGGCGCGGCTGGCCGATCTTGATGGCCGCCGTGGTGGGGGGCTATGGCACGGCCCTGCTGGCCCCCAAAACCGGGGAGATGCTCCTGGCCGTGGGTCCACTGACGTTTACCTCCGGGTCGGTGGTGGCCGGTGTGGCGATTGCGCTGCGCGGGCTGGCCATTGCGCTCCCGGGCATCATTGTGCTGGCCAGCACCGATCCCACGGACCTGGCCGACGCGCTGGCGCAAAAACTGCGCCTCCCGCACCGCTTTGTGCTGGGCGCGCTCGCCGCCATGCGCCTGGTGGGGCTGCTGGTGGCGGAGTGGCAGACGCTGGGCATGGCGCGGCGCGCCCGCGGCGTGGGTGGGGAACCGGGCTTCTTCAGCGGGTTGAAGGCCTCGCTGGGACAGGCCATGGCCCTGCTGGTCCAGGCCATCCGCCGGGCGTCGCGGCTGGCGGTCACCATGGAGGCCAAGGGCTTTGGTGCCGGGCCGCGCACGTGGGCCCGGGAATCCACGTTCACCGGCCGTGATGTCTGGGTGGCGGCTGGGGGACTGGTGATCGCCGCGGTGTCGGTGGCAGCCGCCGTCGTCCTGGGGAGCTGGAACCCGGTGCTGGGCTAAACCCTGCCGCCTGCGTAGCGGGTCCGTGTCGAAACCCGGCCACATGTTCGCCGGTCTCGGCACCGACCCGCTACCTCGCCGGGGAAGCTTGCGTGGCGGAGACCCACCCCCGGGTGGGCAGGAGTAGCCTTGGTGAGGCGGGAACGCCCGCCCCGCATGCGATTTATCGCACAGGGTGGTTAATTTCACAACCATGGCGCCATTATTAGCGTGTAAGTCACTAAATACCGATGATATATGCTTCTCATGATATAAAAGTGCTATGACTCAAGTGGCTGCAGAAACCGTAGGTGTATTGGTCCGGGATGCGCGCAATGACCGGGGATGGACCCAGCTGCAACTCGCGGCGCAATTGGGCACCAGCCAAAGCGCCGTGGCGCGCATGGAACAGGGCAAGCAAAACCTTAGCTTGAAGATGATCCAGCGCATGGAATCCCTGCTGGGCAAACGCATCGTCAATGTGGGTGGCATCCCCAAGAACGTGGTGACCCACCTGCGCGTGCACGGCGGCCGTGAGCTCTCCGGCAGCGTGGAGGTCAACTCCAGCAAGAACGCCGGCGTCGCGCTGCTGTGCGCCAGCCTCCTGAACCGCGGCACCACCACGTTGCGCCGCCTGGCCCGCATTGAAGAGGTCAACCGCATCGTGGAGTTGCTCACCAGCATTGGCGTCGAGTGTGAATGGCTCAACGCCAACGACCTGCAGATCCGCCGCCCCGCCACGCTGGACCTGGCCGCCATGGACATTGACGCGGCCAAGCGCACCCGTTCCGTCATCATGCTGCTGGGCCCGCTGCTGGACCAACAGGACGTTTACCGCATCCCCTACGCCGGCGGCTGCGACCTTGGCACCCGCACGGTGGAGCCCCACATGCAGGCCCTGCGTGAGTTTGGCCTGGCCGTCACCGCCCACGCCGGTTTTTACCAGGTGCAGGCACCCGTCAGCGACGCCGAAGACCGCACGTTTGTCCTGACCGAACGCGGCGACACTGTCACCGAAAACGCCATCATGGCCGCCGCGCACCGTGTTGGCACCACCGTGATCCGCAATGCGAGCCCGAACTACATGGTGCAGGACCTGTGCTTCTACCTGCAGGAACTGGGCGTGCAGGTGGAGGGCATCGGCTCCACCACGCTGACCATCCGCGGCAAGTCCCGCATCGACGTGGACATTGAATACGCGCCGTCCGAGGACCCCATTGAGGCCATGAGCCTGATCACCGCGGGCATCGTTACCAAGTCGGAAGTCACCGTCACGCGCGTGCCCATCGAGTTCATGGAAATTGAACTCAAGGTGCTCGAGCAGATGGGCTTCCGCTACCTGAAATCAGCCGAATACACGGCCCGCAACGGCAAGACCCGCCTGGTGGACATCACCACGCTGCCCTCGGAGCTGCATGCCTCGCCCGACAAGATCCACCCCATGCCGTTCCCGGGGCTGAACATCGACAACCTGCCGTTCTTCGCCGTCATCGCCTCCTGCGCCGAGGGCACCACGCTCATCCACGACTGGGTGTACGAGGGCCGCGCCATCTATCTCACCGAGCTGAACCGGCTCGGCGCCGGGGTGCGGCTGCTGGACCCGCACCGGATCGACATCAAGGGCCCCACGGCGTGGCGCGCGGCCGAGATCGGCTGCCCGCCGGCACTCCGCCCCGCCGCCTGCATCCTGCTGGCCATGCTTGCCGCCAAGGGCACGTCCGAGCTGCGCAACATTTACGTCATCGAGCGCGGCTACGAGGACCTGGCCGAGCGCCTGAACACCATTGGCGCGGAAATCGAGTACTTCCAGGACTAAGCGCCAAAGTACGACGGCGGCCGGTCACCTTCCCCTGGAAGGCCACCTCCCCGTTTGCTGCCTCCCACTGCTCGCAAGTCCCCGGCCGTTCCCACTGCTCGCAAGTCCCCGGCCGTTCCCACTGCTCGCAAGTCCCCGGCCGTTCCCACTGCTCGCAAGCTCGCAGCGGGGCCCTCGCGGCAGTGGGCCCCCGCAGCGGGTCCCTCGCCAGCTCTCTTACCCTCGGTTGTTCTAGATCGCGGCCAGCGCCTGTTCCAGGTCCTTCTTCAGGTCACCCAGGTCCTCCAGGCCCACGGAGAGGCGCAGGACGCCGTCGGACAGGCCGATGGCGGCACGGCCCTCCGGTCCCATGGCGCGGTGAGTGGTGGTGGCCGGGTGGGTGATCAAGGACTTGGTGTCGCCGAGGTTGTTGGAGATGTCAACGATCTGCAGGGCATTCAACAGCTTGAAGGCGGCGTCCTTGCGGGTTCCGCTAGCGGGCTGCGCCAGTTCAAAGGTCAGCACGGTGCCCCCGGCCTTCATCTGCTTTGTGGCCAGCTCATACTGCGGGTGCGAGGGCAGCAGCGGGTACTTGACCCAACTGATCTGCGGCGCGGCCTCCAGGTATTCGCCCAGGGCCAGGGCGCTGGCGCAGGAGGCGTTGACGCGCAGGCCCATGGTTTCCAGGCCCTTGGTCAGGACCCACGCGTTGAAGGCTGACAGTGCCGGGCCCGTGTGGCGCATCAGGTTTTTCACTGGGCCGTCAATGAACTCCTTGGTGCCCAGGATGGCGCCGCCCAGAACCCTGCCCTGCCCGTCAATGTGCTTGGTGCCGGAGTAGACAACGATGTCCGCGCCAAAGTCGCCGCAGCGCTGGAGCAGGGGGGTGGCAAACACGTTATCCGCCACGACCTTGGCGCCGGCCGCATGGGCCAGCTCGCAGACAGCGGCAATGTCCACAATTTCCTGCATGGGGTTGGACGGCGATTCAAAGAACACCGCGGTCGTCGGCACGGACAAAGCCGACCGCCACTGGTCCAAGTCCGGTCCGTCGACAAACACCGTTTCCACGCCCCAGCGGGGAAGCAGTTCGTTCAAGATGACAAAGCAGGAGCCGAACAGGGAACGGGAGGCCACCACGCGGTCCCCGGCACCCAGCAGGGCGCCCAGGGCGGTGAACACGGCGGACATGCCGGACGCCGTCGCAAAGCAGGCTTCCTTGCCTTCGAGCAGGCGCAGCCGCTCCTGGAAGGTGGCCACGGAGGGGTTGCCGTAGCGGGAATACACGAAACGGTCCACCTCGCCGGTGAAGGACTGCTCGGCATGCTCGGCGGATTCGTAAACGAAGCCCGAGTTCAGGAAGATGGCCTCGGACGTCTCCTGGAAGTTGCTGCGGTCCAGACCGCCGCGCACAGCCTGGGTGTCTTCCGCCCATGTGGCGGCGTGCTCATTAAAGTTGCTCAATTGCTGTTGTTTCCTTAGCTTTCGCTGGTGGTGCCGGGTTCGAGGGCGAAAATGTTGCTATTTCCAGGGCAGCTTGCGGTTCTTCCAGCCGTTGACAATCCTGTCCCCGTAGCCGTCGGGCACGCCCTCGAAGCCCTCGAGCACATTGAATGCCGTGTACCCGGCAGCGGTGGCGGCCTCGGCGGCGGCAATGGATCGGGCGCCCGAGCGGCACAGGATCACCAGCGGCTTCTCGAGGGGCACGGCCGCTTGCAGCTCTGCCAGAAAGGCGGAATTCGGCCCGCCCGTGGCAAGGTTCCACTGGATGAAGACGGGCTCGGTGTTCAGGACGGAAATGTCCGGGACGCCAATGTGCGCCCATTCGCCGTCGGTGCGCACGTCGACCAGGACGGCGCCGCCGGCCACCTTGTCCCAGGCCTGGGCGGGCGCCAGGTCTCCGGCGTAGCTCATGCGATACCCTCGCCGTCGAACTCCTCGGGATCTTCCAGGCCCGCGACGGCGTTGGCCACGGCGGCGTCGGAGGAGGCAACGGCGTGCGGGCGAATGACGGCCTGGGCACACACCACGGAGGTGCCGTTGAAAGTCACGGCGGGGCCGCCGTGCAGGATGTAGCCCTCGGCCAGGGCGGCGGAGATCCGCTCACAGAAGGAGCGGTCGTCGGGCCCGGTGATCAGCCGGTAGGCCAACGGGGATTCTTCAGCGGACATGTGTACTCCTCAGTGCAGGTGGCGGTCGCTGCAAGCGGGTACTCATGCGGTGCACGGGTTCTTGATACCAGGCACACCGCGGGGCAGTTCGCGCTTGCAAGCCACAGCCGCAGTTAGCCGGGTTTGCCGAGTAGTCACCTGAGGCACCCCGCCGACACAGAGGGTTGCCGTCCAGCAAGTCAGGGCTTGGCGCTGGCACTCGTTACTCACTTGAAAACTAACACACCGCACCCTGCCGCGGGCCGCCCCGAACCGTCAATGTGGCCCACCATGACATATTTGTTCATCCGGCACGGCCATCAAACGCCGGTCCGGATGGCAGGATAAGGTCATGACAACCCGCCGCGTCCTGGCCGCCCTGCGCTTCCTCCTCGGCGGGGTGACCCTGACCGCCGTCGGCATTCAACTGGGCATCCATGTGGGGCACGGCTACAACGTACTGAACTTCTTCAGCTACTTCACCAATCTGGGCAACATCTTCGCCGCCGTGGTACTGCTGGTGGAGTCAGTCCTGGTGTGGCGCGGCAGGGAGCTCGGCCCCGCCTGGCAGATCCTGCGCTGGGTCTCCGTGGTGTGCATGGCGCTGGTGGGGATTGTGTTCAGCGCCCTGCTGCGCGACGTGGACCTGGGGTCGCTGCTGCCCTGGATCAACACCTGGCTGCACTACGTGATGCCCATTGCCGTGGTCGTTGACTGGCTCTTCCAGCCACCCCGGACGTCCATTTCCTTTCGCAGCCTGTGGATTGCCGTCCTATTCCCGCTGGCCTACCTGGCGTACTCGCTGGTCCGTGGGGCCGCCATCCATTGGTATGCGTACCCGTTCCTGAACCCGGACAACGGCGGCTACGGCGCGGTGGCACTGACGTGCGTCATCGTTGCCGTGGCATTCCTCGCCGTCAGCGCGGTGCTGCTGCTGGCCGGCAACAGGATCCGCCCGCTGGTCAGTGTGTCTGCGCAAGCAGCGCACTAAGCTCGGCGGTCAGCCGGGCCCGCACCCGGGGAGTGCCGATCTCCCTGCCGTCGATGGTGTTCACCGGTGCCAACAGCCTGATGCTGGAAATCAGCCACACGGCGTCGGCGTCGCGCAGGTCCTCCGGCTTCACGGGGCCGTAACCCAGCTCCCAGCCGGCGTCCTTCGCCGCGGCAAACAGTGCGCCCTGGGTGGTGCCGGGCAAAATGCCGCTGTCCAGATTCGGCGTGATGAGCCGCTTGACGGGGGCACCGGAGTCGTCGGTGACGTGTGCGAGCAGGACGGACGACGTCGGTCCCTCCAAGACGTGCCCGTCGCCGCTGGTGAAGATCACGTCGTCGGCTCCCTGGGCGTGGGCGTGGCGCAGGGCGGCCATGTTGACAGCGTAGGAGAGGGTCTTGGCGCCGAGCAGCAGCCAGGGGGCACGCCCGCTGACGGAACTGTCGTAGCCGCGGTCGAGCAGAATCACGTCCAGTCCCCTGGCCCGCTGCTCGGCCAGGAGGGGTGAAACGGCGGAAGCCTGCACCCAGGCCGTCGGCTTGTCCGCCCCTTCGGGACCGCGCGTGGCAATGAGCTTGATGACGATGTTGGTGTTGCCGTGCTCATCCGGCTCCTGGGGCGAGGCGCCGGCAAAGGCCAGGGCCGCCGTCGCAATGGCCCGGAGCCAGGCCTCGGCGTCGGGGATGGCCAAGTCCAGTGCATGTGCGGACTTGGCAAGCCTGCCCAGGTGCGCCTGGACCTTGCGGGGCGCGCTGTTGACAGCCAGAAGGGATTCAAAAACGCCGTCGCCGCGGGTCACGCCCTGGTCGGTGGCCAGCAGGGCGGGGGAGCCGGCGTCGGCAATGCGCCCGTCGGGGAAAGCGGGGTCGAGAAACACCAAGACAGTCATGTCTCGAGCTTAGTGCCCGGGCCCTGCGGGCCAGGGCCGGGCCGTAACCGGACCGGACCCGCCGTGCCGGTGGCTCAGCCCTGCGGCACCACGCCGCGGCCAAAGGTGAATGCCCGGGCAATGCCCACAGCTCCGAGGATAATCAGTGCGATGGCCGTGATGAGCAGCAGCCACACGGCCGACCACACCGGGACAGCGAGCACCACGATGCCGGCCACCACGCTGAGGCCGCCAAAAAGGACGGCCCAGGTGCGGGACGGGCCCTTTCCGCCTTCGACCATGGCCAAAATTCCTTCAATGATCCAGCCGACGCCAATAATGATGACGGTAAAGATCAGCAATGCCTCGCCGGTTGCCGCGGAATTCTTAATGGCTACAATTCCGGCAATCACCAAAAAAAGGCCCAGAAGGATATCCAGGGTGCGCAGCCCGGCGGAAAGCCCATAGCTAAAAATGCCCACTGCCGCCTTGACTGCGCCGGTTATCAGGAAGTTCAGACCCAGAAAGACGGCCACCACGGCGAGCGTCTTGGTGGGCCAAAGCAGCAGCACAATTCCCAAGATCAGGGCCACGGCACCGCTGATCCCCATGGCAAGTCGCAGGCTCCGAACGGCGGATGCAGCCAACTTGGCCGGGTCCAAAGCGAAAATATCAATGGTCGGTCCGGTGTGCTGTTGTGAACTCATGAAATTCCTCCCCAAAGGTTGCGATTTAGATACTTCTGGCTCAAATCCTAGCCCCAGCCATTGGGTTCCGGCGGAAATAATGGCTAAATTCCCGCCCGGGGCGTTCGGTGCCACCCGGTAGGCTAATACCACTTGCCGCCTAAATGGCGAGAAATGAGGAGGCCCTGCTTGATCTGGACAGCGTTCAGCCTGCCCGCCGGGCCGGCCTGGCTCTCGGCTCTATTGCTGCTCGCGGACATGGCCATCCGCATCGTGGTGCTTGGCATCATCCCCGGCAACCGACGCCCCACCACGGCCATGGCCTGGCTGCTGTGCATCTTCTTCCTGCCTTACATTGGACTGGCCCTGTTCCTCATGTTCGGCAACTTCCGGCTCTCCCGGCGCCGGCGGGAGACCCAGACGGCCGTCAACCTTCGCATTGTTGAAGGCACCCGGGACATTGCCAAGCAGGTGACGCCCTACGACGGGCCGTCCTGGGTCAATTCCGCCGTGGAACTGAACCGGAACCTGGGATTCTTCCCGGCCCTGGGTGCCAACTCGGTGGAGCTGATCAAGGGGTACCAGGAATCGCTGGACGCCATGGCCGACGCCGTCAGCGAAGCCAAGGACTACGTCAACGCCGAGTTCTACATCATGAGTTCCGACGACTGCACGGACCGGCTGTTCCGGGAGCTGGAAGCCGCTGCCGCACGCGGCGTCCGGGTCAGGGTGCTTTTTGACCACATCGGCTCGCTGCGGGTGCCCGGCTACCGGGGCATGATCCGGCGGCTGAAGGCCAGCGAAATCCAGTGGCGGCGCATGCTGCCCCTGCTGCCCGTGAAGGGCCAGTGGCGCCGTCCGGATTTGCGCAACCACCGCAAGATCCTGGTGGTCGACGGCCGGGTGGGCTACACGGGATCACAAAATATCATTGAGCCGTCCTACCGGAAGAAAAGCAACGTCAAGGTGGGGCGCAAATGGGTTGAGCTCATGGCCAGGCTCGAGGGGCCGATCGTCGGCACCCTGAACGTCATGTTCGCGACGGACTGGTCCAGCGAGACCGAGGAAAACCTGGAATCACAGCTGGCCACCTACCATTGGGACTCGTTCGACGGCGGCGTGCTGTGCCAGGTGGTGCCCAGCGGTCCCGGCTTTGTCACGGAAAACAACCTGCGCCTGTTCAACACGCTGCTGTATTCGGCCGAGGAACGCATCACCATCTCCAGCCCGTACTTTGTGCCGGACGACTCGCTGCTCTACGCGATTACGACGGCGGCCCAGCGCGGCGTCCGGGTGGAGCTGTTTGTGTCCGAGAAGGGCGACCAGTTCCTGGTCCATCACGCCCAGTGCTCTTACTACGAGGCCTTGTTGAGGGCCGGGGTGAAGATCTTCCTCTACCCCAAGCCGCTGGTGCTGCACGCCAAGCACTTCACGGTCGACGCGGATGTGGCCGTGATCGGCTCCTCCAACATGGACATGCGCAGCTTCTCGCTGAACCTGGAAGTGTCCGTCATGATGATCGACAAGGACGTGGTGCAGGAGATGCACGCCGTGGAGGAGCAATACCGGGCGGTGTCCCGCGAATTGCAGCTGCACGAGTGGGTCACCCGGCCCATCCTGGCCCGGTACGTGGACAACGTGGCACGCCTGACCGCCACGCTGCAGTAGTCCCCCACCCGCCGGCGCTCTCGCGAGATGGGGGGGGGGGGGGGGGCTGATGCCCGCACCTCGCCACACACGACTTCGTCGGTGTTCCGGCGGCGGTCCTGCGGTCGCCTTTTACGCAGCCCACGGAAACTACCGGTTCCACGGCCCCGCCGCGGCCTGGACTAAGTGCCGCGATTTCGCATTGATCCAGTCGTGAAAACGGGGCCTTCTCGCATTCCACAGATCATATTTCGCGAGAACGGGGCCAACCCGCGACAACGGCGTATCTTGTGCGGTGCGTTCGCGAGTTGGCCCCGTTCTCGGGGATTTTGCACCCGGCCGGTCCTGCCGATCTGCAAGGCAGGTAGTCGAGCCTGAGTTCCGCGCCCGTTCCCCGTCGGCAGTTTTGATTTCGGCGCGGGTGCCGTGGCGCGGTGATTGAGCCTGCCGAAATCAGCCCGGGAACTCCGAACCCAGGGTCGAGAGCACGCCGAACGCCTTCGCCTGGATCTCCTGCCATTCGGCCTCGTCATCCGAGTCGGCCGTGATGGCACCGCCGATGCCCAGCGAAAGGTGCGTGCCGCCGTCGTCGATGTCCTGCAGGACCAGCGTGCGGATGGTGACGGACAAGTCCAGGGCGGCATTCAGCGAAAAGTAGCCGATCCCGCCGGAATAGATGCCGCGTGGTCCGGCTTCCAAGGCATCGAGGATGGCCATCGTGCTGATTTTTGGCGCACCCGTCATGGATCCTGCCGGGAACGCGGCGGCCAGGGCCTCCGCGCGTGAACTGCCCGGCGCCAGCTGCGCCTCAATGGTGCTGACCAGCTGGTGCACGGTGGCGTAGCTTTCAATTTCACACAGCCGCGGGACCGACACGGTTCCCGGGACGGCGCTGTGGGAGAGGTCGTTGCGCAGCAGGTCCACGATCATCACGTTTTCGGCCCTGTCCTTGTGCGAAGACGCCAGCTCGGCCCTGAGCGCGGCGTCGACAGCAGGGTTGGCGTCGCGGCGCCGGGTGCCCTTGATCGGTTCGGCGCGCATGAGCCCTGCCGAATCGATGCGCAGGAACCTTTCCGGTGATGTGCTGCAGACCGCCACGTCGCCAAAACGGAGGAACGCGGCGAACGGGGCCGGGTTGCGGCGGCGCAGGGCCCGGTAGCTGTCCCACGCATTCATGCGCACCGGGATGGTTGCCTCGAGCTGCGTGGTCAGGCAGACCTCGTAGGAATTCCCCTCGTGGATTTCGTTCCGACAGGCAGCGATCATGGCCTTGTAGCGGGCCTCGCCGTCGCGCAACGTGAAGGCCGGCGCGGGCAGGGCCGGTGCAGGCTGTTCCGGCAGTGCCGCGAGAACGCCGCGGACGTGCCGGGTCCACGCCGCCGCCTCGTCCCGCGACGGCGGGTGGTTGGCCTCGGCCAGGGTGAGCAGGTACAGGCACCGTTCCTGATGGTCGACGACGACGGCCCGGCCCGCGAACAGGAGCGCGGCCGTTGGCGGCGGGGTTGGGGCGGGCGACGCGGAGGTCCCGGCAGGGGACTGGGCCACTCCTCCGGTTTCGCTTTTGAGCCCGTAGCCCAGCCAGCCCAGCCAGCCGAGGGTGAAATCGCCCGGATAATGGCCGGGGGCGCGCACGGCCTTGCGTCCCCACACCGAGTCCAGCCACCGGAAGAACGGGGCACGGATGCGCGTGGTCACCTGCCCGGAGACCACCGTGGTGATTCCGCCGGTGTGGGTGGCCGTGCAGCCGAAGTGGCCGGCGGCGTCGGCCATGATGGAGAACCGCGAACGGCCGCCCTGTGCGGCGGCTCCTGCCTGGTCCGCGATGGAGCTGTCCAGCCACACGGCATCGCCGGATTCGCCATAAAGTGCCGCGAAAAGTCCCGGTCCGGAGGGGTACGCGTCAAGGCGAACGGCTGCGAATTCCAGCCCGCGCCGACGCGCCAGTTCTGGAGCCAGCAGCGGTTCCAGCGCCGGCAGTCCGGCCAGTGCGGAGAGCACCCGCTCGGGCGCACCGTCCACGCCGAGGGAGCCGTCCACCACGATGTCCGCCGTCGCGGCCACATCCCCGGCAGCAAAAAGCACGTCCTCCTGTGCGGTCCAGCGGTCCCAAAAGGGTGCGTAGGTGTCGCCGTCGCGTTCCAGCGCCCGCCGCTTACGCGCCGGTGTGGGCGCATCCACCCAGATCACCACGTCCAGGAACTCCCGGGCGTCGGCGTGGGCCGCACCCACCCCTTCAACGAGTACGACGTCGGCAACGGCGGTGGTGCGGGAGTCGCCGTCGTCCCCGGCAGCCCAGTCCCAGGCGGTCCAGTGCGCCGGCAGGCCCCGCGACAGTGGCTCAAGGACTGAGCCCACATACCGTTCGGCGCCGTCCGCCAGCCCGTCCCAGCCAGGGTAGACGTCCTCGAGGTGGAACAAGGAGACTGTGCGGTGGCGGCGCAGCAGGGCGGCCAGTTCCAGGGCGACGGTCGTCTTTCCGGCGCCCGAGCGCCCGTCGACGGCAATGATCACCGGCCTCTGCGTTTCAGCCACGGGCGTTGCCGTGGGCGGTGGCGTGCGCCAAAATCCCCGGTATGGCTGCTGAAATCAGCTCCCAGCTGGCCACGAAGTCGTTTTTGTCGCCGTACCAGGGGTCGTAAATGCCTTGTTCGCCACGGCGTGCGCCGGCCACCGCAGGGTCGAAGGCGCGCAGCATGTGCACCTTTGCCGCGGTTTCCGGCGTGGGGGCAAGCGCCTGCAGGGCCTCGAAATGGTCAACGTCCAGGGCGAGAATAAGGTCCCGTTCGGCAAACCATTGAACGTTGAAGGTGCGGGCTTCGTGGTGCGACGGGATGATTCCGTGGCGGGCCAGAACCTCCATGGCGCGCGGATCCATGGGGTTGCCCACCTCCCACGAAGAAGTTCCGGCGGAGTCCACCACCACGTCCAGGCCCGCATCGTCGGCGGCCCGGGCGAGCATGAATTCGGCCATGGGGGAGCGGCAGATATTGCCCGTGCAAACGGTGATGATCCGGTAGGGATTGGTCATGGGGCCAGTCTATCGAGGCCCGTGCCGCCAGTCAGAACGGAGGGTGCCCGTGTTCCTGGACGTACTTCCGGTACCAGGGCCAGCGGACGGCGGCGATGATGACCATCCAAACGCCCAGGCCTGCCGCGATCAGGAACAAGGGGATCCCGAGCGCCAAGGCGCCGGAACCGGCCGACGACGTTGCCACCAGCGCAACAACGCCGAGGGCGATGAACACCACTCCGTAGATGAGCGAGCCGAGCGGGTATTGCAGGCCGGGCAGGCGGTAGGCCCCTCCGGTGCGGCGGCGGCTCATCCACGGCATGGGTTCGCGAAGATTGGCGGCGTCGTCTGACGGCACGGGGGGACGGCCAAATCCGTTGGTGCTCACTGGGCGGCCTCGCCCGGAAGGGAAACCAATTTTGCCAGGTGGTCCAGGAGGGCTTCTGCGGAGACCCCGTCTGTCCTGTCCTGCTCGCCCGGCTTTTCCACATGCGCCACGTCCCACTGCCCATTGCCGGAGGCCCGGACGAAGAAGTGGTCCTTGGGCCCGGTGACAGTTTCCGAACCGAAGTACATGGCGGCCTCCGGATGGCGCGCCACATTGCTCTCAAGGATTTGCTTGAGCATTTGGGCGTCGCTGGCCTGCGGGTCCTTGACCACCATGAACCACGTGCTCAGCGCTGCGGGCTGAAGGAAGACCGACACGTCACGGGCTTGGATGTAAAGCGCCGCCTCCACACCGGTTCCGTTGACCATGGCCACTTCCGTCCACCGAAGCGCGGCATTGAGGGCCTGGTTGAGGATGCGGGCGCCGCCGCGCAGTTCCATGGCGTCGCCGTCGGCCACGATTTCCCCGCGCGCCAGCAGGCTTGAGGCGCCCAGGGCGGCAATCTGTTCGGTGAGGACGTCATTGCGCACCTGCATGGCGGCCGCGTTCTTTTCCTTCAGCCCGTTGGTGCCCTGGGAAATGAGGTAGGCGATTTCCGCGGCACCGTAGCCGGTGACTGCCGGAGATTGGCCGGCGGTGTCCGGTGCCGGCACGGTGTTCGTCTCAGTCATGGTGTATTCTCCCTGCAATTGAAATTGGATGTCATCGTGTCAGCGCCTGATTGGACAGCGCCTGATTGGACAGGGCCTGATTAGAAGGGCCACAAGTCGTCGGCGACCTTGGCCACACCGTGTCCAAGGTCGGAAGCGGCGTCGCCTATGGCACCAGCCGCGTCCGAGACCGCGTCGCCGACAGCCCCGGCGGCGTCGCCGACGAATTCAACGGTATTGTCGACGGCGTCGTGCACGAAGGGAATGTGGTCGTAGGCGAGCTGCCCGACGGCCATGGCACCGGCGGCCGCACCCAGGGCCAGGTCGGCAGGCGGAGGCGTGAGGAGCGCGGCAACGCCCAAGCCGGTCACCACGCTGTCGTAGCCGGCGCGGCCGTAGTCGCCCTTGGCGATGTCCGTGCCAACTGTCAGCACGCCGAGCACGGCGCCGGCCGGCCCCAGAACCTTGCCCGCCGTTGCGAGTGGGCCGGCCAGGGAACCGATTTTCCCGGCGATGGCGCCGTCGCCCATGAGTGCGCCGGCCTTTTGGGCCAACGCTCCCCAGTTGCCGCCCGCAGCGAAGTCATCCAGGCTCCCAAACGCGCCCGCCAGGCGGGAAAACTTCATGGCACCCTCCAGCGAGGCGAAGCTGCCGCCGAGCCGCAGCACGCCGGCCAGGTTCAAGGCATTGGTTCCGCCGGCCAACGCCGTGTACCAGGTGGCCAGGGTTTCCCCCGTGCCCAGAAGGCCGTTGCCCAACAAGCCCTTCAGCAGACCCGGCGGATTTCCGCCGCCCGGAAAGCCGGGGAAGCCGGGAAAACCTGGCATGCCGGGAACGCCGGGAATGCCGGGGGTCCCGCCCAGGCCTGAAACGGCACTGGCCGTGTCCTGCTCCTTGGCGTTGCGCAGGAGGGCGTCCGCCGTTTGGTCGAAGCACTTGTTGGCCGCCATGATCTTGGGGCGGAGGCTGGCGTTCCACTCGCTGCGGAAGCGGTCCGCATCCGGGCCGCTCCAGCTTCCCGGGCGGTTGACCCGCTGGGTCAGTGTGGTGCTCAATTGCATGAGCTGCTGCGCGGCGTGGGAGAAGTCCTTGGCCAGATTGCGCAGCTGTTGGGGATCCGCACCAAGCATTGTGTCGTTCACCGAAGGGGCCTTCCCGCGTATCCAAATAGTGTCAGCTTCCACCCAAACACGACTTCGCGGTGGTGCCAATGGGGAGCGCTGCCCATCTGCGCTAAACCAGTGCAAGCAAGATGCCGACACCGATGAACAGGATGCCGAAAATCCGGTTCAGGGTCAACTGCCCGCGCTTGCTGGTGGTCAGGTGTTTGAGCTGTTTGGCGCCTGCGGCGAAGACGAACCACATGACGACAATGTCGATTGCCACCACGGTGGCCGTGAGGACCACATACTGTGGCAGCAGCGGCTGTTCCGGCCGGATGAACTGGGGCATGAAGGCCAGAAAGAACACGATGGCCTTCGGGTTGAGCAGGTTCACCCACAGCCCCCGGCGGAACATCGAGAACCCGGACTCAAAAACGGCGGGTGAGCCGTCGCCGTCGTTCTTCTCCGCCTTGGCCAGCAACTTCCGGATACCCAAATAGACCAGGTAGGCGGCGCCCACGTACCGGATCAGGTGGAAGAGGAAGGGGGAGCTGGAAACGATGATGCCCACGCCGGCGGCCACAATGACCACGTGGATGACGAGGGCAAGCTGTTGGCCAAGAATGCCCCAGAAGGAGCGTTTGAAGCCGGAGGTAAGCGCGTTGGACATGGTGTTGATGGCACCGGCGCCGGGCGTGAGGCTGATCATGGCGCCGGCACCGGCGAGGGCCAGCCACAAGGAGAATTGCACCAGCCAAGCTTACGGTGCGCCGGGGCCGCGCCCTCACCTGGGGCCGCTCCGCCAAAATCGTGTCCCGCCCCTTTCCGGCACGGAGCTCATACTCCACCAGGCCTACGCGCCCGCGGCTCCCCGCCCGCCAAGCGGAGCAATGAGCGGCTGTCGTTTCAGCTGCCCGTGCCGCCAGCACTAATGTCCCGGGGATCCAGCCAATCCGCCACGGATGGCGCGCTCCATCCCGCGGTCCGGGACCAGCCAGATGGCGGCCACCACGGCGTAGGCGGCAAGGCCAAACACTGGCGAGACGAAAGTCAGTGCGCAGCCCGCAATGTAGATGACGGGGGAGACGCGGGCCTTGACGTTTTTCCCCAGCGCGCTGGCAAGGCGGCCGTCCGGGCCCTGCTGGCGGACAAATCCGGTCTGCAGAATGGCGTACGCGACGGCGGCCAACATCAGGTTGACGCCGTAAACGAAGACCGGGACCGTAGCGAAGCCGGATTCGTCCATCCAGCGGGTCATGAACGGCACCAGGGACAGCCAGAACAGCAGGTGAAGGTTGGCCCACAGGATGCCGCCGGTCACCTCATTGGCCAGCTTGATCATGTGGTGATGGTTGTTCCAATAGATGCCGATGTAAATGAAGCTCAGCAGATAGCTCAGCAGGGTCGGAAAGATGCCCGCCAGGCCCGCCCAGTCCGCGGTCTCCGGGGTCTTGAACTCCAGCACCATGATGGTGATGATGATCGCCAGGACGCCGTCGCTGAGCGCCTCAAGTCGGTTCTTGTCCATGCGGTCTCCTCGCCGTCGCGGTTTTCGCGGCCGGAAGCGTGTTATGCCCGGGCGATGATCTCGGCGTTGGGCATCAGGAACCAGCCGTCCTTGGTGGCGCCCCAGCTGCGCCAGCCGGCTGCGATCCTGGCCAGCCCTGCGGCGTCGGCCATCCCGTAAGCCACTGCCTGCTGGGCAAACGCCGACTTCTCCACCCGGTCCGACCAGACCCCCGCCAGCCAGGCGCGCTGGTCATCCGTGGCGTAAAGCCAGTTGGCCGACGACGGCGCCACCTCACTCAGCCCGGCGGCCTGCGCCCAATGAACCAGCCGCCGGCCGGCGTCGGGCTCGGCGTTGTTGTGCCGGGCAACCCGCTGGTACAGCTCCATCCAGTCGTCAAGCTCGGGAAGCTGCGGGTACCAGGACATGCCATGGAAGTCCGCGTCGCGCACCGCCACAATGCCGCCGGGCCTGGCCACCCTGCGCATCTCGCGCAGCGCTTCCACCGGGTCCGTCAAATGCTGCAGCACCTGGTGGGCGTGGACCACGTCAAAGGAGTCGTCCGGGAAATCGAGGCCGTAGATGTCGCCGGTGTCAAAGCTCAAGTTGGAGAGGTGCTGCTGCGAGGCGAGTGCGGTGGCGGCAGCGACCACTTCCGGCGAGCGGTCCAGCCCCAGCACCTCTCCGGGCGCCACCAGCCGGGCAAAGTCGGCCGTGATGGTCCCCGGACCGGACCCCACATCCAGGACCCGGAGCCCGTGGCTGAGGTGCGGAATGAGGTAGGCCGCTGAATTCGCGGCCGTCCGTGAGGCGTGAGATCTCAGCACGCTTTCGTGGTGCCCGTGGGTGTAAACATCGCCCTGAATCGAGCTTTTGTCCTGACCGTGGGTGGAGTGATCGCTCATAAAAGGGAGCGTACGCCTTCGAGCTGCCAGGGGCCACAGGATCCCAGGAAGCGGTCCTCCACACCGGAACCTCCGTTCAAAAATGACACCGATCCCGCTTTCTGACCCCGGGATCCCGGGGTCAGAAAGCGGGATCGGTGTCATTTTCCGTGCCTGGGGCAAAACCAAGTCCGCCGAGGCACACTCAGCCCCGCAAGAGGTGACGCCGAGCGGCGGACCCGGCCATCCGCCGTCGAACATGTACGCCCAAAGCGAAAGTTGAGCCAACATCACTCAACTTCATTTGACATGGAAACGAGCCTGAGTAAAGTTGAGTCCAGAACGCTCAATACCCGCTGGTTGAGCGAAGCCGCCGCCAATCCCAAGGCGGATTTTGTTCACACAGCGGCCCATGAAAGGAACACCACTTATGTCACGTGCCGTAGGTATTGACCTCGGAACCACCAACTCAGTCGTCTCCGTGCTGGAGGGCGGCGAGCCCACCGTCATCGCCAACGCTGAAGGCGGCCGCACCACCCCGTCCGTCGTCGCGTTCTCCAAGAGCGGCGAGGTCCTGGTCGGCGAAATCGCCAAGCGCCAGGCGGTCAACAACATCGACCGCACCATCGCCTCCGTCAAGCGTCACATGGGCACCGACTGGTCCGTCGCCATCGACGACAAGAAGTACACGGCGCAGGAAATCTCCGCCCGCGTACTCATGAAGCTCAAGAACGACGCCGAAGCGTACCTGGGCGAGAAGGTCACCGACGCTGTGGTCACCGTCCCGGCCTACTTCAACGACGCTGAGCGCCAGGCCACGAAGGAGGCCGGCGAAATTGCCGGCCTGAACGTGCTGCGCATTGTCAACGAGCCCACTGCCGCCGCCCTCGCATACGGCCTGGACAAGGGCAAGGAAGATGAGCTCATCCTGGTCTTCGACCTCGGCGGCGGAACGTTTGACGTCTCCCTGTTGGAAGTGGGCAAGGATGAGGACGACTTCTCCACCATCCAGGTCCGCGCCACCTACGGCGACAACCGCCTCGGCGGCGACGACTGGGACCAGCGCGTTGTTGACTACCTGCTGAACCAGCTCAAGGTCAAGGGCATCGACCTGTCCAAGGACAAGATCGCCCTGCAGCGCCTGAAGGAAGCCTCGGAGCAGGCCAAGAAGGAACTCTCCTCCTCGTCCTCCACCAACGTCTCCCTCCAGTACCTCTCCGTCACTCCCGACGGTCCCGTGCACCTGGACGAGCAGCTCACCCGCGCCAAGTTCCAGGAACTGACCAAGGACCTGCTCGAGCGCACCAAGAAGCCGTTCAACGACGTCATCAAGGAAGCCAACATCAAGGTTTCCGACATCGACCACATCGTGCTCGTCGGTGGTTCCACCCGCATGCCCGCCGTCTACGACCTGGTAAAGGAACTGGCCGGCGGCAAGGAGCCCAACAAGGGCGTCAACCCGGATGAGGTTGTGGCCGTTGGCGCCGCACTGCAGGCCGGCGTGCTGAAGGGCGAGCGCAAGGATGTCCTGCTCATCGACGTCACCCCGCTGTCCCTGGGCATCGAGACCAAGGGCGGAGTGATGACCAACCTGATCGAGCGCAACACGGCCATCCCCACCAAGAGGTCCGAGACGTTCACGACCGCTGACGACAACCAGCCGTCCGTCGCCATTCAGGTCTTCCAGGGCGAGCGCCAGTTCACCCGCGACAACAAGCCGCTGGGCACGTTCGAGCTGACCGGCATTGCCCCGGCCCCGCGCGGCGTCCCCCAGGTTGAGGTCACCTTCGACATCGACGCCAACGGCATCGTGCACGTGTCCGCCAAGGACAAGGGCACCGGCGTCGAGCAGTCCATGACCATCACGGGTGGTTCCTCGCTGTCCAAGGACGACATCGAGCGCATGGTCCGCGAAGCTGAGGAGCACGCCTCCGAGGACAAGGCCCGCCGCGAGGCAGCTGACCTTCGCAACTCCGCCGAGCAGCTGCACTACTCGGTGGACAAGATCCTGGCCGACAACGACGACAAGCTCAGCGATGACGTCAAGAACCCGGTGAAGGAAGATGTCACCGCGCTCAAGACCGCTCTCGCCGGCGACGACGACGCAGCCGTGAAGGCCGCGTTTGAGAAGCTGCAGGCTTCCCAGTCCACGCTGGGCGAGGCCATTTACGCGGCCGCTTCCGCTGAGGGTGCAACGGCCGACGCCGGTGCTTCCGACGGTGCCGCAGCTTCGGAGCCCGGTGCCGACGAGGACATCGTTGACGCCGAAATCATCGACGAAGACGCAGACGAGAAGAAGTAGCCATGTCTGAATCCGTAAACCCCGAAGAGGGCAAGCCGGAGGCAGATCCGGTGGTCGAGCCAGTCGAGACCCCCAGCGGCGACGCGCTCTCCCAGGCCGAGGACATCCTCAACGATGTTGAGGTTCCGGCCGGGGAGGCCGTGGCGCAGGGAACCGACAAGGCTCAGGCCGCTGAGCTGAAGAACGACCTTCTTCGCCTCCAGGCCGAGTATGTCAACTACCGCAAGCGCGTTGAGCGGGACCGGGCAGTGGCCGGCCAGATGGCCGTCATCGGCGTGCTGAACTCGCTTCTGCCGGTCCTTGACGACATTGACGCCGGGCGTGTCCATGGCGACATTGTGGACGGCCCGTTTGCCGCGATTGCGGCGAAGCTGGAGACGGCCTTGGAAACGTACGGACTGGAACGGATTGCCGACACCGGTGTTCCCTTCGATCCGACCGTCCACGAGGCACTCATCCAGCAGCCGTCGGGCGACGTCGAGGTTGACACTGTCAGCCAGGTGCTGCGCAAGGGCTACAAGTCCGGGGAACGCATTTTGCGCGCCGCCCAGGTGATTGTCGCCGTACCGGAGTAACACATAATCCCTTGATCGAGTGCCCCCGTCGAGACTACGGTCTCGACGGGGGCCCACGGACGCGAGGGACCCTGGCCGAGGAACGAGGCTAGGGAGCGTCTGGGGATTAACCAACAAACTTTAGAAAAGGAGGCGTCTTGGCAAGTCAGGACTGGGTCGATAAGGACTTTTACAAGATTCTTGGGGTGACCAAAGATGCGTCGGACGCCGACATCAAGAAGGCCTACCGGAAGCTGGCCCGCAAATACCACCCGGACACCAACCCCGGGGATGCGGCGTCGGAAAAGACTTTCAAGGACGTCTCCGAGGCGTATTCCGTGCTCTCCGACAAGGAAGACCGCGAACAGTACGATGCCATCCGTGCGATGGGCGGCGGTGCCCGTTTCAGTGCCGGCGGCGCCGGCGGGCAGGGCGGCCCCGCAGGATTTGAGGACGTTTTCGGCGACCTCTTTGGGGGAGGACGCGGCGGAGGCCGCCGGGCCACACCCGGATTCGGCGGAGCCGGCGGATCCGGGCTGCCCCCGGAATTCGCGGACCTCTTTGGGAACGGCGGATTTGGCGGTTACCAGCCAACGCCCACCAAGGGTGCGGACCGGACGGCGTCGACCAGCATCTCCTTTGGTGGTTCCATCAACGGCACCAAGATTGGCTTGCGTGAGCCGAACGGCGAGGTCATTGACGTGCGCATCCCGGCCGGCATCAAGGACGGCCAAAAGGTCCGGGTCAAGGGCAAGGGCCAGGGCGGAGCAGCCGGACCCGGCGACCTGATGGTCACCGTCTCCGTCAAGGGGCACGATTTCTTCACCCGCGACGGCAACAACATCCGCATTCACGTGCCCGTGACGTTCCCTGAAGCAGCACTGGGGGCCGACATCGACGTCCCGACGCTGACCGGTGAATCCGTCCGTCTGCGCGTCCCTGCGGGGACCCCGTCCGGGCGCACCCTGCGGGTCAAGGGCCAAGGCGTGAAAACGTCCAAGTCCACCGGCGACCTCCTGGTGACCATCGACGTCACGGTGCCGCAGAAGTTGACCAAGGAGGCCGAAGAGGCGGTCAAGGCGTTCGCCGAAGCCACCACGGACGGCAACCCCCGGGCCGGGCTGCAGGCCAAAGCCAGGCTTTAATCAACAATTACCCACTGGGCTCACGCCCACCTCGTTCCCCGGCCGGGAAACGAGGTGGTGGAGTGGTGGGAAGGAAGGAGATCACCATGAACGTTGACCCCTACGCGCCCATCTTTGTGATCTCCGTGGCGGCCGAACTGGCCGACATGCACCCGCAAACCCTGCGGCAATACGACCGTCTGGGCATTGTGAAGCCAAATCGCGCCCCCGGGCGTTCGCGGCGCTATTCACAGCATGACGTGACCATGTTGCGCGAGGTGCAGCGGCTCTCCCAGGAAGGTGTCTCCCTGGAAGGAATCCGGCGCATCATGCAGCTGGAGAACCAGGTCGAGGTTCTGCGGTTGAAGGTCGCTGAGCTCAGCGAGCAGTTGGAGTCCGCAGCGGAGGAAATCCAGTCACGTCCGCAGCGGCCCGGCAGCCGGGTGTTTGCGGCGGGCCTGTCCGGCGGCGACATCGTGGCCCTGGCGCGGGGCCAGCGTCCGCGCGCCCGCAGCCAGGCCGTCGTCGTCTGGCGCCCCCAGCGCTGATGTAAATGGCGGCGGTCCGGCATTTTTCCGGCTGGGCCCACAACCGCGAGGACCCCGCTGCGAGTTTGCGAGCAGTGGGAGCGCTTGGGGCCCATCCGACGCGTCGGCCGCGGGCGGCCTTTGGCGTTTCCTTTGCGTCGCCTACAAAAAATGCCGGCTCCGCCGCCATTCCAGAACCCGCTATTCGCTGAACAGGCCGGCCAGATCGGTGGCCGTCAGGGCGCCGCCGGACAGCGAGTCCCCGCTCATAACGTCTGAGAACAGCTGCGACTTTTTCGCCTTCAGCGCCATGACCTTCTCCTCGATGGTGTCCTTGGCGACCAGGCGGTACACCATGACATTCTTTTTTTGGCCGATGCGGTGTGTTCGGTCCACGGCCTGTGCCTCCGAGGCCGGGTTCCACCACGGGTCCAGGATGAACACATAGTCGGCCTCGGTCAGGTTCAGGCCAAAGCCACCGGCCTTGAGGCTGATCAGGAAAAGCGGGGCATCGCCGTTCTTGAATTCATCGACGACGGCGGCCCTGTTCCGAGTGGAGCCGTCCAGATAGGTGAACGGGATTTCCTCGGCGACGAGGCGTTCGCGCACCTTGCCCAGGAATCCGGTGAACTGGCTGAAGATCAGCGCACGGTGGCCTTCCTTCACCACGTCCTCGAGCTGTTCAAACAAGACGTCGAGCTTGGAGGACCGCACGCCTGCATGTTCCTCGTCCACCAGCGAAACATCGAGGCTGAGCTGGCGCAGCAGTGTCAGCGACTGGAAAATGGTGAAGCGGTTCTTGTTCACGTCCTCCAACAGGCCCAGGATCTTGGCCCGCTCCCGCTGCAGGTGCGTTTGGTAGACCTTCTGGTGGCGCGGGTTCAGCACCACATCCAGAATTTGTTCCTGCTTTGCCGGCAGGTCCTTGATGACCTGTTCCTTGGTGCGGCGCAGCATCAGCGGCTTCACGCGCGTGCGCAGCTTGCCCAGCAGCTTGGCATTGCCGTTCTTTTCAATGGGGCGCTGGTAAAACTCGGCAAAGCGCTTGGGGCTGGGGAACAGGCCCGGAGCCACAATGGACAGCAGCGTCCACAGTTCCATCAGGTTGTTCTCCAGCGGCGTGCCGGTCACGGCCAGCTTGAACGGGGCGTCAAGCTTGCGCGCACACTGGTACGCCTTCGACTGGTGGTTCTTTACAAACTGGGCCTCGTCAAGGATCAAGCCGGCAAACGGCTGCGTCCCGTATTCGGCGAAATCGATGCGGAACAGCGCGTAGGACGTGATGACAATGTCGGCTCCGGCAAAGAAGGCGGCCGAGTTCATCGCGCTCTTGGCAAAGGTTTCCGATACCGTCACCACCTTCAGCCCCGGCGCAAACTTCGCGCTTTCACTGGCCCAGTTGCCCACCACGGAGGTCGGGGCCACCACTAGGAACGGCAGGTCGTTCGTGCCCGAGGCCTTGACCTGCGTGATCAACGCCAGCGTCTGCACGGTCTTGCCCAGGCCCATGTCGTCCGCCAGCACCCCGCCCATCCCATGGGTGTAGAGGAAGTTCAGCCAGTTAAAGCCGTCGCCCTGGTAGGGACGCAGGGTGGCGTTCAGCGCAGGGGGGGTGGGGAGCGGTTCCAAGGGGCCGCCGTCGAGCAGGCCGGACACCGACTTCCGCCAGGCCTCCGCCTGCTCATCCACAATGCCCAGCTGGGCCAGCTCGTCCCACAACCCGGCCTGGAAGCGGCTGATGCGCAGCTCGCCGTCCTTGGAATCGTTCATGCCGCGCGCTTCGTCAATGAGGGCGCGCAGTTCGTGCAGTTCCGGGCGGTCTAGGGAGAAGTAGGCGCCGCTGGGCAGCAGCATCCGGCTCTGCCCCGCCGCCAGGGCCGAGAACACGGCCGCGAAGGAGACAAACTGGCCCTCCACCGTGATGACAATGCCCAGGTCAAACCAGTCACGTTCGTCCGTGGCGTGCGTGGAAATCTTCACGATCGGCGCCTCGGTGACCTCGCGGTAGCTGGCAATGTCGCCGCTGGTTTCCACCGTGACCCCGGGCAGTTCGCGCAGCTCCGGGAGGACGGTCTCGGTGAACGCCATGGTGTCAAGGCCGGTCAGGGTGGCGGAGCCGGCCAGCTTGGGCTCGCCCCACGCGCTGTTCGCGGCCACGCCCATGGCGGCGACGGACGTCCACGGCTGTCCCACGCTCTTGATGAGGCGTTCCTCGGCGCCGGCGTCGCGGACCGCGGATTCACCGGGCTCGGGCCACAGCGGGCGCGAGTTGACCCTGCTGCCCACCTGGTAGTGCCATTCCCAGTGCAGCCGCAGGGTGTGGTCGTCGCCGTAGGCGGCCAGCAGCGACAGCGTGGGTTCAACGTACGCCGGCAGTTCCACCGACTGGTCCGCCGACACCACGGGCGCCGCCTGTTTCAGCTGCGGGTAGATCTGTGTAAGGAATTTCTCCTCGCCCGCCTGGGGCACGTGCACGGACTGCTTGCGGAGGGCGAACTCCAGCATCTGTGCGGAGGTGTTCGGTGCCAGCGGCGCCAGCGTGATGGTCCCCCGCACGACGGCGTTACGCCCGGAGGTGCCGCTGCCCACGTTGAGTGCACCGTCGTTCTGGTCGCTGAAGAACAGGCCGTGGACGGGTGTGCCGATGGTGCCCACAATGGCTTCGGTGACGGGAACCCCTCCGGCCTCGATCAGTGGTCCCACGTCCAGCCCGCCGGACTGGGCCCGCGAGACGTCAAGCTGCACTGAGGCGTCGTCGGTGGAAATCCGCACGGGGTCCCCGGTGCCGGCCTGGACCAGGGCCACTCCGTGCTTGTGTGCGTCCGCCAGCAGCTGCCACAGGTTGCGGCCGGCAAAGTCGTTGACGGCCAGCCAGGACGCGGCGCTGCTGTGGCTGTATTGCCGGGGGCTGTGCGAGGTCAGGAATTCGCTCAGCCATTCCAGCTGGGCGGGATCATGCTGGCGGCCATAGCTCAGGTAGCCCAGCGTGTTCCAGCTGACACCCGTCTTGACCCACTTGCCGCGGGTGCCCATGACTACGGGACGGACGTTGAGAATGGGCGCCGAGTCAACCTTGCCGCCCTTGCCCCGGTAGGAAAAGCGGGGCGGCGGCACCTGGAGCTCAAATTGCAGGCCCAGGGCGGGTGTGTCGGCGGGCGGGGCATGCACGGCGGCCGGCAGCAGTTCGGCCAGCGAGGCTTCCCAGTCGGGGGTGTCACCGTTCGTGGCGGGCGCGGCAGCGACCTTCCCGGTGTTTCCCGGCCTGCCGCCCTTGGCGTTGGCCAGCAGGGTTTCCAGATAGGTTGGCTCGTGGACTGTTTCCTCAGGGACAAAGAAGTCTTGAAAGCTGGGGTCGGCTTCGGCGGCGGCAATCAACGCCACCACGTGCTTGCAGTTCTGGCGCACCGGGCAGTTGCAAATGCCCACGCGGCAGGCCACCACGCCGTCGTGCTCGCGCACCAGCTTGGCCGTGGAGCGGTAGGCGATGCTGCCCATGACTTTTCCGGACAGCAGCCCGGTGGCCGGCTCGAGTGTGATGTCCTGAACCCGGTCCTCGTCGGCGTAGGCGCGGCCGGCAGTGATCGAATTTTCGGTGAACTCGGCGATCCGCGTCAGCAAGCGTGAATCGGCAGAGGAATACGTCACAGAGCTTTCTTCCTAACGGAATTGTGCGGCCCCAATCGGGGAACCACATCTAACCAATCTTAGGCGGGATTGGCCGACAATTTCATCCCGTCGTTCAGCACGGCACTAATCAGGGGGCAGAGCACCCCTGTTTCGCCTTAAGGCAAGGGGTTCCGCGCGGTAATCCCCAGACGCTCGCAGGCTCGCGCCGGGTCGCCCGCCGGTCCTCGCGCCGGGTCGCCCGCTGGTCCTCGCGCCCGTGGGCCCGGCGACTGTGGCCCAGTCCCTGAACCTCTATTGGGGGACGCGGACCGGCTGGCGCGACGGGGCCTTCACAAACACCAGGGTGAACACCAGCGCGACAAGGGCGGTGGCCACCAGCAGCGACAGGCCGATGGCATACTTATAGTTCGCCGCGTCCGGGTTGTACGTCAAGCCCATGATGAGCGGGGGAAAATAGCCGCCCAGCCCGCCGGCGGCGCTGACGATCCCGCTGACGCTGCCCACCTTTCCGACCGGGGCCAGCACCCCCACCCAGGCAAAAACGCCGCCCGTGCCCAGCCCCAGGGAGGCGGCCAGGGCCAGGAACACCGGGCCGGCCTGCACATCGGCGGCTGGCTGCAGGGCCACCAGCCAGCCCAGCACTGCCACGCCGGCCAGGGAAATGAGTACCACGGGCTTGGAGCCGATCTTGTCCGCCAACACGCCGCCGATGGGCCTGGCGATCACAGCGGCCACGGCAAAGCCGGCCGTGCGGGCCCCCGCGGCGCTGGGGTCGAAGTCATACACATCGCGCAAATAGGTGGGAAGGTAGGTGGCAAAGGAGACGAAGCCGCCAAACACCACCGCATACAGGAAACACATCTTCCAGGTCACGGCCAGCTTGGCGGCATCCATCAGCTCGGGCAGGACCGGCTCCTTGCTGGGCTGCCAGCCGGGGGCGTTCTTCATGAAGAGCCACACCACCACCGCCATGATGGCCAGCACGGCGGCCAGCAGGAAGTGCGTGGGCACGTAGCCGATGGACTTCACCAGGCGCGGGTTCAGGAACGCCGCCAGGGCGGTGCCGACCATGCCGGTACCGAAAATGCCGGTGGCGAAGCCGCGGCGGGCCGGCGGGTACCAGGCGCTGACGAAGGGGATGCCAACGGCGAACACCGTACCCGCCACACCGAGCAGGAAGCCGGCCACAAGCACCATGACAAAGGAATTCAGCGAGCCGCCGAGGGCAACAAGAAGCACCGGCGGGATGCTGGCCAGGAGCACAAAGGTAAACAGCGCGCGGCCGCCAAAGCGGTCTGTCATGGTGCCGACAACGACCCGGCCCAGTGAGCCGACGAAGATGGGCATGGCCACCAGGATACCCATGGCCCCGGCGGAGAGGTCCATGTTCTTTGCGTAGTGGGTGCTCAGGGTGGCAACCACGTTCCAGGCCCAGAACCCCACCACGGAGGCGACGGTTGCCAGGACCAGGTTCAGGGCCTGGCCCTTTAGGGGCGGCGGTGCTGCCGCCGTTGCCGGCTTTGGCTGCGTCATGGTTTCTCCCTCAAAAAAACGTGCGCGGAAATTAGCGTTGTCGGGTGTCGCGGTCGCGGGTGCCCACGTCGGACCAGCCGCTGCGGTTGGGAACGCTGGCGCCCTTGTCGCGGGAGCGGTAGACAATGTAGGGGCGAAAGAGGTAATGCAGGGGTGCGGTGAAGGCGTGCACCAGGCGGGTGAACGGCCACACGATGAACAGCAGCATGCCCACCAGCGTGTGGATGTGGAACGACGTCGGCGCCGCGGCCATGGAGGCCACGTCCGGTTGGAAGATGAATAGCGAACGGAACCAGGGTGAGACGGTGTCGCGATAGGTGAGTCCGTGCTCGTCGAAGAACACGCTGGCGAGCGTGGTCCACAGGCCAAAGAGAATGGCGGCCAGCAGCACCACGTACATGAGCTTGTCATTGTTGGTGGTGGCCATGAAGACCGGGCCGGTCTTGCGGCGGCGGTAGATCAGGATGATGATCCCGCTCAGCGTGCCCAGCCCGGCAACGGACCCCACAAACAAGGCGTTGAAGTGATACAGGCTCTCGGACATGCCCAGGGCCTCGGTCCATGACTTCGGGATGACCAAGCCAAAGAAGTGTCCGGCAATGACGGCCAGGAGGCCAAAGTGGAAGACGGGCGAGCCGATACGCAGCAGCCTGGATTCATACAGTTGGGAGGACCGGGTAGTCCAGCCAAACTGGTCATAGCGGTAACGCCAGATGAGCCCCCCAACGAGCACCACGATCATGACGTACGGAAGCACGCCCCACAGGATGATGTCCACTTTTATGCCCCTTTCATGGGCAGCAGCCGGGGATCATAGGGATCGAGCCCCACGGATTCGGTGGGCGGGCCATGGCCGGCCATGCGCATGACGGCCTGCTCGTCCACGGGTGACGCGCCGGGCAGGGTGTCACACACGGCGGCCACGATGTGTGTGTGCGGCAGCTTGTCGCGCAGCAGCCCGAACTTGATCAGTTCCAGACTGGGCCGGTACGACTGGAGCAGATCCTGTCCGGCAGCCAGGTCCACCGTCGCGGAAAACTCGAGCACCATGGGCAGGTAGTCGGGCAGCTCGCCGTGGGTGTCCACGAGAATGTCAGCGCCGCGGTACACCTTCTTGAAGGCGCCCAGCACCTCGCCGCGGCGCCGCGTGTCCCCGTCCGTCCAGTAGGAAAGGTGCAGGGCGTGCCGCTTGCCCAGGTCAAATTCCTGCACGTACTGCGCCTGCACGGCCATCAGGTCCTGCGACTCAAGCCGGCGCAGCACCTCCTCAAACGGGGCCAGGGCGCCGGCGAACTCGTCCAGCGCGGACCGCATCATCGGCACCCGGGCGACCAGTTCGGCGTCGGGGTAGGAAAGGCACCATGCCGCGGCCAGGTAGGTAATGCGTGTCCTTTTGTTCAATCCCCCGCTCATGCCCCGCCACCACCTTC
Organism: Arthrobacter livingstonensis; assembly: GCF_003219815.1. Lineage (GTDB taxonomy): Bacteria > Actinomycetota > Actinomycetes > Actinomycetales > Micrococcaceae > Specibacter > Specibacter livingstonensis. Next base: position 45,536 of record NZ_QJVD01000023.1, read on the forward strand.
CAGGGCCGGTACGTCGGCGGGCGGCTCGGTGGGGTGGTGTTGCGGAAACAGCCCGGGCGGTGCGCCGTTGCCGTCCCAGTTGAGCAGGTTCACCCGCCCGCTTAAGGTGTCGGCGCCGGCCACCGAGTCGGAGGTCTGCCGGTCCTTGAGCGCATTGAAGGTTTCCACGGCCACCGGCGTGGGCCGCCCGCTGGCCTCGCCAAAGGGGGAGTTGCCCATGGCACCCATGCCGGGCCCGCCGTCGAAGTCCAGCGAACAGCCCATCTCCTCCAGATCGTGGGCCTGCTCGGCGTGCGCCTTGGGGATGACATAGCGCTCGTCGTACTTGGCGATGGCCATGAGCCGGTACATCTCGTACATGGTGGCCCCGTCCATGCCCACCGAGGCGGGGATGGAGTCGTCCGGGTCGTTGCCCAGCGAAATGCCGCGCATGTAGGCGCGCATCGCCGCCAGCTTGCGCAGCACCTCCGTGACCAGCTCCGTGTCCCCGGCCGTGAACAGCTCGGCCAGATACTCGACCGGGATGCGCAGGGCGTCAATGGCGCCGAACAGCACGTCCTGGTTTTCGGCGTCGTGCCCTTGGTCCCGCAGCAGGTCGACCACGGGGGACAGCGGCGGGATGTACCAGACCATCGGCATGGTCCGGTACTCCGGGTGCAGCGGCAGGGCCAGCTTGTACACCTTGGTCAGCGCGTACACGGGCGACTTTTGGGCTGCCTCAATCCAGTCCTCGGCGATGCCCTGCTCGCGGGCCGCAGCCATGACGGCCGGGTCGTTCGGGTCCAGCAGGACGTCCATCTGGGACTGGTACAGGTCCTTCGGGTCGGTGACGGAGGCGGCGGCGGTGACGGCGTCGGCGTCGTAGAGGAAAAGCCCCAGGTACCGCAGCCGGCCCACGCATGTCTCGGAGCACACGGTGGGCAGGCCGACCTCGATGCGCGGATAGCAGAAGGTGCACTTTTCGGCCTTGCCGGTCTTGTGGTTGAAGTAGATCTTCTTGTACGGGCAGCCGGTCATGCACTGGCGCCAGCCCCGGCATTGGTCCTGGTCAACCAGCACAATGCCGTCCTCCACGCGTTTGTAAATGGCGCCGGACGGGCAGGAGGCCATGCAGGAGGGGTTCAGGCAGTGCTCGCAAATGCGCGGCAGGTAGAACATGAACGTCTGTTCAAACTCAAACTTGATCTTGTCCTCGGACTCGCGGCGCACCTTCTCCACGATCGGGTCCAGGTGACCCAGCTGTTCGGTGCCGCCGAGGTCGTCGTCCCAGTTGGCGCTCCACGTGATCTTGGTGTCCTTGCCGGTGATCAGGCTCTTGGGCCGGGCCACCGGGAAATCGTCGCCCAGGGGCGCGTCCACCAGTGTCTTGTAGTCGTAGGTCCAGGGCTCGTAGTAGTCCTTCAGCTCGGGCTGGACGGGGCTGGCGAAGAGCCCGAACAACTTCTTCACGCGCCCGCCGGCCTTCAGTTTCAGGCGGCCGCGCTTGTTCAGCTCCCAGCCGCCCTTCCACTTTTCCTGGTCCTCGTACCGGCGCGGATAGCCCTGCCCGGGGCGGGTTTCCACGTTGTTGAACCAGACGTATTCCACCCCCGCCCGGTTGGTCCATGCCTGCTTGCACGTGACGGAGCACGTGTGGCAGCCGATGCACTTGTCCAGGTTCATGACCATGCCCATCTGGGCCATAACACGCATTAGTACTGCACCTCCTGGGAACGCCGGCGGATGGTGGAAATGTTGTCCCGCTGGTTGCCCGTGGGCCCCAGGTAGTTGAACGCGTAGGTCTGCTGCCCGTAGGCGCCGATCAGGTGCGAGGGCTTGACGAGCAGGCGCGTGAGCGAGTTGTGGATGCCGCCGCGGCGCCCGGTGGCCTCCGATTTCGGCACGTCGATGGTGCGTTCCTGTGCGTGGTAGACGTACACCACGCCCTCCGGCATGCGGTGGCTGACCACGGCGCGGGCCACGAACACGCCGTTCATGTTCACGCATTCCACCCAGTCGTTGTCCAGCACCTTGATGGACTTGGCGTCCTGCGGGCTCATCCAGACCGTGGGGCCGCCGCGGGAGAGCGAGAGCATCAACAGGTTGTCCTGGTATTCGGAGTGAATGGACCACTTCGAGTGCGGTGTCAGGTAGCGGACCACCACCTCCTTCTCCCCGTTCGGGCCAAACTTCGGCTCGCCGAACAGGCGCTGCATGTCCAGCGGCGGCCGGTAGATTGGCAGCGCCTCGCCAATGTCGATCATCCAGTCGTGGTCGAGGAAGAAGTGCATGCGCCCGGTCAGCGTGTGGAACGGCTTGAGCCGTTCAATGTTCTGCGTGAACGGGGAATACCTGCGCCCGCCGGTCTCCGAGCCGGACCATTCCGGGGACGTGATGACCGGCACCGGCCCGGCCTGGGTCATGGCGAAGGAAATGTGCTTTTCCTCGGATCCTTCGGCCAGGTCCGCCAGCTTCACACCCGTGCGCTTTTCCAGCTCTTTGAACCCTGCCACGGCCAGCTGGCCGTTGCAGGTTCCGGAGAAGGTCAGGATGGCCTCGGCCATCTTGGCGTCGGTGTCGATGGCCGGCCGCCCGTGGGCAAAGCCGCCCATCATGACGCCGTTCGCCTTGGCCAGGTACCCGAGGGCCTTCTCCAGCTTGTAGTTGACGTCCTTGACGGTGAATCCGAGTTTGTCTGCCAGGGGCCCGACGGCGGCCAGCTTGTGGGCGATGGCCGTATAGTCCCGCTCCACAACAGTGAAATTGGGCATGTTTTGTCCGGGCACCCCTTCGATGCCGTCCTCGCGCCAGTCGCGGACCACCCCGCCTGGCTGGGCGATCTGGCCCACAGTGTCGTGGATCATCGGGACGGTGACCAGGTCCCTGCGGGTGCCCAGGTGCACGGCGGCCTGGCGGGAGAATTCCTCCGCCAGCAGCGTGAACATTTCAAAGTCCGTCTTGGTCTCCCACGGTGGGTCGATGGCCGGGGTGAAGGCGTGCACGAACGGGTGCATGTCCGTGGAGGAGAGGTCGTGCTTTTCATACCAGGTAGCGGCCGGGAACACGACGTCCGAAAGCAGGGTGGTGCTGGTCATGCGGAAGTCCGCGGACATCAGGAAGTCCAGCTTGCCCTCGGGGCCCTTGTCATGCCATTTCACATCCCGGGGTTTCAGGGACGCCTCGCTGTCCTGGCCCATCACGTTGTTGTGTGTGCCCAACAGGTTGCGCAGGAAGTATTCGTTGCCCTTCGCCGAGGAGCCAAACAGGTTCGAGCGCCACAGCACCAGCGTCCGGGGCCAGTTCTCCGGGGCATCGATGTCCTCGATGGCGGGGTTCAGGGTCCTGTTCTTCAGGGACTGCGCCACCCAGGTCTTTTCATCGGGGGCCTCCCCGGCGGCGACCGCGGCGGCTGCCTGGTCGGCGATGTCCAGCGGGTTCGTATCAAAGTAGGGGTAGAACGGCATCCAGCCCAGCCGCGCCGACAGCGCCAGCGCGTCGGCCGTGTGCATGCCGTCCAGGTGTCCCGTGGACAGCGGCGACTTCAAGGCATCGGCGGAATAACCGTCCTGGCGCCACTGGTCGGTGTGCATGTACCAGTAGCCGGTGCCGATCATGGTCCGCGGCGGCCGCGACCAGTCCAGCGCGTTCGCCAGCGACACCCAGCCGGTGAGCGGGCGGGTCTTTTCCTGGCCCACATAGTGGGCCCAGCCGCCGCCGTTGCGGCCCATGCAGCCGGTCAGCATGACCATGGCCAGGATGGCACGGTAGGTCGTGTCGCCGTGGAACCACTGGCAGATGCCGGCGCCCATGATGATCATGGACCGGCCGTTGGACTGCTCGGCGTTGCGGGCAAATTCGCGGGCCACGCGGATACAGGCCTGGGCGGGCACGGAGGTGATCTCCTCCTGCCAGGCCGGGGTGTAGGGGGTGCTGGCATCGTTGTAGTCCTTGGCCCAATCCCCGGGGAGCCCAGGGCGGCCCACACCGTACTGGGCCAGCATAAGGTCGAACACCGTGGTGACGAGGTGGCCGTCCACCATGGTGGTGGGCACGCCGCGCCGGAGGACCGAGCCGTTGCCCGCCGGATCCTCAAAGCACGGCAGCAGGATTTCCACCGACTCGGAGGATACTTCGGCCAGGCTCAGGGCCGGCTCCAAGCCAGCCAGGTCCAGGTTCCACTTGCCTTCCCCCGACTTGGAATATCGGTCGCCCAGGGTGCCGTTGGGCACCACCGCCCGCCCGGTTGCCTTGTCAAACATCATGGTTCGGAAAGCGGCGTCCTCAGTGTCCGCGACTGCCGGGACATCCGCGGCGGTGAGGAACTTCCCGGCGCTGTACGTCCCGTCGTCGCGCTTTTCCAGGCGGAGGAGGAACGGCAGGTCGGTGTACTGGCGAACGTAGTCCTGGAAGTATGGCACCTGCCGATCGACAAAGAATTCCTTGAGCGTGACGTGGCCCATGCCCATGGCGAGGGCGGCGTCGGTGCCGGCCGCAGCGGGGAGCCATTCGTCGGCGAACTTCGTGTTGTCCGCATAGTCGGGACTGACGGCGATCACCTTGGTGCCGCGGTACCGGACCTCGGTCATCCAGTGGGCGTCGGGGGTGCGCGTGACGGGGACGTTGGAGCCCCACATCATCAGGTAGGTGGCATCCCACCAGTCCCCGGACTCCGGGACGTCGGTCTGATCGCCAAACACCTGCGGGCTGGCGACGGGAAGGTCGGCGTACCAGTCGTAGAAGGACGTCATGACGCCGCCGATGAGCTGCACAAAGCGGGTGCCGATGGTGTGGCTGACCATGGACATGGCTGGGATGGGGGAGAAGCCCGAGACCCGGTCGGGGCCGTAGTTCTTGATGGTGTTCACGTGCGCGGCGGCCGATATTTCAAGGGCCTCGGCCCAGGTGGTGCGGACCAGGCCGCCCTTGCCGCGTGCGTTTTGGTAGCGGCGGCGCTTTTCGGGATCGCCGGCGATTTCGGCAAAGGCCAGTACCGGGTCCTTCAGTCGCGCCTTGGCCTCGCGGTACATTTCCACGAGCACGCCGCGGGCATACGGGAAGCGGACCCGGGTGGGTGAGTAGGTGTACCAGGAGAACGCCGCGCCACGGGGGCAGCCGCGCGGCTCGTACTCCGGACTGTCCGGCCCCACGGACGGGTAATCGGTCTGTTGGGATTCCCAGGTGATGATCCCGTCCTTGACGTAGACCTTCCACGAACACGAGCCCGTGCAGTTCACCCCGTGCGTGGAGCGCACCACCTTGTCGTGGCTCCACCTGTCCCGGTAGAAGATGTCGCCCTTGCGTCCCCCCTCGCGGAAAACTGCCCGTGAATCGGCGGTCTCGTCCCATTTGGTGAAGAACCGGCCCAGCTTCAACATCACATCGGAAGCCGGTCCATCGACCCCGGCAACAAAAGGTTCTACAGTCATGGCAACACACTAGGGCGGATCAAGTGGGGGGTTCTACGCCCCTTGAATTAGCCCACAGGAGGGTGTTGCATTTCTTGCACAAACTATGCGACTTTTAGGCTTTTGTGGATTCCGTGTACGCCGGAGGGCGTTGAATGTTACGTGACGAACAGTTTTTGTGACGCTATGATTTGTCAGCCTCAACTGCGCCGAAGGGTCAGATCAAAGATGGCCCGCCCGGCTTTGTGAGCCTTGTTTTCAAAACTTGTCAAGACCCGTCCGTCGAAGCGCGGTGCCCAGCCGCCGGCACTGTCCGGCTCGTTGCTGGCCTCACAGTCGACGCCGGTGAGCCTCGCCTGCGTGAGTGGGCTTTCGGAGCCGGCACGCTCGCCGTCGTGTACGTTCTCAAAGTCCGGGGAGGCGGCGCCTACCCCGCGCATTTGTTCGGCATAGGTGGACCAGTCCGTGGCCAGGCGCCACAGCCCGCCCGGTGCCAGCACGCGTGCCGCCAGCGGGGCGAACGAATCCTTGACCATGCGCCGCTTGTTGTGCTTGGTTTTGTGCCACGGGTCAGGGAAGAACACCCAGACCTCGCTGACGGAGCCGGCCGGGAGCATGGTGGAGAGGACTTCAGGGGCGTTGGCCTGGACCACCCTGACATTGTCCAGCCCGGCCGCGACGATCTTTTGGATGGTTTGTGCCAGCCCCGGCGTGTAAACCTCCACGGCCAAAAAGTCCTTGTCTGGATTTTCCTTGGCGGCGTGGACCACCGCGTCGCCAAGACCGGAGCCGATTTCGACCACCAGCGGTGCGGTACGGCCAAAGGTCTGTGCCGCGTTGAAGACATAGTCCGGGTGGACGGACGTGTCCGAGATGTGGCGGGGGACGTCCACGGCCAAGGTGGCGGAGTGGTCGTCCCAGGCCTTTTGACGGCGGCCCTGCAGCCGGGTTCCGCGGCGCACAAAGGAGACGGGCTGGTTGCGGTACGTGCCCTCGGCCGCCTGGCTTCCCGGCGTGACGGGGCGGGCCGTGCCGTCCTCGGTGCGTGGGGCCTTTTGCTCCGCCGGGGCTATTTGTCCTGCCGGGGCGGGGATGCGTCCTGAAGCAGCAGCAGCAGCAGCGGGCGTGGCGGGGGCGGAAGCTGGGATTTCGGTCATCGAGTTAAGCGTACCGGGGTTCCACGGCCCCCGCCGTTGCGGCCCAGGGTACTGCTATGGCGGCCTGACCTCGGGGAAGGCCGCCATAGCTGTGCTCTCGGCCCGGCGTGGCGTCGTTGCCCGCCGGATGGGCCAATCACACGGCGTCCTCCGCGAGGTCCTTGCCCATGGTCTCCGGGAGGGTGAAGACGAACGCTGCGCTCACCAGCAGCAGGACCACGGCATAGACGCTGAACAGGACGCCCAGGTGGATGGACCCGAGCCACGACTGCAGGTACGGCGCCGTGCCGCCAAAGACAGCCACGCAGATGGAGTACGGAACGCCGACGCCAATGGTGCGGATGCTGGTGGGAAACAGCTCGGCATAGACAGCCGGCACAATGGAGGCGCTGGCGGCGATGAAGATCAGCATCACCGACATGCTGACCGCCAGTTCCCACGGCTGGTCCTTCAACAGCCACGTCATGGGGAAGTGCAGGACGGCGGTGCCAATCGCCCCGGTCAACAGCACCTTCCTGCGGCCGATCCGATCGGAAAGCTTGCCCCAGAACGGCAGGGCTGCGATGAACACGAGGTTGCCGATGACGCTGGCCCACAGGGCAGCACCGCGGTCCATGCCCAAGTCGGTGGCCGCATGGCTAGGTGCCACCACGCCCCAGACGTAATAGATCACGGTCAGGCCCACGGTCAGCCCGATCACCTGCAGGGCCTGCTTGCGGTGGCGCACAATCTGCGGCCAGATCCGGGCGCGCTTGGCCTTTGCTTCCTCGCCGGTGAAGACCTCCGACTCATGCAACCGGGACCGCATGTACAGCGCGTACAGGCCCAATGCGGCACCGACGGCGAACGGCACACGCCAGCCCCACACCTGCATGTCCACCTTGGGCAGGACCACTGTCATGACCGCACCCAGCAGGGTGCCGAACAGGATGCCGGCGGTGCCGGAGGTGTAGATCAACGTCGCCCAGAAGCCGCGGTGCTCCTTGGGTGCCATCTCGGACAGGTACGTTTGCGACGACGGGAGCTCGCCGCCGTGTGCCAGTCCCTGCAGGAGGCGGGCCACCAGGAGCGTGGCCGATGCCAGCGCTCCGACCTGGGCGTAGCCGGGGGCGACGGCGATCAACAGGCTGCCCAGCGAGGCCAGGCCGACGGCCAATGTCATGGAGGACTTGCGCCCGATCCTGTCCCCGATCCAGCCAAACAGGAATCCGCCAAACGGGCGGGCCACGAAGCCAACCGCGAAGATGGCAAGGGTGGCCAGGACGGCCGACGTTTTGTCTGCCTTGCTGAACAGGGCGCCAGCCAGGAAGGGGGTGAAAGTGGCGTAAACAGCCCAGTCGTACCATTCAACGGCGTTGCCGATGCCGGTGCCGACCAGGGTCCGCCACAGCGGGCGGCGGGCGGCCGCCGTGGCTGCCTTCGGGTTAATTGCGGTTGTCATGATGAAACCTTCGTCTTATTGGGCTGCGGTGTTGTTGAAAGGGCCGGCCGGGCGGCGGCAAGGGTGGCCAGGCGGCTGGTGGCCAGCTCGGCGTAGAGGGCGGCGCCATCGGTGAGCACGGCGTCGTCGAACGTGGCGTAGGGGGAGTGGTTGAACGCCGTGGCGGTGTGGTCCTGCCCCGGGGCAACGGCGCTGAGGCCGATGAACGTTCCGGGGACGGCGGCCATCACACGCGAAAAGTCCTCGGAGCCGCTGATGGGGGTGGCCAGGCGGGTGAGGCGCTCGGTACCGTACATTCCGGAGATGATGCCTTCGGCGTGTTCGGTTTCGGTGAGGTCGGTGATGCTGACGGGGTATTCGGTCTGGTAGTCGACGTCCACGTCCAGGCCATGGGCGGCGGCGATGTTCTTCACGAGCCGGGGTGCTGCCATGCGCATCCTTTCCCGGGATGCCTCGGAGAAGGTGCGGATGGTGGCCTCAAAGTGGGCGCTTTCCGGAATGACGTTGCGCTTGCTGCCGGCCCGGAGCAGGCCCACGCTAAGCACCACCGGATCGAACATGTCGAACTGGCGGGTGACCATGACCTGAAGGGCGGTGACGATTTCGGTGATGACGGGCACGGGGTCCTTGGCCATGTGCGGGGCGGAGCCGTGGCCGCCGGCGCCGAGTACTGTCACCACCAAACCGTCGGAAGCGCTCATCATGACGCCGGGTTTGGTGACGAACTGCCCGTGCGGGGCGAGCCCTGAGAAGACGTGCATGCCAAACGCCGCGTCGGCACGGCCTCCCGCGGCGTCCAGGACGCCCTCGCGGATCATCACGGACGCGCCGTCGAGCCCTTCCTCGCCGGGCTGGAACATCAGGACCACGTCGCCCTCAAGCTGCTCACGCCGGTCGGACAGGAGCGTGGCGGCTCCCGTCAGCATGGCGGTGTGGAGGTCGTGGCCACAGGCATGCATGGCCCCGTCGACCCGGGAGGTGAAGCTGACGCCGCTGCGTTCCTGGACGGGCAGCGCATCCATGTCGGCCCGGAGGAGGACCACGGGCTTGCTGCCCTCCGCTGCGGCTGCCGAGGTGGTGTGTGCCTGCGCTGTTTTCGGGGCTCCGCCGCGAAGCACGGCCGTGACCGAGGTGGTGTCCGCACCGACCGAAATTTCGTAGCCCAGGCCATCCAGTGCCTTGAGCACGCGTTCCTGGGTGCGTGGCAGGTCCAGACCAATCTCGGGATCCTCGTGCATCCCATGGCGGAATCGGACCAGGTCCTCGGTGAGGTCTGCGGCAGAGAGTGGCATGGAAGCTCCTGTAGGGATTGGGTGTGCTTAAAAGTGTGACGTGAAGTGCATCACAGCTGGTCAAATTCATGAAATTATGCAAATCTTTATTAAAATGACGAATTTTCATGCATCGCTCAGCGAGGAGGATCTGGCACTCATCCAGGTGCTGCAGATCGCGCCACGCGCAGGCTGGACGGACGTGGGTGCTGTACTTGGCATCCACCCCACCTCTGCGGCGGCCCGCTGGGAACGACTGACGACGTCGGGCGCCGCCTGGGTGACAGCCCATCCGATGGGTGATCCCCAGGAGGTGTCGCTGTCGTTTATCGGTGTGGATGCCGTCATGGAAGACCAGTCGCAGGTGGTGGACAAGCTGTGCGCCATGCCGGAAATCATCACCGTGGAGCAGACCGCCAGCAGTCGCGCCCTCGTCCTGACCGTGATCACGGAGTCCATGGCCCAGCTCAGCGGGGACGTCATCCCGCGCCTGCGCGCCATTGACGGCGTGCTTGGCTTCGATGTTTCACTCTGCACGCGTCAGCATTTCAACGGCAGCTCATGGCGGCTGAATGTGCTTTCCCGCGGCCAGCAGCAACACATGCGGGAGTTGGCCCGGACCGAGCATGTGCCCGGACACCTGCCGCAAAGCCACTTGGACCTGCTGCCATTTCTGGCCCGCGACGGCCGGGCCACCGCCGCGTCGATGGCGCGCGAGCTGGGGCGGACGGCCGCCACGGTGCAGCGGCAGCTGAACAGGGTCCTCGCCTCGGGCACCGTGTCCCTGCGCTGTGACATGGCCCAGTCACTCTCCGGCTATCCGGTGACATGCCAATGGTTTGCCAAGGTGCCCGCCGGCCAGCACGAGGCGGCCGCGGCAACACTGCGGCGGCTACGAAATGTCCGTTTCATCGCCTCCACAACCGGGCAAAGCAACTTCACCATCATCATGTGGCTGCGTTCCGTGGCGGACATCATGGACGTGGAGCTGACGCTGCAGCAAAACATCCCCGACATTGAGCTGCAGGAAAGCGTAGTGATGCTGGCCTGCGCCAAACGGGTGGGACGAAAACTGCGCCCGGACGGCACCGCGCTGGCCGCCGTTGCCGGGCCCGGCACGGAGGTGCGCTGAGTCGGGGCAGGCCCGGCCACCGGCTAAAGGTGAGATGCCCCACCAAGGTGACCGTCCGGCGTCGTGCCACTGCTAGAATGGAAACACTTAATGCGTTTCATGCGCATTCTGCGTCGATGAACGCATTCAACTTGTCCCACCGGCAACCCGCATCCGGGCCCACAGGGTGGTGGTTGACACGCTCTGGCTTTGAATCGGCGAACCCGTGGTCAAAACTGTCCGCGGGCCGTTGAACCGCCTTAAGAAAGACTCCTTCTTTACATGACAACTTTTGCTGCCCTTGGCGCGCCCAAGGAAATCGTTGCTTCACTTGCCTCCAACGGCATTGAGGAAGCATTCCCCATTCAGGTCAAGACCCTCCCCGACACACTTGCCGGGCGCGACGTTCTGGGCCGCGGCCGGACGGGCTCCGGCAAGACCATCGCCTTCGCCATCCCGCTCGTGGCCCGCCTGGCCGAGCGCGAGGCGCCGTACTTCCGCAAGCCCGGCCGCCCCATGGGCCTGGTCCTGGCGCCCACCCGCGAGCTGGCCACCCAGCTGAACAACACCATTGAGCCGCTCGCCAAGGCCATGGGCCTGAACACCACGGTCATCTACGGTGGCGTCTCCCAGGCCCGCCAGGAAAAGGCGCTGCGCGCCGGCGTCGACATCGTCATCGCCTGCCCGGGCCGCCTCGAAGACCTCATGAAGCAGCGCATCGTGTCGCTGGAGAGCGTCGAGATCACCGTCCTGGATGAGGCCGACCACATGGCCGACCTCGGCTTCCTGCCCGTCGTCAAGCGCCTGCTGGACACCACGCCCACCCAGGGCCAGCGCATGCTGTTCTCCGCCACCCTCGACAACGGCGTGGACAAGATTGTCCAGCGCTACCTCTCCAACCAGCTCACCCACTCAGTGGACGAGGCCACGGCCGCCGTCTCCACCATGGAGCACCACGTTCTGGTGGTCAACGACCAGACCGTGAAGAAGCAGGTCATCGTGGAGCTGGCCTCCGGTGCCGGGCGACGCATCCTGTTCATGCGCACCAAGCACCATGCCCGCAAGCTGGCCAAGACTCTGACCGACGCCGGCATTCCCGCCGTCGACCTCCACGGAAACCTTTCACAGAACGCGCGTGACCGGAACCTGGCAGAGTTCTCCACCGGCGGCGTCCGCGTCCTGGTGGCCACCGACGTTGCCGCCCGCGGCGTCCACGTTGATGACATTGAACTGGTAATCCACGTTGACCCGCCCACAGAGCACAAGGCATACCTGCACCGCTCAGGCCGTACGGCTCGCGCCGGGTCCGACGGCGTTGTCGTCACCCTGACGCTTCCCGAGCAGCAGAGCGATGTGAAGAAGCTGATGAGGGCCGCCGGCGTTGACGTGAACTTTGAGCGCGTCACCGCCAGCTCGCCCACCATCGCGAACCTGGTGGGCGAGGTTGCCGGCAAGATTGACCCCCGCACCCGGGCGGCACTGCTGGCGGCCAAGCAGCCGTCCCATGGCGGTGGCGAGTCCACCGGTGCCAACGCCGAGCGAAAGCGCGCCCGCCGGGGCGCAGCCCCGACCGCCGGGGGCCGTGGCGGCCGTGGAGGGCGCGGTCGGGTCTCCTCCGACGGCCCCGCCGACGGGAACCGCTCCGAGCGCCGCGAGGGCCAGTCCCAGGGCGCACGCTTCGGTGGCGAAAATCGCCGCCCCGCCCGTGCCGCCGGCGAAGGCCGCCCGGCCCGTGACGGCGACGTGGCTCGAGGCAAGCGCGCGCCCCAGGGATCGGCACATCACAACGACGCCCCGCGCAGCTCGTCCCGTGGCGCCGGCAGTGGTGCAGTCTGGTCTTCCAACACCGGCGGAACCTCCGGCGGCAGCTTCAACGCCAACGCCAATGGTGGCGGCTCCGGCCGTCCGGCCCGCTCCGGCGGCACCCGCCGCGCCTCGGCGCCGGCCTCCAACCAGCGCCGCAGCCGCTAATCCCCACTTGCCGGCCGGATAAATCGCTGACGCGATTTTTCCGGAACCTGGCAAGTGTGGGCCCAAAGTTCGGGACTGGATGAATCGCGGGAGCGATTTTTCCGGAACCTGGCAAGTGTGGGCCCAAAGTTCGGGACTGGATGAATCGCGGGAGCGATTTTTCCGGAACCTGGCAAGTGTGGGCCCAAAGTTCGGGACTGGATGAATCGCGGGAGCGATTTTTCCGGAACCTGGCAAGTGTGGGCCCAAAGTTCGGGACTGGATGAATCGCGGGAGCGATTTTTCCGGAACCTGGCAAGTGTGGACCCAAAGTTCGGGACTGGATGAATCGCGGGAGCGATTTTTCCGGAACCTGGCAAGTGTGGGCCCACCCACAGCGTTAAGTTCGACGCCGGCACCCACCTTGGGTGCCGGCGTCGTGCTTTAAGGAGTGGCCGGGAGCTGTCCGAAATCGATAACGCAGACGTTGCACCGAAAACACGCTTTTTGGCCGATTTTTGTGCAAGTACTGCGTTATCCCTTGGCGGAGGGGGCGGGCGTTGTGGCATTTGCGCGGGATTGCACCGGACCGGCAATGTTGGTGGCCGCGACGGTGACCAGGGCCCCGGGAGTACACGGACGGTGGCCTGGGAGGCTGAATCCCGTCCGGGGCTGCACCCAGAGTACGGAAAAGGTCGTTCCCGCCCCCGCCAGGGCGCCTAAGCTGCACTCTCGGGCCACGGCGGATCCCCGCCAACGCGAATAACAGTCATATCCGCACCGTGGATGCCGTGATCGGGCCAACAGGACGGCACGGGAACCACCGAACACCCCGGACTGCGATCATGATGAGCGCAAAACCCATGTCTGCCTTGAATTTGATGCTGGTTCATGGGCCATTGCGCCGGTGCGCTCAACGTCTTAGCGTGGAGTGCACAGCCAGTCTGCCGCACAGGAGACTGGCGCATCGATTGTTGGGAGCTGGGCAATGGCTGCAGGCGACGTGGAAATTTCAACCCTTGTGCCCGAAGGCGAGTGGACCGACGAGTCACTGGCCGTGCTGGTGCAGGGATACGAGCGCAAGATTGCCGAGATGGGGGCCGAGCCCGGGGAGATCAAGAGCTACATTGCTCCTACTGACCTTGGCGGCGTGAAAATCCGGGTGGTCTGGGAGAAGGGTGGTGGCGCCCAGTAATCAGGCGGGGTCGATGCTCAGCACGGCAAGGAAGCCGCGGCCGGAAATTTCCGGGGCGGCCGCGGCACCTGCCACGGTGTCAAAGCGGCCTAGGGTGTCCGGCCCGCCCGGAGTGGTGCCGGCGTCGTCCGTCTGGGGGCCGGAGACAGTGGCCGCACCCTGCAGCAGCACGGCGAACTGGCCCTCAAGCACCGGGTGCGGACGCTTTTTTGACAGTTCCAGAATGGTTGCGTAGCCCTTGAATACGCCGCGGCGGGTCATCAGGTTCAGGTCCATGAGCGAGCCGGTGGGCAGGGTGGCGGAGGTGATGGAATCGCCGGAGAACCGGTACGGCCGGTACTTTTCCAACGCCTGCTCAGTGCCGTCGACTGTCAGGGCGATGAGGTCGCCGTCGATGATGGTCAGGATCCGGTCCATGCCGGGCAGTACCGAAAACGGGCCCGCCTTGGCCACTTCGGCGATGCTGATGCGCCAGTCCCAGGAGTCGCCCTTGGCCCCGGAGCCGAGCGTGCGCGAGTCCACGGTGCCAGCGGCGAGCTGGCGGGTGATGCCGCCGCCATTGGCCCAGGGCGTGGTCTTCAGCGACGTGTAGCGAATGATTTCCACTTACTTCTCGTCCACATTCTTGATGCTGTACACGTGCATGCGCTTGGGGTCCGACTTCTGCTTGCGGGTCTGCTTCTTGTAGTACGCCCACGCGCCGGAAATGGCGATCGAGACGCCAAAGGCCAGCACAATTTTCAGGGGCAGCCCAAAGCGGGTCAGCGACAGCACCAGGCACATGGCCGCGAAACTGGCGAACTGAACGGTGATGTCCAGCCAATCGGCTTTTTTACGCATGGGGCAAGCTTACCCGGCCACGTGCGCTATTCCCGCCCCTGCGAAACCCAGGAGGGGTCGTTGGCCCTGAAGCCCACGATGCCGTCCGCCGCCTTCCCGAGCACGTCCAGTTGCGCCGGGGTCAGGTCAAGGGCGAGCGCGCCCAGGTTCTCGTCGATGCGTGCTGCTCGGCGCGTACCGGGAATGGGTACGACGGTGACATGAAGATTCGGGCCCTGCGCGTACAGCCAGGCCAGGGCCACCTGGGCCGGCGTTGTTGGCTGGCCCGAGGCTTCGGTGAGCTGGTCCGCGACCGGCCGGACGGCGTCGACCACTGCCTGGTTGGTCTCAATGGCGCCGTCGGCGAAGCGCGGAATGTTGTGGCGGAAGTCCCCGGGGCCCAGGTCCTGCGCGTGGATGGTGCCGGTGAGGAAGCCGCGGCCCAGCGGGGAATAGGGGACCATGCCGACGCCCAGCCCGGCGGCAGCGGGGACTACATGTGCCTCGACGTCGCGGCTCCAGATGGACCATGCGCTTTGCACTGCGGCGATGGGGTGGACTGCGTGGGCGGCACGGAGTTCGGTGGAGGTGACCTCGGACAGGCCGAGGTGGCGGACCTTGCCGGCAGCCACGAGTTCCGCCATGGCGCCCACGGTTTCCTCGATGGGCACGCGGACGTCGCGGCGGTGCATGTACTAGAGGTCCACGACGTCGGTGCCGAGCCGCTGCAGGGATTCGTCAATGGACTGCTTTACATTGGCTGCGTCACCGCGGATGTCGGTGTACCCGGTGGCGGGGTTGCCGACGAGGGCGAACTGGGTGGCCAGCTGGACCTCCCCGCGCCGGTCCTTTAGCAGCCTGCCAATGAGTTCCTCGTTGGCGCCGCCGTAAATGTTGGCCGTGTCGATGAAGCTGACGCCGGCATCCACGGCATGGTGCAAGGTTTTCAGGGCGTCGGCTGGGTCAATGGCGCCATAGACGGGAGTGAGGGCCATGCCGCCAAAGCCGAGGGGGCTGACTTCCAGGCCGTCGACGAGGAGGATCTTGTTCATGGGTGTTCTCCGCGCCTGTAGGGTGATGTGGCCTTGTTTCCAAGGCTATGCCGTCGAGGGCGTTTCAGCACAGGGGCCCGGCCCACGGCTTATGCGTGGGGAACCGCCGTGCGCAGGGCGTCAAGAACCGGCGCGGTGCTGTCCTCTGCGGCCAGCAGAGAGGCAACATGTTTGGCTTCCCGGGCGAACCCGTCCGTCTCGACGGCCTGTTTGATCGAATCCGCCAGGCGTTGAGGGGTCAGCTTCTTGTAGGGGATGGGTGCAGGCCCGGCTCCGAGGGCCGCAACCCGTGCGGCCCAGAATGGCTGGTCGGTGAAGACAGGCACGCCGACACTCGGGACGCCGGCTCGCAGGCCGGCCGCCGTCGTTCCAGCACCGGCGTGGTGGACCACGGCGGAAACGCGCGGGAACAGCCATGCGTGGGGGATCGTTCCAACGCTGATTACGTTGCTGTCGGAGACGCCGTCGACGCCCTGCAAAACGGCCCTGACGCCTGCACGTCTGGCAACGTCCACCATGAAGTCCGCATCCATGGCGGCGGTGCTGCCAAAACCGATGTAGACCGGGGCCGGTCCGTCGGCCAGAAATCCTGCCAGCTCCGCCGAGGGCTGCCAGGTGGGTTCTGCCAGCGGCCACCAGTAGCCAGCCAGGGAGAGTCCTGGATGCCAGTCCCGGGGGCGCGGGAGGACGGCCGGGCTGATGCCATGGAGGATGGGGGAATTTGCCTTCCGGCGGCGGTGTTCCGCACTGGCGCGGCTCATCGGGGGCAGCCCCAGCGTCCGGCGCAGCCCGGCCGCGGGCGCGTCGTAGGGGGCTTTCGATCGGGACAGGATCGCGCCCAGGGTCCTGTTGGCCACCGGGCCCAGGCTGCGGGCCAGCCCAAGTGTGACCGGAGGGTAGGCAGTGCTGGCCTGGACGGGTTGCAGGTGTGCGCCCAGCACGGGAATGCCGAGGGCTTCTCCCACGTCGTAGGCGTAGGGTGCCACGGCGTTGGCCAGGATGACGTCGGTGCCCTTCCCGGCGGCCGCGAGGGTTCCCTGGGCGGCCAGCTCCATGTAGTCGCCGAGTTCGCGCATATAGCGCCGAAGGTCCGCGGCGGCGGCCCTGGTGCCAGGCTCTGCCGGGCTGACCAGGTGGCCCATGTCGCCGGGCAGCCCGCTGAACCCGCAGCCGGCACCGGAAACCAATGATGCGTGGGCGTTGTTGGCCGCGATGGTCACCTCATGCCCGTGGCTGCGCAGCCTGGACGCCAAGCCGGCCATGGGGGCAACATCACCGCGGGTTCCTGGGGTGACCATCAATACGCGCACGGTAATCTCCATCCAAAGTGGTAATTGCGAACAATGTTCGCAATGAAATAATATAAGGAAATGGCAGGTGCACCAAACCGGCCGAAGATCTTGAAAAGCTGAGGAAACGATGTCCGCGGATGACCCCATCACTGCATGGTTGCGGCCGCCCCCGGCGTCAGTGGGACCCAAACCCGAATACTCCCGGGAGCGCATTGCCGCGGAAGCCATTGCGCTGGCGGATGCGCAGGGGCTTGACGCGGTGTCCATCCGACGGGTGGCACGGGGCGTGGGGTCCGGGCCGGCCTCGCTGTACCGCTACATCGGCTCGCGGGGGGAACTGCTGGAGCTCATGATGGACGCCGTTGCGGGTGAATACGACCTGGGTCCGCTGGGGGATTCTCCTGCCGCGCAGCTCGTGGCGCTGGCGCTGCAGGGGCGCTCCATCATGCGCCGGCACCGGTGGCTGCCGCCCTTGCTGCTGACCCGGCCCTCCATGGGCCCCAACTCACTGGCGTACCTGGAGCGGGCACTGCAGGCCCTGGACGGGACCGACATGGCCGGGGCGGACAAGCTCCAGACGGTGGCCATGCTGACGGCCATCACGTCCGCATTCGTGCAG
Organism: Arthrobacter livingstonensis; assembly: GCF_003219815.1. Lineage (GTDB taxonomy): Bacteria > Actinomycetota > Actinomycetes > Actinomycetales > Micrococcaceae > Specibacter > Specibacter livingstonensis. Next base: position 62,827 of record NZ_QJVD01000023.1, read on the forward strand.
AACGAGACCGCCTCGGACACCTTGATGGGCCAGGACGGCGTGCCGCCGGAACGGGTGCGCTATCTGTCCGAGGTGATGGGATCGGGCAGGTATCCGTTCCTGACGGCAGCCTTCACGGCCGCTCCGAATCAGGCCGGCCCCGAGGAACTCCTGGGCGCCCTGATCCGGAACCACCTCTCCGGTGCGGGGCTGCGGGAGTAGGCGGCACCCGGCGCTACGGCCCCGAACGCGGCGTTACGGGCCCGCGGAAGGCGCCGGCCCGCCGTCGTCCTTAAGGGCACCGTCCTTCAAGGCTTCGTCCTTAAGGGCATGGCGGGGACTGTCCGGGTTCATGAGGGAATGCCTGCGCCCGTAGAAGAAGTAAATGACCAGCCCAATCACCAGCCACACGACAAAGCGCAGCCAGGTTTCCCAGTGCAACTGCGTCATGAGGAAGAAGGAGGCGAGGACGCCGAAGGCCGGAACCACGGGCATGAACGGCAGCTTGAATGTCCGCGGCACCTCCGGGCGCGTGCGGCGCAGCACGATCACCGCCGCGCAGACCACCACGAATGCGGCCAGGATGCCGATGTTGGTCAGGTCGGCCACGAGCCGGATGGGGAGCACGCCGGCGAGCACGGCGGAGGCTGTCCCGGCAATCCAGGTGACCCGCTGTGGGACGCCCCGCTTGGCATCCGTCTTGGCAAACCATTTGGGCAGCAGTCCGTCCCGGCTCATGGAGAACCAGACGCGGGTGACGCCCAGCAGGAAAGTCAGCATCACGGTCATGATGGAGATGACGGCAAAGGCGGAGATGACGGTGGCGATGGTGGGCATGCCAACGGAATCAAAGGCGGAGGCGAACGCGCTGGTGGGATTGAGCTTCGCGTAATTTTGCATCCCGGTCAGGACCAGCGTGGCCATTACGTAGAGCGTCATGGCGATGACCAGGGACAGGATGATGGCCTTGGGCATGTGTTTCTTGCCGTCCTTGGCTTCCTCGGCGGCGGTGCTCATGGCGTCGTAGCCAAACACCGCAAAGAAGACGGTCGCAGCACCGGTGAGCACCGGTCCGAAGCTGTTGGGCATGAACGGCGTGAAGTTGCTGGTGTTGATGTGGAACACGCCAATGCCGATGATGCCCAGAATCAGCAGCACCTTGATGCTGACGGCCACCAGTTCAAAGCGGCCAAAACTCTTGGAGCCGCGGCTGAGGATCCAGGTCACGAGCAGGCACACGGCCACCGCGGGAAGGTTGATCACCCCGTGTGGCGTGTCCGGGGTCCAGGCGCTGGACATCCAATCGGGCACAATCACGCCAATGCCCTGCATGAACGAGCTGAAGTAGCCGGATATGCCGATCGCCACCACGGCCACAATCGCGATGTACTCCAGCAGCAGGTCCCAGCCGATGAACCAGCCCACCAGCTCGCCCAGCGCCACATAGCCGTACGTGTAGGCGGAGCCGGCGCGCGGAATCATGCCGGCAAACTCTGCATAGGAAAGCGCCGCGGCGCCGCTGGCCAGTCCGGCGATCAAAAAGGAGATGACGACGGCGGGCCCCACCGCCGGGTTCTGCGCGTCACCGTGGGCCACCACCCCGGCCAGGGTGAAGATGCCGACGCCGATGATGCCGCCAACGCCGATGGCTGTCAGTTGCCACAGGCCCAGGCTTTTAAAGAGGCCGCTGCCGCCCTCTTCCTCCTCGTCGATGGGCTTGCGCCGCAGGACGGAATAAGGATTGAACGGTTTGGATATCTGGCTCATGGCAACCCCCGAAACATCGATGTTTCTTCTGTTGCCCGACAGTTTAGCCCCGACGGTTGCCGGGCCGTGCAGTGTTACCGGTACAGTCCCGCGAATGGCCGGTTGGTGGGCACAATCTCCTTGCCCAGCGGCATGAGCGAAATAGGGATCATCTTGAGGTTGGCGATGGCCAGTGGGATGCCGATGATGGTCACGGCCATGGCAACGGCCGTGGTCACGTGGCCAATGACAATCCAGATGCCGGCCACCAGGATCCAGATGACGTTGCCCAGGGTGCTGGCCAGGCTCGTTCCGCCTGGCTTGTCCACCACGGTCCGTCCAAACGGCCACAGCGCGTAGCCGGCGATGCGGAACGATGCGATGCCCCATGGGATGGTGATGATGAGGATGCAGCAGACGATTCCGGCCAAGAAGTAGCTCAGCGACAGCCAGAATCCGCCAAACACCAGCCAGATGACGTTCAGGATAGTCTTCATGGGACCATTCTTGCCCAGCTTCCTGTGACAGGCATCAGGGATGACCCTGAGCCGGCCCCTGATCCATGCCGCAGCTGCCGGTGCTACGCTGATTTGCACCGAAGGTGAGCCCTCACTTCAAAGCTAAGGAAAACATACGCCATGGACTTTGGCACCGCCATTTTGATCATCGCGCTGGTGATCATCGCCGTTGTTCTCGGTGTCGGCATCACCCTTGCCGTGCTCATTTCCCGAGGCGTCCTGGGCCTGGTGAACAAGTCCAAGCCCAAGTATGAGCTGGCCAAGCGCAATGCACTCAAGGTCCGCGCGCAGTCCACGGGCGGCCCCGTCGGCGACATCATGAAGCAGCGGATCCGGCTCCAGGAGTCCCTCGACGCAACTCAGCGCAGCCTGGCCGTAGCCCAAAGCACGCGCCAATACACCGGCAACCTGGAGTCCATTTTCCGCACGCTCCAGCAGGCCGGCACCGTGCTTGAACACCAGCTGCTCGTGGCCCAAAAGGAGCCCGACCCCGCCGTGCAGGAGGTCTACGCGAAGACGCTTGGCGGCCAAGTGGAACAAGTCACCCAGACGTCCGCCGGTGTCCGCAACGCCCTGGCCGCGGCCGCCGCCCCCATGACCGACGTCGACGTCAAGGACCTCACCCGCACGCTGGAAATCGAGGCCACCATGCTCAAGAACTGGTCCGCCACATACACCGACCTCGGCGACGACTAAGCCGCCATGAGTGTTTTTGGCCGCCTCGCCGCCGCCTTCCGGCCCAAGCCCGCTGCCGGCAGGGACGACGCCGGTGCCTCCGGAGGCGGCCAGCTCACCTTGGGTGAGGCACAGCTCAAGCAGCTCGCCGCAGTGCAGCAGATGCGCCGCGGCGTGGCCGATGTATCCGTCAGCCGGCAGCGCCTGGACCTTCAGGCCGCGGACCTCAAAAAGGCCATGGACTCGCTGGAGGCCCAGGCCGCCGCTGCCAGGTCGGCGGGTGATTCCGGCGCCGCGCAAACTGCGCTGGGCCGCCATGTCATCATGGCCGAACAGCATCACGACCTTGTTTCGCAGCGCGACGCCCTCGCCGAACAAGAGGCGATGCTGGCAGGCGCCCTCGCCCAGCTGCAGGCGCGCGTGTCCGGATTCAACGTCACGGCCGAAACCCTCAAGGCCGCACAGGCTGCTGCCGAGGCCCGGCTCACCATTTCCAAGTCCCTCGACGATCTGAAGGACTCCCGCGGCCCCAACCAGTAACCAGCTTGGGCGCGGCGGTCAGCTTTCGGCGAGGTCGCCGCTCGTTGTGTTGAAGGTGAAGGCCTTGGAGGTTCGTGCGGTGCGTGATTCCAGGGCGAAGGTGGCCGTGGCAACGCCTGCGGCCAGATCCGCTTTTGTCGCCGTGTAATTGGCCGTGAAACCGAGGGCTTCATCGGGTCCCAGCGAGGCCGTCGCAGCCACCTCGGTTCCGTTGAGCCGGACCACGACGCCAGCTGGCTCCGCGCCGCGGTTTCCCACCCTGCCGGAAAACGACAGGACGTCGCCGGCCTTGTACCCGGCGGTGATGGGACCGTAGTTGAGGTCCTGCGATTCGCGGTTGGAGAGCACTTGGGGAGTCTCCAGCGTGTACCCCTGCCCCACTTCCTTCCAAGCCGAGGGGTCCCACCCGCCGTCGGTCTGTAGCAGTGTGAAGCTTTCGCCCGTGCTGCGCCAGACGGCCGGGCGTGCAGGAGTGACGGAACGCAGCACCACATCGAAGGCGAGGCTGCCGGCGAAGGAGGTGCCGCCGTCGTGCGTCAGGGCGGCGGTGGGAGAGTCAAGGAGCTCCTGGGGGTCGAGCGAGACAAACACGATCTCCTGGTAGCCCTGGCGCTCGTACAGCACCCCGATGCGCCCATCCGGGAGCCGCGCGGCTGTGGAGTATTCGGAGCTCCCCGGACACAGCACGACGGCGTGGGGCCAGCTCGCGCCGTTGTCCTGCGAAAGCTTCAGAACGGTGTTCCGGCGCAGCAGGGTGTCATGGTTGTGGGTGGCCAGCAGCCAGCCGTCGGTGTCCGGGGAGGCAAACGTGGTGACGTTGGGCAGGCCGTCGAAGCGGGCCAGGGAGCCGTTGTCGCTGGGGTCGGGCAGTTCCGGATGTGGCGCCGCGGGGGACCAGCTGCGCCCGCCGTCGGTGGACACGGCCGTGAGCCGGTGCGGGGTGGCACGCGAATGCATGAGCAGGCTGCCGTCGCTGCGGCACGCCACTTTGTTCTCGTTGGCCCCGGCGACGAATTCGCCCAGCGTCCATGTGTCCCCGTGGTCGTCGCTGTAGGCGCTCGCGGCCCTGATCTCCCCGCGGAACAACACCACAAACTGTTGCACCAGGCGACCCTCGAAGGGCCCGGTGTGAAGCTGGATGCCCGCACCCGCTGCGGCAAACAGGCCCGTCACGCCGTCGCGTTTGAGCATGGCGGTGAGGCGGCGGTGTTGCCAGGTGGCGCCGTCGTCGTCGGAAAAGCTGAGGTCCGCGTGCTGGATGGCGTCTTCAGGGGCCAGTCCCTCGGCCGACTCGAAGAATCCGGCGTGGGTGCCGGCGGCGTGGAACATGAAGATTCGGCCGGTGTGGTTGTCGATGAGCAGGCTGGGGTCGCCGTAGCCGTCCAGGCCGGTGCCGGTGCGCACGGTCTGTTGCGGGCCCCACGTTTGGCCATTGTCGGTGCTGCGGCGCAGGAGCAGGTCGATCGGGTTGGGGAGGTCGTCCAAGTTGGGACGGCCGTCGTAGGCGGCGAGGAGGGTGCCGCGGGTGGAGACGGCCAGCGCCGGAATACGGTATTGGCGGTGGCCGCCCACGCCGCGGCGGGCCAGGACGTGTTCAAAGCGGGAAGTCATGCCCACAATCCTAGGGGCATTCCCGCGAACGAAGGATTACTTGTAGAGCGACTTCAGCCCGGCTTCGTCGTAGCGGGTGCCGGCCGTTCCGCCTGCCGGGGCCGCGGCGTCAAGTGCGGCCAGGTCAGCGGCAGAAAGCGCGATTCCGGCCGCCGCCACGTTCTCCTCGAGGTAGTTCCTACGCTTGGTGCCAGGGATGGCACAGACGCCCTGGGCCAGCACCCAGGCCAGGGCCAGCTGGGCCGCGGTCACGCCCTTTTCCGCTGCCAGGGCTTTGATGCGGTCCACGAGGCCCAGATTCGCCTCGAGGTTTTCCGGTGCAAAGCGGGGCATTCCGCGGCGCCAGTCCCCTTCCGGAAGGTCCTCCGGTGTGCTGATTTTGCCTGAGAGGAAGCCCCGCCCCAGTGGCGAGTAGGCCACGTAGCCAATGCCGAGCTCGCGGACGGTGTCCAGCAGGCCGTTGCCCTCGGGATCGCGTTCAAAAATGGAATACTCCGTCTGGAGGGCGGTGAGCGGGTGTACTGCATGGCCCCTGCGAATGGTGTCCGGCGCGGCCTCGGACAGGCCCAGGTAGCGCACCTTGCCTTCCTCGACGAACTCGGCCATGGCTCCCACCGTCTCCTCGATCGGGGTGTTGGGGTCCACGCGGTGGAGGTAGTACAGGTCCACGGTTTCCGTCTGCAGATTGCGCAGGGACCGTTCCAGCGCCTTGCGGGCATACACGGGGCTGCCGTTGACGGGTCCGCGGCCGCCGTCGTCGGTGATCTCGCTGCCAAATTTGGTGGCCAGGGCGTATTCTCCGCGGCGGTGGCCTATTGACTTCGCGATGAGCTGCTCGTTGAGGAACGGTCCGTAGAGCTCGGCGGTGTCAATCAAGGTGACGCCTAGGTCGAGCGCACGGTTCAGCGTGGCTGAGGATTCGGCGTCGTCCCTTCCTCCGTAAAAAGCGCTCATGCCCATGGCACCCAGTCCCTCGATGGAGACTTCCAGACCCTGGCTGCCCAATTTCATCGTCTTCATGGCTTTCCTGCCTTCGTTTCGATTGCTCGCCGGATGCCGTCCGGGCTGTTGGTGTCATGAAAATGCTCCTGCAGATTGGGCACAGGGGCAAGGGCCGGCGGCCGTCAGTTCGCTGGCAGTCCCACCGCTTCAGGCGACCGTGATGCCCAGATGAGCCGCGAGGATGGGGGCCAGCAGGCCCAGCTGGTAGTCATCGATCACGACGCCGGACATGGAACCGACGCCGTTGAGCGTGCGGAAGTCCGTGCTGCGCAGGTCCACGTCGTGCAGTGTGGCCTGCTGGATATCCAAGGTGCCGATCCGGCAGTTTTTCAACGCCAGCCGCGTGACGGTGGCGCCGCCCAAGTCCAGCTCGCCGATGATGCAGTCGCTGATTTGCAGGTCGGCGATTTTGGAAGCGCGCAGGTTCAGGAAGTCCAGCTTGCCGCCATCGATGCGGACATTGGCCCAGCTGCTGTCGTACAGTTCGGCCGATCCCCAGCGTGGGGTGGTGATTTCCACGTCTCGCCAGCTGGTTCGTGAAGCCTTTAGGACGGGGGCGAAGCTGTCGATGAGGACCGTGTCCCGGAATCTGGAGCCGCGCAGTTCGGCGGCGTTGAAGGTGGGGCCGTTCAGCTCGCACTCCAGGAAGTCCGTCGATGTGAGGTCGGCGCCGTCAAAGGACGGCCGGGTGAAGCGCTGGCCATCGTAAGTGTCACCCGGACCGAAGAACGCGTCCTCGTTGTCCACCAGGTTGTTCAGCTGGACTGGACCGAGTCGGGGAGGGCGGGGTGCGGAAATCGAAGCCATGGCACAAGACTAGCGAGCAGCGGTCGCGGCGGCTTTCTGATAACTATCGGCCGTTCTCGGACGTGTCGCCAAACTCGTCGTCGAAATGGAGGGTCAGGCGTGACGAGTAGATGCCGGGAGGGCCTTGCCGGTTGACGTCAATCGGAGGGGATCCGGAAGGCCACACGCGCATGGCGCGGAAGGCGAAACCGTCCTGATCTGCCGCCTCCCATTCCAACTCCACCGACTGGCCCGGCGAAAACTTCCTGTATCCCTCGATGGCAACGGCGCTAAAATGCGCCCAGCAGCCGCCCGGCGTCTGTTCCGCGTCGATGACGCCCCAACCTTCATCGTCATGCCAGTCGCGGACAATCCCCGTGGTGCTCATGGCACCAGCATATGTGGGCCCGCTGTTCGGTGTGCCGGACCTTCGGAGTGACGTTGCACCGCCGCTACGGCAGCCGGGCGACGAGGCCGAAGCGCTGGAGCACCAGCATGGTGTTGTCTTTGACGGTGAAGCCGGGGTCGTTAAGTGCGCCCCGCATTTCCGTCGAGTGCCAGTAGTCTTCATGACCGGCGCGCCACTGCGCCACCGTGGTGTAGCCCTCGCCTTCGTCCATGGCATGCTTCAAGTCCACGTCTGCGAGGCGCGCCTGGCGCACATCCGTGAACTCAATGACGGCCACCGGCTTCCCCTCTGAATCCACCACCGCAGCCTGGCCACCGACCACTGGCAAATCTTCCTACTCGACCTCATATTCAAGGACGGTTCCCGTGGTGGAGGTCTTGAAGCCGTCGAGGATCGCGGCCACCAACTGGTCCCGCAGGGGACCCGGGAAGGCGAATTCGGCGATGGGCAACTTGCTGTGGTCAGTCATGTGGATAGCCTACTTCTTGCCTATTTAGTGCAATAGTGCCAATTCCGCATTGAGGTTCAACCGCGCTTGGTCCGCCCACAGATCCTTGCCCCTTGGCGTGTGGAACAGCGGTTCCAGTGCCAGCAATTGGCGTACGGCGGAGGCCCTCCCCTGGTCGAAGTCGGCCGCCGGTATATGCGCGTAGTCCGCGCGGACACCCGCAAGATAGCGGGCATATGCGTCTGGTGGGCCGCCGAGAACGGCGAGGTCTGCGTCGCAAAGTAGAGCGCCGGCGTCGTCCGCTGCGTTGGGGGAGTGGGTGGCCGTCAGGCGGACCAGGCGTGACACCTCGTCGACCTCCGCGGCGGGAAGAAGACCGTTTAAGCTCAGTTGTGCCAACAACGCGGAGTCTTCCTCGTCCTGTCCAGCCACCCCGTTGTAGACGGCGTCGTGGAGCCACGCCGCGAGAGTGACGGACCGTGGTGGCTGGCCGTCGGTGAGCAGTTCGAGGGCTTCGAGAACGGCCAGCAGGTGAGTTGCGGAGTGGTAGTGCCGGTGGGGTTCGTTCCAGCGATGCAAGAGTTTCGTACCCAATTCAGGCGTGCAAGGCATGAGCGAGTCCCAGCGGTACTGCAGGGCAGTGCCCACGGACTTGCTCCGATGCCGGGCCTTAACTCGCAGGCCGGATGCAGCCAAGGCGAGGACCAGCTCCTTACCGGACACCGGTACGGCTCCGGCTGCCACGAGAGGCATGTACAGGCGTTTGGGAACGTCATAGTGGTCCAGGTCGAAGGCCCGTTCGGTGACGCCGGCCGCTGAGGCGAATTCGTGGAGCTCGGACAAAGATGCGTCCGATACCAAATGCGAAAAGACGGTGCCGTGGGCCGGCCAATACGGCGGATCGATCAAGATCATGGACTTAGCCTAGGCCTTGGATCCCGATGTCAGGCGCTGTGGGGTGGGAGCTTGTCGATGAGGAGGCTTTCGAAGAAGCTGGGGTGGGTGGTGAGGTCGCTGGCCTGGCTGTGCTGAGAGGGCGTGTGGTCCGCGTCATGACCGGCGACGTTGAGCTTTCTGGTGAGGTGTTTTTTGAGCCATTTGGGGTAGGCGGGTGGTTGGGCAGTGCGTTGTTTGGGGGCGTGGTAGTTGCCGT
>NZ_QJVD01000024.1 GCF_003219815.1 Arthrobacter livingstonensis
TGCTGCCCAAAAACGCCAAGCCACCAAAAATTGAGATCCAACCGCTCACCAAACCGGATCGGTGGAATGAGGCTAAGCGCCTAATGACTCCACACAGCTTGACAATTTTCGGTAAAAGATGACTTGGGTCCGAAATGGCCCTGACCTGTGGGACATAACCGCAGGTCAGGGGTCTTTTGTGCCCCGGGCCGGACTCGAACCGGCTGCCAAGAGAATCTCAGGGTTTGGACGTCATTGGGTGCTGATGGCTATCAAAATCGGCGTATTTTCAGGAATTGTCGGTCTTTTTGTCGACTATGACATGTCAGCGATCGCCGTGGTTTTCGGTTGAATTAGATGGGCAAAAAGATGAGTGGCACTGCTGAGGCCTTTGACGTTGTCGGGGCTTGACCGCGAAATCTGTGAAAGCAGGTTCATTGTCGCTCCGACGAGGGGCCGAGTTGGGGGCTGTCCGTGCGTACCATTTCACGCCTGAGGCATGGTTGGACTGGAAGCTGCCCTACGTCAGGCTGGGGCGCGACCTTTCGTGATTCCACAGATATTGCCACGGTCACTTCAATTCAAGCAATGAGCGCTCTCGTGACTAGCCCTCCCTACGGGGAGCTTCTCATGGCCGCTAACGGTCAATCCATATGTGTAGGCAATGTTCTGGCCGTGGGGAGAATCAGCAGGTTACCCGCGGACTCGTTTTCCCGCACGCAGCGCGAACTCGTCTAGGGCCTCGATGATGGGCGGCGCTATCCATACTTTGCGTCCCTTGATGTGACTGCTTGGCCTGAGTGCGCCGAGGGATTCCAGAGTCGAGATGTTTCGATAGGCCGAGCTTGAGGACTGGCCTGTGAGCTCTATCAGCATCTCAGCCGTCAGTGCAGGCTCACGCATCAGTAGGTCAACCGTCCAACGCAAGCTTTCACTTGGATTGTGTGGCAGCGTCGCATAAATGCCTGTCTGGGCATCGCGGATACTTGCGGCCAACGCCCTGCCGTTGTCCGTGGCGGAAAAAGTTGACTCGGCGAACATCTCGGTTATCGTTTCTGGATTTCCGCTCTGATAAGTGCCCAGTGCTTCAAAGTAGGATTTCGTGTTTGCCAGCAGGCCCGAGGAGAGGGGGATGATGACCTTCTCGGTGACGCCCTTGTTTCGCAGCAGGGCGCTGACGATGGCCCGACCGGTGCGGCCATTGCCGTCGGGGAAGGGGTGGATTGTCTCGAACTGAGCATGGGCAATGGCCGCCAGGGTCAGGACGGGAATATCGTCGCGCTGGATGAACTCCACCAGATCGGCCATGGCTGCTTTGATGGTTTCATGCCGGGGAGGGACAAAGCTTGCCGAGTGGGGTGAATTTCCCCCGATCCAGACAGGCTGGGTGCGCAGTCGGCCGGCGATTTCGGGCAGAGTCGCCTCCAGCAAGGCCCGGTGCATGGACAAGATATTGTCCATGCTGATGAAGTCTGAGAGGTCGATGGCTGCTCGCATTGCGGTGACATTGGAGGCAATCAGCGATGCGTTCGTGCTCGAGTGATCCCCAAGTTGGGCCAGCGCAATCTTTTTCGCGCCAGCAGTGAGATTCTCAATTTCCGAGCTGGCCGCGGACTCACTGCGTAGTAGAAGTGCTGCGAAGGGTGCAGCATCTTCACCGAGGTCGCGGTCGAAGCGCACCATGTCGATAGTTGCCTCTTCGACCAGTGCTGCCACGGAACTGCTGATGAAAGGTTGGCTGTGGGCAATGGGTGGCACCACGGCAGCCTGGTAGGGGCCCCGGGCCATCAGCCGTTGACGCCGGGAAGCGCTGGCATCGGGCGTGCCGGCCCACTGGACTTCCTCGGAACCGATGGCTGGCCAAGGGCTTTGAACCTGGTCCGTTGATATGCGTGGCGGGTTCATACCGTCCTCCTCATTGGAATCCACAAGCGTTGGATTCCCAATATTATCTGGTCCTGGGAAAATGGACACCCTGTCTTCCCAGATTCCTGTGTACCAAGACGTGATTCAAGCGCGGCGGCTCTTGCTCGTGCGTGGGGGATCCAGCGTCGCTACACCGGTTACACCACCTGCAGGTATTCTCCCTCCGCGACATACTCAGCAGGCAGCGAATGAGGAATGCGCACCTGAAGGCCTTGTCTTGAAGGCCAACGATGCGTTGGCGGAGTTGAAGAGCGGCATGCGGGACTCGGTGCTTAAGCCTGGGCTCGAGAAGGCCACCAACTGCTTGGACGGTGTGGATCCACCCGGAACCGCAGAAGGTCAACCGTGCTGGGCGCCTGATCGTAGTAGGCCCGTTGACGACATGAAATCCGGTTGTTTGGGTAGCCAGAGTGCGAACTGAAAGATGCTGTTTCAAGAACGAAACGGTCGGCATCACGAACCGTGCCGTATTGAACCAGGGCCGAAAGAAACGGGCCCTTCCGACCGAGTGCCTGCGCAGAATTTCGACGTCATGTCTCCCTTCCCGCTGCATCCCAGGAAAGCTACGTGACCAAGGGCTTCATGCCCGCTTCTGAGGCGTGGCCTGGCCTGGCGAGCCTTGCAGGATGCAAATGGGCGATCGGCGCAGGGCTATGTAAGTGGCCTTGGCGCATACTTGGCTACCCAAATTGCTGGCCCATTAAGGTGGTGAAGCGGCAGGATACTTAGCCCGCAAATGGTCGGAAATTAACTGATGAAACACAGCTTTGCGGGAGTACCTCTGCGTGAGTGACGGATCGACGCGCAGATCTGCTGCTCGTCCGCCTACCCGGGGGGCGTATGTTGCCCTGAATAGTCCACCCGGGTGGGTAGTAGCCGGCCACCCTGCGTGCTGGGCGAAACTGGCACCAGTCCTCAATGTGGCTTGCATCACTTTTAGTCGCTGAGGCATTCGACTAGTGTCACCTCGCCGCAACCTACAAAGGAGAATCAATGGAACGGCTCATTAACATCGACAACGGTGGGACGCTGACCGACATCTGTGTCTGGGATGGTGAGGAGTTCTCGTTTACGAAGACCCTCACCACGCCCTTTGACTTGTCGCAGTGTCTCTTTGATGGGATGGCCAAGGCCTCTACGGACATCTTCGGTGAAGAAGATCTTCCGCGGCTTTTGCATTCGACGCGACACATCCGGTATTCGACCACGCAGGGCACCAATGCGCTGGTGGAGCGTAAGGGTCCGCAGATTGGCGTTCTCACTGATAGCCCGACGCTGGCGGAGGAGCTGCGGACGGGGGATGCGTCGGCTGAGTTGTTTGATGATCTTGTTGGTTCGCGCGTTGCGGTGATTGATACGGATCGGGATCTGGAGGAACTGTCCCAAGACATTGTCAGGCAGGTCAACCGACTGACCACTGACGGTGCTGCTCGATTGGTCATCGCGACGGCGGACAGGGAGAAGGAGCGCACTGTTAAAGGTGTTCTATTGCGGAAGTTTCCGCGTCATCTCCTGGGTTCGGTCCCGATTCTTTTCACTTGGGAGTTCACTCCTGATGCTGTGCGCGGTCGTCGTGTGTGGTCCGGGATTATCAACTCTTTCCTGCATCCGACGATGGAGCGTTTCCTCTACAACGCCGAGCACCGGCTCCGCGATCACAAGGTCAAGAACCCGCTGCTCATTTACCGCAACGACGGAGCCTCGTCGCGAGTGGCGAAGTCGGTTGCACTGAAGACATACTCGTCGGGTCCGCGTGGTGGTCTTGAGGGGACGAAGGCACTCTCCAGCGCCTATGGGCTTGAACATGTCTTGATGATCGACGTTGGCGGGACCACAACCGATGTGGGGTCGGTGAAGAATTCGACAATTTCGACAGACCGCCGGGGTTCGATTCGGGGCGTCCCGGTTTCATTTGAGATGAGCAACGTTCACTCCTCCGGTGTGGGCGGTAGTTCCGTCATTGCCCTGCGCAACGGTGTTATTACGGTGGGGCCGGAAAGCGTCGGGGCTGCTCCGGGGCCGGCGTGTTTTGGTTTTGGCGGCAAACAGGCAACCATCACCGACGTCAATCTTTTGCTAGGTGTCCTAGACCCTGACACCTATCTTGACGGCGGTTTCAGCCTTGATGCCCAGCGGTCACGGGCGGTGATCACTGAGGTTATTGCCGGGCCGTTGGGGATATCACTTGAAGAGGCTCTGATCAGAATGGAGGCTGCGTACTTCGAGCGCATGTCAACGTCATTCGCCGATGATGTTGTCGATGCGGAGACCACGACGGTAGCCGCTTTCGGAGGTGCCGGCCCCATGAGCGCTTGTGGTGCTGCCCGGATAGCCGGTGTGCGCCGGGTACTCGTGCCGAGGATGGCAGCGGTGTTCTCAGCCTTCGGAATTGGGTTTTCGGACATCGCGCAGACGTATGAGGCCAACATTGCCGGGTTGTCCGCTGACGAGTTTGCCGCAACCAAGACGCGGCTGCGGGAGCGGGCGACTCGAGACATGTTCCAGGAAGGTCATGAGATTGGCGAGTGTCGGCTCGAGTGGAGTGTAGTTCAGGAGGACGCTGAGGGTCAGCTGTTGTCCGAAGATTCCTACTCCGAGTCTGATCCGCAGCCGAGCGTCAGCGCACATCACGCGATGCTGACTCTGACGGCCCGATTCGAACTGCCTCACGCGAGGATTCCGCAGGCCGAAGCGACGGAGAAATCGCCTGCTGTCTCTTCCTCAACCCGCAAGGTACGTTCCACGGCCGGGCAGGTCGATGAGGTTCCCGTTTTCGACCTGGGCACCCAAAACGCGGGAGCGACGGCGGCGGGACCGGCCATCGTTGAGGGCCCCTACTTCACCGCCAGGGTTCCGCAGGGATGGAAGTTCGACGTGACAGTGGCCGGGGATCTCATGCTCACGGACACCATTCAGAACTGACCATTGCACCACTATTTGTTAGAAGAACAGGTGAGACAAAGCATGCGCATTCCAATGACTGAATATCTGATCATCGACCTCGACACTGAGCGCTGGACGTGCAAGGTCTGCGACCACGACCTCGGCGATGCGAGAGGCAACTACAAGGAAGGGACCCTTGTCTACGACAGGGACCCGAGGGACATCCACCAGTCCATTTTGGACCCGGAGAAGTACGAATTCACGTTTGCGCCGGATCCCACGTTTTGCCGGATTCTAGAGTTCTACTGTCCCGGGTGTGGGACTCAGCTGGAGACCGAGTACGTGCCGCCAGGACACCCGCCGACAGTGGACATGCTGTGGGATATTGACTCGCTCCGCGAAAAGTGGACCGAACGTGGAACGGACCCTGCGTCCGTCATCAACTACGGACCAGGTGAAGAGGCAGTTGCCGATTTCAGCCCGGCCCTTGGTTCCTACAACAGCCTTTCCTCGTCAGCCCCCCATTCGCACAGCTAAAGGAAACCACTGGTCATGAAACGAATTTCCGTTGACATCGGCGGTACATTTACCGACTGTTTTTTCGCCTGGGATGATGTGTATGTCGAAGCGAAAGCGCTGACAACCCACCACAATCTGGCCCAAGGTTTTAACGAAGCCCTGGATCTTGCCTGCTCTCGGGCCGGCCTGAACCGAGACCTGGTGCTGGCCGAGGTTGATTCGGTGCGTTATGCCACAACGCTGGGTACCAATGCCCTCATTGAAGGCAAGGGTCCACGTGTCGGCGCCCTGGTCACTCACGGTTTTGAGGACACCATCCCGCTGTCTCGCGGTCGGGGCTACGGTGAGGGGCTGGACCCGTCCAAGCAGCAGAACATGCCCGACGCCACCCGCCCCGATCCGCTGGTTCCCCGTGCGCTGATTCGCTCAGTGAAGGAACGAATTAACTCTGCGGGCAAAGTCGTGGTGGGACTCATGGAAGAAGACGTTCGCATGCAGGTCCGCGAATTGGTCGACGCCGGGGCGGAAGCTTTGGTCGTTTCGTTGGTCAACTCCACCGAAAATCCGATCCACGAACAGCAGATTCTGGACATCATTCTGGACGAGTACCCCGCTCATGAACTAGGCGCCATTCCGGTTCTGCTGGGCAGCCAGGTTTCGGGGCGGAAGGGCGAATATGTTCGAGCGACCTCAACCATAGTTGACGCTTTTCTGCACGAGATCATGTTCCACGCGCTGGGGCAGCTGTCCAATAACCTGCGGGGTTCCGGTTATGACAAGCCCATGCTGGTTATCCACAACTCCGGCGGCATGGCGCAGTCGAATTCCACCGACGCACTGCAAACCATTCACTCCGGCCCGATTGCCGGCGTAGGTGCAGCTCAGCACCTGGCCGACAGCACCGGGTTGGGGAACGTGATCTCCACGGACATGGGCGGAACGTCCTTTGACATTGGCCTTGTCCCCGAGGGTGGTGTAAAGCACTACGACTTCCAGCCGACCATCGGCCGCTGGTTGGTGTCTGTGCCGATGATCCACTTGCTGACACTCGGCGCCGGGGGTGGTTCGATCGCCAGTTATGACAGGATCCACCATTCGGTGCAGATTGGGCCTGAATCGGCTGGTTCAGATCCGGGGCCGGCATGTTATGACCGAGGGGGGCTGCGCCCGACGGTCACCGACGCGGACTTGGTGCTGGGCTATCTGGACCCGGATAACTACGCCAACGGCTTCATCAAGTTGAACAAGAAGCGCTCCGTGTACGCCCTCGATGAGGTCCTTTCCGATGAGCTGGATATGGACACCATTGAGGTGGCCAAGATCGTCAAGAACGCAGTGGATGAGCAGATGGCCATCGGCATGTCGAAGGAACTGCGCGTGCGGGGATACCTGCCGGAAGACTTCACCATGCTGGCCTACGGGGGCAACGGCCCGCTCCACGCTTGCGGGATCGCTGATCACGCTGGTATCAAACGGATCCTTGCCCCACCCTTTTCCTCGGTATTTTCGGCGTGTGGTGCAGGCAATATGAAGCCACTTCACATCCATGAGCGCGGCTCCCACGTGGTCCTTTACAACCCCACGGACCGCAGCCTGTACAACACCTTCGATGAGCTGAACCAGGTCATCGAGGAACTGGAGGGCAGGGGCAAAGGGGACCTGGTCCGGCAGGGTTACAACCCTGCCGATATCCGTCACAGCCTGGAAATGGATCTGCGCTACGGCAATCAGCTGGTCACCACGGCTGTCGTCTTCGACATCAACCGAGTCAACGGCGTCGCCGATGTTCTTCACCTCATTCGCACCTTCTCGGACATCTACGGCCAACGCTATGGCGTTGGCAGCCAGGCACCGGAGGCCGGCATCAGGGCACAGACCGTTCGAGTGTCCTCTTTCGTGGATGGGGACGTGGTGAAATTCGATTCAATCGAATCGGGGCATGACAGGACCATGCCGAAGCCAGTGGGCACTCGGCAGGTGCATTTCGTGAAGATTGATGGCGCCGTTGATACGCCTGTCTACGACGAGGAGTCGTTGCACCACCAGCACGTCATCCACGGCCCAGCCATCGTAACCACGGAAAACACCACCTTCCTGGTGGAGCCGTCGTGGCGTCTTGAACCGACGCCGCAAGGTGCCGTTTGGTTCCTCAAGGACTGACCATGAGCACACCATCCCACGACCTTCCAGCACTAACCATTGAAGGAGCCTGATAGCAATGACGCTTACAGTAAATGAAACCAGCAACGCCAGCGGCGGCGACGAAGCGTCGAAGCCGCTCACTGACCAGGAACAGGAATGGGTCGACCAGTTCATGGACGAAACCACCCTCTTCCTGGGGCCCGATCCTGCCATCATGCGCAGCCACCAGATCACCTCGCGTTCGGCCTACGAGGAGGAGTGCATCGCCAAGGGCATTGACCCGATCCAGATTGACCGGATCCGCAAGCGCCTTGCTGGCGCACTGGATGAGGGTTACGAAATGTGCGAGGCGATGGGCGCGGCCCCCGGGGCCAAGTGGGGGGACCTGACGACGGCGATCTACACCGCGGAGGGCGATGTTACCTACCTCTCCTGTCACGGCGTGATCGCGTTCTCCGCAATCTTGCACCACCCCATCCGGTACATCATGAAGTACTGGAAGGACGAGCCGACCGTCGGAATCAACCCCGGCGACGGATTCATTCACAATGATGCCCGGTACGGTAACGTCCACAACACGGACCAGTCGATGATCACGCCGATCATGCGTGACGGGCAGATCATCGCGTGGGTGGCTGCCACCATCCACGAAGGGGAGAACGGTGCCTGCGAGCCCGGCGGCATGCCGTCCGGTTCAGAAACCCCGTTCGATGACGGCCTGCGGATGTCCCCGTTTAAGATCGTTGAGAAGGGAGAGTTGCGCCGTGACCTGCTGACTTTCCTGCAGCACTCGGTCCGCGACCCCAAACTGCAACTAGCCGATTTGAAGGTGAAGATCGGTGCGGTGCAGCGGATCCAGGAACGTGTGGACAGCATCATCGACGAGGTCGGGATCGAGACCTTCGTTGCAGCCCTGCGTGTCACGGTCGAAGACGTTGAGCAAGAAGTCAAGCGGCGCATCAGTGAATTGCCCGACGGCACCGTGACGTTCAACCAGTTCATGGACTCGACGTTGAAGGAAAACATCTTGATCAAGTTTGCCTGCAAGGTGACCGTCAAGGGTGAGAACATGACGGTTGACCTGCGGGGGACAGGACCGGAAATCCTCAACCGCGCCATCAACTCACCATTGTGTTCGGTTAAGTCGATGATGATGCAGGCGATCCTCGCGTTCTGGTGGCCAGATTTGCCACGGTGTACCTCGGCCATGTCTCCGATTGACATCATCTCTGATGAACATACGTGGGCCGACGCCGGATATGACGCGCCGATGGGGCAGTCGCTACAGGCATCGTTTCGTGGTTTCTCGGCTCTGCAGACCGCGTTTGCGAAAATGCAGTTCTCCAACCCGGAGAAGTTCTCCAACGTTTTGGCGCCTTGGTTCAACCAGATCAACACGTTCCTTTGGGGCGGGTTGACACAACATGGGGATCAGGTGGGCAACTTGTGTGCTGACCTTAATGGGATGGGTGGTGGTGCCAAGGCCTTCCGCGACGGTGAGGATGCCGTCTCGCCGTTGTTCTGTGCGATGGCGGACACCGCTGAGCAGGAAGTCATGGAGGAGGAGGTTCCCTTCATGCAGTTGGTGAGTAAGCGGATCGTTCGTGACAACCAGGGCTTCGGCAAGAACAGCGGTGGCATGGGGTACGAGATGATCGTGGCCGCCGAGGGAACTCCAATGTGGGGCTTCATGACGGTGACCTCGGGCTCGAAGTTCTCCTCGGTCACCGGCATGTTTGGTGGCTACGGTTGCAGCACCAACCCGTTGGCCATGGTTAAGGGCATCAACATCTATGACATTATCCGCAAGGATTCCAGCCAATTTGACTTGTCCATGGAGCGGATCATGAATGACCAGCCTTATGAGGGTGGTAAATATACGACGGCGCACATGGGCTTGCAGTTTGACGTCGCCAAGGACGGTGAGCTCTATATGATCGCTCAAGGTTCCGGTGGCGGTTACGGTGATGTGCTGGAGCGCGATCCGGAATCCGTGGCCAAGGACCTGGAACTGGGACGTATCTCCGCTCACGTGGCCACCACCATCTATGGTGTGGTCTGGGATGCTGAGACGTTTGTTGTCGACGAGGAGGCCACGCGCCAGCTTCGCCACGATGCGCGCCAGGCACGGCTCTCCCGTGGCAAGCCGTACAAGGAATTCCTGGAGTCCTATGTCCAAATCGAGCCTCCGAAGGACCTGCTGTACTACGGTTCCTGGGGTGATGAAACGGACGAGCTGACGGCCACGCACTTCACCAGCAATGGTCCGGAGAGGGTGAAGGCGACGGTAGACAAGCTGCCGCTGATCATGATTCCGGATCGCCGTGAAGTGAAGATCGAGAAGCTCGAGGAGCGGATCCGCGAATTGGAGACCAAGCACAACGAAGTCGTCCAGCGCCGGGCTTAGGCCCTGCAGCATCCGCTGGGTACCACCTACTAAGTCACTATCGCCCTCAGCGCCGCATCCTCCACAATTCACGGGACGGTGCGGTGCTGAGGGCATTGAACAGCAGAAACTTGGAGATACCATGACCACGTCAACGTCCACCTCACTGATCAGCATTGTTGCCGCGCCCCCTTCAGGCAGGGCCAAAGCCGTGGTGTTGGATCACCACGATTACGCCTCGTCCGTCATTCTTCGAGGTCGCACAGTTCCATGGGACAACGCCGTCGAATACTGCGCCTATTTCTCGCAGGCCCAAGGGCTGCTGAGGCCCGACACTGCACTATTGGACCTGGGTAGGCTTTACGATCACCTGGCCACCGGCAACACAAGGCTTGAGGCCGCCATGGCTGGCAGATCCCGGACGGGGTACGCACTGCGGACCCTCTTGGCGGACGAGGGAACGACCAAGTCAGTGCAGGAATTCGCCACGGTCTTCGCCCAGACAGCCCGTGAACCCGTGGTGCTGCGCATTCCGTCGCCGATGAACTGGCTCCTGGCCACCCACGCATTTGGTGGTGCCGCTTACGTCGCTGAGTTGAGCGCGGATGACGCCGAGAACGCCTCCATGTATGTCAGCGACTGGCTGCGTTCCTTCACTAAGCTCCCCATCTCCGGCGTACTACTCGACGATCGTTGCCACAAGGAGGGCGGAGCGCACGTTTCGGTGCCGTTGGAGACCTACACGCCCATCGCCAACGTGACCGGCAACTATCGGTGGACTTTAGGCCAGCTCGATGGGCGTCAAGTCAAGCTGCACGCCGAAACCGCCGAGGGCGGGTACATCCCTGACGCGTTCTGGCACGGGGCTCAGATCGCACTGCCGGATACGGACTTCTTCTACGCGGAAGTTCCGGTTTCTGCTCGGCCCGAAGACGTTCTCGCGCGGCTGGAATCGTTCAAATAATCGGGCAGGTACCGGCTATTCAGAGTCCAGTAAATGTCGGCGGCGTGCCTCTGTCACGCAGTCTTGGCGGTTGTCCACGCCAAGGCTGCTGAACAGGTTCTTCAGATACCACTTCACCGTGTTGATCCCCAGATGCAGCTCGTGGGCAATTTCACGGTTGGAACGACCCTGACCGACCAGCTGCAAAATCGCCTGTTCGCGCCCTGTAAGGCCCGGCTCCGCAATACCGGCCTGCTGTGGGCGCCCGAACTGGGCTCCGCCAAGGGTGCGAGCGGGGGAGTGGCCCCGGTTAACCGCCGTATTTGAGTCCAGCCGAATCAACAGGCTGAGGAAAGGCCCCAGCTCGGGAGTGCGCGCGTATGTTCTCGCACCCAGTCTGTGTTTGTCGGAGATGGTCTTCACGAGTTCCGAGCAGCCCGGGCCACCATCAAGGAGAGGCCGCACCAGAGCCAAACGGCAGCACGTGTCCAACGCTGGCAGAAGGGTCTCTTCGGCGTCGGCCTGCCGGCCCGCATGGTGCAGCGCTTCAGCTAACAGGATGCGGGCGTGCAACTCTGCCCGCGGTCCGGAATACGCTGCGGCCCGTTGCCAAAGGAGGCGGGCAGCAGCGACGGTGGATGACTGCCCAGAATCCCGGGCTGCGGGAAGCGTTGAGGCCAGTTCGGAGCGGATCAGTGTGGCGAGGAGGATCTGGTAGTTGGTTTCGGCTAGTCCCGGACGACGTTCCTCTAGCGGATCGGTTCCCTCGGCACATGCGGGGGAATTAGCGGGATCGAACGGATGTGTATCGATTCCCAGTTGCACCCGTTCCAGATTGATGACGTGTGTGAGTCGGCTGAGACCCAGACTGTCGGCGACGGCGGCACCCTCGTTGAGGATGTCGGCTGCGATGGCAGTGTCTCCACGTAGTTCCTTGATACGCGCCAGCGTGGAGTACGTGGAAATCATGAAGTCCACCACGCCGCCCTCAGAGCCGAGTTCGTGGGTTTCTTCCAGAAGTCTTTCGGCCTTGTCGAGCGCACCGCGTTCGTAGAGAAGTTGACCCATCATGGCCCCTGCCAATCTGGCAGCGTGGGAATGCCTGCCTGCATGGCTTCGGCCCAAGTCGACGGCCAGGGAAAATTGGTGTTCAACTTCCTGCAGGTCCAACAGAGCATAGGCGGCAAGGCCGGCAAAGCAGTGGCCATAGACATTGCTAAAGGGGCCGGAAGTTTGGTCGTGAAACGTGTTGGCCCAGCCCTGCTGTTTGAGCGCAAGGTTGTAGTCGCCGTCATGAATCTTTTTGAACGTTGAGAGGTTCGCCGCGACGGAGACAATCCATGGGCGTAGCCGGTCGGCGTGGGCAAAACACTTCTCGTCCAATTCATGGACGCGGCTGACGTTGTCCCCGTACATGTCAATGCAGCTCTGCACCACCAGGCTCTCGACTCCGAGTTCAAAGCGGTCGTCATCGTATAATGTTTTATCGGTAGGCATCACTGCGCTGGCACGGTTCAGGGCCGCCTGTGCTTCGGGGGCGAGGTGGAGGAGCGTATTCGCCCAAGCGATGGCCATCTGCAGACGGGCCTGACCTGCCACCCGTTCGGCCGGGATCTTGCCTACCAGGGCCAGCAACGTCGCCATGCTGGAGTGCTCCACCAGCCACATGGCCCGGGACTCAACGATTTCCACAGCGAAGTCGATGTCACCGGCGCTCAGGGCATGGTCGACCGCGTCGCTGGGGAAGCCGTTCTCCGCATACCAGTGCGCTGCCGTGAGGTGGAGTGACTTAATTCGACCGGGGTAGTCCCGCGCCAACCGGTGACGCAGGTAATCCTCAAACAAGTGGTGATAGCGGAACCAGTCCCCATCTTCGTCAAGGGGCTGGAGGAAGAGGTCTTGTGCTTGAATCTGTTCCAGCATGGCTTGGCCCTGCTGCACGCCGGAGAGTGCTGAGGCGAGTCCGGCGCACAACCTCTCGGGAACGGAAGTGGCCAGTAGAAAATTGAGGACCTCGGGATCGAGTGTGTTAAGAACGTTTTCCGCCAGGTACTCGCCAATGGACTGGTGGCCGCCGGACAGTCTCTCGATCAGGGCCGACGCTTCGCGATGATCTCGCAGAGATAACGAGACAAGCTGCAGGGCAGCGATCCACCCCTCGGTGGTCCGGTGCAGACTGGCCACGTCCCCGCTATCAAGATCCAGTCGGTTGATGTCTACGAGGAAGGATTGGGATTCCTGCTGGTCAAAGCGCAACGCGACGGCATCGACCTCGACGAGCTGTCCGCGGACCATCAGTCGTCCCAGGGGCAGACCTGCGCGGGTACGGCTGGTGATGATGAAGGACAAGTGTGTCCCGCCAGAGTCCAGCAGTCGTTCCACTACGTCCATCGTGCGCTTGTCGGTGACCAGATGCCAGTCATCCAGGGCGACGACGACGTCGTCCCCGCCTTCGTCGATGGCGTTAATGAGCGCCGGGATGACGTAGCGTTCCGCATCGTCGGGACGTTCCTCGAGCAGCTGCTGAAGGTCGTCGTCGAACCCGGGTATGGCGCGACCGATGGCTTCGAGCAAGTGGGAGAGGAACCAGATGGTGTTGTTGTCATCGCGGTCCAGGGAGAGCCACACCCTGGTGCGGCCTTGGGCGGCGAGTAGATCCATCCATTGGGCGGCAAGGGTGGATTTTCCGAAACCTGCCAGTGCATGGATCAAGGCCAGACGCCAGTTTTGCCCAGCGGTGAGGAATTCCGTCAGGCGCGTTCGAGGCACCCATTTGCCGACAGGGCGTGGGGAATTAAACTTGCTGGACGCTCCGCGCGGAACCGCCGCCATCTGCCACCTCCTTGTGGACCGGCGAATGCCGGGAAGACCTAGTGTTGATTCCGGATGTCTTGGAGCACTGACTCGGTGACTCGAAACGACTCAAGAGCAGCAGGCGCACCACAATAGATCAACGTCTGCAACAGTACTTCCTGTATCTGCAGTTCCGTCACGCCATTATTCAGAGCGCCCCTGACGTGTCCTGCCAATTCCTGCGGACGATTCAGCGCAGTGAGCATCGCCAGATTCAACATGCTCCGTGTCTTGTGGTCCAGCCCAGGCCGGGACCACACTTTCCCCCAAGCGTACTCGGTCACCAACTCCTGGACTGGCCGGCAGAAATCGCTCACCCCCTCAAAAGTTCTGTTGACATAAGCCTCACCCATGACGGCCTTGCGAATACGCAGACCTGCGTCAAAGCTAATTTGGTGCGTTGCTGAAGTGGTCACCGGTTCCGCCCTTTCTGGGGAGAGTTCAACTTGGCAGCCTAGAGCGTTTCGAGGATGCTGACGTAGTTGGCGATGCCGACGCCGCCCATGTTTTGCACGGCGGAGCGGTGGGGGTTGGGGAGTTGCATGGCGCCTGCGTTGCCGGTGAGTTGCATGGCGGCGATGACGTGTTGGGAGACGCCGGTGGCGCCGACGGGGTGGCCCTTGGCTTTGAGTCCGCCGGAGACATTGATGGGGAGTTTCCCATCCTTGTAGACCCAGCCCTCGGTGATGGCGCGGCTGCCCTGGCCGGGTTCTGTGAGGCCCATGGCCTCGTACATGAGCAGTTCCGCGATCGTGAAGCAGTCGTGGACCTCGGCGAAATCCAGGTCAGTCAGCTCGACGCCGGCCATGGCCAGGGCACGCTGCCATGAGACCCTGGTGGCGGCGAAGGCGGTGGGGTCCCGGCGTGAGGCGGGCAGGAAGTCGTTGGCGTGGCCGAAGCCGGCGAGCCGGACGGGATCGGTGGCCCCGCCGGTGGGGTGGGTGGAGAGTATGACGGCGGCGGCGCCGTCGGATACGGGGGAGCAGTCGGTGCGGCGTAGGGGGTCCGCGACCATGGGGTTCTTCTCCGAGACTGTGCGGCAGAAGTCTTCGCCGAGATCCTTGCGCAGCTGGGCGTAGGGGTTGTCGACGCCGTTGCGATGATTCTTGGCCGCGATGGACCCCAATACGTCGCCGAGATTTACAATGTCAGGGCCGTAGCGTTTTTCGTAGTGTTTGGCGACGTCGGCGAAGAGTCCGGTGAAGCCGGTGGTGGAGGTTTGCCCGGCCATGTCGTAGTCGGCGCCGAGCAGGGCGGCACCGACGGTGTCGGCCCCGGCGTGTGTCATTTTTTCGGCTCCGATGACGAGCACGGTCTTTGCGGTGCCGGCGAGCAGGGCCTTGGTGCCCTGCTGGACGGCGGCGGATCCGGAGGCGCAGGCGTTTTCCACCCGGGTGGCGGGGACACCAGCAAGGTCCTCGGAGACTTGCAGGGCCAGGGACGACGGGAAGGCCAGGGGCATCATGCCGGCGTTGAATTGGCCCAGGTAGATTTCATCGACTTGTCCGGGTTCGATGCCGGCGTTGGTGATGGCGTCGGTGGCGACTTGGATGATCAGGGATTCCAGGGTTTCCTCGGTGAGCTTGCCGAATTTGCTGTGGCCCCAGCCGGTGAGCAGCATGTCTTTGCCGAATTGTTCTTGCAGGCTCATGCGGTGACTCCTTCAGATGCCTCTTCGAGGGCTTTTTCAGTGGCTCTCGTGGCGGTTTCGAGGCGGACGGTGAACGCCGGTTCGGTGCAGTCCTCGATGTCCTGAACGGTGACGCCGGGTGCGAGCCGGGTCAGGACCAAGGCAGGGATGCCGCCGTCGTCGGTTTCGATGTAGTCGGTGCTGGTGTTGGTGGTTTCGACGTCGAAGACGGCGAGGTTGGTGATGATGCGGTTCACCACGCGGCGCCCGGTGAGCGGGAGGGTGCATTCGTTGACGATTTTGGGGGTGCCGTCCTTGGCGGTGTGGTCGGTGAGGACGATGACGCGTGGGGTGCCGGCGACGAGGTCCATGGCGCCTCCCATGCCCTTGACCATTTTGCCGGGGATGGTCCAGTTGGCCAGGTCTCCTGTGCAGGAGACTTCCATGGCGCCCAGGATTGCGACTTTGACGTGGCCGCCGCGGATCATGCCGAAGGAGGTGGCGGAGTCGAAGATGCTGGCGCCTGGGAGGAGGGTGACGGTTTGCTTGCCGGCGTTGATGAGATCCGCGTCTTCCTCTCCTTCATAGGGGAAGGGGCCCATGCCCAGGATCCCGTTTTCGGATTGGAGGGTGACGCGGACGCCGGCGGGGAGGTTGTTGGCGACCAGGGTGGGGATGCCGATCCCGAGGTTGACGTAGTCGCCGTCACTGAGTTCGGCGGCTGCTATGGTGGCCATTTCGTTGCGGGTCCAAGCCATGGTGGTGTTCTCCTCGGGTTCGGGTGGTTTAGGCCGGGACGGCTACGGAAAGGGTTTCGGGGCGGGCTTCGATCCGGGGGCGGACGGTGCGTTGTTCAATGTCCTTCACCCGGTCTGTGGCTTGGATGAGGCACTGGACGTAGACGCCGGGGGTGACGATGTGGTTGGGGTCCAGCACGCCGGGTTCGACGATGACCTCGGCCTCGGCAATGGTGATCCGCCCTGCGGTGGCGACGACGGGGTTGAAGTTCCGTGCCGTGTACCGGTAGATCAGGTTCCCGTCGGTGTCGGCGGTGTGCGCGTGGACCAAGGCGACGTCCGCGGTGATGGCGCGCTCCTGGACGTATGTTTCGCCGTCGAACACGGCATGCGGCTTGCCTTCGGCGACCAGGGTGCCGACGCCGGTCTTGGTGTAAAACGCCGGAATGCCGGAGCCGCCGGCGCGGAGCCGTTCGGCCAGGGTGCCCTGCGGGGTGAACTCGACCTCCAGCAGCCCTGCCAGGTATTGCTGGGCGAAGAGCTTGTTCTCGCCCACGTAGGAGGCGATGACCTTGGCGACCTGTCCGGCCTCGATCAGCACGCCCAGGCCCTTGCCGTCCACACCCATGTTGTTCGAGACCACCGTCAAGCCCGTCACCCCGGAATCGCGGACGGCCTCGATCAGGTCGGCCGGGATGCCGCTGAGCCCGAAACCGCCCACGGCCAGCGTCATGCCGTCCCGGACCACGTCCGCCAGTGCCTGCGCCGCACTGCTGCGTACCTTGGTCATGAAAATCTCCTCGTTGAGCTGATTGCTGGTCGTCCACTTTATGGATTTCAAGGCGTGACTTTGAGCATAGGGTGATGGCAAATACGCTGTCAAGGCAAGTATTTGGGCGAAATCCTCGGATTTGTACAGTGTGGACGGTAGGCTGGTTGCTATCCACAATATGGACGGAATGAGGATAATTTCATGGCTCACGTACCGGTTCAAGGCGCGCAGGTCGTCGGGCGGGTCGCGGCCCTGCTGCGGATCGTGAGCAGGAAGCCGGAAGGGGCCGCCCTGGTTGAGGTGGTCCGGGAGTCCGGGCTGACCCGCCCCACGGTCCACCGGCTGTTGACCTCCCTCGCGGCCGAGGGGCTGCTGGACCACGACGGCACCACCGGGAACTGGGTGCTGGGTACTGAAGCGCTGCTCATGGGTTCCGTGGCGGCCGCAAGGTTCCCCGTGGAGGACATTGCCCGGCCCAGCCTGCGCAGGCTGGCGGAGGAGACGGGGGAGAGTGCGTTCTTCTCCGTGCGCCGGGGAGGGGAGACCGTGTGCCTGCTCCGGGAGGAGGGGCCCTTCCCCATCCGTTCCTTCGTGCTCCACGAGGGCGTCCGCTTCCCCCTCGGTGTCGCCTCGGCGGGGAACGCGATCATGGCGTTCCTGCCGAAGGAGGAACAGGAACAGATACTGGCCCGCTGGGACGATCACGCCGGCACTTTCGCCCCCACACACCCCGTGGCCCTGGTCAGGGACAACCTGGCCCGGACCCACCACGACGGGTACTCCGTCAATCCCGGCCTCGTCCTGGAAGGCAGCTGGGGCATGGGCGCCGCCGTCTTCGACGCCCAGGACCGTCCCGCCTGGGCCCTCTCACTGACCGGCATTGAAACCCGGTTCCGGAAAGACCGCCAGAACTTCCTCGGCCGGTTCCTGCTCGAAGAAGCACACCAGATCACCGGCAGGCTGCACAGCAGGATGACGTAAGCAGCAGCTGAAAATTCAATACAAGGGCTCTTGGCTCGTCTATGAACCGCCGACGACGAATAACTCTCTTGATCCCGGCGGCCCCGTGGCACTGATTTTCGGAGAGGAAGAGCACCTTCGGCGTCATCCCCCATGTGTGATCCATGGCGTTTCACATGGCCAACCGGTTGGGCTGGACGGCCGTCCAGTCCGCCGCCTCGGTGACCAGCAGCGTGGCGAAGGACGCGGAGTCAAGCGGGGTCCGGCGTCGCCCGCCCGGGCCCCACACGTCAAGGACCCAGCCATTGCAGGCCGTCCACCAGCAGCGCGGCGCGCCGGCCTGCCGGGTGGGCTGAATTTGCGACGGCAAGAACATTCAAGTAGGCACGCCCGAAGGCTCAGATTTCGACGCCCCTTAACGCTAGGGCACACGGTCCTTCCCAACTGGGGGCCTGGAGGACCGGGGCCACTGAGGCTGGTGCATGCCAGTGCGAGATGCAGCCGGCCTCCGGTGCTCAGTTTGGGTAAGGGTCCAGTCGGGGTCTTTAGGGCCGCCTTGGGTCGGCAGTGCCGGGCCCCGGCCGTATCGGTCCGGCCATCTGTCAAGCGTCAGGTTTTGTGGACATGCCGCAGATTGCTTCTCCGACACGGCAATTCGGGCCACGATTGCCGAATGACGTGAGCTGGACGGTCGAAGCTGCCGCGCCGAATTGCTTGCTGTCTTGCAGGCAAGTTCGTTGCCCATTGACGTTGACCGGTGCCGGGAAACGGCGGTCGGAAGGCCAATTCATGGCAGCCACAGCTCCGAGTCGGTCCGGCTCGGAGAAACCGCGGAATCTTGCCATTTTTTGCTCCGGATATCGAAAAAGATGAGTTGGCAGTCTTCAAATAGATGAGTGCAAGTTCAAGAAAATTTTGCTGAATAAGATGAGTAAGAGGTGAGTTGCGGCAATTTTAGCCCTTGCTCCCGCTGGCCTGAGGGACATAACCGCAGGTCAGGGCCATGTTGGTGCCCCGGGCCGGACTCGAACCGGCGGCCAAGAGAATCTCAGCATCTTGACGTCACAGGGTGCCGCTGTCTATCAATACTCGTGTATTTTCGGGAACTTTCGCCGTTCTAGGCGGTTACGGCATGTCAGTATTTGCCGTATTTTTCGGTTGAAATAGGTGAGTAAAAGATGGGTGCCTCGCGACGACTGTTGGCATCATCGCGGATTTGGCTGCCAGTATCGTCAAAAGCAGGCTCATCAGTGATCCTCCACGGGGCAGTGCAGGTTACCGCCCCTGAATACCAGTTTACGCTCAGGGGCAGGGGCAGGGGTCGTGTTGATTCATGGCAGCTACGCGGGCATCTTCCATGAATCAACACGGAATCTGGACATCGATCACAGGTTTGGAGTAGCGTTTCAAGTACTACGGGAAACGGAGTAAGTGATGGCTCGTCGTAAAAGTGAAGTGGCATGGGCGGATCCGACGCTGTTGATACTTGGCAGCCTCGCAGCGGGACCGAAGCATGGCTATGCGATTATTTTGGACACGAAAGAAAACGCCGACATCACCCTTGGGCCCGGCACCCTGTACGGGGCGCTTGCTCGGCTGGAAGAACGCGGCCTGGTCCGGGCCCTCCCGGGGCAGGAGCGCCGACGCCCGTACGAGATCACGGCTGCCGGTGCGGCGCTTTTGGCCGCACGACTGAAGGCCATGCGCAGTTTCTCCGCCCACGGGCTCGCCCGTCTTCGAACGGCTCGACCGTGAGCTGGGCGGCGAGGATGGTCCTTCGCGCCTACCCGCCGTCTTTCCGGGCACGGTATGGATCCGAGCTGGCGGCGCTGACAGAAGAGCTGCCAGATTCCGCGCGCACGACCGCCGACCTCGTCCGTGGTGCTCTCGGCGCGTGGATCAGGCCCCGCTTTGCCGGGCCCCAGGCTCGGCGTCTTCGCCTGCAAGCGAGCGTATCAACGACCTGGCTGGCGTGGTGTGCGGGATTTTTGATCGTGCCGGCGGTGAATAAGGCACTTCTCGACCCTCCCGGGAGCGGCACTTCCGCACTGGTACGTGGACTATTGCATGCCGGCTCGGCGCTCTTGTTCATCGGCTGGCTACTGGCGTTGATGGGTGCAGCGCATATAGTGGTCCGCGCCTTGGGCCCGGGCTTGCGTTCTAGGCCAAAGTTTTTCCTTGGCCCGCTAGTGCCCGTGATGGTATCGGGGATCCTGCTGGTGCTCGGGCTTTTGGCGCTCCTGGCGATAAGCCACACTGCACCTTCGAACCCGGCAGGGCCGTGGGCGCTCATTGGCTGGTCGTGTGTCCTCATAGGATTTCTGATGTGTCTGGGCGTGGGGCCTGGGGTGAGCCTGCGGCGCCTGGAGGTTCCGGCTCCCACGTTGCGCCTGCCCGCCCGCCTTGCTACGGGTCTCGCCCTTGCCCTGGCGGCGATGTGTGCCTGCTGCCTGATCGCCGTTGCCGTGGCAGGGGATGCGGCACTGGACAGCAGCAGCTTCCCGGTCGTCATAGTGCTGGTCATCGCATCTTTGGCCTCGGTCGTTGCCCTCGTCAGCTCGGCCCGTGGAATCCGTGCCGCTCGACACACTTGAACCGAGAGAACCTTTGGCATCAAACTCGGCGGCCTCTCCACCCTTCCCACGGCACCACTTCGCCATCGGCTCCAATAACGAAGCGGACAGCGAACGGTATACGGACACTCAGGGTTTCTCGGTTCGGCATATGCGTGTCTGTCGGGTGGTATTCCAGACGAGCCCGCGGGGACTCTCGGGGGCGTTCACATGGAGCGATTCCTCTGATCAGCGTCTGCGGCTTCCTGCCGACCGATGCGTTGGCCGTGGCGGGCGATGATCACCGTCAGGCCGATCGCCACCACGAAAGCGGTGATCGGCAGGATCTGGTTCCAGTTGTAGGCCGTTGAGAAGGTCGTGGAGGCAATGATCAGGGCCGTGGCGCCGGCCTGGAGGAGGTAGATCATGGTCCAGATGATGCTGATCTGGTACATGCCGTGGCGAAAGGCCGGGTAGGCGACCCACATATTTCTAATGGGTAGTGGCAAGCCCGAGGCTGGCTGCCAGACTTGAACCACTCGGACCGGGCGTGACTCACCACATATCTGACCTGCCTGGTGCAGTGTCTTTTAGACGACTTGTCCACCCGGCCCGTGGGGCCGGTCTGGCTCGCACCGGTGGCCTGATAGAAGGTTGTCCGACCCACGGTTTTCAGGTTGTGACTCGTTAGAGATCTGCCACGGCGCGATCCCATCCCGGCTGGCCATACTGTGTCCTGTCTCGGGAAGGAACCCACTGCTATGAGCATCGTCCGTGATGAATACAAGAATATCGTCGGCGTGGACACCCACGCCCAAACCAACACCTACGCGATCCTCGCGGCCGTTTCCGGCCAGGTTGTTGACACCGCCACGTTCCCCACGAGCCCGCCGGGCCTCAAGCGTGCCATTGCCTGGATCCATCGGCGCAGCGAACCCGGCAAGACGCTGGTGGCCATCGAGGGAACCAACTCCTACGGTTCGGGCCTGACCCGCGCCCTACGGCAGACGGAACTGGATTTTTGCGAAGTCCGCCCGCCGCGCCGGACATCCCGTGCCGGCCGTGGAAAGTCCGATGACATTGACGCGCTGGCGGCCGCCCGGACTGTGCTTGGCGAACAGGTCGGGGCACTGCTGGATCCCCGGGCAGAAGGAAACAGGGAGGCCCTGCGGATCCTGCTCAATGCCCGCGACGCCATGGAACGCCAAGGAACCTCCGACCGGTTGATCCTCACCGCACTGCTTCGCACCATGGATCTGGGCATTGACGCGCGCAAGGCACTCACCGACACCCAGGTTCTGGAGATCAGCCGGTGGAGGACCCTCCGGCGCGAGGACCTGCAGACACGGACCGCCCGCGCTGAGGCCAAACGGCTGGCCACGGCCATCAACCAATTCCAGGTTCAACTGGTACAGAACAGGGAACAGCTTCAGGAAGTCGTTGACCTGATGGCGGCAGGCCTCATGGACTTGCCCGGGCTTGGTCCGGTGACGGCGGCACAGGTCATCGTTTCGTACTCACATCACGGCCGGGTCCGGTCCGAAGCGGCCTTCGCGGCGCTGGCCGGGGTGAACCCGATCCCCGCATCCTCGGGCAACAACGTCCGGTACCGACTCAACCGCCATGGTGACCGGCAGCTAAACAGGGCACTGCACACGATAGCCCGGTCACGGATGATGTTCGACGCAGAAACCAAGGCATACGTTGCGCGGCGCACCGCCGAGGGCAAGGGCATCAAGGAGATCCGCCGCTGCCTCAAACGTTTCATCGCCAGGCAACTCTTCAGAAAACTTCAAACCCTCTTGACTTGAACCATAGAAGGGTCGTCGAACGCGGACATACCTTCACGGGTCCCGTCCGTACCGTAGCGCTGGGCGAAATAGAACACCACGGGCGAGGCATCAGAATACAGGACAGCCCGAACACCAAGCCCACCAGCGCGGTGATGGCGCAGTCCTTGTACAGCAACACTTTCGGATCCGTTCTGCCTACCACCGCCGCCACCACCGCCGACAGCACGACGAACGCGAACATTGCCGCTGAAGCACCGCTGAACTTCCTCGAGCGGGCCCAGACCACCACCGCCCCGAGCAGCGGCGCGATGCTGCCGCTCACGTACGCCGTAACATCATTTCCGCTGATGCCCTTAGCGAGGTGGAAGAGTCCGATGCCCCCGCCGACCTCCAGTACCGTGACAGCGATGTTAAAGGCCACGCCCTTCTTCGCCGGGTGTTCCCTCAACGCCCGTGCGATCCCCTCATGATCTGTCGGCGCCACCGGTCCACCTCTGGTCCGTCTGTGTTCATACTCCACCGTCGGACGGCTTCCTTGACAGAGCCAGTGCCACCGAGCCGAGCTGACAATTCTCACGGGAGACTCGAGACCCGCAGCGACGGCCATATCAGTTATCGTCCGGCGATTCACCCATTGGTGACGAGTATCCCGCGCGAAGGTGAATCGTCCACATACAACCGTCCGTTTGCCGAACCTTCCACGGGGCGTGTCTTTGGCGCAGTTGGCGCCGGGTTGCTGAGGTGGTGTCGATCTCGATGAGCTGGTCATCGCCACCAAGCCCAGTTACCACACGAGGTGCTCGGGCCGAATGTGCCGGCCCCTCCCGTGATGATCTGTAACCCGACGGCGTGAACGAGCGCGACTGACCAGAATCCGAGTGAAATAGAGGCCATTCGAAGTCATCTGTCATGCCCCTCATCACACTTAGGACGCGTTCGTTCCGGCGCCGGGTCCCGCCATCGGATTTGCAGCATCCGCCCACTCCAGAACAGTAACTATTCAACCTTGCTATCTAGTGGTAATCCGCGCTACTATCTAGTGGTAATCCGCGTTACTATCTAGTGGTAATCCGCGTTACTATCTAGTGGTAGTCAGCGACACCAAGTAGTTGAGAGAACGGAATCCATGAGCAAGCAGCAGATGACCGAGATGCTCAAGGGCACGCTCGAAGGAATCGTGCTCGAGATCCTGGCCACGCAGCCGGCATACGGGTACGAGATCACGGCGCAGCTGCGCGAGCAGGGCTTCTCCGACATCGTCGAAGGCACCGTCTATGCGTTGCTGGTCAGGATCGAGCAGCGCGGCTTTGTGGACGTGATGAAGGTTCCATCCGAGAAAGGCCCCCCACGCAAGGTCTACTCCCTTAACGCACTCGGCGGCGAGTACCTCGAAGAATTTTGGGCCACCTGGAGCTTCCTGGCAGAACGCATCGAACGGCTTCACCACCACATCGAACACCCTCAGGAAAAAGGACAGTAGCAATGCCAGCAAAGTGGATCGAGACCCTCACGGGATCGCTTGAGCAAAAGAAGCAGTACAAGCAGGAAAAGGCCCGCCTCGAGGCCCTGCCCGAGCCGTACGGGAGTGCCGCGCAGGCCATGCACCGCTACTTCATGTACTACGGGGGCTTCACCGATGGCCGGACCCTCATCAGAATGTTCGGCGACTTGGCTGACTTGTGGGAGCGTGCCGCGGTCGACGGGACGCCCGTGCGCGAGATTGTCGGTGACGACCCGGTCGACTTCGCCGAGACCTTCGCACAGGCCTACGCGGGCACGCACTGGATCGATAAGGAGCGCGCCCGTCTCAACAAGGCCATCGAAGACGCCGAGCGAGAGGAACGGAAGTGAGTACTCAAGCAGCGATCCGTGTGAAGGGCCTGACAAAGTCGTTCAAGGACGTTGACGTGCTTCGGGGCGTCGACTTCGATGTGGAGGCGGGGAGCATCTTCGCGCTGCTGGGCTCGAACGGGGCCGGCAAGACCACGGTCGTGAACATCCTGTCCACGCTGCTCAAAGCGGGTGCAGGGACGGCTGTCGTGAACGGTTTCGATGTCGCTACGCAAGCTGCGCACGTGCGGGAGTCCATCAGCCTCACCGGCCAGTTCGCCGCGGTCGATGAAATCCTCACCGGGCGGGAGAACCTCGTGCTGGTCGCCAGGCTGCGTCATTTGAAGAACCCAGGCGCGATCGCTGATGATCTACTTGCCCGTTTCGCGCTCACCGACGCAGCCAACCGCAGGGGCTCAACCTACTCAGGTGGCATGCGGCGCCGGCTCGACATCGCGATGAGCCTGATCGGGAACCCCCCAATCATCTTCCTTGACGAACCAACGACCGGGCTGGACCCTGAAGGACGCATTGAGGTGTGGCAGACGGTCAAGCAACTCGCCGGTCACGGCACGACGGTGCTGCTCACCACGCAGTACCTCGACGAGGCCGAACAACTCGCCGACCGCATCGCGATCCTGCACAAGGGCACGATCATCCAGAACGGCACCCTCGCCCAACTCAAGCAGCTCCTTCCCGTCGCCACTGTCGAATACGTAGAAAAGCAGCCCTCTCTCGAGGACGTCTTCCTCGCCCTCGTCGGTGACACCGCCACTACCGGCACCACCGCTGAGTACCGCATCGATAGCAGCGTCACGACCCGAAAGGACATCCGATGAGTGCCCACGTCATCGCAGACACCAGCGTGCTCACCGGACGCTCGCTACGCCACATCCTGCGCAGCCCCGACACGATCATCACCACCGTGGTCACCCCCATCGCGCTCATGCTGTTGTTCGTGTATGTCCTCGGTGGCGCGATCCACACCGGATCCAGCCAGTCGTACGTGAACTACCTGCTCCCCGGCATCCTGCTCATCACGATCGCCTCCGGCGTCGCCTACACCGCCTACCGGCTCTTCCTGGACCTGCAAGGCGGCATCTTCGAACGCTTCGCGTCCATGCCCATCGCCAGATCCAGCGTGCTCTGGGCGCACGTGTTCACCTCCTTGGCCGCGAACGTGGTTTCCGTCACGGTTGTCATCGGCGTCGCCCTGATCATGGGCTTCCGCACCGGAGCCTCCTTTTCCGCCTGGCTCGCCGTTGCCGGAATGCTGATCCTGTTCATCCTCGCCCTGACCTGGCTCGCCGTGATCGCCGGACTCTCGGCAAAGACCGTCGACGGCGCCAGCGCATTCAGCTACCCGCTAATCTTCCTGCCGTTTATCAGCTCAGCGTTCGTGCCCACCAGCTCGATGCCCGGCCCCGTCGCCTGGTTCGCCGAAAACCAGCCCGTGACCTCCATCGTGAACACCATCCGGGCACTATTCGCACAACAACCCATCGGCAGTGACATCTGGGTCGCCCTCGGCTGGTTCCTCGGCATCCTCGTCGTCGCCTACACCTTCGCGATCGCCAGCTACCGTCACAAGATCAGCTAACTCTGATCACGCCTCGCGGCAACGGCGCCCCACGCCAAAACGCCGCCTCGCAGCAGGCGCCCGCTGACCACGCGTCGATAGGCTCACGTAAAGCGGACACCTTTTCGGGGCCACACACATGTGATTGTGACCAGATTTCGCTCTGAATAGCTGCTCGCAAGCGGAACGTCTACTGACACGGCCCCGCTGATGTCAGTGCGGACGCCTCGGTTGGGCGAGATGCTGGGTAGGCGGTTCCTTCCTCGAACTTTCGATGGATGTTCGGCGATTCAGTCCAGAGGGACGGAGCTTGTGCGCTTTAGCCCTGACCGCGACGGTCATCAGCAGCCCGTGGACCGTGAACGGTCAGCCGTCGGTGGGACAAGTCGGCGCCAACGCCATAGATGTCGGTCCTGGTGTCACGCGTCCTTGGCCTTCGCCAGCGCTGATTTAGCGTCTCCAAACGCCCACGCAACCATCCGCGGGAACTCGCCTGCCCAAAACGGGTCGCCGTGCTTGCCGACACGCTCCGTCATCACGACGTCCGCGCCTGCATCGCGCAGTGCGTCCGCCCACCGGGTCGCGTTCTCGAGGAAGAACGGCTCCAGTGTGCCGGCGACGAGATAGGTGCGCGGTAGCGGGCTGGGCATCACCGCAGGCGGTCGGTAGCCGGCGCCTGGGGAGGCGGAGAAGACCGCACCGTAGATGTCCGGATGCCGAAGCCCCATGGCCAGTGAGAGCTCTCCACTGGCCGACACGCCGCACACCGCGGTGCGTTCGGCGGGCAGCGCGACGCCGAAGCGCGACCGCACCCATCGGCGGACGTCCTCGACGAAGAACCTCTCGTGTGCCGCGAACCGCTCCTCATCGAACGACGGTGAGTACTCATGGATGCGTACCATCTCATCCTCATCGGCCGTCCGGTAGGCACCGACGATCATCGTGGGCGGTACGTCGGCGGCCTCGAGGTATCCGCCCCACTGCGAGATCAGCTGGCCGTCACCGGCGAACACGACTGCCTAGGGCGGCTCCGTTGGCACGTACACGGTGACCTGCCGTCCACCGTCGTACTCGAAGGTCTCGGTGACGAGCTCTCCCGCTATCGAGTCGGCCCGCGCTGTTTCGGGATCGTTAGCGGCGACGGCTGCTTGGTCATCCATGACTCGCACCTCGATCTTTCAGTGGTTTCAGTAGCGGCGTCGCATCTGTAGGGCGTGAAGCTGAGCAGTTCCTCGGTACCGGCCCCGTCGCCGGGTCGACGAAGGCTGCTCTTGAGGTCGAAGGAGGGCCAGCACGACAGCTGTGGGTGGTTCGGGTGTTGCCACAGGCTGTTCGGGCCGGGCAGGGTTCGAGGGAGGCCACCAGGTCTCGCACCCCGTAGTGCGCAGCCAGGTCGAACTCTTCCAACTTGGCCGATGCCACGCTGACCATTCTTTGCTTCTTCCAAGCGGGAACCCTCACCGGACACGAGCCTGGTGCGTGTCCGGGCAGTGCCTGGTCAAGGGCGGGTGACGGGTTGCTGCAGTTCGGTTACCCAGTTCTCCTGAGGTTCTGGCTCTGAGAGGATGTACAGTTCGCGGCACACCCCAGCCAGTTCATAACCATGATCATCGATCCACGCGTGGAGGGCCTGCCAAGACTCTCCAATGGTTGCCATGGAACCGTAATGAACAGTCGTGGCGGCGAGGGCAACGGCTGGGACATTGGAGAGGGTGAAGCCCTTGCCCGCGGAGACCTCGGCACCGACAGGGAACGCCGCGTATACGCGTGCCCCCTCGCCGTCACCTGATTCGATTGCCTCGTACATCGCGATGGATTGGGATCCCGGCCTGACTCCTGCGGTCGCGAGATCGCGGGCGAGCGGGCCGAACAACGGCCCGATGACCGGAGTGATGTTCTCGGGCCCGAAACCCGGGGCGATGGCGCTTGCCTGGGCGACGATCTCGGCCGGCAGGGGCTTGAGTTCGGTGGTGATGGGGGACATGGGTGGTTCTCCTTTGAGATGACGGAGTCGCGTGTCGATTCGGAGCAGCCGTGCTGCGTCGAGGTCAAGTTGCCGGGCGAGTTCCGTGCGCCGGGCGGTCAAAATCTCGCGAAGGACATCGTCATCGATTTCGCCCTGCACGATCAGCGCTACCTCATCGAGCCGGAATCCAAGGTCCTTGAACGCCAGGATGGCCCCAAGCACAGCGAACTGTTTCCCCTCGTAGGAGCGGTATCCGCTGTGGGAATCCACCATGGCGGGGGGAAGCAGGCCGATCTCGTCGTAGTGTCTGAGCATCCGGACGGACACCCTGCCTATCGACGCGAACTCTCCAATGTTGAACATGATGTCTCTGGCGCATAGCCCCGGATGGTAGCGCTGGTCTGCGTTGTTGGTGTGTAATCTCGCTACATCGTGGACAGTGAATCTCACTTCCTCGTGGACGCCGGGTCTCACTACTTTGTATGTCCTGTCTCATCACTTCGTGGGCACACGATCTCATGACATCGGAGACACGCTGTCTCACCACATCGGAGACACTTTTACCGACGGGTTGGCGGCGATAGTCGTTGAATGACGAACTCTCTTTCACCCCAGACGCGTGCTGCCATCATCAACTTCGATCCCCTGCAGCCTCATGCACTCTCGGTCACGGATTTTTGCCGCTCGATCAAGATTTCCCGCAGCGTTTTCTATAAGATTCGCGGCCGTGCTGTCCATGAATCCACGGCGGCCCTTCACCCCCGCTCCCGTGCACCGAAGACTCCGGCCCGCAAATATGATGCCGGGGTCATTAACGAATTGGTGAAGATCCGCAAGCAACTCAAAGCCGATGGCTGGGACTACGGCCCACGCTCGATCTATTACGAAGCGAGCCAGCAAGAAAAGTTTCCGGGCGGGAAGGTTCCTTCGGTCGCGACGATAGCCCGCCTGCTCTCCAGCGTCGGCCACGTCGACGCAGCCCCTAGGAAACGCCCGAAGTCCTCGTACATCCCGTTCGTGCGCGCCACCGTGATGTCGTTGTGGCAACTGGATGCTTTTGAGTACCGCCTGGCCGGCGGAGAAGTTGTCACCGTGTACCAGCTCCTCGATGACGCTTCGCGCTTCGATGTGGGCACAGTAGCGTACTCCCGTGCCGAGAACAGTGCCGATGCCAAGGACGTGCTCGAACGAGCCATCACCGCTTACGGCCCGCCAAAAGAGGTGCTTTCGGACAACTCATTGGCGTTCAACCAGCTGCGGGCCGGCAGGATCGGTTCCGTTGAAATCTTCCTCGCCTCCAAAGGGACCATGCCGATTAGCGGCCTGCCCGGCAAACCCACCACGCAAGGCAAGAATGAGCGCTCTCACCAAACCCTGCTGCGGTTCCTCGACGCGCATCAGCCCGCCACTCTCGAGCAGCTCCAGGGCCGGATTAGCCGCTTTCGCGATCACTACAACAACCGCCGTCCGCATCAATCCCTGGACCATGCCACACCGCGTACAGCCTGGGATTTACTGGAACATACACCGGCAACGGAGCCGATTCCCCTATCGGTCCTGGAAGCGAAAGCCTCGTACTACACGCAAGTACGCGCACGCCGTCAGGGGGACCTTGACCGGGCAGCACTGACGATCTCCAAGACCGGGGAAATCCTGCCCGATGAAAACGCCCAAGACCGGGCCGCGGACCAGTCAGTCGTAGAGATCACCCGCGCGAACCGGCAAGTCTATTACCAAGGCTTCCACGTCTCCTTGCCCACGCCCTACGCCGACCGCCAGTTCTACCGGACCATCACCGACGACGCCTTCCTGCTCACCGACCCAGCCACAGGTGAGATCGTATTCTCCTTCCCGCTGCCGATGGTTGCGCTGAATGTCCGCGGCCGTTACGTTGCTTCATACTCTGTTCAAGGCGTTCAGGCGGCGTACTCGACAAAACAATGGGATCTCAAACGAGACCACTACGAGGACCAATTTGCCAAACGCCACGAAGAACAACCCGATGTGATGGCCACTCGATAACCACGTACACAGCTACCGGCGCCACAGTGCCGGTAGCTGTGTACAAAGTAGTGAGACCCGGCGTCCACGAGGAAGTGAGATTCACTGTCCACGATGTAGCGAGATTACACACCAACAACGCAGACCAGCGCTACCACCAGAGGCTATGCGCCAGTCTCCGAGGATTCCGTCTCACACTGTGTGAGAGTCAATGGTTCCATTCTCGAACTTCTAGCGGAAGTTCTGAGACACTCCGAAAGCCGAACCTTGGGCGAGATATTTGACCAGCTCCCCAGCCTGAGGGGCGCGATCCGCTCGGCGATGATCCGATCGCAGCTACGAGGCTCTCAACGACATCGCGACAGCTACCGGGCGCTGTGGCATCGACCCTGGCGCCACCTTCCGCTTCCAGTAGATCGACTATCCGAAGGACGAGTGTCTCGTGTACCTGGCACTGTATAGCGCGTTCCAGGCGCGGCTGATAGCGAAGCGCCTCCGTATCCCATTCCACCTCTCGGCGGAGGTGATCGCCGGAATGAACAAACAAGTCGTGCTCCACTCGGGGGACTGCCGTGGCTTCGACGTGATCCAGTCCACGATTGAACCACCGGCCGACGCCGACGACGAGACGCGGTTGCTCCGCACCGTCAGGTTCTGGGTTCTCTGAGCGCGACTACAATACGGGCCCGCCATACCCCGGTGCTGACCTTCGTACAACTGTGGGGACTTCCTGGCCCCCCTGCAGGGCAGTTGCGCCGTCGGTCACCACTGTGTCGTAGCTGCCCGTTTCCATGGGCTCAAGCATGTCCGGGGTGTCGTCGTCGTCGCGATAGCACCGGTGCCGGGTGAGGCCGTGATCAGCGGCCGGGACCCGGATGATCCCCGGGACGTAGTCCACGGCCCGCCGCATGGTCCCAAGGGCGTAGTGGGTTTGTCTGTTGGGCCGACGCGGCAGTCCGAGTCAGGCACGCACACTGAAGCCATGAACAAAACAACCAGTCACACCCGAACACGAACGGGACGCCACGAGGGCCCGGACACGCAGCAGCAACCGGCCGTGTCCCTCGGAGGCGTAGATAAGAACTACGGCCCCGTGGCGGCCGTCCGGGAGCTGAACCTTCAGATCGACCGCGGCGAAACGGTGGCGCTGCTGGGTCCCAACGGCGCCGGGAAGTCCACTACCGTCGCCGTCATGCTCGGCCTGACGGCACCCGACGCCGGACACGTCGCCATTTGCGGCACGGCGCCGCGGGCGGCCGTGCTGCGGGGCCGGATTGCAGCCATGCTCCAAGACGCCGGCTTCATGCCCGGCGTCACCGTGTCCGAACTGCTCACCCTGGGCAGCCGCCTGTACCCCCACCCGTTGGGCGTGGGCGAGACGCTGGAACTGGCCCAGCTCTCTACCCTGGCCAGGCGGCGCGTCAACCGGCTCTCCGGCGGCCAGTCGCAGCGGCTCCGCTTCGCACTGGCGGCCGTCGCCAACCCGGAGGTCCTGGTCCTGGACGAGCCCACCACGGCCCTGGACGTCACCGGCCGCGCCGAGTTCTGGCAAGCCATGCGCGCCTACTCCAGCACCGGACGGACGCTGCTCTTTGCCACGCACTACCTCGAAGAGGTCAGCGAGAACGCCGGACGGGCCGTTGTCATGATGGGTGGTTCCGTCATCGCCGATGGCACACCGGAGGCCATCCGCCGACTGGCTGGACTGAGTACCATCCGCTTCTCACTGGATCCCGACGCGGGCGCGCGTCGGCAGCTGGAGGCACTTCCCGGCGCCTGCGACGTGGAGCTTTCGGGCAACCGGGCCAGCGTGCGCACGGGCGACCCCGACACCACCATCAGGGCTCTCGTCGCCAGCACCATCGCATGGCGCAACCTGGAAGTCGCCGCGCCCACCCTTGACGACTCATTCCGCATCCTCACCAAGGACCCATCATGAGCACCCACTTTCTTCGCCTGGAAATCATCCGCATGCTCCGCGACCCCAAGTACCTGGCCCTGGCCGTGCTGGCACCGATCGGCTTTTACCTGCTGTTCGCCACCCTGTTCGGCGGCGGCCCCGTGCAGCCAGGGCAGCTGAAGGGCACGGTGGAGATCATGGTGGCCATGGCCGCCTACGGTGCCATCTGGGCCGTGCTGTCCACGACGGCGCCGCGCATCGCGGAGGAACGCCAGATCGGCTGGCTGCAACAGCTGCACGCGATGCCCCTCCCCACCTCGCAGGTCCTCTTCGCCAAGGTGGCGGCCAGCGTCGCTACGGCACTGCCGGCCATTGTATTGGTGTGCACGACGGCGGCACTGCTCAAGGGTGTCGCCCTCACCCCCGGCCAGTGGCTGGCATTGACTGGGGCCATGTGGGCGGGAAGTTCCGTGTTCGCGGCGCTCGGGATTGCCATCGGCTACGCCCTCGGCGCGGACAGCGCCTACCCCGTAAGCTATGGGCTGTACATGGCAATGTCCGCCATGGGCGGGCTGTGGGTGCCCCCGGCGATCCTGCCATCCGGCATGGCAAGCTTTGCCCACGCCCTCCCCACCTACCAGCTGGCCAGCCTGGGCTGGAGGATAGCGGCCGGGCAGCGGCCGACCCTCTCCAGCATTGCGGTACTGGCTGCGTGGGGCTTGGGGCTGTCTGGGGTAGCCGTCCTCGCCTACCGCCGCCCGGGCATGCCGGTCCGACGCCGCCGTCGTCCGGCCCTGTCCACAACGACACTGTCGACAACGGCGCCGTCCACGACGGCGCCGTCCACGACGGTGCCGGATGCCTGACGTGGTGACCGGCAAAGCCCCGCGACGCGGCCACCGGTGGGGCTATGCTGGCGACATGGCAGACGGGGAGGCCTCAATCAGGAGTCGGGCGGACGATGCCCGGATCGACTTCGTGCTGGCCGGGATCGTTGCCGTCGTCGTCATTTTCGGCACCTGGGTGGAACTGACGTACAGCCAGGATCCCGTTCCGCCCGCTGTGGGGGCTTACGCCATCGCCATTGCGGCCTCGGCCGTGCTCGTTTTTCGTCGCCGCGCACCGGTGCTGGTCTCCGTCGCCACCCTGGTGCTGGTCTACGGCTACCACCTGGTGGGCTATCCCGGGGAGGCTCCCGGCATCGTGTTTTTCGTGGCGTTTTACTCCGTGACCGCCCACGGCCGCGGGCTGCGCACCATCGCCACCGGCCTGGCACTGGTAGTCGCCGCGGAATTCCTCTCCGTCATCCCACCCAACCCGGTGCCCTGGTACTCACCGGCCGTTATAGCACCGGCCGCATCCATGGGCGGCGCCGTGCTCATTGGCGCCGTCGTCCGGCAGCGGCGCCTGGAGGCAGAATCGCGGACCGCGCAGGCGGCGCACGATAGGGAGAGCGCGTTGCGCGAGCACATGGCGGCCGAGCGTCTGCTGATCGCCCGCGACCTCCATGACGTGCTCGCCCACACGCTCTCCGTCATTGCCGTCCAGGCCGGGGTAGCTCTCGATGCCCTCGACGACGACCCCGAACAGGCCCGCAAGTCCATCCAAGCTGTCCGCACCGCGGCCCGCGACGTGCTGCCCGGGCTCCACGAGACCCTGCGCGCCCTCCGCGGCGAATCGAC
Source organism: Arthrobacter livingstonensis (assembly GCF_003219815.1). Taxonomy (GTDB): domain Bacteria; phylum Actinomycetota; class Actinomycetes; order Actinomycetales; family Micrococcaceae; genus Specibacter; species Specibacter livingstonensis. Next base: position 33,034 of record NZ_QJVD01000024.1, read on the forward strand.
AAGCTCCCCGGCACCGCAACCGGGCTTGGCCCAGCTGGCCGGGATTGCGGAGAAGGCCCGGGCCAGCGGGCTGAATGTTCGGCTCGAGCTGCCCCCGGAACACGCCGGACTGTCCGCGTTTTTAGAGCTGACGGCCTACTGGATCGTTACCGAGGCGCTCTCGAACGTGATGGCGCACTCGGACGCGGCCAACGTCACCGCCGCCGTCACGGTCCAGGGTCCGGACCTGCACATCCTCGTGGCGGACGACGGCCGCCCCGTATCCCCCGGCACCGGCGGCTTCGGCCTCGCCGGCATGCAGGAGCGCGCCCAACTGGCCGGCGGTACCGTCCAGGCGGGCACCACGGCCGCCGGTGGCTATTGCGTCGAAGCCCGCCTGCCGCTGGGGGAACCGTGAGCATCCGCGTCGTCCTGGCCGACGACCAGGCCCTGATCCGGGAGGGGTTCCGCGCCATCCTGGCACGCGGCGGTGACGTGGAGGTGGTCGGAGAGGCCGCCGACGGCCGGGCCGCCGTCGAACTCGTCCGCCGCACCCGCCCCGATGTGGTCCTGATGGACATCCGAATGCCGGTCCTGGACGGGCTGGCCGCCACGGCACAGATCTGTACCGACCCGAAGCTCTCGGGCAGCCGCGTCATCATCGTCACCACCTACGAACTTGACGACTACGTCTTTGCCGCACTGCGTGCCGGGGCCAGCGGATTCCTGCTCAAGGACCTGGAACCGGAGGAGCTGCGCCGTGCCGTCGCCACCGTGGCCGCCGGCGATGCCCTGCTGGCGCCGAGCGTCACACGACGGCTCATTGCCAAGTTTGCCTCAGTTCCCGGGCGCGACCCGATACTGAGGGAGCGGCTGGGCTCGCTCACGGACAGGGAGCGGGAGGTGACGGCGCTTGCCGCGAAGGGGCTCGGCAACGCCGAGATCGCCACGCGTCTGGGCATCAGCCCGACAACGGCGAAAACCCATGTCTCGCGCGCCATGTCCAAGGTCGGTGCCCGCGACCGCGCCCAGCTGGTCGTCTTCGCCTACGAATCCGGCGTCGCATCCGCCCCGGGCCCATGAAACGGGTCCACGCCCCCACCAGCCCATTCCTCCATCCCCTCAGCCTCGAGGCAGACGATGGGGTGTCGAATCGGACTGTCCGGACAGAGTCCCCCGACATGACACGTTCTCCCCTCGGCGAATCCGGCGGCCCGTGGCAAGGGAATCCGGGGCCGTGCCAGCCTATTCTGTGGTGTTTTGCTGCTAAGGACCGTTATTCACGTGGCCTGTATTTGTGCGGTGTCCGGGCACCGCGGCGGAACAATGCTCTGGCAGGGCTTGTATCTGCTCGGCCATGCTCCCATCACCGACGCTGTGGCGGGCGGCAGCACGAGGTGGCTCCTTGCCACCGCCGGCCTTCTCGCCCCGGTCAATTTGTTTGCCGCCGGTGCCCGAAGTTTCCGAGCTAAACCTGGGCGCACCAACCAAAGCGCCACCTTCAGGTAGCGGGTTGATCAGCAGGCGCTATTTCGCGCCGTCGTGAAAGCGCACTTGGGACTATCCTTCAACCCCATCGGCGCACGTCGGGGGAACCCTTTCCTGGCATCCTGTCGCTTACGCCACGTGCGTAGCGTGGAGGTCAGGACCCGTGTGGCGGCGGGGTGGGTGGCCAGGACTTCCGTTCCGGTTCTTCCGGACCCATGATCCCAACACTGTCGCCGTCGGGATCATCGATGATCGCGTAGCGGGAACCCCGGAAAGCGTCATCGGGCTGTTGATGGCCCTCGTGTCCTGCGCCGGTCAACTCCGCATAGATCCGGTCTACGGCCTCGGGCGTGGTCACGGAGAACCCAATCACCGCACTGCCCCCGGTGCTACCTGCCCAACCTGAGTCCCAGTGCGGCACGAACTCGACGCTGTCCCACTCGAGGAGCATGCCGTTGGGGAGCCGGCTGGAGGCATGCACTGCTCCCGGCCCTGCGTCTATTGTCAGGCCAAGGTGACGATAGAAGGCCACGGCGGCGTCCATGTCCCGAACCACCAAATTTATTTGGCCCAAGACGGGCTCGTACGTCATCACACCGCATCCTCTCCGTGACCACAGCGTATGCACGGGCAGGCACAATGGGAACACCGCGCCACCGTCCTGATCGGATCAGAAATCGGGTAACGCTGCAGCTATTCCTTGACCAATACTGCGCGAGTAGTCAGCCATTGGGATCGGATTGATGTCAGTGCGTAAAGACAGCCTTGACACACGAGTGCGTAAAGGATACGTTTACAAGTGTGGCGTGGTGATGAGAAGGCAAGCGGAACGCGACGTGATGGGCGCGATGTTGGTTTCGAACGCCCACGCGGCGGCCGAGGTCTTGCATCAGAGTGATGGTGCCGATGACAGCTCAGTCATGGAGGCCATCGCGGCCACCCGGAGCCTTAACCTCATCGTGGAGGACACGCTGCGGGCACTGGTCGCCCAAGCCCGCAGCGAAGGACACACCTGGGCGGAGATCGGTGGACTGCTGCGGATAACCCGACAGGCCGCATTTCAGCGTTTCGGCTCGGAAACGATCGACCCGCCAGACGCGGATGAGCTCCCGTTGGACGGGGCGGTGGAGCTGACGGTCCAGTTGGCCGATGACCTCCTGGCCGGTCGCTGGGAGGTCGTGGAGAAGGTTCTGACGGCCAGGATGGCCGAGATCCTCTCTCGTGAACTGCTGCAGTCCACCCGGACCCGCATCAATGCGCGGTGGGGATCTCTGGTTCGCACCGGGGTAGCGGCGGTAAGCGTGCGAGATGGCCTGACCGTGGTCGAACTGCCCCTGACCTTCGAGCACCTGGATGCGTCGTGTCGGGCCGTCTACACCAGCACGGGCCAGGTCGCGGGGCTGTTGTGGCGCCCAGTCGAAACTGGCGAGGACCGATGACGGCTTCTGAGCTTCAGGCACCGTTCATCGTGTCCCTCGTGGCGCTCATCCTGCTCATGCGGGTCCGCACCAGGCACCCGCCGCGCTGGCTGCAACACCACCGCCTGGCACAGGTCTACTCGTCCAGCCCGCGCTCGAGACGGCGGCTCCTGGCACCAGCGGCCAAGGCCGTTGCAACCGCGGTGGTCGTGGGTGTGCTGCCGTGGCCTGTGTACCTGATCGCCCGACCCCACGTCCATACCTCCGCCGAGGCGTTGCTTATCGCCACCGGCATCCCGCTGCTCTGGGCGCTGACCCGATGCGTCCGGCGCCGTCGCCTCGACGCGGCCGCCGTGATCGTCATCGCCGCCTATGCCGCCGCGGTCGGTCTGTCACTGCTGTTCGGAAACGCCGTTCTACCGCTGAAACTTCGAGACGTCGCCGCCCTCGCCGTCATCGCGCTGTCCTGCCTGATCTCCGCCGCGATTGGTCGCCCACTGCTGCTCGCAGGCCTGCAGATCATCGCCGGCGACGCCGACAGCGACCACGCCGGCGCACTCAAACAACGACTTGCCGACCCCGCGACCAGGCGCGACCTGGGCGCAGCCACAGCCCTGGCCGGGGCCCTGTTCCTCCTCGCCGCCGCCGCCGAGACACTCCTCGCCCTGACCGTCTCGACCCCCACGTTCCTCGCCATCGCCGGCCCCCTCGGCGGGATTATCCCGCTGGCCGTCATCATCGCCGCCATCGCGCTGCTCCGACACCGAGCCCGACAACGCCCCCAGCACCGGCCACAGCCCGGTACGGACGCCAGCCAAGAACGTCACCCACCGCGCAGCAGTGGCCCCGAGTCATTTCCCGATTCACCCATGCGCGGGTCGGCAACTGACCCGGCGCCCATTAACCCCGACAAACCGCGTCACCCATCAACCCCGACGAACCCCGCCGCCGAGTGAGCACCGCGTCCCCGACACCCGCGTCCCCGTCGGCCGAGTCTGGCGTGCCGGCGACACCGGCCGGAAAACAGCTGGCATGGCTGCTGGACGCGAGCCGGGCGCTGCCGATTGACCCCGCCACCGTCAAGGGGCACTTCGACGCCGCGTTCTTGGCCCAGGTACGACCCACGAAGATCAACCAGATCCTGACGGCGGTGACCCCGCCAGGCGGCCTCGAGGTGACCTCGATCGTCCCCGGGTCTAGACCATCGCACCTGGTCGCGGTGGTGGAAAGCGGAGAAGGGAAGTTGCAGTTGAGCCTGGCGACCCAGCCCGAGGGGAAGATCGAGGGGTTGCTCATCACACCGGCCAGCACACCGAACCCCGCCCGCACCTCCTGGAGCGAACTCGACGAACGCCTGACCGCGGTGGCACCCAAGGTCGGGATGGTCATCGCCGAGGTGGGCGCCTACGGCGCGTGCACCACAATCCACGCGGTGCACGCCACGCGGGCGGCCCCTCTGGCCTCCATGTTCAAACTGTATGTCCTGGGCGCGGTCGCCCAGCAGATCGAATCCGGAACGTTGCGCTGGAACCAGCAGCTGACCATCACCAGCCAAATCAAGAGCCTGCCCACTGGGGTGTTGCAGAATCGGCCCGACGGGAGCACAGTCACCGTCCAGGACGCCGCCACGAAGATGGTCTCGATCAGCGACAACACCGCTGCGGATCTCCTGGCGGCAACGGTCGGCCGTGGGGCAATCGAGTCGATGCAACACACCCTGGGCTCGGCCAACTCGGCCCGGAACGTGCCCTTCCTACGCACCAGGGAACTGTCCATCCTCAAGGGCACGGACTACCCGAAATACCGCAACGCCTACCTGGCCCTCAGCCCCACGGCGCGACTGGCATATTTAAACCACACCATCGACCGCATCCCGCTCAACACGGTCAATAGTTGGCAGCAACCCCGCGACATCACCACCCTGGAGTGGTACGCCTCCCCCCAGGATGTGTGCCGGGCCCTGGCCGGGCTGGACCAGATGGCCCGCACACCGGCACTCAACCCCCTCACCGCAATAATGTCGGCCAATGACGGCGGCCTGCACCTGAACACCCGGGACTGGTCCGGGATGTGGTTCAAAGCCGGCTCCGAACCCGGAGTGCTCACCCTCGGCTGGCTCGCACGCAGCACCACCGGGCGCACCTACGCCACCGTACTGATGACCGCGAACCCCGACAAACCCCTCAACGAGGCCACCGCCCCGGAACTCCTCGCCCTCGCCCGCGGCGCCTTCAGCCTCGCCACCGGCTGACCAGTGATGGCCAGCCGCCACTAATCAGTGACCATGCCTGAGGGCACACCGTCGGATCCTCACACAGTAGGCGGCAATCAAGGGCAACGGACGCGATTGCGGTTGGCCGGAGACGGTGAGCTGGACTGTTTAGTTCAGCACGGCTCCGCCGGCGATGTCGAGAATGATGCCGGTCACCCATTGTGCCTGGTCACTTGCCAGGTACACGGCGGCCAGTGCGACATCATGGGGGGTGCCGAGTCGTCGAAGCGGATGGGTTTGCGCGAGACGTTCCTGCGCATCGGCGGGGATCAAGCACTGGTTACGCTCGGTCAGGATTGTTTCGGGGGCGATGCAGTTCACACGCACACCCGAGGGCCCCGCCTCCGCCGCCAACCATTTGGTCAGCACTTCAATACCAGCCTTCGCCGCCGCATACGCCACCGGGGACTGTGGTGTCGGGCGGCGAGAGGCCGCCGAGGACATCGTCACGATCGACCCACGACCACGTTCCTTCATCCCGGGCAGAATCGCAGCAATCGTCACAAACGTCGCAGTGAGGATCGCATCGACCGCGGCTCTCCATTGATCCAGACCCATAAACTCGAGCGGGCCCGGGCGCACAGGGTTCCCTCCTGCGTTAGCCACCAGTATGTCCAGCGGACCCAAGCCGGCCTCGATCTCCGTGTTGATCCGATCGACATCTACAGGGGAGGTTACCTCGCCAAGCACCATCATGGCGCGCCCGCCGGCCGCGACGATGCGATCCCGGACCGCTGCCGTTGCCGCCTCATCACGACCATGCACCGCAACCGCGGCGCCTTCAGCCGCGAACTCCATAGCGATCGCGGACCTGATTCCCCTCGAACTTCCAGTCACCAAGACAACCCGTCCAGCCAGCACGCCCATGAACATTCCTATCCCAGAACCCCAAACCCATGGTCCCAGCAAGGGGAGGAAATAAGAACCCCGCGTCGGTATAACTGCGCCCCATCGGCGCGAACACCTGCCACCGCGAAACCACACCCCACTCACTTCGGCGCGCTACGACCCAACCGCCCCACACCCGCGAAGGCCCTGTAGCCTTCGGACCGCCGACGGGAACAGGCGGCACCGCCCCGCACTCAAGCGCCCATCACCACCGGGACGATCAACGGAGGGTAATTCAACGTTCGCCTTAAGGCTGATTCGAGGTACCAATCGACATTGCGGGGCGCCCGTAGGGGGAACGATCACCGGACGGTATTTCACCGCGTCAGGACCTCGGCAAGGCCATTAGTCCGTCTGGCCCACTCGCCCGCCTGCGAACCCGGACCACCAACGTGTCGGGCTGGGCGGCGAGTTGGGGACGGGCTGCGAGTGGGGTGGGGTCGGGATGCTGGGGGATGAAATCAGGCTGTGTCGTCGTCGAGTGGTGGATGAGTGGTGGTTGCCAGTTCTGTTAGGGGTTGGGGATAAGTGAAATATTCGACGCCAAGATTTTGCCGGGCGGTGTGGTGGCCGCTGTAGTTCCGTAGCGGGTTGAGTGGTTCCCGTCTCTGGTCTGGAGGTGGGGCTGTCGGCAGTGGGATTGTTGCGTCAAGCAGTTCTGGACGGTCGCCCCGCGTGAAGGGTAGTGTCGAAGGAAATATGCCTGCGCGCTGCCGAGGTGGACGATGAAAAAACGTGTCTTTGTTGCCGGTGCCTCTGGCGCGATCGGGCGACGGCTACTCCCGCTCTTGGTTGCGGCGGGCTTCGAAGTTACGGGAACAACAACTACTCCCGCCAAGATCGCCACCATCGAAGCAGCCGGCGCGCGGGGAATCGTGCTGGACGGCCTGGACCTGGCATCGGTTGGCCGGGCGGTTTCGGAAGCGCACCCCGACGTGGTCATTCATGAACTCACCTCGCTTGCGGCCATGGGTGGAAATCCTAGAAAGTTTGGCCAGGATTTCGCTACCACCAACAGGCTCCGCACGGAGGGCACAGACCATCTGCTGGCCGCTGCCGTAGCTGCCGGGGCACAGCGCTTCATCGCTCAGAGCTACACCGGCTGGCCAAATGAACCCACAGGGAGCCTTATCAAGGTCGAGACAGACCCGCTTGATCCCACTCCGGCGGCGGCGTCGCTCAAGACGGTTGAGGCGATCCGTTACCTGGAAAATGCAGTAACCCACACGGCCGGCATTGACGGAATGGCACTGCGGTACGGCAGCCTGTACGGACCCGGGACCGGACTTGGAAAAGGGGGCGGTCTCCTGGAGATGGTGGCCGGACGCCGGTTTCCGCTCGTGGCCGGTGGAGCGGGTGTGTGGTCGTTCTGCGACGTCGACGACGCAGCCGCTGCTACCGTGGCGGCCGTCACGCATGGGAAGCCGGGCATCTACAACATTGTCGATGACCAACCGGCTCCGGTGTCGCGGTGGCTGCCGTACCTGGCAGAGTCAATCGGTGCGAAACCCCCGATGCGGCTGCCGGCATGGATCGCCGGGCCGCTGGTGGGCGACATGGGAATGTCAATGATAACCCGGATCAGGGGATCATCCAATGCCAAGGCCAGAGAAGAATTGGCGTGGCAACCGTCCTATTCGAGTTGGCGGCAGGGCTTCGAATCCGGGCTGGAGTGAACCGTCCACGCCGGCGTGGATCTACGCCGATCTTTCACGTTCCCGAAACACCACCGCCACCCCGCAAAACCGCGCGGGCAGACTGGGTTGATTTGTTAATTTGTTGAATGACCGATGCCAGGCCTGAACCGTATCCGGAACGGCCTACGGACACTCAGGGTTTGTCGTTTCGGCATACGCGTGTCTATCGGGTGGCATTCCAGACGAGCCCGCGGGAACTCTCGGGGGCGTTCACTTGGAGCTATTCCCCTGATCACCTGCGGCGTCTGCGGCTTCCTGCCGACCGATGCGTTGGCCGTGGCGGGCGATGATCACCGTCAGGCCGATCGCCACCACGAAAGCGGTGATCGGCAGGATCTGGTTCCAGTTGTAGGCCGTTGAGAAGGTCGTGGAGGCAATGATCAGGGCCGTGGCGCCGGTCTGGAGGAGGTAGATCACGGTCCAGATGATGCTGATCTGGTACATGCCGTGGCGAAAGGCCGGGTAGGCGACCCACATTTTGTCGAACGCGGACATACCTTCACGGGTCCCGTCCGTACCGTAACGCTGAGCGAAATAGAACACCACCGGGCGAGGCATCAGCACACAGGACAGACCGAACACCAAGCCGACCAGCGCGGTGATGGCGCAGTCCTTGTACAGCAACACTTTCGGATCCGTTCTGCCTACCACCAGCGCCACCACGGCCGACAGTGCAACGAACGCGAACATTGCTGCTGAGGCGCCGCTGAACTTCCTCGAGCGCACCCAGACGACCAACGCTCCCAACAGCGGGGCGATGCTACCGGCCAGGTATGCCGCAACGTCATTTCCGCTGATGCCCTTGGCGAGGTGGAAGAGTCCGATGCCCCCGCCGACCTCCAGCACCGTGACAGCGATGTTAAATACCACGCCTTTCTTCGCCGGGTGTTCCCTCAACGCCCGTGCGATCCCCTCATGATCTGCCTGCTCCACTGGTACACCTCTGTTTCGTCTGTCTTCATACTCCACCGTCGGACGGCTTCCTTGACAGAGTCTCTGTCACAGTTCCGAACTGACAATTCTCACGGGAGACTCGAGACGCGCATCGAGGGCCTTGTCAGATATCGTCAGGCAATACGTGGGTTAATGACGACCATCCAGCTACAAGGTAAATCGTCCACATGCGACCGTCCCTTTCGCCGAACGCTTTACGGGCGCTCGGTTAAGTTGAGCGCGCGTTGTGCCGAGCCATCCTCTCCAGTGTGACCAGTTGGTACTCAAAGAATGGGCCGGCATTCCGCACCAGATATTCGAAGGGCCGTGTTAGCGCAGCGCGTTGACAATCGCCCGAGCCAACTCCAACGGCTTGGAGAACTGTGGCCAGTGTCCTGAGTTGAGCTTAACGACCTCGACATCGGCGATTGCCTCGAATTCCTCGCCGAACCGACCTCCGTGTGCCATTCCCGCCCGGTACGCGTCTTCGTCCATCCAGCTCGAGAGGATCGTGACCGGCACGCCGTATCGCAGGTCGTTGTGCAACTCCAGCTCCTCCACCGGAACCTGCTCGGGCACCGACCTTGCCCGTTCAGCCCACTGGGCACGTACAGTTTCGTTGAGATCGGCGACGTCGTCACTATCGAAGTAATCCCACCCCGGAAAGGGGATTACACCGTCGACCACGTTGAACTTGGAGATCCCGCTCCCGTTCGGGGGTGGTGCCGTGTCCACGAACACGACCCGGGCTATTCGGTCGGGTCTCGCATCAACGGCACCCCAGGCGACGTTTCCGCCTGCGCTGTGGCCGACGATGGCGACCGGCCCATCGAGGCGATCGACCTCGGCCACCACCGCGGAGACCCAGTCGGCGATGCCGATGGACGACGACTCGGCCGCCGGCTCACCAGTGCCGGGCATCGTCAATGGATGCGCAATGTGCCCCGCACGTTCGAGGGCGGGAAGGATCGCGTCCCACGAGGACGCCTCGAGCCAGAGTCCGGGAATAAGAATGACGTCCATGACGGCATCGTACTCCGCGCAACTGACGTGGCACTATACGTTCCTCGGGCATACCCGTAAGGCTGACATCCAGCGCGGTTAGTTGCGCGACCTGCAGATTTGGCGTCCTTGAAGCGCGTCCCGTATAGGCATTTGCAATTGTCCCGCAAGCCGGTACTTCCTCGGACAAATAGGGTGCTGACCTGCGGTTCTTGAGTTGTGGGCTCTGGGAGTTTCCGTACGACCCGTTCGTTGATTCCCCGGGTGGTGGGACGCTGAACGGGGCATGCAAAAACCAGGACCAACCCTCTTTGTCGCGTACCGAATGAAAACACTGGTCCACTTCATGCGTTCCATCTTGAGGCGGGTAGGGAACTGAGAGCCGTTGACCCCCGCGGCCGGGTTGCCAAGGTTGTTGCGAGTCCAGATACGCCCGGGACAGTTGAGCCACGCCAGCTGGCATGGCCTACCGTCGGAATCGATGCAGCCAGAGCTGTCTAGGTCGGGTGGGTCATTAGACGTCGTGCAGCAGATGGCAAGTCCAAGTATGTGCCGAAGTCATTTAGTACAAAGAGCAGGACGATCGTAGGCTTCACCGTTATCCGCCAGAGCGTCAAGGTACCCGGATGGGTGAAAACCTAGTATTCTCGCGCTTTTCAAGTGCGTGCCTTGGAAAAGGGGGGCCGTTCAGCTGAAAAAGGGGAGCTGCAGCGCGAGGAAAATTAGCTGAATTGGAGGAGTAAAAGGGGAGTGGGGGCGGGTTTGGCCTCGAAAATCACTGACCTGCGGGATATAACCGCAGGTCAGGACCATGTTGGTGCCCCGGACTGGAATCGAACCAGTGACCAAGAGAATCTCACCATCTGGATGCTAAGGCGTGTCGCTGTCTATCAATAGTCGTGTATTCTCGGGAACTTTCGCTGTTGTAGGTGCCTACGACATGTCAACGACTGCCGTAGTTTTCGGTTGAAATAGATGAGTAAAAGATGGGTGACTCTTGGTGAGTACCGACGTCATCGCGGATTAGGCTGCCAGCCTTGTCGAAAGCAGCTTCATCTGTGATCCTCTTCGGCGCAGTGCAGGTTACTGTCCGTGATGACCAGTTTACGCTCGGGCAGGGGGTGGTGGGTCGTCTCGAGATCGAGACGCTGCCAATGATGGCAGGGGATGGAATTTCGGGCATTGTGATTTTTTAGGTCTGAACGACGGTCAACTCATAGCTGGATGTGATGGTTTCCATGTCCCGCAGGGCAACCTTGCGGGACAGCCCCGCTCAGCGAATCCGTCCACGGGCCGGGACAGGCATGGTGGGGTCTAGTATTGGGCTCCATGGAGAACAGCTCGCATACAGAGTTCGCAGAGGCCCTGCGGAAGCGGGTGACAGGACCGGGCGTCACCGAGTCGGCACTGCGCCAAGCAGTTTTCAATCGGGCAGCCGGGCGCGGCGTGGTTGAAGAGCCCTACGACGAGCTTGCGGCACAGATCGGCACCGCCGCCTATCGGGTGACCGACGATCAAGTCGACGCCGTTCGTCAACGCACCGGCTCGGATCGTGCCGCGCTTGAAATCATTCTTGCCGCGGCGGCCGGTGCCGGAATGAGGCGATGGGACGCTGCAGCCCACATTATTGCCGAGGCCACTGATGCGACTTCGTGACGTTGAACGTGGGGGCAGGTGGAGCACCAGGCTCCTGATCCAGTTCATCTCGATGCTCAGCGGTGTCCGGCTCCCGGATGCGGCACGGGTTGCCTTCTACGACCGTGATTTCATCAGTCCCGGCCTTGGCCAGTGGGCTCAACGGACCATGCGCGGGCCCAGCGAGTGGTCGGTGGCGGAGCGCGAACTGATGGCCGCCGCCGTCGCTCGACGTAATTCCTGCGCTTTCTGCATTGGTGCACACACGGCGGTGGCCATGCGCGGCATGGACCCGCAGACGGTCACGGCAGCATTGGAGGACCCGGCCTCCGCTCCGATTTCTCCCTACCTTCGCGCGGCGATGGCGTTTAACGACAAGCTCACCGTCGATCCGGGGTTGATGACCGCCGATGATGCGCGTGCTGCCCTCGCGTCCGGGATGACCACGCAGCAACTAGAAGATGCCTCAGCAGTCGCGGCCTTGTTCAACATCATCACCCGCTATGCCGACGCTCTCAACTTCAGCATTCCGAGTGACCTGGACTTTGGAAAATCGGCGGGGACGCTCCTCAAACGCGGCTACCACTGACATGCTCATTGCTGACCGACAGACGAATCCCCGTTGCAGAACCGTGGGAATTACGCGACGTGTGGGTGACACTACTCGGGGGGAGAAGTCGGCCCGGATCCAAGCCGGCCGGTCTCGCCCTAGGGTGGCCCAACGCGGGTCGCTGGTATCACGAAACTGTCCCCGGGTTATGGCCTGGGTGTGGAAGCCTTGTGCCGTTGTTGGTTCGCCGGAAGACTGTGACCATGATGAGTTCTATGGATGTTTCTTGGGATCTGGATGGCATCACGATGGAGGGCACTGTGCCCGTCCGGACGGCGTCGGGCCCTTTCCTGCCGTGGTCCTTGTCGCCGGCAGCGGTCCAACTGACAGGGATTGGTGTTCGCCGCTGCTTCCTGGGAGCAACGGCAGCGGCCGGCTGTTCGCGGAGGCTTTTGCCAACGCCGGTATCGCATCTCTGCGTTATGACAAGCGGGTGTCCGGTCCGCATGCTAAGGAGAATGTTCCCAAGCTCTTCGGGAAGTTGAGCATGCGGTCGCATCTGGATGAGCTGGTGGGAGCCGTCCGTGCGCTTTCCGGACTGGGTTTTGTTGACTCATCGCGGATCGTTGGACTCGGCAACAGCGAAGGCGCCCTGCATGTGATCCATTACGCCACCAGCGTCCAGGACTTTCCCTTTACCGGGATCGTGTTGGCGGCCCCACCGGGACGTCCGATCCAGGACGTGTTGCTCTCCCAACTGGCTCTTCAGTCTGCCCACTTCCCCGGAGGGGTAGAGCTGATGCCCAAGGTCCAGGAAGCTGCAGCCCGCTACACGGCGGGGGAGTCGATGAATCCCGACCCGGCCCTGCCCGATAGCGTGAAGATGGTCCTCTCCAGCTTCGAGACCCCGGCGAACCTTCCCTTTGCCCGTGAGCTGTGGGTCGAATCCACGACCGACTCACTGGGCAAGGTCCAGATTCCCACGCTGGTGATGATTGGGGGGGGCGACGTGCAGATCGACAGGCACGCGGACGGCGACCCGCTTCAGGCGGCCACGGCCGGGAGGGCCAACGTGAGTTTCGCATTCCCGCCCAACGCAAATCATGTATTCAAGGAAGACACGCGCAGCCCGGCCGAAGTCGCCGCGTCGCCAGGGAACGGATACAACGAACCCGGCGCCCACCTCGACCCTGAAAGTGTGGGGATAATCCTCGCCTGGCTCAACTCGACAGTGAACACAGCGACGCCCGAAACATGATGATGAGCAAAGCGTGGTGCAACTCCCGTTTTCCAGAGGGGTGTTGCAACGACCGCTAGAACTTGCCTGGCCGGTCAAAACAAGCTCCAGGCAGCGGTCAGTTCCATGTTGGCGTCGACGGGCATGATTGTTCATGGGGCTTGAGCGGCAATGTCTGCCTATCGAAAGGTTTGATACATGAGTCTGGCGACAAATCACGAAGGCGCCGTACGGCCTGAGGACCTGAGCCGATACTTCATCGAACGGGCGAACGTCGGTGATATCGAAGGACTGGTGGCCCTCTACGAACCCGGCGCGGTGCTGGTTACCGGGGCCGGTCGGAAAGCAATAGGTCACCGCGCTATTCGTCAGTTCTATGAAGAGTTACTCGCCAACCGGCCCACGTTCGCTCCTGGTGAGCAACTCCCTGCCGTGCGCAACGGCGAACTTGCTTTGACGTCCACACGTATCCCGAACGGCGCCACCGCGGAAGTCGCGCGCCGTCAACCGGACGGCACGTGGCTATGGGTGATCGACCAGCCCCATATCCTGGGCTGAAGCGCCCATGGTCAAGCCACGGACCGGGGGGGTACTCGCCTCCGCGTGTCCCTACCGCACGATTTTTTCCGTTCTCTGCGTTGCCCCCGAAGTGACACTGGACGGGGTACGGTGCCTGGGTCCCTGTGTCGGGCACGGTTTGGTCCTCTTGTTCCGAAGATCTCTCATAGCGGCGTGTCCTGGAGGGCTGTTTTAGAGCAGGTGGCGGTTGATCCAGCGCAGTATGGGGCCGATGATGGGGCGTTGGTGCCAGTGGTGTTCCATGATTTGTTCACGGCTTTGGCGGGATACCTGCGCCTTCCAGCGTGCTAGGGGTCTCCGACCCTCGGCCAACCGCTCTCGGGCTCTTCTCCGAAGGTGGATGGTGCAGTTCAGACATACGCCTGCTTCCGGGCGAGACCCGAGACGGATGAGCCGTGACTCGGGATACACGGTGCCACAACACCAACACATTTGCTCTTCCGGCTCGCTGCCAGGTTCTTCGGTCGTCATGGGACATCATCGCACCGGGTGGGTGTGTTCTGCCAGTCCTGGCGTTTGAGTAGGACCTGGGCAGCCGTGGCCACCTGTTGACGTAGCGTTGGAACCCTGTGTCGCGGCGTCATCTGTCTTGGTTCTGCGGTCTCGCTTATTGATGAGTGGATGGATTGTCCGTCGGGCGTGGGGCCTGTGCTGCGAGTGCTTGCAGCAGTGCGGCGCCTGTCGCGGCGTCGTCCACGGTGAGAAAGAGGGATCGTCCGTCTTGCCGTGTGACTCGGATACCCATGGTTGGCCGCATGATGATCGTTGTTCGGTCACGGCGGATGCGGATGCCCCAACTGCCCGGCACGCCCAGGGATCGGGCATCGATAACCGTCACCGAGTCCACCTCGTGCAGTGCAACGTGGAAGCGTGGCACGCCCAACATGGACCGGACACTGAGGCCGTGCGCATCGATGCGCACATGAAAAGCCGCGGTGGCCGCCAGCAGTGCGAGCAGTGCCACAGCGATGGCTGTCAGGAGAGCCGCGCTGCCTGCTCGATCGCCGAGCGCCCAAGTGAGGCCCGCTTTGAGGGCCATGATCACCGCAGCCGCGGTGATCACCGCCACCGCAGGGATGGGCAGCGACGTCGTACGCATCCAGGCTGCACGCTCGCCCGGTGCCAAGTCGATTGCACTGGCAGCGGGTGCTGGCATTGGAGGCGAACCCTTTGGCTGTAGGAGCCACCCGAGCGCAGCGGCCGGGACTGCCGCGGCAAGTCCAGCAAGGAGCAGGTGCCACAGGCGGTTCCCAGCCTCTGTTGCTGTTCCTAGGCTTTGCAGCAGGAGGGACGTCACGACGACGGTCAGCAAGACGGAGATTGCCAGGGCTTGGGCACCGAAGATCCGGAAGGTGGGGCTGCGATCGCCACGGCGCAGGCTCGGCAGTGAACTCAGGCCGAAGACTGCGGGCAGCCCGAAGCCGAGCACGATGGTAAGGGCCAGGGGCAGCCACGCAGGTTCCCAGCCGCTCGGCGCGCCCGAACTGTCCCAGAACGGGGGGATCCGCGCCGGCGCCTGCGGCAACGATGCGAGCTGGACCACCAGCCCGACCGTCGTCACGACGGCTGGTAGGACGATGGTGACCAGCGCGAACCGTCGCACGGCGGGATCGGGACGTTCATGGCTCAAGGGCGGCCTCCTTCACGAGGGATGCGATCGCATCGGGGGAGAGGCCCAACTCTCGTGCGGAGCGGGCGAGCGAGAGGATCTCCGAATGCAGGGACGCCAGGGGCTCGGCGGCATCGGTGACCACCGCGCCGCGGCCGCGTCGCATATCGACCAGCCCTTCCTCACGCAGGTCCTGGTAGGCGTGCAGCACGGTATGCACGTTGATCCCCAGGGATGCCGCCACTTCCCGGGCAGCCGGGAGCCGATCGCCTGGCCGCAACCTGCCGGCGGCGGCATCCGTGCGCACCGAAGCCGCCAACTGAGCGAACAGTGTCGCTTCGCTTGAGGGGTCAATACGGAACAGCATCTGGTTATTCTATAACAACTAGAACAGTGCTAGTGTGCGGATATGGGAAATATTCTCGTGTGGGTCACTGGTTCCGGTGTGGTGCAGGGGGTAATCATCGGCGCTACGATGGCATTCTTGACGGCAATCCTCATCATGAACGCCGTGGGCAGGCGGATCACAGCGACGGTCAACGGATGGAGTGCCATCCGCGCATGCGGCCAGCCCGGTAATGGGATCCTCGTGAGGGCAGCCTGTGCCAAGGCACTGCCCGTCGTGAACGTTTTTGAAGAGGCTGCCTACTGGACGACCACGAAGGATGGCTCCGGGCGGACGCTCAGCGGCAGGCATGCCTACGTCCTGCATTTCCCACCTGGGCAACTGCCTCCGAATGACGGTTTCTGGTCACTCACGCCGACCGATGTGGTCGGGTACATGGTTACCAGCTCAACTGGACGCCAGAGTGTCGGTGACCGTTCACAATTGGCAAAAAACACCGACGGTTCCATTGATATCCACCTCCAGCCAAAGGCGCCGGGGCCTCAGAGTGGAAACGAAGACAACTGGCTCTCAACTCCTACCGGTAATTTCAAGCTGATGCTGCGCGCATATTTGCCTGGCGCGGCGATTCTCAACGGAGCCTACAGCCTTCCGCCAGTGGTGAGGACGCAGTGAGATGAACCGTCTGATTTTGAAATACGGATATCCCATCACTGTCGTCATACTGGCTATATTCGCTTGGGTCATTTACCGGAAGGTCTCGCACGGATGGAATGACGTGGTTGTCCTCGCCGTAGCGGCGGTCATCGTCTACTTGCTCGCGCTGCCGGCCTTTCTTTACTTCTGGCCGCGCCTGACGGTCAACGGCTACAAAAGGGCGATCCTCAAGCAGGGGCTGGGCGGGGGACCGATCCCCATCAACACTCTCTACGCCGTACCCGAGACTGCCGCGCCCTCGGGGGCTGGAGGGAGCCTTATGGCCACCGGGGCCGAGGACCTGCTTTACGTTGGCGGCTGGCTTGAACTGGCGAAGGGGCCACAAGTCCTGCATGTCCCTGACATGTCCGGCCGGTACTACAGCGTGCAGTTCACCGATCCCGCGCGCAGTTCAAATTTTGCCTATGTTGGAAAACGCACCACGGGCACGAGGGCCGGTGACTATGTTCTTAACGGACCGGGATGGAAAGGCACCGTCCCGGATGGGACGACACAGATTGCTTCGCCAACGGATTCCGTGCTCGTCGTCGGGCGTGTCTTCGTCGAGAGCGACGGTGATCTTCACGAAGCGTACGAACTTGCCAAACAAATACACCTCGAACCGCTCGGGCGGTAGCGGCGGATCGTTCCTTATTGCATCTTGCGACCGCCTCCAAGGGGCTGTCGCGACGCACTCATAGTCAAGAAAAGGAGAACAAAAATGTCTGCGACGCTGAAGCTGACACACAAAACCATCGGGGTGGAAGTCCGCCGCGGTACTTACGGCGTTTTGGTAGATGGGAAGCCTGTTGGTTCCCTTGAGCTGAACCAGAGCATTGACATTCCCGTCATCCCCGGGCATCACACCGTGCAAGTGCGTGAGGGCCGAAACACGAGCCGGACCAAGACCTTCGACGTCGTCGACGGTGAAACCGCCAGCTACCGATGCAGCGGGAAAAGCATCCTGCCGGTTTTCCTCCTCTCCTTCCTCGTGCCCAGCCTGGCACTTTCACTCAAGCGCGAGTAAGCGAAGCATGCCAAAAAGAGGCAGGAGTGCTCGGTTGAGCGGCGGAAGCGGGTTTCAGGATTAGAATTTGGATAACGATTTACGGAGAAACTTAGGTGGCAACAGTCAGCGTCCGGTACATCGTCCACGACGTGGACGCCGCCATCGCGTTCTACTGCCGGCATCTCGGTTTTCACGAAGTGATGCACCCCGCTCCGGCTTTCGCCATGCTCGCAAGGGGTGACCTGCGCCTTGTGCTGAGCGCACCCGGAAGCGGGCCCGGAGGGGGTCAGTCCATGCCCGATGGCACAATCCCAGTGCCGGGTGGATGGAATCGCTTCTCCATCGAGGTCTCCGACATTGCGGCAACCGTAGAGGCGCTGCGCGCAGCCGGAACCCACTTTCGCAACGAAATCGTGACCGGCATAGACGGCAAGCAGGTTCTGCTCGACGACCCGTCGGGCAACCCCGTGGAACTGTTCGAGCCCATCCTCGCCGAAGCCCACCTTGACGGCACATGAACAATTGTGGGGCATCTAAAACTGCCCGCGGTGCTGCGTCGGAGTGAATCCGGCGGTGAATGGTTTAGCCAACGGTTCCGCGGATACCGAGCAACGAAAGGAACCATTCGGTAAGCGGAACATTTACCGAGGGGTGAAGGTGAAGAATGTGACCGGGGAGGCCACAGCCCCCTGGGCCCGGTAGAAGTCGAGAGCGTGCGTGTCTTCATTGTTTGCTGCGACGAACACTTCGCGGATGCCTGCCGCCGCGGTACAGTCGCGCAGTTCGTGAATCAGCAGACTTCCGACGCCACGCCTCTGGTATTCCAGACGAACCGCGAGGTCGTAGATGAAGACTACCGAGGAGGAGGATCGAGTCATCGGCAGCGTATGAGCTGTGAGGCCTCCGACAATGTCGGAGCCGATGAACGCTATGAAGGCCCAGAACGAATCTCGGTCCAGGAGCCGGTCGAGATAGTCGTCAGTGAGCGGTCCAACGTCCTCTTCCGTGGCACCCTCTTCGAAGATGTCCACCATCATCGTGAACAGCTCGCGCGCTGCCGTCAGATCGCCTCGGCCGAGCCGTCTAATCCTGAGATCTTTCACTGTACAAACATTCCACACGCGACTTGCGCGGACAACGCTCACAGTAGAAATAACTTGGACTCGAATATCCACCATGGATTCTGCCCGCAAGCCGAACGCCCTGTGGGAATTGGTGGACCCGCTGTGTGCTGGCTCGCGGTTAGCGCGTGGATCGCTTCTGCATTTTTGGCGCCCGCCCCGGAGCAAATGTCACACCCGCGTGTTGGTCGGTGTCTTTATGTTGAAGGACTCGACCCATCCACGACATTGGAGTAGACATGACCAACGAGATGCGTATCCCCGCGACTAAGATCACCGGCGTGTACGGAACGATCATGAAGTTCGCAGCCCGCAAGATGGTGGGCCACGTACCAGAATCTATCGGCGTGCTATGGCACAACCAGGCCGTCATGAAGGGCACCATGGGGTTCGGGCGCAAAGTCGATGGTTGGCGCGAGCTTAAACCAGACCTCGCCTCGTACGCGGCCATGGCATCAGCTGCCACGATCGGCTGCAGCTTCTGTCTCGACATTAATTACTTCATGGCGCACAATCGCGGACTTGACGAGACAAAGGTCCGCGAAGTGCCCCGCTGGCGGGAGTCAAACATTTTCACGGTGCTAGAGCGCCAGGTCATGGAGTACGCGGAGGCGGCGAGCCAAACGCCGCCGGCAGTTACGGATGAGCTGTCAGCGGCGCTCCTCGGCGAACTCGGGCCTGCGGCCCTCGTCGAGCTCGCGGCCCGCGTGGCCGCCATGAACATGACGGCTCGCATGAACGTCGCGCTCGGCATCCACTCCGAGGAGTTCGCCGCCGCGTGTGGCCTGCCCCCGTTGGCCGTGCCGTCGGCCGGCTCGGCCGCCGAGTAGGCTATGGGAATGAGCCGCGCCGCGCGTCCCGATGACGATCCGTTCGTCATCCACCGGAGCTTGTTATTCACCGTTGCCTACGAACTCCTCGGCTCGGCCGCCGACGCCGAGGATGTGCTGCAAGAGTCCTGGCTCCGGTGGGTGTCGGTCGACCCGGCCGTGATCCGGGAGCCGCGGGCTTACCTCGTTCGCATCGTCACGAGGCAGGCACTCAACTACCTCCGCACCGTCTCGCGGCGACGAGAGGAATACGTGGGGGAGTGGCTTCCCGAACCGCTCCTGACCAGTCCTGACGTCGCGGAGGACGCCGAGCTCGCGGAGAGCATCTCCATCGCCATGCTCTCCGTGCTTGAGACACTCACCCCGACTGAACGCGCCGTCTTCGTCCTGCGCGAGGTGTTCGAGGTGCCCTACGAAGAAATCGCGGATGCCGTCGGGAAAACCCCGGCGGCCGTGCGGCAGATCAAACACCGCGCCAAGGATCACGTCTCGGCGCGGCGGCCGAGAATACGTGTAGTCGGCGCCGAACACAAAAACGTCGTCGACCGGTTCGTGGCCGCGCTGAACACGGGCAATCTTCAGGGCCTCATGGACTTGCTCGCCCCCGACGTCGTCTCGATTGCCGACAGCGGCGGAAATGTACCAGGGGCAGCTCGTCGCCCTATCATCGGCGCAGATCGACTCGCGCGCTTTCTCGTCGGAGGCATCTCCAAAGCGGCAGGCGAATTCGTGGCTTCCGCGGTTTGGATAAACGGTCGGCCCGGGATTCGACTTGAGTTGAAGGGGCACCTCGTTGCCATTACGAGCCTCACCGTGGAGAACGGACAAATTACACGGGTCTACTCAATCGCCAATCCCGACAAGCTCAGCGGAATCAACCAAGAAACCGCCCTCAGCCGATGACGGCGTTGCAGACTGGTGGGGCGCGGCGATTGCCACGTCCCAGCACAGCCATTCGACGCCGTCCGGCTTGGCGTCGAATGGCTGGAAGGCGGATCCGTTACGCTTCATCGAATCCGAATGGATGTTGACGCCGCAGTCGCACTGGTTCGCGCAGAATCCGGTTATCCCGACGCCCAGGAATGGGCGGACTATTTTATACGAGCCGAAGCCAGCGACGCCGAGGCAGTGGCCACCCTCAGCACTCGCGAGAGGCGCGCCGCTTGAGGAACCGTGAGTGGGAATTCTGCCGCTGGGAGACGTCTGGTCCCCGGTGCGGAATAGGGGGCCTCGCCAGGCCAGCGGCATGCGATACAGTCATTGGCCTCAGCCGCTGGTCATCGACCCGTTCACCATCATTGACGGCACGCCGCACCCCGGCCGGTTCGCTTTGCCGAGCCGCCACCAATCCGCTGTCGACGCCGACACACATACGGGCTATCCCGCCAACACGAACTGGAGGCGCGCCCGGGTGGTGTGCCGCTTATGTGGAATTCCACATAACGGCCATACCACCGCCATGAACCTCCTGCACGCTGGAGTCG
Organism: Arthrobacter livingstonensis; assembly: GCF_003219815.1. Taxonomy (GTDB): domain Bacteria; phylum Actinomycetota; class Actinomycetes; order Actinomycetales; family Micrococcaceae; genus Specibacter; species Specibacter livingstonensis. The sequence goes on from NZ_QJVD01000024.1 coordinate 53,807, forward strand.
ACATCACCGTCATCGCCCTGTGGCTTGGCCACGAGCAAACCTCCACAACCGACATCTACCTCCACGCCGACATGGCAACAAAAAATGCCGCACTGGAAAAGACCAGACCACCAGAAGTCATTCCCGGCAACTACATCCCAGGACCCGACATCCTCACCTGGCTCGCAGGCCTCTAATTATGCCGACAAGGCTCCGAGTGAACCGGCCCCAACCAAGACAAACAACCACAATGTCGGCATAACCCAAACATCGGCATAAGCGATCAATGGCCGGCTGGAACACCTCCGAGGATCCGCCCTCGGCTTCCGCAATCTCACCAACTATGTCGCCAGATCACTGCTCGAATCTGGCGGATTCAGACCGAAACTACACCCTGAATTCTGAAGAGCCCCTCTACCACGTGAGTGGAAACGTTAAATTTGAGCAACTTTCCTTCCTTGCGATTGAACGCACGGCCAAGCTGAAGAACAACCCGGTCGTAGAAGCATCCATAGCCGTCGTCGCTACCTTGATCTCGGCATCGAGTTCAATGAGAAGCGGCCATATGGTCGTGAAAACAACCGTTGCCTAGCGGAAGGCAGACCCGCAATGGTAGGGAAGTTCAAGTCGAAACTTGCCTCATAGTTGTACCTGAGTCCTTCGGCAAGGCCTGCCAAGCTTATAAGAGGCGTAGGGGTCTGCCTGTCGAGACCAAGGGGTGTCTGAGCGCTATCGGGACACTGGTTCTTTGCTGTTCAGGAGATCCAGTTCACTCCGACGTGGTGCCCCTTCCCAGTCGCCGGGTACCAGACAGGCGAAGGCGCCTGTTTTGGCGGCCGTTCTCAATCTCACTTCCGGCGTTTGTCCCGTGACCAATTCTGTCAGGTAGCCGGCTACGAAGGCATCTCCGGCGCCGACGGTATCCAACACGTCGACGGGGATTGCCGGTTGGAAGTATTCGGCACCGTCAATGATTGCCAGGGCCCCTTCGGCACCCAGTTTGATAATGGCCTCGCTTGGTCCCATGGCTGTCAGCTTCGCGGCTAGATCAGCTGGACCGTCGGAGGCGCCTACGGCAATGGCTGCCTCGTCGTCGCTGGCGAAGACGATGTTCACTTGGGGAATCAATTCCCGGTAGGCCACGGCGGCGTCTTCTTCCGACCAAAGTGCGCGACGGTAGTTCAGATCCAGCGAAATGGGCACGCCGGCACCCCGGGCTGTGTCAATGGCATATTGCATTGTCTGCGCGGCTTCGGCTGACAGGGCTGGGGTGATGCCGGTGATATGCAGGAGCGTCGCACTTGAAATAAGCGATGCTGGAATGTCGGCTGCACTGATCTTGGAGCCGGCGCTTCCCTTGCGGTAATAGGTCACATTCTGCAGAGACGAGGTTCGACGCTCCTTCAGCATCAATCCGGTGGCTGCCGTCGCGTCCACTGTGGCATACACATCGATGCCTTCGGCCCGAATTTCGCGGATGACGCGCTGGCCCAGCGCATCGTCCCCCACCCTTCCGCACCAGACGGACACGACGCCCAAGCGTTGCAGGCCGATGGCAACGTTGGACTCAGAACCGCCGATACCGAGGCTCAACGACGTGGCGTGGGCCAATGGACCAGGCTGGTCGGATTTGATGAGGCCCATGGTCTCACCAAAAGTCACTACGTAGGGCGTTATGAGATCGCGCCTCATAGTGTGCCACCTGCCTCATCGACCAGCTGGCGCACAAGTGCTGCCCTTTGGGTGAGTGAGGCGAGGGAGCCCCCGGCGAAGGCGTCCCCGATCAAGGGCCCGCCCAGGCTGACGGCCAGCGCGCCTGCATGAATCCACGCGGGGGCATCTTTGATGGCTATGCCTCCCGAGGGAACCACCCTAATCCCGGGGAACGGACCCCTGAGCTGGGCGATGTAGGACGGTCCAACCGTGGCAGCGGGGAACACTTTGACGGCCGTGCTGCCCAATGCCCACCCCCGGTAAAGCTCGGTGGGGGTTAGTCCACCCGGAAATATGGGGATGCCACGCGTGACAGCGGCCTCAATGATGCCGGGCTCGGTAATGGGCGTTACCAGATAGTCCGCGCCACCATCCATAGCGGCGTGGGCCTGACCGGAGGTTGTGACGGTCCCGACCCCGATTTCGACATCACTGCCAAACTCCGTGCGCAAGCCGGGGAGTTCATCGATGACACCGGAGGTACTGAGGGTGAGTTCAATGCTTTGCACGCCGCCGTCGACCAAGGCCTGGATGACTGGTCTGTATTCGCTCGCATGGGCGGCACGTAGCACGGCGATAACTCGGGTCCGGAGGAGGGTGTCCGATGGCGCCGGACGGGTGGGGAGGATTGGATCCGTGGGGGAGGGCATGGGTCAGTTCCTTGTTGGTGTTCGAAGGTTGAGTCTTGGGCCGCCAGCGGCCAGTGCGTCGCGGGCTGCGGCTTCTGGTCCGTGCCTGTGGATGATGTCTATGAGGTCGCCTGTGCGATTGATGAAGTCGTCCTGGCCGCCCAGCTTCTCGCCGAGCAGGTGGTGGGTTCCGAGAATCTTTCGGGCCAGCTGTCGGCCGGAACCCGATTCCGCAGCCAGGCCCGTCAACAGCTGCCGTGCCGGATCTTCCATGGTGGCGGCCTCGGGACCCGGATCGAATCCGGCCAGAGGGGAGATGCAGGAAATGTAGGCGGCGACGGTCAGGGCCAAGTGCTGCGGAAGGCTGCCGCTGGCCAGAAGTTCCAACGCTGGACGGGGGATTCGCTGGCCCAACTTCACGGAGCCGTCCGAGCCCACCTGGCTCGTCTTGTGACCCAGCGCCGTGTTGCGCCAGCGCGAAAAGAGCTGCTCCTCGTAGTCGGTCACGTTGACTCCAACGGGTACGCAGACACTTGGCAGGTATTCGTTTTGAAGGACTGACCTGGCTGCGGATTCTATGTAATCGACCGCCACGGCCTCTGGAATGGTGGCGGCTCCGGAGAGGGCTCCGAGATAGGCAATGAGAGAGTGTGTTCCGTTCAAGAGGCGAACTTTGAGCTGTTCGTATTTGGCCACCTCTGTAGAGAAAATGGCGCCGCCGGCCTCCCATGAGGGCCGGCCTGCAGCGAAGTTGTCTTCGAGCACCCACATGGTGAAGGGCTCCGCGGGAACGGGGATGGTGTCCGTATAGCCGACTGCTGCGGCAACGGCTTCCCGGTAGCTGTCCGTAGTGGCCGGGACGATCCGGTCTACCATGGATGAGGGAAATGTTGCATTGGCGTTGATCCACTGCGTTAACTCTGATGACTCGACGGCGGGCAGATGGGATACGAACTCGTTGACCAGGAGCTGGGTGTGGTGGCCATTGTTGGCCAGATTGTCGCAACTGAGCACTGTTATGGGCGATCCGTGAGTGTTCATGCGTCGTTGGAGGCCACGCACAATTTGTCCCACTGGTGTGCACGGGTTGTTGCCTGTGGTTAGGTCGTGTTGCACCGAAGCGGCTGCCAGGTTCAGTCCGCCGCTTGTCGGACTGTACGTGTAGCCGTGTTCAGTTACTGTCAGCGACACGATTTTGGTGGATGCAGCGGCGATGGCTTGGGGGACCCGTTCCAGGTCGCGGGCGCCAACAAATGCCTCAACATGAACCCGAGGCACGGAGAATCGCTGCCCCTCGGGTGAAATCTCCACCACGGTGTAGAGCATGTCCTGGGCCTTCATTGCGTCAACGACGGCACTTGAGCGGTTGGAGACACCGGTTATGCCCCAGTCGCCGCCTCTGCTTTTGATGGCAGCATCGGTGTAGACGGCCTGGTGGGCGCGGTGAAAGTTGCCGAGTCCCAGATGGACGATCCCCGGTGAGGGGGCCGTCGGGGCTGTGTTGAGCCCCGTCGTGGACAGGGACAGTCGGGGCAGGGAAGGGTGCATCGTGGTCACCAGTCCCTCATGGTGCCGTCGAGGTCCCTGGCGATGGGCAGGTACGCCTGTTTGTACGGGAATTGGGCGGCGGCCTTCTCATCGAAGGTCACTCCCAGTCCGGGCTCATCGCCGGGGTGGAGGTAGCCGTCGTCGAAGGTGTAGCTGGACTGGAAGACTTCGGTTACGAGGGGGTCATAGCCCATGAATTCCTGGATGGCGAAATTGGTGGTGGCCAGGCCCAGGTGCAGGGAGGCTGACATGTTCAGCGGGGAGACATCGGAGGGGCCGTGCGGGGCGCCCTTGACTTGGTAGACCTCGGCGAGTGCCAGGATTTTGCGGACGTGGGAGATGCCGCCGGCATGCACGATTGCGGTGCGGATGAAGTCTAGTGAGCGTTCGGTGATGAGCTGTTGGCAGTCCCAGACTGTGTTGAACACCTCCCCGATGGCCAGAGGGATGCTGGTCTGGCGCCGGACTTCTCGAAGGAGCTGTTGGTTTTCGACGGGAATGACGTCCTCGAGCCAGAAGAGGTCCACCGGCTCCAGGGCTTTGGCGAGGCGGATCGCTTCGGTGGGGTTGAGCCGGTGGTGGGCGTCGTGTAACAGCTTCAGCTCCGGGCCCACATGGTCGCGGACGCCTGCGAGGATGTCCGGGATATGGCGGAGGTAGGAGGCGGTGTCCCATCCCTCTTCAACGGGTCCTGTGCCGCGTCCGGCGGGTTCGTAGCTGGCAGTGCCGTTGGTGACCCCGTATACCTTGTCCAGTCCGGGTACGCCGGCCTGGGCCCGCACGGCTCGGAATCCCTCCCCGCGGCGCTCGTCCACTGAGTCCAGCAATTCGGGTAGGTCCCAGCCGGTGGCGTGGGTGTAAGTAAGGATCTTGTCGCGGACTGCACCTCCGAGCAATTGGTAGACGGGGACACCCAGGGCCTTGCCCTTGATGTCCCAGAGGGCCATGTCGATGGCGCCGATGGCGGCCATGGTGATGGGACCGCGGCGCCAGTAGGCCCCCTTGTAAAAGTAGTTCCAGGTGTCTTCGATCCGGTCGGCATCACGGCCGAGCAGGGCCGGGGCCAAGTGGTCTTTGAGGTAGCTTGCTACCGACAGTTCCCGGCCGTTGACGGTGGCGTCGCCCCAGCCGACGACGCCGTCGGAGGTGGTGATCTTCAGGGTGACATAGTTTCGGCTCGGGCTGGTGACAATGACGTCGGCGGCAACAATGGTGCGGGGCATGGGAGGGGCCTCAACAATCTAGGGTGGCGGATGGCATGGCGGTGCCGTGTGGCTGTGAAGGATGGCGGTGCCGGCAGGCCGCGGCCAGGGGTTTGGGTGGGGGGTTTAGAGGACCTTGCTGAGGAATTCCTTGGCCCGTTCGGTTTTGCAGTTGCTGAAGAATTCCTGCGGAGTGCTTTCCTCGACGATTTCCCCGGCGGCCATGAAGACGATGCGGTCAGCTGCCGTCTGGGCGAAGCCCATCTCGTGGGTGACGACGACCATGGTCATGCCCGCTTTGGTCAGTTCGACGATCACATCAAGAACTTCCTTGATCATTTCGGGGTCCAAGGAGGATGTTGGCTCGTCAAACAGCATGATCTTGGGATCCATGGCCAAGGCGCGGGCGATGGCTACTCGTTGTTGCTGGCCGCCGGAGAGCTGGGCGGGCCGCTTGTCTTTTTGGGCCCCCACACCAACGCGTTCCAGAAGTTCCAGGGCCCGGGCCCGGGCAATTTCCCGCTTCTGCCGGCGAACCTGCACGGGGGCGAACATGACATTTTCAAGCACTGTCATGTGGGCAAAGAGGTTGAATTGCTGAAAGACCATTCCCACTTCGCTGCGCAGCTCGGATAGCGGGCCGCTTTCCTCCGGCAGCACCCGGCCTTCGATGGCGACGGTTCCGGAGGTGATGGGTTCGAGTCTGTTGATGGTCCGGCACAGAGTGGACTTTCCCGAACCCGAGGGCCCGAGAACTACGACCACTTCGCCGCGCTTAACCTCCAGATTGATGTCTTTCAGGACTTGGAAGGTGCCATAGTATTTGTTGACCTCCCTGATGGAGATCATTGCTTCGTTCGACTGCATTTTTTGTACCTCGATTGGGCTTTTGCGGTAGACAACTTGGGGAAGTGGGAATTCTCAACCCGGACGGGTGGGCGCCGGATATGGTGCATCCCGCCGGGGCCGGCCTAGCTCAGGCGCTTGCTGAGGATGTGGGACACCCGCGACAGGATCAGGCAAATGATGATGTAAAGGACGGCGACCCCAGCAAAGATGGGGACGGCGTACTGGCCGCCCAAATATTCAATTGCCTGTTCGCCGGTGAGAAGGAGTTCTACGTATCCAATGACGAAACCCAGGGACGAAGCCTTGGTGACTCGCACCATTTCACTGACAAGGTTGGGTAGGATCTGCCGGATGACCTGGGGGAGGAGGATGTAGCGAAGGTTTTTGACATAGCGGACACCAAGCGCTGTGGCAGCCTCTGACTGGCCCTTGGGCAGGGCCAGAAAACCTGCCCGAAAGGCCTCGGCCATGGAAGCGCTCTCATACAGGACCAGGCCGGCGACGAGAGCCCAGAAAGTGCTGATGCTCGCCCCGGTCACTGCCGGGAATCCGAGGTAGATAAAGAAGATCAGCAACAATTCCGGCAGCCCGCGAAGGGCTTCGATCCAGACCCGGGAAGCGACACTGAGCCAGCGCCGCTTGGACATGCGCCCGAGTGCAATGAAGAGGCCAAGCACCAGTGACAGGACGACCGAAACGCCTGCGACCTTCAAAGTGGCCAGCAGCCCTGCCAACAATGCCGAGAGGACGTCGGGTTGGGTAAGTACAATCCAGTTATCCCCATCAAGGACGTGCTGGCTTGCAAGCTTGGCAACCGCCCAGATGGCAATGGCGAGTGCTACGACGGCGGCAGCCGCGGTCCAAAGCCGGGCGCGACGTCGTGCAATGGGGCCCGGGCGGTCGTAAAGTTCGGTGGACATCATGACGCGAACGCCACCTTTCGTTCGATTGCGGCAGCCGCCAGGGCTGCCGGAATGGTGATGACCGAGTACATGATGGCGGTCATGACCATCAAGGCAATGACGGCGGAGTCATTGACATTGATGAGCTGAAGCATCGTTCCAAAGAGTTCGGTCACCCCAAACACGCCCGCAATGGCCGTCACCTTGACCAGCGCAATGGTGGTGTTGATCAGCGGTGGTACGGAATTGCTCAGACCCTGTGGCAGGACGATCAGGCGCAGGGTCTGGCGGTTCTTCAGGCCCAGGGCCCGGGAAGCCTCAAGCTGGCCCTTGCCGATGGCGTTGATACCCGAGCGGATCGCCTCGCAGGAATAGGCCGAAAAGTAGACAGTGATTCCGGCTACCGCCAGCGCAAAGAACGAAGCCTTCACTCCCAAAAGGGGGAGTATGAAAATCATGAAAAACAGGTGGGCAGCGGCAGGGATGTTACGCATGAGCCCGATGTAAGCCATGCTGATGCGCCGCAGCAGTGGGTTGGTTGAAATGGCGAATGAGGCCAAGAGCAGGCCTCCCAGGAATGAAAACACTCCGGAAAGGGCAACCAGCCCAAGTGTTGTGACGAACCCGGACCAGAAAGTTCCGAGGTTCTCAATGACGGCATTCATTTCAACGATCCTCCTTTCAATGGTTTGACAGTGGCTTTGACGAGTCGGGGGATGTCGCGGCCGGTACGGCCGGCCGCGACATCATTGCCAGTTACTTGCAATTGGCCATCAGTTTTGGCTCCGTGGGGGCGGCCAGGCCGGACTTGCCCATGTGTGCGTTCCAGAGCTTGGTGATGGTGCCGTCCTTGAAGGCGCCTTCGAGGCGGGTGTTGAAGAACTCGCACAGGTCTTGGCGATTTTTGGCCATTCCGATGCCCCACTGCTCACCGTCGCCGTAAGTCATGGGTGCAAATTCAAAAACATTGGGCTTCTCGGACACGAATCCGGCCAAAAGTGGTGCGGTGGAATCCACGGCGTCAACGGTTCCCTGCTCCAGGGCCCGGACACAGTTGGTCAGGACGTTGAATTCGACAATGGAAGCCTGGGGAATTTCCTTAGCGACACGTGGCTGCCCCTGGCTGCCCTGGAGAACGCAGATTTTAGTGCCCTGGGGAATCTGGGCCAGGGATTGCATTTTTGCTGCATCGCCCTTGCGGACAATCAACTGCGGCTTGGTCGACAGGTAGGGACCGGAGATCGCGATGGTTTTGACGCGTTCCGGAGTGATGGCCAGCGCGGTGGCGAAGATGTCGATCTTGCCCTGCTGGATGAAAGGGATGCGATTTGCCGCCGTGGTGTTGACCCAGTCGATGCTGTCCTTGCTGATGCCCATGGGGGAAACGAGGTACTCGGCCAAGTCGATGTTGAAGCCGGTCCACTTTCCCTGAAGGTTCAACTCGGCGAGGCCCGGTTGGTTGGGTGAGGCGCCGATTTTGATTTTCCCTGCCGCGGCTATCGACGCCATCGTCGAGCCGGCCGGAAATTTTGCGGCGGTGGGCTTGTCGGCGCCAGCGGTTCCTCCACAAGCGGTGGTGACCAGGGCAAGGGCGAGTGCGCCCACGAGGAGTGCTGGTCGAATGGCTTTGAACATCGGAATTACTCTCAATCTGATGGGTGAATGACACTGAATTTGGGTGCGGGACAGGGACCCACCGAGTGGGGTTGTTGTGAAGGGGAGGTAGCTGGTCCGGGCCGAAGAAGCGGTCCATCTTTTCCCCCGCGGGTGACGAAGTAGAGGAGTTGCTTCAGGTTGCCGCAGCGGTGATGGACGGAGGGCCGGCGTCGTCCGTGACGGGTGCCACCGCGGTGGTAGACCGGCGGACAATCAGTTGCGATTCCAGGAGGAATTGTGGCTGGGTCTGCGGCTTCCGGTCGATAAGGCCAAGAATAAGTTCCAGGCCCAGCGCCCCGCTTTGGGCGATGGCCATGCGGACGGAAGTGAGCCCCGGATCCGAGACGGCGGCTATGTCCAGGTCGTCGATGCCCAGGATGCTGAAGTCGCCCGGACAGGTGTACCCCATGGACCTGATCCCCGACTCGACTCCCAGGGCAACAAGGTCGTTGTACGCCACAACTGCTGTCGCCCCGCTGGCCGTGACCGCGGCTGCCGCGGCTAAACCACCCTGGATGCTGGCTGCATGATTACCTACTGTCGAAAGCGACATATTCCATTCAGCGGCCAGCTCCGATAGGGCCTTAAAGCGGGTGCGATTTGCCCAGGCAGTGGCGGGTCCTGGCACGTAAACGAAGCTCCGATGTCCCAAGGCGTGTAAGTGTTCGACGGCTTGGCGCAAGCCTTGCCGGACGTCCATGAGGACCGAAATGGCTCCCGGCACCTGTCCGTTGATGACGACTGCCGGAATCTGCCCGATTGCCTGCTTGACAGCGACGCCCTCAGACCGCGGCGAACAGATGATCAAGCCGTCAACTGTACGCCCGAGGCTTTCGATTATTTCGAGCTCGCGGGCTGGATCTTCATTGGTGTCCGCCAGCAGCATCCGGTGCCTGCCCGACCAGGCGCTGTGCTGAATGGATTTGATCAAGGCTGCGTAAACAGAGTTGGCAATGTCGGGAACTATCACGCCAATAGTCTTTGAGCGCGACGACAAGGGGACGTCGTAGCCAACCGTGATCGCAGCCTCCAGCACGCGTTCGCGCGTCTTGGGTGCGAGAAGCTCCGCTTCCTTGAAGGCACGGGATGCGGTTGCCAGGGACACTCCGGCAGCTGCCGCGACGTGCTTCAAAGTTGCTGCCATGACCGCCTCCTCTCGAAGCCTTGAATTGCTGATATGACGATTCTCACAGTGCTTTCATTCTCTTGCAATAGTTTTCATAGATTTTCATCCGAGAGCATCAGGATCAGGGCTAGTCGGTGTTCCCCGTTTGTGTGGACGACCACGGCAGAGCAGTGCGGCTGATGGTGTCAATAAGAGGGCAAGAACTTTACCTTGAAGGCATCGGCGCCGCGCCCGCCGGCGCGGCAAGCGCCATCTATCAAGCCTGAATGTAGCCGGTTCAGTCAAAGCCTGCCCGTTGGCTCAATGGGAGCGTTGACAGTGTCAACATATTTTCCGCCGGAAGGGTTCGGATAGCGTCGAACTGGGGCGGGTATCCGCAATTTTCCGCGGGTGCCATGTGTTTGCAGGGGCTAATTCAGGGTTCGAGTCCCACCTCAGATACGGTATTGCCGTGAACTAGCGGAGTTCATTAAAGCTTCAGCGGTTGGTCCGCGAAGGTGGCTACTGCCGATCTGGCAATCCAGCACCTTTCAATGGCGTGGCGGTGGTCCATGTGGATCCAGAAGTTCCTCATAACTGCTGCTCGCATCGTGGGACAGGGGTCAAAAAGATGAGTGAGCCGCGCTGAAATAGATGACCGGAAATCCAGGAAAATTTTGCTGAAAAAGATGAGTAAAAGATGACCTGGGCCGTTTTTGGTCTTAAATGGCTCTGACCTGCGAAGCATAACCGCAGGTCAGAGGCATGTTGTGCCCCGGGCCGGACTCGAACCGGCGGCCAAGAGAAACTCAGGAGTCTCATGCCAACGGTCTTCGTTGACCGTCAAAAACTGCTAGTTTCCGGGGGAGTAGGGCCTGGTTGGGGTCCCTTGATATGTCATGATTTGTGGTCGGTTTTCGTTCAAAAACGTGAGTAAAACGTGACGAGGCCCTGCAGCGTAGCGCCCGAGCTGCTGTTTGATAGCCGTTTGCAGGTTCATCGACACGATGGATGACATGTCACCGGTTGTGAATGAACGGCCGTCGTGCCTCAATAATTCGTGTTGTTCACGCTGTGGCTTGAGTCCCGCCCGACGTGCGGCCAAGATGGGCGGTGAGAATGCTCTTTGGTGATTTGTTGGTGGGCCAGCGGAGCGCTATCGGCCATGATTTGGGGACCGGTTGCGTCCCATTCGACGCCCCGGTCAGCCCAATTTGGGAACAAGTCTGTAAGCCAAATTGCGAACAGTTAATAGGTCGCGGAATATCCGCGGGGCTTACCAGCAAGCGAATGGGCGACGACGATGACAGCAGAATTCGTGACAGGCGTTAACAGCTGAGGGCCCCGCAGCTCCTGGCTGTGGGACCCTCAGTAATCCATAACAGGGAACCTGCCCCTGTCTTCTACTACAGTTTACTACTGTGAACAGGCGCGAACAAATAAGTGTTGAGGCGATCCTTCTGAGGCGGCTGAGTCCTCCAAGGTTGGCGCCGTACCTGGACGCGGCAGGCAGCCTGCAGGGTGCTGTGCGGCTCTACCGGTGGAACGTTGAGCTCTCAGGTGCGGTGTACGAGGCGCTGCACATTTTTGAGGTCGTCTTACGCAACGCCTTGGACGAGCAACTATGCGTTTGGAACGCAGGACAGATCAATCCGGTCACGGGGATGTCTCATGCCAGCGATTGGCTCCTGGATCCTTCTATCCTGCTGGAGCGGATCGTTGGCCGGGACCTACCAGAAGCCAGAAACCGTGCCGGTCATTCAACTAGGGCCCGGCCCAAGGACTGGCGCGATCCGTTGCACGCTGACATTCTTGCCGCATTGTCCTTGGGAACCTGGCGTTTCCTCCTGCCAGGCCGCAAGGACCTCGGCAAACAACTGCTCTGGGATGAAGGCCTGCACCATGCCTTCCCGCATCTTCGGCGCCCGGTCCATGAGCTAGAACGGGCAGTCGACGGCGTCTACCGGCTACGAAACCGTGTGGCCCATTTGGAACCTCTCATCAACAGCAGCATCGCGGCGCAGCTTGCCAACATGAGGACAGTCATCGGTGCCATCGATCAAGATCTGCTCTCCTGGTTCGCATCCGTGGAGAAAATCGGAGCGACCCTGAAAGTACGCCCCAAACCATGAGGTTTAGTCATCGTAGTGGAGTGGCTATTGATGCTCGCAATGGCGCTTTCCTCCGCGGGACACAACCAGAATCGGATGGCCATCGATAACCACAAGAGGCGCATTCTCGATGACGGACGCGCAAATCGTCCGTGTTAATGACGCCAGCGAATGCGCGAACCTAGGATCAGCCCGCAGAACCTCTGCATGCCACCATGGATTCGGGTGTCACGGACCGAGTGCGGTGACCTTGACTGAGCTAAGGGTGGTGCGCTGTTGGTTACGTCCCGTGGAGTGGTGTAGTTTCGGGTTGCTGAGCATTGGATTTCTGATGTGAAGAGCCATCGTGCGATGGTCAGTGAGTACCGATCAAAGAACTCACAAAAGGACACAAACACACGATGGCTCTAGACCAGTCTGCCTTGCTCGATCTGCTTGGCTGAGGTGTACTAATGATGTGAGACAGTTCCTGAAAGGATTGTTCCCATGTCTTCTCGACCAACCTACTCTGATGAGT
>NZ_QJVD01000025.1 GCF_003219815.1 Arthrobacter livingstonensis
CGCCGTAATCGGACTCAAACTCGTCCCACACGCACCCCGAACCGGCGGCGGAACAGACACCCGGTAACCCGGCGGCGGCCGTGTCACCGCTCCCCGCAGTGTGCCGCTGTGGCTATGGTGTGCCACTGTGGCTATGGGCCGTAGCGGCCCCTGCCACGGTCAATTTGTTGACGTGCATCCCTGATGGCCCGCGCAACGTCCGGATTTTGAGCCTCGATATCATCCGCGCCCTTGTCAAAGCTTCGGAAGGAATGGAACAGTATTGGCAACAGACAAAGGATGCAAATACCCGCGATGATCACAATCGAGACAATGTCCATTGCTTAGCTTCCCCCTTGTTTTGGAAGGAACCACAGGCAACGCGATGGCTAGATTCTGTGCGTCCTCCCTTCGAGACTAACCTGCCTGCCCCTGCCCCTGCGACGGATGCGGCATCGGCCACCCGGATTGGCGTTCCCCTGCCGGCGCCGCCTGGCCCGGGCGCCACCCCCGTCAAGAATACGAACGACGTCGTTCGCCAGCCGCGCCTGCAGACCCCGCCACGTTTCGGGTGTGGCCGCAGTGGAAGCCGTCAGCCCCGCCGCGGCTGCCCTGGCTGTTTGCCGATGAGCAGGGTCGCCAGGTATCGGTGGGGATTGCGGGTGCCGAACGCCGCGCGGAGAACCTGCCGCAGTGCCTCCGCCTCGGGCCCCGGTGCCAACAGCGCGGCCTGCGCCCGCGTCTGCATCAGCGTCTGTTCGCCCGCCTCGTGGCGCGCGGTGTGGTAATCCTCGAGGGTCTCAAGAGGCGCGGCGCCGCCCAGGACCGCGGCCAGGCGGGAGGCGAGGTCGACGGCGTCGAGCATCCCCGTGTTCAACGAGGACCCTCCGGCAGAAAACACGTGGGCGGCGTCGCCGGCGAGGAAGATCCGGCCAACCCTGTACCTTTCCGCCTGACGGCTGTTGACGAGCGTGGACCGCAGCCACCGTCCGCCGCTGATCGGCAGCCCGATGCCCAGCACGCGCCTGATGCTGGACTCCATCTCCTCCAAAGAAATTTGCTCAGCCGGTTCCTGCCTGTCGAGCGGCTCCTGGGCGGCGATGATGTAAAGCTCCTTGGATGCGCCGCGGTCCAGCGCCGACACCGGGGCGATCGTGAGGGAACCCGTCGCCGTGTGGTTGGCCTGGAACAACACCAGCCGCCGGCCGCCGGGAAGTTCGACGGTGTTCCTGGTCCGGCGGACTGAGCCTGCCGGGATGGTGACGTGCCCGATCCGCACCAGCTGGCTGCCTGTGGTGCCCGGAAAGTCGATGCCGAGGTGGTGCCGCACGAAGCTGTGGGCGCCGTCGCACCCGGCCAGGAATCCGGCGTCGAGTGTGTAGCCGCCGGGGCCGGAAGCGACCTCCACGAGCACGCCTTCGCCGTCGTCGTGGAATCCGGTGACGGCGTGCCCGCGGCGGATGTCCACGCCCGAGGCGCGGGCACGTGCCTCGAGCAACTGCTCCAGCCGCCGTTGCGGTATCGGCAGGATGCGCAGCGCGTTGGGCCGCAGCGGGTTCAGCCGCAGCGGCAGGGCTCCGAAGGAGTAGCGGGGCACGGGGATTGCGTGCAGGCCCTTCTGCCCGCGCAGCAGTCCGCGCTTCGCCAGGACTGTGGCGATTTCGCCCACCAGACCGTTTCCCTTCGGCATTGCGCTGGGCTCAACCGCCCGCTCGAGGACGACCGGGGCAATGCCTGCGCCCGCCAGCTCACAGGCGAGCATCAACCCCACGGGCCCGGCCCCGACAATGACAACCTTCGCCCCGCTGCCCCGCGTCCCGGTCGCAGCCATATTTTGTCCCGCTTTCGTCCGCTAGGATACCCAGCTTGCCACCGGGCCCGGGACAGATCCAGTGCCACGCCAGGCTGTGCCGAATGACGGCGGGGGCAAGCGGCGGCGGATGTCCACGCCCGTGGTGCGGGCCTGAAGCAGCGCGGGCCTGAAGCAGCGCTGAGGCCATCGAACACGTCGCCTCAGCCGTGGAGCGGCGATCCCACCACCGTGAACCGGAAACCGCCAAACTCGCCCGACAACAGCGGCCGGACAGCGGCGATGGATTCCTGAACCTCGGACAGCGCGAGGGAGGCCTGATGAGACTGCTCGTCTTTCCACAGTTCGACGACGAACACGGTGTCCGGGTGGTCGTCGGCAACCCCGACCTCGTAGACGAGGCAGCCGATTTCACCCAGCATGTTGCTGCGCCGAGTGAGGTGGGTGACCAGCTCGTCCCGCTTGCCGGGGAGGGTTCCAAGGGTTCCAGCATTGGCGAAGGTCATGGTGCCAGCATAGTTTCAGCCGTCAAGCCCGGGTCACGCCGATTGCGTCCAGCCACGGTCAGCGGCCCGTTAATGCCAGCGCAGCTTCCACCAGTGACGGCCAAAGCTCCGCCGCCGCCAGCGGCACCACCACCCAGTCCTTGAACGGCCGGTTCATCCCGGAAGGGTCAAAGAGCGCAGCGCCCGGAAGCGCGAGAGCAGCGGCATGGCCAGCGGAGTCCCGTCCCAGTTTGAAGGCGACGGCGTCGCCGTACAGGGCGCCGATTGCCTTGCCGGCCACCATGAGGGACGTGGAGCCAAACATTTTCCCGACCGTGACGCCCGCATTTGCAACGTCTGCGGCAAGATCACCGAAGGCGGCGACAGCGGCCGGCGACGGAACGAGCTTCTCCATGCCTGAATCATGCCCGACAAGGCGCCCACCAGTCGAGAGGTGGCGCGTTGGCAGGGGTTTCGATGCCCGACCACGGGCGCGGCGCGGAGCGCACCCGGGACCGATTCAGCCGGCCACCTTGAACACCCCGTGCGCGCCGCGTTCGGCGTCCACCATGTAATGCGAGACGAACGGGTAGTTGCCGGCCTGCGGGAACGCCAGCTCCACGAAGCCGCCCTGGGCCGGGGCCAGCGCAAGGGCCTGCGATCCGGCGGCCGGGTCGGAGCCGTCCAGCAGGTAGCGGCCCTCGCTCCACACCGTGCTGAACTGGCCGCCCACCACGTGGAAGGCCGTCGCCCGGTTGGGCCCGGCGTCGAGCACCCAGACGCGCACCTTCTCGCCAACCTTGGCCGTCAGCGGGCGGAAGTCGTACTGGTTGGCGTAGCCGTTGAACACCACGGCGTCCGGCTTGTCCGCCTGGATCTTGGCCAAGTCCGCGACGCCGCCCTGCGGACCCAGGTACAGCTCGGACTGGATGAGCACATACTCCTTGTCCACCTTTGGCAGCTTCGGCGGGTCGATGATCACCGCGCCAAACATGCCATTCGCGATGTGCTGGCTCATGGGCATGGTGCTGCAGTGGTACATCCAGATCCCCGCGCGCGTGGCTGTGAACGTGTAGGTCAGCCGCTCACCCGGGTTGATGGTGCGCATGGGCACATCAGGTGCCAGCGCGCCGGCGTGGAAGTCGATCGAGTGGCCCATCGTGGCGTCGTTGATGAGGGTGACCTTGAACGTGTCGCCAATTTTCCCCCGCAGCGTGGGCCCCGGCGCCGAGCCGTTGTATGTCCACAGCGTTTGCTTCACGCCGGCGGCCACCTCCGTCAGCTGGTCGGTCACCTTCATGGTGACGTTGTGCACGGTCCCGGTAGGCAGCGGCGGGATCACCGCGTTGTGCGCGGTGAAGCCGGCGGCAGGCTCCTTCATGAAGTCCAGTTGCGACGCGGCGCTTGGACCGGCGGTGGCCATCCCGTGGTCCATGCCCGCCATGTCACTGGCCGTTGGCGCCGCCCCGGTGGCGACGATGCTGAACACCATGCCCTGTTGCCGGTGCCCCACAATGCTGCACCAGCCGTCCATGGGGGCGCCGATCACGCCGACGTCCACGGTGGCCTGCTCCCCCGGATACAGCCTCCCGGATTCCGCACCGCCGGCCGTGACGAGGTCGTGCACCATGCTGTCCACGTTCGTGACATGGATGACCAGCCGGTTGCCCACCGGCACGTCCACCTTGTCCGGGTGGAAGCGCATGTTCTTCATCGTCATTTCCACCGTGGTGGTCTTCCCGGTGGCCGTGACGGCAGTTTGGTCCCCGGCCCGGGTGAGTCCCGGCAGGGCTGTCGGGTCCGCCACGATCCCCGCCACCATCACCAGTACGACGACGGCCAGTCCGGCTGCCGCCATCCCCCACCTTCGGCCCGGGGCCGGGTTGTAGGCGGTCGCGGTGCCTGCCGGCGCCGCCGCCGGGGAAGCCGCAGCGGAAGCTGCGGCAGGGGCACCGGGCCGGGCACCCGGCGTCGAACTTTCGGGACGTTTTTGCAGCAGGGCCATGCCCAGCAGCGGCAGGAACCAGGCCAGCCCGGCCAGGACCAGAAAAGTGGTGCCCACCCGGACCAGGCTGGGCACGGGCAGCAGTGACGCCAGGAGTGCGCTGTTGGTCAGGACCACGCGGAACACGGCGGCCCTGTCCAGGATGGCGGTGCGATGCTTGACCATCGCAGGGCCGCCGCCCAAAACCACCGGCAGCAGGTAGCTCAGCGCGGCGCCCAGTACCTGTGCCGCGAACCCTGCCGCCAGCACGGGCGCCACGGACTCGATGCCGTGATGCAGCCCGTTCCAAGAGCCGGAGGTCGCCGTCAGCCCCACCAGCCACACGAGCGACGCGGCCAGCCACACCAGCGCGGCAATGGCGGAAAGCGGCGCAAAGGTCACCGGCGGCTTGCCGCGCACCGCCTTCGCCAGCGGAATGCACACGTAAACCACGCCGCCCAGATACACGAGCAGGCCCACTGTGCACAGGAACATGACGCCGGCAGCGGCCCCCGCGGTGGTCAGGAGCACCCCGGCCAGCAGCGCAAAAACGCCGTGCCGGGCGACGGAATCGGCGCCGTCGGCCACACGGGTGCGCAGCATGGTGGGCAGCAGCGTCATCAACGTGCCCAGGACGGTCAGGCCAACAAAGCCCAGCACGTTGACCGCCAGGTGGACCAGCAACAGCCGCGCGTGCGCCTCGCCGCCCACATTGGCGGCGAGCGCGGCGCCCACCCCGGCGCCGACGGGCAGCAGCAGGCACGCGGCAACGTAGTACCAGACGGTGGCGCCAAAGCGGGAGGGCAGGGCCTTGCGCGCGCGCAGCCCCAGCACCACGGCATGGGCCGCCACCACGGCACCAACCAGGATGCTGCCCAGCAGTGTCAGCAGCCAAATGTTCGCCACCATGGACACGACCACGGCCAGCACCGCCACATTAAGCAGCACCAGCCGGACCGCCATGCCGCGCTGGCTGGGGGTGGGACCGCGCAGCAGTGCCTGGGCAAAGTGCCAGCTCCACACCAGGATCGAGTTGGTCACGGCGCCCAGGAACAGCAGGTGCACCATGAGCCAGCCCGAAGCCGGCACGTTGCGGTGGATGAGGACCACCACCACCAGCGCCACGAGCCAGAAGACTGCGGGGGCGTTGGCGCGCAGGTGCCAGCCGGCCCGGTTCATGCCGGCGGGACCCTGCGGGGCACCCGGTTTCCCGGGCGGGGCCAGATTGATGTTCACGCAACAGCCTTCGGTGGATGGGTGGCCTGCCAGAACGCCATGACGGCAAAAAGCAGGATGGCGATGACATTTAGCACGCCGCCGGTGACCCACGCGCCGTGGAGGCCGCCGGCGTCGCCCAGTCCCAGTCTGATGAGCAGCGAAAGGTGCAGCAGCACGGCCGGCACCCAGAACAGTTCGGTGTACGGCAGCGGCTTGCGCAGCACGGCGGGCAGGATCACGGGGGCGTGGGCCATGATCATCGAGATGGTGAAGCCAAGGAACACGGCGTGGAGGACGACGTCGTACGAGGCGCCGGTCAGTGTCGTGTCATGCAGGGCCAGCACGACGCCGGCAATCGCCAACCAGCCGTATCCCGCCAGCAGGCACGCGGCAATGTAGCGCGGCAGGCCCTGGCCGCGGATGGTCTTGCGCGCCGCGTCGTAACCGGCCAGCCAGGCAACCATGGCCAGCAGCGACAGCCCAAAGAGCGGATAGCCGGCGGCGGGCCACAACAGCGTGGCCACAGTGGCCATGGTCATGGCGAAGGCCAGCGACGTCAGGAGGGGCTCGGCGCGCGGGCTGGCGATGCCGATCCTGGCCAGTTCCAGCCGTTCCCCGGCAATGGTCAGGACCACAAAGCTGATCAGGAACGGCAGCAGGACCGCGATGCTGGGCACGCGCAGCCACAGCGCCGCAGCCCCGACTGCCGCCACGCCGCCGAGGACCTGGATCAGCACCACGTTGTCCCGCTGGCGCCGCCACAGCGGGATGTACACCAGGACCATGGCGATGGTGCCCGCCAGCAGCACCAGCTTGCCCACGAGCAGGGGCAGCGGGGAAATCATCAGCAGCCCTGCAATGCCGAGCAGCGCCGGCGACAGGTAACCGGCCGCCTTTCCCAGTGCCACGGAGCGTTCCAGCGCAATCACCGTGCCCACAAAACTCAAGACGAGCAGCATGCCGTGGATCTCCGGGAACCGCTCGAGCTTGACGGGCGCGTCGGCACCGAGCAGCTGCAGCCCGGCGTTCAGGCCCACCAGCAATGCCGCGCCGGCCGGCAGCAGGAACAGCATGCGGAAGCCGGGCCTGCGCAAAAATGCCTTGGTGCGCCGGGACCTCGCGGACTTGGACGGGCCATTTTTGGATGGTCGAACCCCGGAGGGGCCGCTCTTGGTCGCGGCGCTCACGTGGCCGCAGCCGACGGCAGGTGCAGCGTGCAGATGCCGGGCGCGGCGAAGGGAACCAGCTCCACGCCGTCCTCCCGGACGCCGCTGCCTTCCAGCAAGCCTTTGACCAGTCCCAGGTGCACGGCACAGACCACAGAGGTGTTTTCCCGGGCCGCCGCCAGAATCGGACAGGTGGTCAGCGAGAAGTCGGTGGCGTCGGCGTTGCCCTGGATGCCAAAACCGGCGTCGCGCAGCGAAGCGGCCACATTGCGACGGGTCCTGAGCTGGGCGGCCGCGCCTGGCACGGCAGGCGCGGAAATTGCCCCGCCCGTGCGCGCCAGATGTGGTCGGCGGTCACTGGCACCCGCGCCGGCACCGCCAATCGTGGCGCCGTCCGAGTCGGCACCGCCAACCGTAGCGCCGTCCGAGTCCGTCCGCGAGCCTCCGTCTGCACCCGCCAGGACGTGCGCCCACTGGCGCCCGGCCTGGTCGCCAGCTGCAGCGGGGTCGGCGCTGGTCGACGCAATGTGACGGGCCAGCGCGGCGGCCAGGGCGGCGTAGCCTGCCGGGGGATCCGGCACGGCCGGGGCGTAAAGGGAGGCGGGGCGGCCGCGGCCAGAACGGGACGCCGTCGTTCTTGTGGCAAGGCCTGAAGCTGCCAGGGCGTCCAGGTGCTCGCGAACCGTGTTCGCGTGCTGGCCGGTTTCGGCGGCCAAGGCGTCCACGGTGAGCGGGTCGGCGGCGGCACGCAAACGCTCAAGGACCGCTGCGCGCGCCTTGGAGATTGGGGCGACGGGCTCCGTACCGCCCGGCCTGGGCCCGCGCAGCGGTGGTCCCGACATATTATTTTCCACGGAATATATTGTAGTAATATAAACTCACAATCTCCATTCGAACCACGAAGAAAAGGAAATTTGCCGTGAACAATCTGGTCCTCGCCTCCTCCTCCGCCGAGGCTTTGGCACTCGAAGATGCCAAAACCCGCTTGGCCGAAGCGGGCGGAACACTGGGAACACTGGCTAAAAACCTGGTCTCCGCCGCGGCGGGCGCCGCCGGTGAGCTGGCCGGCGAGGATCAAGCGAAACTGGTGGACTTTGCCGAACGGGAGCTGCTGCCACTGGCCGCCGCACTTGCCCGGGAACTCTCCGGCGCCACTGGCCAGGACACCCTGGTGGCACAACTGGCTGCCGGCCACCAAGCCCGCCTGGCCGAGGCCGTCAAAAATCTCCAAGAACAGGACGTGCCGGCGAAAATCGTGTACGCCGGGGGCCGCCTGGAGGAAGCCGCTGTCGCATTTCTGGACCACGCCACCTCGCTGATTGTGCCGGCACTGGCGCGGAATCCGTCACTCACGCTGGCCGGCATCCTGCCGGAGCGGGCAGTTGCCCCGGAGTCCGCCCCCACACCCGCCACGGGTGGCTGTGCCTGCGGCGGTCATGATGAGCCCGGCCTGTCCGAGCTGGACACGCGCGTCATCCCGCACGCCATCCGCCACGCCACCATCTTTGGCGCGCTCGAGGGCCTCGACGCGGGCCGCGGCATCCTGCTGGTGGCCAACCACAACCCGCTGCCGCTGCTCGCCCAGCTGGAACAGCGCTCCGCCGGCAAGTTCGCCGTCGACTACGTGGAAAACGGCCCGGACACCTGGAAACTGAGCATGGTCCGCAACTAAGCCCCACCGGCACCCTAACCTCGTACCTCGCCCAGGGAACCCTGCCGGCGTGGGCCCAACGCTGAAGCGGACCCACCACGTCCAAACGAAAATGCCGCCGCTCCCGCAAACTGCCGCCCGTACAGCGGTGGCAAAAAGCAGGAGCGGCGGCATTTTTCATGGAACCTTAAAGCGCGGCCTCGATCGCGGCCCGCGCGGCCGGGTCGGAGTCGTTCAGGAACGTCGAGATGCGTGCAGCCTCGTCGGACTCGCCGATGGCGCCCGCAGCCCGGCCCAGCGCGTAAAGCGCCCGCAGGAAGCCGCGGTTGCCCTCATGCGAGAACGGGACCGGACCAGTTCCCTTCCAGCCGTTGCGGCGCAGGGCGTCCAGGCCGCGGTGGTAGCCGGTGCGTGCATAGGCATAGGACTCAATGGTCCGACCCTCCACGTACGCCTCGTCCGCCAAAATGGCCCACAGCAGGGACGACGTCGGATGGGATGCGGCCAAGTCAACGGCTTCGTCGCCGGCGGCCAGCCGGGTCTGAACATCCTCCTCGGCCGGGAGCAGTGTGGGCTCGGGGCCCAGGAGGTTCCGGCGGAATTCCTCGCTCACGTTACTTGAAGGTCTTGCCGGCGGAGCCGAGCTGCTGCGCGGCTTCCACCACGCGGGCGGCCAGGCCCTTTTCGGCGGCGGCACCCCAGACGCGGGGATCGTACGTCTTCTTATTGCCGACCTCCCCGTCCACCTTCAGGACGCCGTCGTAATTGGCGAGCATGTGCCCGGCCACCGGGCGGGTGTAGGCGTACTGCGTGTCCGTGTCGATGTTCATCTTGATGACGCCATAGGAAACGGCGTCCTTGATTTCCTGCTCGGAGGAGCCGGAACCGCCGTGGAAGACGAGGTCGAACGGGCTCGCCTTGCCCAGCTTCGCGCCGACCTGCTCCTGGATGTCCTTGAGGATCTCCGGTCGCAGCTTCACGTTGCCCGGCTTGTACACGCCGTGCACATTGCCGAACGTCAGGGCCGTAATGTAGCGGCCGTGCTCGCCGGCCCCCAGCGCCGCAACCGTGGCCAGGCCGTCGGCCACCGTGGAATACAGCTTGTCGTTGATGGCGTTCTCCACGCCGTCCTCCTCCCCGCCCACCGCGCCGATCTCAACTTCAAGGATGATGTGCGCTGCCGAGGTGCGGGCCAGCAGTTCCCGGCCGATCCGCAGGTTTTCCTCCAGGGTCTCGGCGGAGCCGTCCCACATGTGCGAGTTGAAGATCGGGTCGCGCCCGGCCGCAACCTCGGCCTCGGACGCGGCCAGCAGCGGCAGCACAAAGCCGTCCAGCTTGTCCTTCGGGCAGTGGTCGGTGTGCAGGGCAACGTTGATGGGGTAATTCCTGGCCACTTCGCGGGCGAACGCCGCGAAGCCCAGGGACCCGGCCACCATGTCCTTCACACCGGCACCGGACCAGTAGGCGGCGCCTCCGGTGGAAACCTGGATAATCCCGTCCGTTCCGGCATCGGCGAAACCCTGGAGCGTGGCATTGAGCGTCTGCGAAGACGTCACGTTGACCGCCGGGTAGGCGAAACCGCCAACCTTCGCACGATCAATCATTTCGGCATACTTCTCCGGTGTTGCAATGGGCATGAAAAGCTCCTTGGGGCTAAACGGTACAAAGAGGCGAAGCTGTTGGCCGCCTCCAGCATGGCTACCCCCATCCTAGCGATTGCCACCACGGTGTAGAAGAAGATGAAGCCGGCGCCCGCTTTGTGGACTTTACCCGCGCACGATGGCGGGCCCCGGCCTGGGTGCCGGAGCCCGCCTGTGTTGTGGTTTCAGTTTTACCCAGTGCCGGAGGCCCTAATGGCCGTAGTTGCCTCCCCCGCCGCCGGGGTGTCTGTGCTGGCTGATGGCCAGCGCAAACCGGTAGCTCATGCTCCCAACGCCGGTGACATTGTCATATCCCCTGGCCGTGGACAGCGACGAGTCAAGGTCCATGGAAAGCAGGTACTGATTGCCGCTGTTGGCGCTGGTGTAGGCGAGGACCGGCTGCTCGTGCTGCGGCACTACGTCGGTGAATGCGGTGGTGCGCGCCTTGGCGGTGGCGTAGATGGCCGGGTTCGCGAAACCGAGCACCTTGCCCGAAACCTGCTGCGCCACCGCCATCTGGCCGGCGGTGAGCGGGCACGCCAGGGACGTGCCGCCGTAGGTCTCGGTGGTGTATGGATCCGTGGCCAGCGTGGTGTCGTCATTGATCGGGCTGATGCCGACCACGTAGCCGGTGTAGGGGTCCGCCAGTGAGGAGATGTCCGGGACAACCCGCATGCCCTTGGCCAGTGAGGATGGCACCGTGCCCTTTTGGTAGTCCGGCTGCGCGAAGATGGCGCTGGTACCGCCGCCGGCCCCGCCGCCGTACAGGTTCCCGGGGAGGGGGGAGGTGTAGGCGCCGTTGGAGATTTGGTCCAGAATGCCGCCCCAGCCGGTCTCAAATTTGTACGAGCCGTTCCTGTTCACGGCCAGGCTGGTGCCGCCCACCGCGGTGACCCAGGGGGAACTGGCCGGGAAGTCCGGCGCGGTGTAGCCGAGGTTGATGGTCTCGTCGCCGCTGTCGCCGCTGGAGTAGTACAGGCCGATGCCTTCACCCGCCGCCTGCAGCTCAAGGTTGACCTGGCCGAAAAGATAGTTGGCCGACACTGCCTCGCCGATGTTGCCGTAGCTGTTGCTGACAATGTTGGCCAGCTTGCCGTCAAGGATCTTCGAGAGTGCGACGTCGATCCCGGCGTTGCAGTTGTTGCCGCCGACGTAGAGGATCTTGGCCCCTGGCGCCGTGCCGTGCACGGCGTCAACGTCGAGGGACTGCTCCGGCTGCCAGCCGCTGGGGAACCCACACAGCGCCTCATCCCTGAACTCCCCCGGCGACGGGACAATTTGCCGGTAGTTGCTCGAGTTCATGGGCGGGAGGCCGTAGGCGGCCGAATAGGTGTTGGCGTCCGCGAGGATGGTCGGCGACGCGTACGCATCAATGATCGCCACTGTCTGGCCTTTCCCGTCCGGCGCATGCCCGTGGCTGCCGCTGTTCCCCGGCATTGCGCGCACCACGGTGCCCTTGCCGTAGGCGGACTGGATTTGCTTCGGCGTGTACCCGCAGATGAAGGTCGGGGCCTTGGTCTTGCCGTACGCCTCCGGGATGGTGGTGGTGTTCTGGCCCCAGTAGTTTGAACACGCGGCTGTCTTCGCCTGCGGGGCGGCACTGCGCGCCCGCGGTGTCGCATTTAGTCCGGAATCCGGGGTGGCGTAGTTCGGGTGTTTTGCCGCGCCCTGATCAACGGTGATGCCGGAGACGTAGGCAGCGATGGACTTCGGCAGCGTGGGCACCTTCGACGGACCGACAAGGGTCGTGCCCTTGAAATCGTACTTGTGGAGTTGTGCGCCAAAGACCGAATTCACTTCAGAGGCGCTGCCGCGGAACACCACGTACTGCCTGCTGTCGGGGGTGCCCGTGATCGTCATCCCCTTGGCCTTCAGGAAGCTGACCACGTTGGCATAGTCGGCTTTGGTGGGCGAGTACCGGGCAATCCACTGCGCCGGGCTCAACGACTTCTGGTACATGCTGCTGCGGGGGTTGGAGACTTCCCCGGCCAGCGCCTTTGCGCCAGCCGGGTTGCGCAACGGCAGAAACAGTTCGCCTTCCACCGAGGTGTCCGCGGCGGCGGCACCTTGGTCGTTGGCCGGTTTGGCCCAGCTGGGGACGGCACCGGGGAACGCCGTGTTCGGGGAAGGCGGGGTCGCCATGGCACCCGCACTTCCCATGGCCGCGACGCAGGCTGTGGCCGCGCCGATGGCCAGGATCCTGGCAATGTTTCTTGGGAATTTGAACAAAGTTCTCATTTGAACTCTTTCACCGGTCGGGCACCCTATGCGCCCGCACAAGCCCGAGCCTAAACCCGCTGTGTTTTTGCTGGCTAGGGTCTGGGAAGAATCTATGATTTTTATTTAGGGTACCTTCTGGCTGAAAACGTGCCGGCGGATCCAGGCGTGCATGGCAATGCCGGCCGCCGAGGCGGCATTGATCGAGCGGGTGGAGCCGAACTGTTCAATTGACAGCGTGGCCTGCGCGGCGGCGTGCACTTCCTCGCTGAGTCCGGGACCCTCCTGTCCAAAGACCAGCACGCAGTTGCGCGGCAGCTCATACGTCTCAAGCTTTTCGGAATCGGGGAAAATGTCGATGCCGATGATGGCCAGCCCCTCACCTTGTGCCCAGGCGACAAACTCGTCCACGGTGGGGTGGTGGCGGACATGCTGGTAGCGGTCGGTGACCATGGCGCCGCGGCGGTTCCACCGGCGTCGTCCGATGATGTGCACTTCCTTGGCCAGGAACGCGTTGGCGGTGCGCACCACGGTGCCGATGTTCATGTCGTGCTGCCAGTTTTCGATGGCGATGTGGAAGTCGTGGCGGCGCGTGTCCAGTTCGGCGATGATGGCCTCCATCGTCCAGTAGCGGTACTGGTCCAGGACGTTGCGGCGGTCGCCCCCGGCCAACAGTTCCGGATCCCACTGGGCGCCCTCGGGCAGCTCGCCCTCCCACGGACCCACGCCCACCTCATGGTGAAGTTCCGGGTGGTCAACGGATTCTGCGGCGGGGATCTCGGCGGGAGGTGTCACCGTCCAATTTTAGCCGTTCGGCCGACATCGCAGTGACGCCGTCTGCATGGGCGGCGCGGGCCGTACATCTGAGAGACTGATGCCAGGATAACAACGTCACCAGGAGGCACCATGAACAAGCTGAGCAACCGCACGCCCGCTGACATTGAATGCTGGCTCACCGACATGGACGGCGTGCTGGTCCATGAGAACCAGGCCGTCCCCGGTGCGGCTGAGCTGATCCAGCGCTGGGTGGACACATCCCGGCGCTTTCTGGTGCTGACGAACAATTCCATCTACACCCCGCGGGACCTCGCCGCCCGGCTGCACGCCTCCGGGCTGGAGGTGCCCGAGGAGAACCTCTGGACGTCAGCGCTGGCCACGGCCCAGTTCCTCAAGTCCCAGATGCCACACGGGCGGGCGTTCGTGATTGGCGAGGCCGGGCTGACGACGGCGCTGCACGAGGCCGGCTTCATCCTCACCGACCAAAACCCCGACTATGTGGTGCTGGGCGAGACCCGCACGTATTCCTTTGAGGCGATCACCCGCGCCATCCGGCTCATCGGCGACGGCGCACGCTTCATCGCCACCAACCCGGATGCCACGGGCCCGTCCGCGGAAGGTCCGCTGCCGGCCACCGGCGCCATCGCCGCCCTGATCACCAAGGCCACCAACCGCGAGCCCTACGTTGTGGGCAAGCCGAACCCCATGATGTTTCGCTCCGCCATGAACCGGATTGAGGCCCACTCGGAGACCACGGCGATGATCGGGGACCGGATGGACACCGACATCATCGCCGGCATGGAGGCCGGCCTGCACACGGTGCTGGTCTTCACCGGCATCACCCAGCCGGAAGACATTGACGCCTATCCGTTCCGGCCGGACCAGGTACTAGGTTCCGTGGCGGACCTGATCGCCCACATCTAACGTCCTGTCCCGCGGGCTGCCAGGAACCAATAAAGAGGTCGGAGAAAGCCACGCCGTACGACCGGCAATTGTACTGGTATGGGCAACCAAAAGGACGTTCTAACACCAGTTTCAGCAGCTGTCACCAGTTCAACCGGCAGCCCACACCGGAAACCGCTGGAATCCCCTAGCCGCGGGCACCGTGCTGAGGAGTCGCCTACGCCAGAAGTTGTCCGCCGGAAGCCTCCAGGTAGCAGGTCCCGCACAGTGACTCGTACCAGACGTCCGCACCGTCAATGGCCACCTGGTCCCCGTCAAACACCACTTTGTCACCCACGCGGCGGGTGTTGAAAACGGCCTTGCGGCCACAGCGGCAGATGGTCTTGAGCTCCTCCAGGGAATGGGCAATCTCGAGCAGCCGGGCCGAGCCGGGGAACGCCCGGGTGCGGAAGTCCGTGCGGAGCCCGTAGGCGATGACCGGGATACGGTCCAGGACGGCGATGCGGAACAGGTCATCGACCTGCCCCGGCGTCAGGAACTGGGCCTCGTCAATGAGCAGGCAGGCCACTGGCGGGACCTGGACGTGTTCCAGCAGGGCGTCGGGATCGTCGCCAGCGGCGTGGGCTGCATAGACCGCGCGGGCGTCGTCGTCGGGCTGGATGAGGAAGTCCACGCTGCGGTTCATGCCGAGGCGGGACTCAATTTCCCCGGCGCCCTTGGTGTCGATCCCGGGTTTGGCCAGCAGCACCCGCTGCCCGCGTTCCTCGTAGTTGTACGCCACCTGCAGCAGACCGGTCGACTTGCCGGAATTCATGGCGCCATGTCGGAAATACAACTTCGACAAAACGGTCCTTTCAAGTGTTGCGTGGTTGCAAAGTGCCCGGTCGCCGCCGGGTTCTCGACAGGCAAGCGTCAGTCGAGGCCGAGTTCGTCCTTGCCGAATGCGAACAGGTACGGGACGCCTGCCTCGGTTTCGATGCGCTCCTTGGCGCCGGTGTCGCGGTCCACGATCACGGCGACGGCCTTGATGTTGCCCCCGGCCTTGCGCACGGCTTCCACCGCAGTCAGGGCGGAGCCGCCGGTGGTGGAGGTGTCCTCGAGGACCACCACGTCGCGCCCGTCGACGCCGGGGCCCTCGACTTGGCGGCCCATTCCGTAGGACTTTTGCGCCTTGCGCACCACGAACGCGTCGATGTCCCGGCCGGCGTCGGCCGCTGCATGCATCAGGGCAGTGCCGACGGGGTCCGCGCCCATGGTCAGGCCGCCGGCGGTCTCAAACTCGATGCCGGCGTCGTCCAGCATGGCGAGCATGACGCGGCCGGCCAGGCGTGAGGCCTCGTGGTGGAGGGTGATGCGGCGCAGGTCGATGTAGTAATCGGCCTCCTTGCCGGAGGAGAGGATCACCAAGCCGTGGACCACGGCCAGTTCCTTGATGAGTTCGAGCAGGCGGGCGCGGTCGGCAGCGAGTGTCTGGGTCATGGCTCCCATTCTAAATGGTTCGCCGACAGGGCGCCTGTTCTGCGCACGACTCACCACGGGCCGTGCGCACGACGCCGTTCTGCGCGCCACCCGATGTGAGTGGCGCGCAGAACGGGACAGGATTGTTAAGTTTTGCTTTCCGGCCTACCCGTCGGCGCCGGCCGGCGTCGTGGTGGTGGTGAAACCCTCCAACTTGTTCGCGGCAATCGCGTACTTGTTGTTGAACGTCCCTGGGATGGTGACCTTGGAGGTGTCCACGCCGTTCCCCTTCTCCATGGCGAAGATGACCTTCGGTCCGCCGGCAGGCATGAGGCCGTCCGGCAGGAACTGCCCCTTGTCAGTGGTCAACCCGGCAATGTACTGCTCCTTGCTGATGGTGCTGTTCTGGACGTATGACGCCGGCAGCTTGTTCGCGATGTCCGCTGCCGAGTGCGTGTCGATCCAATGCATGGTGGCGACCAGTGCGTCCACCACCTTTTGGGCGGCGTCCTCGTGATCCTTCACCCAGCTCGCATTGGCCAGGAGTCCTGCCGCAGGCCAGTCGCCGCCGAGTGTCTTGGTGGCGCCGGCCGCGGTGGCCAGGTCAACGGCGGTGTAGGCGAGCTTCTTGCTCTCCAAGGCACCGACTGTGGGCTGGGTGGTCATGACGCAGTCCGCGGACTTGCGCTGGATGGCGGCGATGGCGGTTGATCCGGCTCCGACGGCGAGGGTGTGGTAATCCTTCTTCGTCAGGCCGGCCTTGGAGGCGACAAACTGGGTCAGCTCGTCAGTGCCGGAGCCCAGGTCGGTGACACCCATCGTCTTGCCCTTGAAGTCCGCCGGCGAGTGGACGCCGCTGTCATTGCCGCACATGATGCGTTCTCCCGGCGCACCGGAGAGCTGGACCAGGTTGATGACGTCTTTGCCCTTGGCCTGGAAGTCGACGGTGTGGACGTACCAGGCGCCGGCCATGTCCACCTGCCCGGAGGCCATGGCGTCCTCGGCACCCACGCCGCCGTTTTGCTCCGTGGAAAGCTCCACGTTCACGCCGTACTTCTTGTAGAAACCCAGCTGCTGGGCGAGTTCGTAAGGCAGGTAAATCTGCTTGTCGATGCCGCCCACCATCATCTTGACCGTGGGGAGGGATGCGGAGCCGGCGTTGGCCCCGTTGCTGCCGCCGGTGCCACCGCCGCCGCAGGCAGCGAGGCTGAGCGCCAGTGCTCCGGTGGCTGCAACCGCGTAGATCTTGTGCTTGACCATGATTTTTCCTTATTGTTTATCCCGGAATTCCGGGTGTTTGCCTAATTAAGTGAATGAAACGCGGTTCTCAGATCGCCTGTGCCTCGGAACGGCTCGGCGGCCGCCATTTCAGCAGCGAATGCTCCAGCAGGCTGATGAGATATTCCGCGCCGAGTGTGATGACCGCGATGATGACCATGCAGGCGAAGACCGTGTTGGGGTCGAATGTCCCCTGTGCCTGGCTGATGATCAGCCCGACGCCGTGCTGGGCGCCGAGGACCTCGGCAACGAGTGCGCCGATGATGGCGAAGCCGAACGCCGTGTGCAGGCTGGCGATGATCCAGGTCATGGCGGACGGGATGGTCACGTGCATGGCCACCTGAAGCGGCGAGGCCCCCAGGACGCGGACGTTCGAGATCAGGTTCTGGTCCACCTCGCGGACGCCCTGGAAGGCGTTGAAGAAGACCACGAAGAACACGAGGACTGCGGCCAGCAGGACCTTGGGGCCCATGCCGAGACCGAAGGCAACGATGAAGATCGAGCCAAGGACAATTCGGGGAATTGAGTTCACAATCCGGATGTAGGGGCCCACGACCTCTGACAGGTACCTGTTGGAGCCCAGGAGTATCCCCAGCACGACGCCGGTGAGCGTGCCAAGCAGGAAGCCCAGCAATGCTTCCTGAACCGTGATCCACAGGTTTTCCCAAATGGAACCGAAGGCCGTGCCATCCCTGAAGAGCGTGACCAGGCTGTTCCAGACTTCGGTCGGCTGGCCGAAGAAGAACTTGTCGACCCAGCCGACCGCAGTGAACCACTGCCAGCCACCGATGACGACCACGGCGAGCAGGATCCGGCCGACCCATATCCAGGTCCGCCGGCGTGTGACGGTGCGTCGGGCCGCGGACTTGAGTTCGGCCTCCTGCTCATGAACCAGGGGTGCGTTATGCGTCAGCGATGTCATGCTGGTACACCTGCCGTCTGCTGGTAGGCCCGGGTGACCTCGTCCTTGAGGGAGGCCCAGATCTGCCCCTGCAGTTCCAGGAAACGCTCTTCGTGGCGGATTTGCTGGACGTCCCCCCGGGGCCGGGGCAGGTCAATGTCGAAGACATTCTTGATGGCGCCCGGGCTGCTGGTCATGATGACCACCTTGTCGGCGAGCGCCACCGCCTCATCCAGGTCGTGCGTGATGAACAGGACCGTGGGGCGAAGGCCCTCCCAGAGCTGCAGCAGTTCGTTCTGCATGATCGCCTTGGTCTGCACGTCGAGCGCGCCGAACGGCTCGTCCATCAGCAGGATCCTCGGGTTGTTGATCAGCGCGGCCGCCATGGCGACGCGCTTGCGCATGCCGCCGGAAAGCTGGTGGGGGTAGCGGTCCTCGAAGCCGGACAGGCCAACGCGCCGCAGCCAGTCCATGGCGAGCTCGGTGGCCTCCCGCTTGGGCGTGCCGAGCAGGACCGGCCCAATCAGCACATTGTTCAGGACGGTCTTCCAGGGGAAAAGCGCGTCCGCCTGGAACATGTAGCTCACGCCGTTGGTGATGCCGTCGACGGTCTGGCCGCCGACGCTCACGGAGCCGACGCTTGGCCGCTCCAGGCCCGAGACCTGCGCCAGGGTGGTCGACTTGCCGCAGCCGGTTGGCCCCACGATGGCGCAAAACTGGCCCGGTTCGACGGTGAGCGAGACGTCACGGATGGCCGTGAACGTCTCGCCCTTCGGAGTGAGGTAGCGCTTGGTCAGGCCATGGATTTCGATGCGTCCCGCATCTTCCCCGCCCCCACCGCCGCCCTGGTCCGTGGGCGTGTGGCCCCTTCTGTGTAAATCTGACACCGTTGTCACTGGTTCCCTTCCTAAGTTTTGTTCGCGTACGTGAGTCGGATCACATAAACTATGTCGAGCTTAGAAAGAGACGGTCAGTGCCAAAAGACTTCAGTAAGTTGTGCAACTTATCCGCAAAAGTGCATGTTTTGTGCATTTTCTGCAACGCGCTTCCAGCCCCGTCGGGAGAACGGCTCCGGTGAGCCGAATTTCCCCGCAACACGTCCGCCGCTTCAGGCACCGTTCCCTGACGCTGACCACACAGATCCTGCTCAGCATGCTCTCCCTGCTGGTACTCGCAGTGGTCCTTGGCGCTTTCCTGTTCACGATTGTCAGCAACCAAACACTGGACCGGCAGTACCAACTCCGCGCCCTGGGTATCGCCACCACCACCGCAGCGATGCCGGCGGTCCGCTCCGCCCTGGCGACGGGGGACCCCGGAGAGACCATCGACGCGTTGGCCCACCAGGTCACGGACTCGGCAAATGCCGCCTATGTGGTGGTCACGGACCGGAACGGCATCCGGTTTTCCCATCCAAACCCCGCGCTCATCGGCAAGAAGCTGGAGGAGCCCGTTGCCGTCCTGGACGGGAAGACGCACCTGGGTTTTGACCCGGGCAGCCTGGGTCTTTCGGCCAACGCCAAGGCCCCGATCTTCGGTGCGGACGGCACCGTGATCGGCCAGGTGTCCGTGGGGATCCTGGACACGAAGGAGCAGGACGAGCAAGCCCAGAACATTTGGCTGATCGCCGGATTTTCGGCGCTGGTGCTGCTCCTTAGTGTGGGCGGCTCGCTGCTGTTGTCCCGGCGGATCAAACGCGTCACCTTCAACCTTGAGCCCTCCGAGATCGCGTTCCTGCTGCAGGAGCGCGAGGCGCTGCTGCACGGGATCCGGGAGGCCGTCGTCGGGCTTGACGACGACGGCAAGGTGACGGTGATCAACGAGGAGGCACGGCGGCTGCTCAAGGTCGAGGAGACGGCTCTGGGGACGCCCGTGGCCGAGCTGGTCCCGGCCGGCAGGCTGCGCGAGCTGCTCACCGGCACGCTGGACGGGGTGGATCAGGTGGCACTGACGGAAGACGCCCTGCTGGTGGTCAACCGCATGCCGGTGTCCATCGGAGGGCGGAGCATCGGCTCCGTGGTCACGCTGCGGGACCGCACCGAGATCGAGGGCCTGGTGCGGGACCTGCACTCCGTCCAGGGCCTGATGGAGGCCATGCGGGCGCTGGAGCACGAATACGCCAACCGCCTGTACGTTGTCGACGGGCTGCTGGAACTGGGCGACGTGGAGCAGGCCAGGACGTATGTCTCACAAATCTCCGCCGTCTCGCGCTCGCTGGGCGAGGGGCTGCGTTCACGCATCGCCCCGCCGGAACTGGCCGCCCTGCTGCTGGCGAAGATCACAGTGGCGGCCGAACAGGATGTGCAGATCGAGGTCACTGCCGAGTCCCGGCTGGAACGTCCGATGGTGGACCAGTCGGAACTGCTCACTATCGTCGGCAACCTGCTGGACAATGCGGTGGACGCCCTCGCCAATTCTCCGCGGCCCCGGACCGTGAGCGTCCAGCTGGACGACGCCGACGGCGTTTTCATCGCCGTCCGGGACAACGGCCCGGGTGTGCCGGCGGACAAGATTGACGCCGTGGTGGTTGACGGGTATTCCACGAAGGACACGCGGCCCGGCATGCGCCGTGGCATCGGACTGGCCCTGGTGCGGCGGATTGTGCACCGCGCCGGTGGCACGCTCGATGTGTTCCCAGGGCCCGGAGGTAACTTTGAAGTATGGCTGCCGGCAACGGCGGACCTCGAGGACACGGCAGACACCGAAGCAGGGGGCACGCATTGATCAGGACATTGGTGGTCGACGACGACTTCAGGGTGGCCGGCATCCATGCCGCACGGGTGGCCAGGGTTGACGGCTTCGAATGCGTGGGCGAGGTGTACAGCGCGGCGTCCGCGCGGGAGGCCATTGCCCGGCTGTCCCCCGACCTGCTGCTGCTGGACGTGCATCTGCCGGACGAGGACGGGCTCTCACTGCTGCGTTCCCTGCAGTCCGCCGGGGCCCAGGTTGACTGCATCATCATCACCGCCGCGCGGGACCTGGCCACGGTCAGGTCGGCCATGAGCAGCGGTGCGGTCTACTATCTGGTCAAGCCGTTCAGCTTTGACCAGCTGCGCACCCAGCTGGAGGCCTACCAGCGGTGGCGGCAGGCACTGGACTCCGCCCCAACAGCGAACCAGGCAATGGTGGACAGCCTGTACAACACCCGGTCCGCGGCGGTGCTCCCCCCGACCCCCGTGCCGCGTTTGCAGCCCACCATGCAGAAGGTCCTCGACGCCGTGAGGGCCGCCGGGGGACCCATCGGCGCCGCGGAGATCGCCGAGCGGCTGGGCGTCAGCCGGCCCACCGCCCAACGCTACCTGGGCGCCCTGGAACGCAAGGGCCTGGTGGTGCTTGACCTTAGTTACGGGACCACGGGCCGCCCGCTCAATTCCTACACCATCGCGTAGGCGGCGCCTTTAGCGGTCCGTGCCGCCGGGGGCCAGCGATTCCAGGAGCCCCACCTCATCCCTGCGCGGCAGCCCCTCCCAGTCGCCGGCCGTACTCACGGCAAAGGCACCCAATACCGCTCCGCGCCGGAGCCGTACGGCAACGTCCCCACCGTCAAGGAGCGCCGAGAGATACCCGGCCACAAAGGCGTCCCCGGCGCCAACGGTGTCCACCGCTTCCACCGAAACCGCGTCAACGTGGCTCATGCCGTCTTCGGTGTACGCGTCCGCACCCCGGGCACCCAGCTTGACGACGACGTCGCGCACGCCGCGTTCCAGCAGTTCAGCGGCGATTGCACCTGCGGCATCCGCGCCGCGCGGCCGCCGGGAGAGAAGGTCCAGTTCGTCATCGGAGGCTATGACGACGGCGGCATGCCTGGTCAGCGGGGCAAGAACGGCCCGCGCCGCCTCCCTGGTCCACAGCTTGCTGCGGAAATTGACGTCCAGCGACACCATCATGCCGCTCGCGGCCGCCATCTCAGCCGCGAACGCAACGGCATCGAGGGCGTGCGCCGACAACGCCGGAGTAATCCCGGTCAGGTGCAGGATTCTCGCACCGTCCGCGAGCGGCTGCTCGAGGTCCGCGCGGCTGATGCCTGAACCGGCCGAGCCCTGGCGGTAATAAAAGGCCCGGCTGATGTCCGCCGTGCGCCGTTCCAGGAACATCACCCCGGTGGGCCGCCCACTGTCCCTTTCCAAACTGAGGTCCACGCCCTCGGCCCGCAACTGCCGTTCGATGAATTCGCCGTGCGGGTCCCTCCCAACACGGCCGGCCCAGCGCGCACCGAATGCCCCAGCCGGGACAGGCCCACAGCAACGTTCGACTCCGCCCCGGCGGCATGCATGGCCAGGTTGCCGCCCTGGGCCAGGGGCCCCTCGGAGCGCAGCGAGACCATGGTCTCGCCGAAGGTCAACACGTCAACGGATGCCACGGGCCCTCAGCTCTCCCCTCGGGAATGGTCGGCAGCACGCCGAAGGTACTCCCGGGCGCGTGCGCGCATCCCGCCCAGGTCACCGCCGGCCGACGCGGCATTCCCTACCAGGGGGCTGCCCGGCCCAACGGCGGCGGCGCCGGCATCCCAATAGTCGGCCGCGTCCCCGGCTCCAACCCCGCCAACCGCAATCAAGGGGACGTTCGGGAACGGGTCATGCAGCGCCTTGAGGTAGCGCGGCCCCCCAATGAAGGCGGGAAAGAGCTTGATCAAGGTGGCACCGCGGCTCATTCCCTCATGCACCTCGGTGGGCGTCAGTGCCCCTGCCAGCACCGGGAGGCCCCGGCGGACGCCCTCGCGGACGGAGTCCGCCAGGGCGGGCGTGACGATGAATTGGGCACCGGCGGCTTCCACCTCCCGGACGTCGCTCACGCTCAGGACCGTGCCGGCCCCCACCAGCGCGTCCGGCGGTGCGGCTGCGCGGACTGCGGCAATGACGCCCGGAGCGTCCGGCGTAGTCAATGCAACTTCAACATAGCGGAACCCCTCCTCCATCAGCGCCAGTGCGGCCGCCGTTGCTGCTTCTCTGCAACTGCCGCGCACAATGGCCACGAGCTTGGCCGCCCGAACCCCGGCAAGGAATTCCTGTGGTGTCTGGTTCATCATCGCCTCACCATTCCGCAAAGGAGCCGTCGGCGTGGCGCCAGACCGGCCCACGCCAGGCGTGGCCGCGCTTATCGGCCTCACGAACGGCATGCTCATCAATTTCAATGCCCAGCCCAGGGCCAAGAAGTCGCTCAAAGTGGCCGTCCACAAACTTCAGCGGGCTCTTGTCCAGCACGTAGTCAAGGACCTCGGCACCCTGGTTGTAGTGGATGCCGATGCTTTGCTCCTGGATGAGGAAGTTGGGCGTGGCAAACCCCACCTGCAGGCAGGCGGCGAGCGCCAGGGGCCCGAGGGGACAGTGCGGGGCCAGCTGGACGTCATAGACCTCTGCCAGCGCCGCTATTTTGCGCACCTCGGTGATGCCGCCGGCGTGCGAGAGGTCGGGCTGTGCCACGGCGATGCCGGCCTGCAGCGCCGGCAGGAATTCCTGCCGGTTGTATAGCCTTTCCCCCGTGGAGACCGGCGTGGTGGTTGACTGGGTGAATTCCCGCAGCAGGTGCGTGTTTTCCGGGACCACGGGCTCTTCCAGGAAGAACGGCCGGTAGGGTTCCAGGAGCGGCGCCACCCGGCGGGCGTTGGCGAGGGTAAACCGCCCGTGGAAGTCGACGGCAACGTCGCGGTGCTCCCCGAGAACTTCCCGGGCGGCCGCCACCCGGCGGACCACGCCGTCGATCTCCGCCACCGACGCCACGGGGGACATCCGCCCGCTGGCGTTCATTTTCACGGCCGTCAGCCCAACGTCCAGCTGGGCCTGGATCGACTCGGCGACTTCACCCGGTTCGTCCCCGCCCACCCAGCCATAGGCGCGGATGCGGTCGCGGACGTGTCCGCCCAGGAGCTGGTGGACCGGGGTGTTGAAGTGCTTGCCCGCAATATCCCAGAGCGCCTGGTCCAGGCCCGAGACCGCACTGGCGAGGATGGGCCCGCCCCGGTAGAAGGAACCCTTGGTCATGACCTGCCAGTGGTCCTCGATGCGGAGCGCGTCGGCCCCCATGAGAATTTCGGAGAGCTGTTCGACGGCGGTGCGCACGGTTTCGCTCCTGCCCTCGCACGTGGCCTCCCCCCAACCCACAATCCCGCTGGCGGTCTCGATCCGCACAAACAGCCAGCGCGGCGGGACGAGAAAGGTTTCTACTTTGACAATGCGGGTCACGAATGCGCGCCTATCCCTTGGTTGCGCCGGCAGTCATGCCGGAGACGATGTATTTTTGCGTGAAAAGGGCGATGACCATGATCGGCACGGTGACCACCGTTGCCGCGGCCATGAGCCCGCCCCAGTCGATGCTGGCGTAGGAGACAAAGTCAAAGATCGCCACCGGGAGGGTTTTCGTGTGGGCGCCGGAGAGCACCAGCGCAAACATGAAGTTGTTCCACGAAAAGATGAACGCCAGGATCCCCGCCGTCGCCATGCCGCCCACGGACAGCGGGAGTGTGATCTTCTGGAATGCGCCGATCGGGGTCAATCCGTCGACCTGGGCGGACTCCTCCAGTTCCAGCGGCATGGAGTCGAAGTAGCTCATCATGATGTACACAATCAATGGCAGCGCCACGAACATGTGGCTCAAAATGAGGACGGTGAATCCGCCCACCATGCGCATGTTGGAGAATACGTAGTACCACGGCACCAGGAGGGAAATCCCGGGGATGACGCGGGCCATCAGCACCACCAGGGCCGAACGCTGCATGGTGAACCTGCTCATGGCGTAGGCGGCGGGGACGCCCAGGACCAGCGAAAGCACCGTGGAGACGAACGCCACCCAGAAGCTGTTGAAAATGTAGACAAAGTAGTTGTTGCGGGTGATGACGTTGACGTAGTTCTCCAACGTCGGGGTAAAGACGATCGTCTTTGTGGCGTCGTAAATGTCAACGTTGGTTTTCAGCGATGACGCGAAAAGCCAGGCCAGGGGGGCCAGCAGGGCCAGAACCACGACGGTGAGCGCACCAACGCGGAACCATTTGTAGGCACGCACGGACAGCGGCTTGCGGCGGCGGACCGGCCGCGCGGTGCCGTGCGGATCCACTTGGGTGCTGCCGGCGGACAGAAGTGATTTGCTCATTGCTTCGCGCCTTTCCTGCGCCGGGTCAGAATCCACATGAACGCGATGATGATGAGGAAGAAGATCATGAGCACGGCGGAGGCAACGCCGTATTCGTTGTAGTCGAAGCTCAGCCCGTACGCGTACACATTCAGCGTCTCCACCTCATGGAAGGACCCTCCGCCCTTGCCCTTCGTGGCGTAGAGAGTGTCAAAGGTTTTCAATGCGTCAATGCTGCGCAGCAGGATGGCGACGATCACGGTTGGCATGATCAGCGGCAAGGTGACGTAAAAGAACCGCTGCCTGGCGTTGGCACCGTCAACGCGTGCGGCCTCGTCGGGTTCATCCGAGAGCGACGTCAGCCCGGCCAGCAGAATCAGCACCACCATCGGCGTCCACTGCCAAATGTCCATGAAGATGGTGGTGGGAAGGGCCGTGTACTGCCCTGACAGCAACGGTTGCGGGGGAATGCCCACCCAGCCGAGCATCTGGTTCGCGAAGCCGATGTTGGGGTCAAAGATCAAACGCCACATCATGCCGACCGCCACCGGTGTTGCCACCAGCGGAAGCAGGATGGCGACGCGGACCCATTTCTCCCCACGGAAGGGACGCCAGAGAAGAAGGGCAATGATCATGCCGAGGACCATTTCGACAGCCAGCGCGCTAAAGGTGAAGTAGGCGGTCCGCCCGGCCGCGGGCCAAAAGCGGTCGGTGTCGGAAAGGACCGTCAGGTAGTTTTTCAAGCCGATGAAATCCGACGGCGCCCGCACCGAACCGTGCGCATCCGTCAGGCTCAGGTAGATGGTCCACACCAACGGGAAAATGATGAGCAGTCCAACGAAGATCATGGCCGGGGCCGCAAACAGCCATTTTCTGTGCTTGTTGGCCCAGTCGGAGAAGGTCCTCGGCTTCGCCACCCCCTTTGCACGGGTTGGGGTCGTATAAGAAACAGACATGGTTCACCTAAAGAGTTGGGACGGATGGGCCTGCACGCACAGCCCGGTGCGGCGGTGCGGCAAGGCAGCCAACGGGGCTGCCCTGCCGCACAGAAAGGCTCTGCTACTTGTCGCTTTCCAGGAACTTCTGGAACGCGTCATTGGATGTTGCCGCGGCGGCGGCGGAATCACCGCCCGTGATGGCGGTGACGATCGGTTCCCCGACAATCTCACGCGCCTTGCCAACGGCAATCACCAGGGGACGGTCGTGGCCCACCCCGTGTTCGGCACTGAAGGCGATGGCCTCGGCCAGGTCCTTCGGGTATGTCGAGATGCCGTCAGCGTCCGCCCAGACGGAACTGCGCGGTCCGGGGACGCCGGCCTTCTGGGCGGCAAGGGTCCGTTCCTTGGATGTTGCCCACTGGATGAATTTCCAGGCGTTGTCCTGGTTTCCGGAGGCCGAGTTGATGGCAAGGCCCCATGAGGGGATGTTGTAGGGCTTGGAGCCCGCGGGGCCCGCCGGCAGAGCGGCGAACCCGACCTTGTCGGCAACCTTGGACTTTGCGGTGTCGGTGGCGTTCTTGTACAGGGAATCGGCCTCGGTGTAGAAGGCCGCATTGCCCTGCGTGAAGATTGCCATGGCCTCCGGCCAGCTCATGTCCGTGCTGACGTTGGCGGGACCGTACTTGTTGATCAAGCCGCCATAAAACGCGTAGGCGGCCTTGGCCTCAGGCGTGGCGATGGTCGACTTCCCGGAATCGTCCATGAAGTCCCCGCCGAAGCTGTACAGGAAGCTGGAAAACTGCGTGACCGCCGCGGACTTGTTGGTGCGGGCCACGAACCCGGCAATTCCCTTGTTGGCCGCGGAAATCTTCTTGGCCGCTGCTTCTAGCTCCTCCATGGTCTTGGGAACGGCCACCCCCGCCGCTTCGAGGAGGTCCTTGCGGTAGTAGAGCACCTCGCGCTCGGTGATGATCGGGACGCCGACCACCTTGCCGTCAAAGGTGCTGGCGGTGACCGGTCCCGGCTGGAAGTCCTTCCAGTCCCACGACGCATCCGAGCTGACGTGCTTGGTCAGGTCGGCCAGATACGTGTTCTTGGCGAACTGCTTGCCCTCCTGCAGGGGGCGGTACATCATCACATCAATTTCATCGCTGCCCGCGTTGAGCTTGACGTTGTACTGGTCGGAGAGCTGGTCTTCGCCAAGCTGGGTCAGTTCGACCTTCAGTCCTGACTCTTTCTCAAATTCCGGGATGGCGGCCTTGATGCCGTCGGTCCACACATGGTTGGCCAGCGTGACGCGAACCGTGTCGGAGGCTTTTCCTTCGCCGCCGCCACAGGCAGCAACACCAAACGGAACCACAACTGCAACAGCGAGAAGCTGGAGTACAGAGCGTCGCTTCATTACGACTTCCTTTTCTTTTGGGCCGGAGCCTCAAGGCTCCAAACAACTATGTGGCATCAAAACACATATGCCGTATTTGCGATGTTAGTCACATAAAACATACTTATCAACGACCGTGATCCAATCGGTATGATGCACTCATGACCGCCCCCCGGACAGTTGAGCCACCACCACCCGCCCCCGATCACGGCTCGGGGGCGGCCGGGGGAGTTCCATCCACCGGGCTCCCCCGGGAATATCTGCACTCGGCGCTTGTCGACAAACTCGGCCTGGCGGTGGTGACGCGGGAATTTCCGCCCCACGCCGTGCTCCGGATCGAGGAGCTGGAGGCACGCTATGGCGTTTCGCGATCCGTCATCCGGGAGGTCATCAGGGTCCTGTCGTCCCTGGGTCTGGTGGCATCACGGCGCCGCCTGGGCACGGTGGTCCAAGCCGCATCGGCTTGGAACTTGTATGATCCCCATGTCATCCGGTGGCGCCTGGCCTCGAATGACCGCATCGACCAGCTGCGCAGCCTCGGGGAGCTGCGTTCCGCCGTCGAACCCCAAGCGGCGAAACTTGCTGCAGAACGTGCCAGTTTTGCCGATGCCAGCGAGCTGGTGTCGCTGTCGGCCAAAATGTGGGCCAGAGGCCACGATTCCAACATTGCCGAGTTCCTCAAGCTCGACGTGCTCTTCCACGCAAAATTGCTGGAAGCCTCCGGCAATGAAATGTTCGCCCAACTCAATTCACTTGTGACCGAGGTTCTCAAGGGCCGCATTGAGCATGGCCTCATGCCGCACAGCCCCAACCATGAGGCCATGCAGTTCCACGTGGATGTTGCCAATGCCATCCAGAGGCGTGACGGCGCGGCTGCACATGCGGCCATGACCAGGATTGTTGAGCAGTCCATGGATGAAATGGGCGTCATTTGGGAAGAGGCGCATCCGCCAACTGCAGGGCGGGACCCGGCCCCGTAACACGCCGGTTACATCCACGCGCTAGCCTTAGTCCCATGCGCGAACTCCAGGCACAGATCATTGCAGAACTAGGCGTCCAGCCCCGGATTGACCCGGCTGCGGAAATCAAGCGGCGCGTGGATTTCCTCAAGGACTACCTCAAGGCCACGGGCACCAGGGGCTATGTGCTGGGCATCAGCGGCGGCATCGACTCCACACTGGCCGGCCGCCTGGCACAGCTCGCCGTTGAATCGCTGGCGCAGGAGGGCATCGATGCCAACTTCATCGCCGTCCGCCTGCCCTACGGCGTCCAGCACGACGAAGATGACGCACAGGCGGCCATGGGCTTCATCCAGGCCAAGACGGAACGCACCTTCAACATTGCCGCGGCCGTGGACGGCTTTGAGGCGGAATTTGCCAAGACCGCCACGGAGGACGTCTCCGACTTCAACAAGGGCAACATCAAGGCCCGCTCCCGCATGATTGCCCAGTATGCGCTGGCCGGCCACGACAACCTGCTGGTGGTCGGCACCGACCACGCGGCCGAGTCCGTCACGGGATTCTTTACGAAGTTTGGCGACGGCGGAGCGGACATCCTGCCGCTGTTCACCTTGAACAAGCGCCAAAACCGGGCCCTGCTGCGCGAACTCGGCGCCCCCGAACTGCTCTGGGCCAAGGTGCCCACCGCAGACCTGCTGGATGGAAAGCCCGGGCGCACCGACGAGGACGAACTCGGCATCAGCTATGACGAGATTGACGACTACCTGGAGGGCCGCGACATCGGCGAGGTCTCGGCGTCGGGCATTGAACGGCGCTACCTGCAAAGCCGGCACAAGCGCACCACGCCGGTGTCCCTGCTGGACACATGGTGGAAGTAGGGCGCCAGACCACCGGCTGCGCGTATATTTCAAAGTGAACGAACGCCTGGACCCCAGGCCCAACATTCCGGCAACGACGCCGAAAGGTGCTCACCATGAACGTCACTGAAGAATTCCGCGCGGCCCGCAACAAACTGCTGGAGATGCGGCTTGACAACGCCAGGGCCCAAAGGGAATTCACCTGGCCGGCATTCACCGAGTTCAACTTTGCCCTGGACTGGATCGATCAAATCGCCCGGGACCCGGCTACCGGCAACAACCCCGCGCTGGTCATCGTGGAACAGGACGGCACCGCCACCCGCCGCAGCTTCAAGGACCTCTCGCTGCGGTCCAACCAGGTGGCCAACTGGCTCCGCGGGGAGGGCATCCACCGCGGCGACCACATGATCATCATGCTCGGCAACCAGGTGGAACTGTGGGAGCTCATGCTGGCCTGCATCAAGCTCGGCGTCGTCATGATCCCCACCACCACCATGATGGGTCCGGCCGATCTGCGTGACAGGGTGGAGCGCGGTGCGGCCCGGTGGGTGGGCGCCCGGGCTGAGGACATCGCCAAGTTCGCCGACGTGCCCGGAGATTACGCGCTGGTGCGCATCGGCGCCGGAACCGGATCAACCGCAGACGCCGGCC
Source organism: Arthrobacter livingstonensis (assembly GCF_003219815.1). Lineage (GTDB taxonomy): Bacteria > Actinomycetota > Actinomycetes > Actinomycetales > Micrococcaceae > Specibacter > Specibacter livingstonensis. The sequence goes on from NZ_QJVD01000025.1 coordinate 29,313, forward strand.
GGGCCGTCCTGGACTACTCTGAGTCGACCCATTCAGCCAAGGACTTCACGCCGGACGCCCCCACCAGGGCCGATGAAACCATGCTGCTCTACTTCACTTCCGGCACCACGTCCAAGGCCAAGCTCGTGGAGCACACGCACACGTCCTACCCCGTGGGCCACCTCTCCACCATGTTCTGGATCGGGCTGGAACCCGGCGACGTCCACCTGAACGTCGCCTCCCCGGGCTGGGCCAAGCACGCCTGGTCCAACGTCTTCACCCCGTGGATTGCCGAGGCCTGCGTCTTCGTTTACAACTACACACGCTTCGATGCCAAGGCCCTCATGGCGCAAATGGACGCCGAGCACGTCACCAGCTTCTGCGCCCCGCCCACCGTGTGGCGCATGCTCATTCAGGCCGATCTGACGCTGCTCAAGTCCCCGCCCACCAAGGTGGTTTCCGCCGGCGAGCCGCTCAACGCCGAGGTGATCGACCAGGTGGAGCGCGCCTGGGGTCAGCTGATCAGGGACGGCTTCGGCCAGACCGAGACCACCGTCCAGGTGGCCAATACGCCCGGCCAGCCCATCAAGATCGGCTCCATGGGACGTCCCCTGCCCGGCTACGACGTGGTACTGGTGGACCTGCTCACCGGGGAGGAAACGGACGACGGCGAGCTTTGCCTGCGTCTGGACCCCGCCCCCGTGGGGCTCACCAAGGGCTACTTTGGCGACCCCGCCAAGACGGCGGAGGCCTTTAGGGGCGGCTACTACCACACCGGGGACGTGGCCAGCCGGGACGAGAACGGCATCCTGACCTACATCGGGCGCAGCGACGACGTCTTCAAGTCCTCCGACTACCGGCTCTCCCCGTTTGAGCTGGAGAGCGTGTTGATTGAGCACCCGGCGGTTGCGGAGGCGGCCGTGGTCCCCTCCCCTGACGAGCTGCGCCTGAATGTGCCGAAGGCCTATGTGGTGCTGGCCGCCGCCTACGAGCCCAGCGACGAGCTCGCGGGGCAGATCTTTGCGTTCTGCCGCGAACACCTGCCGGCGTACAAGCGGATCCGCCGGCTGGAGTTTGCCGAACTGCCCAAGACCATCTCCGGGAAGATCCGGCGGGTGGAGCTGCGGGCCAACGAAGAAGCGCGCCACGGCCCCGGTTCCGTGCCGGGCGCGCCCGTTCCGTCCGGACTGGGCCGGGAGTATTCAGATTCCGAGTTCCCCGCCGGCGCAAGCTGACAATAGGCGCCAACGGTGATACCGCGTTCCCGCAAAACGCGCCAACGGTGATACCGCGTTCCCGCAAAACGCGCCAACGGTGATACCGCGTTCCCGCAAAACGCGCCAACGGTGATACCGCGTTCCCGCAAAACGCGCCAACGGTGATACCGCGTTCCCGCAAAACGCGCCAACGGTGATACCGCGTTCCCGCAAAACGCGCCAACGGTGATACCGCGTTGGGGGGTCTGACAGGCTGGCCCGGCGGCGGGGTTGGTGTTCCCGTAGGCGACGTCAGGGAGACTTGAGGCCGCCCGCGGCCGAAGGTCGGAAAGTCGCCGAGGGAATGCCGGCCCCGCCGCCGCGAAACCGGGGATTACTTCGCCGGGGTCGGTGTGGCCGCTGCCTTCGCGGCCGGAGCGGACTCGGTCAGGGCGTCGACCCATTCCTGGTTGTCGGCGATCCACTTCTTCACGGCCGGGCCGTGGTCGTCCGTCTTCGCCCCGTTGAACATGGCGTTCTCCAGCGAGTACAGGTGCTTGGAGTCCATCTTGAAGTTCTTCAGCCAGCCGTCAAGCTTCGGGTAGTCCTTGTCAAAGTCCATGCGTGAGTAGCCGTAGATGCCCTCGGCCGCGCCCAGCGCCCCCTTGGGGTCCTTGAGGTCCTTGATGTCGAAGGCGTCATAGGCCCAGTGCGGGCGCCACAGGGTGACGGCGATGTTCTCACCCTTGGTGGTGGCGGCCTTCAGCTCCGAGAGCATCGCCGGGGTGGAGGAGGTGACGTAGTCCATCTTCTCCAGACCGTAGTCCGGAATCACCTTCTTGTTGGTGGCCTCGGTCAGGCCCGCGCCTGCTTCAATGCCCACAATCTTGTTCCCGAACTTGTCCGCGTTGGCTGCCAGCTGGTCCAGCGAGTCGATGGGGGCGTCCTTGTTCACGGCGATGGTCAGCTTGGCCTCGCTGTTCCACTTGCCGAGCTCGGAAATGTCCTTCCCGTACTTGTCCATGAGGGTCTTGTGCGTGACCGGCAGCCAGGTGTCCAGCGTCAGGTCGTAGTCGCCGGTCGACAGGCCCGAGAAGACAGGGGCAACGTCGGCGTTCTTCAGCTCGACGTTGTAGCCCTTCTCATCCAGGATCGACTTCCACAGCTCGGACGCGGCAATGCCCTCATCCCAGCCGTTGAACACGGCGATGCTCACGTCCTTCTTATCCCCGTTGTCCACGGTGGCGGCGCTGGATCCGGAGCCACAGGCGCTCAGGCCCAAGGCCACGGTTGCCGCGATTGCGGCAATTGACAGAAACTTCTTCTTCAAGGTTCATTCCTTTCATTGGCCGCACAGTTGCGCAGCCGCGATTGGTTTGTAAAACGTTCTCCCGCCATTCGGCGGGCAGACCTTAGGCGGCTTGGAGCACCGCAGCCGTCTTGTCGCTGCCCAGGCTCGCCGTCACCCGGTCCAGGAAGATCGCCAGAATGACGACGGAGATCCCGGCCTCAAAACCCAGCCCGGCATCGATGCGGCTCAGCGAGGCAACGATTTCGCCACCGAGGCCGGGCGCACCGACCATGCCGGCGATGACCACCATGGACAGCGAGAGCATGATGACCTGGTTGACACCGGCCATGATGGTGGGCCGGGCCAGCGGCAACTGGATTTGGCGCAGGATCCTGGCCGGGCTGGAGCCGAAGGCGTGCCCGGCCTCCACCACTTCCTTGTCCACGCCGCGGATGCCCAGTTCAGTGAAGCGGACGCCCGGGGCCATGGCGAAGATGATGGTGGCGATGATGCCCGGCACCACCCCAACGCGGAACATGAGCAGGGCGGGAATCAGGTACACCATGGCGGGCATGGTCTGCATAAAGTCCAGAATGGGCTTGATGACACCTGAGGCCCGGTTGGAGCTGGCTGCCCAGATGCCCAGCGGGATGCTGATGACAACGGCCACCACGGTGGCGATAACCACCAGCGCCATGGAGTGCATGGCGTTGTCCCACTGGTCGACGGCGGCAATGACGGTGAATCCAACGACGGTACCGATCCCCAGTTTCCAGCTGCTGGCCCACCAGGCGATGGCGGCAAAGACGAGGATGACGGCCCAGAACGGCGGGGCGTTCAGCAGCCAGTCAAGGCCGTCGTAGGCGTTGACAAAGACGTGGCGGACGGCAGTGAAGAAGCCGTCGAGCGTGGTGATCAGCCAGTCAAGGCCCACTGCCACCCAGTCACCCAGGGGAATCCTGAAGTCCGGTTCCACTATGCGTCTCCTTCGGTCTTGGCCAGCGCGGCCGTGACAAGTTGTTCGGGCAGCGGCGCCGTGGCGGCCTCAACCACGGGGAACTCGCCAGTGGTCGAAGGCACATTGCCCAGGGCGGCCAGCAGCGTCACGCGCGGCAGGGCACCCACCAGGCGTCCGGCGTCGTCCACCACGGGCAGCGGGATGGGACTTTCCACAGCGCGGCCAAAAAGGTCATTCAAGGCAGTGTCCGGGGTGACCGGCTCAATGCCGTTGCGCACGGCGGAGGCCAGGTCGGAGCCGTGCTTTTCCACCAGCGCCATGACATCGCGGTCGCGGACCACGCCGTGGAACATGCGGCGGCGGTCCACCACGAACGCGGCCGAAACCTGCAGATCCCGCATGGTTCGCAGGGCGTTGCGGGGCCCACCGGAGAGGTTGACCACCGCCAGCGGCGGCTCCATGACACCGCCGGCGGTCAGCACGCGGGTCCTGTCCACGTCCTGCACAAACTGCGCAACGTAGTCGTTCGCCGGACTGGTGAGAATCTCATCCGGCGTGCCGATCTGAACGATCTCGCCGTCACGCATGACGGCAATCCGGTCGCCCAGGAACATGGCCTCATTGAGGTCGTGGGTGATGAAGATGATGGTCTTGTCCAGTTCGGACTGCAGCACCACCAGCTGTTCCTGCATTTCGCGGCGGATCAGCGGGTCAAGGGCGGAGAATGCCTCGTCCATGAGCAGGATGTCAGTCTCGGCGCACAGGGCGCGGGCCAGGCCGACGCGCTGCTGCATGCCGCCGGAAAGCTCGGACGGGAACTTCGCCCCCCAGTCTTCCAAGCCCACCAGGGACAGGACCTTTTCGGCGCGGGCCAGGCGGTCCGCCTTCGCCACGCCCTGGACCTCCAGGGCGTAGGCGGCGTTCTCGAGCACGGTACGGTGCGGCATGAGGGCAAAGTGCTGGAACACCATGGAGATCTTGCGCTGGCGGACCTTGCGCAACTCCTTGTCGCTGATCTTGGAGATGTCGGTTTCGCCGACGACGACGGACCCCTCCGTGGGTGCCCACAGCCCGTTGAGCGTGCGGATCAGCGTGGATTTTCCGGAGCCGGACAGGCCCATGACCACGAAGATCTCACCCCGGTTGACCTCGAAGGAGGCGTCGATAACGGCGGCCGTGCCCAGCGTGGCCACCTCGGCGCGGCTCTTGCCGGACTTCAGGCGCTTGACCACCTCGGCAGGGCGCTTGCCGAAGGCCTTGTAGACATGGCTGACCCGCAGGGCAATGTCCGGGCCGCCGGGAGGAGCGGGCTGTGTTTCTTTTGGTGCCTCTTGTTGCGTGGATTCGTACACGTACTACCCATCTACGCCGCATGGCGCACGGACGGGATCGCCGTCGGTGCGCGGATGTGGCGGTTAAGTGGTGGTGCTGCAGGCGTTGAAACGCGTCAAACTCTTCGCTTCCCCGCACGCCCCGGCCGGGGCAGCAAGGAAAGACGGCCCCAAGCGAGATGGGGAACGGGAAGCTATCCCTGCCGCCAGTTCGTCACGGCCTGAGTCTGGCGGGGAGTCATCGGCGGCCACACCCGTTCTGGGTGTATTCACTGTCAATTCCCAGCTGCCCGCAGGCTTGTCGGTTTACTGGTTCATCTCCACGCTAACAAAACGAATTTCGCTGTCGGCATAAAACGCCGCCCATTTGGGTGGCCCGGGCAACCATCCTGCGGCCATGGGCCTGCGATGGCGGGGCCAGGCAGGAGTTATGGCTTTGTGACCAAGCGCATGCTTTTCTGCCGTTCCACACCCCGGAAAGTAGTGGCCTTCGTCACAGCGAATGCAGAAAATGGAGCCGCGGGTGCCGCCGGCCGGAGTCCGTGCCATCACCACTTGCGCAGCTTAACTTGATAGCTTGAAGGCGTGAAGATAGCTACCTGGAATGTGAATTCGCTCCGCGCCCGTGCCGACCGTGTGGAGGACTGGCTGCGCCGCACCGACGCCGATGTCCTGGCCATCCAAGAAACCAAGTGCAAGGACGAGAACTTCCCGTGGGAGCTCTTTGAAAACAACGGTTACGAGGTGGCCCACTTCGGCTTCAGCCAGTGGAACGGCGTGGCCATTGCGTCCCGGGTGGGCCTGGAGGACGTGGAGCGCACCTTTGCCGGCCAGCCCGCATTCGGCAAGGGCGGAAAGGACCCTGTGCAGGAAGCCCGCGCCATTGCGGCCACCTGCGACGGCGTGCGCATCTGGAGCCTCTACGTGCCCAACGGCCGCGCCCTGGACGACGAGCACATGCCGTACAAGCTGCAGTGGCTGGACGTGCTGAAGAACCGGGCCACCGGCTGGCTGGCGGAAGACCCCAACGCCCAGATCGCATTGATGGGCGACTGGAACATCGCCCCCCAGGACGACGATGTCTGGGACATCGACTTCTTCATCGAGCAGGGCCTGACCCACGTCAGCGCGCCCGAGCGCGCAGCGTTCGGTGCCTTTGAAGCGGCAGGTTTCTCCGACGTCGTACGCCCCCTGCACCCGGGGCCCGGCGTCTACACCTACTGGGACTACACGCAGCTGCGCTTCCCCAAGAAGGAAGGCATGCGCATCGACTTCGTCATGGCCTCCCCGGCGCTGGCGGCGCGCGTGACCGGTGCCGAAATTGACCGCGCGGAGCGCAAGGGCAAGGGCGCCTCGGACCATGCGCCCGTGATCGTGGAGCTGGGCTAGGCCATGCGCAACGGGCTGTATCTAGGGGGTGTGCAGTTGCCGTTTGTCTCCAGCCTGCGCGTCTACCTGCCCCGTGAAACCTACACGCCCGAACAGTTCAACTACCTGCAGGGGCGCCTGGACGCCGGCCAAAACGCCGTCACCGTTGATGCCCAGGAACTGGCCGATTCACTGGGGCGGGTCAGCCGGACCTCGGCAAACCCCCTGCCGACGCCGGCCGCGGACCGGGTCCGGGTGTTCCAGGCCAGTGAGGGGTCGGCACTGCTGTACGCCCCAAACCAGGTGGTGGCCCGTTCCATTTCCGCCACCACCGAGCTCCTCAGCGGTCCCATGGCGCAACTGGCGAAACTGGTGGTGCCCGACGCCGAATGGGACCGCCACCTGGAGCGGATGGAGACCGCGCCCGTGCCTGGCGCCACGGTGCAGACCCGCACATCCACGTGGGGCATCCCGTTCAGCTGGTTCACCCTGGTCCATGCCAATGACCGCATGGAAGTCGTGGAAGCCAACGGCCGCATTCTGACCGTGCGCATCCAGGTCCCCCTGCCACTTGCGGTGGAACGGGCAGGGCGGACGCTGAAGATGCTGGCCGAAATGGCCCCGGACCTTGACCTGTTTGAAGAGCTCGACGATCTGCACGGCTGGCTGGACGCGTTCAGCGACGACGGCGTGGTGGAACTCGACTACGGTCCCGTTGCCAACCGGGTGCACCCCGACGACTCCCCCAGCGACGTCCACGACGGGCTGCAGTGCCTGGCCGACGGGGACCTGACCGGCGCCGCGGCCGCCTACCGGCGCCTGGCCCGCCGCTGGATGCCCATCCGCCAGCTGGCCCGCGCGAACTAGCCCCCACTGCCGGCCCGATTCCCGGGAACCTGCCAGCCGCGGGCCCAGCCAGCTCCTCCCCGTTGGAGGATCGCGGGACTTTGAAGCTGCGCAAGGTGAGAGCCCAGCCATGCGCAGCTTCGGAGTGGTTGGGATCGATCCCCGGCCCGGCTCAGGACCGCGGCGCGGCCGTGCTGTGCCGGATTTTCAGCTCAAACGGCATAAGCACGTCCCTAACGGAACCGGCAGCCCCTGCCAGCTCGGCCAACAGCATTGCGGCGGCGGATCGGCCATGGTTCCAGGGCTCCTGGGCAATGGTGGTCAGCCCCGCCGGGGCTGAAAAATCGTGGTCGTCAATCCCCACAACCGACAGTTCCTCGGGAATACGGATGCCGCGGCGCTGGGCCTCAAACATGGCACCCAGCGCCATCTCATCCGATCCGCAAAAAAGCGCGGTGGGAAGCTCACCCGGCGCATCGAAAATTCGCACTGCGGCCCGCGCGCCGTCAGCCACCGTGAAATCGCCGGCCGCGGTCCAGTCCGGTCGGAGCTCCAGCCCCGCACCCGCCATTGCCGTCTCGAACGCCACCGTGCGCAGTGCCGGGACCTTGAAGTTCTTCTCGTCCTGGATGCCGCCACGGATGTGGCCAACGCCGCGGTGCCCCAGCCCGATCAGGTGGCCGGTGGCGGTTGCGGCGGCTGCGGCATCGTCAATGTAGACGCCGTGGCAGCCCGCCACCGGGCCGCCCACGGAGAGCAGCGGGATGTCCGTGTGGTGGAGTTGGCGCAGTTCCTCCTCGGAGAGTCCAAGAGACAACACCAGCAGCCCGTCAATTTGTTTGCGCACCATGCTTTCGGTGAAGCTGCGCTTCTGCCCGTGGACATACCCGCCCAGGCTAAAGAGCAGCAGGTTGTAGCCATTCTCGCGCAACACCTGGTCGATCCCCTCGATGGCGTGCCCAAAGTACCAGCGGTCCACAAACGGCACCAGCACCCCTACGGTCCTGGTGCGGCCGGTGGCGAGGCCGCTGGCCGACGGCGAGGGCACGTAGCCCAGCTCCGCCGCGACGGCCAGCACCTTCGCCCGGGTGGCCTCGCTGACCCGGGGCAGTCCCCGCAGCGCGCGTGACACCGTGGCCGTGGAGACCTGCGCCTGCGCCGCAACATCGTCAATGCTCACGCCCATTTCGACTCTCCCCTCAGGTGAATCCAACGCGGTGGGTCCGCCCGCCGCCGTGCAGAAGCGGACCGCCGCGACGCTGATTCAGGCACGACGGCGGCCCGCCCGCTCAGCGGGGGCGCCGGGCCGTGCGGGCAGGCAGTTTCCGGCGCAGCCTGACCATGCCCCACAGCCCCAACACCAGGGCCAGGAGTCCCATGGCCCACAGCAGCGCCGGCTGTCCGGTCACCTCCATCCAGACGGTGACGGCAAGAACCACCAGTGCCCAAAACCCCAGAAACCCGATGATCAGATCAAAGTCCTCGGCGCTGCGCTGCCGGGATGCGGGAGCATGAAGTCCGGAATCCTTCTGCTTGCGGGGGCCCATCTACTTCACCGCCCCGGCCGTCAGGCCGGCCACGATCTTGCGCTGGAACACCAGCACCAGGATCACCAGCGGGATGGTCACCACGGTTCCGGCGGCCATGACGGCCGTATACGGTTCCTGGTGCGGCTGCGAACCGGCAAAGTAGGCGATGGCCACCGTGACGGTCTTCGTGGCCTCGCTGGAAAGCTGGCTCGCAATGAGGAACTCGTTCCACGCCCCAATAAAGGCCAGGATGGCCGTGGTGAAGACAGCGGGAGCTGCCAGCGGCATGATGACCTTGCGGAACGCCTCACCCTGGGTGCAGCCATCGATCCGGGCCGCTTCCTCCAGCTCCCACGGCATTTCGCGGAAGAAGGACGTCAGCGTGTAGACCGTCAGCGGCAGCACGAAGGAGATGTTCGGAATGATCAGCGCCTGGTAGGTACCCATCCAGCCAATGTTGGTGAACAGCTGGAACAGCGGGGTCACGATGGCGACACCGGGAAACATCGAGGCACCGAGCACAAAACCAAGCACCAGGAACTTAAAGCGGAACTCCAGCCGGGCCAGCGCATAGGCGGCAAACACGCCGAACAGCAGGGCGACAGCCGTGGTCACGCTGGAGACAATCAGCGAGTTCAGCAGGTTCTGCGCAAAGTGGTTGCCCAGGCTTTCAGAGAACACCGTGGTGAAGTTGTCCCAGGTGACATGCGTGAACCAGGGGGTCGGATCGAAGGTGTAGCCGACGTCCCTGAAGGCGGTGACCAGCATCCAATAAAACGGCAGCAGACACCAAATGAGGATGATCGCCGCGCTGATGTAGGTGCGAGAGCTGGACCAGCGCTCCCTCCGGCGGGCAACCGACTTTGCCGCCGACGGATCTAGGGTTGCAACACTCATCTCACTTCGCCTTTCCCGAGTTGGTGGCCGATTCGACGGCATTGGCCCCCAGGAAGCGGACAAAAATGAACGCCACAATGAAGATGATCAGGAACGTGATGGTGGACAGTGCCGCGGCCGAGTTGAAGCCGATCCGGATCTGGTTCACCACCAGGATGGAAAGGGTTGTTGTCCCGTTGGCGCCTGCCGTCATGATGGCCGGAAGGTCGTACATGCGCAGGGCGTCCAGCGTGCGGAACAGGATCGCCACCATCAGGGCCGGCTTGACCAGCGGAAGCGTGATCTGGGTGAACCGCTGCCAGGCGGTGGCGCCGTCGACCTTGGCCGCCTCGTAGACGTCGTTCGGGATCATTTGCAGGCCCGCCAGGATCAACAATGCCATGAACGGCGTCGTCTTCCAGACGTCCGCAATGATGATGGCAGCCCGGGCGGGACCCTCGGAGCCCGTCCACAGGATGGAGGTATGGAAGAGGGTGTTGGCAATGCCGTCAAAGGCAAAGATAAAGAACCACAGCTTGGCGGTCACGGCGGTCGGGATGGCCCACGGCACCAGGACCGCGGCGCGCAGGGCGCTGCGTCCGCGGAACGTCCGGGACATGATGATTGCCATCCAAAAACCGATCACGGTTTCCAGCGCCACGGTAATGACGGTGAGCAGGAACGTGGTGCCGGTGGCCGACCAGAACTGCGAGCCGAGGGTGCCGGCAGGGCAGGAAGCCTGGCCCGTGGGGGTGTTGCACTGCTGGAAGATCCAGTGGATGTAGTTATACAGGCCGGCGAATCCGCCGGCCACGAAGGAACCCGTCACGGGGTCCAGGCCTTGGTCCTTCTGCAGCGACATGACGATGGCGTCGATGACCGGGTAGACAATCACGATGCCAAGCACAATCAGCGACGGAATGATCAGCAGCGCTGCTGCACGTCCCTGCGTCTTTTGCTTCCGGTCCTGCCCGACTTCCTTGTTCTCCAGTCCCGTCCCTGGGTCCTTCTTGCCGCGACGGGTCAGCGGCTCCGCTTGCATTGACATGCCCCAGTCCTTTCCTCGGGTGCCGATTGCATGGGTGGTTGGGAAGGACGACGGCGGCCCGGGCACCCAGGTGCGCGGGCCGCCGTCGTCCTCAAATTGCCGTGTACCGGCTGGTTACGGCGTGTCGCCGGCCTACTGCGAACCGGCCGCCGCGAGGGCCGCCTGCATGTCGGTCATGGCCTGGTCAACGCTTTTGTCACCCTTCAGGGCCGCGTAGGCGTTGATTTGGACCGCCTGGGTCACTGCCGGGTAGAACGGCGAGACCGGACGGGGCACGGCGTTCTTGATGGACGTCAGCAGGACCGGCAGGTATGGCAGCTGCTTGACCAGGCCGGCGTCGGCATACAGGGACTCGCGGACCGGGGCCAGCGAACCCTGCGTGGCGTAGAACTTCTCGGTTTCCTCGCTGGTCATGAACTTCATGAAGTCCATGGCCGTCGCCTTGTGCTTGCTGTACACGCTCATGGCGATGTTGTGCCCGCCCAGTGAGGAAGCGCCGGGTCCGTCCTTGCCGGGGAGAGGTGCGATCCCGAACTTGTCCTTGACCACGGACGAACCGTCAGTCTTGGCCAGGTTGTACACATAGGGCCAGTTGCGCAGGAACAGCAGCTTGCCGGCCTCAAAGGACTGGCGGCCCTGCTCCTCCTGGTAGGTGATGGCCTGCTTGGGGATGTTGCCGTCCTTGAATGCCTGGACCAGGTTGGTCAGCCCGGCCTTGGCTTCCGGCGTGTTCACAGCCGGCTTGCCGTCCTTGTCCACGATGACCCCACCGGCGGTGTTAATGGCCTCTGCGGCGTTGACGGTCAGGCCCTCGTACTGGGCAAACTGGCCTGCGTAGCAGTCAATGCCCTTGGCCTTGGCGATGGAGCACATGCCCATCATCTCGTCCCAGGTCTTGGGCGGGGTGGGAACCAGGTCCTTGCGGTAGTAAAGGATTCCGCCGTCGGACGTCTGCGGGGCCGCGTAAAGCGTGTCCTTGTAGGTGGCCGTGGCCACCGTGGCCGGCAGGAAGCCGGTGGTGTCGAAGGCCGTCTTGTCCTTCAGCGGCTGCAGCCAGCCCTTGGCCGCGAACTCCGCCGTCCAGACAACGTCCACGTCGACGACGTCGTAGCCGGCATTTTTGGCCTGGAAGTTCTGCACCAGGTCGTCGTGCTGCTGATCCGCCTTGTCCGACTGCTCCTTGAAGGTGACCTGTTCATTCTTGTGGGCCGGGTCCGCATTCCATTTGTCCACGAGCGGGCGGACGACGTTCGAATTGTCCTTGCCCTGGACATAGGTGATGGGTCCGCGCCCGTCCAGGTTGGCGCCCGCGTCGCCGCTGAGCCCGCCTGCGGTCGAGCCGCCACCGCTGCCACCGCCGCCGCAGGCCGCCAGCGTCATCGCCAGGACCGACACCGCCGCCAATGAAGCAAACTTCCTTGAATGTCTCATTCCACGCTCTTTCCCGTCGGTGAAAACTTGCAACTGTGAAATTACCGAACCCGTGCAACAGTCCGGCGTATTGGTGATGGGGATCACTCTAGGCATGCGGCACGGCGGAGTGCAAGCGCTTACGCACAATTGTGACCATTTCATTATCCGGGCCCACCTCACGGATCTCCGGGCCCCTCCTTCGCAAGCCGCGCCGCCACCCGCCCGCCGCATCCCGTGAAAGAAAAATCCCGTGAAAGAAAAAGGGGAGGGCGGCCGGCGCCCAGTTTCCCGGACCCCGGCCACCCTCCCTTGGAAAGGGGTTCGGCGGCTACTTCCCGTGCTTGAAGATCCCTGCGATCTTGGCGCCAAGTCCCTTGGCGTTGCCCACTGCATCCTCGGCGAAGTGCTTGACGTTCTCCGCGGCCTCTTCGGTGAATTCCTTCATGTTCCCGGCAGCGTCATCTGCGAATTCCTTGATGTTCCCGCCCGCGTCGCCGGCAAAGTCCTTGGCCTTCTCCGCAGCATCGCCGGCAAAGTCCTTGGCCTTCTCCGCAGCATCGCCGGCAAAGTCCTTGGCCTTCTCCGCAGCATCGCCGGCAAAGTCCTTGGCCTTCTCCGCAGCATCGCCGGCAAAGTCCTTGGCCTTCTCCGCAGCATCGCCGGCAAAGTCCTTGGCCTTCTCCGCAGCATCGCCGGCAAAGTCCTTGGCCGAATCCAGCGGGTTTCCTGCGTTGTTCTCGCTCATGTGGTTCTCCCTCTTTTCGATCTGGCGGCCCCGGCGCTGAGCCGGCTGGTGGTGGTGAACTGAAGACTAGCGGACCCGTTCGGCTTTCGTGAACCGTGACCTGGCGCCGGACCCGATGCTCACCAGCACCGGAACCTGCAGGCCCAGCAGCGCGTCCAGGGCATCGACCAGGGAGCCAATGTCCGCGGCAACTTCCTGGGGGGCGACGCCCTGGCGTGGAAGGACCCGGACGCGCACGCACGCCTGTCCGCGGAAGTCATAACTCGTCACGGACACTCCCGTCAGGTCCCCGCGTTCCAGAAGGGCCGCCTTGAGGGATTGCTCGGCAACGGCGGAGCTGAGGGCCACCTTGCCGACGGCAGCGTCGTCGTCGGTTCCGTCGCGCTGGAACAGGATGTTGGTGCGCCCCTTTCCCTGGTTGGCCACCCAAGTCACCATGGACACCACCACCACCAGCAGGCAGGCGGCCACGACCAGCCAGATCCAGCTGCCGCTGCCCGGGGCCAGACGGGTCCGGGCGGCTAGCTCGCCCAGCCACTGGACCTGCGGCCCGGCCCATTGCTGCCACCAGCGCGCAACGGACGGAACCGCGACCAGGACGGCCAGCGCCGCGCCCAGCGCCAGCAGCAACAGTCCGGTGAGCACCAGCAGGAACCTGTTAAGACCGCGCGGCGTGCCGTTCATACGCCCACCACCCCGCTTCCGGAGAGCTTGACGGTCACTTCCGGTGCCGGTTCCAGCGCCATGGCTGCCAGCTCCGCCTCCACGGCGGCACGGATGTGTGACTCCTCAAGGCGGATGCCGGACGTCGGACGGACGTTGACCTGCACCGCCCGGGCCGACACCACCACCATGACCTGCTCGCGCGTCACCCCGGCAGCGAGCCTTGCCCGCTTTGCCAACGCCGAGGCGATGACCTCGTCATCTACCACAATGGCGATGCGGGGATCCGGAATGATGTGCCGGGCGCGCCGGCCCGGCAGCACGGCGTAGGCCAGGAAAATCAGTCCAACCAACAACAACAGGACACCAATGGCGCCCAGCAGCATCGGCTCGATGCCTTCGGGCAGCCCGGCAAGGCGCTGCGCGAACGCAAGCGGGTCGATCAGCCACGGCGGCTGGCCCACGGCCCGCAAAATGGCCTCCAACAGGCCGTAGACGGCCAGCAGCGTCATCAGGATCGCGGCCACCACGGACAACCGGGCCCTCGAGGAATGCGTTTCACGCTTGAGGATGCGCGGGGTCAACTCACTCATTGAACGCGCCCTTCGTCAGTGGAATGGATGCCGGATATGCGGATGTCGACGCGGCTGAGTTGCGAGCCCGTGAGGTGTTCCACTTGCGTCAGGATGCCCGACTTCGCCGCCGCTGCCCGGTCCGCAACATTTCCGCCCGTGCGGGCAACACGGTCCGGATCCCTCCGCACCGCAGCCAGGGAGGGCACACTGATCGGCGAGGAAACAGACAGCGCCAGCGAACCGGCGTCGTCCGCCCAGGACACGCGCACAGAGGAGGGCGCGACGCCAAAAACCCCGGCGGCCGCAGCCCGGGCCACCGACGTCAACGCCTGGGTGCTGATCCGGGTGTGCCCTGAAAGCTCACGTTCGGCGCTCACGGCAGTGCCCGTTTCCGTCACGACGAAGAGCGCCGGCCGGTGAGGGCGTCCAGCACCCCGCGCCAGTCGAGCCTGCCTCCGGCGGCCCGGCCGACAAACGCACCAATGGCGATGAAAAGGGCGCCAATGATGAAGCCCCAGAAGCCAAATCTAAAGGCCATGTAGGCCAGGAAGGCGCCAAACCCGGCGCACACCACTGTCAGGTTCACGGCTGCCCTCCGTGGTTGGTTGCTACGGTCGCAGGCTTGCCCGCGGCGCCGTAGCGGTCGGCCAACTTGGGCCGGGACTGCTGCTTGTCTGCGTCGGCGGACGGAATGAAGACGTCGGTGATTTCAATGTTGACTTCGATGACGTCGCGTCCCACCAGTTCTTCCACCGCGGCATACACGGCGGCCCGGACGGTGTTGGCCAGGTTTTGCAGCGGGTAGCCGTAGAGGGCCATCATGACCAGGTCCACCGCCACCTGGGACTCCCCCACTTCCACCCGGACGCCCTGGGTCAGGTCGGTGGCTCCGACGACGTCCCGGATAGCGCCAATGGAGCGTGAGGCCCCCGAGCCAAGCGCGTGGACCCCTTCGACCCCGCGTGCCGCGACACCCACCACTTTGGCCACCGCGGTGTCCGAGATGATGGTGCGGCCTTGTGCGTAGTCGGGCTGTGCTTGGAATGCCCTTGGTGCTTGCGGTGTTTCCGACTGTTGGCTTGGCCCGTCCATGAAAGCTCCTTGTCGCGTTTCTTTTACGGTAAGCCTATGCATCGATAAGTTGGGGGGCAACGCCGGGCGGATTCGCGGTGGCGGACCACCGAGAGTACGGGCATGGTGTTTTACCCTGCCTTTACCCTGGTGTGCACGGCCATTTCTGTACTCTGGGGCAGTTCCGGGCGAGATTCCACTTCCTGGACCGGCATACCCTTACTCTCGAGGTCCTCCGTGGCGCGCCCAGTCACGGAGCTGCGACTTTGAACAATCGCCCGCTTGCGTCAGTGGGCGAAGACGCAAAAAAACCCCTTATCTCTAAGGGGTTTTCGTGTGGTGGCTCCGACCGGCGTCGATCCGGTGACCTTTCGATTTTCAGTCGAACGCTCTACCAACTGAGCTACAGAGCCTTGGTGAACTGCGAAAGCCTTTGTCACCAGATCCCCTGAAAGGCATTTCAGGAAACCTAAGCGACCCTGACGGGACTCGAACCCGCGACCTCCGCCGTGACAGGGCGGCGCGCTAACCAACTGCGCTACAGGGCCTTACATTGTTACTATATTTGTGTTGTTTTTCGCGCTTTCACGCGAAATTCACGAGTTATAGTTTAGCAGTATATTCAGGCTTGAATTACCACTGACTCGCAAAGTACCCCCAACGGGATTCGAACCCGTGCCGCCGCCGTGAAAGGGCGGTGTCCTAGGCCGCTAGACGATGGGGGCATCGTCACATGCATCCGGTCCGCAGATGCCTGCGTGCCGTCCGCAGTGGACTTCAAAAACTATAGGGCCTATTTGCCCAGAACACAAAACGGGCCGGGGCCTTGTGCCGTGGGACACACGCTGGGTGCCAAACACTAGGCTGAGGGCATGACCCGCGACCCACTGGCCTCCATTCCCTCCTTTGGCCCGCTTCGGATGGATGACGCTGATTTTGACGCCGCAGTGGAACAGGCTTTGGCCGCAATCCCCGCGGACATTAGCGCCCGGATGGACAATGTGGCAGTCTTTGTCGACGACGACTATATTCCCCGCGAAGGCGACGATCCCTCCACGGTACTGCTGGGCTTGTATGAGGGGACTCCGTTGACGGAACGTGATTCCTGGTGGGGCGCAGGTTCGCTGCCCGACCGCATCACCATTTACCGCACGCCCATCCTGGACATTTGTTCCTCGCGCAAGCAGGTTATCCACGAGGTCACCGTCACCGTGGTCCACGAGATCGCCCACCACTTCGGCATCAGCGACGAACGGCTGCATGAGCTGGGCTGGGGGTAGTTTCCCCGAGACCGCAGAAGGGCAAAAACGCCTAAATTACAGGGTTGTGGTTACATCGGTGTAGTTTGTGTTGCTGCTGTTACTGGTGTTGCCAAAGCGAACTCTGGGGCCGTAGTGTCGTCAGTGCTGTGTAAATATGCCTGCCATTTTTGGTGTGCGCTTGGCTGGATATGGTGCCAGGCATTTACCGAACCGATCTGCAATGAGGTCTTTGAGGATGCGCATTCCCTTCCTGGTACGCGGGACGACTGCTGCCGCATGTGCGGCGCTGGCTGCAACCGCCGTGCTCTCCCCCGCCGTGGCGGCCCCTGCCCAAGGCGCGGTTCCCACACGGACCGTTCCGGCGTCGTCGCTTGGAACCGCCGCATTCGGGAACGTGGCCATGGCACCAGCCATCCCCAGCTCCGACGACATAGCCAAGGCCAAGAAGTCCGAGGCGGCCACGGCGGAGGAATCCACCAGGATAGAGGCCCTTCTCGCTTCCGCCACGGACCGCCTGCAGGGATCGCTCGCGGGCACCGTTCGGGCCAGCGATGCCTACACGAACGCCCTGGTGGCCCTGAATCAGCGCCAAGCCGAGGCCGTCGCGGCCAAGGCCAAGTCCGACGCCGCCGCGAAGGAGTACAAGTCCGCCAAGGCCCAACTGGGCCAGCTGGCAGGGAACCTGTACAAGAACGGCGGGCTGAACCTGAGCATGCAGGCGTTCCTAGGCAATTCCACCGCCGACGACACGATGTACCAGGCGTCCACCCTGATGGCGCTGTCGACCGAGCGGGCCAACACGTTCGACTCCGCTGCAGCAGCCTCCTCAATCTCCGCCGCGTTGCGGGCGCAGGCCGCCGAGGCCCAAAGGGCGGCAGACAAGGCAGCCAGGACTGCCGACGACTCCAAGCGTGCGGCCCAAAGCGCCACCGACGCCATGACAGCCGTGGTGAAGGAAAACCAGACCCAGCGCGACGTCCTGCTCCAGCAGCTGGCAACGCTGCACAACACCACGGCTGCGCTGGAAGGCGCCCGGGTGGACGGCCTGGCGCAGAAGGCCCGCGAAGAGGCCCTGGCCCTGCAAATCAAGGAATCCGCCACTGCGCCGGCACCAGTGGCGCCAGCCGTCATGTCCCCCGCGGCACCGGCGAACCCCGGGAACGCCGCTCCCGCCAATACGCCGCAACAGCCTGCCGCGCCCGTCAGGACGACTCCTGCCGGGCCGGCACAACCCGCGCCGGCCCGGCCAGCACCCGCTCCGGCACCCGCGCCGGCTCCCGCGCCCGCCAAGCCGGCTCCCGCGCCGGCTCCCGCGCCCGCCAAGCCGGCCGGGTCCTCCATCCAGGTCATGGTCAACTACGCCATGTCCCAGAGCGGCAAGCCATACCAGTGGGGCGGCACCGGGAACCCGAGTTTTGACTGCTCCGGGCTGGTCCTGAAGTCGTTTGCGGCGGCCGGAATCTCGGTGCCGCGCACGGGATCCGCCCAGTTCTGGGCGGCGCCGCAGCGTGTCCCGTTGTCCCAGATGCGCTTTGGCGACCTGCTGGTCTTCAACGAATCCTCACCCGGATCGGGCCAATTTGACCACATCGCCATCTACATCGGCAACAACCAGGTGGTGCAGGCGCTGGGCCCCGGCTACCCGCTCGGGGTCTACTCGCTCTCAGACATGGCATTGGGCGGAATGCAACTGTTCGGCAGTGCCGCCCGGTACTGATTCCGGGCCACTCCGAGCGCACAGATCTGGCGGCCCGTCGCGGTCTGAGCGTCCCCTTTTGGGCGTCCGAACGTACAGCCGTGGTGACCCGGCGACGGCTTGAACCCGCCCGCGGCCTCCGAATGTACGGTTCTGGCGAGCTTCCCAGCGACAACGGTCGCCATAGCCGTACTCTGGGAAATTTTCCATTGGCCAAGTCGCCCAAAGTGTACTGTCGGCGGATTTCGGCAGATTCAAATACTGGACCCAAAGATTCGACCGTCAGCGCTCGGACGGCAGACGCTCCCTCCACCGAGGGGGCGTCAGCCACTGAGGGGGCGTCAGCCACTGAGGGGGCGTCAGCCACTGAGGGGGCGTCGTTCATCGAACCGCCGAGGGGCGTCCGGAAAAAGTGGCCGTTACCTGAGGGAGCGTTGGATCGAGACAGGACCGGCCGCGGCGAATCAGGCCTGCAGGAGCGGACCAAATGCTGCGCGGTCGCCCATGCGGGGGTCCTCGCGGTCCCTGACCACCATGATGGGGCCCTTGGCGTGGTGGCGGACACCATCGGTGGTGGAGCCAAGCATCATGCCGGCAAAGCCGCCGCGACCGCGGGTGCCCATGACCAACAGCTCCGAGGTTGCGGACGCCTTCACCAGGGCATCCACCGCGGAGCCCTCGACGAGCTGGATGTCCATGGGGAGTTGGGGGAAATGGTTCCGCAGCCACTTTTCACCGGCGTCCAGCTGCGTCTGGATCTCAGCAAACAACGCTTCGCGATCCACGGGGGCCGGCATCCAGGACAGCGACCCCGTGTACGGCTGCACCGCGCAAATGATGCGCAGCGACGATCCGGACCGCTCGGCCTGTTCGGCGGCCACCAGCACGGCGTACCGGGCCTGGTCCGAGCCGTCCACACCCACCGTGACAACCTTTTCAATGACCGACGCCGGGGCCTCGCCCAGGCGCGGGGCGCAGCTGAGCGGCACCGTCACCGTCGGGCATTTCGAGTGTGCCGGCAGGGCGGAGCTCACACTTCCCAGCAGGCGGCCGAGGAAGCCGCCGCGGCCGCGGGTGCCAAACACCAGCAGTTCGGCCGTCTCGCTCAGCTCGAGCAGGACGCCTGCGGCGTCGCCGTTTTCCACGCGGGCATCCAGCTCCACGCCCAGGTCCGCCACCTTGGCGGCCGCCTCGCGAAGGACAGCCTCGGCGCCTTGGCGGATGACGTCGTCGTCCACGGTGGCGTAACCGCCGTCGAGTCCCGAGGCTGCAAAGATCGGCACGGTGTAGGCAGTGACCAGGTGAAGCGGGGACTTGCGGGCACGGGCCTCGCGGGCGGCCCACACCACGGCGCAGTTGCTTTGATCGGACCCGTCAACCCCCACAACTATTCCGGTGGGGGCGGGGATGGGGTCGGGCTGGGCAACCGGGGAAGTTTGTTCTGGACTGCTCATGCTGCGCCTCCTAAGGTGAGTGGCCAAAAGGGGCGTGAAGACGGTTGTCCGCCTCCCCTTCGCGGCCTGTACTTGTGACTATTGCCCCTCCGCCTTGGTGCGTCAAGTTACACGCGCCGCCCCGGCGTGTATGTTTCCCCGAGCCCCGGCCACCGGCCACAATTTCTGCCGGAACGCAAGCCTTTGTGGCAGAGTGTGCACTGCAGGGCAACTACTCACAAGCGGGTGCCAATGATGAAACTTTCCGGGCCGGACGTGGCCCGCGGCCTGGCCGGGACGCTTCCCGCCGGCGCCGGGGCCGAGACCTGGCGCCTGGCCGATGCGGCCTGCGCCCGCATGCCCACCCCGCTCGCCGTGCTGGACCTTCCTGCCTTGTCCCGCAACGCCGGATCGCTGCTGAGCCGGGCACACGGGGTGCCCATCCGTGTGGCCAGCAAGTCCATCCGCAGCCGCGAGGTGCTGCGGGCAGTACTGGCCCAGGACGGCTACTCCGGGATCCTCGCGTTCACGCTCCCCGAGGCCCTCTGGCTCGCTGCCGATGATGCGTTCACTGACATCGTGGTGGCATATCCGACGGCGGACGGCCCGGCGCTGCGGGCCCTGGCCGGGGACCCGCTGGCGGCCTCCCGCGTGACGCTTATGGTGGATTCCGCCGAGCAGCTGGACTGGATGGAGGCATCGCTGGCGGACGTCCGTCGCGCGGCCCCGGTCCGGCTCTCCCTTGACCTCGACGCGTCGTGGCGGCCCAGCGTGGCCGGCCGGCCGGTGGGCCACATCGGCGTGCGCCGCTCCCCCGTCCGCAGCGGTGCCGACGCCGTGCGGCTGGCCCTGGACATCGCCTCCCGCACACAGGGCACCCGGAGGCTGTTCACCCTGGTGGGGCTCATGGCGTACGAGGCCCAGATTGCCGGCCTGCAGGACACCCCGCACACCGGCAACCGAGTGGCGGACCTGGCGAAGTCGCAGCTGCTCAAACAGATCCAGCGGTCCTCGATGGCGGAGGTGGCCGGGCGCCGCGGCGACGTGGTGGCGGCGCTGCGGAACGTGACAGAGCTTGAATTTGTCAACGGCGGGGGCACCGGAAGCCTGGAGCTGACGGCGGCGGACGGGTCCGTCACGGAGCTGGCGGCCGGCTCGGGGCTGTTTGGACCCACACTCTTTGACGGGTATTCGCGGTTCACCCCGGAGCCTGCCGTGGGATTTGCAGTGCCCGTGGTGCGACGGCCGGCTCCCGGCATGGTGACCGTGCTCGGCGGCGGCTGGATTGCGTCCGGACCGCACGGCGCGGACCGCTCCCCCGTGCCCGTCCATCCTCCCGGCCTTTCGCTGCTGGGCGCCGAGGGCGCCGGCGAGGTGCAGACGCCGCTGCGGGGCGCCGCCGCGGCCGGACTCCGCATCGGTGACAAGGTATGGTTCCGCCATGCCAAGTCCGGCGAGGTGTGCGAGCATGTGGACGCCCTGGAAGTGCTCGACGGCGGACACCGGGTGGGCACGGTGGGCACGGTGCCCACCTACCGCGGTGAAGGGAAGGCCTTCGTATGACCGGCTGGCACAATTGGGCCGGCGACCAGCGCTGCCGACCGGAGCAGGTGCGCCACCCGTCCACGGTGGCGGAGATTTCCGCCGTGGTGGCGGCGGCAGGCCGTGCCGGCACCACGGTCAAGGCCATCGGGGCCGGGCACAGCTTTACGGACATTGCCCTGACCAGCGGCGTGCAGCTGCACCTGGACGGCCTGACCGGACTGCAGTCCGTGGACCGGGCCGCCCGTCGGGCCACCTTCGCGGCGGGGACCCGGCTCCATGAGATCCCAGCGCTGCTTGCGCCGTACGGGCTGGCCATGGAGAATCTCGGTGACATCGACCGGCAGTCGCTGGCCGGCGCCATCTCCACCGGAACCCACGGCACCGGGCTGGCGTTTGGCGGCATCTCCACCCAGGTGGCCGCCTTGGAACTGGTCACCGGCACCGGTGCGGTGCTGCACTGCTCCGGGCACGAAAACCCCGCACTGTTTTCCGCCGCCCGCGTGGGGCTGGGCGCACTGGGGATCATCACCTCCGTGACGCTGCAGTGCGTGGACGCATTTACACTGCACGCGGTGGAGCGGGCGGAACCGCTGGCCGGCGTCCTCGACGGGCTGCTGGAACGCCAGAGAGCGGTGGACCACTTTGAGTTTTACTGGTTCCCCCACACGGGCACTGCGCTGACGAAGACCAACACACGCTTCCCGCCGGGCCAGGGGCCGGCGGGGGTGGAGCCGCTGACCGCAAGGGCACACCTGCTCGATGACGTGCTGGTCTCCAACAAGTTGTTTTCAGCCCTGTGCTCCCTGACGGGCAAGGTGCCCGCCGCGATTCCCCGCGTCAACGCAATGGCGGCGCACCTGACGGGCAACCGGGAGTTCGCCGACGTCTCACACAGGGTGTTCGCGAACGAGCGGACTGTCCGCTTCCGGGAGATGGAATACGCGCTGCCGCTTGCCGTGCTGCCGGACGTCCTGCGGGAGCTGGACGCCATGATCGGGCGCCGCGGATTCAACATCTCCTTCCCTCTGGAGGTGCGGTGCGCCGCGGCAGATGACATCCCGCTGTCCACGGCCAACGGCCGCGAAACCGGATACATTGCCGTCCACCAGCACCTGAAAACGGACGCCTTCGACTACTTCCGTGCAGCCGAGGAGATCTTCCGGGCCCACGGCGGGCGCCCGCACTGGGGCAAGTGGCACTTTCTCCATTCGGAGGACTTTGCCGGGCTCTATCCAGACTTCAAATTGTTCGGTAGTGTTCGGAATGTTGCCGATCCGCAACGCGTGTTTCGGAACACTTATTTGGATCGCGTACTCAGCTAAGCACCCACGGCGCAGCCCGCTCCCGGACCGCCGCCGTACGAAAGTTCTCCTACCGTTCGAGGAGGCATTGCCATGACGGCTGCGCCCGTTTTTGACGTGGCTGCGCCAACAGCCGCGCCCCTTCCGATCCTGACCGCGCGGCCCACGGAGGCCACCACCACCATTGTGATCGGGTCCGGATTTTCCGGCCTCGCCATGGCGGCGGAGTTGAACCGGCAGGGCATCAAGGCCATTGTGGTGGACTGCTCCGCCCCCAATCTGGCGGCGCCGGTGACCGGCGGCATCAGCCTGGACGCGATGGGCGAGCGGTCGGAGATTCTGCGCCTGCTGGAGCACTACGCCCACCGGCACGATTTGGACATCCGGCCCGCCACCCGCGCCCTGGGCATAAGGCACACACCGGCGGCAACCCCCGCCGGGCGCCAATGGGAGGTCCAGACCGCTACGGGTACTCTAACGGCGCACAGCATTGTCTTCACCCGCGGCGCGCTGAGCCAGCTGCGCCGGATGCTGCACAGTGTGGGCATCAGCACCGGCCAGGGCCTCGGCGCCGCCATGCATTCCCTGGGCCTGTACCTCATAGGCGTGGGCGAGCTGGCCGTTCCCACCACACAGGAAACACTGCACCAGGCCAAGCGGGCCGGAGCGTCCATCTCGGCCCGGGTGGCTTCCCGGAACACCGCCGCCGTGCCCGCTGCGGTTTAGTCTTCGGAACCGAGCCGGCGGCGTGCCACCACGATCATCGCCACGACCACCACAACCAGCACCCCGATCAGGCCGAACACGCTCCACGGAATGCCGCCGCTGTCGGGGGCGGGCTGTGACGCAGCCTCGCTGACCTGCTGCGCCGACTGGGCGGGCCCCGCCACGGCACCCGAGCTTGCTCCGCCCGCCGTCGCGGTGAACGTGAACACGCCTTCCACGGGATGCGAATCGGAGGAGACCAGGCGCCATTTCACCGTGTATTTGCCGGCCGGGGCGCCCGGCTTGAGCTGCTGTGTGGCGATGTTGTCCAGCACGGAAACCCCGCCCTGGGACCAGTTGGTGCCGGAGGCATCCACCACGTTGATCTGCGAGCCAATGGTGGCCGGCGTGTTGGACATGGTCAGCGTCACGAGTTCCGGCATGGACGCCACGGTGGAACCGTCAGCAGGCGAGGTCCCGTCAAGTTGGTCGTGCGCCAGGGCCGCCGTGGACCCTCCCACCAGTGCCATCAGCACGACGGCGGATGCCGCCAGGGCGCGCCACAGGACTTTGCTGCCGCGCACGCGGCCGGCAATGGCCGTCCTTTTCCTCACGGCAACCCGCGCCGGTGTCACGTTCGTCTCATTGGTCCGCAGCTCGGAAGGGAAATTCACGGCGATTGTTCCTTGGCTAGGCAAAAGGCTGGCACCCCACCCTAACGGAGGAACTTGGGAAGATCCTGCGGAGCCCGCGGGGCGGTGCCGCTTCACCGGGAGGACCCGGCGCACGGGGCGGGGACGGCGTCGTGCTTGGGGTGGGCTTAGGGCGCGCATAAGGATGGGGCAAAAACGCCCCGGACGCCCCGTGATGCCGGCGACCGTTTCCGGCTAGTATTTTCACGACTGGATTATCCTTTTTCTTCGCCCCGGAAGGCCACACCCATGGCAACAAAGACGGCTGTCCGCATGTCTGCGGTCGACAAGTACTTCATGATCACCGAGCGCGGCTCCAACTACTCACGCGAGATCCGCGGCGGCTTCGCCACCTTCTTTGCGATGAGCTACATCGTGGTCCTCAACCCGTTGATCCTTGGCGGCGCGGATTCCTCCGGGGACGTCCTGGGGCGGGCCCGGGTGGCCGCCATGACGGCGCTCGTGGCAGGCGTGCTGACCATCATCATGGGCGCGTGGGCGAAGCACCCGTTCGCGCTGGCAACAGGCCTGGGCGTGAATGCGTTCGTCGCGGTGACGGTGGCGTCCCATCCGGGCCTGAGCTGGCCGGACATGATGGGGCTGGTGGTGCTCTCCGGCATCACCATGTTCATCCTTGTCCTCACCGGCTTCCGCACCGCTGTGTTCAATGCCGTCCCGGCCGGGCTGAAGACGGCCATCGTGGTGGGGATCGGCCTTTTCATTGCGCTGATCGGCCTGGTCAACGCGGGCTTTGTGCGGCGCATCCCCGACGTGGCAGGCACCACCGTGCCGGTGGGCCTGGGCTTTGACGGCAAGCTGCTGGGCTGGCCCACCCTGGTGTTCGTGGTGGGCCTGGTGTTGACCATCGCCCTGGTGGTCCGCAAGGCCAAGGGCGCCATCCTGATCGGCATCATCGCCTCCACCCTGCTGGCCAACATCCTCCAGGCCGTGTTCAACATAGGCCCCAGCTTTGACGGCAAGACGGCCAACCCCGAGGGCTGGTCCCTGGTGGTGCCGAACTTCACCGGGCTGACCCCGCCGGACCTGAGCCTGTTCGGCAAGGTCAGCCTGTTTGGTTCCTTCTCCCACCTCGGAACCCTCGCGGCCCTGCTGCTGGCCTTCAGCATCCTGCTGAGCATCTTCTTTGACGCGATGGGCACCATGGTGGGCCTGGCCAACGAGGCGGGCACCGTGGACAAGGACGGAAACATCCCCAACGTTGACCGCGTGCTGCTCGTTGACGCGTTCGGCGCGATTGCCGGCGGCGGAACCTCGGTGTCCTCGAACCAGATCTTTGTGGAGTCCGGTGCGGGCATCGGCGAGGGAGCCCGCACTGGCCTGGCCTCGGTGGTCACCGGCCTGTTGCTAATCGTGGCCATGTTCTTCACCCCGCTGATCTCCCTGGTCCCGTTCGAGGCCGTTGCCCCCGCCCTGGTGGTGGTCGGCTTCATGATGGTCTCCCAGGTCGGCAAGATCGACTGGTCCGACTGGGGCATCGGCATCCCGGCATTCCTGACGTTCACGCTCATGCCGTTCACGTACTCCATCGCCAACGGCTTGGGTGCCGGCTTCATCGCGTATGTGCTGATCCGCCTTTTCCAGGGCCGCGCCCGGGAAATCCACCCGCTCATGTGGGCGGTGGCGTCCGCGTTCCTGATCTTCTTCGGAATCGGCCCGATCGAGCAGCTTTTCGGCATCAAGTAGTCCCCACGCCCTCCCCGGCCTCGTCCCTCGGTCGGGGCCCCTCGGACGTGTGGGACCAGCCGCGTCCTGCCTAGACCCACCCACACCCACACCGCTCTTTGAGGCGGCGTCTGCCATCACAGACGCCGCCTTTGCCATGCGGGTGGCAATTCCCGGGCGGCTGCTGTTGTCTGGAAGCATGGACTTCACTTCGCTCACCGTTGACACCCTCCCCGCCGCCTGGAACGGACGGAACGACGGCGACGGCGCGGCCCACCGGCGCTGGTGGCAGGGCGTCGCCACGCCGGGCGGGGACCTCGACGCGGCGTCGGCGGTGGCCCGCGAAAGCGCATCCTCCGCGGGGCCGGCCGCTCTCATGGGCTTCTGCTCCGACGAGGGCGTGCGGCGCAACAAGGGCCGCGTAGGCGCCGTGGCTGCCCCCGCCGCCATCCGCGCAGCCCTGGGGTCGCTGGCGTTCCATGGCGCCCGCGCCGTCACGGATGTGGGCGACGTGGTGGTCGCCGGGGACGCGCTGGAGGACGGCCAGGTCCGCGCCGGCCGCACCCTCACCGCCATGCTCGACGCCGGGCAGCTCACCTTTGTCCTCGGCGGCGGGCACGAAACCGCCTTTGCCAGCTACCTCGGCGTGGCCGGGACTGCGGCCGTGGCCAACGGCGCCCGGCTGGGCGTGCTGAACCTGGACGCCCACTTTGATCTTCGCGAAGCCCCTGTCCCCAGCTCCGGCACGCCGTTCCTGCAGATGGCCCGCGCCGAAGCCGCCGCCGGCCGCGACCTGAATTACGCCGTTGTCGGCATCAGCGAGCCCAACAACACGCGGGCGCTCTTCAACACGGCGCACGACCTGGACGTCAAGTACCTCCTGGACGAGGACTGCTCGGCGGAGCGGACGGCCGCGTTTGTGTCCGCGTTCCTGGAAACGGTGGACATTGTGTACCTGACCATCGACCTGGACGTGCTGCCCGCGGCCGTGGCGCCCGGCGTCAGCGCGCCGGCCGCGTACGGCGTGCCGCTGCCCGTCATCTCCGCCGTGTGCCGCCAGGTGGCGCAGAGTGGGAAGCTGTTCCACTTTGACGTGGCGGAACTCAATCCGGAGTTCGACATCGACAACCGCACGGCCAAGGTCGCAGCCCGGCTCGTGGACACGCTTCTGCGCTAACTCGAAGGCGGCGGATCCGGTATTTTTCCGTCCGGCTTTCCGGTCCTCGGCCGCGGGCGGCCTCCGGGCCTCCCTGACGCCGAACTACAAAAAATCCCGGCTCCGCTGCCTGGCCGCCGCAGTGTCAGTGCACCTCGGCCGCGACCTCGTCTTCCAGTTCTTCGCCGCCACGGAACTGGGTCTTGTACAGCGTGTAGTACGCGCCGCGGCGGGCCAGCAACTCTTCGTGCGTGCCGTGCTCGGCAATGTCGCCGTCCTCCATGACGAGGATGGCGTCGGCGTCCCTGATGGTGGAGAGCCGGTGCGCGATGACAAACGACGTCCTGTCGGTGCGCAGGGCCGCCATGGCGTGCTGGACCAGCAGTTCGGTGCGCGTGTCCACACTCGAGGTCGCCTCGTCGAGGATCAGCAGCGACGGGTTGGCAATGAACGCGCGGGCGATGGTGATCAGCTGGCGTTCGCCGGCGGAGACCGTGCCGCCGTCGGCGTCGATGACGGTGTCGTAGCCGTCGGGGAGCTGGCGGACAAACCTGTCCACCATGGTGGCCTTGGCCGCCTCCACGATTTCGCTGTCGGTGGCATCCAGGCGGCCGTAGCGGATGTTCTCCCGGATGGTGCCTTCAAACAGCCACGCGTCCTGCAGGACCATGCCCACCTGGGCCCGCACCTGCTGCCGGGGCAGGGCCCGGGTGTCGATGCCGTCGAGCAGGATCCGCCCGCCCGTGAGCTCGTAGAAGCGCATGACGAGGTTCACCAGGGTGGTCTTGCCGGCACCGGTGGGCCCCACGATTGCTACCGTCTGGCCGGGCTCCACTGTGAAGGACACGTCCCGGATGAGGGGACTCTTGGAGTCGTAGCTAAAGGCGACCTGTTCGAAGGCGACATGCCCATCCGTCTGGGCGGGCAGTTCGGCCGTGACTGTCTCGGCCTCCTGTTCCTCGGCGTCAAGCAGTTCAAAAGTCCGCTCCGCCGAGGCCACGCCGGACTGGATCATGTTCGCAATGCCAGCCATCTCGCCGATGGGCTGGGAGAATTCCCGCGAGTACTGGATGAATGCCGTGGCGTCGCCGAGGGTCATCTGCCCCGTGGCCACCCGCACGCCGCCGACGACCGCGACCAGCACGTAGGAGAGGTAGGAGACGAACTGCATGGCCGGCATGATCATGCCGGAAACGAACTGGGCGCCAAAGGACGCCTTGTAAAGCTTCTCATTGCGCTCATCGAACTCGGCCAGCATCTCCTCGTCGCGGCCGTAGGCGCGGACCAGTTCCAGCCCGGAGAACGTCTCCTCCACATGCCCGTTGAGGGATCCCGTGTTCTTCCACTGCGCGGCGAAAAGTTTTTGCGACCGGGCGCCGATGACGCCGGCGATGATGGCGGAGAGCGGCAGGGCGATTAAGGCGATCAGGGCCAGCTGCCAGGAGACGATGAACATCATGACGCCGATGCCCACGATGGTCAGCGCGGATTGGACCAGCTGCGAGAACGCCTGCTGGAGCGCGGATTGGATGTTGTCGACGTCGTTGGTGACGCGGGACATCGTATCACCCCGCTGCCGGGTGTCGAAATAGCCCAGCGGCAGCCGGTTCAGCTTGCGCTCAATGTCCTCGCGCAGGCGGAAGACCACCCGCATGACGAGGGCGTTGAGCAGGTACCCCTGCAGCCACATGAGTGTCGAGGCGACCATGTACAGGGCCAGCACAATCACGATCAGACGCCTGAGCTGGACAAAGTCGATGCCCTGCCCGGGGACGAGGTGTGACTTGGCGAGCATGTCCGCGAACGCCCCGTTGCCGGCGGCGCGTTGCGCGGCGACGATGGACTCCAGCGGCACGCCCTTGGGAAAACCGGCGGCCAGGACGCCGTTGAAGATGGTGTCCATGGCCGCACCAAGAATTTTGGGTGCAATGACCGTCAGCACTACCGACGCCGCCACCAAGACCACCACCAGGGAGAACTGGCGGCGTTCCGGGCGCAACAACCCTGTCAGCCGCTTGACCGACGGCCAAAAGTGCTTGGCCTTCTTGGCCGGCGCGCCGCCGAACATGTCGCCGTCGGTACTTCTGGGCTCGTAGTCGGTGCCAGCTTCCTCGGCTTGCACCGGTGCCTGTGCCTTGTTCCGCCGCGCCATCATGCAACCCCTTCAACGCTGAGCTGCGACTCGACGATTTCCCGGTACGTTTCGTTGTCCTCGAGCAATTCGTCGTGGGTGCCGGCCCCGACCACCTCGCCGTTGTCCAGCACGATGATGTGGTCGGCTTCGCGAATGGTGGACACCCGCTGGGCGACGATGATCACCGTGGCCCCGCCCGTGGCCCCGTGCAGTGACCGGCGGAGCCTCTCGTCGGTGGTGACGTCCAAGGCGGAAAACGAGTCGTCAAAGAGGAACACGCGGGGGCGGGCGGCCAGGGCTCGGGCAATGCAGAGGCGCTGGCGCTGCCCGCCGGAAACGTTGGTCCCGCCCTGGGCGATGGTCTCGGCCAGGCCCTTGGGCTTGTCTTCCACAAAGTCCTTGGCCTGGGCCACCTCCAGTGCGTTCCAGATGTCCTCGTCGCTGGCCGCGGGCCTGCCGAAGCGGATGTTGGAGGCGATAGTGCCGGAGAAAAGGTAGGGTTTCTGAGGCACCAGCCCCACGAGCGTGGCCAACTGCGGGCGGCTTAGCTCGCTGACGTCCACACCGCCAATGCGCACCGTACCGCTTTGCGGGTCAAAAAGCCGGGGAATCAGGTTCACCAGCGTGGACTTGCCGGAGCCGGTGGACCCGACAATCGCCGTCGTCCGCCCCTCCCCAGCCGTGAAGCTGACACGGTTCAGCACGGGACGTTCGGCCCCGGGGTAGCCGAAGGAGACGTCCTTGAATTCGACGGCGTGGCCCGACGGCGCGTCCGTTCCGCGGGGTACAGCCAGGCTCGGTTCGGTGGACAGCAGGTCATCGAGCCGCTCGGCCGAGACCGCCGCGCGCGGGATCATCATGATCATGAAAACGCCCATCATGACGGCGACCAGGATCTGCAGCAGGTACTGCAGGAACGCCGTCAACGAGCCGATCTGCATCGCTCCGGCGTCCACCCGCTGCCCGCCAAACCAGAGCACCGCGGAGGTGGCCAGGTGCAGGATCATCATGATCAGCGGGAACATCAGCACGAAAAGGTTGCCCACGCGCACAGACACCCGGGTCAGCGAGAGGTTGGCGTCGCGGTAGCGGGCAGCCTCGAACTGTTCCCGCACAAACGCCCGGATCACCCGGATGCCCACGATTTGTTCGCGCAGCACCCCGTTGACGGTGTCGATGCGTTCCTGCATCTCGCGGAACAGGGGCAGCAGCTTCACGACGAGGAAGCCGACCACCACGAAGAGCAGGGGGACTGAGACCCACAGGAGCCACGACAGGGCAAGGTCCTCCCGCAGTGCCATGATGATGCCGCCAATGCACATGATGGGGGTGGAGACCATGAAATTCAGGGCCACCAGCACCAGCATCTGGACCTGCTGGACGTCATTGGTGTTGCGCGTGATCAAAGTTGCCGTGCCAAACCGCGCCACGTCCAGGGCGCCGAGCGCGTTGACCCGGTGATAGACCTCGCGGCGGAGGTCGCGCCCGATGGCCATGGCGGTGCGTGCGCCGAAGTAGATGCCGCCGATCGCCGCGGCGACCTGGATGAAGCAGACCACCACCATGGTGGTGCCCGTGGTCCAGATGAAATCGGTGTTTCCTTTGGACACCCCCTGGTCGATGACCTTGGCGTTGAGGCTGGGGAGGTAAAGGGCGGCGATGGTGGAGATCAGCTGCAGCAGCAGCACGGCAAAAATGGATCCCCAATAGGGCCGTGCATGGCGCAATGCCAGCCGAGCGAGCTTCACAAAATTCCCCAGTTCAAATCAGTGTCGGGCATCCGCCTGACCTGAACATTAAACACGCCCGCCGCCGCTGTGGCAAATGTCACAACAGTGGTTGAGCGTGCGGGCGGTTGTGACTCGTCCAAGCCCGCTGCCGCAGGCGAAGGAGCCGGCGTTTCCGTAGGCCGCGTCAGGGAGGCCGAGGCCGCCCGCGGCCGATTGGCCGCCCGCGGCCGATTGGCCGGAAAGTCCCCAAGCGCTCCCACTGCTCGCAAGCTCGCAGCGGGTCCCTCGCGCTCGTGGGCCCAGCCGCGGGAATGCCGGTCCGCAGCTTGCGTCAGTGAGCCGTCAAGTCCGGGTGCCGGTTTTTAGTTCAGCGGACCCGTGGCCCTTTCAGCTGCGGCGCGGATGGCGCCGGTTCCCACCAGGCGGTCGGCCTCCTCGAGCTCCGGGGACAGGAAACGGTCGCTGCCCGGACCCTGGACCGTTGCGCGAAGCACCTCCAGCACAGCCGCGCCGGCCGGGCCGGGGACCAGTTCGCCGTCGGACATGGACGTGCGCATGTCAATGGCGCGGGTGGCGGTGACCAGCTCGATGGCGAGCACGCGGCGCAGGTTCTCCACGGAACGGCGCAGCTTGCGGGCCGCATGCCAGCCCATGGACACGTGGTCCTCCTGCATGGCGGAGCTGGGGATGGAGTCCACGGAGGCGGGGACGGCCAGGCGCTTGGAGTCGGAGACCAGGCCGGCCTGCGTGTACTGGGCGATCATCAGGCCCGAGTCCACGCCGGGGTCGCCGGCCAGGAACGCGGGCAGGCCATGCGAGCGGGCCGGATCGAGCATCCTGTCGGTGCGGCGCTCGGCAATCGAGGCAACGTCCGCGGAGACGATGGCCAGGAAGTCCAGTACATACGCCACGGGCGCACCGTGGAAGTTGCCGTTGGAGGACACGCGGCCGTCGGGCAGCACCACCGGGTTGTCGATGGCGGCGGCAAGCTCGCGCGTGGCTACCATCAACGCGTGGTCAACGGTGTCGCGGGCGGCGCCGGCCACCTGGGGGGCGCAGCGCAGCGAGTAGGCGTCCTGGACACGGGAGTCGCCCACGCGGTGCGAGGCCACGATGGGCGAGTTGGCGAGCACGCGCAACATGTTGTCGGCGCTCAATGCCTGGCCGGGGTGCGGGCGCAGCTCCATGTGCAGCTCCGGCAGGAATACCTGGTCGGTGCCCAGCAGGCCCTCCACGCTGAGCGCGGCGGTGATGTCCGCCGTCGTCAGCAGCATTTTCAGGTCGGCGATGGCCATGAGCAGCATGCCCAGCATGCCGTCCGTGCCATTGACCAGGGCCAGGCCCTCCTTTTCGGCGAGCTCGATCGGGGTGATGCCGGCCTCGGCGAGCAATTCGGGGACGGGGCGGACCACGCCGTCGGGCCCGGCCGCCTCGCCCTCGCCCATGAGCACCAGCGCACAGTGCGAGAGGGGCGCGAGGTCGCCGGAGCAGCCGAGCGAGCCGAATTCGCGGACCACGGGCGTGATGCCGGCGTTGAGCACGTCCACCATGGTCTGGACGACGACGGGGCGCACGCCGGTGCGGCCGGAGGCGAGCGTCTTGGCGCGCAGGAACATCAGCGCGCGCACCACTTCCCGCTCCACGGCCGGGCCCATGCCGGCGGAATGGGAGCGGATGAGCGACTTTTGCAGCTGCGTGCGCATGTCCTCGGGGATGTGGCGGTTGGCCAGCGCGCCGAAGCCCGTGGAGATGCCGTAGGCCGGGGTTTCGGAGTGCGCGAGCTCGTCGATGTGCGCCCTGACCCGTTCGACGCCGGCCAGCGCCTCCGCGCTGATGGTCACCTTGGCCCCGTGTCGGGCGACGGCGATGACGTCTTCGGGCGTGACGCCGGAGGAGGAGAGGATGATTTCTTCGGACAGGACTGCGGTGGCCATGGCGGTTCCTTTGGCTGTGGGACGGGCTTGCTTTCCACTATTCCGCTTAACGGCGCGGAAATCTGCCCGCCGGAAGCCACGGTGTCCGGGATTCCAGACTGCACGGCCGACGCTCCCTCACATTCGGGGCATCTCCCACCGACGCTCCTTCGCTGGCCTAAAGATCGCCCTTCGACAACCAAAGGTGCGGGACGAAACGTGGCGGGTCTTGCCATCAGGACCCGTTCGACACCCGTTGGCTGGCGGTCCTTTGCCGCCGTACAGGATTCGAAAGTGCAGCTTCTGCGGGTGGATGGAGTTGCTGCTGCAGGATCGTGCGCAAAAACACCCCCGGCTCTGAACGAGCGTTGGGGGGAAGGGACGGGCACCCAGACTATCCCTCGCGGCGGCCGTAAATCCGCACGGACAGCTCGCCGGCCGCCTTCGCGACGCGCCCGGCCAGGGCGGGCCATTCGCCGGCGGGCACCTTTTCGGCCAAAAACGTCACCGCCACAGCGGCCACGGGCCAGCCCAAGTGGTCCGTCACTGCCGCTGCCACGGAGCCAAAGCCTTCGGTGATCTCTCCGTTTTCGGTGGAGTAGCCACGCTGGCGGACCTGCTCAAGGTGGGCCGACAGCGCCGAGTACTTGCCGATGGGGTCAGGCACGTCGGTGCGCGCGCTGAACGCGGCCGCGTTCGGATACAGGGCCCGGACCTGCGACTTGGGCAGCGCCGCCAAAATGGCCCGGCCGCTGGCGGTGAGGTGGCTGGGGAGCCGCACGCCGACGTCGGTCACCAGCGAGGGGCGGTGCTTGGCACGCTCCTCCACGATGTACAGGACATCGCGGCCGTGGAGCACTGCCAGGTGTGCGCTTTCGCCAATCCTGTCCACCAGCGCAGCCAAGAGCGGGCGCCCCAGCCGGGACAGCGGCTCCTGCCTGGAATAGGCACTGCTGAGCTCAAAGGCGGCAATGCCAAGCCCGTAGCGCTGTTCCTCCGGCAGGTGCATGACAAATCCGCTGGCTTCCATGACGCCGAGCAGGTGGTAGACGCTGGAGCGTGGCAGGCCCAGGGTGGTGGCAATGGTGGAGGCGGCGAGCGGGCCGCGCTTGGAGGACAGTAATTTTAAGATGCGCAGCGTGTTGTCCGCCGCGGGAACCTTGGACGGAGTCCGTTCCGTGTTTGCCATTATTCCCTCGCCCGCCGATCTGTCCACTGCCGCACTCTCAACCCTTACCGAAATGGCCAGCGCGCCGGTGCCACTATAGAATAGTCGAGTCTCTAATCCCAGATTACGCGGCATTTCGGTGCGGTCTCCAATCCGAGACAGCAAGGCGCGGTGAGGGCCGTCACAGCAGTTCGGGCGTGATGTGCCCGAACTCACTCCTGGACCGCCAGGCCCCCAACACCAAAGGTTTTTGCATGCAGACCGCAGGCTTCTCGCTGACCCGGGGACTCAATGCCCGCCACATCCGCTTCATGGCCCTGGGCTCCGCCATCGGAACGGGCCTGTTCTACGGCTCCGCCTCGGCCATCCAAAAAGCCGGCCCCTCGGTGCTGCTGGCCTACATCATTGCCGGCGCCGCCGCGTTCATGGTGATGCGGGCCCTGGGCGAGATGGCCGTGCGCCACCCGGTTTCCGGCTCCTTTGGCCAGTACGCGGGCCGCTACCTGGGGCCGCTGGCGGGGTTCATTACCGGCTGGACCTACGTCTTTGAAATGGCAATAGTCGCAATTGCCGACGTCACGGCCTTCAGTATCTACATGGGTTTTTGGTTTCACGAGGTCCCACGCTGGATTTGGGTGCTGGCCATCATCTTCTTCCTGGCTGCCTTGAACCTGCTCAGCGTGAAGGTCTTTGGCGAGCTCGAGTTTTGGTTTTCACTGATCAAGGTTGCGGCCATCATCGCCATGATCACCGGCGGCGCCGCCATCATCGTGTTTGGTTTCCACATGGACGCGGCGCAGGCGGCACCGGGTCTGGGGAACCTGGTGGCGCATGGCGGCTTCCTGCCGAACGGCTGGGGCGGGCTCATGGCCGCATTTGCCGTCGTCATGTTCGCCTTCGGGGGGATCGAGACCATCGGCGTGACGGCCGGGGAGGCCGCCGACCCGGCCAAGTCCATCCCGTCCGCCGTCAACACGGTCCCCGTCCGCATCCTTCTCTTCTACGTACTGACCATTGGCGTGTTGATGAGCCTTCTCCCGTGGAACCTGATCACCGGGGAGACCAGCCCGTTCGTGCAAATCTTCTCCTCGCTGGGCATCCCCGCAGCCGGGCACATCCTCAACGCCGTGGTCATCACCGCCGCGCTCTCCGCCGTGAACAGCGACATCTTCGGCGCCGGACGCATCCTGTTCGGCCTCTCCCAGCAGGGCCACGCACCGGCGGTCTTTGGCAGGATCTCACGCACCGGTGTGCCGTGGATGACCGTGGTCATGATGACCGGCGTGCTGCTGGTGGGCGTGGTGCTCAATGCCGTCATCCCGGAAGAGGTGTTCGTCATTATTGCCTCGATTGCCACCTTTGCCACGGTCTGGGTGTGGGTCATGATCCTGGCCTCGCATATCGCCATGAAACGGGAAATGGCCCGCGGCTCGCTTGCGCCGTCAGCCTTCCCCGTCCCGTTGTGGCCGCTCGCCTCGGCGCTGACCATTGTGTTCATGGGCGCCATTGTGGTGGTCCTCGGTGTCTTCCCGGACACCCGCGTGGCGCTGTGGGTGGGCGGCGCCTGGCTGGTGCTGCTGGTCGTGGCGTTCCAGCTGTGGGTGCGCGGGGACGGACGACGCCGGACCGTCCTTCACGACGAAACGGCACCAGCCGCTGTGGCTGGCAGGGAGGCGACGTCTGTCGGCTCCTAGCCTGCCGAGGCCCGACATTTTTCCGGCGGCTGGAGACTAAAGAGGCTCTTCCGAATCCAGAGTGTAGTCAGGGCTGCCGCGCGTGATTTCCGGGTCGGGGAAGTCGTTTCGGTATAGGTGAGGGCCTTGGTAGAGAATCAGATTGTCTAAGATCTCGTTTTCTACAGCAAGGCCCTCGTGTTCAACGCTACCTTTCAATGCCCTGACTTGACTACTTTTTGCCGCCTTGACGGGCTTGGCTTGGAAGCGACCGGTCAGTTCCTTGCTCCTGATCGTGCCGTGATCGCCTGTCGTGTGGTGGCCACGGATGAATGGTG
The DNA here is from genome assembly GCF_003219815.1 of Arthrobacter livingstonensis. Classification (GTDB taxonomy): domain Bacteria; phylum Actinomycetota; class Actinomycetes; order Actinomycetales; family Micrococcaceae; genus Specibacter; species Specibacter livingstonensis. Next base: position 64,631 of record NZ_QJVD01000025.1, read on the forward strand.
TCGCAAGTGCGGCGGTGAAGGTATCTCGCGGGACACGGTGACGCGGGAGCTCGGCCATGAACCTTTCGGCTGGCGGCCAACCA
>NZ_QJVD01000026.1 GCF_003219815.1 Arthrobacter livingstonensis
CAACCATCCCTGCGGGCATTATCAAATGATTCCACGAAGAAAACCACGCGGGCATCTTGACATGATTCCCCGGGGGGCGCGCCGAGACTCTAAAATGCTCGCGAAAAGGGGTGCGTGCCTACTGGATTGCCCGGGGCACGATGAACAGGGGCTGCCTCAAGCTGCGAAGGTTGACTCGAAGTCTGAGCTGCCCCCGCCTGGCCAGCGTGATGCCAATCGTGGCAGCCGCCAGGGCCGGCATGCCTCCGGCAACCAGCATGGCCCATTGCACGCCCACATGCTCGGCCAGCCACCCCATTAGCGGACCGCCCAGGGCCTGCCCGCCGATGAGCACCATGATGTACAAGCTCATGACACGGCCGCGGATCAGCACATTGGTGGACATTTGGACCAGCTGATTGGAATTGGTCAAGAACAGCAGGGAAGCAAACCCCGCCACCACCATGACGGCACCAAAGGTGACCATGTTCGGTGACAGGGAGGCGAACATGAGCACTATTCCATAGGCGCCGGCCGCGGATATCACGGTACGCAGCCGCAGGACGGCAATCCTGGTCGAGGCCAGCGCACCGGCCAGGGCCCCGAGCGCAACGAGCGTGTTGAGCAGGCCATAGCCCCCGGCACCGGCGTCGAACACGTTGTTCGCGTAGGCCGCCATCAGAACGGCCAAGCTGAGGCCAAAGACGGCAAAGAACCCTGCCATGACGGCGGGCCAGAAGATGGTGGGCTTGCTCAGGGCGTAACGCACACCTTCCATGAGCTGTCCCTTGGACCGCTTCGCCGGGGCCATTTTCACCAGCTCCTCCGGGCGGATGAAGACCAGCGAGCCGACAGTGACGCTGCACGCCACCGCGTTGGCGGCGAAGGCCCAGCCACCGCCCACCGCGGTGATCAGGATGCCGCTGACGGCCGGGCCGATCATGCCGCCCATTTGGAAGATGGAGGAGTTCAGGCTGATGGCGTTGCGCAGCTGGCGGGGTCCGACGAGTTCGTTGACAAAAACCTGGCGGGCGGGCTGGTCGGCCACCACCACCAGCCCGAGCACGAATGCGATGACGTAAATGTGCCACACTTCCAGGTTCCCGGTCAGCGCCAGCACGGCCATGGTGGTGGCCAGGAGGCCGGCGGAGCCCTGGCTGATCATCAGGATCAGGCGCTTGGAGTATCGGTCGGCCAGAATCCCGCCGAGCGGCATGAGCACCAGGGACGGGATGAACTGCATGAAAACGGTGATGCCGACGGCCGTAACGGAGCCGGAGAGTTCCAATACCATCCAGTCTTGGGCGACGCGCTGCATCCACACGGCAATGACGGCGACGAGGTTGGCGGAGGCAAAGATGCGGTAGTTGCGGATCTTGAGCGAGGAGAAGGTTTGGTTCCACGGCGGGCGCGTGGCGACGATGTTGATGGGTGCGGTCAGGGCAGCATTTTGGGTTGCTGGAGGGGGCGTCAAAGCGAAGGTCCATCGGCTGGAAGTGGCGGGGAAATTTGGATCCCTTCAAGCCTACGGACGGCGACTCCATGCCGAAAGAGTATGGTGAATATAATTACCATTGCATTCCGTAATAGTTAGGTGGCGCACCGCATGCATGACACGCCCACTTTTGACCCGGCGCAGCTTAAGAGTTTCCTCGCCGTGGCGGAGACCCGAAATTTTACCCGGGCGGCCGAGCGCCTGGGCGTCAGCCAGCCCACGGTCAGCCAGCATGTGCGCAAACTGGAACAGGCAGCCGGGCGCGTGCTGGTGGCACGGGACACCCGGGATGTGCGCCTGACTGACAACGGCGACGCCATGGCCGGTTTTGCCCGCACGATCCTGGCGGCGAACGACGCCGCCAGCCGATATTTTTCAGGCGCGGCAATGCGCGGGCGGTTGCGTTTTGGCACTGCTGACGACCTCGCCATCACCGGGCTCCCCCGCATCCTGCGTGAATTCCGCCAGCTGTATCCGCAGATCAACCTGGAGCTCACCGTGAGCCAAAGCGACCAATTGCACCGCCGCCTGAAGGCCGGGCAGCTGGACCTGGTGTTTGTGAAGTGGGTGTCCGGCACCCAGGAAGGTGAGGTGGTCAAGCAGGACACCTTTGCCTGGGTGGGGCTGGAGGAAACGGTCCTGGAGCCGCGCTCACCGGTGCCCGTGATCATCTACCCGGCGCCAAGCCTGAGCCGCAAGCTGGCCCTTGACGCACTGGAGGAGGCTGGCCGGACCTGGCGGATCACCTGTTCGACTAAACAAATCAGCGGGGTGCTGGCGGCACTGCGCGCGGGCATCGGCATTGCGGTCATGCCGACGTCGCTGGTTCCCGACGACCTGAAAATCATCACCAAACGCTTTGACCTGCCGCCCGTGGGCGACGTGGACTTCACGCTGATCCGCAACCCGCTCGCCAACACCGAGGTGGTGGATGCGCTGACACGGGCCATCATGGGCCGCAAACTCACCCCCCTGAGCCGGCGGTAAGCGAGCTCACAAGTCGAATTCAGGACGCAAATGTTTCGTATGTCAGCGACTGGAACCGAACACCAATGGAATGTCGTAGTGGCTGGGTAGTATCTGAAGATAGGTAAATCGTTCAGCCCTTTTTCACAGATCGGAAGTCCCGTTCGTGCCCAAATTATCGACAGAACCGCTAACTCCGGAACAGATTGAGCACCAGAAGAACGTCGGCGAAGTCGCCGATCATATTGAAGGCCTTGTACGTGGCGGGATGAGTATCGCAGCTGCCGCTCAGTCGTTGTCGACGGGTTTCTTCAGAGTCCCCCCAGAAATGTTGGCTGAGGGACGGCACACCTACGAAAAACGCTGCCATCTCGTTGAGGAGTGGGACGACGAAGAAGGCGGCAGCACAATGAGCCCATTCGACATGGAGAGTTGGTACGGAGGGCCCAAGGAATCCGATGTCTTCTGGCCCCCGTTGTACAATCGGCTAAGTTCGGAAATTGCCGACGGGGTAGTCGATGTCGACAAGTCTTCTTCACGCGTCATTTCACTTGGAGACTTTCCTGGCAAACAGCTTATCGATACCCGAGGGCTAGTCCTAGGATATGTCCAAAGCGGGAAGACCACGAATTTCATGTCCGTGATAGCCAAGGCTGCCGACCTCGGTTACCGCATGATCATCATCCTCTCTGGAACGACAGACAACCTGCGTCGTCAGACTCAAGAGCGGCTCGATGACTACCTGGCATTCCCAAACCGATCCAAAATCCATCCCCTCACGACTCAGAAGAATGACTTCTGCGAAGTCACCACTGCGAACGCGCTGCTAAACCAAGACGAAATGCGGCTGCTCGCCGTCGTAAAGAAGAACCCTGCGAGACTCCGACGCCTCAATAAGTGGCTGAAAAGTGCTTCGGCGACCACCTTGGCAAAATGCCCAATCTTAGTCATTGATGACGAAGCGGACCAAGCGTCCATCGACGTCGGTGCGCGCCGGCAGTCCACGATCAACAAACTGATTCGAGAACTTCTGTCGCATCCCAAGTCCGCATACATCGCCTACACCGCAACCCCGTTCGCAAACCTTCTAATTGATCCCAAAGATGAGTCAGACCTCTACCCACGCAATTTCATTGTGAGTCTTCCGCGGCCCGACGCATACTTCGGGCCCGAGCGCATCTTCGGGTCCCTCGAAGCCGAAGAGGGCATCACACCTGACGATGGCCTAGACATCGTTCGAATAGTCTCGACGGATGATGCGGCCGTTGTTCGGCCCCCCACAAAGAAAGAAGACTTCATTTCCTGGACAGCGGAGATTCCGAGCTCTCTCAGGACATCGATTCTATGGTTTTTGCTTGCCACCACCGCCCGGCGCATTCGTTCTAATGAAATTCGCCACTCATCAATGTTGGTCCATACGTCGATGCGCGCCTTGGCACACATGGAAACCAGGGATGCCATTGAGTCTGAACTACATCAGATCCGAGGCGCCTACGCCGTTGGGGAACCGGCTCTACTGCACGAGCTGAGGACTCTTTGGGAAACCGAGACCGCAAAAGTAGACGCAGGGGCATTCGAGAATATGCGCATTGAAACGGACACGGTCATCGACGGCCTAGACGGGACCTTGGCGAAGGCTAAGGTCGTCGTAGACAATTATCTGTCCGAGGAGAGACTAAGTTATCCCAAAAATGAACCGCAGACGGCGATCGTCGTTGGCGGAAACACGCTTTCTCGTGGGCTGACGCTGGAAGGGCTAATTTCAAGCTACTTTGTTCGCGCGTCTTCGGCCTACGACACACTGCTGCAAATGGGACGATGGTTCGGATACCGGAAAGGGTACGAGGATCTCGTCCGTATTTGGATGACGGCCGAGTTGCGAGATTGGTTCTTCGCTTTGTCCACGGTCGAGACTGAAATCCGCGAAGAAATCGACGTTTACGCCAAAGAGCGAAAAACCCCGGCACAACTGCCCGTCCGCATTCGGACCCATCCGCAAATGGCGATCACATCCGCTGCAAAAATGCGGAGTGCCGTCAAGGCACGGGTCAGTTACTCAGGCACCAAAGTCCAAACAATTCTATTCCATAATGAAGACCAAAGTTGGCTTGCTGGGAATATTGTCGCCACAGAACGCCTTGTTGCCGACGCAAAGCGTGCAGGACATAACGAACACGAATTCCCAAACGCCCAGACTCGCGGATTTGAGGGCGTCGATTCTGATTCAATCCTTCAGTTCCTGCATGAGTACAAGGTCCACAAGAATGCACGAACGATTGACCCAGAACCAATCTGCAAGTATATCCAAGGCCAGAACAAGAAGGGCTATCTGACGAAGTGGAACGTCGTTTTCATGGAACGCAAGAATGGGGATGTTTCGGACTTGACGCTAGGGATGGACGAGCCGCTTAAGCTGCTTCAACGAAGCAAGCTGTCGCCCGCGACCCCCGGCACTGCAAATCTGAAAGCCATCTCCTCTACTTGGGATCGGTTTGCTGACTTGGACATTGATAAAAAAATCGTGGCAGAATCGTTTGGCTTGCCGAACGAAAGCAAGGTCCGCGACCACCACCTCCGGACAGCACGAAAAATGCGGGGGCTCGACAAAGTCGGACTCTTGGTCATCTATCCGATTAATAAGGATTCACGCCCGAATGCCAAGGCCCCAAGAGTGGCCGAAGGACTTCAAGTTCCACTAGAGGCCTCAGCGGCTCGGCGGAATGTTGAACGAATTGCTCTTGACGCTGAAGAACATCTCATTGGAATCAGCCTGATCTTCCCTGAAGCACGGGATGAATCCGACACCGTCGACTACGTGACTGCCAATGTCGACACGGACTACCTTGAGGATGTTGAGGATGAAATCGACGCCGCCGACGACCAAGACGAAAAGAACGCACTCCAAGAGGAGGCTCAAGCCAAATGAGCACCCCCCAAGAATCGTCTTACTCGATATTTGCTTACTTGCAAAGTCAGCTACCTGCAGCTTCCAAGTTGACCGTTCGCCCAACCGACATCGTAACCAGTGACGGTGCCGTTGCACACGCGATCGACGGAAACGGATTTCCAACGCTTCTGATACCGGTCTCAAGAGACACAAATACAAATATGGACTGGCACAACAAGTCCATCACCTTTAGATACAGGAATTTAATGGTGAAGGGCGTCGAAACGCTCTTCTTGGCGCTTGAATGTAAGTCCGAACGACTACTCACACAATTTGGACACCTCGTCGACGACGTATTGAGTTCGGTGGCGGAGCACCCCGAAGACGCGAATACCGTCACGCGAATGGTCGTTGATCGCTGGCGGGAGATGCTGAAGGATACAAAGCAACCACTCCTCAGTGAAGCACAGCTCGCAGGACTATACGGTGAGCTTTTGTTTTTGGAACAGTTGTCCTTTCACCACGGTGCCGGATGCTTGGCAGCTTGGACAGGCCCTCAGGGGAACCGTCACGACTTTGAGCTCAGCAACGCTTCTTTTGAGGTCAAAACGACCGCAAACCACAACAACTTAATTGTGGCATTCCACGGTGTGCGTCAGTTGGAAGCGACTAACGACCTCCCCCTTTACGTCGTTGCCCATCAGATCGAGCGCATCCTTGGAGCAGATTCTGTCCCTGAACTTTTGCAGCGACTTTACGATTCAGGCATTGACAGGTTGGAACTCCTACGAAGACTGGCAGAGGTCGGATATCACGAGACCGAAGTTGGCCATTATTCTGCCTATACATTTTCAGTCCTTGCCACTAAGACCGTCCTAGTTGATTCAGAATTCCCACGAATCACCCATGAGACTCTCACTTATGGCCGTTTCTTGGAGAAGATATCTTCTTTGCAATATTCAGTTGACTTGGGACAGCTGGAGGAGACCTTGGTTCCGCTGGAAGACCTCGAAATGACCGGTGAATAGTGTCCATCCGTCTAAGCCTGTACCGCCATCAGTGGGAGGCCACTGGGAGCGGCGATGCAAAATCGATTCAAAACGCCATGGGAAAGACATCGCTTGATTTGTGGAGCGTGCTACTCCGGGAATCTCTTCAAAATAGTTGGGATGCCCGTCTTGGCGAGCACATCCGGTTCTGCATTGCAGAAACCTTACTGCCGGAAGAGAAGTCTTCCGTCCTTGTAAACGAAGTTTTTGGTGAGCTTCCGCCCCAAGGCGCATCACTCAAGTTACCAGGGAAATTAGCAAACGGTCGCCTGCGAGTGTTGACCATTTCCGACTATGGAACTCGAGGCTTGGGAGGTCCAATCCGCGCGAATTTTGCCTCTAAAATGAATGAAAAACGCGATTTCGTAGACTTTGTCCGTAATTTTGGTCGCAGTCAGAGCAAGGGGCTCGAAGGAGGCACTTATGGTCTCGGCAAGGGCGTACTTTACGAGTCGAGCGATGTCGGAATGTGCCTCGTCTACTCCCAAGCCTTGGTGGACGGTGCCATAGAGAACCGCCTCATCGGAGTTTCGGGCGGGGATGAAGACTATGACGACAACAACCTAAAATACACTGGACGAAATTGGTGGGGCATTATCGCAGAGGACGAGATTGTCGATCCTGCCACCGGAACAGACGCCCGGCTCATCGCTGAGACCGTTGGAATGCCCGTACCTGAACCCGACGAGTCGGGGACCTGCATCATGATTATTGATCCAAAACGCTTCGACGGTGATAGGGGGGATGCTCATATCCAAGACAGGATCAACGCTATTCGAGACGCAGCGCTCAAATGGGCTTGGCCTCATGCAATGGACGTCGGATCGGGTCCGAACGTAGAATTTTCATTTACTTTTGACGGAGCAGCACTTGCGCCGATTCGCCCGCTCGAAGACCCGATGATCCGTCATTTCGCTCAAGGCTATGTCGACATGATGCGAAGTAACGAGACCGGTATTGACCCACAATCGGCGCAGACAATACTGAAACCTATTGACTCTCAGCGGCCCCAGAAACACCTCGGAGCTCTGGTCTTGCGACAGGCCCTGCACCAGCTAGGCGACGTCCGATCGCTGGAAAACACAGTCGCTTTGCTTCGGAAGCCGAGAATGGTCGTCAAGTATCTACCGGTCACGGCCCCCGCCGGTGATTTCTCCGTCTACTCTGTCTTCGTCGCCGATGACAGCGTCGACAAGTTCTTCGCATCCTCTGAGCCTGTCGCCCATGACGACTGGGTCGTCATGAAAGCCGAGAAGGATGGTCGTAGGAACTATGTACGCAGTGCCATGCTCAGTATCGATGCCGTATTCAAGAGCCTGTACTCCGACTCAACAGCCGCAACGGCCAGCCAACGGGTCGCCGGTGCAACGAGAATTTCATCCGCCCTAGGCGGCCTAATTACTGGGATTAAAGGTCAAGGTGCACGTTCGATAGAACCGCAAGCCGGCTCAGGTTTGCCAAGTCCTGGCTCGTCGATAAGTTCGCGTCGTACAACAATACGACCGTCTGGACCGGCCAAATTGTTCAAATTTGGTGGTAACAATCGCGTAGGATTTCCGTTTGTAATTAGCGGGGGAAAACCAAAGGAGAAATTCTCCGTCACTGCACATGCCCACATCGTCCTCGGCACCGGCGGCGTTGAATCAAACGATGGACCGCTGATGGCAGCCCGGCCGGAGTTCGTCGGTTGGATCGTTGACGGCGACGATGAGCTGGTTGAGACCCTGATAGTTGAGACCCCAACGGAAGCGAGCTACCTGGCAATCTTTACGCAGCCCGCGGATACTGCTGTTAGCTCCACGGCCTCACTGGAAGTTGTGGCTCCATGAAGTATGTCAGCCTCGGGCACTTAGTATTGGATGAGCGGATTGTTCGCGATGTGGAGTGGGAATTCTCCCTCGACGGCCAAGTAACTCGGTCAGTGGACGGCGCCCTCCCAGAGTGGAACTATTTCTCCACGGTTGGAGTTTCATGCACAGTCATCGTGGATATGGATGAAGCGAGGCGAGCATTGGAGGTCGCGAATGATTTGCAGTTTGCCTGGCTCGTCGTCGCCAAATGCAAACCATCCCCCGTTGCCATCCCAAGTCAACCCATCCGTCTCGTCGACGGACGTCAAGAGATCTCGCTTACTCTGCCGCCTGGCAGTATCAGCGGACAGCTAGATCTCGAGCTACTCCTGACAGTTGCGTCGCCCTCCAAGTTCCACATCGACGGATTCGCACCTAGCAAAATTGGTCAAACCGTCTTTCGGACGTCATCAAAACTCGTCTTGGAAGGTAACGCAGGGCAGCTGCCACTATTACCCGTGTCTTTTGCGGATCACGGAATCCAACATCCTGAGTCTTCTTTGTGGTGGCTGCGGTTCTTAACGCGAGACTTGGAAGAATCGGCGAATTCAGCACTGTGGCTGTGGCTCAACACAGACAACCCTGAAATGGAGCCGTTAATTGAACAGTCGGACACAACAATCAGCCTAATCTGGTTGCAATTCCTCCAGATCGACTTCGTTCGTCAGCTCCTGTCCGAGGCACTTCGTCATCCCGATTTGGACACGACTTATACCTACCCAGACGGTTCATTGGGTGAACTGCTCACAGGTGTGATTAAACTCGTCGGGCCATCTTTGCAATCAGTGCAGGCGGAACACCAAGACGACCCTGGACGCGTGGAAGCCAAACTTCAAGCACTGGTTAACGGAGCGAGACTATGACTCCAGTCTTTTTCTGTTACCCGCGAATAACTTTAGCCCAAGCTGTGCAGGACTGGACGGCGATCAGGGAACTACCATTAGTTCAAATTCAAAAAATCTGCGATAACATCACAATTGTCGGTGCAGAATTTTATCCTTTCGCCGAAATTCGAAGCGAAAATTCCGAATTACACTTTTTGCGACAGAAAATAGTTGAAATCGCCAAAAGTTATGGATATCCAAATCAAATTTCTTCTCGCCTGAAGGTCACGTTCGAGGGAGAATTGCTCAAGATATTTCAAGAAGAAGTTGCAATGAGTCCCGCGGAAGCTTCAAATATGAACGTGTGGCACTTTTTCAATCTCAGACTTTTGGCAGATATCACTTTGTGGCGATTTGGATACTTCGACACGGAGAAGAATAGGTGGTCCATAAATGAAGAACGCCTCTATATGTTGAACAGAAATATGTTTGGACGAATTTGGTGGAGAGGATATATATTGGGCCCAGAGCTGGCAAGTCAACTGAGCGAAGACGAAACAGTGCAGATACTTGAACGCCCGTCCCTCTACGCATATCCATCGTTCGCGAAAGCCGTCGGCACCCGCTATTTGACCTCACCGAGCAAGATCAGGGCTACACGTGTCCTGAGGGACGCCAGTAAGCGCTTTACGCGTCGGATGGCTGTTCTATCTGTATTCATCATGCAAGAGAGTCAGCTGACCCATTTCGTAGACGAAGTCTTCAACGAGGCAGAATCGGCCATGTTGACTACACTCCGGGATTCATGACTTTCGCGATCTTCTCACCAATCTGCTTTGCCAACAGCGGCGGAACGGCGTTTCCAACTTGGGTGAACTGCTGGGTTCGATTGCCGAGGAAAATATAGTCATCAGGGAAAGTCTGCAGCCTAGCCGCTTCGCGAACCGTCAGGCTTCTCATCTGATCCGGATCGGGATGAATGTAGTAGTGACCATCTTTGGCAATATGGGAGACAATCGTCGTCGACGGCAGGTCGTTAACTTGCACCCTGAACCTGTCAGCAAACGGAACAACATCCGCGTCAATGTTCCTGTGATTCGGCCATAGCTCACGGTCCAAGTCTCGAACCTTAGGGCTGGGACCTCCGTTTTCCTTCGCAATCAAGCTCAGCACACCATATCGAAGAAGATCCTGCGCCATGTGCGCCCTGGCCTCATGGTTCCACGTGGGAAGACCGGCGATCATGTCAGGACGGACAAATCCCTGATATGCCTCGACGCTTTCGCTTAGATCCTCAACTGGTATGCGCTTTGTCTTAGCCGTTGAAATTGCGCCCATCTGGTTCGATTTGGGCGGGTTGAACGACGAACCTCGAACATACGGACCAACCAAATTTCTGATTCTCGTCCAGTCCGTGAGATCGCCAGTATTTCGACGGGAAATAGTTGAACGCACTTTTGGCAGTACCCCAATGGCGTCTGCAACCGTCACCCTATTGCTGCGCTTCAAAATGCTAGGTCGTGCGATTCCACTATCCCGGCGCACTCCGACGACGATAAGGCGATGCCGCTTCTGTGGCACTCCATACTCTTCCGAGCGAATGAGGAAATCTGTGGAATCAAGGTCCTCATCGGTTCCCTCTTTTACCATCGAGTATAAGTCGTATTTGAGTCCATCTTTGTGCGCGGCTAAATCACGTCGGATTAGATCAAAAATTTTTGTCCCACGATTCACTGACGAAAGTAGGCCCTTAACATTTTCCATAACGAATATCGTCGGTTTGTGCGTTTCGATGATGTGCAAATATTCTTTGTATAAAAAGTGCTTGTGATCATCTTCAAATGTGACGTCGTGCGTACGACGTGACCTGCCAGCCAGTGAGTACGCTTGGCAAGGGGGCCCACCAATTAGAACCCAATTATTGGATTCATGTCCTAGCGCTTTTTTGATTATCAGGTCGGATTCGGCGCGGCTAGACTCGGAGAGCTCAAACTGATGGACTTCTTCAATAGCCTTTTTATAGGCTAATTTGAAGTCAGAGTCCTCATTGACTTCAGAAAATGTCATTTCTTTACGAAGAAATCTCTTAAATGCAACTGTTCTTGGAGTTTCGTGTTCACGGAGAATCCGAATTGCGCTTCGGAGACGCAAAGTCTCTACGGCGGAAGCCTCCATCTCGATGGAGGCAACAGTCTGGAAGACCCGCGCTCCTGAGTCGTCTCGAACGCTGGAAAAACCCTCGTTCAAACCGCCTGGCCCTGCAAAGACATCAATAACGGGTATCACCCTAGACTCCTCATACTTTTCGCTTCACTCCAGGCTACCAGGTTAGACCGCTGCACTAGCTCTTACACCGCTTCTAGCGTAGGACCAAGGACGGACATCCGCCGCCAGCGCCGCAAGCGAACTCACAATCCGCCCTCGGTCCGGCACGGTAGACTGGTGCCGTTATGATGCGAACAATGTTTAAGTCCAAGATTCACCGTGCCACCGTGACTCACGCCGATCTGAACTACGTCGGCTCCGTCACCGTCGACGCGGATCTGCTGGACGCTGCGGACATCCTGCCCGGCGAACTCGTCGCCATTGTGGACATCACCAACGGCGCCCGGCTTGAGACGTACACCATCGCGGGCGACCGCGGCTCAGGCGTGATCGGCATCAACGGTGCCGCCGCACACTTGGTCAACGTGGATGACCTGGTCATCCTGATCACTTACGCCCAAATGAGCGACGCCGAGGCGCGCGGCTATGTGCCGAACGTGGTCCATGTGGACGCTGACAACAAGATCGTGCACCTGGGCACCGACCCGGCCGAGGCCGTCACCGAGGGCCTGCTGCGCCCGGCGTTTGCACAATAGCCTCTTTCGCTCGTAGGTTTTTCGCTGTCCGGGCCGGCCGCGGCCCACACTGTCCCGCCCCTGACTGCGCGGTGAGGCATCGCTATCTGGCGCTGTCCCGCCACGAATGCGCCGGCGCATAGCCAATGACCCTGCGTGCTGCGTCGATGGACAGCAGCGTCTCATGCCCCGACACGTCCCTGCGCCGCTCCAGCCCGGGGAAGAATTCATCCAGCAGCTCCGCGGATGGCCGGTCGATGACCGTGTCCGCCGCAGCGATGATCAGGTTTTCGCTGCCCGTGCTGTCGGCTTCGACGGCGTTCCGGCAGGCGGCACCGACGTCGCGGGCGTCCACATAGCCCCACAGGTTCCAGGCCCGGGACATGGGGTCCGCCCCGAATCCGGGCACCCTGGCGTATTCGGCCTCCGTGAAGATGTTCGTCAGCCTCAACCCCACGAACGGGATGCCCGACCAGGCCGAAAACTGGGCTGCGGCAGTCTCCCCCAGCACCTTGGACAGCGCGTATGTTGACGAGGGGTGGGGGAAATGGGCCTCGTCGACGGGCGCATAACGCAAGGTCCCGCCGTCGTCCGCGAACGGCAGGCCCAGGGTGGTCTCGCTCGATGCCCACACCACGCGCGCCAGCCCCAGCGCCTGCGCGGCCAGGAAGACATTGTGGTTCATGGCCGTGTTGCGGTTAAGGGTCTCCGCCGGCGGGAACATGCCCGGCTCCGGAATGTTGGCCATGTGCACGACGGCGTCGGCCCCGGTGAGTGCCTGCAGTGCCTGCCCGTAGTCCGTCAGGTCAACGCGCATGGTGGGGGTACCCAAGTCCGAATTGCGGCCCACCGGCCCGGCGATGTCGCAGGCGAGGACCTTGTAGCCGTGGGCCAGGAACTCCGCCACGGCGGCGCGGCCGGCCTTGCCATGGGCGCCTGTAACCGCGACGGTTTCAATGGGAAGGATGCTCATGATGACTCCTTGTGGCGTGGGCGGTACGGGAGGAATACGCTTTCTCAGCTTAAGCTTAGGACGTGCTGAACGTGTCCACCCCCTGCCACCCCCTGCCGTGTTAGCCATCGTCGAGGGGTTTTCGGTCGTTTGGCTCATTATCCTGGTGGGTTGGTTTGTGGGCCGCCGCAACGTGCTCGGAGACAACGCCGCCCAGGTCCTGAGCCGGCTTTCCTTCTTCGTGGCCAGCCCGGCGCTGCTGCTGGAGACACTGTCCAAGGCGAGCCTGAAGGAAGTGTTCTCGGAACCGCTGCTCGTTGCCGCCGCCAGCGCCGTGTTCACCGGCCTGATTTTCCTGCTGATCTCCAAGTATTGGCTCAAGCGGTCCCTGAGCGAGGCGCTGCTCTCGGCGATGTCGTCTTCCATTGTCAATGCCGCCAATTTGGGGATCCCGATCGCCGCCTACGTGCTGGGCGACGCGGCCTTGATTGCGCCCGTGCTGATCTTCCAGCTGGCGTTTTACACGCCCTGCTTTTTGCTGGTGCTGGACGCCACCACCAGCGGGCACCGGGCGACCCCGGGACGCGTCTTCCTGCAGATCTTCCGAAACCCCATGATTCTCGGGACCCTGGTTGGCCTGCTGCTGGCGGCCACTGGATGGAAGCTGCCTGACTTGGTGGCCGAACCCATACACCTGATTGGCGGCGCCGCGATCCCCGCCATCCTCATCGCCTTTGGCATGTCGTTGGGCACCAGCAAGCCACTCTCGGCCACCGACGGGTGGCGGAGAGACACCCTATTGGCCACGGGCTTCAAGCTGGTGCTGCATCCCCTGGTGGCGTATGTGCTGGGGCACCTTGTCCTGGGCATGTCCGGGGCCGCCCTCTTTGCCGTTGTGGTGGCGGCGGCGCTGCCCACCGCACAAAACGTGTATGTAACCGCCCAGCGCTACCAGGTCGGCCTCACCGTGGCCAAGGACACCGTGCTGGCCACGACGGTGCTGGCGATCCCGGCCATGTTTGCCGTGGCCATACTCCTCGGCTAACGCCGGCGGCCCGGTGGTTGTCACAAATGGTTTGGCGATCGTCCCTGCCCGTCCCGCCATGATTCACTGAGCGAGCCTGCAAATACCCAGATTGCAGACTATCGAGTTCGGAGAAGCATAGTCATGAAGTGCTCGCGCAACTTACGTTCCGGGTTTAAAAACATGGCCATCCTCGAATTGATGGGAATTTTCAAGTCAAGGCACAGTCCCAAACCCCGGATCTGCGTTACAGACGTCGGCATCGTCATTGCCGCATTGGGATGTGTGTCTTTGCCAAGCCGCAACTGGATTTTGGCGACGGCCTTCATCGCCCTTGGTGTGGCCGTGTTTATTGCAGGAGTTGCAAAGCAACTACACGACGCTCGGCGCCGCGCATAGCCGAAGGGGAGTTTCATTATGCGCAGTGTCGGAAGCCCAGACTGCACATTGCGGAAGTGAAGGTTCTTTATGCGCAGGGCAAGCCACTGATCCGTGCGCCTGTTGGCCACCTGCGCAATGCCAGGAGCCGGCGCTGCGCATAGCGAAAGTCGGGCTCTATTAAGCGCGCAGCTCCTTCATCCGGGCCTCGAGCGGATCGACCACCGGGGAGAGCCCGGCCACCGGCTATGGATCAGTTGCTGCGCAGCCAATGTGACGGAGGGTACGCTTTTGCCTATGGCTACCAAAACCCCGGCAGAGCAGCTTGCATCACTCCAGGCCGGATACACGTTTAGCGGTTCCTCCATTGCGCTTGGCGCGGCCCTCATCGACGGTCAGGTCCACCCCGAGGCGCAGGTCAGCCTGCCGCTGGCCATGATGAACCGGCACGGCCTGGTGGCCGGGGCAACCGGTACGGGCAAGACTGTCACGCTCCACATGATCGCCGAACAACTCTCCACGGCCGGCGTCCCGGTTTTCATGGCGGACATCAAGGGCGACCTCACCGGCCTGGCAACTGCGGCACAGGGGAGCGAGAAATTGACTGCCCGCACCCAGGCCTTGGGCCAGCAGTGGGAATCCAAGGCGTTCCCCGTGGAATTCCTTGCCCTGGGCGGCGCAGGCAACGGTGTCCCCGTCCGCGCCACCATCACCAGCTTTGGCCCCATCCTGCTCTCCAGGGTCCTGGGCCTGAACGAAACCCAGGAATCCAGCCTCCAGCTGGTGTTCCACTACGCGGACACCAAGGGCCTGGAACTGTACGACTTGAAGGACCTGCGCGCCGTCATCCAGTTCCTCACCTCGGACGAAGGCAAGGCGGACCTGGCGGAGCTGGGCGGGCTGTCCAAGGCGACGGCCGGCGTCATCCTGCGCAACCTCATCACCCTGGACACCCAGGGCATGAGCAACTTCTTCGGCATGCCGGAATTCGACACCGCCGAACTGCTGCGCACCGCCCCGGACGGCCGAGGCGTCATCACGTGCCTGGAGCTGCCCAGCGTGCAGGACAAGCCGCTGTTGTTCTCCACCTTCCTCATGTGGCTGCTGGCGGACCTGTTCCGCGACCTTCCGGAAGTGGGCGACGCCGACAAGCCCAAGCTGGTGTTCTTCTTCGACGAGGCCCACCTGTTGTTCACCGGTGCCAGCAAGGCGTTCCTGAATGCCATCACCCAGACGGTGCGCCTGATTCGATCCAAGGGCGTCGGCATCTTCTTCGTCACCCAGACACCCAAGGACGTCCCCGGCGACGTCCTCGCGCAGCTTGCCAACCGCGTCCAGCACGCCCTGCGCGCGTTCACCCCGGACGACGCCAAGGCCCTCAAGGCCACTGTCTCCACCTTCCCCGTCAGCGACTACGATCTGGAGGAGGTGCTCACCTCCGCCGGCATTGGAGAAGCGGTCGTCACCGTCATGAATGAAAACGGCGCGCCCACCCCGGTCGCCCTGACCCGGATGCGCGCGCCCGGCTCCGTCATGGGGCCAAGCGCCGACGACGCCGTCAAGGCGGTAGTCGCCGCCTCGGCCCTGCTGCCCACTTACGGGACAGCCGTGGACCCGGTGTCCGCCTATGAGAAATTGCAGACACAGGCGGCGGCGCCCGCCACCGGCCCCGCCGTGGGGACGCCGCTTCCCCCTCCGCCTCCGCCTCCGGCTAGGCTTCCCGCCCCCAAGAACGACGGCGGCGGCATGGGTGCCGAGGTCATGGGCGCCCTGGGCGGTGCCTTGGGCGGCGGCATGAAGTCCATGATCCGCTCCATGGGGTCACAGTTGGGGCGGAACCTGATGCGCGACATGTTTGGCACGGCGCCGCGCCGGCGGCGCTAACGCGCTGGAAAGGTCACAAACCGCCGGCCGTGCCGCGGTGGATTCCAGCCCGTGGCCTGCAAGACGGTACAGTGGACGGCGTGAAGAACGGGGCCAAACTCATCAAGATTGCCGCCGCGTGGCTGCTGATCCTGATGCTGGCCATCGCCGCCGCCATCGTCACCATCACGGTGGTCAACAACAACTCCTTCGGGCCGGCGCGAACGGTCCAAAACTACCTGGATGCGCTCCGCGACGGCAACGGTGCCAAGGCGCTGGGTCTGCTCCACGGAAGGGTCCCGTCCGCCAACGCCGCGGTGCTGGACGGGGCCGGCCTGGCCAAGTCCCAACAGGATGTGAAGGACGTCAAGATTGGCGAGCCCGTTGATGCCGCCGGCAACAGGCAAAAAGTCACCGTCAGCTACTCCATTGCCGGCAAGGCGCTGTCCTCCGACTTCACACTGGCCCCGGGCCCCAAGCACTGGCTGTTCTTTGACAGCTGGAGCATTGCGCCCACCACCCTGCCGGTCCTGAACGTCTCCGTGGTGAACGCCAACCAGGCCTCCGTGAACGGCGTGGACGCCAACATGCCGGAAGGCAAAAACTCCTTCGCGGTGTTTTACCCTGGCAGCTACGAGGCCGAGTACCGGTCCCCGCTTTTTGCCGCACCACCGGTCCAGCGCAGCGTGAGCGGCCCGCTTGAGTCCATTCCCGCCGTCGCACTTGCCACAGGACCTACCACCGATCTTCTGGCCCAGGTGGGCGCCACCGTCCACAAATATCTGGACGCCTGCGCCAAACAGGCCGTGCTGATGCCCGCCAACTGCCCCATGAGCGCGGCCACAGACAACCGTGTTGTTTCCGCGGTGAAGTGGAGCATCCTGGAGTACCCGGATGTGAGCATCACACCGTACGGCGGCAAATGGATCATGGCACCGCTGACGGTCAAGGCCCAGGTGCAGTATCAGGAGCAGAACCTGTTCACCGGGACCGTCGCCCCCGTCAAGCACGCCGAGGACTTCGGCTTCACGGCCAAGCTGTCCATCGACGGAACCACGGTAGGAGTGACCCCGGTGGTCAGCTACTAAGGCCCTGCTGCCGCGCTCCCGCAAGCGCTGCGGAGAGCCCTCCCCTGTGACCGGGCCCGATGGCATCGCCCGCGGGGATCCGGGGCGGGTGCAGGTGATCGGGGCCTGTCGGGACATAAGAATACCGACCCCTTGCCGGCCATTTTGCCATTGTTCCCTCCACAGGGGGTCGCACATATTAATGTGTACACATGTTCGTATGATCATCAAATTTTGTCAGTGGCATCCCGTAATGTTGGGGATATGGAAGCAACGGCACGGACACCGGAACACCCCGGTTCCACACGGGAAGTCAGGGGCACCGGTTGGCATGTCCGCCGGTTGCTCGCCCTTGCCGAGTCCTTGACCCGGTCCGCTACCGCCGCTGCTTCCGGTTCGAGGGCCCCGGGTGCCGGACCGGCATCCGGGGCCGCGGCAGCCTCGGATGGAGCCGATCCGAGCAAGACCAACTCCGGAACTCCGGCCGACACTGGTCCTGCCGGTCCGGGTCCTGCCGGTCCGGGTGTTGGTGTCCCCATCGGCGTGGATATGGACGCCCTCAGCGATGCGCAGGCTGTGACCTGGGCGCAGGACCTGGAACAACTGGGCTGCTTCCTGGCTGCCCTGCAGGTCCAGGCGGCAGGAGACCTGGCCGGGCGGGTGCGGGCCAGCCGGTACCACGGGATCAAGTACCCCTCGGAGCTGCTGGCCATCAGCCTGAAGTTGGGTCGGGGCGAGGCCGGGCGTCGCCTGCGCCTGGCCTCGAAGTTCCTGCCCGTCACGAACCCGCTGACTCTAGTCACTACCGCCCCGGAACAGCCAACCACGGCCGCAGCCTTCTTTTCCGGGCAATTGACCGCCGACCAAGCCCTGACTGCCTCACGGTACACCGAGGAGGCCCGCCACCTGGCCGACGCCGGCCGGATCACCGGCGACACAGCCTGCGAGGTCGAGGAATCCCTGACCGGCTACGCCCGCACCATGGATCCGGACTCCCTGGCCCGGGTCGGCCTGCGCACGGTCAACACCCTGGACCCGGATGGACAACAACCCACGGAAGGGGAACTGCTGGCGAAGCAGGGCATCACTTTCCGCCAGCCCCGCCGCGGCCTGGTCCACTTCGAGGGCTGGGCCACAGTGCCCCAATACGAAACCTGGATGGCCGGCATCGCCTCCGCAGCCAACCCGCGCCAACACACCAACCTCAATCCCGACCCAGCCCCGGAAAACACCACGCCGGAAACCACCGCATCCGACAGCGGAGACAACGCGGCATCCGGCACCGCTGCCTCAGACACCGCTGCTTCAGACACCGCTGAAGCCACGGAAGCCGCCCGGGGCGGGGAAGATCCAATTCCCGGGCTCACGGACCTCGACGGCCTGCTCATCACGGGCCACGTTCGAGACGCTGACGGCGAGGACAGCCTTGGCGGACCGGACTCGCGCGACTCGCACTGGGAAACCCAGTCGGTGGCAGGCCAGGGCGTGGCAGGCCAGGGCGTGGCAGGCCAGGGCGTGGCAGGCCAGGGCGTGGCAGGCCAGGGCGTGGCAGGCCAGGGCGTGGCAGGCCAGGGCGTGGCAGGCCAGGGCGTGGCAGGCCAGGGCGTGGCAGGCCAGGGCGGCGACGGTCCAGGCAATGCTGACTGGTGGCCGCCGCCCGGACAGGGACCGGCACCGGGCTGGGCCCGGGAACCATCCTCCACCGACAGCGGGCAAGATCCATCCGGCGCCGACAGTTCGCAGGACCCGTGCGGCAGGGAAACTCCGGCGCCGTGGCCACACCGGGTCAACGGGATCCAGGTGCCGGAGCCCGGCTCCGACGAGGAACTTCCCGGACTGGACCCGATCGACCCCGCCTGCACCAACCCGGTCGTGGCAGACCGGCGCACCCGCGCCCAAAAGCTCCTCGACGGCACCATCGAAGGCATCAAGCTCGCCGCCCGCACCGGCAAGCTCCCCATGAACGGCGGGCTAAAACCCCAGCTGTTCATCTCCACCACCGAAACCGAGCTCCAGCGCCGCACCAAGTGCGGCCAACCCGGCGGCATCGCCTTCCTGCCCTACAGCGGACCCCAACCCCTGGCCCTCTTCAGCACAGAACTCTGCGACGCGGACGTCACCACCATGATCCTGGGCAACGGACAGGACATCCTCAACGTCGGCCGCACACAGCGGCTATTCACTAAAGCCCAACGAAAAATCCTCATTGCCCGCGACAAGGGCTGCTCCTTCCCCCACTGCACCAGGACAGCCATGACCACCGACGCCCACCACATCATCCCCTGGGCGGACGGCGGCGAGACCAACATTTCAAATGCGGCGTTGCTTTGTGAAGTGCACCACCACCTGGTCCACGACGGCGCCTGGAGCATCAAACTCATCCACGGAGTGCCCTGGTTCACCCCCAGCTACAAGATCGACCCCACCCGAACCAAAATCCGCAACACCTACCACCACGGCCTCCCACACACCTGATGACCGGCAACAGCCGCCAGAGGCCCAAGGACCCCGCACGCACGGCTGCCCCGTCCAGAACTGCCACATCCTGATGGATTCAGGCGGCCGGTGTCAGTCCATCCCGCGCAGGTCCAGCGTCAGCTCGCTGGCGCCGTCGGCGGCCAGCAGCACGGGGATGCCCCAGTCCTGTTGGTACAGGTGGCAGGCTGCGTGGTCCGGGATTTCGCCATTGGCGTCCTCAGGTCCGTCGCAAGCCGCGGCGCGGGCCGTCAGGTGCAGCACTCCCTCGGTGACATCCGGGGAAAGCACCAGCGTTCGGGTCAGGCCCACGGATGTGCCGCCGCCGGAGACCAGCAGTTCCGGCGGTGTCGAGGAAACCTTCAACTGCGTGGGATCGCCCCAGCGGTCGTCCAGCTTCTGCCCGGTCGGTGCGGAGAAGCGGATGGTCACGGCCAGCTCGCCCGGCGCCACAGCTGTCCTGGGGCGCTGCGTCTGTACAGCTCCCTCATCGACCTGCAGGGCGTTCTTGGGCAAAGGCAGGCGGATCAGCTGGTGCTTGTTGGCCTCAACCACTATGAGGAGTGGAACGTCGCCGGATTCATCCAGCAGGACGTCGCTGGGCTCGGCCAGGCCGCGGGCCAGCGTGCTGACCTGCCCGGTGGCGGGGTCGTAGCGGCGGACGGCGCCGTTGTAGGTGTCCGCAACGGCCACGGAGCCGTCCGGGAGTACGGCAACGCCGAGCGGGTGCTGCAGGCGGGCCGCGGCGGCTTCGCCGTCGCGGAAGCCGAAGTCGAACAGGCCTTCGCCAATGGCGGTTTTCACCGTCACTGTTTTCCTGCCGTCAGCGCCGGCGTCGCCAAACTTCACCACGCGCAGCGCCGACGTTTCCGAGTCGGCGACCCAGATGTTCCCGTTGGCATCCTCGGTCACGCCGGAGGGCTGGGCAAACCAGGCCTGGTCGCCCGGACCGTCCAGCAGGCCCTCAAGCCCGTTGCCGGCCACAATGGTGACGCTGCCGCTGGCCGGGTCGAAGCCAAAGATCTGGTGCGTGCCGGCCATGGCGATGACCATGGTCTCCAGCACGGAGGAATACGCCACGTCCCACGGCGAGGAGAGCGCAATTTCGAGCGAAGCGGCACCCAGGCTGGTGGCGGAGGCCGAGGCGCCGTCATCGTCCACGCGGGCGGGGCCCGCCTCGAGCAGGCGCTGCACGCCGTTGCCGGCAACCGTGCGCACCTCCCCGGTGGCCAGCGTGATGCCGCGCAGGCGGTGGTTCACGGAGTCGGCGACGACGACGTCGTACCCGACCAGCGCTGCCAGCTTGGGCGGGAGCAGGGCCAGGCCCTGCGGCTCATTGAATTCGGCCGCGGCGGGGGCACCGTCGGCGTGGCCCTTGGTTCCGGTGCCGATGGTGCGGATGACGGTGGTCAGGTCCGGAGCCGTCTCCACCAGTCGGTGGTGGCCGGTGTCCGAGACCAGGAAGTTCCCGTCGGCCAGCGGAAGCACCTTGCCGGGGAAGCGGAGGTCGCGGGAGACGGGTTCCGGGGCTACGTACGGGCCGTCCCCGCGGTGCAGCGTCCCCTTGGCCTCGTGTTCGGCGATAAGTTCGGGGATGAAGGAGGCCAGGCCGGCTGCGTGGCCCTCGCCGGAAAGGTGGGCCACGATGTATCCCTCGGGGTCCACCACCACCAGGGTGGGCCACGCGCGGGCGGAGTAGGCCTGCCAGGTGACCAGCTCAGGGTCGTCCAGCACCGGGTGGGTGATTTCGTAGCGTTCCACGGCAGCAGCCAGGGCCACAGGGTCCGCCTCGTGCTCAAACTTGGGCGAGTGCACCCCAACGGTGACCAGCACGTCCTTGTATTCCTGCTCCAGGGGCCGGAGCTCGTCCAGCACGTGGAGGCAGTTGATGCAGCAGAACGTCCAGAAGTCGAGAATGACAATCTTGCCGCGCAGCTTTTCCAGGTTCAGTTCGGCGCCGCCGGTGTTGAGCCAGCCGCGGCCTTCGAGTTCGGAGGCCCGGACGCGGACGCCTGAGGTGGTCTTCGTTGTGGATTCCACTAGTGCTTTTCTCCTTGTGGTCCAGACGGTGAACCTGATTGTGAAGCAGAGGGGGTGCCGGCCGTGCTGCCGGCGGCGTTTGCCGGCGTCGGATTGCCATTGTGGAGGTGCGGAAGTGCCGGTCCGCTGTGTTCGGGGTCGATCTTGGCATCTCGGGCGGCCAGCTGGGCAAACATGTCATTGTAAGCGTTCAGGTCGGCATAGTTATTCCGGGCGGCGGCCCGGTCTCCACGCTTCGTCTCGCGGGCGTCCGATTTGGCCCACATGTAGGCTACGCCCATGGCGATGGCCAGGGTGGGGATCTCCCCCACGCCCCAGGCGATGCCGCCGGCGGTTTGCTGATCAACCAGGGCCGAATCACCCCAGGGCCGGCCCATGTTGCCAAAATATTCGCCGGAGAGCAGGTTGGTTGCCATCATCAGCGAGACACCGAAGAACGCATGGAAAGCCATGGTGGCCAGCAGCAGAAGCAGCCGCATCGGGTAAGGGAAGCGGCGCGGGAGGGGGTCGGTACCGATCATGCTCATGATGAAGATGTAGCCGGTCAGCGTGAAGTGCACAATCATCAGCTCGTGGCCCACGTGGTAGCGCATGGCCAGGTTGAACAACGGCGAGTAGTAAAAAATGATCAGGCTGCCGGCGAAGTTGGCTGCGGCAAACAGCGGGTGTGTGACCAGCTGCGAAAACTTGGAGTGAACCAGCACCAGGATCCATTCGCGGATGCCCCGGCTGCCGTCCCGGCGCGGGGCCAGGGCCTGCAACGCCAGCGACACCGGGGAGCCCAGGGCCAGGAACAGCGGCGCGATGACCATCAGCGACATGTGCTCCACCATGTGGGCGCTGAAAAGGACCTGCCCGTAGACGGCGGTGCCGCCGGAGGTGATGTACACCAATGCCAGCAGTCCGGTGAACCAGGAAGCGCTGCGCAGCACCGACCATTTGTCGCCGCGGCGGCGCAGCTTGATGATCCCGGAAAGATACGCCGCGCCGGCAGCAGCGGCAAAGGCGACCCACAGCCAGTCCATGCGCCACTCCGTAAACCATCGGGCAAAGGTCAGCTCCGGGGGCAGCGGGTAGTCGGTGAGGATCTGGGCCGGTGTCAGGGCAGCCTGCACCAGCTCCCGGGACTGCGGCGGCGCCGAACGGCTCAGGCCCACGGCGAGCCCGCTGGTGATGCCCATGATCAACAGCTCACCAAAGACCAACTGCCACAGCAGGCGTCGGGTGCGTGCCGCCGTCGTACTTTTTTGGCCTTCGCCAAGCCGCGGGACGATCCAGCTGCGGTGCATCCAGCCAATCACGCCGAGCACGATGGTGGCAGCGGACTTGGTGAGGATCAATTGTCCATAGGTGGAGTAAAAGAGGTCGTGCAAGTTGGTGATGCGGATGGCGGCGTTGATGATGCCGGAGCCGGCCACGCCCGCAAAGGCGAAGATGGCCAGTGCGGAGAAACGCTGGAGGGTTTGCGCGGTGATTTTGCCCAGCACGCCCGAAACGACCACGAGCACAATGATGCCGCCCACCCACAGCGAGACGCCTGTGATGTGCAGGAACAGCGAGTTCACGGCGCCTATGTGGTCGGCGCTGGAGGCGGAGTGGCCGATCAGCGCCTGCGGCACAAAGGAGAGCAGGGCCAGCACGAGCGGCACGGCCAGCGCGCTGACGTTCCGGAGGCCAAACACCATGGTGGTGACCACGGCGGCACAAATCACCACGGCGAGCCATGCCTGGCCCACGGGCAGCTCAGTCATGTAGAACACGAGCTGATTGGTGTAGTCGCTGGTGCCGGCCAGGGGCAGGCCGGAAATGCTCGAGTACGTCAGCACCAGCACGGTGATCGCCGCCACCGTCCACACTCCCGCGGCGACTGCCGCCAGTGTCATGACACGGGTGAAGGCGGGGTGCTCCGCGACGTGCACGGGCTTGGCCGAATCAAGTTTTTGCTGGCCGGTGTGCGGGCGGCGGGCCTTGGCGTCCTTGGGCAGGATGACGGTCGCGAACACCAGCGCCCCGATCACCGTGGCCAACGCCAGGTTGTGGACGGTGGTTGCCACGGGCAGCCCCCATCGGGTGATGGCGCCCGGATCGCCGAGGTCCTGCACGCCGGCGGCGCCGGTCCACAGCAGTGCCCCCACGACGCCGGCCACCGCGGCTGCGAGCCCCAGCCACCACCAGCGGCTGCGCACGCCCCCGGCAAAGGTGCCCCGCAAACCGGGGTTTGGCGTGGTGGTGTCCGGGCGGGGACTGGCAGCGGGGGCAGATTCTACGGGTGGCACCCTTCCATTGTCTTTCACCATGCCGGGATAGGGCGAATCGGGGATTTCCCAGCAATGGGCAGTGCCATTGAACTGTCCCCTTAAAACCCTGAAGGCGGCCGGCACGTGCCGGCCGCCTTCAGGCGAAGAATGTGGAGACTACTTCTTGTTGGAGACAGCTGCCTTCAACTTCGAGCCGGCGGACAGCTTGACACTGTGGCCTGCCGCGATCTGGATGGTCTCGCCCGTCTGCGGGTTGCGGCCCGTGCGAGCTGCACGGTCGGTGCGCTCGATGGAGAGCCAGCCCGGGATGGTGATCTTTTCGCCGGCTGCAACGGAGCTCTCGAATACCGAGAAGAGTGCATCCAGAACACCGTTCACTGCGGTCTGGCTGGTCTCAGCCTTTGCAGCAACTTCAGCTACCAGTTCGCTACGATTCTTAGCCATGTTTGTCCTCCTGGACGTCAAGAATGTTCAATTCCACGCGGTTGCGTGTCAACCACTGCTAGCGAACTTACCATTTCTTCCGCGGGTTTCCGGCAATTTTGGGCGTTTTTCGTCGTTTTTTGAGCCAAATTGCCCGTAATCCCGGGGTTTTTCGCTCTCAGCCGAGCGGCGGCGGCCTTGTTTCGCCCGAAACCGGGGCCAACCCGCGACATACCGCAGAAGATACGCCGGGGTCCACCGCGGTCGCGTCCCAAGCCCTTTCCCGCCTGAAAACGGCAGCAAAAAGGACGGCAACCCGAAGGTCACCGCCCTTTTAGAGCTGAAAATCAGTGATTACCAGCTGGACTTCTTGATGCCGGGCAGCTCGCCAGCGTGCGCCATCTTGCGGAAGCGAATGCGGGAGATGCCGAACTTCTGGAGCGTTCCACGCGGGCGGCCGTCGATGGCGTCGCGGTTGCGGACGCGCACCGGCGAGGCGTTGCGGGGGAGCTTCTGCAGGCCCAGGCGGGCCGCTTCGCGCTCTTCGTCGGTGGAGGCGGGGTTAACGAGGGCCTTCTTCAGGGCGAGACGCTTTTCGGCGTAACGCTCGACGATGACCTTGCGCTGCTCGTTCTTCGCGATCATGGACTTCTTAGCCATAGTCTTAGCGCTCCTCTCGGAATTCAACGTGCTGACGGATCTTGGGATCGTACTTCTTCAGGACCAGGCGGTCCGGAGTGTTACGACGGTTTTTACGGGTTACGTACGTGAAACCGGTACCCGCGGTGCTCTTCAGCTTGATGATGGGACGTACGTCCTTGTCCTTTGCCATTAGAGCTTCACCCCACGAGCCAGGATCTGTGCAACAACGGCGTCAATACCGCGCACGTCGATGGTCTTGATGCCCTTTGCGGACAGCTGCAACGTCACGTTGCGGCGCAAGGACGGTACCCAGTAGCGCTTCTTCTGGATATTCGGATCGAACCGGCGCTTGTTGCGGCGGTGCGAGTGCGAAATGCTATGTCCAAAGCCCGGCTCGGCTCCGGTCACCTGGCAATGTGCTGCCATGATCACTCCTAATAAATGAATGGGAACGGTCCACTGGTGCAAACCGTGCGCTTGGGCGGCGTCCGCCTTTGGACAGCAGTGGACCCTTACGTCTTTTTCAAGATGAAAGGGACCGTACCTGGTCCAGCGAATACTTCGAATGCGCGCAACTTGAGCCCCTAACTACCGGCCCGCGGGAGGATATTCACCGCAAACCGGAGCAATTGCACACGCTCCGCGCCACCTGGCGCCTACCCAGTCTAGAGGTTGTGGGGGGAATAAGACTAATTGCCCATATCATGGACCCTTGCAAGAGGGAAGCACCACGCCGGAACTTGCCTCCCAGCCCGTTTCCCGGCACCTGCACGTGGCCGGGTCCGGTGATCCTCAGGGCCGGAAATTGCCGACATAGCGGCGCTGCCATGGTGTTTCCACGGCACGCGGTGAATAGTTGCGGCGCACGTAGTCGACGGCGTCGCGGCCGGACAGCCCGTCAAGGACGGCCAGGCAGGCCAGCGCAGTTCCGGTGCGGCCCACACCTCCCCCGCACGCGATCTCCACACGCCGGGCTGCGGAGTGTGTCCATGCCTCGTGGATTGCCTGAACCGCTTCGTCGCGGTCCAGCGGCAGCCAAAAGTCGGGCCAGCGCAGCCAACGGCTCGGCCAGCCGGAAATGCGGGGCGGACGGCCTGTGAGATACAACCCGAATTCAGGCCGCTGCCCGTCCGGGAGCGGCCGTCGCAGACCCCGGCCCCGCACCATCCTGCCGGAAGGCAGCTGCAGGAGTCCCGGCGTCGTGCCGGCCCAGGTATCAGCCACGGCGTGTCAGCCCTGGACCACCGGGGCGCGCAGCACTGGCCAGCGGGCGGACAGGCTGTCACCGGAGGACACCCCGCGCAGGCGCCGTCCGATCCACGGGCCCACGTATTCCCTGGTCCAGGCCGCATTGTCCTTGAAGGTTTCCGCACTGGTCCGCACTGGGATGGGCGGCAGTTCCGGCAGGGGGATGCGTGCTGTTTCGCCCAGGGTTTCCAGCACCCGGTTGGCCATGTTGATGTGCCCGGGGGTGGACATGTGCATGCGGTCGACACCCCACAGGCGCCAGTCGTTGTATTCACGGAAGCGCCAGTAGTCGACGAGTTCGGCGCCGCGGGTGTCCGCCACCTCGCGCAGCAGCTCGTTGTACACGGCGGTGCGGCCGCGGATGCCGGCGAAGACCTTGGAGCTGCTGGCGTCAAAGCCGGTAAATACCAGCACCCGCGCGCCGGTGGCGGTCAGCTTGGCAATGCCGTCGGAGTAGCTGGCGAGCATGGCGTCAATGTCCACCTTGGGCCGCAGGATGTCATTGATGCCGGCATAGATGGTCACCAGTGTGGGGTTCATGGCCACGGCCGCGTCGACCTGTCCGCTCAGGATCTGCTTCATCTTCTTGCCGCGGATGGCAAGGTTCGCGTAGCCAAAGGTCTCCCCCGGCCGTGCCGCTGCAAGCTGCCCGGCGGTGCGGTCGGCCCAGCCCCGGACCTGGTTGGGCAGTTCCGGGTCCGCATCCCCCAGGCCCTCCGTGAACGAATCCCCCAATGCCACGTACCGTGCCGAAAATTCCATGCTTTTCTCCTTGCCACACATGCTTTAACTAGGCTAATCCTATGTCTGAGGCCCGATGCCGCCGCCATGGTCCAGCGACGGCACCTGCCCGCCCGGCGGGGCTGGCGGGGAGGTCGAAATGGACTTTTGAGGCTGATAAATCGGCATCCTGGGTCCATTTCGAGGTCCTACACGGCCGGCTCCAGCTCCTCGCCGGCCGCGATGAGTGCCGCGTACGCTCCCCCGGCGTCCCGCAGCTGGGCGGGCACGCCGACCTCCACCAGCGTGCCGCCCGCCAGGACGGCCAGCTGGTCCGCGTCCGCCACGGTGGAGAGCCGGTGGGCGATGGTCAGCGTGGTGCGCCCGACGGCGAGGTGGTCCAGCGCCGCCTGGACCTGCGCCTCGGTGGTGTTGTCCAGCGCCGACGTCGCCTCATCAAGAATCAGCACCCTGGGGTTGCGCAGGATGGTCCGCGCAATGGCCAGACGCTGCTGCTCGCCGCCTGAGAAACGGTGGCCGCGTGCGCCAACCAGCGTGCCCAGGCCTTCGGGCAGCCCTGCCACAAGGTCGGCGATCCGGGCCGCGCCAAGGGCGCGCCAGAGTTCGGCGTCGCCAGCATCCGGGGCAGCGAGCTGCAGGTTTTCGCGGATCGAGGCATGCACCAGGTAGGTTTCCTGGGAAACTACGCCCACAATCCTTGCCAGAACGTCGGGGGCAATGTCCCTGACGTCCACGCCATCGATGGTCACCCGGCCACCGGTGGCATCGTGCAGCCGGGGCACCAGCGCACCCAGGGTCGATTTCCCGGAGCCCGTGGGGCCCACCACGGCCGTAGCCGTGCCAGGCAACAGCGCAAGGTCAATGCCACGCAAAACATCAGGGCCGCCGTCGTACGCGAAACGGACGCCCTCAAACCGGACCTCGCCGCGGACCGTGGCCGGGTCAAGGGGAACGGGGCGGGCCGGCGCGGTGATGTCAGGGACCAGGTCCAGGTATTCAAAGATGCGGCTGAACAGCGCCATGGCCGTGACCCACTGGACGCCGAGGTTCAGCAGTCCCATGATGGGTCGGAAGATGGAGGCCTGCAGTGCCGTGAACGCCACGATGGTGCCGATGCTCATGGTGCTGCCGGGCAGTCCGCCGGCGAAGTAGATCAGCGCCGGGATGGCGGAGAAGATGATGCCCATGGTGGCCATGCGCCAGCGGCCGGCCAGCTGGGAGCGCAGTTCCAGCCCGATCAGCCGTTCGGAGCTGTCGGTGTAGCGGGCGGCGTCGCGGCCGGTGGTGCCCAGCGTTTTGGCGAGCCGGACGCCGGAGACGCTCAGCCCCTCCTCCACATAGGTGTTCATGGTGGCGAGCTCGGCCTGCATGGTGGAGGTGATGTCGCGCCGGAGCAGGGCCACGCGGCGGGAGAACCAGACGGCGGGCGGGATGACCACTAGCGACAACAGGGAGAGTCGGGGCGACAGTGCCACCATGGCCACGGCCGTGCCAACCGCCGTGGTCAGGTTCGACGCGACGCCGGTGGCGGTGGACGTGATGACCGACTGCATGCCGGAGATGTCATTGTTCAGCCGGGACTGGACCTCGCCACTGCGGGTCTTGGTGAAGAACGCAAGTGACTGTTTTTGCAGGTGCGTGAACAGCCGGGTGCGCAACGCATGCATGATCCTTTGGCCCATGCCCGTGGTCATCCACGTCTGGACCACGCCGATGATGGCGGTGGCGGCGGCAATGGCAATCATGGCGCCTGCCAGCCACGCGAGCAGCGGGACGTTTTTCTCCGGCAGCGCCGAGTCGATAATGCCGCGGACCAGGAACGGCTGGGCCAGGCTGATGACGCTTGAGGCGGTAATGAGCAGCACGACGACGGAGATGGTCACCTTGTGCGGGGCGAACAAGGCAGTGATGCGCTTAATGCTCACAGGGTGACGTTCAAGTTGGGTTTTGTCAGCAGGGTTGACGCGGGCGGGGCCGCGGCCATCGCCGTTTGAAATTTTTGGGCTGTTGTTTCTTGGGGAGCGGGGCTCTTGGCCTCCGCGTGCGGAAGATATATTCTCCGTCATTGGCTACACCTCCAGATGGTGTGCGGGGTGCGGGAGTCGCACCAATCAATACAGAGGTTACCTCACTATGTGGTAACCCGTCAAGTTGGTAGACTGTCACCATGACTTCCATCGGAGACCACCCGGCAGACTTGGGCGAGTTGTTCCACTCCGCCTTTCGCGGCCTGCGGCGCACGTGGGCCGAGCAATTGGCGCCCTGGGAGCTGACGCCGCACCAGTGGCGGGCGCTCATGACGCTTCTGCGCCGGCGGCCGTTTGGTCAACCCGCTGGGGCTGCGGATCCTTGCACGGCGGATCCGGGTGCGCCGGAGTCGGTAGCGGCCACGGAGGCGATGCGCTTGAAGGACCTCGCCGAGCGGCTGCGGATTGCGCCCCGTTCGGCCACCGAGGTGGTGGACCAGCTGGAGTCCAAGGATCTGGTGCGGCGCAACCCCGACCCCACCGACCGTCGCGCCACGCTGGTGGTGGCCACGGCGGCCGGCTGGCAGCTTTTTGCCGACATCACGGCGGAACGCCGGGACAAGTCCAATGAATACTTCGCGCAGCTGTCCGAGGCTGACCGCGCCGAGCTGGCCAGAATCCTGGGCCAGCTCGGCGAACGGCCGTAACCGCTCGGCGGGCCCAGGCCGGCCCCTCCGCGGAAAATACCGACGCTCCCGCAGAACCGGGGGTGTTTTTACGGAGCCTCCGTCACTTACGGGGTACTTTCCACCGACGCTCTCTCACTCAAGGCTGGCACATAGGGAGAAAATGCGCGTGTTATGCGCACGCTCCCGCAGGGCGGATTTGGCAGCGCCGCGGGCTACTGCTGGGGCGTCCCGGAGATATTGACAAGCCACGGAACGCCGAACTTGTCGGTGCACATGCCGAAGGTGTCGCCCCAGGGAGCCTTGGCCAGTTGCTCGGCAACGGTGCCGCCGTCGGAGAGCTTGTTCCAATAGCCGGTCAGGACGGCGTCGTCGTCGCCGGAGAGCGAGACGGTGGAGTTGGCGGTGATTTCCATGGATTGGGGGACGTCGGCGCCCATGAGCACCACGCCATTGTCCCCGGTCAACTGGCCGTGCATGATCTTGTCAGCCTCGGCAGGGTCCTCGGAAGCGTGGAATTCGGCGAAGGTGCTTAGATCCAGCTTGCCGCCAAACACGGAGTGGTAAAACTCCATGGCATCCTTGGCGTTGTCGCGAAAGTTCAGGTAGGGGTTGAGTTGAACGGACATGTCGGGGCTCCTTGTGGGGATTGGTTGTGCTGCGATGGAAATCATTATGCTCCCCGGCCCGGCGTGTGTCTGTAGTCGCCCGGCACCTAGGCCGCAAGCACCTGCCCCATCCGCCAGTAGCCCATAAAGGCCACCGCATTACGGTCCATGCCGACGTCGCGCACCAGGTACCGGCGCAGTCCGCGGATGGCAGCCGCTTCGCCCGCGATCCACGCGTAGAGCCCGTGTCCAGAAGTGGCGACGGGCGTCTCCCAGAGAAGCGAGCCGTCAATGTCCACCTCTTCGGGTTCCTCGCCCCGCAGGCATGCCGCCGGCAGAATGACGTTCCGGACGTCCGCGTCCATGAGTTCGCCGTGGGCGGCCTGGTTCCGGGCGTGCCAGCGAACCTCGACGTTGGCCCGGGTGGAAATGTCCAGGAAGTCGGACGACGCCGGCACCTCCAGCACTGCGTGCCCGGAGACGTGGGCAGGCAGCGACTCCAGGATGGCCGCGATGGCCGGCACGGCGGTTTCGTCGCCCACCAGCAGCACCCGTTCGGCGCTGCCGGGGGCAAACTCGATGCCCAGGCAGTCTCCCCAGCGGGCGCAGGGACCGATCACCGTCAGGGAATCGCCCTGGGTTGCCGCACCGGCCCATTGGCCCGCGGGGCCCGAGCCGCCGTCGGGGTGCAACACAAAGTCGATGTCCAGTTCCGCCGCACGCCCCGGGCTGGCAGGAGTGCCGAGGGCGCCAGGCGACGCCGGCACTGCCGGGCGCAGGGCCCGGACCGTGTAGGTCCGCATGGCGCCGCGCACGGATTCGTCCAGCGAGCGCCAGTTTTGATACCAGTCGTCCTGCAGCGAGCCGCGCACGGCCCGCAGTTCCGGAAGCCGACGCCCGGCCGGCGGGATGAGAACCTTGATCCGCAGATCCAGGGTCTCCCCGTCCACGCCGGTGCCAAACAGCTCCAGGTCAGGGCCGGTGAACGTAATGCGCCGGAAGTGCGGCGTCAGCTGCTGCACCTCGGCGACGGCCAGTTCAAAGGTCCGCATCGGCTTGACCGGATCCTCGACGGCTGGCGCCTCCGCCGGGGCAATTCCCACTAGTGCACTCATGCCTGTACTCCTTCCAAAGCACGCGATCCCAAAAATTCCGCCCGCCGGCCCAGCGGCACCACCAGCGGGGTGCCCGTCACCGGATCGGGGACCACCACCGACTCCAGCCCAAACACCTCTCGCACCAGCAGCGACGTCAACACGACGCCCGGCTCCCCCTCGGCCACGATCCGGCCGTCCTTCATCGCGACCAGGTGGTCCGCATACCGTGCCGCCAGGTTGAGGTCGTGCAGCACAATGGCCACCGTGGTTCCGCGCCGGGCATTGAGCTCGGACACCACGTCCAGCACCTCCACCTGGTGCGCCAGGTCCAGGTAGGTGGTGGGCTCGTCGAGCAACAGCACGTCGGTTTCCTGCGCCAGCGCCATGGCGATCCACACGCGCTGGCGCTGCCCGCCGGAGAGCTCGTCAATGTTCCGCGACGCCAGCTCCACCGTTCCGGTGACGGCCAGGGCGGCGGCGACCGCGTCGTCGTCGTGCCTGGTCCACTGCCGGAACCAGCCCTGGTGGGGGCTGCGCCCGCGGCCCACCAAGTCGGCCACGGTGATGCCGTCCGGTGCGGTGGGCGTCTGCGGAAGGATGCCGAGCTTGCGGGCCAGCGCACGGGTGGGCACCTTGTGGATGTCCGCGCCGTCCAGGTGAACCGCGCCCCCACCGGGCTTCAACAGCCTGGCCATTCCGCGCAGGAGCGTGGACTTCCCGCTGGCGTTGGCGCCAACAATGACGCTCACCTTGCCGGCGGGCAGCTCCAGCGAGAGCCCGTCCACGACCGGCGCCCCGGCGTAGCCGAGGGTGAGGTTGCTGGCGGTCAGGCGGGTGGCGCCGGATTCCGGGACCATGTCAGCCTCCTTGGTTGGTGCGATTGGAAGAAATAAGCAGCCACAGCAGGAACGGCGCACCGAGCGCACCGGTCACCACGCCCACGGGCAGGGACGTGCCGGGAATGGCATTGACGGCCGCGAAATTGCCGGCCAGCACAATGGCGGCACCCACCAAAGCGGCCAGCGGAAGCGACGGTGCCCCGGCGTTGAGCCGCTTGGCGATGGGCCCCGACAGAAACGCGAC
The DNA here is from genome assembly GCF_003219815.1 of Arthrobacter livingstonensis. GTDB lineage: Bacteria > Actinomycetota > Actinomycetes > Actinomycetales > Micrococcaceae > Specibacter > Specibacter livingstonensis. Next base: position 32,443 of record NZ_QJVD01000026.1, read on the forward strand.
AAAGGAGATGGGTCCGGCCGCCGCGGTGGGCAGAGCTGCCAGCAACACGCCCAGCACTGTCAGCAGGAGGCGCGCCCGCGGCACGTTGAAGCCCAACCCGGCGGCGGTGTCCTCGCCCAGCGCCAGCCCGCGCAGATCACGGGCGCCAAGCCCGGCGAACGGCAGCAGCACCGCCAGGGCCACTGCCAAAATGGCCACCTTGTTCCAGTCGGCCGAGTTCAGCGAACCCGTCAGCCAAACCAGGATGTCCTGGGCGTTGCTGATATCGGCGCGGGACAGCAGGAAGGTGACGGCGGCCTGCATAAAAGCAGCGGCCCCGATGCCAATGAGGATCAGCCCGGTTCCGCCGCGACCGCGCGCCAGCCAGGTGATCAACAGCGCCACCGCGAGCGCACCTGCCATGGCTGCCACGGACACCCCTGTCCCGCCGACGCCAAAAAGCACAATGGCCGCAACGGCCGTGGCACTGGCCCCGTAGCTGATGCCAATGATGTCCGGGCTGGCCAGCGGGTTGCGCAGCATGGATTGGAAGATGGCCCCGGCCACGCCAAACGACGCCCCGGCCAGCAAGCCGAGCACCGCCTGCGGAAGCTTGTTTTCCATGACGATGAAACTGGCGCCGGGGATGGTTTCACCGCCCAGCATGCCCAGGAAGTCGGGGATGGTGACGGTGTAGCTGCCCAGCAGGATGTTCACTGCCAGCAGCCCCGCAACCAGTGCGGCCAGTGCACCCGTAATCCAGGCACGACGGCGGCGCGGCCCCCTGCGCTGCTCGCGCACCCAGGCGCCGCCCGGGTTGACAGGCACCTCGGTCTTTTCAAGGACGCTCACAGTTCAGCCTGCCTTCCACGGCGCACCACGGCAATGAACACGGGCGCCCCCATCATGGCCGCGAGGATGCCGGCCGGAACCTCGCCGGGGAGCAGGATGACGCGGCCCGCGACATCGGCCAGCAACAGGATGGCGGGGGCAGCCAGCAGTGACATCGGCAGCAGCCAGCGGTAGTCGGGCCCCACCAGCGCGCGCAGCAGGTGCGGAACCACCAGCCCAATGAAGCCGATGGGTCCGGCGAGTGCGGTGGCCGAGCCGCACAGCAGCACAATCCCCACGGCGGAGACCGCGCGGCCCAGGCCCGGGCGGTGGCCAAGCCCGCGGGCGGTGTCGTCGCCCAGGGCCAGGGTGTTCAGCAGCTTCCCGGTGGCGAGCAAAATCACGGTGCCCACGATGACAAACGGCAGCACGGCATCGACCGAGTCCCACGATTTTCCAGCGAGCGCACCCACCTGCCACGTGCGGAACAGGTCCAGCGAATCCTGGCTGGTCACGAGCATGGCGCTCATGAGCGAGCCCATGCCGGCTGCCATGGCGGCCCCTGCCAACGCCAGTTTCACGGGGGTTGCCCCGCTGCGGCCCAGACTAGCCACGGCATACACCACGACGGCGGCCACGGCGCTTCCGGCAAACGCAAACCAGAGGTATGAAGAGACGCTGGAGACGCCCAGGAAGAAGATGCCCGCCACCACGGCCAGCGACGCACCCGCATTCACGCCGAGGATGCCGGGATCGGCCAGGGGGTTGCGGGCAACGCCCTGCATGGACGTGCCAGCCAGGCCCAGGGAGGCACCCACCACCAGGCCGGCCACGGTGCGCACCACGCGGGAAGCGACAACGGCGTGGTCGCCGTTGCCCGGATCAAAATGGAACAGCGCGTCCAGCACGGTGGGCAGCGGCACGTTGCGGGCGCCTACCGCCAACGAGGCGAGCGCGGCCGCCGCCAGCACGGCGGCCAGCACCACGAGCCAGATGACCCGGCGCCTGACCGATATCGAGGTGCTTGCACGGGGGCCGCCTCCGGCGGTTTCCATCGCGGCAGGCGCCCCGGCCCCACGCACCCCGGCGGCAGGCGCCCCGGCGGCAGGCACCCCGGCGGCAGGCACCCCGACGCCTTGCGCGCCAAGCACCCCGGCGGCAGGCGGGAGCGACGCGCCGGCGGGTGCCGGCGTCGTACCTCCAACTGGGATTTTCAGGGCGGGTGCACCCATGCGGAACTGTCCTTAGGCCTTGCTGGCTGCGGCGCCGAGCTCCGGCAGGAACGCATCCAGCGCCCAGGGCAGGCTCAGTGGGGAGGAGGCGGAGATCGCCAGGGTAAGTGTGTTGTCGGTGTCCGCCACGAACGCGCCCTTCTTGACGGCCGGGATCTGGCCCAGCAGGGGGTCCTTCACGATCGCGTCCTTCGTCTTGGCGTCCGGGACCCAGCTGACAAACACCTGCGAGGCGAGCTGGTTGGCCTTCTCGGCGGACCAGGGGATGAAGAATCCGGTCTTGCCCTTTTCGGCCTCGACGACCACAGGGGCCAGCACCATGCCGATGCTGGTGAGGAACTTGGGGCGGTTGTCGGCCGAGAGGTAGACGTTCACGCCGTCGCTCTTGTCGGGTTCCAGATTGCCGTAAATGTACGTCTTGCCCTTGATTTGCGGGTACTTCTCGGCCTGCCCGGTGATGGTCTTCTCCGTTGCGGCGATGAGGTCCTTGGCGGTCTGGGACCTGCCGAGCGCGGCGCCGATCATGGTGGTGGAATCCTGCCAGGAGGTCGCGTACGGGGCTTCCGGGTAGGCGATGACGGGGGCGATTTTGCTGAGTTTGTCGTAATCCTCCTGCGTCAGGCCCGAGTAGGCGGCGAGGATGATGTCCGGGTTGGTCTTGGCAACCTCGGTGAAGTTCACGCCGTCCACTTCCGAATACTGCGCCGGGCCCTTTTCACTGCCGACGGCGGCGCCCGCCTTTTGCAGCGCGGCGTCCTTCCACGGGGTGGAGCCCTGCGCGTTGCCGCCCCAGTCGTCCTTGGGCATGCCTACCGGAATCACGCCCAGCGCAATGGCCACGTCGGCATTGACCCAGGACACCGTGGCCGGGCGCCGCGGTGCGGACTTGATGACGGTTTCGCCAAACTTGTGCTTGACCGTCACCGGAAAGGTGTCCGTGGTGGTGTTGTCCGTGCCTGCGCCTGTTGTGCCGCCCGCGCCAACCGCTCCGGTGGAGCACCCCGCCAGGGTCATGCCGGCTGCCGCCACGGTTGCCAGGAGTCCGAACTTCAGGCCCTGTCGACGCGAAATCTCCACAATTGTTCCTTACGGTAAGCCGGTATGCGCCCGCCCAAGTTAAGCAAGCCTTACCTACCCTAGTGGAATTTTTTGCCAATAGGGAACACAATTGTGACGTATTGGACTTGAAGCGTCACGGAGCAGGCGTGCGCAGGATCCAGTGCCCGGCATCCATGCCGCGCACGATCTTGCGGCCAATGCGGGCCAGATCGGCCACGTCCCGCCGGTCCAACTGGTCAAATACCAGTCCCCTGACGGTTTCCACGTGCAGCGGCGCCAGGTCCCGGATCAGCTCTGCACCCACCGCCGTGATGGTGGCCGCGGTGACCCGGGCATCGTCGGCATGCGTGGCCCGCTCCACCAGCCCGCGGCCCTGGAGTTTCTTCACCACATGCGAGAGCCGGGACAGGGAGGCGCTGGTCCGCGCCGCGAGTTCGCTCATGGGCAGCGTGCGGCTCGACGCCTCGGACAGCATGGCCAGCACGTTGTAGTCAAAAAGGGACAGCTTCGCCGCCTGCTGCAGCGGCCCCTCCAGCGCGCCCGGCAGCAGTGTTGTGGTGGACAGCAATGCCAGCCACGCGGCACGCTCCTCTTCGCTCAACCAGCGGGGCCGCAATTCACTCATGGGAGACATCATTCCACGGTTCCATGTTCGGGCCGACTGCTCAATGATTTGCTTGACACTTCAACTAATCAGACTTATCTTTAGTTGTAGCTTCAAGTAAAAATCTCCAATAACTCCTTTTTGGGAAAGTAGGAACACCATGAGCACCATCACCATCATTGGCTCCGGCAATATGGCCCGCGGCATTGCCGCCCGCGCCGTCGCAGCAGGACGGCCCGTGGAAATCCTCAACCGCGACGAGGCAAAGGCCGCCGCACTGGCAGCCGAACTTGGCGCCAACACCACCTCCGGCAAGCTGGGGCAGTCACCCTCCGGCGGCATTGTGGTCATGGCCCTGCCCTTCGACGCGGCCAGGGAAGTGGTGTCCACCTACGGCGACGCCCTGGCCGGCAAGACCATCATCGACATCACCAACCCCGTCAACTTCGAGACCTTTGACTCCCTTGTGGTCGCCCCGGGCTCTTCGGCCGCGGAGGAAATCGCTGCCCTGACGCCCGCCAACGTGGTGAAAGCCTTCAACACGACCTTTGCCGCCACCCTGGTGGCCGGTGAAATCGGCGGCCAGACGCTGGATGCTTTCCTTGCCGGCGACAACGCGGAGGCAACCGCCGCCGTGGCGTCACTGGTGTCCGACGGCGGCATGCGCCCCATCGCGGCCGGCCCGCTGAAGCGTTCACGCGAACTGGAAGGCTTTCAGTTCCTGATCATGACGCTGCAAGCCAACCCTGCGTTCGAAACCTTCAACTGGAACACTGGACTGAAGATCACCGTCTAGCGCCGTCGATCCAGCCCGGCGAAAGTACAGCACTGGCGACCTTCCACCCGTGGAGGTCGCCAGAGCTGTACTTTGGGCAAGTTCAGGACCCGCCAACCCGCCAGAGCTGTACTCTCGAGGCGGCGGAGCCGGTGTTTTTGTAGACCGGTGTCAGGGAGGCCCGGAGGCCGCCCGCGGCCGAGGACCGGAAAGCCGGACGGAAAAACGTCGGGCCGCCGCCTGCACCAGCTACGCGTCAACGGGCCGCGTGGTGGCTGTTGCGGCCAGCCACCTGCCCCTACGCGTCCACGTCACGCGTGGGCGCTGTTCCGTCGCCAAACGGGCGCCCGCCCAGCACTTCGCGGCCATGCGGGGTCAGCCAGCCGGACGTGTCCGGCCCCTTGGGGACGATCTGCGTGGGGTTCAGGTCCTCGTGGACCACGTAGTAGTGCTTCTTGATCTGTTCAAAGTTCACAGTGTCGCCAAAGCCGGGAGTCTGATAGAGATCCCGCGCATACGCCCACAGGGCAGGCATCTCAACGAGCTTGTTCCGGTTGCACTTGAAGTGCCCGTGGTAGACGGCATCAAAGCGGACCAGGGTGGTGAACAGCCTGACGTCCGCCTCGGTGATGGTGTCCCCCACCAGGTAGCGCTGCGTGGCGAGACGCCCCTCCAGCCAGTCCAGCGCCGTGAAGAGCCGGTCGTACGCGGCGTCGTAGGCTTCCTGGCTGCCCGCAAAGCCGCAGCGGTAAACACCGTTGTTGACCTCCGTGAACACCCTCTTGTTGACGGTGTCGATCTCCTCCCGGAGCGCCTCCGGGTACAACGCCGGTGCGCCCTCCCGGTGAAAGACACCCCATTCCGTGGAGAAGTCCAGCGTGATCTGCGGGAAGTTGTTCGTCACCACGGCACCGGAGGGCACGTCCACGACGGCGGGGACGGTGATGCCGCGCGGATAGTTGGGCGTCCGCTTGAAGTACGCGTCCTGCAGCCGTTCGATGCCCAGCACCGGGTCAACACCACCCGGATCCAGGTCAAAGGTCCATGAGCGGGCGTCGTGCGTGGGCCCGCACACCCCGATCGAAATGGCGTCCTCCAACCCCAGCAGCCGGCGCACGATGGTGGACCGGTGCGCCCACGGGCACGCCCGCGCCACGACCAACCGGTAGCGTCCGGGTTCCACGGGGTAGCCGTCCGCGCCGTCGCGGGTGATCCGCGTTTCAATGTAATTCGTGTCCCGCGTGTATTCACTGCCCGTGACGTAGCTGCCCTCGGTGCTGAAATCCTGGTCTTGAGTGTCCATGGGGCCAGCCTATGCCGCCACGCCCTCCCCGGTAAGCGCTAAGCGAAACCGGCCCCGTGAATCCGCCGCTTTCGCTCCCACCAGCCCAAAGGCTGCTTTACTCGGCAAAATCACCCTGTCTATGATCGAGGACAGCAGGTTAATGTCACCAACAGTGAGGACCCGCAAATGGTCGTGCCGGATGTTTCACCAAGCGCCGACACCAGCACCGTCCCCGCCAGTCCGTCCCACGGCCAGGCTGGCACCGCCATGATTGAATTCCACAACGTGGTGAAAAGCTACCAGGGCGGGCAGCCCGCCGTTGAAAACCTGAACCTGGGCATCGACGCCGGAAAAATTACCGTCTTTGTGGGACCCTCCGGCTGCGGGAAGACCACTTCGCTGCGCATGATCAACCGCATGGTGGAGCCCACATCCGGCACCATCACGGTGGGCGGGCGCAATGTCAGCACGATTGCCGCCCCCGCGCTGCGCCGTTCCATGGGGTACGTCATGCAGTCTGCCGGGCTGCTCCCGCACCGCACCGTCATGGACAACGTCACCACCGTGCTGCGGCTGAACCGGGTGCCGCGCGTAAAAGCCCGCGCCCGCGCCGCCGAGCTCCTGGACACGGTGGGCCTCTCCTCGGCGATGGGCAAGCGATACCCCAACCAGCTCTCCGGCGGCCAGCAACAGCGGGTGGGTGTGGCCCGTGCCCTCGCGGCAGATCCGCCCGTGCTGCTCATGGACGAACCGTTCAGCGCCGTGGACCCCGTGGTGCGCGCCGAGCTGCAGCAGGAGCTGTTGCGGCTCCAGCGGGACCTCGCAAAGACCATCGTCTTCGTCACGCACGACATTGACGAGGCCACGTTGCTCGGGGACAAGGTGGCCGTGTTTGCCACCGGAGGGCGCGTGGCGCAGTATGCGGCTCCGGAGGAGATCCTGCGCGCCCCGGTGGACGACTTCGTGGCCTCGTTTGTGGGCCGGGACCGCGGCTTCCGCCATCTTTCCTTCCATGCCGGGACGGGCGTTCCCGTCCACCCCGCACCGTCCGTGACGTTGGATGACGGTGTCACCACCGCCGCCGGATGGGCGCTGGCCGTTGACGCCGGCAACCGGCCGCTGGGCTGGCTGGCGCCGGGCAGCAGCGAACCACTGCTGCCCGGCGGCTCCCTGTTCCATGCCGGCGACTCCCTGCGCAATGCCCTGGATGCCGCGCTGTCCTCGCCGTCCGGTCTGGGCGTTGCCGTGGACGACGGCGGCAGGGTCGCCGGGGTGGTCAAGGCGCCCGAGGTGCTGGCCGCCATCGACGCCGCCAGGGTTTCCCAACACAATCCTGAAACCCAACGCTGATGGAGTGGTTCCTGGCCAACGTGCCGCAGGTCCTCTCACTCACCGGATCGCACCTGGTGCAGGCGGTGGTGCCCCTGGTGCTCAGCGTCATCATTGCCATTCCGCTGGCACAGCTGGCCCGGCTGAACAAAGGTTTGGGCGCGTTCATCCTCTCCGTGGGCTCGCTGCTGTACACGATCCCGTCGCTGGCGTTGTTTGTGATCCTGCCCGGCATCCTTGGCACCAAAATTCTGGACTTTGCCAACATCGTCGTGGCGCTGACCATCTACGCCGTGGCCCTGTTGGTCCGGTCCACCCTGGACGCCCTGAACTCAGTCGACGACGGTGTCCGCCAGGCAGCCACAGCCATGGGCTACAAGCCCTTCCAGCGCTTTCTGGCCGTTGACCTGCCACTCTCGGTACCCGTGCTGTTTGCCGGGCTGCGCGTCATCTCCGTCAGCAACATCTCCCTGGTGACGGTGGGCGCCCTGCTGGGAATCCCCAGCCTCGGCTTCTTCTTCACTGACGGGCTGCAGCGCAATTTCCCCACCGAAATTCTCGTGGGCATTGTGGGCACGCTGGTGCTGGCCATGCTCATGGACGTAGTGCTGGTCCTGCTACAGCGCTTGCTCACTCCATGGCTGCGGACACGTCCAACCACGACGGCGGAGGTGGCCGCATGAGCCTGGCCGCGACCAACTATTCCGCATCCAACCCGTTCGGCCAGGGGCTGCAATGGCTTAAGGACCCGGCCAACTGGCAGGGGGCCGCGGGCATCCCGGCGCGCATCATTGAGCACCTGGGTTATTCCGGCCTGGTCCTGCTGATTTCCCTCGTCATAGCCGTGCCCGTCGGACTCTACGTGGGGCACACCGGCAAGGGACGCGTCGTGGTGGTATCCCTCTCCGGGCTGCTCCGGGCACTCCCAACACTGGGCATCATGACCCTGTTTGCGCTGATGGCCACGTCTACGCTGTCACTCATGCCGGCCATTTGGGCGCTGGTGCTGCTGGCCGTGCCGCCCATCCTGACGGGCACCTATGCCGGGATCTCCGCCGTCGAACCGGGCATTGTGGACTCCGCCCGCAGCATGGGCATGACCGAATGGCAGGTCTTGCTCCGGGTGGAGGTGCCCAACGGCCTGGCCGTGATGCTGGGCGGATTCAGGTCAGCCGTGCTGCAGGTGGTGGCTACGGTCGCCGTCGTGGCCTTCATCAGCCTCGGCGGCCTGGGCCGGTTCATCATTGACGGGCTGGCCGTGCAAGACTACGGTCAGGTGCTGGGCGGGGCCGTCGTCATTGCTGTCCTGGCCATCGTCATCGACGGGCTGCTGGCGTTGTTGCAGCGCTTTGCCGTCTCCCCAGGTTTACAAGTTTCCCGTCACATTCCGGCAGACATTGCCCCCGGCAGTGAACAATTGGCATCAGGCAGTGAACCATTCGCTGCCCGCACCACAGGAGGAACACCATGACGAACTTTTCCCGAACCGCCCGCCGGTCCCTATTGGGTGCAGCAGCCGGACTGTCTGTCCTGTTGGCGGCCACGGCCTGTGGCGGCAGTCCGCTCGCCACCGACACGGCCAGCACCGGCGGCTCGGCAGGCTCCGGAGCCGTGGTGGTGGGCTCCGCCAACTTCCCGGAAAGCGCCACGGTGGCCGAAATCTATGCCGGCGCGCTAACCGCCGCCGGGGTCACGGCCACCACCAAACTGAACATTGGCGCCCGTGAGGTCTACGTCAAGGCCGTGGAGGACGGCTCCATCGACATCGTTCCGGACTACACCGGGAACCTGTTGGGCTACCTCGATCCCAAGACGACCGCCGCCACGCCCGAAGAGGTGCTCAAGGATTTGCCCGCCGCACTCCCCTCCGGGCTGTCAATCCTCGACGCCGCCAAGGCCGAGGACAAGGACTCCATGGTGGTGACCGCGGAAACCGCCGCAAAGTACAAGCTGAAAACCCTCGACGATCTCGCCAAGGTGTGCAGCACGCTCACGCTGGGCGCCCCGCCGGAATTCAAGACGCGGCCGTACGGCCTGCCCGGGCTGAAGGCGAAGTACAACTGCGTGCCGGCCAAGTTCACCCCCATCAGCGACGGCGGAGGACCGTTGACCGTCAAGGCGCTGCTCAACAACGACGTCCAGGTGGCGGACATCTTCACCACGTCGCCGGCCATCCCGGAAAACAAGCTGGTGGTGCTGACCGACCCGAAGAACAACTGGCTGGCGCAGCAGGTGGTGCCGCTGGTCAAGACGGCCAAGGTCAGCGACGCGGCCAAGGCAGCCCTGAACAAGGTCTCCGGCCTGCTCACCACCGATGACCTGATCGCCTTGAACACCGAGGTCAGCGGCGCCCAGAAGATGGATCCGAAGGACGCCGCAGCTGCCTGGCTGAAGGACAAGGGAATCACGAAGTAGGGAGTTGCCATGACTGAGCCCGGAACAACCGAAACGGTCGATGTCGTCGTGGTCGGCATGGGCCCCGGCGGCGAGGCGGTCGCCGGGGAGCTGGCTGCGGCCGGGCTCAGTGTGGTGGGCGTCGAATCGCGCCTGGTGGGCGGGGAGTGCCCCTATTTTGGCTGCATCCCGTCCAAAATGATGATCCGGGCGGGGAACGCGCTGGCCGAGGCGCGCCGCGTGCCCGGGCTCGCCGGCCAAGCCGATGTTGTGCCTGACTTTTCCCTGGTGGCCCGGCGCATCCGCGAGGAGGCCACCGACAACTGGGACGACGCCGTTGCCGCCAAGCGCTTCACCGACAAGGGCGGGGTGCTGGTCCGGGGAACCGGGCGGCTCACCGGCCCGCGGCAGGTCACGGTCGCAAGGAACGACGGCGGTGAGGCCAGCTACTCGGCGCGCCTCGCCGTCGTGCTCAATCCCGGCACCAACCCGGCAGTGCCGGACGTCCCCGGCCTGGCGGGCACACCGCTGTGGACCAACCGGGAGGCCCTGCAGGCGGAAGCCGCCCCGGCGTCGCTCATCGTGATGGGAGGCGGTCCCATCGGCGCCGAACTGGCACAGGCCTTTGCCCGGTTTGGCACCCACGTCACCGTCGTGGCGAGGGGACCGCGCCTGGTTCCGCGCGAGGAGCCGGAGGCGTCCGAACTGCTGGCCGGGGTGTTCCGCGGCGAGGGCATCGACGTACTCACCAACACGTCCATCATGTCCGTGGCGCATTCCGGCGACGGCTTCACGGTGGAGCTGTCCAGTTCCCCGGGCACCGAGGCCGACGGCGGCAAGCGGGTTTCGCGGTTGACTGCGGAAAGGCTTTTGGTCGCCGCCGGCCGTTCCTCAACGCTCGGCACCCTGGCCCTGGACGCCGCGGGCATCGTCTGGGATGGCAGGAACCCTCCCGCCGTGGACGGCCACCTGCAACTGGCGGACGGCCTTTATCTGATTGGCGACGCGGCCGGGGCCGGGGCCTTCACCCACATGTCCATGTACCACGCAAACATTGTGGCCGGGCGAATCCTGGGGCAGCACTTCCAGCGGCCGGACAGGGGAACCACCGAATCCCACGCCGTGCCACGGGTGACCTTCACCGATCCGGAGATTGGCGCCGTCGGACTGACGGAACAACAGGCCCGCGATGCCGGGCTGAACGTTCGGACCGGGTCCACGAACCTGGCCGAATCCACGCGCGGCTGGATCCACGAAGCCGAGGGCCTCATCAAGGTCGTTGAGGACGCGGACAGCGGCACCCTGGTAGGCGCCGCCGCCGTGGGACCCAAGGGCGGGGAGGTTCTGTCCATGCTGGCCCTGGCCGTCCACGCCCGCGTGCCGGTGGCCACGCTGGCGACCATGATCTATGCCTACCCCACCTTCCACCGGGCCGTTGAATCCGCGCTGGCGGACCTCCGCCGTCGTTAAAGTTCGAGAAAACGACACCTCCCTCAGCGCGAAGCGAGCACCGCCCTGCGCACCGCGGCGCTGAGCTGCATGGCCCGCCCGGCCGTTCCGCCTTCCTCGCTCCATGCCGGCACGTAGCCAAAGCCAACCCCGTAGAGGGGGTCGGCGTAGCCCAGGGCCGCGTTGGCGCCGTCGTGCCCAAAGGCCTGCGCACTGCCAAAGTCCTTGCGCGGGTGGGACTTCATGAACGTGATGGCGAAGGCGCTGGCGTCGCAAAAGACCCTGTCCAGGCCCCAGACCTGCTCCTGGGACATGGTGGCGATGGTCTCCGGCGACAGGTACGCGGGCAGCCCGTCCAGGCCCGTGATGGCACCGGCATAGACGCGGGCCAGGCCGTCGGCCGACCCCACGCCGGCGCCGCTGCAACTGCCGGCGGCGCGGACGCTGCGGATGTTGGGCAGTCCCAGCAGGTCGCCGGCCTGCACATTGCCGGAAACTCCCGCGATGGAGTGGGGGTCCAGGAAATCCGGCGCCGGAGCGTCCGCAAAGAGGACCGGACGGAAGCGCGGCTCCTCAGATTCGGGCAGCCCCAGGAACATGTCCGCGGCATAGGGCTCGCGGATGCGCCGGTTGTACACGTCCTGCAGGCGCTCGCCCGTGACCCGGCGGCACAGCTCCTCCAGGAAAACACCCATGGTCAGGGCGTGGTAGCCAAAGGTGCCGCTGCCGGGACGCCACATCGGCGCCATGTTCGCGAGCCGGTCCGCGACGGCGGGGAGATCGTTGTACTCCTCCATGGCGAAGCCACCCTGCACGCCCACGAGACCGGCCTGGTGTGAAAGCAGCTCGCGGACCAGGATGCCGCCCTTGCCGTTACCACCAAACTCGGGCCAGTACGCGGCCACGGCGGCGTCGACGTCGATAAGGCCATCCTGCACCAGCAGGCTGAAGGCCAGCGCCGCCACGCCCTTGGAGCAGGAGAACACGCCCGTGAGGGAATCTGCGGACGATTCCGGGCCGCCCACCAGGTCCACCACCTTCTCGCCGTCGCGGTACACGGCCAGCTGGGCGCTGTAGGCGGGGTCGGCGTCGACCATGGTGTCAAACAGCTCGCGGACGGCGGCGAATTCATCGGTGGCAAAGTTCATGGTTCCACTCTAGGGAACAACTGCCTCGCCCCTGCCAATGCGCGCGGGAGCGTACGGGACCAGCTGAGGCCCCCGACACTAGACTGAGAGTCCGTGAACCCCTGAGCAGCTCCCGGAAGGTAACCCGCGCATGCATGACAAGCACGCCGTGATCGAGAACCGCCTCAAGCGGGTCCTGGCGGAACGGATCAAGCCCGCCATTCACACTCCCGTGGCACAGCTGGCGCTGGCGGCGTGGCATGTGGAGGGCGGCGCGGGCGAACCCGTTGCCCCTTCGGTTGCGCTGGGGCTTGCCGGGCCGGGCACCAACCAGGAAACCGTCCAGCACGACGGCGGTGCCTCCTACACGCCGTTTGCCGTCGGCCAGGCGTGGGGCCCGGCCTGGGGAACCAGCTGGATCCATGTCAGGGGCACGGTCCCGCCGGAGGCTGCGGGCCACACGGTGGAGCTGGTGGTGGACTTGGGCTTCAGCCAGTCGTGGCCGGGATTTCAGGCCGAGGGGCTCGTGTACCGCCCGGACGGCACGGCCGTGAAGGCCCTGAACCCCCTGAACACCTGGGTTCCCGTGGTGGAGGAGGCACGCGGCGGGGAGGAGATCGACCTCTTCGTCGAAGCGGCAGCCAACCCCTTTGTGTTTACGGACAACCCGTTTGTGCCGAGCCCGCTCGGCGAAAAATCCACGGCCGGGCCGGAGCCGCGCTACACCATGGCCCGGGCGGACATCAACATTTTCAACACCTCCGTCTGGGAACTGGTGCAGGACCTGGAGGTGCTGGACCAGCTGGCGGCCGAACTGGACCTGGGGAACCCGCGGCGCTGGGACATCCTGTACGCCCTGGAACGTGCGCTCGACGCCGTGTCCCTGACGGATGTGCCCGGCACCGCCGCCGCGGCCAGGGCCGAGCTGGAAGACGTGTTGGCCCGGCCGGCCCACGCCAGCGCCCACCAGCTCAGCGCCGTCGGCCACGCCCACATTGACTCGGCCTGGCTGTGGCCCGTGCGCGAGACCGTCCGGAAGGTGGCCCGCACCACCTCCAATGTGGTGGATCTGCTGGCCAGCCATCCCGAGCTGAAGTACGCCATGTCCTCCGCACAGCAGTATGAGTGGCTCAAGGAGCAGCGCCCCGAGGTGTATGCCAAGGTCAAGGAGGCCGTGGCGGAAGGGCGCTTCATCCCGGTGGGCGGCATGTGGGTCGAATCGGACACCAACATGGTTGGTTCCGAGGCCATGGCCCGCCAGTTCACGTACGGCCAAAGGTTCTTCCGCGAAAACTTCGGCGTGCAGTGCCAGGAGGTGTGGCTCCCGGACTCCTTTGGCTACTCGGGCGCCCTCCCGCAGATTGTGAAGCTGGCCGGCGCCAAGTGGTTCCTGACGCAAAAGATCTCCTGGAACACCGTCAACAAGTTCCCGCACCACACCTTCAACTGGGAAGGCATTGACGGCACCCGCCTTTTCACGCACTTCCCGCCTGTGGACACCTACAATTCGCAACTGTCCGGCCAGGAGCTGGCGCACGCCGTGAGCAACTTCCGCGACAAGGGCGCGGCGACGCATTCGCTGGTGCCGTTTGGCTGGGGCGACGGCGGCGGCGGGCCCACGCGCGAAATGTTGGCCCGGGCGCGCCGCACCAAAAACCTGGAAGGATCAGCGCAGGTCACCATTGCCTCGCCCACTGAATTCTTCACGGCCGCGGAAGCCGAATACCCCAACGCCCCCGTGTGGAAGGGCGAACTTTACTTGGAGCTGCACCGCGGGACTTATACGTCACAGGCGCTGACCAAGCAGGGCAACCGCCGCAGCGAACACCTGCTGCGCGAGGCCGAGCTGTGGAGCACCACGGCAGCAGCGCGCGGCCTCCTCGACTACCCGTACGACGAGCTGGACCGGATCTGGAAGCTGGTGCTGCTTCACCAGTTCCACGACATCCTGCCCGGTTCCTCCATTGCCTGGGTGCACCGCGAGGCCGCCGAACGGTATGCGGAAATTGCCGCCGACCTCAACGCGCTCATCTTCGAAGCAATGGAGGCCTTGGCGCCGTTCGTTGATCCCGTTGGGCCAGCCTCGGAGGTCGACTTCGCGAACCTCACGCTCTTCAACGCCTCCCCGTACCCCCGCCGCGGCATCGCCCCGCTGACTGCGGGCGTCCCGGAACCGGCCACATCGGAGGTGACGGTGGAGCGGGACGGTGCAGACGTCGTCGTGCATAACGGGCTCATCAGCGTCCGCTTCGGCGCGGACGGCGTGATCAGCTCGATCGTGGACGTAGCCGCGAACCGCGAGCTGGTGCCGGCCGGGCAGGGCGCCAACGTGCTGCAGCTGCACGCCGACTTCCCCAACATGTGGGACGCGTGGGACATTGACGAGTTTTACAAGAACACCGTTACGGACATCCGCGAGCTCGATTCGCTCGAGGCCACGCTGCTGGACAGCCAGGCGGAGATCACCATCGAGCGATCATTCCGCAATTCGCATATATCCCAACGCGTACGCATCGCCCCGGATTCGAAGACCATCATCATCTACAACGACGTTGACTGGCACGAGCAGGAGACACTGCTCAAGGCCGCCTTCCCGCTCGACCTGCATGCCGACCACGCGCGTTTCGAGACGCAGTACGGCCATATCCAACGCGCCACGCATGAGAACACCTCGTGGGACAACGCCCGATTTGAGGTGTGCGCGCACCGCTGGGTGCATGTGGGCGAGCCCGGATTCGGCGCAGCGGTCGTCAACGATTCCACCTACGGGCACGACGTTTCCCGCCACCCCGGGAGCAACGGCTCAAGCTTCACCACGGTGCGGCTGTCGCTGCTGCGCGGCCCGCGTTTCCCCGACCCGGAGACGGACCAGGGCCGGCATTTCTTCACTTACGGGCTCGTCGTGGGCGCCGAGGTGCAGGACGCCGTGGAAGCCGGGTACGCGCTGAATCTGCCGTGGCGAGGCACGAGGGCTGATGGCGCAGCCGTCGAACCCCTCGTCAGCACGGATTCCTCCGCTGCACTGATCGAGGCCGTGAAGCTGGCCGATGACCGCAGCGGCGACGTGATTGTCCGCCTGTACGAGCCGCTCGGAGCCCGGGCCTCGGTGACGCTTTCGGCGTCTTTTCCGGTTGCTGCCGTGGTGGAGAACAACCTCCTTGAGCAGCCGTACGACGCCGGATCGCTCACCTTCGCGGACGGACGCATCGGCGTGGCCCTGCGTCCGTTCCAAATCCTGACCCTGCGCTTAACGGCAGCCGCCTGAGCCACGAGTGGTTGGGTCCGCCAAGCCCCTGCACCGACGCCGTATCACCTTTGGCGCGTTATTCCAGAACGCCATATCACCGTTGGCGGTGAAATGCCGGACGCCGTATCAGCGTAGGGGTGGTTTCGCTGAACGCTCGCGCACCAACCGTGGGTGCGGCCCCCGCGTTCACTCCCCGGGCCGCGTCCCGGCGGTGTCCGGCGTTCACTCCCCGGGGTCGTGTCCAGGGGCCGTGCGACGGGAATCAGGGACAAGCAAGTCAGAAAAAATAATTAGAATAAATCTTCGGATATATATCCGAAAACAATAACAGAACACGTATAATTTGTGTTATGAGCAAGCCGGTTCTTGACCCCGGCGACGGGGACGGTCCCGCCACACAGGATGTGGCGGCACTCATCGGTGCGGTTGTTCTTCCCTCCATTGAACCCTTTGGC
>NZ_QJVD01000027.1 GCF_003219815.1 Arthrobacter livingstonensis
AGTTCTGGGCCGCGGAAAACATCCAGCCGGAGTCCTACGAACCCGGCAGCTGGGGCCCCACCTCCGCTGATGAACTGTTGAAGCAAGACGGAAGGACGTGGCGTCGACCGTGATAGTTGACCTGCCCAAGACCACCACCTCCAAGGTGACCAAGCGAATCGTCAAACTGCGTGAACAGGGCGGCGTCGTGACGCTGGGCCGCGTGCTGACCCTGGTCATCATCATGAAGGCCGGACTGGAGGAGGACGCCATTGAGGCGGCCAACCTGGCCAGCCGGGAACACCCGTGCCGCATCATTGTCCTCGCCGAAGGGGAGGCGGACGAGCCTACCCGCCTGGATGGCCAAATCCGGGTTGGCGGCGACGCCGGCGCCTCCGAGGTGATTGTGCTGCGCGGCTACGGCGAACTGGCCGGTGCCTCCGAGTCACTTGTCTCGGCCCTGCTGCTCCCGGATGCCCCGATCGTGGCCTGGTGGCCGCACGCCGCCCCGCCGGACGCCAGCGGCAGCTCGATCGGCAGGATAGCGCACCGCCGCATCACCGACTCAGCTAACGAAGCCGATCCTCGCGCTGCCCTGCGCCGGATCGGTGAGACGTACACGGCCGGGGACACGGACCTGGCCTGGACCCGTTTGACGAACTGGCGCATCCAGCTCGCCGCCGTCCTCGACCAGCTCACCACGGAGGCGCCCATCACGGCGCTGACTGTTGAGGGCGCCACCGATTCACCCAGCACCCTCCTGCTGGCCGCCTGGCTGCACCGGGCGCTGCAGGTGCCCATCACCGTGGTGGAGGACCGTTCCGGCACCGGGATCCGCCGCGTCATCATGGAACGGGCCGGCGGCAACATTGAATTGTTCCGCCCCGGGAACACGGAGGCCATCCTGACCCAGCCCGGCCAGCCGGATCAGCGCATTTCACTCCCCCGCCGCACGGCACAGGACTGCCTAGCCGAGGAACTGCGCCGGCTCGACCCCGACGAGGTCTTCGGTGAAGTCATCACCGAGGGCCTGAACACATTGTTCTCCGATGAAAAGGTGGTTCAGGCATGACCCGCAATGTTCGCATTACGCTCCACCCAAGCTTTGACGTCCTGGCCGCCACCACGGCGGCCCGGCTGATCACGCGCCTGCTGGATGTCCAGGGTGAGCGCGGGGAGGCCACGGTGGTGCTGACCGGCGGCAGCGTCGGGATTGCCACGCTGAAGGCGGTGGCGCAATCGCCGGCCAGGCTCGCCGTGGACTGGGCCAAGGTGAATTTTTGGTTTGGCGACGAGCGTTTTGTGCCCGCGGCCTCGCCCGACCGCAACGCCGGCCAGGCTGCAGCCGCCCTGCTGGACCACATCGGCGTTGACCGTGCCCGGGTCCACGAAATGGCGGCCTCCGACGTCGTGGCGGACCTGGAAGCAGCCGCAGCGGACTACACCGCACAGCTGGCCGCGGCTGCCCGGCGGGAATGGGAGAGCGACGACGACTCGCCCGAGTCCGCGCCCGCGGTGCCCCGCTTTGACGTCCTGCTGCTGGGTCTGGGCCCGGACGCGCACATTGCCTCCCTCTTTCCGGAGATGTCCGGCATCCGCTCGCAGGGCGTGCCCGTGGTGGGTGTTGCCAACTCCCCCAAGCCGCCGCCGTGGCGCGTATCGCTGACCCTGGATGCCATAAACACGGCGCTGGAAATTTGGATTGTGGTTGCCGGCGCCGACAAGGCGGCCGCAGTGGGCCTGGGCCTGGCGGGCGCCAATCCCGTGCAGGTGCCGGCCTCAGGTGCGCACGGGGTCAACAAGACCATGTGGCTTCTCGACCAGGAGGCCGCCGCCAAGGTCCCCGAGCAGCTCATGCGCCGCGACAGCTAGTGCGGGCACGACGCCGGCCCAGTCACCCCATGGTGGCCGGGCCGGTTTTTCGTGTGCCCTCTCCGGCGTCCAGAACCAGCCGCCACACAGGACCTTGACCGACGCGAAGCGTCGGAGCCATAATGGGGCGGGGCGCCAGGGCGGTGCCTCAGAAACGAACCGGTGTGCGGCGCCGACGGGGCAGAGGAGTCTTCACATGACAAAGTTCCTGATCTCGTTCCCCGGTGAGGCCATGGTGTTCCCCAAGGAGGACTTCGAGGCTGTCGCTGAAAGTGCTCACGCCGTCATCGGCGAGGCCAAGGCAGCGGGCGTGTACGTCTTTAGCGGTGGGATCGACGAGGACGTGGACCCGGTGCTCGTGGCCGGCGACGGAACCGTGACAGGGGGCACACACCGAGGCCACAAGGTACCCAACGGCGGCTACACCGTTCTCGAACTGCCCTCCCGGGAGGCGGCCGTCAAGTGGGCCGCAAAGATCGCCGTCGCCAGCCGCTGCTCGCAAGAGGTTCGACAGTTCCAGTACGACCCGGCCAGCTGACGCGGTCATCACCAACCGGGCACGTCGTTGGTTCTGTCATTATTAGGCTGACTTGCCTACGATGCGCTGTCTAGCTGGAATAGGACATGAGCAGGCCCAGGCCGACGATCACGACGCCCCAGGTGATGCCCAGGACCACGGTAAAGCGGTTCAGGTTGCGCTCGGCCACGCCGGAGGAGCCAAGGTTGGAGCTCATGCCGCCGCCAAACATGTCCGAGAGCCCGCCGCCCCGGCCCTTATGGAGCAGGATCAGCAGGGTCAGCAGCAAGCTTGTGATGCCCAGCAGGATCTGCAGGGCAATTTTTAGTGCTTCCACTTGTGGCCTTTCAGCGTGGTTCGTCTCAGGGGTGCTTCATGTGGTGGCGCAGTCAATGCCCAAGCCGCCACCAAGTCTATCCGGCCCGGCCCGCACTTTGCGAATCCCCAGCCGTTCCCACTGCTCGCATGCTCACAGCGGGTCCCTCGCGGCCGCCGGCCCAGACACGATTCTTGTGGGAGGGTGTGGTGGGCCCACGCGCCCGAGGGGCCCCGGCCGTGCCGGCAGCGGGGAGGGTATGGTGGGCCCACGCGCCCGAGGGGCCCCGGCCGTGCCGGCAGCGGGGAGGGTGTGGGGACTAGCCCGTGACCAGGTGGCTTTCGAAGCGCGCAATGGTGGCGAATTCCCCGGCGTCCAGGCTGGCGCCGCCCACCAGTACGCCGTCAACGTCCCTTTCGGCCATGATGGCCGCGACGTTGGCGGCCTTGACGGAGCCACCGTACAACAGGCGGGTCTTGGCGGCCGTCGCGGCGTCAAACAGTTCGGCCAGTTCCGCGCGGATGGCGGCGCAGAGTTCCTGGGCGTCGGAGGGGCCGGCCACTTCGCCGGTGCCGATGGCCCAGATGGGTTCGTAGGCGATGACAAGTTCGGCGGCCTGTTCGGCCGTGAGGCCGGCGACGCCGGCACGAATCTGGGCAAGCGTGTGCTCAACGTGGGTGCCCGCCTGGCGGACCTGCAGGCCCTCGCCGGCGCACAGCACGGGGGTGAGCTCGTGGCGGAAGGCGGCCTTGACCTTGGCGTTGAGCAGCTCATCGCTTTCACCGTGGATTTCACGGCGTTCGCTGTGGCCCACCAGGACGTAGCTGCAGCCGAGTTTGTTCAGGAAGGCGCCGGAGATGTCGCCGGTGTAAGCCCCCGCGTCCTGCTCGGAGAGGTCCTGGGCGCCGTAGCTGAGCTTGAGCTTGTCGCCCTGCACCAAGGTCTGCACGCCGCGGATGTCGGTGAAGGGTGGGAAGACGGAGACTTCAACCCGGGCAAAGTCGTGGCGGGCGTCGGAAAGCGTCCATGCCAGCTTCTGCAGCAAGGTGATGCCCTGGACGTGGTCCATGTTCATCTTCCAGTTGCCGGCAATCAGCGGTGTGCGGTCGAAGGTTCCGTTGGTCGAAGTCGTCATCGCTCTCTCGTTTCTGGCAGTGCCCGTGGCTTGCAGGGCTTGGGGCTCGTAGGAAAAACTTGTGAATCGTGCGCCGGTGGGCGCAGCAAAGGTGGCGGCAGTCAATCCTGCCGCCACCTTGTGCGGCTAGC
The DNA here is from genome assembly GCF_003219815.1 of Arthrobacter livingstonensis. Taxonomy (GTDB): domain Bacteria; phylum Actinomycetota; class Actinomycetes; order Actinomycetales; family Micrococcaceae; genus Specibacter; species Specibacter livingstonensis. The sequence goes on from NZ_QJVD01000027.1 coordinate 3,951, forward strand.
GTTCCAGGGCGCTCAAGCCCGGCAGTTCCTTGCCTTCAAGGAATTCCAGGCTTGCCCCGCCGCCGGTGGAGATGTGGCCAAACGCGTCGTCGGTGAAACCGAGCGTGCGCACGGCCGAGGCGGAGTCCCCGCCGCCCACCACGGTGAAGCCGCCCTTGGCGGTGGTGGCGGCCAGGGCGGCTGCCACGACGCGCGTGCCCTCGGCAAAGGCAGGGAATTCAAATACGCCCATGGGCCCATTCCAAAACGCGGTCTTGGCAGGAGCGATCGCCGCGGCAAACGCGGCACCGGAAACCGGCCCGATGTCCAGACCCAGGCCGGAGGCACCGAAGCTGCTTGCCTCGATCAAGTCCGCTGCCACAACTTCGTGGTCTGCGTCGGCCGCGAAGCGCCCGGCCACCACGATGTCGGTGGGGAGCACGAACGTGGTTCCGGCTGCCTCCGCCCGTTTGAGGTAGTCCTTGACCACCGGAATCTGCTCGGTTTCCAGCAGCGACGCACCCACCTTGTGGCCCTGGGCCGCCAGGAAGGTGAACAGCATGCCGCCGCCCACCAGGATGGTGTCCGCCTTGCCGATCAGGTTGTCAATGACGGCGAGCTTGTCCGAGACCTTCGAGCCGCCCAGAACCACGACGTAGGGCCGCTCCGTATCCGTGGTGAGCCTGGTCAGCACCTCAAGTTCCGTGCGGACCAGGTCGCCCTGGTAGGAGGGCAGCAGCTTGGCGATGTCATAGACGCTGGCATGCTTGCGGTGCACTGCGCCAAAGGCGTCATCCACGTAGGCGCCGTTGTCTCCGGTCAACGCTGCCAGCTCGGCAGCAAAAGACGCCCGTTCGGCGTCGTTCTTGGAGGTTTCGCGGGCGTCAAAGCGCACGTTTTCCAGCACCAATACGGAACCGTCGGCCAAGGCTGCAGCAGCAGCCTTGGCGGCTGGACCGGTGGTGTCGGCAGCCAAAGTCGCGTTCAGCCCGGGAGCCAGCTCGGCCAGTCGGGCGACGGCGGGAGCCAAGGAATACTTGGCCTCCGGGGTACCCTTCGGACGGCCCAGGTGGGCGCTGAGCAGAACCTTGGCACCGGCGTCGGCCAAGGCCTTGATCCCGGGCAGGGAGGCCCTGATGCGGCCGTCGTCACTCACCGAAGAGCCGTCGAGCGGCACGTTCAAATCACTACGGATAAGAACGTACCGCCCGCGGACACCTTCATCGATGAGTTCGCTGAGGGTGTGAAGTGTCATGCTTTTTTGCCTGCCCTTACCTTGTAGCCGGTGTCTTAGAGCTTGGATGCAACGAGTTCGGTCAGGTCGACCAGGCGGTTGGAGTAGCCCCACTCGTTGTCGTACCAGGCAACAACCTTGACCTGGTTGCCGATGACCTTGGTCAGGCCCGAGTCGAAGATGGACGACGCCGGGTCCCCGACAATGTCCGAGGAGACGATCGGGTCTTCGGTGTACGTCAGGTAGCCGGCCAGCTTGCCCTCAGCGGCAGCAGCCTTGTAGGCGGCGTTGACTTCGGCAACGGTGACCTCGCGGCTGACCGTGGCGGTCAGGTCCGTGGCGGAACCGGTGGGGACGGGCACACGGATGGCGAAGCCGTCCAGCTTGCCCTTGAGCTCCGGCAGGACCAGGCCGATGGCTTTGGCGGCACCGGTGGACGTCGGGATCATGTTGATGGCGGCGGCGCGTGCGCGGCGCAGGTCCCTGTGCGGGCCGTCCTGCAGGTTCTGGTCGGCGGTGTAGGCGTGGATGGTGGTCATCAGGCCACGCTCCAGGCCGAAGCTGTCGTTCAGGACCTTGGCCAGCGGGCCGAGGCAGTTGGTGGTGCAGGAGGCGTTGGAGATGATGTGGTGGGCGGCGGGATCGTACAGTTCGTCGTTGACGCCCAGGACGATCGTGATGTCTTCATCGGAAGCCGGGGCGGAGATGAGGACCTTCTTGGCACCGGCGTCGATGTGCTTCTGCGCATCGGAAGCCTTGGTGAAGAAGCCGGTGGACTCGACGACAATGTCCACACCGAGCTCGCCCCAGGCCAGCTTGGCGGGGTCGCGCTCGGCGAGAACGGTGATGGTCTTGCCGTCCACTACGAGGTGGCCGTCGACAACGTCGACGGAAACGGGCAGGCGGCCGTTGACGGAATCATACTTGAGCAGGTGGGCAAGTGCCTCGGGGCTCGTGAGGTCGTTGACCGCAACAATTTCAATGTCGGCACCCTGTGCCAGCGCTGCGCGGAAGTAATTGCGGCCAATGCGGCCGAATCCGTTGATGCCAATACGAGTAGTCACTGATTCTCTCTCCTTGGTGCCTGTGGCACCCATTGTCAGGTTGAATGGTTGCACTCAACCGTTGGTTCCCGCACGACGTTGGGCAGAGATTGTTCCTGGCGCGCGTTGCGATGCGCGCACCGTGATCCATATTACGTTCCGGGGGCCCACCCCGCCAATGTGACGGGGCGGGCGTCCACCAAGTGGCCACCGGCGTGACCGGGCGGCCCTGCAGCTTAGAGCAGGATCAGGCCGGTGGCGTTCTTACGGGCGGCGTCAAAACGCTTGGCGACGTCGGCCCAGTTCACGATGTTCCAGAAAGCCTTGACATAGTCTGCCTTGACATTGACGTAGTCAAGGTAGAAAGCGTGCTCCCACATGTCCAGCATAAGCAGCGGTGTGGTGGCCACGGGAACGTTGCCCTGCTGGTCAAAAAGCTGCTCGATCAGGATGTTGCCGCCGAGGCCTTCGTAGGACAACAGCGCCCAGCCGGAGCCCTGGATGCCCATGGCCGCAGCGGTGAAGTGGGCACGGAAGGCATCGAAGGAGCCAAAGGCGTCGTCGATGGCGGCTGCGAGTTCGCCTTCGGGCTTGTCGCCGCCCTCGGGAGAGAGGTTGTTCCAGAAAATGGAGTGGTTGGTGTGTCCACCAAGGTTGAACGCCAGGTCCTTGGAGTACTTGGCCACGTTGGCGAAGTTGTTGGTGCTGCGTGCTTCTGCGAGCTGTTCCAGCGCCGTGTTGGCGCCGGCAACGTACGCCGCGTGGTGCTTGCTGTGGTGCAACTCCATGATGCGGGCCGAAATGTTGGGCTCCAGGGCAGCATAGTCATAGCTGAGGTCTGGAAGTGTGTACTTAGTCACGGTTCCTCCGTTGCGATTTTTTCTGGTGGGTTTGCGCCGGGATGTTTCTCCCTGCCCAAACTGCATAACCGATTTTTAGCCGGCTATATTTCTACTCTGTCATATTAGGCACATTTACGATTCCAACATGTCGAACGTGACATTGAATTCCGTTCCCGGGATGCCCGTCTCCTGCGCCTTCTTGTCCGCCATGGCCAGCAGGCGGCGGATCCGCCCGGCGATGGCGTCCTTGGTCAGTGGCGGATCCGCGAGCCGGCCCAGTTCATCCAGGCTGGCCTGTTTGTGGCCCACGCGCAGCTCGCCGGCGTACTTGAGGTGGTCGGGGACGTCGTCGCCAAGGATTTCCAGGGCCCGGTCCACCCGGGCGCCGGCGGCCACGGCGGCCTGCGCCGATCGGCGCAGGTTGGCGTCGTCAAAGTTGGCCAGGCGGTTGGCGGTGGCACGCACTTCCTTGCGCATGCGCCGTTCCTCCCAGACCAGCAGGGTCTCATGGGCGCCCATGCGCACCAGCAGCTCCGCAATCGTGTCGCCGTCGCGGATCACCACCCGGTCGATGCCACGGACTTCGCGGGCCTTGGCGGCAATGTCGATGCGGCGCGCGGCGCCCACCAGGGCCAGGGCGGCCTCGGGGCCGGGGCAGGTCACCTCCAGGGCCGAGGATCGGCCCGGTTCCGTCAGCGAGCCGTGGGCCAGAAACGCGCCTCGCCAGACGGCCTCGGCGTCCGCGGCGGAACCGTTCACGACGACGGAGGGCAGCCCGCGCACGGGGCGTCCCCTGCCGTCCAGCAGGCCCGTCTGGCGGGCCAGTGCCTCGCCGTCGCGGACTACGCGGATCACGTAGCGGTTGCCGCGCCGCAGCCCGCCACCGCCGGAGACCACGATGATTTCGCTTTGGTGGCCGTAGATTTCGGCGATGGCCACGCGCAGGCGCCTGGCCGTGGCGGCGGAATCAACTTCCGCCTCAATCACGATCCGCCCGGAAATGATGTGCAGTCCCCCGGCAAAACGCAGCAGCGCCGATACTTCCGCTTTCCGTACCGAGGACTTCTTGATGTCCAGTCTGGACAATTCCTCTTTGACCGCCGTTGTCAGCGCCATGGTTCAGCCCTTCGCCTTAAAAATACTAGTTGTCCCCGAAAATGTCCCGATACGCCGCCGCCAGCCGCAAGGGATCGTGGACGGGGGTTCCCGCGTGACTCCCCACCTTACCGAAGACCACCTCGGCGCCAAGCATCGCGGCTGCCTCGGTGAACCCAGCCACGTCCGCGATGGAGGAAGGATCCGCCAACACGACGTCCACGCCAAAATCCGGTGCGTAGCGTGAAATCACGTGCAGGTGGCCGGCTGCGTCCAATCCGGTCGCTTCAAGGTCGTTGACGTCAAGGTTCATGGTCAGCAGCCTTCGGGCCTTGGTGGTGCACAGCGCGTCCCGCATTTCGGGCAGCAGGAGGTGCGGCAGCACGGAGGTGTACCAGGAGCCGGGGCCCAGCACCACCCAGTCGGCATCGTGGATGGCAGCCACGGCTTCGACACAGGCCGGTGCGTCCTCGGGCAGCAGCCGGACATTGTCCAGCCCGCCGGCCTTGGCCAGGCGTGCCTGGCCGCTGATGATCCGCCCTTCCGGGTGGGCAGCGTCCACTGCCGCCACCACCCGCCCCTCAATGGTCAGCGGCACGCTGGCCATGGGCAGCACTTCGCCCCGGGCCCCGAGCAGCGCCCCGGCCCAGCGCAACCCTGCCACGGTGTCGCCGAGCAGCTCCCACAGCGTGACGATGAGCAGGTTGCCCAGCGCGTGGTTGTCCAGCGAGCCGGCATCCCCGTTGCGGGACGTGAAGCGGTGCTGCATGACGTCCCGCCACGTCCGGCCCCAGTCGGTGTCGTCACAGAGGGCGGCCAGGGCCATCCGCAGATCGCCCGGCGGGAGGACGCCCAGCTCTTCCCGCAGGCGGCCGGAGGAGCCGCCGTCGTCGGCGACGGTGACCACGGCGGTGAGGTTGCTGGTGAGCAGGCGCAGCGCCGACAGGGAAGCGGCCAGACCGTGCCCGCCGCCCAGCGCCGCGACCTTCACCGCGGATTCGAACGCCGGCAGCCTCCCGCCCGCCGGAATGATTGGCAGTATGCCCGTATACACGCCGCTACTCCCGGCCCAGGTCGCGGTGCCGGATGCTGGCCGTGACCCGGGGATACTGGCTCAGCCGCTTGGCCAGTTCAATGGCCACGGCCACGGACCGGTGCTTGCCGCCCGTGCAGCCGATGGCAATGGTGGCATAGTGCTTGTTCTCCCGGCGGTACCCCTCCAGGACCGGTTCAAGGGCGTGGACGTAGCGCTCCACGAAGTCGGCGGCGCCGTGGTCCTTGAGGACAAAGTCGCTGACGGCAGCGTCCTCCCCCGTCAGCGGGCGCAGCTGCGGGATCCAGTGCGGGTTGGGGATGAAGCGGACGTCCGCCACGTAGTTGGCGTCCACTGGCAGGCCGTACTTGAAGCCAAAGCTCATCACTGTCAGCGCCAGCACCACGGGGCCGGATTCGGAGAACAGTTCGGTGACCGCGGAGCCGAGCTCGTGCACGTTCATGACGGTGGTGTCCAGCACCATTTCCGCCTGCGACTTCATCTCGGCCAGCAGCTGCCTTTCGGAGCCAATGCCGTCCAGGATGCGCCCGTCCTTTTGCAGCGGGTGCGGGCGGCGGGCCAGCTCAAAGCGGCGCACCAGGGTTTCGTCGCTGGCATCCAGAAACATCACGCGGTAAGCCACTCCGGCAGCGGAAAGGGCATTGAGCGACTCCCGGATGTCGGCAAAAAGTGCCTTGCCCCGCACGTCGACAACGACGGCGAGCTTTGGCAGCGCCGCCGGCATCCGCGAGACCAGCTCGGACAGGGCCGCCAACATTTGGGGCGGCAGATTTTCAATGACGTACCAGCCCAGGTCCTCCAGCGCGTTGGCCGCCGTGCTGCGACCGGCACCGGACATCCCGGTGACGACCAGCAGTTGCGGCTCGACCGGCTTCACAGGTGTCAGGGGTCCGGCGTCGGATGCTGCGTCGTTGTGGCCTGTCATTGCACTCCCTTGGAAGCTGTGCTGTGGGTCGCCGTCCTGCAATGCAGTGCGGGAAGTTTCGTTACCTGCCAGCCTAGTTGAGTTTGCGGCCCGTCAGGAATCCGGGCAGCGGCGCTATTGAAGAATTTCACCCGTTGCCATGTTGACGGCCGGAGCGGCGTCCGCCTGGCCGCCGGCGGCGAGCGTGTCGTAAACGGCCTGGGCCAGGACGGGCCCGATCCCCTTGGCCTGTACCAGTTCCTCCACCGTGGCCGCCCGCACCTTCTTCAGCGAACCAAAGTGGCCCAGCAGCGCCTTTTGTTTGGCCGCGCCCATGCCCGGCACGGTGTCCAGGGCCGAGGCGGTCATGGCCTTGCCGCGCTTGGCCCGGTGAAAGGTGATGGCGAAGCGGTGGGCCTCGTCGCGGATGCGCTGCAACAGGTACAGGCCTTCCGAGGACCGCGGCAGGATCACGGGGAAGTCACTGTCCGGCAGCCACACTTCCTCCAGCCGCTTGGCCAGCCCGACCACCGCGACGTCGGTGATGCCGAGCCCGGCGAGGGCCCGGGCCGCGGCGTTGACTTGGGGCACGCCTCCGTCGACCACCACCAGGTTGGGCGGGTACGCAAACCTGCTCCTGGCCGGCTCGGCAGTTTCGGCAGTGGTGGCCGTGAGCGCGGAAATGTCGCCGGAGGCCTGCACCGACTGCGCCCGCTCCGCCTTTTCGGCCAGGTAGTTGCGGAAGCGTCGGGTGATGACGTCATGCATGGAGGCGGTGTCGTCGATGGCCGCCTCACCGGTGATGGCGAACTTGCGGTACTCGCCCTTCTTGGCGATACCGTCCTCGACCACCACCATGGAGGCCACGACGTTGGTGCCCTGCACGTGGGAGATGTCAAAGCATTCGATCCGCAGCAGCGGCATGGGCAGTTCCAGCGCCTCCTGGAGCTCCGCCAGGGCCAGGGACCGGGTGGTGAGGTCGCCTGCGCGGCGGGACTTGTGCAGGACCATGGCCTGCCGGGCGTTTTGCCGGACAGTGTCCATGAGCGCGGCCTTGTCCCCGCGCTGGGGCACCCTGATGTCGACCCGGCCGCCGCGGATCCCGCCCAGCCACTCGGAGAGGTCGTGGTGGTTGGCGGGCAGTTCCGGCACCAGGATCTGGCGCGGGATGGAGTCCTGCTGCTGGTCCTCGGCGCCGTACACCTGCTGCATGAGGTGCTCCCAAAGATCAGCGTCGGTGGCATCCTCCACCTTCTCCACCACCCAGCCGCGCTGTCCGCGGATCCGCCCGCCACGCACGTGAAATACCTGGACCGCCGCTTCGAGCTCGTCCTGTTCGACGGCGAAGATGTCCGCGTTGGTGTCTTCGGCCAGCACCACGGCGTTGCGTTCAAACACCTTTTTCAGGGCAATGACGTCGTCGCGCAGCCGCGCGGCCTGCTCGTAGTCGAGTTCCACCACGGCGGCGGACATCTGCCTTTCCAGCTTGGAGATGAAGCGCTTGGCCTCGCCGCCCATGAAGTCACAGAAGTCCTGCGCGAGTGCCTTGTGGTCCTCCTCGCTGATGCGTCCCACGCACGGGGCGGCGCATTTGTCGATGTAGCCCAGCAGGCAGGGCCGTCCGCTGCGTTCGGCACGGCGCAGCACGCCGGTGCTGCAGCTGCGGACGGGGAAGACGCGCAGCAGGGTGTCCATGGTTTCGCGGATGGCGCCGGCGGTGTAGGGGCCAAAGTATTTGGTTCCTTTGCGCCGCTCGCCGCGCATGACCTGCACGCGCGGGTACTTCTCCCCCATGGACACGGCCAGGTAGGGGTACGTTTTGTCGTCGCGGAAGGCCAGGTTGTACCGCGGCGCGAATTCCTTGATCCAGGTGTATTCAAGTTGCAGGGCTTCCAGTTCACTGCCCACGGTGGTCCATTGGACGCTCGCCGCGTGGTGGACCATGGCGTGGGTTTTGGGCAGCAGCCCGGCAGGGTTGGCAAAATACGAGTTCAGGCGCGAGCGGAGATTCTTCGCCTTGCCCACGTAGATGATGCGCCCGTGTTCGTCCCGGAATCTGTAAACCCCCGGGTCGGTGGGAATCTCGCCGGGCTTGGGCCTATACGATGCTGGGTCTGACACACAACCAGTCTAATCCGGGCCCGCAGCCAATGGGCCCACTGCCGCGAGGGACCCGCTGCGGGCTTGCGAGCAGTGGGAGCGGTTAGGGAGTGTGAGCAATGGGAGCGGTTAGGGAGTGTGAGCAATGGGAGCGGTTGGGTGGGCCCACGACCGCGAGGGACCTGCTGCGAGCCTGCGAGCGGTGGGAGCGGTTGGGGATTACTCCACGCTGGGGCTTTGGTTGTACTTGGCGCAGCGGTCCTGGCCGGTCAGCTCGGCAACGGCGTCCATGATGGCATCGGTGACGGTGCGGCGGGCCGGCAGCGAATGGTCCGGACCCGTTTTCTCAAAGGACAGCGGCGCACCGAACTTCAGCGTGAACCTCGCCGGCTTGAACGTCTTTTTGCCTGCGGGCTGCAGCTTTTCCGTGCCGATGATGCCCACGGGCACCACCGGCGCGCCCGTGGTCAGCGCCAGCCAGCCCACGCCCGTGCGCCCGCGGTACAGCTTGCCGTCGCGGGAGCGGGTGCCCTCCGGGTAGATTCCGACCGCTTCGCCGCGGCCCAGGATCTCCAGCAGGGTCTTGAGCGCGTGCACGCTGGCCGCCTGCTCGCCGCGCTCCACGGGAATGGAGTGCACGGACTCGAAAAACTGTTTCATGAGCCTGCCCCTGACCCCCTTGCCGGTGAAGTACTCGGCCTTCGCAAAGAAGGAAACCGGCCGGGGCGTGAGTGCCTGGACAATGACCGAGTCAAGGAAGGACAGGTGGTTGGGCGCCACGATAAAAGGACCCTCCACGGGGACGTTTTCCAGGCCTTCCACGGCGGGACGGCAGAGGCCCGTGATGGTGCCGCGGGTGAGCACCCGGGTGAGGTCATACAGGGCCATGGGCGGCTTCCGTCGCGGCGGACATGCCGGTGCCCAGTTCCCTTGCCACTGCCTGCAGGAGTTCCTCCGCCGTCTGCACGACGCCGGCAACTCCTGCCGCTTCCAGCTCGCCCTCGGGGGCGAAACCCCACGCAACCCCGATGCAGTCCAGCCCGTTGGCCCGTGCCCCGTTGACGTCCTGGTGTCGGTCGCCCACCATGATGGACCTCCCCTGCCCGCCGAGCCATTCCAGGGCTGAGCCGATGATCTCCGCCTTGCCGGCGCGGTATCCGGGTTCGCCCGGCATGAGCGATTCGTCCGTGTGCGAGCCGCGGATGACGTCAAAGGAATCGGCCAGGCCGTGGTGGGCCAGCAGGGTGCGCGCCAGCGCCTCGGGCTTTTGGGTGGCCACGGCAAGCCGCACGCCGCCGGCGCGGAGCTGGCCCAGCAATTCCGGGATCCCCGGGTAGACCCTGGACATGGCCATGCCACGCAGCGAGTACCAGCTGCGGTACGCGGCGATCACGTCCGGTACCAGCGGCTCCGGCACGCCCACTATGCCGACCAGGCCGTCCGCAAGCTTGGGGCCAACCATCCGGTTGAGCACCTCGGGGCCGGGGACCGGCAAATCCATAACGCGCAAGGCATGTGCAATGCCGCCGGTGATGCCGCCTGCCGGGTCGACGAGCGTGCCGTCCAGGTCGAAGAGGACTGCGGGAACGGGGCCGTCATCCACAACGGCGGGCTCGTCAATAATCACGTCCCTAGTTTCTCACGGCCCGCCGCGCCCACCGCACATCCATGCCGTGCCCGGCATATCTCCCCGCCACCCGTTGGGGTTTCAGCTCGCAGCGGCTCCCCCGCGGTCATGCACCCCCGCAGCGGCTCCCTCATGCTTATGGGCCCAGCCAACTCAGCGGGGGCCCTGCAGCGCCTCGCGCAGGAAGGTGCCGGTGTAGCTGTCCGTGCTTTTTGCCACCTTTTCAGGGGTGCCGGTTGCCACCAGCTGTCCGCCCCCGGTGCCCCCGTCGGGGCCGAGGTCCACGACCCAGTCGGCACTCTTGATCACGTCAAGGTTGTGTTCGATCACGATGACGGTGTTGCCCTTGTCCACCAGGCCCTGCAGGACCAGCAGCAGCTTGCGGATGTCCTCGAAGTGGAGCCCGGTGGTGGGCTCGTCCAGTACGTAGACGCTGCGGCCGTTGGAACGCTTTTGGAGTTCTGCCGCCAGCTTCACGCGCTGGGCTTCGCCGCCGGAGAGGGTGGTGGAGGCCTGTCCCAGCCGGACATAGCCGAGTCCGACGTCGACCAGCGTGCGCAGGTGCCGGGCAATCGGGGTGAACGCGGCGAAGAACTCCGCGCCCTCCTCGATCGGCATGTTCAGCACGTCCGCAATTGACTTGCCCTTGTAATGGACTTCCAGGGTTTCCCGGTTATAGCGCGCGCCGTGGCAGACCTCGCAGGGGACGTACACGTCCGGCAGGAAGTTCATTTCAATCTTCAGCGTGCCGTCGCCCGTGCAGGCCTCGCAGCGCCCGCCCTTGACGTTGAAGGAGAACCGGCCCGGCTGGTAGCCGCGGACCTTGGATTCGTTGGTCTCGGCAAACAGCTTGCGGATGTTGTCAAAGACACCCGTGTACGTGGCCGGATTGGAACGGGGCGTGCGCCCGATGGGACTCTGGTCGACGTGGACCACCTTGTCCAGGTGTTCCAGGCCGTCCACCCGCAGGTGCCGGCCCGCCACCTGCTTGGCGCCGTTGAGCTTGTTCGCCAGCACCTTGTACAGGATCTCGTTGACCAGGGTCGACTTGCCGGAGCCGCTGACGCCGGTGACCGCCGTCATGACGCCCAGCGGGAACGCGACGTCCAGGTTCAGCAAGTTGTTTTCCTTGGCCCCAATGACCTTGAGTTCGCGCTTTTTGTCATATTTGCGGCGCTTGGCCGGCACGGCGATGCTCTTGCGGCCCGAGAGGTAGTCGCCCGTGAGCGATTCGGTGTTCTTAAGCAGGTCCGCCACGGAGCCGGAGTGGACCACGCGGCCGCCGTGCTCGCCGGCGCCCGGGCCGATGTCCACAATCCAGTCGGCCTCGTTGATGGTGTCTTCATCGTGTTCGACGACGATCAGCGTGTTTCCGAGGTCACGCAGCCTGGTCAGGGTCTCAATGAGGCGGCGGTTGTCGCGCTGGTGCAGGCCGATGGACGGTTCGTCGAGGACGTACAGCACGCCCACCAGGCCCGAACCGATCTGGGTGGCCAGGCGGATGCGCTGGGCCTCGCCGCCGGACAGGGTTCCGGACGCGCGTTCCAGGTTCAGGTACTCCAGGCCGACGTCCAGCAGGAACTTCAGGCGGCCCTGGATTTCCTTGAGTACCTGGCTGGCAATCTGTTCCTCCCGGCCCGTCAGGACCAGGTTGGAGAGGAAGGCAAAGCAGTCGCGCATGGACATGGCGCAAACTTCGGCAATGGACTTGTCGTTGATCAGCACGGACAGGGACGCCGGGTTCAGCCGGGCGCCGCCACAGGCGGGGCACGGGATTTGGCGCATGTACTCTTCGTAGCGGTCGCGGGCGGAGTCTGATTCGGTCTCGACATGCTTGCGCTGGATGTACTGCACGGCGCCCTCAAAGCCCGTGCTGTACTTGCGTTCCCGGCCAAAGCGGTTCTTGTACTGCACCACCACCTTGTGGTCCTTACCGTACAGGATGGCTTGGCGGGAATCAGTGCCCAGCTTGTTCCAGGAGTCGTCCAGTGAGAAGCCGAGGTCGGCCGCCAGGCCCTCCAGCAGCCGGTTCCAGTATTCGGTGGTTGCCGTGCCCAGCGACCAGGGGGCGATGGCGCCCTCGCGCAGGGACAGGAACGGGTTCGGGACCACCAGTTCCTCGTCCACTTCCAGCTTGGTGCCGATGCCGCTGCACGCTGTGCAGGCGCCGAAGGGGTTGTTGAAGGAGAAGGAGCGCGGCTCGATCTCGTCAATGGCCAACGGGTGCTCGTTGGGGCAGGCCAGGTTCTCGGAGAAGGAACGCACACGTCCGGCGTCGGACTCCGCCAGGTCCACCAGCTCGGCCAGGATGCGGCCCTCGGCGAGTCCCAGCGCGGTCTCCACGGAATCGGTGAGGCGCTGCTGCATGCCGTCCTTGACCACCAAGCGGTCCACCACCACCTCAATGGTGTGCTTGAACGTCTTCTTCAGCTTGGGCGGCTCGGACAGCTGGACCGCCTCGCCGTCCACCTTGGCACGGGAGTAGCCCTTGGCCGTGAGTTCGCGGAACAAGTCAACAAATTCGCCCTTGCGGTCCCGCACCACGGGGGCCAGCACCTGGAAGCGGGTGCCTTCGGGCATTTCAAGGAGCTGGTCCACGATCTGCTGCGGCGTTTGCTTGGCGATGGGCTCCCCGCACACCGGGCAGTGCGGAGTGCCCACACGCGCCCACAGCAGGCGCATGTAGTCATAAATTTCGGTGATGGTGCCCACCGTGGAACGCGGGTTTTTCGACGTCGACTTCTGGTCGATCGACACCGCCGGTGAGAGGCCCTCGATGAAGTCGACATCCGGCTTGTCCACCTGCCCCAGAAACTGGCGGGCATAGGCGGAGAGGGATTCCACGTAGCGGCGCTGGCCCTCGGCAAAGATGGTGTCAAACGCCAGGGACGACTTACCCGAGCCGGACAGCCCAGTGAAGACGATCATGGAGTCGCGCGGCAGGTCCAGGTCCACGTTGCGCAGGTTGTGCTCGCGCGCGCCCTTAACGACCAGTCGGGAGAGGTCGGGGCGCTTGATTTCCGGGTTCCCGGTGGCAGGCTGGGGCATTGTTTCCTTCACTATTCGGTCCGGGGCTTTCCGTCCGGCAGTTATTCCGGCCGGCACTTGTAAACGGCATTTTAAAGCAGGGCATTTAAAGCGGGGCGCGGACTCGGCGCTGCGGTGGCGCCACCCAACAGTATAGTCGAATCTTCGTTCGAACAGTACCTCTCGAACAGCGTTTTCGAACACGGATGCAACCGGTCGACACCCGCTAGCGGGCTGCGCCGCGCTCCAGGGCCGCAGTGACGATCGAGAGCGCCTTGGGACCGGGGACACCGAGGTCCCGCACGACGGCGGCAAAGGACTCCGCGGCCGCCGCCACCTGTGCGCCCATCACGTCGCCTCCGGACGCAACGGCCGTGCCGCTGCGCCCCGCCGTGACGACGATCCCGGCCTGTTCCAGCTCGCGGTAGGCCCGCGCCACGGTGTTGGCGGCCAATCCAAGGTCCAGGGCCAGGGAGCGCACGGACGGCAGCCTCGCACCGACGGCCAGGGCACCGGACGCGGCCAGGTCCAGGATCCGCAGCCTGATTTGCTCGTACGGCGGCACGGACGATTCCGTGTCAGGCCTCCACTTGCGCACAATCACATCCATGGCGTTCACGCCGTGCCCACCTCTTCCACCAACGGGTCGCCAAACTGGCTCATGTAAAGATCGTAGTAGAAGGTGCGTTGCTCCAGCAGTTCCCCATGTGTTCCCTGCTCGATGATCTGCCCGTCGTTCATCACCAGGATCAGGTCGGCGTCCCGGATGGTGGAGAGCCGGTGGGCAATGACAAAGCTGGTCCTGTCCTTGCGGAGGCGGTTCATGGCCTGGCGGATCATGACTTCGGTGCGGGTGTCCACGGAGCTGGTCGCCTCGTCCAGGATCAAGATGCCGGGGTTGGCGATCCAGGCCCGCGCAATGGTCATCAGCTGCCGCTGCCCCTGGCTCAGCCCGCCGCCGTCGTCCGTCAGGACCGTGTCGTAGCCGTCGGGGAGTGAACGGACAAAGTGGTCCACGTGGGTGGCCTCGGCGGCCTGGATGATCTCCGCCTCCGTGGCATCGAGCTTGCCGTAGGCCAGGTTTTCCCGGATGGTGCCGCCAAAGAGCCAGGCGTCCTGGAGGACCATGCCAAACTTCCGGCGCAGCCCGTCACGGGTGAGTTCGGCCGTGTTGACCCCGTCGATGCTGATCCGCCCCGAGTCGATCTCGTAGAAGCGCATGAGCAGGTTCACCAGCGTCGTCTTGCCGGCGCCCGTGGGGCCGACAATGGCGACCGTCTCCCCCGGCTCCGCCACCAGGGAAAGATCCTTGATGAGCGGAACACCCTCGTCATAGCTGAAGTTCACGTGCTCAAAGACCACGCGGCCCAAGACGGTGCGCAGGGTGGCTGCGGGCACGTGGTCGGGGCGTTGTTCCTTGGCGTCGACCAGCTCAAAGACCCGTTCGGCCGAGGCCACGCCCGACTGGAGCAGGTTGATCATGCTGCCAATCTGCGCCATGGGCTGGCTGAACTGGCGCGAGTACTGAATGAACGCCTGGACACTGCCGATCGTCAGGATACCGGAGGCCACCTGGATGCCGCCGAGCACGGCCACCACCACGTAGTTGAGGTTGGAGACAAAGTTCATGCTGGGCATGATGATGCCGGAGATGAACTGGGCCTTGGCACTGGATTCGTACAGTTCGTCGTTGGAGACCTTGAACTTGGCGATGGCCGCGTCCTGCTGTCCGAAGGCCTTGACGATCTCATGGCCGGTGAACATTTCCTCCACGTGCCCGTTGAGGTCGCCGGTGGATTTCCACTGCGCCATGAACTGCACCCGGGAACGCTTGGCGATGACCACGGTGATGCCGGCGATGATGGGGATGGTCACCAGGGAGATGACGGCCAACAGCGGGGAGATGGAGAACATCATGCCCAACACGCCCACGACCGTCAGGGCCGCAATGAGCAGCTGGGTCAGCGTCTGGTTCAGGGTTTGGGAAAAATTGTCGATGTCGTTGGTGACGCGAGAGAGCACGTCCCCGCGCGATTCCTGCTGGAAGTGGGACATCGGCAGGCGGTCAAGCTTGTCCTCGATCTGCTGGCGCAGCCGGTACATGGCGCGCTGGACAATGCCGGTGGTGATGTAGCCCTGGGACCAGTTGAAGAAGAACGCCGTGATGTACAGCCCCAGGACGATCATCAGGACCGCGCCCAGCGCGTTCAGGTCCAGGCCCTGGCCCGGGACCACATTCATGCCGGAGAGCATGTCCGCCAGCTGGCCCTGCCCGCCGGCCCGCAGGGCGGCCACCGCCTGGTCCTTGGTGGTGCCCGCCGGGAACCGGTTGAGCATCTGGCCCACGACGCCGTTGAAGATGATGTCCGTGGCATGGCCGAGCACCTTCGGCGCCACGACCGACAGGCCCACTGACACGGCGGCCAGCACCACGACCCAGATCATCCGCAGCCTGTCCAGCGCCAGCAGGCCAAGGATGCGCTTGAGGCTGGGGCCGAAGGCCATGGCCTTTTGCGGGGGCGCTCCCCCGCCCCTCATCATGCTCATGCTACGTTCTCCCTGTCCTCTTCGGTGAGCTGCGAGGTGACAATTTCCTGGTACGTGGGGCAGTTGTCCATGAGTTCCTCATGCGTGCCCTGGCCCACCAGCCTGCCTTCGTCCAGTACCAGTATGTTGTCGGCGTGCCGGATGGTGCCCACGCGCTGGGCCACCACCAGCACGGCGGCATCGGTGGTGACGGGCTTGAGCGCGGCGCGCAGCTTCGCGTCGGTGGCATAGTCGAGGGCGGAAAAGCTGTCGTCAAAAAGGTACAGCGAGGGGTTGCCCACCACCGCCCGAGCAATGCACAGCCGCTGCCGCTGGCCGCCGGAGACATTGGAGCCGCTTTGCTCGATCGGCGCGTCCAGTCCGCCCGGCATCCCCCGGACGAAGTCGGCGGCCTGCGCCACCTCAAGGGCTGCCCAAAGCTCGTCGTCGGTGGCGTCCGGACTGCCCATGCGCACATTGGAGGCCACGGTGCCGCTGAACAGGTAGGCCTTCTGCGGGACCAGGCCGATGGAGCCGCGCAGCGACTGGAGCGTGACGGCGCGGATGTCGTGCCCGCCCAGCTCAAGGCGGCCTGCCGTGGCATCGAGCAGCCGCGGCAGGAGATTCACCAGGGTCGACTTGCCGCTGCCGGTGGAGCCGATCACCGCCGTCGTGGTTCCGGGGGCCGCATCAAAGCTGACGCCGGACAGCACGGGGTCCTGGGCGCCGGGGTACGAGAAGGTGGCGTCGCGGATCGAGAGGCTCCCGTCCAGCCGCGCCACGGCAAGCGAATCAGGGGTGTCCACGACGGAGGATTCCGTGTCCAGGACCTCTTGGATGCGTTCGGCGCTCACGGCCGCCCGCGGGATCATCATGAACATGAACATGGCCATCATGACGGACATGAGGATCTGCATGATGTAGCTCAGGAAGGCCGTCAGGGCGCCAATCTGCATGCTGCCGGCATCGATGCGCTGGCCGCCAAACCACAGCACGCCGACGCTGGTGACGTTGACGACGAAAAAGATGGTGGGGAACATCAGCGACAGCAACCGGCCGGCCCGCAGCTGTGAGGCGGTCAGGGCGCCGTTGGCGGTGGCGAAGCGTTCGGCCTCATAATCGCGGCGCACAAAGGCGCGGATGACGCTGATGCCGGTGATCTGCTCGCGCAGCACGCCGTTGATGTCGTCCAACTGGTGCTGGACCTTGCGGAAGGTGGGGACCAGGACGCGCACAATCATGGCGATGGCGATGATGAGCACGGGCAGAATCACCAGCAGCAGTCCGGACAGGGGCACGTCCTGCTTCATGGCCATGATGATTCCACCAATGCACATGATGGGTGCGGTGACCATGAGGGTGAAGGACATCAGCGTCAGCATCTGCACCTGCTGGACGTCATTGGTGGTGCGGGTGATCAGCGACGGCGCGCCAATGATGCCGACCTCCTGGGCGGAAAACGTCTCCACCTTGTTGAACAGATCCCGACGCACCTGCCGGCCCACGCCCATGGCCAGCCGCGCGCTGAGGAACGTGGCCGCTATGGCGCAGATGACCTGCCCGGCCGTGATTAGCAGCATCCAGCCGCCCAGGTTGAAGATGAGCGCGGTGTTGCCCTTGACCACGCCGTCGTCGATGATGTCCGCGTTGAGGGTGGGCAGGTACAGCGTGCCCAGGGTGGAGAGGAACTGCAGCACCACTATTGAAATGAGTGGAACCTTGTGCGGCGCCAAATTGTGCGCTATCAAGCGGTACAGCACGATTCCTCCTGGTGGCGCCGGCCCACAGCGCGTAGCTTCGTTCAGCTAACAAACTACTCCCACAAGCCTGCCTTGTCAGCGCAGTTTTCTCTGGGCATATTTTGGCCCGTGGCTGGCAGTTCCCCTGCCGGCACGACGCCGGTGGGCCCACGCGCCCGAGGGGCCCGGGCTGACGCGCCAGCGTTAGCCGGGGAGGTCGTGGGGACTAGCCGTAAAGTTCGAACCGCACCATGCCGCCGGCCGTCACCATTTCCACCTGCCGGCGGGCCTGCTCGCCCGCCGGTTCCGCGCCCAGCGCCTTGAGGTATTCGCTGTGTTCGGCCAGCGAGGCCACGGCCCGTTCAATGCTGCGGGCACTGACGGGCTGGGCGTGGGTGGGGGTGGGCGAGCTGATGGCCACCTTGCCCACTTTGTGACGGGACAGCCCCTCGTCCAGCAGTTCGGGGAAAATCCAATCGTTGTCGGCGTCGGACACGGCGTCCAGGACGCCGCGGCCCACGGCGCGGTGGTCGGCGCTGTTCCAGCGGCCCGGGCCCCACTCGTCGCGGTGGTTAAGTGTGAGCACCAGCTCCGGCTTGACGCTGCGGATGTGCCGGGCCAGGTCGCGGCGCAGCGCCAGGCCCTCCTGGATCCGCCCGTCGGGGTGGTCGAGGAAGGCCAGCCCGGCAACGCCCACCCGGAGGCAGGCGTTTTGCTGTTCCCGCACGCGCAGGGGTCCCGACTGTTCAGGCGCCACCCCGGCAATGCCTGCCTCCCCGCGGGTGGCCAGCAGGTAATGGACACTCTTGCCGCTTTCGGTCCATTCCGCGACGGCGGCGGCCATGCCGTATTCCGGGTCGTCGGGATGGGCCACGATCACCAGCGCGGTCTGCCAGTCCAGTGGAAATGCCGCCAAGTCAGCCATGACTGCTCCCTTTCATAGTTTTTGGCCTATCATGAAGATCCGCCGGAACGGATAGATGGTGCCAAATTCGTCTGCGGGGTAGGCCTCCTCAAGCAGCGCTGAATACTCCGCCTCAAATTCCCGCCCCTCGGCAACACCGAGCGCCTGAAGCACGGGGCGCAGCCCGGTGCCCCGGACCCAGTTCAACACCGGCGCCTCCCCCGGCAGCAGCTGGTTGTAGGTGGTTTCCCACACGTCCGCCCTGGCGCCGCCGCGCAGGAGGAGTTCATGATACCGGCCCGGCCCCCACACGGCGTCGTCGTGGCGCAGTACGCCGTCGAGCCGCTTCCGCCACCGCGGCGACTGTGCCACCTGGCGCATCAGCGTGTGTGACGGTGAGGAGAAATTGCCCGGCACCTGCACGGCCAGCCACGCACCGGGCGCCATGGCGCCCAGCCAGCCGGCCATGAGGTCCGGGTGTCCGGGCACCCATTGCAGGGCGGCGTTGGAGACCACCACGTCCGTGTCCGGCCCGGGGGTCCAGCCCTGGATGTCCGCCAGCCCAAAGGTGAGGTTCGCAGGGACGGGCGTGCCGGCGTCGTGCGCGTTGTTATCAAGTGTTTGGGCCGCCGCCACCATGTCCGGGGAGCTGTCCAGGCCCCGCACCCGGGCAGCAGGCCAGCGCCGGGCCAGCGTGGCCGTCAGGTTGCCGGGACCGCAGCCAAGGTCCACCACGCGCCGCGGCTCGGACGCCGTGATGCGGGCGGTGAGGTCGAAGAAGGGGCGGTTGCGGAAGTCGCCGAATTCCACGTATTTCGACGGGTCCCAGCCGAGTTGTGTTGTTCCCATGGCGTTAACCTGCCACAGCCACCGCCCGTAGACTGGGGGAACCATGAACCTTCTTGAACAACTCTCCGGCCTTGACCCCAAATCCTCCAGCGATGATGACGTCCTGGAGGCGTTTTTGGAATGGACCATGGACCGGGGGCTGGAACTCTATCCGGCGCAGGAAGATGCCGCGATGGAGCTGGTGAGCGGGAACAATGTGATCCTTTCCACCCCCACGGGTTCGGGCAAGTCGCTGGTGGCCATTGCCGCGCATTTCAACGCCATGGCGCGCGGTGCCGCGAGCTATTACACGGCCCCGATCAAGGCGCTCGTCTCGGAGAAGTTCTTTGCCCTGTGCGAGATCTTCGGGGCGGAGAACGTGGGCATGGTCACCGGGGACTCCTCCGTCAACCAGGACGCACCGATCATTTGCTGCACGGCGGAAATCCTGGCCAACATTGCCCTGCGCGAAGGCGATAACGCCGACGCGGGCGTGGTCATCATGGATGAGTTCCACTACTACTCCGACCCGCAGCGCGGCTGGGCGTGGCAGCTGCCGCTGCTGGAGCTGCCGCAGTCGCAGTTCCTGCTCATGAGCGCCACCCTGGGCGACGTCAGCCGCTTTGAAAAGGAGCTCACGGAACTCACGAACCGCAACACCACCACCGTGTCCTCGGCCGTGCGCCCCATCCCGCTGCACTACTACTACGTGACCACCGGCGTCCACGAATCGCTGGAGGAGCTGCTCGCCACCAAGCAGGTGCCCGTCTACGTGGTGCACTTCAGCCAGGCCGAAGCCATTGACCGGGCCCAAAACCTGATGAGCATCAACGTTTGCACCCGGGAGGAAAAGGACAGGATCGGCGAGCTGGTTGCCGGCTTCCGCTTCTCCGCCGGCTTCGGCAAGACACTCAACCGGCTGGTCCGGCACGGCATCGGCGTGCACCATGCCGGCATGCTGCCCAAGTACCGCCGCCTGGTGGAGCAGCTGGCCCAAGCCGGGCTGCTGAAGGTCATCTGCGGCACCGACACCCTGGGCGTGGGCATCAATGTGCCCATCCGCACCGTTTTGATGACGGCCCTGAGCAAGTACGACGGCGTGCGCACCCGCGTGCTTCAGGTGCGCGAATTCCAGCAGATCGCCGGCCGCGCCGGCCGGGCCGGCTACGACACGGCCGGAACCGTCATGGTTCAGGCGCCCGAGCACGTCATCGAGAACACGAAGTCCATGGCCAAGGCCGTGGCCAAGTTCGGCGACGATGCCAAGAAGCTGCGCCAGGTGGTGAAAAAGAAGCCGCAGCAGGGCTTTGTCAGCTGGGGCGAACCCACGTTCACCCGGCTGAGTGAATCAGTGCCGGAGCCCCTGACCTCCAGCTTCACCGTCACCCACGCCATGCTGCTGAACCTGCTGGAACGCCCGGGCGACCCTTTCCACGCGGCACGGAAGCTGCTGACGGAAAACCATGAGTCCCCGTCGGCGCAGCGCAAGCTGATCCGCAAGGCCTTGGGCATCTACCGCGAGCTGCTCGGTGCCGGCATTGTCGAGCGCATCCCGGAGGACGAGCTGGAGTCCGACGGCCGCACAGTCCGGCTCACCACCCACCTGCAAATGAATTTTGCGCTGAACCAGCCGCTCTCCCCCTTCGCCCTGGCAGCCCTGGAACTGCTTGACCCCGAATCCCCCAGCTACGCCCTGGACGTCATTTCCGTCATTGAGTCCACGCTGGAAAAGCCGCGGCAGATCCTCAGCGCCCAGCTCAAGCGCACCCGCACCGAGAAGGTGGCGGCCATGAAGAGCGAGGGTATTGAGTACGACGAACGCATGGCCATCCTGGACGAGGTCACGTACCCGATGCCGCTGTCCGAGATGCTGTTCGGGGCCTTTGAGGTGTACCGCAAGGCCGCCCCCTGGGTGGGCGACTTTGAACTGAGCCCCAAGTCCATCATTCGCGACATGTACGAGCGGGCCATGAACTTTGGCGAATACGTCCAGTACTACTCGCTGGCCCGTTCTGAAGGCATCGTGCTGCGCTATCTGACGGACGCCTACAAGGCGCTGCGCCAGACTGTCCCGCGGGACGCGCTCCGCGAGGACTTGGAGGACATCATTTCCTGGCTCGGCGAGCTGGTCCGGCAGGTGGATTCCAGCCTGCTTGACGAATGGGAAAAGATGACGAACGGCGAGGTGGAGGAGCCGCTGGCCGAGTCAGCCCTTCCTCCGGTGCCGCCAAAGCTGACCGACAACCACCGCGCCTTCCGGGTGATGGTGCGCAACGAGCTGTTCCGCCGCGTGGAGCTGGCGGCCGACGACGACTTTGAGGCACTCGGCGAGCTCGACGGCGACCACGGCTGGGGTGCCGACCGGTGGGCCGACGCCCTGGACGCGTATTGGGACGAACACGAGTTCATCGAGGCCGGCCCCGCCGCCCGCGGACCGGCGCTGCTTCACATCACGGAGGGTCCCACGTCGTGGAAGGTCCGGCAGGTCCTGGCCGATCCCGAAGGCAACCACGACTGGTCCATCACGGCCACGGTGGACCTGGAGGCATCCAACGAAAGCGGAGCCGCCGTCGTCCGGCTGGAGGACTTCAGCCGGCTGTAACAGATCCACCTGGCACTCCCACCGAAAGGCCATCCCATGCGAGCCGCAGTCCTCCGTTTCACAGTTCCCGCCGGAACCAGCTACTCGAGCGCGAAGCCGCTGGTGATTGAAGATCTGGAGGTCCCGGAGCCGCGCGCGGGCGAACTCGGGGTGCGCATCGTCTACTCCAGCCTCTGCCATTCCGACCTGTCCGTGGTGGACGGTTCCCGTGTCCGGCCGCTGCCCATGGCGTTGGGCCACGAGGCGGTCGGGCGCGTCACCACCCTGGGCGCCGGCGTGAGCGACGTGGCCGTCGGAGACCACGTCGTGCTGGTGTTCGTGCCGAGCTGTGGCAGCTGCCGGGCCTGTACGGCGGGGCGGCCGGCACTGTGCCACCGGGGCGCCGCGGCCAACGGTTCCGGTGACCTTTTGCATGGGGAAGCACTGCTGAAAACCGCCGACGGTCAGCGGGTCAACCACCACCTGGGGGTCTCCGCCTTCGCCGACTACGCCGTGGTTGCCCGCGAATCCGCGGTGGTCATCGACGACGACGTGCCCGATGCCGTGGCCGCGATGTTCGGCTGCGCCGTGCTGACGGGCGCGGGTGCCGTTCGCCACACGGCCGCCGTGCAGCCCGGCCAGTCGGTCGTGGTCTTCGGTTTGGGGGCCGTGGGCCTCTCCGCCGTCATGGCGGCAAGGCTTGCGGGGGCGTCGGCGGTCATTGCGATCGACCCGATTGCGGCCAAGCACCGGCTTGCCCTGGACTGCGGCGCGAGCGCGGCGGGGACACCGGCAGATGCGGCCCGGCTCGTGGCCGAAGCCTCCGGGGACGGCGTTGACGTGGCCATCGAGGCCGTGGGATCGGCGGCGGTGATCGCTTCCTGCCTGGAGCTGGTCACCCGGGGCGGCGCCGTCGTCTCCGTCGGGTTGCCGCATCCTGACGCCGAACTGCTTGTTCCCGCACTCCAGTTCGCCGGAGCCGGCAAGCGTCTGCTCGGTTCCTACATGGGCGATGCCGTGCCGGCGCAGGACATTCCGCTCTACCTCCAATACTGGCGGGAGGGGAAGCTTCCCGTGGAACTGCTGCACACGGACACCAGGCCGCTCACAGAAATCAACGAAGGACTGGATGACCTGGCGGCGGGCCGTGTGGTGCGCCGGCTGTTCGAGGCGTAAGCGCCACCCCGGACGCACGCCCCGCCGCAGTGCATGGGCGCTCAGCTGGCGTTGCGCGTGCCCTTGACGCGGGGCGAGTAGGTGTCTGGATCCGAGATGTCGGACCTGGAGTAGTCCTTCAGACCCAGGGTTGCGGCAATGGTGATCAGCGCCGACACCAGGATATAGACGGAGACCGCGTACCCGGTGCCAAAATTGTGCAGGAGGATGGTTGCGACCAGTGCCGCCGGACCGCCGGCAATGATCGAGGCCAGCTGGTAGCCCAGCCCGGCGCCGGTGTAGCGCAGATTGGTCGGGAAGTTCTCCGCGATGATCGAAGCCTGTGGGCCGTACTGCATGGCGTGCGGGATGAGCGCCACACACACCGCGAGGAAGACCAGCCAGCCGATGCCGCTGTCAAGCAGGGCGAAGTAGACAAAGCCCCAGACGCCGGTGATCGCCGCGCCGAGCTGATAGATCCTCAGACGGCTCATCTTGTCCGACAAGTGTCCGAAGAACGGAACAAAGAACAACTCGAGTGCGGCCGCGACCATGGTGCCAATTAACACGAAGTTGTACGAATAGTTGTGGTTTTTATCTGTCAGGTAGGACAGGACAAACGCGGTGACAATGTAGAACGGCATCTGCTCCGACATGCGCAACAGCGCCGACAGGATGATCTCCTTCGGATACCGCCGGATGACCTCCAGCACCGGTGCCTTCTCGGTTTTTTTGGTCTTGACCACCGCGGCAAACATCGGGGTTTCCATAATCTTGAGCCGGATGTAAAGACCGATGGCCACCAGTACCAGGCTGAGGAGGAACGGGATGCGCCAGCCCCAGGCGATGAACGCGTCCGTGCCCATGATGCCGTTGAACAACGCCATCAGCCCCGTGGAGAGGATGATGCCGATGGCAACTCCGAGCTGTGGCCAGCTGGCCATCAGCCCCCGTCGTTTCTGGTCGCCCCATTCCATGGACAGCAGGATGGAACCGCCCCACTCGCCGCCAACCGCGATGCCCTGAAAAACGCGCAGGATGATCAGGATTATGGGTGCGGCCTCACCCCAGGCCTCCGCACCGGGCAGCGCGCCGATCAGGGCCGTCGAAATGCCCATCATCAGCAGCGTGATGATCAGCATCGCCTTGCGGCCGATCCGGTCTCCCCAGTGCCCAAAGATGGCCGCCCCGACGGGACGCGCCAAAAAACCGACAAAGTACGTGGCAAATGCGGAGATCAGCCCCAAATAGGGGGACATGTGGGGGAAGAACACGTGCGGGAACACCAAGGCGGCCGCAGCGCCGTAGAGGAAGTAGTCATACCACTCGATGGTTGTGCCGATGGTGCTGGCGACTGCCGCCTTGCGCACCTGGCTTCTTTGCTCTTGGCTGCCAAGTGCAGCTGGTTCCATCGTGGACACCGTTGACCCGCTTTCATGGTGGGGCGACCATAGGCGGCCAGGCGGTCCGCGGGCCCCTGTGGGGCGGCGGGCTGCACCGGCTCTTCATGACCGCGTCGATCGCGTACACCGTGCTTCCTGGTTTCCGGTTTATCGAGCGGCGTGAAGGATGTCAAGGGCAATCAGGGTTTTTCCTGCACATTGGCTGGACAATTCCCGCAACCGGCGCCGCTTCGCTGCCGGAACCAAGCAGCGGATATGCTCGTTTCATGAGTTTGATTCGCACCGCCTCCCCCGCAGATGTCCCCGCCATCCTTGGCATGATCCACGACCTTGCCGTCTATGAAAAAGAGCCCGACGCCGTTGTCAACACCGCGGAGATGCTCCACTCCCACCTCTTTGGCGGGAATCCGCAGATTTACGCCCACGTGGTGGAGAGCCCGGTGCCCGGAGATCCCATTGTCGGCTTTGCGTTGTGGTTCCTGAACTACTCCACGTGGGAGGGAACGCTGGGCATCCACCTGGAGGACCTGTATGTGCGCCCGGAGGCACGGGGCGGTGGCCACGGCAAGGCGCTCTTGCGCACCCTCGCGCGGATCGCCGTGGAGCGCGGCTACGCCCGGGTTGAATGGAGCGTCCTGGACTGGAATGAGCCGTCCATCAACTTTTACCACTCCCTCGGTGCCGCGCCCATGGACGGCTGGCACGTGTACCGCCTCGACGGGGGCGCGCTGGACGCCTTTGGTGCTGCCGCCACGGCACAGGCCACCACGGCGCAGGCCGGCGCATGAGCCCCCGGGACGGCGGCGCCGGAACAGGCGGCGCCCACCCACCCAGTGCGCACCCGCAGAGTGCCGGTGAGGCCTATCTGGCCCGCGGGCTCGCCCTGCGTGACCACTGGTTTGACGCACCGCTGGACCACGCCAACCCGGCAGGGCCCACCATCAGGCTGTTCGCACGGGAGATGTATGACCCTGCGCTGGAAGCCGAGGGCCTTCCGTGGCTGTTGTTCCTGCAGGGCGGGCCGGGCGGCCGGGGAAACCGTCCCGTGGGCCTGGCGGGCTGGCTGCGCGAGGCCTCCAAGAGTTTCCGTGTGCTCATGCTGGACCAGCGCGGCACCGGGCTGTCCACGCCGGCGTCCCGGCAGACGCTGCCTCTGGTGGGCGATGCCGCGGCGCAGGCCGACTACCTGGCGCATTTCCGCGCCACCGACATTGTGGCCGATGCCGAGCTGATCCGTGCCGCGCTTGGCTCCGGCCCGTGGTCCATCTTCGGCCAAAGCTACGGCGGCTTCTGCGCACTGACTTACCTTTCCTTTGCCCCGCAGGGCCTGAAGGAGGCACTCATCACCGGCGGACTGGGACCGCTCACGGGCCCTGCCGACCAGGTCTACCAGGCCACGTTCGGCCGCCTGGCGGCACGCAATGCCGAATACTTTGCCCGCTACCCGCTGGACCGTGGAATCGTCACCCGCATCATCCGCCACACGGCCTCGGCTTTGGAATTTCTGCCCACTGGCGAACGCCTTACTCCCGAACGCGTGCAGATGCTGGGCAACTATTTTGGCGGGAACACCCGCATCGACGCGTTGCACTACCTGCTGGAGGATGCCTTTGTCCCCACGCCCGACGGCGACCGTCTCTCGGACGGGTTCCTCACCCAAGTTTCAGCCCAGGTCAGCCGGGCAGCCAATCCGCTCTACGCACTCATGCATGAGTCCATCTACGTCCAGGGCGAGGCCAGCGACTGGGCCGCGGCCCGGGTTCTCGCCGGGCAGCCTGCCTTCCACCCGGACGCCGCCGAGCCGCTGCTGACGGGCGAGGCCGTGTACCCGTGGTACTTCGAGCAGGACCCTGCCCTGGTGCCGCTGCGCGAGTTGGCGGGGCTGCTGGCAGTCCGCACCGAGGGCTGGGGCCCGCTCTACGACCTGGGTCAGCTGGGCCACAACACGGTTCCGGTGGCTGCAGCCGTGTACTCGGAGGACATTTACGTGGACCGGGACATCTCCCTGGCCACTGCCGCGGCCGTGCGGGGCCTGCAGGTCTGGGAAACCGCCGACTTCCACCACGACGGCATTGCCGACGACGGCGAAGGCATCTTCGCCCGCCTTCTGTCCATGGTCAGGGAGCCGCGGGCCTAGCGCTTGCTGGGCCCACGAGCGCGAGGGCCCCGCTGCGAGCTTGCGAGCAGTGGGAGCGCTTGGGGATTAGGCGTGCCCTGCCTCCCGCATTTGGCGCAGTTCCTTTTTCAGGTCCCCCACCTCGTCGCGCAGCCGGGCCGCGAGCTCAAAGTGCAGGTCTGCCGCGGCGCCGTGCATCTGTGCCGTGAGTTCCTCGATCAGCTCCACCAGTTGGCCGGCCGGGCGGGCGGCCAACCCGTCCTGGCGGACCTTTGACTTGGCGGTTTCGCGCTTGGTGCGGGCCTCCTGCAGCAGTGCGGCGGTGTCCGCGTCCTCACGCGCCAGCTGGTCGGTGATGTCGGCGATCTTTTTGCGCAGCGGCTGCGGGTCAATGCCGCGCTCGGTGTTGTACGCCACCTGGATTTCACGGCGGCGGTTCGTCTCGTCAATGGCAAACTGCATGGAGGCGGTGATCCGGTCGGCGTACATGTGGACCTGCCCGGACACGTTGCGGGCGGCACGGCCGATGGTCTGGATCAGCGACGTGGAGGAACGCAGGAAGCCCTCCTTGTCGGCATCGAGGATGCTGACCAGGGATACCTCAGGCAGGTCCAGGCCCTCGCGGAGCAGGTTGATGCCCACCAATACGTCAAAGACGCCCATGCGCAGTTCACGCAGCAGTTCCACCCGGCGCAGCGTGTCGACGTCCGAGTGCAGGTATTGGACCTTGATGCCGTTGCCCAGCAGGTAGTCGGTGAGGTCCTCGGACATGCGCTTGGTCAGTGTGGTGACCAGCACGCGTTCGTTTTTGGCCGTCCGTTCGCGGATTTCACCCAGGAGGTCGTTGATCTGGTCCTTGGACGGCTTGACAATGATTTCCGGATCGATCAGCCCGGTGGGACGGATGATCTGCTGGACGTAGCCATCCGACTTGCCCAGCTCGTACTTGCCGGGAGTGGCGGAGAGGTAGACGGTCTGGCCAACACGGTCCAGGAACTCATCCCATTTCAACGGGCGGTTGTCCATGGCGGAGGGCAGCCGGAAACCGTGGTCCACCAGGGTCCGCTTGCGGGACATGTCGCCTTCGTACATCGCCCCGATCTGCGGCACGGTGACGTGCGATTCGTCGATGACCAGCAGGAAGTCGTCCGGGAAATAGTCGATGAGGCAATGCGGGGCGGTCCCGGGGCCGCGGCCGTCAATGTGCCGGGAATAGTTTTCGATGCCGTTGCAGAATCCCATCTGCTCCATCATTTCCAGGTCGTACGTGGTGCGCATGCGCAGCCGCTGGGCCTCCAACAGCTTGTTTTGGCTTTCCAGTTCCTTGGTGCGGACGGCAAGTTCGTCCTCGATCTGCTTGACAGCACGGTTCATGCGCTCCGGTCCGGCCACATAGTGCGACGCCGGAAACACGTACATTTCGGTTTCCTCGCGGATCACCTGGCCTGTCAGCGGGTGCAACGTGTAGATGTTCTCGATCTCGTCGCCAAAGAATTCAATGCGGAGCGCCTGCTCCTCATACATCGGGATGATTTCCACGGTGTCCCCGCGCACGCGGAACGTGCCGCGGTGGAAGTCGATGTCGTTGCGGGCGTACTGCATGCTGACAAACTTGCGCAGCAGGTCGTCGCGGTTCATGGTCGCACCCTTGGTGAGCGTGACCATGCCGGAGACGTATTCCTCCGGTGTTCCCAGACCGTAGATGCAGGACACCGTGGCCACCACGATGACGTCGCGCCGGGTCAAGAGCGCATTCGTTGCCGAGTGCCGCAGGCGTTCAACTTCCTCGTTGACCGAGGAGTCCTTTTCAATAAAGGTGTCCGACTGGGGCACGTAGGCCTCGGGCTGGTAGTAGTCGTAATACGAGACAAAGTACTCGACGGCGTTGTTGGGCAGCAGTTCCCTGAACTCGTTGGCCAGCTGGGCAGCCAGTGTCTTGTTTTGCACCATCACCAGGGTGGGCCTCTGCACCTGCTCTATCAGCCACGCGGTGGTGGCGGACTTTCCGGTCCCGGTGGCACCGAGCAGCACAATGTCCTTTTCACCGTTGTTGATGCGCTCGGTAAGTTCCTTGATGGCGGCCGGCTGGTCGCCGGCCGGCTGGAACTCGCTAATGACCTCAAACGGGGCAACGACACGATTAATTTCCTGCGCAAGACTCATGGGCTTAAGGCTACTCCCGTTGCGCCATGGGCAGGACTGCCCATGAACGGCAAGTGCCAATTAATCCAGCGCATGTAAAAATGGTTGCAGGACCGACACTTTCACCGAATAGAGGAACCCATGCCGTCTGACACACCGGAAAACCCCTACAACCAGCCCGGGCAGCCCGCCCCCTACGGCCAGCCGCCCGCCCCCTACAACCAGCCCGGGCCGCCCGCCCCCTACGGCCAGCCGCCCTACGGAGCCCCGATGGAAGACCCGGGCAAGACCCTGGGAATTGTTGGCCTGGTGCTGTGTTTCGTCGTCCCCCTGGCCGGGTTGATCGTGTCCATCATCGGCAAGAAAAAGTCCAGGGTTGCGGGCTTCACAAACACACCCGCCAAGGTGGGCGTGATCCTTGGCTGGATCTTCACCATCGTGGGCTTCATCATTGCCATCATCTACATCGTCGTGATCATTGCGGTCCTCAACAACCCCGACATGGTCAACAGCTACTAGGCTCCGCCGCTCCCGGCAGCGGCACTCGAAAGCAGCTGCCCTCCCGCCAGGGAACGGCAGCTGCTTTCGTCGTATCACCGTGCGGAACTGCTACTTCGTTGGGCTGTCCAGCCGCCGCAACATGGCCTCATAGCCGCTGCGTGCGCCGTCGTCGGACCGCAGCCAGTCCCGGAACGCCAGCGCCAGCAGGGCTGCCGGCGAACCATCGACACGGACGTGCAGGTTCACGGCCCGGCCAGGGTCCGCCGCGCTGTGGAAGCGTTTCTGCCAGCGCTCCCCTCCGGCCCCTCCGGCAAGGTCATGCCCCGTGTCCCACCATTGTCCGCCGCGGCGCGGGAAGCCGGCGGCGCCCAGTGCGGCTGCCACACTGTCCGCGTCCGCCCAGGACCGCACGCGCAGCTGGAAGTCAATGACGTCCTTGGCGGCCAGCCCCGGCACGGATGTGGAACCGATGTGGTCCACCGCCACGGCCGCGTCGCCCGCCGCCAGCTCGATCCGCGCAGCCAGCCGCGCCGCCTGTGCCGGCCATGACGGATCCGGCTCCGCGATGGAGGGTGGCCCTGCCAGGGGCGCCGGGCGGCCTGCCGCCAGGTTGCGGGCAAACGGCAGCAGCCGCCCTTCCCAGAGCGCGTCCAGGGCCGCCAGCGCCAGTTCGGGCGCGCCGGAGTTGTCAATCACGACGTCGGCCGCCGCCAGCCGCTGTTCCGGGCCGGCCTGCGCGGCCATCCTCGCCGCGGCATCCACGGCTGTCATCCCCCGGTTCCCCACCATGCGGGCCAGGCGTTGGTCTTCTGGGGCATCGACCACCACGACCAGGTGGAAGTTGGGCCCCTGACCGGTCTCGGCCAGCAGTGGAATGTCCTGGACGACGATGGCGTCCGGGCCGGCGTCGTCCTTCAATTGAGCGGCGGCAGCCCGCACCAGCGGATGGACGATTGCGTTGAGGGCGGCCAGCCGAGCCTTGTCCGCGAACACGACGGCGCCCAGCGCCGGGCGGTCCAGCGATCCGTCGCGCAGCAGCACTGCCGGGCCAAAGCCGGCCGCCACGGCCGCCAGCCCCGGCGTGCCGGGCGCCACGACGTCCCGGGCCAGCCGGTCCGCGTCAATGACCACGGCGCCCAGCTCGCGGAACCGTGCGGAGAGCAGGGACTTGCCGGAGGCGATGCCGCCTGTGAGACCAATCGAAAGCATGCCTCCACACTAGACTGGATCGGTGAACCAGACACCCCAGCTGCCAACGGCACCGCCCGGCCCGAACAGCTACACAACGCTCGCGGCCGGGCAGGACTTCCGCAATGAAATCGCGATCAGGCGCTCCCGCTTCATCACGGTGCTGCGAAGGGTCGAGGACGAAACCGGCGCCCGCGCTCTCGTGGCCGAACTGCGCCGGGAGTTTTACGGCGCCCGGCACCACTGCTCGGCCTTTGTCCTCGGGCCCGGCCGTTCGGTGCGGCGCTCCAACGACGACGGCGAACCGTCCGGCACCGCCGGCGCCCCAATGCTTGACGCACTTTTGAAGCACGGGTCCGGTGCGGGTACCGTGCCGTCGGCAGATCTCAGCGACGTGTGCGCCGTCGTCGTACGATATTTTGGCGGGATCCTCCTCGGTGCCGGCGGCCTGGTGCGGGCCTATTCCGAGTCGGTCGGCACCGCGTTGGAACTCGCGCCGCTGGTGCGGCGCAACCGGCTGCAGCTGTTCACGGTGTCCGTGCCCCACGCCGACGCCGGGCGGGTCGAAAATGAGCTCCGCACAGCCGGCTGCGTCATGACCGGCAACAGCTACGGGGCGGAGAGGACGGACGTGGGCCTGGCCATCGCCGACGACGCCGCCGTCATCGCCGCCGTGCAGGACCGGCTGGCATCCCTGTCGGCCGGGCACAGCACCCTGGTGCCGGTGGGCGTCGACTGGGTGGACGCAGCCAGCTAGACGCCACCGCCCTCTGCCGCGCCCAGCGTCCCTGCCAGGTCCGGCCAGGGCACCGTGACACGCCTGCCAAACGCCCCGGCCTTGGCCAGGTCCGCATGCGAGACCACAATGCCGTCCGGGGACACCTCGAGGATGACGACGCCGCTGGCAAGGTCCGCCCCGGCGTCCCGCAGGTGCCACCGGCCGGCCAACTCGCCAATCCCCCGGTCAACGAGCCGGTCCTCCCCGTCCATGAAATCACTCGGCGCCCCGACGGGATGCCCCAGAAGGTTCCGTGGCTGGACCTCGGAGTAGTCGGCGGACAGTGGCTCCAGGTAGCCGACGGTTTCGCCGTCGTCCGGGCGGGTGACCTTCAGCCATGGGTCAAGGGACATGGGGCATAACCTTCCAGGGACAACGGGGGATGTCACTGTGCAATTTGCATGGGGCTGGTGGATCCCAACGGAAACGGGTCCCCCACCCGAAGGTGGAGGACCCGTTCCGCTGCCGTGAAGGCAGTGCCTTACGGAAATTAGTTTCCGGTCAGCTTTTCGCGCAGTGCGGCAAGTGCCTCATCCGATGCCAGGGTGCCGGCGCCGGTATCAGCCACGGCCGGCTCGGAGGAGTAGGAAGTCCCTGCGGACTCGCCACCGCCTTCGGTGCCGTCGGAAGCTGCATCCTCAGCAGCGTGCTGGGCAACCTGCTTCTTGTGGGCTTCCCAGCGGGTCTGGGCGTCAGAGTACTGCTGCTCCCAAACGGCGCGCTGGGCTTCGTAGCCTTCAAGCCACTCGTTGGACTCGGAATCGAAGCCCTCCGGGTACTTGTAGTTGCCCTCTTCGTCGTACTCGGCAACCATGCCGTAGAGTGCCGGATCGAACTCGGTGGAGTCGACGTCGACACCCTCGTTGGCCTGCTTGAGCGACAGCGAGATGCGGCGGCGTTCCAGGTCGATGTCGATGACCTTGACGAACAGTTCGTCGCCCACGGAGACAACCTGCTCGGCCAGCTCCACGTGGCGCACGGCCAGCTCGGAGATGTGTACAAGGCCTTCGATGCCGTCTTCGACGCGGACGAACGCACCGAACGGAACCAGCTTGGTGACCTTACCCGGCACAACCTGCCCCAGGGCGTGGGTGCGGGCGAAGGTCTGCCACGGATCTTCCTGCGTGGCCTTGAGCGAGAGCGAAACACGCTCGCGGTCCAGATCCACTTCGAGGACCTCGACGGTGACTTCCTGGCCAACTTCGACAACCTCGGAGGGGTGGTCGATGTGCTTCCAGGACAGCTCGGAAACGTGCACGAGGCCGTCTACGCCGCCAAGGTCCACGAAGGCACCGAAGTTGACGATGGAGGAGACGACGCCGGGACGGACCTGGCCCTTTTCCAGCTTGTTGAGGAACGTCGAGCGCACCTCGGACTGGGTCTGCTCGAGCCAGGCACGGCGGGAAAGGACCACGTTGTTGCGGTTCTTGTCCAGTTCGATGATCTTCGCTTCGATCTTCTGGCCGATGTACGGAGCCAGGTCGCGCACACGGCGCATCTCGACGAGCGATGCGGGCAGGAAGCCGCGCAGGCCGATGTCGAGGATAAGACCACCCTTGACCACCTCGATGACGGTACCGGTGACGACGCCGTCTTCTTCCTTGACCTTCTCGATGTCGCCCCAGGCGCGCTCGTACTGCGCGCGCTTCTTGGAGAGGATGAGACGGCCTTCTTTGTCTTCCTTCGTGAGCACCAGGGCTTCGACCTGATCGCCAACGGCGACAACGTCACCGGGGTCAACGTCGTGCTTGATGGAGAGCTCGCGGGAGGGGATGACGCCTTCGGTCTTGTAACCGATGTCGAGCAGAACTTCGTCGCGGTCAACCTTGACAACTACACCTTCGACGAGGTCGCCGTCATTGAAGTACTTGATGGTTGCGTCCACTGCGGCGAGGAATTCTTCAGCAGTACCGATGTCGTTGATGGCAACAACAGGAGTGGTACTAGTCTTCTCGGGGGTCGTGATGGTCATGTAGTAGGGGCTCCGATGTGGATAGTGGTTTCGCCGGTCCCGGGTCACGCCGCGACTGTTCGCGAGCGTGCGGGCCGGGCCCGGAATTATTATGGTTGCAGGGGTTCCTGCGGTTGCTTCCTGCACGCAGCGAGCGGATGTGGCCCGGTAGTGAGGGCCCAATCCACGCATTACATGCCCATTTAGTCTAGTTGCTTGCGCCAAGGAGCGCAAAATGCAAGTACGACGGCGATAATTGCGTTTGTGGACAAATCAACCCTTCTCGTTTTGGGCCCGAACGCGTGGGTATTGCTGGCCGTGCTGCTGGTCCTGGCTGCGGCGATGTGGCGCGTGGCGCTGGGCAGGCCGCCGGCCCAGATGCTCGTCGCGGGGCTCCGCGCACTGATCCAGCTTGCCGCCGTCGCGCTGGTCATTGCCTATTTGGCCGACAGGGGCGCGTGGGCGTTTGCCTTTGTGGCACTGATGTTTGTGGTGGGGGTGTGGACGTGCGGGCGCAGGGTGGCCCGCCGCGGCCGGTGGTGGTTGGCCGCCCTCCCACTGGCGGCCGGGGTGGTGCCCGTGGCCGTGCTGATGTTTGCCGCAGGCGTGCTCCCGTTCAGCGCCCTGGCCATCATCGCCGTGCTGGGGCAGCAGATTGGCGGGGCCATGTCCACCGTGACGCTGGCCGGCCGGCGCATCGAGGACGAGCTGGTCCTGCGGCACGGCGAGGTGGAGGCCGCCGTGGCCCTCGGCTTCCTCTGGCATGCGGCCAGGATGATGGTGGGGCGGCCCGTGGCCGCGGAGGCGGTGCTGCCGTCCGTGGACCAGACCCGCACCGCCGGGCTGGTGACGCTGCCCGGCGCCTTTGTGGGCATGATCCTTGGCGGCGCAGCACCACTGGATGCCGGGCTCATCCAGCTGCTGGTCTTGATTTCGCTGCTGCTGGTCAACTCGACGGCCGCCGCAACCACCCTGTGGCTGAGCTGCCGGGGGGCGTGGGCGCGCCGCCCCGCTTGACACTGCCGCCGGCGGGCTGGCGCCTCCCCACTCAGGCGGGCTACTTAGTCGGGCTGCCCAAGACCACGTGGGACCGGCTGTGGCTGAGGTAGTCGTCGGCCCAGGAAATGACTGCACTGATGCGCTGCCGATTGCCCGACAGCAGCACCACATGCACGCCGAGCCACGCCAGAAAGGCCAGGGGGCCCTGCACCTGGAAGCGCTTGGGTCCAATCTCGGCCACCGCGGCGCCACGGCCGATCATGGCCATGTAGCCTTTGTCCACGTAAGCAAATGGTGTCCGCGTGCCGCCGGTGAGGTCGGCATGGATGTTGCGCGCCGCCCATTTGCCCGCCTGCTGCGCGCAGGAGCCAAGCTGCGGCAGTTTCGCACCGCGCGCGTCGGTCATGTTCGCCGCATCACCGAGCACATAGATGCCGGTGGTGTTTGGCGCGGTCAGGTCCGGGTTGACATCAATCCGGCCTCCGCGTCCCTGTTGCAGGCCGGACTGGGCAACGACGGCACCCGCCTTCAGCCCCCCGGCCCAGATGACCAGCTGTGCCGGCAGCGTGGTGCCATCGGCAAACGCAACCCCGTCCGGACGCACCTCCGTCACGCCCTGGCCCATCTTGAGCCGCACGCCCGCCGCCTGCAGGTGGCTGGTTGCGTACGCCTTGGACTTGTCCGAAAACGCGTTCAGGACGCTCGGCACCATGTCGACCAGGTGGACGCTCGAGCGGGCCGCCAACTCTTGTGAAAAGTATTTGGGGATGACGTACTTGAAGTTTTCCGCGATGGCGCCGGCGGTCTCCACCCCCGTGGGTCCGCCACCGACCACGACAACGTGGATGCCACCGCCGTCGCTGCCCCCGCGATGGGCTGCATCGAGGGCACGGACCAGGTCATTGCCGAGGCGGACCGCATCCGGTACGGAATACAAGGGATAGGCGTGTTCCTCGGCGCCCGGAGTGTTGAAGTAGTTGGCCTCCGCCCCTGCCGCCAGGACGAGGATTTGGGCGTGGAAGGTATCGCCGTCGGCGGTCGTGACGGTATGGGCGTGGACATCCACCGCCACCACTTTCGCGGTGACCACGCTGGCGCTGCGGTAGCGCTGGAACATCCCGCGAAACGTCCGGGTGACGTCGGAGACGCCAATCTGTGCCGTCGCGACCTGGTAAAGCAGCGGCTGGAACTGGTGATAGTTGTTCTGGTCCACGAGGAGCACTTTCACGCCCTGGCGGCCCAGCGCCTTGACGGCTGCCACGCCGGCAAATCCCCCGCCGACCACGATGACCTGGAATGATTTCTCCATTGGCTGACCCTTTCATCCATGTGTGGCCGCGCTGCCACGGTACTTCAATGCCCCCTTGTGGGTGAATCCTACCCGCGGCCCGCCGGATGTGGCAGGGACGGCGGCTAGAAGTTGGTCAGGCTGTGGGCCGACACGGGCAGGGCCAGCAGGGCGTCGAACCGGTCCGCGGTGCCAGGCTTCTCCTCGCGGAGCCGCCCTGCGGCCAGCAGCGTCCGTGCCGTGACGGCGCCGAGGTACATGCTGGAGAGCTCGCTGACGCCCATGGCCAGCTCCGCCTCAACCGAGCCGTCCTCGGGGCAGCGCGTGACGGTGGCCGTGCCGCGGACCACCTCAATGCGGAAGATCCCGGACGCGTGCCCCAGCGGGTCCGCAACATGGATGGAGATCCGCCCGTCCGCCCTGTAGGGGCGGGCGGCCAGGGCAGCGGGGACATCCAGAATGCGCAGCCACAGGTGGTCTTCGGTTTCAGTCCGCTTGTAGTCCCGCTTGGCAGCCATGGCCCATTCCAGCGGGTCCACTTCGGGGGCCATGTCCCAGGTGACCCGCCCAATCAGGTCCAGTGAGCCAAGGTAGTTCCACAGCGCCAGGTAGGCGCCCTCGCCAGCTGCCAGCAGGTCAACGATCTTGACTGTGG
This sequence comes from Arthrobacter livingstonensis, assembly GCF_003219815.1. Classification (GTDB taxonomy): domain Bacteria; phylum Actinomycetota; class Actinomycetes; order Actinomycetales; family Micrococcaceae; genus Specibacter; species Specibacter livingstonensis. Next base: position 39,610 of record NZ_QJVD01000027.1, read on the forward strand.
GAGGCGTGGCGGCCTCGTCCGGCTTGTAGGTGACGTATCCGTCCACCTCCCCCGCCGCGTCGTAGTGCAGGGCCGCGCGGATGTTTTTCGACGGTTCCATGGATGAGTAGTCTCCCTGGCCGGAAGCAACCAGGCGGTACATCTCATGCCGGCCGATGGAGCCGTAGGTGGCGGCATGGACCCGCGCAAAAATCTCGTTGTGGAGATCGTGGACCACCTGGACGTCGGCCACTTCAACCGTGCCCTGCGCAGCGGCGGAAGGGCTGTGGAACGCAATTCCGCCGCGGCTGGAGACCTCGACCTGGCAGACATGTGTGGCCGCGCCAAAGCCGAACCGGCCGTAGATGACGGCCTCCGAGGCCGTCAGGGCAGCCATGGGGATGCCCGCGGCCTTCGCCTGGGCCAGGTCAGTGCTGATCATGGCGCGCAGGATTCCGCGCCGGCGGTGGCTGGGACGGACCGTCACGGCCGTGATTTGGTGTACCGGCAGCAGTGTCCCGCCACCCACGTTGAGGTCCTTGCGATGGTAGGCATAAGTAGCCACGGGATATTCCGGGCCCCAGGCCCCCGCTGGGGTCGCTGCGTCGATCAGGTAGGCACCCGTTGCCATGCGCCCGTCCACCTGCTCCAGGGCGGCGACCTTTGCCAGTTCCGCCCCGGTGGGTGCATTCGCGTAGAAGCCCAGCGCCACGGCCTCGGACCACCTGGCCACCTCGTCGGGCACCTTCCCCTGTACCAGGCGGACCGGGAAGGTGCGCAGCTCGTACGGGAACGGCCGCGGGTTGCGGGTTGACGTTTCGCGTTCCGTGCTCATCGTGCTTCCTTCGCTGTGGGAGATGGGGAATGGCCGGCTGGGGGTGTCCGTCAGTGTCCGGCGTCGTTCCAGCTGGAGCCGACGCCCACCTGGACTTCCAGCGGAACTTTCAAGTCCGCGGCGGCGCCCATCTGGGCCACCACCAGCGCCTCCACTGCGTCCCGCTCCCCCGGCCAGACTTCCAGGACCAGTTCATCGTGGACCTGAAGCAGCATGCGGGACTTGAGGCCCTGCTTTTGAAGTTCCGCCGCTACACCAAGCATGGCGTGCTTGATGATGTCCGCCGCCGAGCCTTGGATGGGCGAGTTCAGGGCCACGCGCTCGGCGAGCTCACGGAGCTGGCGGTCGGTGCTGGAGAGGTCCGGCAGGTACCGGCGGCGTCCCTCGATGGTGGAGGTGTAGCCGTCGATGCGGGCCTGTTCGACGACGCCGCGCAGGTAGTCGCGCACCCCACCAAAGCGGTCAAAGTAGTCCTTGACGAGCGTGCGGGCCTCGTCCACGGAGATCTCCAGCTGCTTGGACAGGCCAAAGCTGGTGAGCCCATAGGCCAGCCCGTAGGACATCGCCTTGACTTTGGAACGCATGGCCGGGGTGACTTCCTCCGGCGGCACGCCGAAGACGTGCGAGCCAACATAGCGGTGCAGGTCCTCACCCTCCGCATACGCCTGGATGAGCCCGGCATCCCCGGAAAGGTGCGCCATGATGCGCATCTCGATCTGCGAGTAGTCGGCGGCAAGCAGGCATTCATAGCCCTCGGTGACCACAAACATGTCCCGGACACGCCGGCCTTCCTCGCTGCGGATGGGGATGTTCTGCAGGTTGGGGTTGTTGGAGGAAAGCCGGCCCGTGGCCGCGACGTTCTGCGCATAGGTCGTGTGGATGCGTCCGTCATCGGCCACGGACTTCTTCAGCGTTTCCACCATCTGCCGCAGCTTGGACGCCTCCCGGTGGGCCATGAGCTGGGCCAGGAACTCGTGGCCGGTCTTCTCCAAGAGTGCCTTCAGCGAGGCTGCGTCCGTGGTGTAGCCGGTCTTGATCTTCTTGGTCTTGGGCAGTTCCAGCTCTTCAAACAGCACCTGCTGCAGTTGCTTGGGCGAGCCCAGGTTCACTTCGTGGCCAATGGCGGCAAAGGCCGCAGCCTGGGAGGCGTCCATGGTGGCCGTCAAGTCGGCCATCAGCGTCTCCAGCCGCTCACGGGAGATGTCAATGCCCGTCAGTTCCATCCCGGCCAGGACGGCGGCCAGCGGCAGCTCCAGTTCGGCCAGCAGGGTGGCGGCCCCGCGTTCGGCGAGCATGGGGGCAAAGTGTTCGCTAAGCAGCAGTGCCACGTAGCCGTGCTGCACGGCGTCGGCAAACTTGGCGCCCGCCTCAAGCCCCAGGTCCAGCTGGCCGGCGGACTCCTGCCCGGCGGCCGCGAAGGTGACCTTGAGGTGGACCTGGCTCAGGGCGGGAAGGTCGTAGCTGCGCCGGTCCGGCTGAATCAGGTAGCCGGAGATGGACGTGTCGTCCACCACGCCGGCCAGCGACAGCCCGCGCGGGGCCAGGGCCTTGAGTGCTTCCTTGTATTCGTGGACCACCTTGGGTGCGTCCGAGGTCAGCCAGCGGGACAGTTCCCCGTCCAGTGCCTCGTCGGCAGTGCCAAGTTCGACGACGGCGGCGGAGTCCGCCCGCACCAGGGCCACCGCCGTGGCCTCCGGCAGCAGGCCCACCCGTTCGGAAAGGACGTCCACAGCGGTCGGTGCCGGTGCCCCCGCAACGTTGGTTCCGGCGTCGAGCCATGCGTTGAGCGTTGCCGCGTCCGTGACCATCCGGTGCGCGGGCACCTCGTGGCCCTCGCCGTCGTCTGCCGACTCCTCCTCGCCGAAGAGGTCGAAGAGCCTCTTGCGCAGCGTGTTGAACTGGAGGGCGTCAAAGAGCTCCTCCACGGCTTCGCGGTCAGGGGACCGCAGCACCGTGTCCTCGAGCGCCACGGGCAGCTCCATGTCGCGCAGCAGGTGGTTCAGGCGGCGGTTGCGCCTGACGTCGTCCACGTGGGCGCGCAGCGATTCGCCGACCTTGCCGCCGATGGCGTCCAGGTTCGCCAGGACGCCTTCAAGGCCGCCGTAGAGGTTGATCCACTTGGCCGCGGTCTTGGGCCCGACGCCGGGCACGCCCGGAAGGTTGTCAGCGGTCTCCCCCACCAGGGCGGCCAGGTCGGAATAGCGGTTCGGCGGGACCAGGTACTTGGCTTCCACGGCGGCGGCGTCCATGGGCGGGATGTCGGAGATGCCCTTCTTCGGGTACAGCACCAGCACCTTGTCGGTAATGAGCTGGAAGGCGTCGCGGTCTCCGGAGACCACCAGGACGTCCCAGCCGGCGCTCTCGCCTTGGACGGACAGCGTGGCAATGATGTCGTCGGCCTCGAAGCCGTCCACTGAAATGGTGGGGATGTTCATGGCGGCCATGACCTTGATGATCAGGTCGATCTGGCCGTAAAACTCCTCCGGCGTCTTGTTGCGCCCGCCCTTGTACTCGGTGTATTCCAGGGAGCGGAAGGTGGGGGTGTCCAGGTCAAAGGCGACCACCACATGCGTGGGCTTTTGTTGGCGGATCATGGTCAGCAGCATGGAGGTGAAGCCGTGGACGGCATTGGTGTGCTGGCCGGCCTCCGTGGAAAAGTTTTCCGGCGGCAGCGCATAGAAGGCCCGGAACGCCATGGAATGGCCGTCGATCACCAGCAGGCGGGGCGTTTCGCCGGGTACGGCGGCAGCGGGAACAGGTGTTTTGGGGGCCGTCTTGGCAGATTCACTCACAGGTGCCAGCCTAGTCATCATGAACGCTAATTTCACGCCGCCGCCCTTTACCGCCGAACTTGCCGCAGCGGGGGTGCCCGCGAAGTTCCACGAGTGGCTGGGACACCTGGGCGTCGGCGCCCTGGTGGTGAAGATGGGAATCGTGTTTGGGGAGATGGCCCCGGAGCGGATGACGGCCACCATGCCGGTGGAAGGAAACACACAGCTCGTGGGCCTGTTGCACGGCGGGGCGCACCTGGTTCTGGCCGACACACTGGGGTCCTTTGCCTCCGCGCTGCACGCCGGACCCACCCGGCGCCCGGTGGGCATTGAGATAGGCGCCACGCACCACCGCGGCATCAAGGCGGGGCTGGTCACCGGCACCGCCACGGCACTCCACCTGGGCCGCACCCTGGCCACGCACGAGGTGGTCATGACCGACGCCGAAGGACGCCTGCTCTCCACCGCCCGGATCACCAACATGATCCTGGACGCCTGATCCCCACGCCTCCCCACGCCCTCCCCACGCCCTCCCACTGCTCGCAAGCTCGCAGCGGGTCCCTCGGGCGCGTGGGCCCAACCCGCCAGCCAACGACGCCGGGCACCTGCCTCCCGCTGTGAACGGAAGGCAGGTGCCCGGCGTCGTGCTTAAACGGCTTAGACGCTGACGCCGAACCAGCCCATGGCGGTCTTGTAGAAGAGCGGAACAATTAAGATGATGCCGCTGGCGACGGCCAGGCCGCAGAAACCGAAGCACACCCAGGAGCCCCACTTTGCGGCCGTATTGATCCTGGCGGTGTCGTCGCCGCTGACGGCGGTGAGACGGACGCCCAGTGAGTACATCACGACGACGAAGCCCGCGCCGACGAGCGTGACGACGGCCACCACGATGAATCCCCTCCAGTCGATCACCGCCGTGTTGGCAGTCTTGGCGGCGAGGTTGGCAATGGTTGCAAACTGCATTATTTAACCTTCTTACTGCTTTGCTTTTTGCCGCCCTTGGGCGCTTCGGCAGCCTTGGTCATGGCCTTAAGAACCGCGGTGTCAGCCTGGTCGAGGGCTGCCTGGGCTCTGGCACGGACATCGGCGGTCTCGGCGGCGCGCTTGGCAGCCTTTGCCGCGAGCTTCTCCGCGGCGCGGACCTGGGCAGCCAGGCGCTCGCGCTCCTTCTTACTCGGGATGTGGAGGGCCTCGCCCACAGCGTCGACGTCGCTGATGGCGTTGTTGTGGTCCACAGTCTCACGCTGGGACAAGTAGAACATGACCAGGATGGCACCCAGCCCCAGGACGGCGACAATGACGATTCCCACGGTGCCGGTGCGGATCAGTAGTGCGGCGAGTCCGCCGACGACCGCCGCGGCCGGCAGGGTGAAAAGCCAGCCGAGGCTGATCTTGCCAATAGCGCCCCAGCGGACAGTGGAACCCTTGCGGCCCAGGCCGGAACCGATCACGGAGCCGGACGCGACGTGGGTGGTGGATAGCGCGAAGCCGAGGTGGCTTGAGGCCAGGATGGCGGCCGCGGTGCTGGTTTCTGCCGCGAAGCCCTGGGCGGGCTTGACGTCGGTCAGTCCGGATCCCAGGGTGCGGATGATGCGCCAGCCGCCGGCGTATGTTCCGCCGGCAATGGCCAGGGCACAGGCCGTGATGACCCAGATGTGGGGCCCGGTGCCTGGAGCCTGCAGCTGGGAGGCGATCAACACCAAGGTGATGACACCCATGGTCTTCTGGGCGTCGTTGGTGCCGTGCGCCAGGGCAACGAGGGAGGAGCTGAAGACCTGCCCGCGGCGGAAGCCGCCGCGTTTTTGGGTCAGCTTGTCACCGGAGTCCGGGTCTGAGCGGCGGGTGATGCCGTAGGCCATCTTGGTGCACAGGTACGCCACACCGCCGGCAACGGCGGGGGCCAGCAGCGCCGGGAAAATCACCTTGGACAGGACCACCAGGAAGTTCACGGCGCCGAAGGACCAGGTGCCGACGATGGCGGCACCGATCAGGCCGCCAAAAAGTGCGTGCGATGAGCTGGAGGGCAGCCCCAGGAGCCACGTGAACAGATTCCACAACACTGCGCCCATGAGTCCGGCAAAGATCATCTCCGGGGTGATCGCAACACCGCCCGGACCCTCGTTGATGATGCCCCCGGAGATGGTCTTGGCGACTTCCGTCGAGAGGAAGGCACCCACCAGGTTCAAGATGGCGGCGAGTGCCACAGCCGTTTTGGGCTTGATGGCACCGGTGGCAATGGGGGTTGCCATTGCGTTGGCCGTGTCATGAAATCCATTTGTAAAATCAAAAAAAAGGGCCAGTGCTATGACAAGCACGACCATGAAGGTGAGATCCACCCGCGATCCATTTCTGTTGGGGGCAAAAGCGAAACTGCAAAGAGTCTAGTCGGACTAGGCCCTTAGCGGCATTGCGGGCACTTGGCACACGTGGGCCATGGAGCGACCCAACCTTTACGATCCTACGATGATTCTCTCCATTGATATTGCAGCGTTGCCCGCATGCGCGTCCACTTGCCCGGGCTGCCCATGGACGGGCTGCCCGGGCTAGGCTTCATGGCACTGGACGTTTCTCCCGCCCCCATATCGGGGGCGTGGAGGCGTTCGGTCCGGGCTGAAGGATGGTTGGTGTGTTGTGAGCAACTTGGAATCCGAACCGCAGGAACTGGTTTGCCCCAGCAGTCCGGGCACCGTGGAGGTGCTGGAACCGCGGCTGGTGCCGCTGGGCGGACCGCGGGCCATGACCGTGCGGAGGACCCTGCCGCAGCGCCAGCGCTCGCTCGTCGGTGCCTGGTGCTTCGTTGACCACTACGGTCCCGACGACGTCGCCGGCACCGGCGGCATGTCGGTACCGCCGCATCCACATACCGGCCTGCAAACGGTCAGTTGGCTGTTTACCGGCGAAATTGAGCATGCGGACAGTGCTGGATATCACGCCATGGTGCGCCCCGGGGAACTGAATTTGATGACTGCCGGGCGCGGCATCAGCCACTCCGAGTACTCGACGCCCACCACTACCGTGCTGCATGGTGCCCAGCTCTGGGTGGCGCTGCCGGACGGCGCGCGCTTCATGGCGCCGACGTTTGAACACTACCGGCCGGCGCCGGTCACCCTTCCCGGAGCCACGCTGAGCGTCTTCCTGGGCGCGCTGGCCGGGGAGGAGTCACCCGTGGTGACCCATACGCCGCTTTTGGGTGCTGAATTGATGCTCGACGCCGGTGCTTCGCTCACGCTTGAACTGGATCCGGCATTTGAACACGGATTCCTGGTGGATTCCGGTTCTGTTGCCGTGGCCGGGCAGCCGCTCCGATTTGGCGAGTTGGGATACGTGGGGCCGGGACGTCCCGGCGTGACGCTAGTGGCCGGACCGGAACCCGTGCGGTTGCTCCTGATTGGTGGGACTCCCCTGGGTGAGTCCATTGTCATGTGGTGGAACTTTGTGGGCCGCTCTCATGAGGAAATTGTTGGATTTCGCGACGCCTGGCAGGCGGAGATTGCTGCCGCAGGGCCCCACAGTAACGTGCAGCGGTTCGGCCTGCCCGATCACCAAGCTGATCCACCTCTCCCGGCGCCGACACTTCCTACGGTCAAGCTTCGTCCCCGAACCAATCCGAACTGATCCGGGCCCGGCAACCGGTGGCGTGGAGTGGCAGGCCCTGCGTTGTGCGCCGCATTCATTGACGGTGGTCTTCTTTGAAGGTGGTAACGCCTGTCAGGACCGGTGGTCGATCCCTGTCTGCCCCTACCGCGCGCCTTGCCTTGGCAACCTGCTGTCGAGACCCGTTGGGACCTGGTGTGCTGCGAACGTTGTCAGTGGTCTTCGTTGGTGTGGGGCTTGATGTTGTATTCGATGAGGTTTTCGAGCGGGCTGTGGCTTCGGTCGAACCGGGATGCTGCCATGCCCGCCGCCCGGGCGCCTGGCGCCGTTCCCGCCGCCGCGCCGGTCCCCAGGCCTGCTGTCGTGTTGTTGCGGTGGTCGAGTTGTTGGGTGAGGTGTTTTTTGAGCCATT
>NZ_QJVD01000028.1 GCF_003219815.1 Arthrobacter livingstonensis
CCCACCGGCCGCACCTACCTCGACACCCAAGACGAACCCGCCCCCTTCTAAAACGCACCACACCCCGAAGCGCCAGGCCTTGCGGCGTGGCTGGGCCGGCCCCATGAGGCGTCCAGTAAGTATCCGGTTTGCTCCGGTCGCTCCGTCCCCAACCTTGGCGAACCGGATTCACATTAGGCGTCCTTGGGACGCCAGACGCCGAAGCGGTTTCCCTGCGGGTCAAGCAGGTGGGCGAATTCGATGGCCCCGTTGTCCACGACGGGGACGGCGATGGAGGCACCCAATGCCACCGCCTTCTCAACGCTCGTCCCGACATCGTCGACTTGGACGTAGAAGATGGCCCAGTTCCCGGCACCCATGGCCGTGGTGTCCCACAATCCGCCGCGATCGCCGTCCACCATGCTGTAGCCGACGGCGGAGGGCTGGCCGACGGGCCAGTCAAACATTCCCGAATAGAATGCCTTGGAGGCCGCGGGGTCGGGGGTTCCGATTTCAAAGTAGTTGACGTTATTGGACATGACGCTCCTTCGGGGCAAACAGGGCAAGGCCCTGTCGTGGTTGGTTTCAGCTTCACCCCGCCGGGTTCTCCGCGCAAGAGTTCCGCGCCAGTTTCCTCGCAGGTTTCCGAGTTGCGGCGGGCGGACCCTCCGGCGGGAATAGCATCAGCCCCGCCGCGCGTTGTCGCAAGCAGAGTGACACCAGCCGCAACACCACACGCAACACCGTGAAAGAAGACCCATGAACCTGTTTTCCCCCGTAACCCTTGGTGAACTTGAACTGCCCAACCGAATCGTGATGGCCCCCCTCACCCGTTCGCGTTCGGGCACCGATGGCGTTCCGGGAGAGGATGTCGTCGAGTACTACCGCCAGCGGGCCTCCATGGGCCTGCTCGTCAGCGAGGGCACATACCCGAGCTTTGCGGGCCAGGGCTTCGTACGCCAGCCCGGCCTCGTGACGGAAGAACAAATCGCCGGCTGGAAGCGTGTCACCGACGCGGTCCATGCCGCCGGGGGCCTCATCATCGCCCAGGTCATGCACGCCGGACGTGTCACCCATCCCGGCACCACGGGCGGTCGGGAGGTGGTGGCGCCCAGCGCCATCGCCATTGACGGGCTCACGCGCACCTACGACGGCAAGGCGCCCTTCACCGTGCCGCACGCACTGACCGCCGCGGAACTTCCCGGCGTAATCGAAGAGTTCGTCCACGGCTCGCGCAACGCCATTGCCGCCGGATTTGACGGAGTCGAACTCCACGGCGCCAATGGCTACCTGCTCCACGAGTTCCTGGCACCCTCCGCCAACCACCGAACCGACGTGTACGGCGGCACCGCCGAAAACCGCGCCCGCTTCGTCGTCGAGACCGTGGCGGCGGTGGCCGCCGCCATCGGGGCCGGCAGGACGTGGCTGCGCATCTCCCCCGAACACAATGTCCAGGGCGCGCTGGAAACCGACGCCGCAGACACACTTGCCACGTACCAGGCACTTGCCGACGGCATTGCCCCGCTGGGCCTGGGCGGACTGAGCATCCTGCACCAGGACCCGTCCGGATCTCTCGTCCAGGAACTGCGCGCGCGCTTTGGCGGACCGTTCCTGGTCAATACGGGCTTCAGCACGGTCACGACGCTGGAGGACGCGCTGGCCGTGGCAGGCAGCGGCTGGGCCGACGCCGTGGTGGTGGGGCGCCCCGCATTGGCCAACCCGGACCTGGCCCGCCGCTGGCGCGAGGGACTGCCCCTCAACGAGGCGGACCACACAACCTTCTACTCCGAAGGTACCAAGGGGTACACCGATTACCCGTTCTGGGAAAACTAACAGCGCCGTTCGGGCGATTCCTGCGTATAAAGTTCGACGGCGGCACCCTAGCAGGGGTCGCCGTCGAATAAGTGGATGCACACCTGCTCCGGCCTCGCAAATCCACGGCGCAACAAAGCGAAATATTCCTTCGCCATTTGGGCCAAACAAGGGGCACGCTGGATACATGAGCACAACACGCACATCAGTCCCGGTCCTGGATCTCTCCACTGCCCGCAATGCGGATGGGAACTTCAGTCCGGAATTCATCGATACGCTGCGGGACGCCGCACACAATGTGGGCTTCTTTCAGGTCACCAACTACGGTGCCGCTCCCGGCCAGGCCCAGGAGCTCCTGGACACGCTCGCCGGCTTCTTCCGCCTGCCGTTGGAGCAGCGCCTGGCGCTGGACAACCGCACCTCCGCCCAATTCCGCGGCTACACGCGGCTGGGCACCGAGATCACCCGCGGACGCGCGGACTCCCGCGAACAAATCGACTTCGGACCGGACCGCGAACCTTTGGCAGACGTGCCGGCGGACAAGCTTTTCCTGCGTCTGCAGGGCCGCAACCAATGGCCTGCCGGCTACCCGGAGCTGGAGCGCATCGCACAGCAGTGGGCAGCACTCATGTCCGGCATTGGCGCCGAACTGCTGGCCGGCATCGGCGTGGCCCTGGGTCTGCCGGAGGACTACTTTGCCGCCCCGTTTGCCGACACCCCGGCCTGGATGGGCAAGCTGGTCCACTATGTTGGCGGCCAGGTGCCCGAAGCCGGCACCCAGGGAGTGGGATCCCATGCTGACTACGGCTTTGTGACCCTGCTGCTGCAGGACCAGGTGGGCGGGCTGGAAGTGCAGCCACACGGCCAGGAGGACTGGATCGCCGTGGAGCCCCTCCCCGGCGCCCTGGTGGTGAACCTCGGCGAGATGCTCGAAGTTGCCACGAAGGGCTACCTGATGGCGACCATCCACCGCGTTACCGCTCCCGCTCCCGGCGCGGACCGCTACTCGGTGCCGTTCTTCTGGTCGCCGCGGCTGGACGCCGTGATCGGGACGGTGCCGCTGCCGGTTGAGCTGGCCGCAGGGGCCCGCGGCGTCACCGACGACCCCGACAACCCCATGCTCTCCTCCTACGGCGCGAACGTGCTCAAGGGCTGGGTCCGCGCCCACCCCCAGACGGCCGCCATCCACTACCCGGAACTGGGCGGATAGCGCACCGTGGAGCCGACAGCTGCAGCAGCTGCGGCAGTCATCGACTGGCGGCTGCGGACCTTTGAGCTGTACAGCCAGGTCCGCAGCACGGCCGCGAACGACGGCGCCGCCGCGGCCCATGCGCTTTGGGTGCGGGGACGCGACGAAATGTTCGCCACCCACCCGGCGTCTGCCCTGAATGCGGAGAAAAGGGCCCGCTTCACCGGCCTGTCCGTGGCCGCCTACGACCCGGCCTTCCGCTTTGAGTGCCTGCTCTCAGCCGCGGGCGCCGGGGAGGAGATGCTGGTACGCACCGGAACCGACGGCACAGTCCCGTTCGAACGCCTCGGCACCTTCGACGTTCCCGGCGTCGGCTCGCTGGCGGCATGGCAGCTGCGCAGTTACGGCGGTGGGATCTTTGTCCCCTTCCGTGATGCCACCTCGGGGAAGCCCGCCGGCAGCTACGGCGCCGGGCGCTACCTGTTGGACACCATCAAGGGTGCATACCTGGGGGGCGCCGGTGAAGCGTTCATCCTGGATTTCAATTTTGCCTACAACCCATCGTGTGCCTATGACGAGGCTTGGGCGTGCCCGCTGCCCGGGCCGGCCAACCGGCTGGCGGCGGAGATTCCCGCAGGGGAACGCTACCTGCCGGCGCTGGCCGACTGACTGTCTTTGACGACCTTCGTCGGTTCGGTGCCGGGTTTAAGCGGTCACCTTTTTGATGAATGACTGCAATCGGCCGTAAACCTCCTGTGATTCCGGGTAGCGGAAGTTCTGCTGCCACGTGTGCTCGGTGTTGGCGCTGTCCCAGCCGTAAATGAGTGAGTCCACGGGAACCCCGTGCTGGTCGAGGCTTTGGATGAAGTTCATGTTGGAGGAGTAGAAGAAGTCCCGCTCCGATGTCGTGATGAACACGGGCGGGCACCGGTTGTCGAGCCACTCGATGGGTGACATGTAATGGGACTCCTCACGCAGCCTGTGCTTCTCCTTCCCGCCTTCCTTTCCTTTGCCGTCGTGGGGCAGGAGCATGCGGATGAAGTTCAGGCTTAGTACAAAACCCTTGTCGAAGAACACCGAGAAATCAACGATGCTGCAATGCTGCACCAGCCCCTTGAGCGAGGCGATCGGCATTGCGGGGTGCAACGCATAGTGTTCGGCCAGTTCAGGGCGGAAGGTGGCCGCCGCGGTGAGCGCCGAAATCTGTCCACCTGCGGAGTCCCCGCCCAGGACAATCCGATGCGAGTCGCCGCCAAACTCACGAATGTGGGCATCGACCCAGCCAAGCGCTTCGTTGGCGTCCTCCAGGACCTGGCCCAAGTGAAAATGCGGCGCCATGCGGTAGTTCACGTTGACCACGACCAGGCCGAAGGCGGCCTGGCTGGCACAGTATTTTGTCAATGAGGCCTTGTCGCCGGAGGTCCACCCGCCGCCGTGAAAGTAGACGTACACCGGCAGCCAGGTCTCCGGCGTGCGGCCATCGGCCGGGGCGATGACGTCCAGCCGGTGCCAGCGGATATGGTCGCCGACGAAGTCAATGTCATACCAATGCCGCACCCCGGTGATGGGATCCACATTGAGATGCTGCAGTTCGCCCTTGCTGATCGTGTGCATGAACAAGCGCCAAACCCACACGGGGACCCGACGCAGTGCGCCCCTGGCGCGGCGGCCGGAGGCAAATGCGCTGCGGGAATCATCAGGGACCCGTTCACCCATACATCAACGTTAAGCCCGTGCACTGGGTTGCGACTGTGAAATTAGGGCGCCTCTTCGCATAACGCGCCGCCGGATCTATCGTTGGTTACACCACCACGAGGAGCATCCGATGATCGTTGAAGGCAGGATTGCGCTCATCACGGGCGCCTCAAGCGGCATCGGGCTCGCCCTGGCCCGTTTGCTGGCGGCCAAGGGTGCCACCACGGCACTTGCGGCACGGTCGGCTGGTAAACTGGAGCAGCTCGCCAGCGAGCTTGCCGGCTCCCTGGCGATACCCACTGACATGCGCGACGGCGATGCGGTCCGCCGGATGGTGGAGGTCACCTACAAGCACTGCGGGCGCATCGACATCCTGGTCAACAATGCGGGCCGCGCCATGCACACCGCGATCGCCCAGGCTGACCTGCAGGAGTACAGGTACCTGTTCAATCTCAACGTCGTCGGACCGCTGCAGGCGATGCAGTTGGTCGCCCCGCTGATGAAGAAGCACGGCGGAGGGGTGATTGTGAACGTCAGTTCGGGGACCACGCTGCGGACACTGCCGGGGGTTGGGCCGTATTCCTCCAGCAAGCATGCGTTGAACAACCTGAGCAAGGTGGCACGCATGGAATTGGCGGCCGACAACATCAGTGTCGCACTGGTCTATCCGTATGTCACCGCCACGAATTTTGGCGGCGGGGCCAACGCTCCGGGACCAGCCCGGCCCGGTGTGGTGCCGGACACGGCAGAGTATGCCGCCTCCCTGGTGCTCGAAGCGATCGAAACCGAACACGAGGGCACCTACGCCGCGAAAACCGCCGCATGGCTCACCCCTAAGTCCTAGCCCTCATCGTCGCCGGCCTGCTCCTCGAGGACCGCCATGGCGGCGTTGTGCCCGCCAATTCCGCTCACACCGCCGCCGCGGCGGGCGCCGGCGCCGCACAGGAAAATGCGTGGGTTGCCGGTGTCAACGCCCCAGCGCCGGGCGGGGGTGTCGCGCGGGGCGTCGTCTTCAAGAAATGGCCACTGCAGGGGGCCGTGGAAGATGTTGCCGCCGGGCATGTTCAGCGCACGTTCCAGGTCCATGGTCGTTTTGCTTTCAATGCAGGGGGCGCCACCGGCATCCCTGAGCAACAGCTCTTCAATGGGCTCGGCCAGGACCGAGTTCAGGGACGCCAGCACGGCGTCCTGGAGCCGTTCCCGGAGAACAGCATCGTTTCCCTCGGTGACCCACCGGTGAGGGGTGTGAAGCCCAAAGACCGTCAGGGTCTGCGCTCCGGAGGCGGCGAGTGCCGGCGAGAGGATGCTGGGATCGGTCAGCGAATGGCAGTAGACCTCGCACGGCAGAGGGGCCGGGATGCTGCCGCCGGCGGCGTCGCGGTAGGAGCCTTCCAAGTGGCCGTAACCCTCGTTGATGTGGAAGGTCCCGCCGAAGGCGGCCGCAGCCGATATCGTTTCGTCCCGCAGCCGCGGAAGACGGCGCAGCAGCAGGTTGACCTTGATCTGGGCACCTTCCGGCCGTGGCGCGCCGTCGTCCGCTACGCCTATCAGTTCCCGGAGCACCGCGGGCGCCACATTGGCCAAAACGTGGCGTCCGGTGACCACAACCTCGGTTCCGCCGGAACGATACCGGACCCCGCCGTCGTCCGTCACCCCTGTCACCAGCGCACCGGTCAGCAGCTGCGCGCCGGCGTCGCGGGCGGCCCGCTCGAGTTCGGCGGTGACGGCGCCCATGCCGCCAATGGGGATGTCCCAATCCCCGGTTTCGTTGCCGATGACGTGGTAGAGGAAACAGCGGTTGGCCGCCAGGGAAGGATCGTCCAGTGAGGTGAAGGTGCCGATCAGCGCGTCGGTGGCGACGACCCCGCGCACCACGTCGTTGCTGAAGCGGGCGGTGACGGACCGGCCCACGGGCTGCTCGATGAATTCGTCCCACAGGGCATCATCCTCGAGCAGGCGGCGCGCCTCGGAGCGCGTGGGCAGAGGCTCGCAGACGGTCGGGAAAATGGCCCTCGCGAGGCGTGCGGTGTCGGAGTAAAAGCCGGCCATGGCATCAAAATCGGCAGCCGCGCCCAGGCGGGCGAAAGAGGCCCGGCTGGCCTCCGGGTCGCCATGGTCGACCAGCAGGCCGGCGGCGCCGCCGCCGGGGTCCGGCGTGTAGGAGGAGTAACGGCGCCGGACCAGTTTGAGGTCCAGGCCCAGCTCCTTGATGATGCGCTGTGGCAGCAGGCTGACAAGGTAGGCGTAGCGGGACAGCCGGGCGTCCACGCCATCGAACGCGGTGGCGGAAACCGCCGCGCCGCCGAGGTGGCCGTCCCGTTCCAGCACCAGCACGCTCTTTCCGGCGCGGGCCAGGTATGCTGCCGCGGTCAGCCCGTTGTGCCCGCCGCCAACAATGACGACGTCGTGGGTGGTGTGGATCATGGGTTCACCTTTCGCCGTGCTGCCATTGCTCCGTCGGACCGGAGTCCAGGAATGCCTTGATGCTGAGGATGTCCGTGAGGGAAATGCCCCGCCGGGGATCCGGGGAGACGCCCAGAATGCGCCGGCCCAGGATGGTCATCCATGCACCTGCCCTGTCTTCGGAGTCGAGTTGGTCGTCAATCCACACAATACGTTCCGGGCTGTGCTTTTCGATGTCCCGCTGGATGGCATCAAGCTTCCACCATTCATAACCGCCGGCCTGGTCGCCAGAGCTGAGCACGGGCCATTTCCGCCCGTCCAGGCCGATGGCCCGGCACAGGTATTTGGGGGCAAGTTCCTCCCAACTGGTCAGCCACACACAACGCACCCCCGCACAGCCGGACAGATCGTTCAGTTCGCCCACGAGCTCTGCGGCGTACTTGACCTCCATCAGGCCGACGCCGGCATACTGCCAGGCGGTGCCCCAATCCGTGGTCCCCACCGGGCCGAACGGGCAGACGACGCCGTCCACGTCCAGGTAGAGCGAGATGCTCTTCACGATGTGCCCCATTTCAGTCGTCGCTGGTTATTGTCCGACGCCGCGCACTGAGCAGGTCGACGCCGGGACGGCGGGCAACATGGTTTTCGACGGCGTCGAGCACGTCAACGATGTGGGCGCGGTCGGCGGCCACCAGGGCGGCGCCAACGACGGCGCGCCGGTGCAGGTCGTGGAGGTCCACCTCGGCGATGGAAACGCCGAAGCGTTGGTGGACGTCGGCAAGCACGGGGCGCAGCACGGACCGCTTTTCCTTCAGCGAATGAACGTCCCCGAACAAAAGATCAAATTCAATCCAGCCAATCCACATGCCTCCATCGTCCTCCCGGAAACGCCGTGTTGCCAACGGAACGCCCCCTCACAGGGGTGGATCTTGCCCGCCATCCCCGCCGATGGCCCTATGCTGGTGCCATGACGAAGACGTCGATCCCCTCAGCCGCCACCCTGGGGGACATGCTGGCCTCCACCGGCTACCTGGCCGACGAGGGCCTGTCCACCATCGGCTACCTGGCCCTGAGCATGGAGCGGCCGCTGCTGCTCGAAGGCGAGCCGGGCACGGGCAAGACGTCCCTGGCCGAGGCCCTGGCTGAGGCGTTCACGCTGCCGCTGATCCGGCTCCAGTGCTATGAAGGCATTGACGCGTCCCAAGCCCTGTACGACTGGGACTTTACGGCCCAAATCCTGCACCTGCGCAGCGTGGAGGCCGGCGGCGGCTCCGGGCTGAGCACTGCAGAGCTGGAAAGCACGCTTTACGACAAGCGCTTCCTGCTGGCCCGGCCCATACTTAAGGCGCTCCAGCTCAGTCCGGCCGTGCTGCTCATCGACGAGATCGACCGGGCCGACGACGAGTTTGAGGCTTTCCTGCTGGAGGTCCTGTCCACCTACCAGGTGTCCATCCCCGAGTTCGGCACGGTCAAGGCGGAAACCCCGCCCATTGTGGTGCTGACCTCCAACCGGACCCGCGACCTCCACGATGCGCTCAAGCGCCGCTGCCTCTATCACTGGATCGACCACCCGGGGCTGGCCCGCGAGGTGGAGATTGTGCGCTCGCGCCTCCCCCAGCTGCCGGCGCTGCTGGCCGAACAGGTGGTGCGCACCGTCCAGCAGATCCGCGCCACCGACGGCATCCTCAAGCCCCCGGGTGTCGCGGAGACGCTGGACTGGGCCCGCGCCATCCATCAGCTGGGACGCGCCGAGCTGGACCTGGCCTCCGCGGCCGCGAGCATTGGCGCCCTGTGCAAGTACCGCGAGGACACCGAACGGGTCTCCGCCGCCCTGGCGCGGATGCTGGGGTGAGCCGTGACAACTGTGGAACGACACAGCGCGGAGGAGATCCTGCTGGCCTTCGCGTCGGCCGTGCGCGCCGCCGGCGTCAAGGTGACGGCGGACCGGTCCCGCAGCTTTGTCGACGCCGTCGGACGGCTTGACCTCGGGCGCCGGCAGGACGTGTTTTGGGCCGGCCGGGCCACGCTGTGCGCCGCGCCGGAGGAGCTGGCCGCCTACCAGCGCGCCTTTGAGGCCTGGTTTGCCCCCGAGCATTCGACGGCGGCTGGCCGGGACACTGCTGCCACCACGGTCAGCGAGGCCTCCCTGGAGGACGGCCCCGGCTCCTCCGATGCGGCACAGGAAACGGTGCGGGCGGTGGCCAGCGGCCGCGAACTGCTCCGCCACCGCGACGTGGCCACGCTGGACGACGCCGATAAGGCCCTGCTGCGTCACATGTTTGGCGAACTGCGGGTCCGCCTGCCCACGCGTCCGGGCCGCCGCCGGAAGCTGAACCCGCACGGGGAGGTGGACCGGGTGCGCACCCTGCGCGAGCAACTGAGGCGCGGCGGCGAGCCGGGCCCGCTGCGCCGCGCCCGGGCCCCGCGCAAGCTGCGCAGGATTGTCTGGCTCATCGATGTCTCCGGCTCCATGTCCCCCTATGCCGACAGCCTGCTGCGGCTGGCCCACCGGGTGGTGGCGGAGGCCCCCCGCCAGGTTGAGGTTTTCACCTTGGGCACCCGGCTGACCAGGGTGACCGGCGCGCTGCGGCTGCCCGACGCCGAATACGCGCTCGCCCAGGCGGGCCGGACCGTGCCGGACTGGTCCGGCGGCACGCGGCTCGGGGAAGTCCTTCGGGCGTTCAACGACCGCTGGGGGCAGCGCGCGGTGGCGAGGGGCGCCGTCGTCGTCATTGCCAGCGACGGCTGGGAGCGTGGGGACCCCGAACTCCTGGGCCGGCAGGTGGAACGCCTCCACCACGTGGCACGGGGAATCATCTGGTCCAACCCGCACCGCGACAAGCAGGGCTACCAGCCGGTGCAGCAGGGAATCAAGGCCGTACTGCCGCACGTTGATTACTTTGTGGGGGGCCATTCAATGAGGTGCTTCGAGGAGTTGTTGGGCGTGGTATCCAATGCGTGAAGTGTTGAAGGATCTAAGCGCCGCCGTTGCGGCGGGACACACGGTGGGGCTGGGCACGGTGGTGCGCACCTTCCGCTCGGCACCGCGGCCGGCGGGTGCCGCCATGATGGTCGACGCCGACGGCCGGGCGGTGGGCTCCGTCTCGGGCGGCTGTGTGGAGGGTGCGCTGTACGAGCTCGCCACCCATGTCGTGGCGGATGGCACGCCCGTGCTGCAACGCTACGGCATCAGCGACAACGACGCCTTTGAGGTGGGCCTGACGTGCGGCGGCATCCTTGACGTCTTTGTGGAAGCCGTTTCGCGGGAGACGTTCCCGGGGCTCCAAAGGGTGGCCGACGACGTCGACGCCGGTGTGCCCGTGGCCGTTGTCACCGTCATTGAGCACCCGGACCCGGCCTGGCTGGGACGGCATCTGGTGGTGCACCCGGACGGTTTCAGCGGCTCCCTGGGCACCGAACGCGCCGACCACGCGGTCAGCGACGACGTCAAGGGACTGCTGGCAGCCGGCCGGAACACAACGCTGATGTACGGCCCGGACGGTGAGCGGCGCGGTGACGGCATGCGCGTGTTTGTCGTCAGCTTTGCCCCGCAGCCGCGCATGCTCGTGTTTGGCGCCATCGACTTTGCCGCTGCTGTGGCCAGGCAGGGCAGCTTCCTGGGCTACCGGGTCACGGTCTGCGACGCCAGGGCGGTGTTCGCCACCAAGGCTCGCTTCCCGGTGGCCGACGAGGTGGTGGTGGAGTGGCCGCACCGGTACCTGCAGGCCCAGCTCGACGCCGGCCACATTGACCCCCGCACGGTGATCTGCGTGCTCACGCACGACCCCAAGTTTGATGTGCCCCTGCTGGAGGTGGCGCTGCGCCACGACGTTGCGTACGTCGGTGCCATGGGGTCGCGCAAAACCCACGACGACCGCATGGAGCGGCTGCGGGAGGCGGGATTGACCGACGTCGAGCTTGACAAGCTTTCAAGTCCCATCGGCCTGGACCTGGGCTCGCGCACGCCGGAGGAAACGGCCGTTTCGATAGCCGCGGAGATCATTGCGTTGCAGTGGGGCGGCAAGGGCAGGCGGCTGAGCCACATGGACGTGCGAATCCACCACGAACCCCTGACCGACGGGGCCCGTGACGACCCGGTGGTGGATTCGACAGCACCCTAACTTAATCCCCCACCGTGATGTAACGTGGCACACATCGGGGCTGGAGCCGGGCTGTCGTGCACGTCTCCACAATGAAAAAGGAGATCTCAATGGCGAGTTCCAAAACCATCACGGTCGAAGTTGACGACGTCAGTTACACCGACGACGTCGAACCAAGACTTTTGCTGGTCCAGTACCTCCGCGAGCGGCTCGGCAAAACCGGCACGCTGATTGGCTGCGACACCACCAACTGCGGCGCCTGCACGGTCCACCTGGACGGTGTGAGCGTGAAATCGTGCACCATGCTGGCCGTTCAGGCGGACGGCCACAAGGTCACCACCATCGAGGGCATGGCCACGGACGGCTTGCTCGCCCCACTCCAGGAAGCCTTCCACCAGTGCCATGCACTGCAGTGCGGCTTTTGCACCCCCGGAATGATCATGCAGTCGGCCTCGCTGCTGACGGAAAACCCGCACCCCAACGAGCAGGAGATCCGGGACGGCCTGGAAGGCAACCTCTGCCGCTGCACCGGCTACCAAAACATTGTGGCCGCCGTGAAGAGCGTGGCAGACGGCACCGTGTACGGTGACTCCGGCGTTTCCACCACTGTGGACGACGCGGAGACGGCGGGTGTGTCATGACGGCCACCACGGAAGTCGGCGGCCCCGGAGCAGGCCGCGCCGAAGTTGGCAAAGCCAGATTGCGCAAGGAGGACCGCCACCTGATCACAGGCCGCTCGCGCTTCACTGACAACATGGTCCTGCCCGGCATGCTGCACCTGGCCATGGTGCGCAGCCCGTATGCGCACGCGAAGATCACCGCCATTGACGTCTCGGCCGCGAAGGCTTCCCCCGGCGTCATGGCCGTGCTCACCGGTGCGGACGTGGCCGCCGAGCAGGGCAGCCTGCCCAACGCCTGGCCCATCACGCCGGACCAAAAGGCCCCTGCCCACGGAGCCATCGCCGTCGAGGAGGTCGCGTTTGCCGGCGAGGTGGTGGCCGTGATTGTGGCGCGCACCCCGGCGGCGGCGCGCGACGCCGTCGAACTGGTGGACGTCAGCTACGACGAACTGCCGGTGGTCATGGACCTGGAGGAGGCGTTCACGGACAAGGTGCTGGCGCACTCCAGCCTGGAGTCCAACAAGTCGGCCACCTGGGTGTTTGATTCGGCCGAGGCCGGCACAGGCAGCTCCGTGCAGGAGGCCATCGACAACGCCGAGGTCCTCATCGAGCGCACGTTCTACCAGCAGCGCCTCATCCCGGCGTTCATGGAGCCGCGGTCAACGGTGGTCGACCCGACCGGCGAACAAATCACCGTGTGGACCTCGACGCAGATTCCGCACATCCTGCGGCTGATGCTGGCCCTGACGCTGGGCATCCCCGAAAGCAAGGTTCGCGTGATCGCCCCGGATGTGGGCGGCGGATTTGGCGGCAAGCTCCAGGTGACGCCGGAGGAAGCCATCACCGTCCTGGCGGCCCGGCGCACCGGCAAGCCCTGCAAATACACCGAGACCCGCAGCGAATCCCTGCAGGCCGGCCACCACGGCCGGGCGCAGGTGCAGCGGTTGAAGCTCTCGGCCACCCGGGACGGAACCGTCACCGGACTGTCCGTGAACCTGCTGGCCGACATGGGCGCCTACCTGGGCCTGGTCACCTCCGGCATCCCGATCCTTGGGGCGTTCATGTACAACTCCATCTACAAGTTCCCAGCGTACCGTTTTGAATGCAACAACGTGTTCACGAACAAAACATGGACGGACGCCTACCGCGGCGCCGGCCGGCCGGAGGCCACCTTCGCCATTGAGCGGCTGATGGACGAGCTGGCCACCGAACTGGGCATGGACCCGCTGGCGGTCCGGGAGAAGAATTGGATCCGGCACGAGGAATTCCCGTTTGCCACCGTGGCCGGCCTGGAATACGACACCGGCAACTACGAGGCGGCAACGTCGAAGGCCGTGGAGCTCTTCGACTATCAGGGGCTGCGGGCCGAACAAAAGCGGCGGCGCGAGTCCAACGACCCCATCCAGCTGGGAATCGGCGTTTCCACGTTCACCGAAATGTGCGGCCTGGCCCCGTCCCGCGTGTTGGGCTCGCTCAGCTACGGCGCCGGCGGCTGGGAACACGCCCAGGTGCGCGTGCTCCCCACCGGCAACATTGAGGTGGTCACGGGTTCCTCCGCGCACGGGCAGGGACATGAGACTGCCTGGAGCCAGCTGGTCGCGGACCGGCTCGGTGTGCCCTTTGAAAACGTCGAGGTCCTGCACGGGGACACCCAGATCTCCCAGCGGGGACTGGACACCTATGGCTCGCGCTCGCTGACGGTGGGCGGCATGGCCGTGCTGGCCGCGGCGGACAAGGTCATTGAAAAGGCGAAGGTGGTGGCCGCGCACATGATGGAGGCCAGTGAGGAGGACATCGAGTTCACCGCCGGCAGCTTCAGTGTCAAGGGCACCGATACGTCCACGTCCCTCGGCGAGATTGCACTGGCCACCTTTGCCGCCCACAACCTGCCGGACGGCTTCGAGCCCAACCTGGACTCAGACGCCACCTTCGACCCGGTGAACTTTTCCTACCCGCACGGCACCCACCTGGCCGCCATGGAGGTGGACACGGAGACGGGGCGGGTGAGCATCCGCAAGTACGTCTGCGTGGACGACGTCGGGGTGGTGGTCAACCCGATGCTCGTGGAGGGACAGGTGCACGGCGGACTGGCCCAGGGCATCGCGCAGGCCCTGTACGAGGAAGCCGTGTACGACGATGCGGGCACGCTGGTCACGGGATCGTTTGTGGACTACCTGGTCCCCGGCGCCCCGGATCTGCCGCACTACATCACGGCCCGCACTGAGACCCCGGCGACCAGCAACCAGCTCGGCGCCAAGGGCGTCGGCGAGGCGGGCACCATCGCCTCCACCCCGGCCATTGTCAACGGCATCCTGGACGCCGTGCGGCACCTCGGCGTGAAGGACATCAAGATGCCGTGCACGCCCTCGCGCGTATGGCATGCACTACAAGCTGCCCAGACCACCGGAGGTGTGCAATGATTCCGAGCGCATTTGACTACGCCGCGCCCACCACGGTCGAGGAGGCACTGGGCCTGCTGGCCGCCGCCGACTCCGCCGGTGACGACGTCAAGGTACTGGCCGGTGGCCAGAGCCTGCTGCCGGTCATGAAGCTGCGCATGGCCGATCCCTCCATGGTGGTTGACCTGGGCCGGATCACGGGGCTTTCCGGTGTCACGGACGACGGCGATTCGCTCACCATTGGTGCCATGACACCGCACCATGTGGTTGCCAGCGATCCGCTGATTGCCCGGCACCTGCCGCTGCTGGCGAAGGCCGCGGCCACGGTGGCCGATCCCCAGGTGCGGCACCGCGGCACCTTCGGTGGCGCGCTGGTCCATGCCGATCCGGCCGGGGACATGCCCGCTCCCGTCCTGGCCATGGGTGCCACCTTGGTGATTGCCGGTCCGAACGGGGAACGCAGCGTGGATGCCGCTGACTTCTTTCAGGGCTACTTCACCACCGCCGTGCGCGAGGGCGAGATCCTCACGCGCATCCGGGTGCCGAAGTTCACGGGCTGGGGTGCGCACTACGAAAAGTTCACCCGCGTGTCCCAACAGTGGTCCATCGTGGGCATTGCCGCGATGGTCCGGGTGGAGGGCGGCACCATTGCCGAGGCCAGGCTGGGGCTGACCAACATGGCCAGCACTCCCCTGCGGGCCACCGCAGTGGAGCAGGCGCTGGCCGGCGCCGCGTTGACGGCGGAGGCCATTGCCGCTGCCTGCCTGCACGCAGCGGAGGGCACCGAGCCTGCCAGCGACTTGAACGGTGATGCCGAGTACCGGCGGCATCTCGCCCAGGTGCTCGCCAAGCGTGCGGTCCTTGCGGCCGCAGGCCTGTAGCGGGATCGGGGAAGGCAGCAATGGAACTCAAACATCACTTCAGCGTCCCCAGCCCCCTGGCGGACACGTGGCATTCCTTCAACCAGTTGGAGGAAATCGCCCCGTGCTTCCCGGGCGCGGTCCTCACCTCCGTGGACGGCGACTCGTTCACCGGCACAGTCAAGGTCAAACTCGGACCCATTGCCATGATGTACGCCGGCACGGGCGAATTCCTCTCCCGCGATGAGGACACACACACGGTGGTCATCCACGCGACGGGAAAGGACAAGCGCGGCAACGGCACGGCCGGAGCCACCGTCACCGCCAGGCTGTCCGCCGACGGCGACGGCACCACCGTGGACGTGACCACCGACATGAACATCACCGGCAAACCGGCGCAGTTTGGCCGCGGCGTCATTCAAGACATCTCCGACAAGCTGCTCGAACAGTTTGTGCAGTGCGTGATCGACAAGGCCGGCGCCGGGCCGGAGCCCGCGGTGGTAGAGCCGGCGGTGGTAGAGACCGGTACACCTGCGGCCGGGGCCGGGCCGACGGTGGCCGGGCCCACGGCGCCCGAGCCTGCCGGGGCCCCGGTACCCAAGCCGGCGGCAAAGCACCTGCCTACTGCCGCCCCCGCGGCGGAACTGGACCTTGGCTCGGCCATGTGGCCGGTCCTGGCCAAGCGGTTTGCACCCGCCGCGCTCGCCATTGTGGGAGCCATCGTGGTGGCCCTCTGCCTCCGCAAGCGGAAACGGAAGCGGCGCCGCAGGTAAACGCCGCAGGTAACCAGGGACAGCTAAAAGCCCCGCGGGAACCGGCACAACACGAGGGGCACCGCCAATTCCGGCGGCGCCCCTCGTGCCAGCCCGCCGGATGCCCGGACTACTGGCGAAACGCTTTGGCACCGCAGCCTTGGGCGTGGTGGCCGCTATCTGCCGGTTGCGTGCCTGTGCCGCCGGCGCTTCCAGCCAGTCAAGCCCAACAACCAGTCAAGCCCAACAACCAAACGGCGGCGGACCACCAACAGGTGGGCCGCCGCCGTCGTTCCTTGCCGGTGGTGGACTAGCTCACGGAATCCAGGGATTCCGGCGCGTGGCCATTTTCGGCACCGGCAGTGTGGTTCGGCTCCGCCGCAGCGGCCGGCGAATCCTTGGCAATGCCCTGCAGCAGGCTGATGATGTCCAGTCCCGTGGAGTCCTTGATCAACTGCGTGGTCTGCTGCACGCCGTTGGAGACGTTCCTGCTCAGCTGGCTGGCGCCGTCGTTGGAGACCACCGTCATGTTCTTGATGGCGGACATCGGGGCGGCCACCTCGCGGGCCATGGCGGGCAGCACCTCGAGGACCTTGCTGAGGATGGCGGCCTCGTTGAACTTCTCGTAGGCTTCCGCCTGTGCGGCGATGCCGGCGGCCTCGGCCACAGCCTTGGCTTCCGTGGACTGGGCCTCGGCCTGGCCCAGCGACTTGATGACGGCAGCCTCGGCATTGCCCCTGGCCATGTTCGCCGCGGCGTCCGCCTCGGCGGCCACGCGGTCACCCTCGGCCGTGAGCTTGCGCTTGGCCAGCTCCACGGTGGCCTCAATCTCCGCAGCCTCCGAGGCCCGGCGCCGCTCCTCCAGCTTGGCATCTGCCTGCTGGATGAGGCGGTACTTTTCCGCGTCGGCGGGCTTGCGGACTTCGGTGTCCAGTTCCTTTTCGCGCAGTTCGGCGCGGCGCAGGGCCACCTGCTGGTCGCGGATGATCACCTGCTCATTTTGCTCCGCGGCGGCGAGCGGGCCGGCGGCATCGGCGCGGGCCTGGCGGGCGTCGGCCACTTCCTTCAGCTCCGCCCGTTTGATGATCAGCTGCTGCTGGGCCAGGGCCACCTGCTCGTCGGCAATCGCCTTGGCCTGCTCCGCCTCCTGCAGCGACTGGGCTTCGGCAATCTTGGCCCGCTTTTCGGCCATTGCCGCCTCGGGGCGGCCCAGGTTGTCGAGATAGCCGGAGAAGTCGTCCACGGACTGGATCTGGAAGGTGTCGATGACCAGGCCCTGGTTGTGCATGGAGTGTTCGGCCTCCTCCTTCACACTCTTGGCAAAGGTGGCACGGTCCTTGATGATCGATTCCACGGTCAGGGTGCCCACAATGGAACGCAATGAACCGGACAGGGTTTCCTGCGTGTAGTGGTCGATGGCTTCCTGCTGGTTAAGGAAGCGCTGGGCGGCCTTGCGCACGGAATCCGCGTCGCCGCCCACCTTGACCTGGGCCACGCCGGTCAGGTGCAGCTTGATCCCGTTCTGGGAGATGCCTTCAATCTTCAGCGACACCTGGCGTGAGGCGAGCGAGAGCGGGTAGGCGCGCTGCGTGAACGGGTTGATGAAGATCCGGCCGAAGACCACACGCTGCGTGTTCGGGTCGGGCTGGCTTTTGTTGTCCTTGGAGGAAATGACCAGCGCCTGGTCGGGGCTGGCTATATGCAGGGCCATTCGGGAGATGACGGCGGCGATGGCCAGCAGCACAACCAGTGCGGCCAGCCCGATGAACACGGGGATGAGAGTGAGGATCATGAGGCCCTTCAAACATTCGAAGATGGTCTTTTTCGGCAGCAGTTCTCCTGCAACCACGGCGGCGGGCATGTCCTGTGCCGCCTATGAATGATCCTACGGAAGTTCCACGAAATCTCCACTTGGTGGACTAAATGGTGCGCGGGCTGCACGCACGTGGGGCGGTGGCGGAGTGCCAACGCCCAAACACCGCACGGACGAGGTCAGGCTGGCCCAGTCCTGCGATGTCGGGCTCATCGACATGCACGCAGGGGACAACGTCAACACTCCCCCGGCAATTGGCACCGCACGGGCCGGGGCTAGGAAAGACGCTTGCGGACCATGTCGGAGACCGCCTTGCCGTCAAAACGGCCGGCGATCTTCGCCGTGATGGGTTTCATCGCCAACCCCATCTGCCGCATGGATAGTGGACCCTGCGCGGATTCAAGGTCCGTAATGGCCCCGTTGACTATTGCCTCGGCCTCCCCGGCTGTCAGCGGCTGGGGCAGATAGGCCTCGATGACCTCGGCCTCGGCGATCTCCGCCGACGCGCGGCCGGGCTCACCCGCCCCGGTGTAGATGACCGCCGTGTCGCGACGCTTGGCAGCTTCCTTTTGCAACAAGCTGATGGTCTGAGCATCGTCGAGTTCCACCGGAGTCTTGCCCGACTTTTCCCGGGTCTCAATCTCTCCCAGGACGTTGCGCACGGTAGCCAGCGCGGTCTTGTTGCCGGCCTTCATGTGGGCCACGACGTCGGATTTTAGCTGTTGCTTCAGCGTGGACATGGGATTCCTTTGGTAGGCGCTTGAAGGTGGGTTGGCCACCGCTCACCAGCAATTATCCCCCGCCGGCACTGATTACTGGCGGGTGTAGGCTGTCTTGCGTGTGTTCACTTAACCCTTGCACGGTGCCCGCGGGGCGTTCGGAGGTTGTCGGCGTCTTATTCGCCGACGCCAGATAGCGCTGTCCCCCTTTGGTGATTTTCCCGCGCCGCCATCCGGCGCGCCCACACCCGCCCGGGGTCCAAACCACCGGCGCGGGTTCGACCACCCAAAAGACACCGCCCGGCCCTGTAACGGACCGGGCGACAGGACAGACAAGGCTCACCCGCACCATGCACGCACTGACTGAACAACAAATTCGAGACTCCCTCATCAACGCCTCCCGCCGCGAGCGAACCGCACTGACCCTGCCCGCGGGCTTCGACACGCTGCCCTGGGACGCACTGGACTTTCTGGGTTGGCGCGATGCCAAGTTTCCCCAGGTTGGCTACGTGGTCCGCGAGTCCAAGGGCACCACGGAGGGCGTCATGCTCCGTCAGGTCGACGGGCGGACCCGCTCCCGGCCGCAATGCGCCTGGTGCGAGGACGTGCTCCTGCCCAACGACGTGGTGTATTTCAACGCCAAGCGCGCCGGCAAGGCGGGCCGGAACGGCAACACCGTCAGCACGCTCGTGTGTGCAAGTTTTGAATGCTCGGCCAACGTCCGCAGCCTGCCGCCCCTTCCGTACCCGGGCTTCGATCTGGAAACCGGCCGGCAGCGGCGGATCGCGGCGCTGCAGGAAAACATTGGCAATTTTGTGCAGCGGGTCACCGACGAGGACTAGCCCCGCCGGCAGCTTTCCCACGCGGAATGGGTTTCGACCCCATCCCGCGTGGGAGCCGGCAGGCTGCGGCCGGACCCCGGGCCTAACGGCGCGTGAGCTTTGACTTGTCCTCAAGTTCCAGTCCGCTGACTTCCGGCAGCAAGGCTTTCACGAACCAGAATGACAAGGCGGCGAAGAAGGCGAATCCGGCGTAGACGAAGCCCAGGCCGACTGCGTGGCTCATGATGGGGAACAGCAGGGTGACGAGGAAATTGAAGATCCAGTTGAATGCTGTCGCCACGCCCAGGGCGATCCCGCGCATCTTGTTGGGGAACACCTCGCCCAGGACCACCCACATGACCGGCCCCCAGGTCGCCGCGAAGCAGATCACGAACAGGTTTGCCCCGAGCAACGCAATGGGCCCCCACGGCGCCGGCAAGGTGATGTTGGTTCCCGAACCACTCGCCTGGGCAAAGGAAATGGCGGCAGCCACCAGACCGATGAACATGCCGACGGATCCGGCCAGGAGAAGCTTCTTCCGGCCCACGCGGTCGACGAAGAAGATGGCCACCAACGTCAGCAGAACGTTGATGGTGGCCGTGAAGACTGAAGTGGTGAAGGAGTCCTGCTGGCTAAAGCCGACGGACTGCCACAACGTGGTTGAGTAGTAGAAGATCGCGTTGATGCCCACGAGCTGCTGGAACGCCGCCATGCCTATGCCGATCCACAGTATGGGCTGCAGGCCGAAGGCGTGGCCCCGCAGGTCCCGGTAAGTGGAACGGCGTTCGCTCTCAATGCTCTCCTCAATGTCCTTGTACCGTTGTTCGGGGTCTGCGGCGCCCGTGACATTGGCAATCACGGCCAGCGCTTCCTCCTTCCGACCGCGTCGAATGAGGTACTGGGGAGATTCCGGAATGCGCAGCGACAGGATTCCGTACACGACGGCCGGAATAACGCCGACAAGCAGCATCCACCGCCAGGCGTCCAATCCCCACCACAGTTGTGAGTCGGCTCCTCCTGCAAATCTGGCCATGCCCGCGTCGGAGAGCAATGCCAGAAAGATGCCGAGTGTGATGGCCAGCTGTTGCAGGGAACTAAGCCCGCCGCGAAGGCGGGCCGGCGCTATCTCGCCTATATAGGCTGGGGCGATCACGGACGCGATCCCAATGGCCAGCCCGCCGATGATGCGCCAGGCCATCAGGTCCCAAACGGCGAACGCAAACCCGGACCCGATCGAGCTGATCACAAAAAGGCACGCGGCGAGCACCATTACCGGCCGGCGGCCCCAAACGTCGGCCAGCTGCCCGGCAAACCAGGCACCAACGGTACAGCCGAGCAAGGTAATGGCAATCGTGAAACCGAGGATCGCCGGATCCAACGAGAACGTTGACTGGATGGAATTCACGGCCCCGTTGATGACAGAGGTGTCGAATCCGAACAAAAGCCCACCCAAGGCAGCCGCTACCGTCGCGGCATAAACCTTGCGGCGCGCTGATCGGGCCCCCGCACTGTTGGCAGGGAGATCCCCCGGACCGGAATCGTCGTTTGATTGAGCTTCACTGGGCTTGTGCGTGGTCATTGACCTACCGGCTTCCAGGCCCGGCCGGCCAGTGAGCGCATATTGGCGAAGCCGGGCCATTCCTCCGGCCAACATCGTTTCGGCCCTTGGCCGCCCACATGACCGGCGCCTGGCAATGTTCCGGGTGCGGCATGGTGGCCTCCAATGACCAACCCATAAATTCATTGTGCGCTTCTGCAGTGAACACGGCAACGGCTCGAAGAGTAAGTCAGCCTAGGGGCGGGCGCCGGGTGGACGTGGTGCGGTGCAGGTCCCATCATCAACCATCCACCCAATATTGCACGGCACTCGAAGCCGCGGAGAGAAACCGCGTGAAATGGGGCACTTCCATGTCCTTGTGCTTCGGGGCACAATGAAATGGCGGTCCGCACCGCTGGACTGTCCCGAATTCCACCAGGAGGCTGCCGTAATTTCCACCCGCAGTGCCAACGCCCGATGAAAGGGCCGGCATCGACGTCGTTCACGGTGGTCCTTGCCTTCAGCGTCAATCTCTTGGTGGCCCTGGCAAAGACAGCCGCGGCGTTGATCACGGGCTCCGCATCGATGATGGCAGAGGTGGCGCACTCGTGGGCGGACACGGGTAACCAGATTTTCCTCTTCGTCGCGGAGCGAAAATCGGTGAAACCCCGGGACGCCGCCCACCCATGGGATATGGCCGCGAAGCATACGTTTGGTCGATGTTTGCCGCTTTCGGACTGTTTACGGTGGGCTCGGTGGTTTCCATCATGCACGGCGCCCAACAACTCTTTTCACCGGAGCCCGCAGCCGACTTTGCCGTCGCCTAGGTGGTGCTCGCCGCCGCATTCATCCTGGAGGGCGTTTCATTCGCCCAGGCCCTGCGCCACGCCCGGGCGGACGCACGAAAACAGGACCGCCACGTCCTTGACCAGGTGCCGAACAGTTCAGACACCCCCACCCGGGCGGCCTTCAACGAAGACGGCACGGCGCTGATCGGCCTCGTGCTGGCCTTCCTGGGCATCCTCCTGCATCACCTGAACGGATCCCCCGTGCCCGACGCCGTCGGATCCATTTTGGTCGGCATCCTGCTGGGCATCGTAGCGGTGGTTTTGATCGAGAAGAATCGCCAGTTCCTCGTTGGACAGGCAGTGGCCCCGAGCTGCGAAGGACCGTGGCCCTGCGGCTGACGGAATACACGGAGGTGGCACGGGTAACCTACCTGCACCTCGAGTTTGTCGGCCCGCGCAAGCTGTACCTCGTGGCTGCGGTTCACATGACGAGCGACCAACCGGAATCCGATGTGACGAGCAACCTTTCGAACCATCGAACGACGTCTCGAGGAACACGAGGCTGTGGAAGAAGCCGTCCTGACCCTGCCCACCCCAGATGGACCGTCCCTGACGTTTTAGATCGTGCTTGAAACTGCACACCCAACCGAGGGAGAACAAAGCATGAAATCCACCCTGTTATTTGAGAACCACGGCCTGCGGTGTTTTCTGTTGGTCATGGACAAAGGAGACGAAGCCTACGAACAAATCAGCACCTTCGCCCGGAACAATGCCGTCACAGCGGCGAGTTTGACCGCCATCGGCGCGGCCGAGTGAGCCACTCTTGGCTACTTTGACCCGAAAACGAACAAATACCTCTTCACTGATTTTGACGAACAAATGAAACTGGCTCGTGTATTGGCGACATCGCGGACAACAACGGCACACCGGCACTCCACGCCCATATCGTACAGCCATTGCCGGACACCTTCAGAAACTGCACGTCTTCCCGACCGAAACGCCCGCCCACTTGCACAAGCGCATAGACCCGCACACCGGGTTGGCGTTGATCGATCTGCACAATTCAAACGGCGGTTGAGCAAGCGCACCTTGGCACATTTGGAGGCGACGGCCGGGTGCCGCGGAAGCGACAACGAGGTAAACTTTAAGTGATGTCCCAGACACCGGCAGACCGCCTCAGCCTGAGCTTTGGAGGGGCACACCACGATGATGTCCAGCAACGAAATACCGGCTCCACCCGCCCCGGCGGCTTGGTGGGGCCACTTAAGGCCGCTGATTGTCGGCACCTGCGCGGCCCGCCCCGAAATATACGAGGGGTCTGAGAACCCATGAACGGATATGGGCGCGCTTGGCTGTCCGTGTGGCGATCGGTCGCGGTGCTGGGGGCCTGTCTGGCGCTCTTCGCCTATCCGTTTGCTTCCACGGTAGCCCTTTGCTGCACTGGTGCCGCAGTGGGAGCCGTGGCTACGTACGCCGCGTACCCCGTGGCCGGCACTTCGTCGCTCACGCATGGCAAGCTGCACAGAGCGGCTGTCAATGCCCTGTCAGTCGGAGTTGCGCTACTGGCAGTCGCAGGACTCACCGTCGTCCTCCACGCATGGCTCTGGCTACTAGTCCTGCTGGCTGCAGCCACTTCCCCGTGGGTCATCAACCGGTTGCTCCAGCACGCAACATCCCGCCTACCGGCAGTTCCCCCCGCCTCCGAAACTGCCTGCCTGCCGGATATCCCCGTCGAGGCGGACGTCTTCGTCCCGACCGTCCGGGTCCTCGTCGAGGGCGATTTGTGCCGGGCCTGGCGCGGCAGCTATCAGTGGCTCGAGAGCACCCGCTCACCAGCACTCTCCGCTTATATCGTCGCCCTCCGTCAGGCATACCTGGATGAACTGGACCGTCGCGATCCTGTCGGTTTGCACGCTTGGCTCGATTCCTGTCCACGGCCGCGCGGAGGACCCGAAAAGTACCTCCATCACGGCACCGACGGCCACCACTTGCCTGCCTGAAAGCAAAACGCTGATGCCGGACCAGGAATCCTTTCCCCCACTCCGTTGCCGGGAAATACTCCGCCATTCACCGGATATTCGTTTGAGCAGCACTGGTGGAGCACACCAATTCTTGCCATGGTTGATGCGGTTCAGGCTATTGCGCTGCCGCAATCATTGCGTCTAGTGTCGAGATATGTCGGCTGTTGACCAGGATCCCCAACCACCCCACGTGTTGCGTGAATACGCCATGATTGCAGACGGTGAGCGCGCGGCCCTGATCGGTCCGCGCGGCGACGTGGCGTGGATGTGTGCGCCGCGCTGGGACAGTGACGCCGTCTTTTCCTCCCTGATTGGCGGCGGCGGCACCTTCGCGGTGACACCGGCGAACCCCCGGTATGTCTGGGGCGGCAGTTATTTGGACGGGACGTTGATCTGGAAGAGCCGCTGGGTGACCGGCGACGGAATCATCGAATGCCGCGAGGCGCTGGCGCTACCGGCGGACCCGCATCGCGCCGTGCTGTTGCGCCGTGTGGGCGCCATCTCCGGCCCGGCCGTGGTGACTGTGGCCCTCGAAGCCGGTGCGGGCTTTGGCAACCACGGAATGACCCGGCTCAAATGTGCGGACGGCGTCTGGACGGCCCGCAGCGGAACCTTGTACGTGCGTCTGGCCGGGGCCGCGGAGGCCACGGTGCACGACGGCGCGCTGCACCTTCGCCTGGACCTTCCCGCCGGTGGTGGCCACGACCTGGTCTTGGAGCTGGCCGACGAGCCTTTCGCCTCGGGTCCGGTAGACGTGGACGCGGCGTGGGCCGCAACGGAGCACAGCTGGAACAACGACGTCCCGCAGCTGTTGGACACGATCGCCCCCGACGACGCCAGACAGTCCTATGCGGTGCTGCGCGGAATGACCGGCGCAAGCGGCGCGATGGTCGCGGCGGCGACGTTGGGCATGCCCGAAAGTGCACTGGAGAAGCGTAATTACGATTACCGTTATGCCTGGATCCGCGACCAGTGCTATGCCGGGCAGTCGGTCGCCGCGTGTGGGCCTTACCCGCTGCTCGATGACGCCGTCAGGTTCGTCACCGCCCGGCTCCTGGAAGACGGACCGGGCCTGAAACCTGCTTATACCGTAACGGGCGGCCGTGTTCCCGACGAATCTGATCTCGGGCTGCCCGGATACCCGGGCGGCTCCGCGAAGGTGGGGAACTGGGTCAATGAACAGTTCCAGCTGGATGCGTTCGGCGAGACGCTGTTGCTCCTGGCCGCTGCCGCCACCCATGACCGGTTGGACCTGGAGAACTGGCGGGCGGCCGAGGCCGCGGTACAAGCCATCACGGACCGCTGGCAGGAACCTGACGCCGGCATTTGGGAGCTTAACAATGACAGGTGGGCCCATTCGCGGCTGATCTGCGCGGCGGGCCTGCGTGCGGTTGCCGTCCACGCCCCCGCTGCGCAAGGTGCGCCATGGACGTCGCTGGCGGACGCCATCGTCGCTGATACGGCCAGGGATTGCCTGCACCCCAGCGGCCGCTGGCAGCGCAGCCCCGGTGACGACCGGGTGGATGCGGCACTGCTCCTGCCGGCACTGCGGGGCGCACTTCCTGTCAATGACCCCCGAAGCCTGGCCACGGTGGAGGCTGTCCGTGCCGAGCTGGGACGCGAGGGGTATGTCTACCGTTTCAGCCAGGACGCCCGCCCGTTGGCGCAGGCCGAGGGGGCGTTCCTGCTGTGTGGCTTCGACATGGCCATGGCGGTCCACCAGCAAGGACATGAGGTGGAGGCGATGCACTGGTTCGAACGCAACCGGGCCTCGTGCGCCACCACGGGCCTGTTCACCGAGGAATATGACGTCGAACAGCGCCAGCTCCGCGGCAATTTCCCGCAGGCGTTTGTTCATGCCGCCATGCTCGAAGCCGCCAGCCGGCTCGCCACGGCGCCAAAACTTGAGCTGGAATATCCCTAAGGAGCGACAATGAAAACAGTTCACCAGGTAGTTGTTGTCACCGGAGCCAGCGGTGGAATCGGCCGGGCCACTGCCATCGAATTTGGTCGCCGGGGCGCCACCGTTGCCCTGTTGGCCAGGGGCCAGGCAGGACTCGACGGCGCCGCCACGGAGGTGGAGGCGGCCGGAGGCACGGCATTGACGGTGCCCGTGGACACGTCGGATTTTGCAGCAGTCGATGCAGCGGCGGATCGGGTGGAGCAGGAATTGGGCCCCATCGACGTATGGGTCAATGTCGCCTTCACCTCCGTTTTCGCGCCCTTCACCCAGATCAAGCCGGAGGAGTTCGCCCGCGTCACCGCCGTGTCCTACCTTGGCTACGTCTATGGCACCATGGCGGCCCTGCACCGGATGCGCAGCCGCAACCGGGGCACAATTGTCCAGGTCGGATCCGCCCTGGCCTACCGCGGCATACCGTTGCAGAGCGCGTACTGCGGTGCCAAACATGCCATTCAGGGCTTCAACGAGTCCTTGCGGTGTGAACTGCTCCACGAGCACAGCGGTGTCCGCAACACCATGGTGCAAATGCCTGCCGTGAACACCCCACAGTTCTCCTGGGTCCTTTCCCGGCTGCCCAAAAAGGCACAGCCCGTGCCGCCCATCTACCAGCCCGAGGTGGCAGCCCGCGCCGTCGTCCATGCGGCCGACCACCCCCAGCGCCGTGAATATTGGGTCGGCGGCAGCACCGCAGCCACGCTGTTGGCCAACGCTGTGGCCCCGGGGCTGTTGGATGCGTACCTGGCCCGCACCGGATTTGCCTCACAGCAGACCAACGAGCAGCGGCCGGCGGACCAGCCGGCCAATTTGTGGGAACCGGCGGACGCGGACAAGGACTTCGGCACCCACGGCGCTTTTGACCACCGTTCCAAAGCGCGGAGCACTCAGCTGTGGGCATCCCAGCACCACGGGCCGGTGGCCGTCGGTGCCGCTGCGGGAACCCTCGGGCTTGCCGCCGTCGCCGGGGTCCTCCTGGGACGCTGGGTGCGGCGATGAAGTCACTCGAGGTCATCCGGGGCCTGGTGGGACTGTGCCAGCTGGTCCGGCCCCAGCTGCTCTATCGGGCCGTCACCGGTGCCCCGCCATCTCCGGGCGCCGTCGTGGTCATGCGGGTTCTCGGTGCCCGGCACTTGGGGCAGGCGTTGTTGCTGGCACGGGCGGGGCAAACCTTGCACCGTTGCGGCGCGCTCGTGGACCTGGCACATGCCGCAACCATGGTGGCCGTGGCCTGTGGTGACCGGCGTTGGCGCAAGCCGGCCGGAATCGATGCGGTCCTGGCCTCGACATTCGCGGCGACGGAGGCCCGATGACTCATTTATTGGGTACAGTCCGTGCCTTGGCGGGCCCATCCGTCACGCCCATGCCGTCCAAGCCAAGCTCGAAGCGTTCATCCTCGGTGACCTCCCCTGCGGCCTGCGCGAAGGCATCCAGCGCGGGACCCATGGTGCGGCGTAGATCGGCAGGCATCCGGTTCATCACCGCGGCGATGGCCGTGCGGCGGTGCCCCATGACCTGGTCCACCAGCGCGCGGCCATTCCTGCTCAGGGCAAGGAGCAGATACCGCCGGTCCGCCGGGTTGTCCCTGCGGTCCAGAAGGCCCGCGGTAACCAACCGGTCACAGGTCCTGGTGGCGTTGGAGGGATGCACACCCAGGTCGGCGGCGACCGCCCCGAGGTTTTGCGGCCCGTGGGTGGATATGAATACTAGAACCCGCAGCTGCGGGGAGGTGACCAGATGCTCAACTTCTGCCACCGATTGGGCGACGACCGCCAGGAAAACCCGCGCGGCCCGCATCGCTGCCTCGATTTCATCGAACGAATCAGCGGTGCCTTCCGCACTCAGGGCGTCATCACTGGCGGGGTCAGGGCTATATACCGGGTTCACGCTTCCGAGTATCCATCCTTTAGTTGCAGAAGTGCAATGTTTGCGTGACATCAACTATGTGGAAATCACGGACCGTTCGGTTACGGGCCCCACAGCAAGAGCGCTTCGGGGAGTCCCGGGGCAACGGCGAGGGAAGGACTGTCCATGAATAATCCATTCCAACGGCACATCCGGGCGCAGGCAGCCGGGCCGGACGACCTCGTCCATGTCATAGACAGGATGGTGCGAAATGTTGAAACGGGTCGCTTTGAGCGCTCCCTGGCCGCCCTCACGGCCGCTGGCGCGCTGGTGACGGCGGCCGAAATCTACTTTGAACATGATAAGGCCAGCTTTGGCAACAAGTGGATGTGGGTGCCGGTGATTCTTGGACCGCTGGGGGCGGCGGCGGGTGTGGCAGGGGTGTGCAGCAAGCGGATGGCAAAAACTGCGCTCCCGCTTGCATCGGCCGTCATTGTCGCCAACGGCCTCCAGGGCACGTATTTCCATGCCCGCGGCATTGCCCAGAAGCCCGGCGGTTTCTCAAACCTGCGCTACAACATGGAAATGGGGCCGCCCCTGCTGGCTCCGCTGCTGGTGACCCTGGTTGGCGGCATGGGACTGCTCGCGGCCGTGCTGAGGCGGGAAAAATGAGTACGCTTCCGCTGGCTGCCAGTGACGGCGGCGCCCGCTTTCCCGGCTTCAGTTCCGCCGGACAGGCCAAGCATTGGGATACAGCGACGGCCTCCGTCGTCATGGCCAGACTGGGCCGGCCCCCGGAGATCCACTTTTTCACCCCCGCCCAGGAGGCCGCCGCGGGAGCCCTGTGTAACCAGCTCCTGGACCAACGCGAGGAACCCCGCGTGCCCGTGACGGCCATGATCGATGCCCGCCTGGCTGCACAGGAAACGGACGGCTGGCACTACGAGGACATGCCCGTGGATGCTCAAGCGTGGCGCCAGACATTGGCCGCACTCGACGACGAAGCGCGGTTTCGCTGCGGCGCGGTGTTTGCCGCAGCGACCTGGCATGAGCAGACGCGGCTGTTGCAGGGCATCCAAAATCTCGGGCCGGCCCCCTGGCACGGGATCCCCGCGAAACAGGTTTGGAGCCTGTGGACGCGCTACGCGTGCACAGCGTTTTATTCCCATCCCTGGGCGTGGGACGAAATCGGATTTGCCGGGCCGGCCTACCCGCGAGGCTACAAGAACATGGGAGTGGACGCCTTGGAGCCGTTTGAGGTGAGGGACGTCCACCCGGGAGACGACCCGGTGCGGGGGAAGAAGGGATCCCCATGAGCAATGTGCGCGAACGCAACGAATCGGCGTGGCTGCTTCCGGCCGGTCCCGGTACTAACCACGGTTTGCGCGAACAGATGCGCCGCTTCGCGGACGATGACGAAGTGGACATCGTCATTGTTGGCTGCGGCGCCGGCGGTTCCACCTTGTTGCAGCGCCTGGCAAGGGCCGGCTGGCGGGCCGTGGCCCTGGACGCGGGGCCCTTTTGGGATCCGGAACGGGACTGGGTCAGCGATGAGGCCGGTTCACACCACCTCTATTGGACCGAGCCCCGGGTCATTGCCGGAAGTGATCCAGTGCCGCTGGGCTCCAACAACTCCGGCCGGGGCGTGGGCGGATCCATGGTCCACTATGCCGGGTACGTGCCCCGGTTTCATCCCAGCGACTTCCGCACCCGGGCGCTGGACGGAGTGGGCGCTGACTGGCCCCTGCAATATCAGGACCTCAAACACTACTATCAGGACATCGAGGAAGAGCTACCGGTCGCCGGGGAACACTGGCCTTGGGGCGACCCGCACGGCTACCCCCACCGGCCCCATCCCGTCTCCGGGAACGGCGAACTCTTTCAGCGTGGCGCCATGGCCACCGGCATCACCGCCAAAGTCGGGCCGGTGGCCATCAGCAACGGCCGCTTCGGCAACCGCCCCCACTGCATCTACCGCGGCTTCTGCCTGCAAGGGTGCAAGGTCAACGCCAAGGCCTCACCGCTGATCACGCACATTCCCGACGCGCTTGCCCACGGCGCCGAGGTCCGCCCGGATTCCATGGTGACCGGCGTCGAAGTTGATGCACGAACCGGTCTGTCCACCGGCGTGCACTATGTCCATCAGGGGGTGCCGCGTTTTCAGCGGGCCCGCATGGTCGCCGTCGCCGGCTACTCGATTGAAACTCCCCGGCTGCTGCTCAACTCCACCTCGGCGCGGTTTCCCGATGGCCTGTGCAATGACTTCGACCAGGTGGGCCGCTACCTGATGGTTCAGGGCGCGCCGCAGACGGCCGGACGCTTCGATGCCGAGGTGCGGATGTGGAAGGGTCCGCCGCCGGAAGTCAGCAGCGAGGAGTTCTACGAAACGGATCCAACAAAACCGTATAAGCGCGGCTTCTCCATCCAGACGGTCTCCCCCCTGCCGATCACCTGGGCCGAACACGTGATGGCCCAGGGGCATTGGGGAGCGGCGCTGCGCAATTACATGAGCGACTACGTCCACTGGGCCTGCCTGGGCGCCCTGTGTGAATTCCTCCCCCAGGCCGAAAACCGGGTCACCCTGGCCACGGAGCTGGACAGGCACGGCCTGCCCGTGGCCCGCTTCAGCTATTCCCAGTGCGAAAACGACGGTGCCCTCATGAAGGCGGCCCGGGAAAAAATGGAGCTCATCCTGACCGCGGCAGGCGCCGACGAGGTGATCACCATCGACCGCTACGCGCACCTGGTCGGCGGGGCACGCATGGCCGCCACGGCGGAGCATGGTGTTGTCGACGCGGACTGCCGCAGCTTCGCCGTACCGAACCTGCTCATCACCGACGGCAGCGTGCTGCCCACCCAAGGCAGCGCCAACCCGGCCCTGACCATCATGGCCGTTGCGGCCCGCGCCGCAGACCGGCTGCTCATCAACGGAGCAGCGAGCCGAAGTAACTAAATGACGTGGAGTCGCGACGACGACACCCGGACAGACCCACCATTGGAGGATGGAAACATGGCAAGGGAAACAGTTTCGGACTACCTGCTTGCACGGCTGCGCGAGTGGGGCGTGGAGCACGTGTTCGCCTTTCCCGGCGACGGGATCAACGGCACCCTGGCCGCGTTCGGGCGCGCAGGGAACCAGCCCAAATTCATCCAGTCCCGGCATGAGGAAATGTCCGCGTTCGAGGCAGTGGGCTACGCCAAGTTCTCCGGTCGGCTCGGCGTCTGCATGGCCACCTCCGGCCCTGGGGCCATCCACCTCCTCAATGGTCTCTACGACGCGAAACTTGACCACGTCCCGGTGGTGGCAATCGTGGGCCAGACGGCCCAGTCCGCCATCGGTGGTTCCTACCAGCAGGAAGTCGACCTGGTGACGCTGTTCAAGGATGTCGCCGGGGACTATGTGCAGCTGGTGACCGTTCCCGAACAGCTGCCCAACGTCTTGGACCGGGCCATCAGGATTGCACTGGCCGAACGCGCCCCCACCGCCATCATCATCCCCTCGGACGTCCAGGATCTTGAGTATTCGGCCCCCACCCACGCCTTCAAGATGGTGCCCTCCAGCCTCGGGGTGCAGTGGCCCACCATCACTCCGGGCATCGAAGGGGTCCGCGCGGCGGCGGCACTGCTCAACGCCGGCACCAAGGTGGCCATGCTCGTGGGCTCGGGGGCACGGGAGGCCCGCGAAGAGCTCCAGCAGGTGGCGGACATCCTTGGCGCGGGAGTGGCCAAGGCGCTGCTGGGCAAGGACGTCCTCTCCGATGAACTGCCGTATGTGACCGGCTCCATCGGGTTGTTGGGTACCCGACCCAGCTACGATCTCATGATGGACTGCGACACATTGCTCACCATCGGTTCCAGCTTTCCGTACACCCAGTTCATGCCCGAACCGGGCCAGGCCCGCGGGGTCCAGATCGACGTCGACGCCAAAATGATCGGCATGCGCTATGCGTACGAGACCAACATCGTTGGGGACGCGAAAATCACGCTCCGGGCCCTGATCCCCCTGCTCGAGCGCAAGGAGGACCGCGCCTGGCGCGAAACAATCGAGGCGAACGTTGCCCGCTGGTGGGAGACCATGGAGATGGAAGCTGCGGTGGAGGCCAAGCCGATCAATCCGATGCGGCTGTTCTCTGAGCTTTCGTCCCGGCTCCTGGCGAATGCCATCGTCACCGCGGATTCCGGTTCATCGGCCAACTGGTACGCCCGGCAGCTGAAGTTCCGTGGCAGCATGCGCGGCTCGCTCTCGGGCAACCTCGCCACCATGGGGCCAGGCGTGCCGTACGGCATTGGCGCCAAGTTTGCCTGCCCGGACCGGCCGGTGATTGTTTTTGCCGGTGACGGGGCCATGCAAATGAACGGCCTGGCCGAGCTGATCACGGTCAAGCACTACTGGCAGGAATGGTCCGACCCCCGCCTGATCATCGCCGTCCTGCACAACAACGACCTGAACCAGGTCACCTGGGAAATGCGGGCCATGGAGGGGGCGCCCTCGTTCACGGAGTCCCAAACACTCCCGGACGTCCCCTACGCGCAGTTCGCGGAACTCCTTGGCCTGCAGGGGATTGCCGTGGACCACGCGGACGACGTCGGGCCGGCCTGGGAACGCGCGCTGGCGGCGGACCGTCCCACCGTCCTGGACGTCCGGGTCGATCCCGACGTCCCGCCGATCCCCCCGCACGCGACCTTAGAGCAGGCCCTCGACAGCGCCAAGGCCGTACTCAAGGGCGACCAACATGCGTGGGGTTTCATCATGGAAGGCGTCAAGACCAAACTGCAGGAGTTCCTGCCCCACAAGGACAGCTAGCCATGGGCTCCGACCCGGCAATCGATCGGCTGGACGTATCCGTGTACCGGGTGCCCACGGATGCGCCGGAGGCGGACGGCACCTTCGCCTGGAACTCCACCACCATGGTCCTGGTCCAGGCCCAGGCCGGCGACGCCACCGGGCTCGGCTGGACGTACGCCCCGGCCGCCTGCGCGGAAATGATCACCGAGCTCCTGCGTCCCGGCGTCGTCGGACTGCCCGCGCTCGACGTCGGACGGGCCTCCGTGGCGATGCTCCAGGCAGTCCGCAACGCCAGCCGGCCGGGCGCCGTTGGCTATGCCATTTCCGCCGTTGATTGTGCACTGTGGGACCTCAAGGCCCGGCTGCTGGAGCTGCCCCTGCACCGGCTGCTCGGAGCAGTGCGGAACAAGGTACAGGTCTATGGCAGCGGCGGCTTCACCAGCTATGATGACCGGCAACTGGCGGACCAGCTCACGGGGTGGGCCCTGGAACAGGGAATACCACGGGTGAAAATCAAGATCGGCGAATCCTCCGGCACGGAGACGGGCCGGGACCTGGCACGAATGCGGCTGGCGCGAAACGTGATTGGCGACGGCGTCGAACTCTTTGTCGACGCCAACGGCGGCTACACCGCCAAGCATGCCATACGGGTCATGACCGAGGCACGGGACCTGGCCGTCCGCTGGCTGGAGGAACCCGTGTCCTCCGATAACCTCACCGGCCTGCGGGAGGTCCGCGACCGGGTCGATGCGGACGTTGCCGCCGGGGAATACGGGACAGACCTTCTTTACTACCAGCGAATGTGCGCGGCCGACGCCCTCGATTGTGTGCAGGCAGACGTCTCACGGTGCGGCGGCATCACACAGTGGCTGCGGATTGCCGCCGTGGCCGCGGCCCACGGGCTGGAAATCTCCGGGCACTGCGCCCCGCACCTCAGCGCGCACGTCGCGGCAGCCACCCCGAACTTCAGGCACCTGGAATGGTTCCACGACCATGTCCGCATCGAAACCATGTTCTTCGACGGCTGCCTTGATCCCGACGGCGGAACACTCACCCCCTCCGCGGCCCCAGGCAACGGGCTCAGCCTGCGCAGCGCCGATATGGCCGCCTACAGGATCAGGTAGCAATCGACAACCACCTTCACCATCCACTGGTCATCGAGCTAATACTGAGCCTCACCACGGCACCGGTGCCACAGGGCTTGCAGGACGCCGCCGCTTCCCGGCGACGTGCATGCCAAAATGGGCCATGAGTATTCCCCCGCTTTCACAGACGCGTCCACCGTTCCCGGTTTCGGCTGACCGTCATGCTCGCTGTGGGCATCGTCACCGGCGGGCTGGTTGGGTCTTTCGGCTCATGGGCTTAAGGCCCGGCCGTGGGCTGGGGGCAGCGTGCCTGACGTTCCTCTGTTGGGTCTGGGCCGTTATCGGACGGCTAGACCCTGCAGGTACCGCCGAGCATGCCGGCCGCGAAGACCCCGGCCAGGCCGCTACCGACCTACTCGTCTTGGCCGCCACAGTAGCCAGTTTCGGAGGTGTTGTTCTCATTTTGCTGGACGCAGCTTACGCCCAAGGTGGCAGGAAGGCCGCAATCCTCGGCCTGGCACTGGGCAGCGTGGCCCTCTCCTGGTTCCTGGTCCACACCTTGTTCACGCTCCGTTACGCCCGGCTCTTCTGCCGCGACCGGAAAAGGGTGGATTTTAATGAAGGCTCCCCGCCCCACCACCGTGACTTCGCCTATCTGGCCTTCACCGTGGGCATGACGTTCCAGGTCTCCGATACCGACTTGAAAACCGATGCCATGCGCTCAACCGCACTGCGCCACGCACTGCTCTCTTACCTGCTGGGCGCCATCGTGTTGGCCACCACCATCAATCTGGTCGCCGGCCTCGTCAAAGAGGGTTTGTGACCTAAAGAGGCAACGAGGCCATCCCGCCGATCTACAGAGGACCCCGCCCCGTCCCGCCAACGAACAATAGCTCCTGCACTGGCCGTTCAGTCCTCGGAATCGCTGCGCCCCTCCAACCATGTGGTGCCGTCGTCGTCGGTGTACATGATGACTTTTTCCCCGGCCGGCCCCGGGACTGATAGTTGTGTTGAACCGGACCCGGAGGGTTCATTGACAAGCGGGCTTCCAACACGGCCCAGTGGGACCCCTCTCAACCTCTGCGAATCTTCGGGCCCGACACGACCCGCGTCTTCAACCACCTCCGGGACAATTCTTCGCCTGTCCCAGTTGACACTGACCTTGATGGATCCGTTGTCGGCTCTGTCGATGGAGGTAATGATGCTGTCTTGACCGGCACCCATTTCGATGAGCCTGTCCCGATAGGATTGGACGATTTGTGGCAGGGTCTCCTCGGTCCAGTCCCCGGGTCCAATAACCGTGGAAATTTCCACCGGCTCTGATTCCAGGTCTGTCATTGCCTTCTCCTCTGCTGTCATTATTTTGCTCCTGTTCCAGTTCTACTCCTGGGATCCCCAAAGGTGAACAGGGTCCAGCAAAGTTCCCCCTCCCCTATTCGCAGGACGGCCTCCGGTGACAAAATAGTGGTAATACCACGCACAAGTGTGCCTGGCCCCCCGGCGATCGAAGGGTAAGACCATCAAAAAGGACTTGAAGGACGCCGCGGCGAACGCTTCGAACTCCCGTGTCTTTGTCCTCGCCGCCCGAACGGGCTTCGCCGTTAGCGGGTGCTTGCACATTCTCATCGGCGCCATCGCGGTACAACTGGCCTTTGGGAAGGCGAAGGAGGCGGACCAGGGCGGTGCCATGGCCCAACTGGCCAAGCAGCCCGCGGGAGCGTTCCTCCTGTGGATTGGCTTCGCCGCCTGTGCGGCGCTGGCCTTGTGGCAGCTGAGTGAAGTTGTTTTTGGACATCGGCAGTTGAAGCCCGCATCGAAGCTGGGGAAGAAACTTTCCGCAGCCGGCCAGGGAGTCGTGTTTGTGGCACTTGCTGTCCTCTTTGCCTCTTTTGGCCTTGGCGGCGGTAAAAACAGCGGACAATCCACCAGCGATGCCACGGCCCAAATCATGAAAGCGCCACTGGGGCCGCCGCTGCTGATCGTCATCGGAGTTGCCATCGCAGTGGTCGGAATAGTCTTTGGGGTGCGAGGGATCAACAGATCCTTCAAGAAGAAACTGGTCCTGCCGGCGTCGCCCGCCGGCCGGTCAATCATTACGTATTTGGGTGTGGCCGGCTTCCTCGCGAAGGGCATCGCACTGCTCCTGGTCGGGCTGCTGTTCATCATTGCCACCATCCAGGCCCGGCCCAAGGAGTCCACCGGGCTCGATGGCGCGCTGAAGGCCGTCCGTGAGCAGCCGTACGGCATCTATCTGCTGACCCTCATCGGCGCGGGCCTGATCTGCTACGGTCTGTACCAAATCACCAAGGCCAGATTCGCCAAGATGTAACAGCCAATGACGCATCTTTTCCGGCTGTCCGCAGGACCGTTGCTTGATTGTCCGGGGACGTGATGCGGCGCCGGCTGCAGTTCACACTGTGCACCATCATGTGTGGGATTGAATCAATGGGCCGATGCTAGCTCCCGTCCACCGTCCGCCGATGCGCCGGAGCCTGCGATCCAGGGTCCTCCGTCACCGGATCCTGTGCGGTTCCTTCCTGCGTCGCAGGATCCTGCGGCGTGCGCTCCCGCACGGCGGGATCCTGCACCGCGCGGTCAGGGACCGCACGCCCTTGCCGTCCCGAAGACGATGCATCCACGTCCGGATCCACCTCCGCCGCTTCGTGCAGTTTCTCCTGCGAAGCTTGCGCATCCTTGGCGGCCGCGGAACGCTGCCGCTCTGCTTCAAGCTTCAATCGTTCGGCTTCCACCGCGGCTTGCTCGGCATCCGCCGCTGTCCGATCGGCCGCTACCTGCCGGTCACGGGCGTCGAGCTCGCCCGCCTTCCCCTCGTCGCGCAACTTGGCTGCACGCCCGCGGTCCTGCTCCTTCTGCTGTTCAGCCAAGCGGCGGCGCCGCTTGGTACTGACTGCCACCAGAATGCCAATGATGACCAAAACCACGACGATCGCGACAATTACCCAAATCCAAGCCATGGTGTCCATGAAAGCCCATCTCCCATCGTTGCCGTCAAGATAGTCCAAGCGCGCCGATACTGATCAGGAGAACACCTGATCGCGCTGCCCTTCCCATCATGCACCGTCAGCACACAATTG
This sequence comes from Arthrobacter livingstonensis, assembly GCF_003219815.1. Classification (GTDB taxonomy): domain Bacteria; phylum Actinomycetota; class Actinomycetes; order Actinomycetales; family Micrococcaceae; genus Specibacter; species Specibacter livingstonensis. The sequence goes on from NZ_QJVD01000028.1 coordinate 36,277, forward strand.
CACAGCACACCGATGCAGGCGAAATGCCGTGGGCAATTGGGGGTGGCAGCGGCTGCCTTGTCCCGCTGGAGTACGGAACACCGGCGCCACCCGGCGCGGGTCGAGGAGTCGGCTGCGGCGTACCCAATCGGCGCCCATTGCTCCTGCAGCGATAGACCGGAAGAGTGAGGATCCCCGCGATGACCAGCCCCAGCCACACACCTCCTGACGACCAGCCACAGCCCAGCCGCACCCGCGACCACGAGGATCCCTCCTGGGGTTACGGCAATCCATTCACCGGGAAGCCGGCCGGTGTGGCCCACGACCCCGGCAGCAGGCAGGCTGAATTTGATGCCGCGCCCCTGCCCGGCACCAACAGCTTCCACTAGTAAAGAAGCAAGTGATGGCATCGAGAAAGGAAACCCGGACCGGACTCACGGTGCCGGGGCTGTCGATCAAGGACGGCCACAAGGTCGCGAAGGTCCCGCAAGGGCGGCTGCACGCCCTTAACGACCTGCAGTTCAGGCTCAAACACGCCCATTGGAACGTTGTGGGCCGGGACTTCATTGTGGTACACGAGCTACTGGACCCCCAGATCGAGCAGGTCCGCGCCATGGTTGACGGGACTGCCGAGCGCGTCGCGGCACTGGGTGCCTCTCCCACCGGTCTTCAGGTGGCCTTCGTGCGGGTGCGGGCATGGGATGACTACTCGATCGGCCGTGCCGGTACCGCCGAGCACCTTGGCGCCCTGAACCTGGTGCAGGACGGAGAGATCGCCAGCCACCGCAGCGCACGAGCGAAAGGATCTGGCACGACCGCCTGGACGGCTTGACGGCGCTGTCGCCGGGACGTCGGACCGCGGATCTTTCACATCCCCTGCCGTATGTTTACCTTGAGACGGCTTTTCGCCGGATCCAACCGATGACGCCCGTGGCAACAAACAGCACGATGCCAATAATGGCAAGCCAAAGAAGACCCTTGATGGCAAAGCCAACAATGGCCAAAATGACCCAAATGACCAGCAACACCACAAGAAGAGTAATCATGGGTTCAGCCTAGGCCCCTCCGTCGGCAATGAAAAGTGCGGGCGCCTGCCCTTCCCGCAAGAATCTGCGCACTCGCTGCATCAGCTGCGCGGTTACCTGCATTGAGCAAATGGCTGTTAGTCGGTAATGTGAAAAAATGGACGGCATAACAATTTACACGGTTGGACATTCCACACATCCGATAGATGAATTCATTGCACTCTTAAAAGCGCACGGCGTGAAGAAACTGGTCGACGTCCGAACGATTGCCAAGTCCAGACGCAATCCCCAATTCATGGAAGAGTCACTGGCGGCCAGCTTGCGGGCCGAAGGTCTCACCTACCGTCGCGCCAAGGCCCTTGGGGGTCTGCGCCACGTACGCAAGGACAGCCCAAATGGCGGTTGGCGCAACAAATCGTTTCAAGGCTATGCCGACTACATGCAAACAACTGAATTTGCCGAGGCCGTTGACGCCCTGGTGGATCGCGCAAAACACAGCGACTTGGTGATCATGTGCGCGGAAGCAGTACCGTGGCGCTGTCACCGGTCCATGATCGGGGATGCCTTGGTGGTTCGGGGCGTCACTGTGCTGGACATCATGACTGAGAAGAAGGCTACCGCGCACGTCCTGCGGTCCTTTGCCCGCGTTGAGGACACCAACGTCACGTACCCGCCCGTACTGGCTGACGTGCACACCACCCAGGCGCCCACTTCGGGAGTCGAATAACCGAAGAGCCTCGTTAGCCGCAGTTGCGCCGACTGATCCTGGGGTAGAAATAGCCACCAAGACAACCTAGACAAATGGCTTCCGCGGTGGAATTGGGTTCAGCGACGTGTTGGTGGAAAGGCACCGCCAGCAAGAACCCTGCAGAAAGTGAACGCCAGTTTGCACGCCGCGCAATTCCAATGACCGGGCCCAGTGCGCCATCATATGCCGCGGAGCAACGCTTCGTCTTTAGGATATCGACATCGTTGCAATCATCGCGGGTCCGCAATGGTCAGATATTGTCCGGAACCCGGGCCGGATACTAGTACTCCCAGTGCATCGCGACGGCGATCTCCTTAGACTGGAGCGAAGTTGGTGCACGTCCTGTTGAAAGGATCACCCATGCCTGGGAAGTTGAAGTATGCAGCGCTTTTTGACGTTGACGGGACACTGATGGATTCAACGTATTTTCATACACTGGCATGATGGCAGGCGTTTGCCCAATCCGGGAGCTCCCGGACGGGCATGCAAAAAAGTTGAAGCAGGCCCACGGCGCGATCTTCTCCACTCACTGGCCCGCGCTGGCCCCGTTCCGCGGGGCCAAGGATCTACTCATGCAGTGCGCCGACGCAGGAATCGCCGTCGTCCTCGCCTCCTCGGCGCAGCAGAAGGAACTTGACGTACTGCGGAAGGTTCTGGACGCGGAGGCCGCGATTTCCGCTGCCACGAGTTCTTCAGACGCGGATGCGGGGAAGCCGGTCCGGACATCGTTGACGCGGCCCTGAAGGCCGCCGGGGTCGACGCCGATCACGCCATTTTTATCGGCGATGCCGTATGGGACGCTGCTGCTGCCGCGAAACTCGGCTTGCCCATGGTTGGTGTCTGCAGCGGGGGAACCAGCGCGGCTGAACTTCGCGAGGCCGGCGCCTCAGCGGTTTATCAAGATGTCCAGGCGCTGCTTGACGGGCTGGCCGCCAGCCCGCTGGGACAACTGATTGCCCGGGCCCGCCAGTCTTAACTATCCCGCCTTGGCAGGTGGTGGTGGATAAATAATTGCCATCGTCACACCTGAGTCGTCGTCACACCCGCGCCTTGGCAACCTTGGGATCCGGATCGTGTTGCAGCTTCAGCATGGCCTTTTTCGTGGCACGTTGCGTAAGCACCTGGATGGCGGCGGCGGTCACGGCAGTGACCAAGGCAAAGACCAAGACCCCGGGCAAAGGATTGTCGAGGTTTGTGGCCTCCTTGGGGGGCTCGTTTCCCGTGCCCTTGCGCCACGCCGCTTCCAAGCCTTTGCGCGCCAACGTCCCGGCTGCCAGGCTTGCGCCAATGCTGATGAGCTTGATGAGAACCTTCATCCGCCTTCTCCAATCCTCGAAGTTCCACCCATCCTTTCGATAAATCGGTGGACAATCAAGGGTCGCTCCACACCAAGGTGAACAAGCCGTTCTGCCGTGGGGCGGGGGGTTCCCGACGGATTCCCGTGTGGTTACAGTAGGAGCAGGGTTCAGCAACACTGCAGTCAGTTCACTACGTTCGGGCAAGGAGTTTTCCATGAAAGCGAAATTAGCATTCGTTGCAGGTTTGGGTGCCGGATACGTGGTGGGTACCAGAGTGGGCCGCCGCGGCTACGAAGACCTCAAAAAGAGTGCACGGACTTTGTGGCAGGCGGACAAGGTTCAGGAGACCGTCACCCAACTGGAAGAATCTGTCAAGGATGAGGCTAAGGAGCTTGGCTCGCGGCTGTTGCACAAGGCCACGGGGAATGGTGCCAACGCAAAGCATGACGCCGGACAAAACGACAATGGGCAGGCTGCCGCCACGAAAGACACTGCCGCGAAGGCCATGGCATCCGAACCCAACGCCGACCACCCTCTGCCCGATGTCGAGTCAGACCCCGCATTGAACGACGCCGCGGGCCGCGACTGGGCGGACGAAGGGGGCGCACTGCCGTCCGGCCCGCCGCAGTAGTCCTGCCCCACCTTGGAGCGGCACCAAAAGCCATGCGATTCAACGAATAACCGAGGAGAAAACAATGAGCAACGACGCCCCGAATGCCAACGACTCCGCAAATGACAGCAACCCGGCCAAGGCACAGCAACCGGCTGAATCAGGTTACGGCTCCCCCTCTCCTGAGGACGAAATGCCGACCACGGCTGCAACGAACCCGGGGTCTGCAGACCCGACCCTCCGCGGTCAGCAAACAGACGCCGAAGCGCTGAAATCCGATCAAAGCCTGGGCGCACACGACCGGAATTTTCTTGACAATGAAGACGCCGGAAGTGATGGTGAACCGGGTGCGGGCAGCCTGGGCGGCACCGACGAGCAGTTCCGGGACGAAAAGGACATGGCGGATCCAAGCTTTGCCCATGTTGACCCTGCCGACGAAACCCCGTCGGAGGCCCCGTCAACTGATGCTCCCCTCGACGACGACAACGCTGGCCCGACGCGTCCGGACCGCGAGTCGTTCTCCTCCGAATCAGACGAGGACGCCTCCGGCGAATAGCCGCCGTCCACGGCGGTTCCACGGCGTTCGTAAGTCGAGGCGCCACAGTTCCTGCTTATCCACGTCCCTTTGCCACCTCAAGGAGTCGGCCCAGTGTCCCTCGCCAGCCACACTTCACCCGCAACGCACGTGGCCCCCTCCGATGCAGCAACGACTTTGGGTGTTCAGTTGGACGCAACTGCTGCGGCCCCCTCACCGGACAGCATGGCCCCGTTGAATGAAATATATGCCGCGGCGCTGAGCTGCCACGGGGAGACCGCGTCGATACTTGCCTTGGCCCGGGAGCTGGGACGCACCATGCCCCTTCCCCAACAGGGACATACACTCGACCTTTGGCAGTCGCTGGCAACGTTGGGCGCCGCCGACCTCACTGCGGCGCGCATCATCGAACCGCACCTGGACGCCTTGGCAATTCTCGCCCAGGCTGATCAAACCGAGCTCCACACAGACAACGCCACGTGGGGTGTGTTTGCGGCCCAGGGGCCCGGACAGCAGCTGCTTGCCACACCGGCAGGCAGCGGCTGGCGGTTGGACGGGGACAAACCGTGGTGTTCGCTGGCCAACGAGTTGAGCAACGCACTCGTCACCGCCCGAACCGACAACGGCATTCAACTGTTCGCCATCGACCTGCGTGTGCCAGGGATCACCAGCGCGGGGCGGCCCTGGACGGCACTGGGCTTGCCAACGGTGCCCAGCCAGGGTTTGTCGATGTCCAATGTACCTGCGGTACCGGTGGGCGCACCCGAATGGTACGTCCAAAGGCCCGGCTTTTCGTGGGGCGGGGCGGGTGTTGCAGCCATCTGGCACGGTGCGGCCACCGCACTCGCCAGACGCCTTTACCAACACTGCCGTTCACGGAAACCGGATCAAATTGCCCTTCTGCACCTCGGCAGTGCCGACCAGGCACTGTGGGCCAGCAGGTCCTCGTTTCAAGCTGCAGCCCCTGAAGCTGACGGTGCCCGCCGCACAGACGCCGGCTTCGGAACACACTCAGCCATCGTCGCAGGACGCGTCCGGGCCACCGTCGTCTCGGCAGCCGAAACCGTGCTTTCCGTGACGGCACACGGCATGGGACCGGAGCCCCTGGCCTTCGAGCCGGAACACACCCAACGGGTGGCGGATCTGCAACTCTACCTCCGCCAAGACCACGCCGAACGATCCATCGCGGCGCACGGAGCAGCAATCCTCGCCGCCGTCACAGCGTCCGACGCCGGGACAGCGCCATGGTAGCTTTCACCCACAATCAACAGACGACGGCCGAGACGGACTGGCTGTGCAGTCCGCGAATTGCCGAAATGTTGGATCTACACATCGATTGGGCCGCACTTGACAAGCTCGTAGTGATCGCCGCGCATCCCGACGACGAGACGCTCGGCGCCGCCGGTCTCCTGCAACGTGCCGCGCGACACGGTGTGCCGATCGAGGTTGTTGTCGCAACTTTGGGCGAGAACTCCCACCCTGGCTCCCCCACACATACACCCGCTGAGTTGGCAGCGGTGCGTGCCGTTGAACTTCGCAGCGCGCTTGAGCGCATGGCCCCCGACGTAGGCCACAGGGTCCTCGGCATGCCTGACGGCAGGCTGTCAGCCCACGGCACACAACTGGAAAACGAAATTGCCGCCGCCGCAACGCACAACAGTCACAAGACGCTGGTGGTTGCACCCTGGTCAGGCGACGGCCACACTGACCACGATGCGGCCGGGGCCGCAGCCGGCAGGGCCGCGCGGACGACCCACAGCCTGTTTCTGGAGTATCCAATCTGGTTGTGGCACTGGGGCTCGCCCGGCAATGATCGAGTCCCCTGGCCGGCCTTGAGAAGGCTGAACCTGACCGTGGAGGAGCAGGCGACGAAGGCGGCGGCGATATCAAGCCATGCCAGCCAAGTCGCGCCGCTGTCACCCGCCGCCGGGGATGAAGCCCTCCTTTCATCGGCCCTCCTGTCGCATTTCGAGCGGAGCTTCGAAACGTTCATTGATGCCGCGGGGCAGTTCACACGTGCGGGCACCGCATATTCCGGTTGGCTGCAGACGCAGTTCAATGCCATCCACATCGGCGGTGCCGAACCCTGGGATCCGGACTCCGGATATGAACAACGCAAGCGCTCGCTGTTGCTGGGCGCCCTGCCCCGCGCGTCGTTTAATTCCGTGTTTGAACTCGGCTGCTCCACGGGGGCCCTGACCGCGGAGCTGGCGCTCCGCTCCGTGCAGATTGTGGGGGTCGACGCCAGTGCCGAGGCGGTAAGGACAGCCACGAAACGCACCGCGGCAGCTGGGAACACCACCATCGTTCAGGCCCTGCTTCCGGACGGATGGCCCGCCGGCCGTTTCGACTTGTTCGTCCTTTCCGAGGTTGGCTACTACTTCTCCGCCGGGGAACTGTCCACCGTAATTGACCGCATGGCCGCCTCCATGCTGCCAAACGCGTGCCTGGCTGCGTGCCACTGGCGCCATCCAATATCCGGCTGGCCGCTCAACGGGGACGACGTCCACCGCCAATTGCGCACAGATGCCCGGCTCACACGTGTGGACGCCCATGCCGAAGAGGACTTCCTACTCGACATTTTCACATTCGGGAACCCGCCGTGACTACACACATAGGCGAGATCGCCGTCGTCGTGCCCGCCAGAAACGAAGCGCAACTGTTGCCGAACGCGCTCACCTCCCTCGAAGCGGCCATGGCCCATTTCGCCTGGAAGGTCTCCATTCCAACGTCGCTCACCGTCGTCCTGGACCGCACCAGCGACAATTCCGCACAAATCGTGGCGCACCATCCAAAGGTGCTCCTCAGGCATACTTCCGCCGGACGGGTAGGTGCGGCCCGGAATGTGGGCATCACCGCTGCGATGTCACTGGCAAAAGTGCCGCCTGCCCACCTTTGGATCGCCAACACGGATGCGGACAGCATGGTGCCCGCCGATTGGCTGTGGCGCCATTATGGCCTTGCCATGGCTGGCGCACACGTCGTGGCCGGCACTGTGGAACCGGTGCACGTGGACCTGAGCAGCGCCGCGTTGGCGCGGTGGTTTGCCTGCCACGATTTGAGCGAAGGCCATCCACACATTCACGGGGCCAACTTGGGGTTCCGGGCCGAGGTGTTCACAAAGCTCGGCGGATTCAGCGACCAATCGCTCCACGAGGACCGCGACTTCGTCGCCAAAGCCCGCACACAGGGCTACGCCGTCATGGCAACGGATTCCTGCCGAGTCACCACTTCAGGCCGCCGCCACAGCCGCGTCGACGGCGGATTTGCCGACTTCCTGAACCAGTTGGACAACGGCGGGGAGCGCACAGACCCATCAGCCACATCGTCCCATTGTTAAGCCGGTCAAGTCCTTGATTGTCAAGGTTTCGCATTGGGCAAACGGGCCTCCATCGAAGGCCAAACTTCACCCCACAATCCGAATACGTCCGCACTGGGGACCTTTGCCCCTACTGACTCCTCGCCGGGCGAGACAAAGTGGTTGACATGGGGAATCCAGACTCGGGCAATGTCCGCCATGGCGGGCACGATTCGCCATCATCACCACCGGCCGATATGAGCGGACACCCTTCGATCTCATTGTGGGCATCAACCGGTGGATCTACCTGCGTTCCCCAACTGAGGGACAAATATCTGCCGTTCCGATTGGACCCGGGGACTTTCGATCGGGACGAATCGGATCAACATCGCCCTTAATAACTTTCCACAACAACAGAATCATTTCCCCGACCATCCACACAAGAGAAAACAGTCAACGCTGGGAGCAAATCATGGGCAACCATTTTCAACGCTATGCCGAGGTTGCGCAAATCTTGGCGCGGCATGGCTTCGGCTCTCTGGCAGCCACGATTGGTCTCGGTCGGTTGCATCCAGGGCCTGTATCCGGGCAGGCTGGAAATGTCTCGAATCCCGAGCGGTTGAGGCGCGCACTGGAAGAGCTCGGACCGACGTTTATCAAACTCGGGCAGGTACTTTCCACGCGGCCCGACATCCTTCCACCGGGCTACCTCGCGGCACTGTCCAAACTTCAAAATGCGGCGCCGCCAGTGCCTTCGGACGTTATTCGCAACGTCATCGAGCAGGAGCTGGGTGCAACGCCCGAAGAGCTCTTCAGTACTTTTAGTGACACCCCGCTGGCCAGTGCCTCGATTGGCCAGGCTCATGCAGCAACACTGCACGACGGCACCGCCGTCGTGGTCAAGGTTCGACGCCCTGGAGTCGTTGCCCAAGTCCAGGAGGATCTGGAGATCCTGGCGAACCTTGCCCACCAGGCAAGTCGCAACTGGGCGGCAATGGCAGATTATAACCTCGAGGCCATTTCCGCAGGGTTCGCGGCAACACTGCGCGCCGAACTCGACTACCTGCAGGAAGGTCACAATGCGGAACGATTCGCCAGCAATTTTGCCAACGATTCGAGCATTCACATTCCGAAAATCTTTTGGCCCACGACCACATCCCGGGTACTGACCATCGAACGGATTTACGGCCTGAAGATCGACGACGCCGAAGTCCTCGCCATGCCTGTCATCGACAGAAACCGATTGGCCGACCAGGCGGCCAAGGCCGCGGTCAAAATGATCTTTGAGGATGGCTTCTTCCATGCAGACCCGCACCCGGGCAACCTGTTTGTTGAATCAACCGGTCGAATAGGTTTGATCGACTTCGGCATGGTGGGCGAAGTCGGCAAGGAACTCCGGGAGCACCTCGGAAGCCTGCTGTTGGCGTTCAGCTACGATGACCCGGACCGAATCTGCCGGTCGCTGCTGGAACTGTCCATCAACCGCCCCGCCGCGGATCGTGGCCTGCTACGGCAAGACGTTCTGCGCTTCATGCAGCAATATCAGGGACGGCAACTGGGGCAAATTGAAATCTCGCCCCTCATCACCCAAATACTGGCGATTCTGCGCAATCACCGCCTGCAACTGCCCAGCGAAATGGCCATGTTGACGAAAATGATCTTCATGACAGAAGGAATGGGGGCGCGGTTGAACCCGAACTTCAACCTCGGAGCAGTCGTCAGGCCCTATGCCGGCAGGTTGGCCTTCGAACGGGTAATTCCCCGCAATTTCACGCGCAAACTCTCCCGATGGGGCTTGGACGCTGCAGACTTCGGTGCCAATCTCCCGGACAAACTCCGGCGACTGCTTGACACTCTGGACGACGGCGTCGAGGTACATCTGCGGGCAGCGGAATTGGCGCCCCTGATGACTCGCGCTGAACGTATCGGTAATCGCCTCGTTGCAGGCATGATGGTGGCGGCCTTTATTCGAGGGATAGGTGACCTGACTGCTGCAGACCTCGACCGTCTGCGGACATGGCAAAACGTCCTTGTTACGGGCGGTGTAGGCGCTGTGGGTGCACTTGGTGGTTACTTGGCGTGGACCGCGCGGCACAGCGCCGGAGGCCAGCGCTAGCACGGCAGGCCGACTCCACGGATCCCGCACGGGGTTCGGGTCCTTAGACCCTGTTTAAGCGACACCTCGTGCCATAGCATCGTGCACATGAGAGATAACAACGTGGTGCCACAAGCAGAAATTCTGGATACCCAGCAATGCTGGAAGCTCCTGCGTGAAACGACGATTGGGCGGCTGGCAGTCACGGCCGACGGCCGCCCTGATGTGTTCCCGGTGAACTACAAGGTGGACCAGGAGACAATGATCTTTCGGACCGGTGACGGCACCAAATTAAGTGCAATGGAGGCCGACGCAAACGTTGCACTGGAGGCGGACGCCGTGAGTGCGGAGTTCGGCTTCGCCTGGAGCGTCGTTGTTAAGGGCCGTGCCGTGGTGGTGGCCTCCACGGACACCACCCTGGACACCGTCGGCCGCGCTCTCTTTCCCTGGCAGGGCGTCAATAAGGAGCATCTCATCCGGATTGTTCCCGAGACCGTTACAGGCAGGCGATTTACGCTGAAGGCGCCAATGTCATGGCGCACGCCGCTCAATGACGCAATCAGGGCCGGACTCGAATAGCGCCTCCAGCAGCGACGATGGGGGACTTTGTGCTCTACCGGCCCCGTGCCAGTGGATCTATGCTCGATCGCATGATGAACAAACCAGCCAACACGCAAACGGAAGATT
>NZ_QJVD01000029.1 GCF_003219815.1 Arthrobacter livingstonensis
CCGGTCCCCATTAGCGATATCCCTGGCGCCTGGCGAATCCCGGTGACAACACCCCCCGGATCATTGATGACTGGGGGCTTCAATCATGCCGGGACCGACAGGCCAACAACCCCAATTCATACTCGTTTAGGGGCTACTTAAAAGGTAACGGGGTCATTGGGCCGGAACCGGCCCGGGGCAAGGTCGGCGAGCAGGGCGCGGATGACGGCGTTGTGGGTGACGACGGCCACCGGTCCCCCGGGGGCGGTGTCCAGGACGGCGTCCAGGGCTGGCCGGGCCCGGGCCAGGACGGACTCGGTGCCCTCGACGCCGGGCGCCTGCCCGGGGCTGCCCCACCGGCCGGCCACGGTGAACTCGCTGTAGCCGGTCCAGGGCCCGTAGTCGCGGTCGGTAAAGCGGTCATCCGTGCTGTGGGGCACCCGGGACGTTTCGGCAATGATGCGGGCGGTGTCCGCTGCCCGGTCCAGGGGGCTTGAAATCACCTGGACCAGGCGTTTGGTGGCAAGAACCGTAGCGAGGGCATGGGCCTCAACCAGCCCGGCCTGGTCCAGGGCTGGGTTCGCGTGGCCGCGGATGTAGTGGCCGGCGTTGAGTCCGGTTTTTCCATGCCGCACCAGGTACACATGCCCGGTGTCCCCTGTCGTCTCCGTCATCACTGTTTCCTTTCCTGCATATTGGCACCCTTGCCGCCACCTTGCGGGTTCGGTACCCGAGTGGTGGCTTTGGAATGTATCGGCCAGCCTGCCAGGTGTTGAGCGTCGCGTCGTTTGGTGATTGGGGCGCCAGTAAGGGTGTCGTTGTGGGGTAACGGGGGTCCAGGCCGGCCATGATCATCAGAAGCGTTGATTTGCCGGAGCCGTTCGGGCCGACGACCCCTATTTTGGCGCCGGGGATCAGCGCGGCGGTGACTCCGGCACGGATCGCGCTCCCGCCACGAGCCACGCCCACGGCATTCAGGGCAAGGTTCACCACCATGACGTCACCGCCCCGCGGGCCCGGACCAGCTGGCATGTTTCTCGGCGGGCCACGGCCGGGAGCCACCTGTCCCGCAGGAGGTATTCCGGAAGAGAAGCAGTCATCGTCCCACCGCCCAAAACGCCGTTGCATCTTGTCCAAAGGTAGGGACCGTTGGCGGCCGTGGCCGCTAGTTCGAAAGGGTGGGACCCTCCACCCTGTTGCTATCTGCATCATACTCCACCACCGCCCCCCTGGACCCCGGACATCCGGGTCTGGTTCATGTGCCCGCCACTCGGTTGCCGTGGCAATCGCCTGCATTTCGGTTTATCATGGGCATGGGCGATGGAACCCGCCCGAGCCGACGTTTTCGGCTCAAACTGCCGCACGGCTTATGGCTCCTGTCCGCACGCAACGGACGGAGGCCGAACCATGCTTTCCAATACTGAACCCGCCATGGTCGTTGAACCGGGCACCAAATCCTTTTCCAGCATTTTGTTCATGCTTCCCCAAGCGGCACCGCTCCGCCCGGAGCAGCAGTCCTTCCTCGCCGACCTGCAACTCAACCACGTCATCCAGAACGTGACGGCGGGGCGGGAGCCCTACGATCTCGTTCCCCTTTTCCTCAGCCCCCTTGCAAGCGTGGAGGAGATCACCTACCGCCACCAGGTCATCTCCGACCTTGAAGACGGTGTCATTCGGGCCATGATTGATTCGTGGGCCCGCAGTCTCCAGGAAATGCGCAGCCACCTGGTCCAGGCCGCCGCACTTCGCTACCAGTACCAGCGCGAGGACGTTTTTGTCGTCGCAGCTGAGTGCTATTGCTCCGCGGTCGAAGCACTCCGTCGCGATTTGGACGACGCCGATCCCACCTCGCCGGGGCTTCTGGCCTTCAGGGACTACGTACGCGGCCAGGCAGCTTCGGAGGCGTTCCACACTCTGGGAACAGAATCACGGGCGGTCCTAAAAAGCCTCAAGGAGATCAGGTACTGCCTTCGGATCAAGGGCAGCCGGGTGACAGTCTCCCGCTACGATGGCCAAACCGACCACGCCGCAGAGGTTCAGGAGACCTTCCAACGCTTCCAACAACACCAGCTCGGCGCCTTTGAAGACAAAAGCCGGACCATCCTTGAGATGGACCATCTCGAAGCCATGATCATGGAGCGAGCGGCAAAACTCTTCCCGGATGTCTTTGCTTCCCTGGACCGTTTCTTCCAGGACAATCAGGACTTTGCCGACGAGGTGATGCTCCGCTTTGACCGGGAAATCCAGTTCTACCTGGCCTACCTGGACCACGCCGGACCCCTCGCGGACGCAGGGCTCCACTTTTGCCTCCCGACAGTGTCGACTTCCAGGGACCTGCGCGTGGAGGATACCTTCGACCTGGCCTTGGCCCATGTGCTTGCAGCCAAGCACCGGCCGGTGGTGTGCAACGATTTCCGGTTGCGTGCCCCGGAACGGATCTTTGTTGTTTCGGGGCCGAACCAGGGCGGCAAGACAACGTTTGCGCGCACCATTGGCCAGCTCCACTACCTGGCGTCCCTGGGGCTGCCTGTCCCCGGCACACGGGCCGAGCTGTTTTTGCCGGACAAAATATTCACGCATTTTGAACGCGGTGAAAACACGGCGGACCTGCGGGGAAACTGATGGACGACCTGGTCCGCATCCACGACATCCTCCAACACGCCACACCCGAGAGCCTGGTGATCCTCAATGAGATATTCACCTCCACCACCCTCGCCGATGCCATCGACCTGGGCGGAAAGATCCTGGGCAGGATCACCGCGATGGGCTTGGTCTGCGTGTGCGTGACCTTCGTGGACGAACTGGCCTCCTTGAACCAGGCCACAGTCAGCATGGTCAGCACCGTCGATGAAAACGACCCGGCGAAACGGACCTTCAAAGTCATTCGCAAACCAGCCGACGGGCTCGCCTACGCCATGGTCCTCGCCCGGAAATACCGTCTCACCCACGACCAACTCAAGGAACGGATCATCCCATGAAGGCCTTCCTGATGTACGACGACAGGGACCTCGGCCGGGTCGTCGAGAGCTCCACTACTTCCCGGGCGCTGGCCCGTGACCTGGACCTGGAACGCCTCTTCACGGCCATGGCAGCCGAAGACCCTTACCTGTACGACGCTGCGCAAAAAGCGTTGCGGACACCCCTGACCACGGTTGGGGACATCACCTACCGCCAACAAAACCTCATCGACGCCCTGGAGAACCCCGACACCGTCCGGGCGCTCTACGCCCTCGCCGAAGACACCGTCGCCGCGGAAAAGAAGATCTACCACAGCATCTTCTTCAACTACCCCGACGCGATCCTGCGCCGATCCATCGAGTCCCTGGAACTGCTCATCGGCATGATGCGCCGCCTACGCACCATCACCGACGACAACAAGGACAAATTCCACTCACCCGGATTCACCAGGTTCTTCACCATGATCACCGACGAACTCAACGAAGACTACTTCCAACTCGCCACCCAGCACCTGGACCTGCTGCGCCTGCACCACGGCGTCCTGATCAGCGCGGGACTGGGCTACGCAAACAAGGGTGAGCAGTACACACTGAGGCGCCCCAACCGGCAGGACGGCAACTGGCTCCAACGGATCTACAAACGGCAAGACGAGTCCTATTCCTTCGACATCCACCCCCGCGACGAAGCCGGGGCCCGCGCCCTCGCCGAACTCCACAACCACGGCATCGCCCTGGCAGCCCACGCCCTGGACCAGGCCGACGCCCACATCGTCAGCTTCTTCACCATGCTCCGTGCCGAACTCGCCTTCTACATCGGGTGCCTGAACCTGTGCCAGGTCCTTGACGCCAACGGCGGACCAATCTGCTTCCCCAAACCCGAACCCGTGAACCAGCTCGAGCTCGGTGCCCGGAACCTCCATGACCTCTCCCTGGTCCTCGCCGGGACGGCCAGGGTGGTCGGCAACGACATGGATGCCGGCGGCCGCAATCTCATCGTGGTCACCGGAGCCAACGAAGGCGGGAAGTCAACATTCCTACGCAGCCTGGGCACATCACAGCTAATGATGCAGTGCGGCATGTTCGTCTGCGCCGACTACTTCACCTCAAGCATCAGCAACGGGATCCACACCCACTACAAACGCGAGGAAGACACCGAACTCCAAAGCGGGAAGCTCGATGAGGAACTGGACCGGATGAGCGCCATCGCAGACAACCTCGCCCGGCACTCACTCGTGCTTTTCAATGAATCCTTCTCAGCCACCAACGAACGGGAAGGATCCGCCATCGCCAGGAACATCATCTCAGCCCTGCTGGATACCAACATGAGGGTCGTTTTCGTCACGCATTTCTTCGACCTCGCCCACGGGTTATACTCCCAACACCTGCCTAACGCCCTCTTTCTACAGGCACAGCGGGAAGCCAACGGCCGGCGGACACACCGGATCGTCCAAGGCGAACCCATTTTCACCAGCTTCGGTGAAGACCTCTACCGCCAGATCTTCAGCCAAGCACCCGAATCCAGCCCACGCTGTCCCGCCGGTGTGGCGCCCAACGGACAAAAACCAACGCCATACCCGGAAACCGACGAGACCTGAAACCGTTTCAACAGACCATGCCAAGACGCCACAAAAGCCTGAAAAGCTCATCTGCAGACTAAACGATCTGAATCCAGCAGCCGAGTCTGAATTTGCATCGCGGGAGCCACCCCCTGAACAGTTCCGTTGACTGGCGACGCTCAACACAGACCCAAGGCTGCCGGCGGTCCTCGCGCGTTAGAAACAGCGCATTCCCAAACGCTTTGCAGCGATGTGCAGCGCGTCAGTGCGCAAGATGATGGCAGCTTCGGACTCGGAGTGAAGGGATTCGTTTCCCAGTCCATCATCCCGGCGCCGCAGCCAGTAGGCGAAACACTCGCCGCCAAACTTGCTGTTGTAACGAATCCCGAGAGCTCGCGTCCCATCATCAAGAACGAGCCCGCGCAACCAGCTGGCAATGCGGGTGGTCACTTCCCGGTTGGGCGCATGGAGTTCGGCCAGAGTGACTTCAGCGCAGCCGGTGGCAGCGTGAAGGTCTTCACCCAGAATTCGACGGACGGCAGCGAGAGTCTCCCGGTGGCCAATATCAACCCACCACCCGGGTTCGGCAAGCCGCAGGTGATACAGGCGGAGGCGGACCCGCCACTGGGCCGGCAGGCTGCCTCGGCCCATGAACGAGCTTTCATCCCACTCCCTGCCGACGGCAGCCACAAAATCCTCCAACGACAGGCCCAACGCGGCAGCGTCCTTCTCCAACGAACTGCGACCGCCCAGCTTTTAGGCGAACGGAGAGAGCACCTCCTGAAAGGCACTTTCCGGCGAGGACGCAAAATACACGGTGCTCCCGGTCGTATCAGAACCCCTCCGGCCTGTGACGTCATGGCGCAGTCCGTGGTGCTCATGGCCGTGTTGGCGAAGACGCAGCCCGGTTTCAAATTGTGGGCGGGAATACCCATCTGAGGCTGGGTTGGTTCCGAATGTCCTATGACTCCGCCTGGTAACTCATCGCCTGCGGCAAAGAAAAAGTGACGACAACACCAGGAGAATACAGTGCAGACCTCAGCAAAGACCATTGGAACGATCTCCATCGCAGCAGCCTTTGCCATTGGCGGACTCGCCGTGGGGACCGGACCTGCGAGCGCCGCGACCACAACCCCTGCGGCCGCCAGCCAAACCTTCCCCGCGACGTCGACGTCCATTTTGGGCGGCTCCTTCTTCAACGGCGCCCTCATCTCCGGGCCGCTCTTGGGCGCACCCCTGGTCAACGGGCCGCTGGTGTCCATCCCCTTCGGCCCGCTGCAGCTGGGCCAGTTCCAGTAACCCTCGCTACCTCGTATGGTGCCAAGCATTCAATCCGGGGCAGGTCCAACCACTGCCTGCCTCGGGTTGCAAGGCTCCGAGACCATTCGTCGTGTTCCCGCACCAGCCAGCCCCGGCCTTCGCCGGGAAACCGCGATCTTGAGAAGGCCCATGTCCCAGCACGCATATTCCATGTCTTCGTTCCACACCGGCGCCCGCCGCGACCTGACAATGGCGCAGCGGGGCATTTGGTACGCCCAAAATCTGGAGCCGGAAAATCCGATGTACCAGATTGCGCAGTTTGTGGATATTCACGGCGACCTTGATGCCGGGCTGATGTGCCTGGCGGTGCGGACGGCCATCGCCGAGACGGATGCCTTGAATGTGCGCTTCGCCGAGGACGACCACGGCCCGCACCAGCTCATCTCGCCGTCGCGGGTACAGCTGCATGTGACTGATCTGCGCAGTTGGGAGGGGCGCACCGGCGCGGCCGCCGGACACGCCCGGACGTTGATGGACGACGATCTCGCCGAGGCGCGCAATGTGGCCACGGACCCGCTGCTCCACGTGGAACTGTTTCGGGTCGGGGACCACAGGTACTTCTTTTACCAGCGCGTGCACCACTTGATGCTTGACGGCTACTCCGCCGTGCTTGTGCTCAAGCGCGTCGCCGCGATCTACAACGAACTGCTCGCCAACGGCTCGGACGAACCAGCTGGTGCAGCGGAGGGCGCATCCAAAGTGTTCCCGTCGCTGGATTCACTGTTGTTGGACGAGGCCGGCTATGTGGAGTCCCGCCATGCCGAAGCCGACAAGGAATTCTGGCAGGACGCCCTGGCAGACGCCGGGCCTGCGCCGGGGCTGGCAGAACGCCCCACCCGCAATGCCATAGGACTGGTTCGCCTGTCAGCGGCTCTCCCCCGGGACATTGTGGTCGGGCTTGCCGCCGGATCAGCCAGTGCGCCAGCGCTCATTCTCGCTGCTGCGGCCATCTACCTGCACAAAATGACGGGCGAGAGGCACGTTTCCCTTGCCTTGCCGGTCACAGCACGCCGCGGCGCAGTGGCAAAGTCCGTTCCGTCGATGCTGTCGAACATCGTCCCCGTCCGCTTTGAAGTGTCGCCCGAAGAAACGCTCCAAGGCACCATTGTGAACGCGGGCGGCTCCCTGCGCAATGCCCTGATCCACCAGAGGTTCCGCCATGGGGGCCTCAATGCACGCCCAGGCTACATTGGGCCGTCGATCAACATCCTGCCGATCGTTGACGGCATCAATTTTGGCCCGTCCAACGCAACCATGAACATCCTTTCCACTGGCCCGATCGACGACCTCTCGATCGTGATCCACGGATTGCAGCCGGGACAGGGCAGCGCCGTTGACAGCGCCGAGAACGTCACCATCCAATTTGAAGCCAACTCCCAGCTGTACAGCCGCGACGCCGTCAGGGACCACCTTCAGCGCTTTACCCGCCTGCTCGGCAAAATCACCGCGGCCCCCGGCACCATAGTTGCCGCCCTCACCGTAACGACGCCGGAGGAAGAGCGGGAACTGTTGGCGTTGGGCGGTGCGGAGTCCATGAGCCTGCCAGCCCACACTGTTGCCGAAGAATTCGAAGTCCACGCAGCATCAACACCCGCGGCCCGGGCCCTGGTGGCTGCGGACGGTGAGCTCAGCTTTGCCGAACTCGACCAAAGATCCAACCAGTTGGCGCACTACCTGCGCCGCCGGGGAGCCCAGG
Organism: Arthrobacter livingstonensis; assembly: GCF_003219815.1. Taxonomy (GTDB): domain Bacteria; phylum Actinomycetota; class Actinomycetes; order Actinomycetales; family Micrococcaceae; genus Specibacter; species Specibacter livingstonensis. Next base: position 7,509 of record NZ_QJVD01000029.1, read on the forward strand.
CCGGCGAATCGGTGGCCGTGCGCCTGGGACGGAGCACCCTCCTGGCCGTCGCCATTGTGGCAATACTGAAGTCCGGCGCCGCCTACGTTCCGATCGACCCCGACTACCCCGAAGGTCGGGTCCAGGCCATGTTGGAGGACGCCGCACCGCTGCTCCTGCTGACCTCCTCAGAGTTCACCGATCCGCAGTCGAAGCACCACCTGGCAAGCCCCGTGCCTGAAGTGGTCCTTGACGACACCGCCGTGGAAGCAACCCTTTCCGGCCTGCCGCCGCGCCGGCCGGAAACCATCGCGGCCGGCCAGCACGACCTCGCCTACATCATCTTCACCTCAGGATCCACCGGCCGGCCCAAGGCAGTTGGCGTCGAACACCGCGCGCTGCTGAACCTTTATTTCTCACACCGCGAAGACATTTTCCGTCCCGCCGAGGCCAGGCTGGGCCGCACCCTGCGGGTGGCCCACACGGCAGGGCTCTCCTTCGACGCATCGTGGGATCCGATCCTGTGGCTCATGGCCGGTCATGAACTCCACCTGGTCGACGACCTCACCCGCCGGGACCCGCAGGCCCTGGCCAAGTATCTGGCACAGCAGCGGATCGACAGCATTGAAACCACTCCGTCCTTTGCCAAGGCGCTCCTGGCGGAAGGGCTGTTCGACGGCGGCACGCACCCCTCCGTGGTGGCGCTGGGCGGCGAAGCGGTTGACCCGACGTTGTGGGGTGTGCTCGCCCAAATCGACGGCGTCACGGCCTACAATTTCTACGGCCCCACCGAAACCACCGTGGACAGCATGACGGCCATCATGGAACCTGGCATTGCCCCGCACCTGGGTTCCTCGGTGGCCAACAGCCGCCACTACATCCTGGACTCCGGGCTGAACCCTGTGCCGGGAAACGCCATTGGCGAGCTCTACGTCGCCGGGCACAACGTGGCACGGGGCTATCTCGATCAGCCCGAACTCAGTTCCGAACGCTTCATCGCAGATCCTTTCGCTTCTGACGGTTCGCGCATGTACCGCACCGGCGACGTGGTCCGACGGCTGGCCAACTCCGGGGTTGAGTTCCTGGGCCGCATTGACCAGCAGGTCAAGATCCGGGGTTTCAGGATTGAACTGTCCGAAATCGAGGAAGTGCTCCGTGGCACCCCCGGCGTAAACCATGCCGCCGTCGTCGTGTCCAAAAACCGGGCCGGCTACGACCAGCTGCTGGGTTACATCACCAGTGAAGATGAGGTCGACACTGCGGCCATCCGCGCCGCCATCCGCCACAGCCTGCCGGACTACATGGTCCCGTCCGCGATTGTGCGCATCCCCCGGATCCCGCTGACCCCCAATGGAAAGCTGGACACCAAGGCACTGCCGGAGCCTGACACCGGCAGCACCTCGGCGGCACCGCACAACGATGCCGAACGAACGGTCTCGGAGGCCTTCTTGGAGGTGCTGGGCCTGGACGAGGTGGGGCGCGACGACGACTTCTTCGAACTGGGCGGCCATTCATTGCTGGCCACCCGGCTGGTGGCCGTGTTGCGTGGAAAGCTTGGATCCGCCCCGACACTGCGCACCGTCTTTGAATTTCCCACTGTCGCCGGCATCGCCCAGACCTTGGACGCTCCAGTGCCAGGTTCGCGTCCGTTGGGCCGCCAGGAGCGCCCCAGTCCCCTGCCGCTCTCCCATGCCCAGCGCCGCCTGTGGTTCCTGAACCGCTTCGAACCGGCGTCCGGGGCCTACAACATTCCGATCGTGCTCAGGCTTTCCGGTCAGCTGGATGTCGCCGCGCTGGAAAGGGCCGTCAACGACGTTGTGGCACGCCATGAAAGCCTGCACACCGTGTTCGCGTTGACGGACGGCGAACCGGAACAGCGGATCCTCCCGGCGAACCAGGCCAAGGTTCCGCTCACCGCCGTGCAAACCACGGCGGAGCACCTGGACCGCGTGGTCCAGGCCGAGTCAGCCCGCGGCTTCGACGTCGCCACCGAGCTTCCGCTGCGCGCTGCGCTTTTCCAGCTCGGTGCCCGGGAGCATGTCCTGCTGTTGACCCTGCACCACATCGCCGCCGACGGCTGGTCGCTGGGACCGCTGGCAGCCGACCTGTCCACGGCCTACTCCGCCCGTGCCCGGAACGCGCACCCGGACTTCACGCCACTGCCGGTGCAGTACGCGGACTATGCGCTTTGGCAGCGCGCAGAGCTGGGCAGCGAAGACGATTCACAGAGCCCCATCTCCCGCCAGCTGGCGTTCTGGAAAGCCGAGCTGGACGGGTGCCCCGAGGAGCTGGCCCTGCCCTTCGACAGCGCCCGCGGCACACGGGCGGCACCGTGGGGCCCGGCCTCCGTGCCTCTGGAGATCGGTGCCGAAACCCATGAACGGCTCTCGTCCCTGGCCAGGGAGCACAATGCCAGCCTCTTCATGGTGCTGCAGGCCGTCTTCGCGGCATTACTGACGAAGCTCGGTGCAGGCACGGACATTCCCATCGGAACCCCGGTTGCCGGCCGCCCGGACACTGCCCTCGATGACCTCGTGGGCTTCTTTGTCAACACCCTGGTGCTGCGGACCGACACCTCGAACAACCCCACAGCCGGGGAACTCATTGACGCCGTGCGGTTCACCAACCTGCGTGCCTATGCCAACCAGGACGCGCCGTTCGATCGGGTTGTTGAAGAACTAAACCCGGCCCGCTCGCAGGACCGTCACCCCTTGTTCCAGGTCATGCTCACACTCGCCAACGGCGCACCCGAACAGCTCTCGATGCCGGGCCTGCGCGCCACGGCGGACCGGTCCACTGAACCGGGAGGAGCCAAATTCGACCTGCTGCTGGACCTGGCCGAGGAAGGCCCCGGCTCAGGCCTGCGCGGATCGCTCAGCTACGATCCGGCCCTCTTTGAACCGGCTACTGCAGCCATGGTCGCCCAACGCTTCCTGCACATGGTGGAACAGTTTGTGGCCCGCCCCCAAACGCCCTTGTCCAGGCTCCAGGTGGCAACGGCCGAAGAAGCCGCCCGGGTCCGCGACCTGGGCCGGGGACCCATGGCCAGGAACGGACAGGGCACGGTGCTCGATGAATTTGCGGCCACCGCCGCCCGCCATCCCGGCCGGACCGCCGTCAGCGACGGAACGGGAACCTTGACCTTTGCCGAACTTTTCGACGCCGTCGAACTGCTCGCAGCGGGCCTCACCGCCTCAGGGGTGCAGCCCGGCGAGCGGGTCGCAGTCGCACTGCCCCGCACGAATGACGTTGTCTGCGCAACCCTGGCCGTGCTGCGTGCCGGGGCGGTCCACGTTCCCGTGGACCTGGGCTACCCGGCCGAACGGATAGGCCTGATCCTGGACGACAGCGCACCGAAACTTACCATCGCCGCAGGGAATCTTGAAGAGCTAAGGGAAGCAGGACGGCAGGAGTCTGCCGCCGTGGCGCTGGCTGCGCTGGCCATCAGCCCCACGGACCAGGCCTACGTCATCTACACGTCCGGTTCCACCGGCACTCCCAAGGGCGTCGCCGTTGGCCATGCGGCCCTGGCCAACCTGTTTTACCAGCACCGAGAGACCATCTATGCCGAAACGTTCGGGGCCGGGGCCCTTGAAACCGGCGACGGCAGTGGCCCGGCAGTGGCCCACATTGCCGGGCTCGGTTTTGATGCGGCCTGGGATCCAATGCTATGGCTGGTTGCCGGCGCCACCTTGCACATGGTCGCCGACGACACCAGGACCGACGCGGAGGCGCTGGTTCAGTTCTGCGCCGCGAACGCCATCACCGTGCTGGAAAGCACACCCTCCTACGTCCGCGCCCTGCTGCTGTCAGGGCTGCTGGACATCCCGAGGCCCACGCCGCTGGTCTTGGTCCTGGGTGGCGAGAGCTTGCCGGCCGAACTGTGGCAGGAGCTGGCCGGGGACGAAAGCGTCGCAGCCTACAACTTCTACGGACCCACCGAATTCACCGTCGACTCGGTGCTGACCCGCATCACCGGCCCCGTGCCGAACATCGGCAGGCCTGTGAGGAATGTCGAAAGTTACGTTCTTGACGAATATCTCGGGGCCGTGCCGCAGGGCGTCACCGGCGAACTCTACCTGGCCGGTGCGGGGATGGCCGCCGGGTACGTCAACCGAACCGCCGAAACCGCCAGCCACTTCGTCGCCAACCCGCACCGCGACGGCGCGAGGATGTACCGCACGGGCGACCTGGTGCGGCGGCTCCGGGGCGGCGAGTTGCAATTTGTGGCCCGCACCGACGAGCAGCTGAAGATCCGCGGCTTCCGGGTTGAGCCCGGCGAGATTGAAAGTGTGATCCGAGGCCACGAACAGGTCCAGCACGCCGCAGTGGTGGTGGAAGCCGGCGCAGCCGGGCGCATCATTGGCTACTACGTTGGAGATGCCGCTCCCGAAGACCTGCTGCGCTTCGCCTCTCTCCGCCTGCCCGAGTACATGATGCCCAAGGCCCTCGTGGCCCTGGTGGAGATTCCCCTGACATCACACGGCAAGCTGGACAAGCGCGCACTTCCCGCCCCAGCCGCCCCCGGCTCGGGATCCAGGGAGCCGCGGACGGAACCGGAAAAGGTGGTCTGCGCGGCCTTCGGCACGGTCCTGGGTGTCGATGGGGTGCACCTGGATGACGACTTCTTTGAACTCGGCGGCCACTCGCTGCTGGCCGTCGCCCTGATCGCCAAGCTGCGCGAAAAATTCAGCACGGACCTGGCCTTGCGGGCCATCTTTGAGTCCCCCACCCCGGCAGCCCTGTTGCGGCTGCTGGCAGCCATCCCCGAAAGCGGCGCTGAAGGCGGTCCCGAAGGCAGTGCAGGGCCGGTGCCAGGCACCTCCGTCGATGCTTGGGCCAGGGCGAACAAGGACCACCGCCCGGAACGGATTCCGCTCTCCTACGCACAATCACGGCTGTGGTTCCTGAACCAGCTTGACCCGGGCTCGGCAGACTACAACATCGCCTTGGCCGTCCGGCTGACCGGGGAACTGAACACAGATGCGCTGGCGCAGGCCATCGATGACCTGGCGGCACGCCATGAGGTCCTGCGCACCAGCTACCCCGCACGAGAGGGAACTCCGGAACAACTGATCCACCCGGCGTCCGCCGTCACCGGGCTGTTGTCCCTCCAGGACGCCACCTCCCCGGGCGGGCTGGCACGCCTGCTCTCCGACGAGGCCGCACGCGGCTTCGATGTGGTGCATGACCTACCCCTGAGGGCCACGCTCTTCGGGATTGACGACGACGAATGGGTGCTCCAGCTGGTGGTCCACCACATTGCCAGCGACGGCGCATCCCTGGCCCCCCTGGCCCGGGACATCTCCACCGCCTACTCTGCCCGCTGCAGCGGCGCCAGCCCCATGCAACGGGCCCTGGGGCTGCAATACGCGGACTTCGCCCTGTGGCAGCGCCAGCTGCTGGAGGGCGTGCCCGCGGCAGGCGGATCCACCGGCGACGACGCACCAAAACCGGTTCTGGACGCCAAGCTGCGCAGCTGGAAGGAAACCCTGGCAGGCGCTCCCCCCGAGTTGGCGCTGCCCGCCGACGGAACGCGCGCTCCCGGCGCCCGCCAGCCGGGCGGCCAGCAATCCTTCACGCTCGAGCCGGAGACTACGGCCGCACTGGCCCGGCTCGCCTCCTCACAGCGCGCCAGCCTCTTCATGGCACTGCACGCCGCACTGGGCGGATTCCTCTCGCGGCTTGGCGCCGGCAACGACCTGGTGATCGGCTCCCCGACCGCGGGACGGACGGATCCGGCACTGACGGAACTGATCGGCTTTTTCGTCAATACCGTCCCGATCCGGCTGGGTGCCCTCGGCAACCCCAGCTTCCGTGAACTGCTCGACGCCGCCCGGCGCAGCGTGCTTGACGCTTTCGACAACGACGACGTCCCCTTTGAGCGCTTGGTGGAGGCGCTTAACCCGCCCCGCGAGCTGGGCCGGCATCCGGTCTTCCAAACCATGCTGGCGCTGGAAACCACAGCCCGTGCCGCCGTCGAACTTCCCGGCGTGCACGCCCTGGCCGAGCCGGAGGTGGCTACCGGGGAAGCAAAGTTCGATCTGTCGTTCACCTTCCGGGAACTGGGGCCGGAGCTGGGCCTGGCTGCCACGCTTGCCTACAATGCGGCCATGTTCAGCAGCAGCGCCATCGCCGCATTGATCCGGCGTTTCGAGGCGTTTGTGCGGTTGGCCGTGCAGGAACCGGACCACGCCATTTCCACCCTCCCCATCCTGTCGCCGGACGAAATCGACGCCTTGATCGCGGCCACGACCGGCCCCGTCCCTACCGCCGACCCCCCGCCACTCCTGGAGGTTTTTGCCCGGACGGTCGCCCGTTCCCCGGATGACACGGCCGTTGTTTGCGGCGGCCGGTCGCTCTCGTTTGCGGCCTTGGATGCGGCCGTCTCACAAGTGGCTCGCGCCCTGCTTGGCGCAGGCGTCCAGGCCGGGGAGCTGGTCTCGGTGTACTTGCCAAGGTCGCTGCACACGGTGGTGGCAGCCCTGGGCGTGCTGCGGGCCGGCGCGGTCTACAGCCCCATTGACACGGACTACCCCGCCGACCGGGTGGCGGCCATCCTCGAAGATGCCGGCGCAGTCGCCGTCATCAGCACCGAAACCATGGAGTCCGCCCTCAACGACGGCCTCGCAGCGGCCGGCATGGCCGGCACCGCCGTGCTGCGGATGGAGAAGCTGCCGGTGCCCGGACCGGCCGCCCTGCCGCCCGGGGGCCGAGCCGGACTGGCAGTTCAGGGAGCCGACCGGCTGGCCTATGTCATGTTCACCTCAGGTTCCACCGGCCGGCCCAAGGGGGTTGAAATCAGCCACGGCGCCCTGGCCAACTTGCTCGCATCACACCGGGAAACACTTTTTCCCGGTACCACCGAGCGGGCCGCCGAGGGACCCTTGCGGGTGGCTCACACCACCGGCGTCGGCTTTGATGCCTCCTGGGACCCGCTGTTGTGGATGGTCGACGGGCACGAACTGCACCTGGTCACCGACGAGGTCCGGCTAAATCCCCAGCGTCTCGCCGGGTACTTCGCCGAGCACGGCATCGGGGCCTGGGAGACCACCCCTGGCTATGTTCGCCAGCTGCTGGCCGAACCGGACTTTTCCACGATGCTGGACGGGCGCGCCACCAAAGGCCGCCCGCCGCTGCGGCTGGCCCTGGGCGGGGAGGCCTTTGACGCAGCCCTGTGGGATGACCTTGCCTCGCGCAGTTCGGTGCGGGCGTGGAACCTTTACGGACCCACCGAGTCGACGGTTGACTCGCTGGTCGCCGTCGTGCCGGGTTTCCCGGACGCCGGATCCAGGCCCGGGCCTGGACACCCCGTGCTCGGCACCCCCACCCAAAACTCCCGCGCCTACGTCCTGGACAGCTACCTGCAGCACGTGCCGGCAGGGGCCGGCGGCGAACTCTACCTGGCCGGACCGCAGCTGGCCCGCGCTTACAAGGGCCGGCCCGAGCTCACCTCCGAACGGTTTGTCGCCGACCCCTTCGGCATCCCCGGGGACCGGATGTACCGCACCGGTGACCTGGTGACGCGAAGTACCGGCGGCGAGATCCTCTTCCAGGGCCGCAACGACCACCAGGTCAAGATCCGCGGCTTCCGGGTGGAACTGGGCGAAGTGGAACGGGCGCTGCGTGCCGTGCCCGGCGTCGCCGCTGCCGCAGCCCTGGTGCGGGACGGCGAAGCTGCCGGTGGAACGCGCCTGCCGGGCACCGCAAGGCTGCTGGCCTATGTGGTACCGGAACCGGACCCCCGTGCGGAATCGACGGATGCGGCCCCACGGGCGGGCCAGGAACTTGCCGAGCAGGCCAGGTCGCAGCTGCGTTTGGCACTGCCGGGATACATGGTGCCCGCCGCCGTCGTGGTTGTTGAACGCATACCGCTGACGCTCAATGGAAAGGTCGACGCCGCGGCGCTGCCCGATCCGGACGGCCAGGACCGCAGTGCCGGGCTGGCACCCCGTACACCGAGGGAGAAAGCGGTGGCCCAGGTCTTTGCGGACGTGCTGTCCCTTGCGCAGGTCGGGGTCGACGAGTCGTTCTTTGAACTTGGCGGGCACTCCTTCCTGGCGCAGCCGCTCATTTCCAAGGTGAATGACGCCTTGGGCACCGACCTTCCCGTGCAGGCACTGTTCCGCTCCCCCAGTGTGCAACAGCTGCTGGCGGAGGCTTCAAGGGGCAAGCAGGAGAATGTTGCCGACAGCCTGCGGCAGCTGCTTCCGCTGCGCACCACCGGCAGCAAGGCGCCCCTCTTTGCCGTGCACCCGGCCACGGGAGTCAGCTGGGGCTATGCCGCCATGCTGCGCCGGCTGGACAAGGAACGGCCGTTGATCGGGCTCCAGATGCCCGGCATGCTCCCCGGCCGTGACCAGGGTCTCCAGGTACAAACACTGACGGAGCTGGCCGACGACTACATTGCCCAACTTCAACAGGTGCAGCCCGAAGGTCCGTACCACCTGCTCGGCTGGTCCTTCGGCGGCAACCTGGTGCACCGACTGGCCACCAGGCTCCAGGAATTGGGCCACGAAGTGGCGTTCCTGGGGATTTTGGACGCCTTCCCTACGGCACAGGACGCCAATGGCGACATTGGCACCGGCCCGGTCCTGTGGCAGAACTACCTGAATGCCGCCGGCTTCCCCGCGCCGGGCGGTGAGGCGGCAAGCCTGGACGGCGCGCGCGTGTTGGAGATCCTGCGGGAGAACCACAATCCTTTGGGCAGCATCCCGCTGGAATCCCTGAACGCCATGGTGGAGAACTTCTCCGTGCTGGCGCGCATGATCCGTGAGGGCGATGTGGGCGTGTTCGACGGCGAATTGTCCGTCTTCCGTGCGACCGCGGACGTCCGGGCGGGGTCGCCGTCGTCGGAGTCCTGGGAGCCGTTCGTGACCGGGAGGATCACCGACACGGCCGTTCCGGCACGGCACTCGGACATGCTCAGCGAACGCGCGCTCGATCACATCCTGCCCGTGCTGGCAATCCAGCTGGGCCAGGGCGCCGAATAACTGATAACGGCGCGGCTCGGAACGGTTGCCTTGGTCCCGTTTCAGGCCCCGCCTGTCAGAAGAAATCCAGCAAGGAACCTGAGGGAATGTAAATGACGAACCCATTTGATGACACGACCGCAACCTTCCGCGTATTGGTCAATGACCTGCAACAACACTCGCTGTGGCCCTCCTTCGCCGACGTCCCGAACGGTTGGCTGGTCATGTACGGCCCCGGCGGCCGGCAGGAATGCCTGGACTTCGTCTCCCGGAGCTGGACCGACATGACGCCGCGCACGGTGGCCGAGCTAGCGGCCTCCTAGTGATCCGCGTACGGGGACTGTGCAAGAACTTCGGCGGCTTCCGCGCACTTGATGATTTGAACCTGGATGTTGCGCCCGGCCAGGTGTTGGGACTCCTGGGGCCCAACGGCGCCGGAAAAACCACCACTGTGAGGGTGCTGACCACGCTGCTGGCCCCGGATGCCGGCGAGGTAACCGTGGCCGGACACAATGTCCTGACGGACCCGGAAAGCGTTCGCCGGTCCATCGGCCTGTCCGGGCAATATGCGGCCGTTGACGAAAAGCTGACCGGCTACGAGAACCTGGTCATGGTGGGCCGGCTCTACGGCATGAACCGGAAGTCCTCGGCCGTGCGGGCTGCCGAACTGCTGGACGAGTTTCGGCTCTCCGACGTGGCGGGCAAGCGTGCGGGGGCCTACTCGGGCGGGATGCGGCGCCGGTTGGACCTGGCCGGTGCCATTGTTGCCCGGCCCGAAGTGGTGGTGCTCGATGAACCCACCACGGGACTTGACCCGAGGGGACGGCTGGACACCTGGGCCGTGATCTCCTCACTTGTCAGCGCCGGGACCACCGTGCTGCTGACCACCCAGTACCTGGAGGAAGCAGACCAGCTGGCGGACAACATCGCGGTGATCGACGCCGGGCGCGTGATTGCCGAAGGCACAGCCGACGAGCTCAAGTCCCGCGTCGGCTCTGAGCGGATCGACATCGTCGTGGCCCGGCCGGAGGGCGTGGACCGCGCCGCGGCAATCCTCGCCGGGATCGCCTCGGCAGCACCCGAGGTTGACCGTCAGGCACGCAAAGTCAGTGTTGCCGCCCCCGACGGGCACCACATGCTGGTGCGGGCACTGGGCGAGCTCGAAGACGCGGGGCTGCAGGTGGTCGAGGCGGCACTGCGCCGCCCCACCCTGGACGATGTGTTCCTGCAGTTGACGGGCCAGCGGGCCCGGGACCACGCCTCGCCCACCCCCACCGATTCACCGACAGCCGGCGCAAGCCAGGACCGTGAGGTACTAAAAGCATGAGCAGTCTCAACGCAGCCATCCGCGACAGCTCGGTGGTTGCCGGGCGCAACCTGCGCAATGTCATCCGCACCCCCGGTGCCATGGTGACCAGCGTGGCCCAGCCCGTCATGTTCGTCCTGCTGCTCGCCTTCGTCTTTGGCGGCACCCTGGGAGGGGACCAGTACCGGAGGTTCCTGATTGGCGGCATCCTGGCCCAGACCCTGACGTTTAACGCCTCCTTCACTGCCGTCTACCTGGCCAAGGACCTCCAGCTGGGGCTCATTGACAGGTTCCGTTCCCTGCCGATGTCGCGCGGAGCCGTCATCCTGGGCCGGTCCTCGGCCGACCTGGTGACCAGCCTGCTGTCCATTGCCGTCACGCTCCTGTGCGGCCTGACCATCGGCTGGCGAATCAACAACGGCCCGGGCCCCGCACTGCTGGCCTTGGGGCTGCTGCTGCTGTTCACCTTCGCCGTCTCGTGGGTGGGCGCCGTGATCGCCCTGACGGCGCGCAGCGTTGAGGTCGCCCAGAGCCTCGGCCTGATCTGGCTGTTCCCAGTGACCTTCATTTCCGGCGCCTTTGTTTCTGTGCAGTCCATGCCCGGGCCGCTGCGGGCCTTTGCCGAGTGGAATCCCGTGACAGCCGTCGCGACGGCGGTGCGAAAGCTGTTCGGCAACGCCGCGCCGCAGGGCTTTCCAGCACCCAGCGGCTGGCCTGCAGAGAACGCCCTGCTCTACGCCCTCATGTGCTGCGTCGCCATCATCGTGGTCTTTGCACCGCTGGCCATCTCGCAGTACGTGCGGATCAGCAAGCGGTGACCCCCGGCAACAAGGCTGGTCCCGTGGAGTACGTCATGGCAGGTGCACAGGAGGTGCTCTCCCACGCAGCCCGCTTCGGGGGACCCGGGGAACTGTTGAGCCACGCCGAGCTGGCCGCCGCTGCACGCTTCAGGAACCCGGCGGACGGCCGGGGATACGCCGCAGGACACATCCTGTTCCGCGTCATGGCCGCACGGGCCCTGGGCGGCACCCCGCGGACTGCGCGCGGGCTGGCCATCCACCGGCACTGCCGCAACTGCGGCGGAGCGCACGGAAAACCCGGGATCGACGCCACCAACCTGAGCCTCTCCCGGGCCAGGGACACGGTGATGGTTGCCTCCGCCGCCCCAAACCGGCCCCTCGGGGCTGATGTGGAGGCCTTTCCCCGGCAGCTACATTCCAGTTTCGACAGTTTCGCGCTCTCCCCTGAGGAACGGGAGGCGCTGGCGCACACCGACGTCGAGTCCCGCATACGGCTGTGGGTGGCCAAGGAAGCAGCCCTCAAGGCGACAGGACATGGCCTGGCTGTCGAGCCGTGCGCGCTGCACATTGGGCCACCAGCCCCCGACCATCACGGGACGAGGGCGGGCAGCTGGGCCGCCGCTGTCGAGTCCCCGGCCCTTCGGGAAACGCACGGACTGAATATCGCCTGGGTACCGGCGGGCGGCAATCATGCCGCAGCCCTTGCTACCTCGGCCCAACCCGACATCAAGGAACTGGACGTCCAGGAAGTGTTCCAAGGCAGCTGACGCGTTGGAGCAGCCAGGGCCGCAACAGCCGCGAACCCAGAGGCAGGAACCAGTACGTCACGATTCGCGTCAGCAGGCTCAACGAGAAGAACAACAGAAGGATGACAACGGCCTAAAACAGGACCGCCAGGTTCTTGACCAGGTGCCGAACAGTTCAGACACCCCCACCCGGGCGGCCTTCAACGAAGACGGCACGGCGCTGATCGGCCTCGTGCTGGCCTTCCTGGGCATCCTCCTGCATCACCTGAACGGATCCCCCGTGCCCGACGCCGTCGGATCCATTTTGGTCGGCATCCTGCTGGGCATCGTAGCGGTGGTTTTGATCGAGAAGAATCGCCAGTTCCTCGTTGGACAGGCAGTGGCCCCGAGCTGCGAAGGACCGTGGCCCTGCGGCTGACGGAATACACGGAGGTGGCACGGGTAACCTACCTGCACCTCGAGTTTGTCGGCCCGCGCAAGCTGTACCCCGTGGCTGCGGTTCACATGACGGGCGACCAGCCGGAATCCGATGTGACGAGCAACCTTTCGAACCATCGAACGGCGTCTCTCCCGACCGTGTTGGTCGTCCTGACCGAAACACCCACCGGCCTGCACAGGCCCATTGAACCGGGTTGGGGCTGATTGACGGGCCCGAATCGAACGGCAGCCGAGCCAGCGAACTTTGGAACCTTCGGACGGTGTACACGGAATGGACCTGTGGCTAGGCTGAAATTGCAGAGACACCTGGGCCCAAGGCCGCTGCCGGATCCGCGGAACCCGGCGCAAAACCACCGGTCCCAACGGCCGGTCTGCCCGGGCAGGACGCAAGTGGAAGGCACAATCATGAGCAATCAACCGATTCAAACCCCTGGTCCTTTGGATGCCGCCGCAACCGAGCTGATCCAATCGCTGGCGACGCAGTTACGCGTTGACTCGATCCGCTGCAGCACCCAAGCCGGCTCCGGCCACCCGACATCTTCCTTGTCGGCTGCGGAATTGATGGCTGTCCTGCTCCAACGACACCTGCGTTACGACTGGGACCACCCGGCGGAGGCCACCAACGACCACCTGATCTTTTCGAAGGGCCATGCCTCGCCGCTGCTCTATTCCATTTACCGCGCGGTCGGAGTGGTCGGGGAAGACGAACTGATCCATACCTACCGCCAATTCGGAAGCAGGCTCGAAGGCCACCCCACGCCGTTGCTTCCTTGGGTGGATGTTGCCACAGGATCGTTGGGGCAGGGACTGCCGGACGCCGTCGGCGTGGGACTTGCCGGAAAATACCTGGACAAACTGCCTTTCCACACGTGGGTCCTTTGCGGCGACAGCGAAATGGCCGAAGGCTCCATGTGGGAGGCCATGGACAAGGCAGCGTTCTACAAGCTGGGCAACCTCACGGCCATGGTCGATGTGAACCGCCTGGGACAGGACGGCCCCACCGAGCTCCAATGGGACCTTGACCGTTACGCACGCCGGGTCGAGGCGTTCGGGGCGCAGGCACTTGTCATCGACGGCCACGATGTTAAGGCGATCGACGACGCCCTGACCGAGGCACGCTCGAATCCCGCGCAGCCGACCGTGATTTTGGCAAAAACCATCAAAGGCAAAGGCGTGCCCGAGATTGAAAACAAGAACGGCTGGCACGGCAAGGCCCTGCCGCAGGACATGGCTGAGCGTGCAGTCGCTTCCTTGGGTGGACCCACCAATGTGCGGATCACCACCGCAATGCCCGCAACGGGAACGCCTGCCATCACCGCAAACGCCCACGCCGACGTCGTCATGCCGCGGTGGGAAAAAGGCGAGAAGGTGGCAACCCGGGCCGCTTTCGGGGCAACGGTTGCAGCCTTGGCGGCACGGCCGGAAATCGTGGTCCTGGACGGCGAAGTGGGCAACTCCACGCATGCCGCGGAGTTCAAGGACGTTGCCCCGGAACGATACTTTGAAATGTACATTGCCGAACAGCAACTCATCGCGGCGGCGGTCGGAATGTCAGTACGCGGTTATGTTGCCTTTGCGGCCAGTTTCGCGGCGTTCCTTATATCCAGACCCTTCGACTTCATCCGCATGGCTGGTGTCTCCGAGGTCGACCTGCGGCTTGTGGGGACCCATGCGGGCGTTGAAATTGGGCAAGACGGCCCGTCGCAAATGGCATTGGAGGACATCGCTGCGATGCGTGCCATACACACGTCGACGGTTCTCTACCCGGCCGACGCGCCAGCCACCGCACAGCTGGTGCTGGGCATGGCCGATACGAAGGGCATCACATATTTGCGGGCCACCCGCGGCGCCTACCCGGTGATCTACGCTCCGGAGGAAAAGTTTCCCGTGGGCGGCTGCAAAGTTCACCATTCCGGGCCCGAGGACGTCATCACCCTCATCGGTGCCGGCGTCACACTGCACGAATGCCTTGCTGCAGCCAGCAAGTTGTCCGACGGCGGCATCAACGCCCGGGTCATTGACCTTTACTCCATCAAGCCCGTTGACGGAGAAACCCTGCGACAGGCATGCCGGGCCACCGGGGGCAGGCTTGTAGTTGCCGAAGACCACTATCCGCAGGGAGGGATTGGCGCCGCCGTGCTTGAAGCACTGGCAGGTCCGGACACACCGGAGCTGCACATCAAGCTCCTCGCCGTCCGCGGCCTGCCCGGCTCGGGCACACCTTCCGAACTGCTGGATGCCGCCGGCATTTCCGCACGGCACATCACGGCCGCAGCCAGGGAGCTCGTCAAAGAGTAACCGGCCGGCTTGGCCGGCGTGTGGCAAACGAACCCCAATAACGCCGTCTACGATTCGTGTCTCAAACGCAGCCTGCGGGGTCGTGGCCGGACCCTGGACCACTTCTTGGTGCCATTGAGAACCTGCTGTAGTGCCATGGGCATTCCACACACGGATTGGAACTGGAATGATAGACCTTGCCTTCGCTCATCGGGCCGGCCAGGTGGGAGCACTTGTTGGAAAGTACATTGATGGACCCATCCGCGGCACGCCACACCAAGAACGGGACATCCCCCAGGGAACGCTTTTCGATTTTTTTCACCGGAATACCGCCCAGCTCACAGAGCCTTTGCCAGCCTGGGGCAACGAGGTGCGGGACCTCTTCAGCATGATTTGTTCCCGACGCCAGCCGGCAGGCAAGGTGGCCGCACAGAGTTCCGCCGACGGCGATGGTGTCCAGCGCCGCCGCTGACGCGACAACTCCCGGCCCGCGGTGCCCCTTGCTCCGCAGCGCCCAGGAGACCCCGAAAAGGAGGGTGCCGGCTGCATTTGCCGCGGCGTGGGCCACCCCGACGCGCTGCTGCTGGGGATGAAGTTCCGCCCAGGCGGTCCATCCCGAAACAACAGCCGGAAGGGCGCTGGCGATCAGGACCTCCGATGCCGTTTGGGTGCCGGGCACAGGGTCAAGAATGACGGCCGATGTCCAGGCGCCAATGGACAATTGAACAGCGAGGGGGTGCAGGGGATGCCCCGGGGGCACGCCGTGGAGCAGGTCCTTTGCGGCGCGGGCATGAATCATGCGGTTGACCGCCTTTTTGAGGCAGGCAATGACGGTGTCCAAACTGTCTGCATTCTCCAATCCGTTCAACGCCCTGAACGGCAAAGACGTGTGCATCATGGCCCCTTGCCCTACTTCACATTGCCTTCGCGGCACTTCCATGAACGGTGATGCCCTACTCGCTGTCAGGATGGTGTTGAAGCCCCAGCGTGGCCCTTATGGTTGCACGTCGCAAGCGCCTGGATGGCGGCGGTCACGACAGGGGCAGGGCAAAGACCAAGACCCCCGCCCCGGCAAGGGATTTTTGAGGTTTGTGGCCTCCCTGCCCATTGGGCCGCCCACAAACAAGGGACCCGTCGCAGAAATGCGGGCGGGCCCGGGGGTTTGCGGCACCCGGGGCGCACAAGGAACACCATTGATGATGGGTTCCGCATCGATCCCGGCGTGGCTACAGTAAGGGCAGGAATCCACTGTCCGGAAGCCGCATTGCGTCAAAGCAGTTTCAGCTCCCGCCGGATCCTCACATCGATACCAGAGCAGCAGACAGCTTTTCCAAGGCCACGGCCAGAGCTTTTTATCAACGAACCTGCGGGTAATGATCTTTGGTCTGCCCGGCTCCGCCAAGCCACACACCGGGCTGATCGCCTGGATCCATGGAAAACTGGGCCTTGATCAGCAGCTGGAATCAGCGCTGGTGTATTGTTCACGCTTAGGTCCACCGCATGTTCCTTGGCTGGAGCCAGACGTGAACGACCGTATGCAAGAGCTCAAAGCCGAGGGCATTGACGGTGTCATTGTTGTCCCGCCAGGTTTCGTCTCAGATCACATGGAGGTCAAGTACGATCTCGACACAGAGGCAGCACAGACCGCCGCCCGGTTGGACATGGCCTACCTGCGCGCTGACTCCGTCGGTACAGATCCTTCCTTTGTGGCCGGTCTTGTTGACGCCGCATTGGAACGCTCTGCCCAGTACCGGGCGAGAGCGTTGAATCGCCAGCGGTGACTGAAGGAGGGCCGTTGGCCCTGGCACTGGAGCATGCCCAATCCCGTGTTGCCTGGGTAGGCAAGAGAAACCCGAGTCCCCATCCTGGGCTGTTGGCGCTGACTCGTAGGCAACGTCCGGCATCCCCCACGGGACACAAGGGGATTGGGCCGCTGAATGATGAAAGCGTCGTTCGGCGGCCCTGCCGCGAACCTGCCGTGACGTTTCGTTTTATCGGCCTTGGTGCTTGCCCTCGATGTCCTCGGCCGCTTTGGTGATGCGTTTGGACATGGAAGAGAAGATCCGGCCGTGAAACGGTAGGATGGCCAGCCAGTACAGGCGCCCGGCGATGCCATGGGGAAAAAAGACGGCGCGCTGCGTGTAGCGGCTTCCCGATTCAGTGGGTGCAACGGAGAGTTCGAGCCACGCCCGGCCTGGGGCACGCATCTCTGCTCGCAGTCGCAGAAGTTGGCCGGGCACTATTTCCTCAACCCTCCACCAGTCGACCGCGTCCCCGAGGGCCAGGCTTTCGCGGCTGCGCCGCCCACGGCGCAGCCCCACCCCGCCCACCAGCTTGTCCATGATGCCCCGCAGTGCCCAGGCGCCTGGCAGTGAGTAGTATCCGGTCTCCCCGCCGATTCCTTGAATGACCTTAAAAACGCTGTCCGGGCGGGCTTGGGTGTCGCGTTCACGCACATCGGTGAAGACAGTGTGTCCAGCCCATTGCGGGTCCGTGGGCAGTGGGTCTGCCGGTGATTCCAAGGCGTGTGCTGTCACCCAAGTGGTTTCCACCGTGTCGTCGCGCATCTTGGCCAATGCCAGTTCCACTGCCCGCAGGTACCCGGTCAGGCCATTTGCGGGGCGGGCTATCACGGCGTCTATGTCATGGTTGCGCATCACGCAATCGTGTTGGAGGGATTCGACCAGGGGGACCGCCAAAGAACGCGGAATGGGCGTGACCAGGTTGACCCATTGGGCGGCCAGCCAAGGGGTCAGCACGGGCAGGGGCAGGATCTTTGGCCGACGAATTCCTGCAGCATCGGCGTAGCGCCGCATCAGCTCCGCATAGCTGTGAGCCTCGGGGCCGCCAATATCGAAACGGCCCGAGACCTCTGGTGGCAGCGAGGCAGCTGCACTGAGATAGTGCAGGGCATCGCGCACGGCGATGGGCTGCACCCGGTTCAAGACCCAGCGGGGGGCCGGCATCACTGGCAGGACATCCGTGAGGTGGCGGACCATTTCGAAGCTGGCAGAGCCGGAGCCGATGATCAGTCCAGCTTGCAAGGTAAGGGTGGGGATGGCGCTGGACTCGAGAATCTCACCAACCTTGACCCTGGAAGTGAGGTGCGTGCTCAGCTCTCCATCAGGATGCAGCCCCGATAAATAAATCAGGCGCTGCAGCCCCTCGGTCTGCGCAGCAGCCGCCAGCACCTGCGCACACCGTTCCTCGACCGGCCCGAAGTCTTTGGTGCTCCCCATGGAATGCGCCAAATAGTAAAGGACTTCTGCACCTGAGCACAGTTCCTGGACCGCCTGTGGATCAGCCAGATCGCCGGCGACAATATGGACGTTCTTGCTCCAAGGCACATCGCGCAAGGCATTTTTTCGGCGGGTCAGTACCCGCACATCGTGGCCTTGTTCCAGTAGGACGGGGACAAGCCGTCCTCCGATATAACCGGTTGCGCCGGTGACGGCAATGACACTCATGCGGCATTCTCCAATGTCCGGTTGAACTTCATCCGGCGTTTGGTGGCTGCCATGAGCGCGTACATAATTACCAAGGCGGCGGCACAAAGGGCCGTGCTGGACACTGGAACCGATTCAAGCCCGCCATCGCTGCGGCCAACACCAATCCACGCAATGCCCCACGCCATGGCCAGCGCGGCAGCTATGCGCCCACCGGAGAAGTGCACTGTGCCGGCGGCAATAAGCGCTGCAACAACGACCAGTGCCACTGCGAGCGGGGTGGCCCACGCTGCGCCGTCTCCGACACCAAGCGAGGACAGCCATGCTGCAATGTTTGCCACCGTAGCAACACTGACCCAGCCCAGATAGGGGCCAAAGGCAAGTGCGGTGATCCAGCGCTCCGGCGCAGATTCCGCAGCGGGCATCATGAGCAGGAAGATCCTGACCAGCAACCCCAGCAGAAGTACAATGACCAACACACTGAGCCCAAGCCATCCGAGTTGAACTGCGCCAATCCACAGCGCGTTCATGACAGCCGAGGCCGCCGCCCAAGGGCGCATCTTTCGCTGGGACTGGCTTTCACCGGCTTTGGCAGTCAACTGCCATGCCGCGTAAACCAGCAAGGCGGTGTAGATGAAGCTCCAGATGGAAAAGGCTCCGGTTCCCGGTGCCAGCAATGTTGAGTCAGCACCCAGACGCCCGCCTGCGGCGTCGGCAATGGGGGTTCCACCCAGCGCTCCGCTGCCGTAGAAGGCTCCCAGCGTGGCAAGCAAGACCGCGAGAGCACAGAGGATCCGGGCGGTCAATGACGCTGAGTATGTTGTTCGCATCACTAATTCCCTTGACTGTTGAAGACTTTCCAATACAGAACCTGCGTTATTCGACAAGTGTGAGTCACATAACCCATAATGTATCTAGATAAGCGAGCAATCAACCCCTCGAGGTAAAAATGACAGGACGTACTTTCGATCAAACCTGTGGCGGGCGTTCCGCAGCCCGGTTGTCGCAGGAGGTCCTGCCCTTCAACGACTCACTCACGCATTCAATCTGCCCTGAACTGCAGATTAACGAAACCGATTTCAATGCACTGCAGCATCTGGCCTTTGGAAAGGCGCTAGCCCCGAGTGACTTGGCGGCAAAGTTGGGCATCACCTCTGCTGC
This sequence comes from Arthrobacter livingstonensis, assembly GCF_003219815.1. GTDB lineage: Bacteria > Actinomycetota > Actinomycetes > Actinomycetales > Micrococcaceae > Specibacter > Specibacter livingstonensis. Next base: position 26,634 of record NZ_QJVD01000029.1, read on the forward strand.
GTCCACGGCACTTATTGACAGGTTGAGCGCACGTGGGCAGGTAGTGCGCAAGCCGAACCCCACGGACCGGTGCAGCGTGCTGATTCATGCCGGCCCGGAGACTGTGGAGCTGGTGGTAGCGGCGGTGCGTCCACTCTTTATGGATTCAAATGAACGACTGAACAACACGGCACCGGAGGAACAACAAGCGGTTATGGCATTTCGGGAAGATGTACTCCAATCGATCCACGCCGGGATCGACTCCCTCCCTCCGAACACTCCAGCGAAACGGGGAGCACGATCATGACGTTGTCGACCTGGACAACTGCACAGCCGGCAACAGGACTCAGCACTGCCGACGGCTCAAGATTTGACGCGTCAGTACGCCATGAAATCTCTCAGATAGTGGACGGCTACAAAAAAGATGCCGCGGCCTATTCACCCGCGACGGCAGTCCTATGGGACCGTATCTTCACTTCACTGGAAGGCGGGAAGCTTACCCGGCCGCGGCTGGTCAAGCTCGGACACGACGCCTTTGGACCCCAACTCCGGCCCGACCACCCGCGGGAGCAGACCGCCGGGAACCGGATCGTCCTCCTGGGCTGCGCCTTTGAACTGCTGCATACCTCGTTGCTGATGCATGATGATGTCATCGACCGGGACTTTACACGCCGGGGACGCCCCACCCTCTCCGCACAGTACCGCAACGATGCCCTGGCCGCGGGGCAAACCGTGCCCGACGCAGAACATGCCGGGCACTCTGCAGCAATTATTGCCGGGGACCTGCTCCTCGCCGCAGCCATCTCACTGGCCCTGCGTGCCGGCAGTCCACTTGCGCAGGCCGCTGCCATTGAACGGTCCTTTCAGTTGGCCATCCACAATGCGGGCGCCGGAGAGCTGGAAGACCTACTGTATTCGTTGGATTATTCCCCCGCCAAAGTGCAGGACGTCCTGCGCATGGAGGAACTCAAAACAGCGTCGTACTCCTTCAGGTTCCCCCTGCAGACTGGAGCCTTGTTGGCCGGTGCAAGTCCAGCGGAAGCAGCCGCGCTGGCGGACATTGGCGGCCAACTCGGCGTCGCCTATCAACTTATTGATGATGTGCTGGGCACCTTTGGTGATCCCAGCAAGACAGGAAAGTCGGTTGACTCCGACCTTCGTGAAGGAAAAAGCACCATCTTGACGGCACTGGCTGCCGAACAGCCCGAATTTGGCGAAAACTTGAAACTCCTGCGCACACGCACCGCCACGCCCACTTCGCTGCGTTCAGCCTTGGCCGCTGCCGACGCGGAATCGCTGGCACGGCAGCTCGCCAAGGAACTCTGTGAGGGCGCGCTGTATTCGGCCCGGCAACTGGATTTGCCTAAGACTGTTTCGGCCCAGCTGAAAGACTTTGCAGCACTGATTTTGAACAGGGGGGCGTAGTTAATGAGCCAGGACAGTTCAGCCAAATCGACGGCGGCGAGGCCTGCACCGGGAGCTGGCCCAACACCCTTGGAGCGCTACTCTGCAACGGCCAGCAGCAGTGCCCGGGTAGTGATCAACAATTACTCAACCTCATTTTCACTGGCCTGCCGGATGCTTGATAAACAATCACAGACGCACATCGCGAACGTCTATGCCCTGGTCCGCCTGGTTGATGAAGTCGTCGACGGCGTTGCCCGCGAGGCCGGGCTCAGCGACCAGGCTACAGCCCAAGCCCTGGACCGGCTGGAAGACGAAACGGAAGCAGCTATGCAGAGCGGTTACAGCACCAACATGATTGTCCATGCCTTCGCCTGCACGGCAAGGCAGAGCAGCATTGACACCGACCTGACCCGTCCCTTCTTCACCTCGATGCGCAAAGACCTCAGCATTTCAAGCCATGATGAGGCCTCCCTCGATCAGTACATCTTCGGCTCCGCCGAGGTGGTGGGACTGATGTGCCTGCGCATATTCCGTTCAACGCCGGACGCCCCCACAGGCCATGACGCCGAGGTGGAATCCGCGGCAAGACGTCTCGGAGCGGCCTTCCAGAAGGTCAACTTCCTGCGCGATCTGGCCGTCGACACCAGCGAACTTGGCCGCTGCTATTTCCCGGGACTGGATCCGTCGGGATTTTCAGATGAACACAAGAATAAGCTGGTCCAGGAGATTCGTGATGACCTCGACGCCGCCGCCCGTGGCATCCCCTACCTGCCGCCCCGCGCGGCTTTGGCTGTGAGCCTGGCCCACGGGATATTTACCGCACTCAACACGCAGTTGGAACGCACCGGCGCCGCGAATCTTCTCCTCCACCGGGTATCGGTGCCGTCGGGGCGCAAAGCGGCGATCGCACTGCAAGCCCTGCTGTCAAATTCTTTCAAGCGGCAGCACCGATGACCCCGGCCACAGAACGACGAGAGCCACGAGTGAAAAAAAGAAATAGGAACGCCCAGCAAGCATTCGATACCCAACACGTGGTGGTCATCGGGGGAGGCTTTTCCGGACTGGCCACGGCCGGACTCTTGGCGGCATCGGGGCACCAGGTCACCTTGTTGGAACAGCAGAAGCGCCTTGGCGGCCGAGCGGGCCGCCTGGAGCGGGAGGGATTCACTTTTGATACCGGCCCATCCTGGTATCTCATGCCGGAAGTCATTGACCACTGGTTCGAGCTGATGGGAACCACCACGGATCACGCCTTGGATCTGGTGGCGCTTGACCCCGGATACCGGATCTGGTTTGGAAAAGATGGCAGTTCGCTGGATCTATCAACGGGTGGGTTCGCGGACGCCGCCTTCGAGTCGTTACAGCCCGGGGCCGGTGCCGCGCTGGCGGAATACCGGCGGAAAGCCCAGGAAAGTTACAGCCTTGCCCTGCGGCACTTCCTCTACGACGATTTCTCCTCGGCTAAAACGTTCCTCAACCCCCAACTCGTCAAGCTGCTGCCGAAACTCGCGCCACTGCTGGTCGGCTCGCTGGAAAAGCATGTGGCCAAACGCTTTAGCGACCCGCGGCTGCGCCAAATCCTGGGCTATCCGGCAGTTTTCCTGGGTTCCAGCCCGCAACGGACCCCGGCCCTTTATCATTTGATGAGCCATCTGGATCTCACCGAGGGAGTCCAGTACCCCCAGGGCGGATTCGCACAACTCGTCGATGCCATGGTGCAGATCTGCCAGGCAGCTGGTGTGGAGATCATTACGGATGCGCGTGTGGAGGGCATCGATGTCGGCGCGACGACTGGTACGCCGCGGGTTGAAGCGGTGAGGTGGGTGAACACTGCGACAACGGGGACAAAGCGCCATGAGGTGAAGGCCGACGTCGTCGTCGGCGCCGCCGATCTGCACCACATCGAGACTGCCCTCCTGCCACCGAAATTCCGTGCCCATTCAGCAGTGTCATGGAAACGCCGCGACCCGGGCCCCAGTGCCGTGCTGGTGTGTTTGGGTGTCAAGGGAAAGCTCCCGCAACTCAATCACCACAATTTATTCTTCACCCGTGACTGGGAGGAAAATTTCGCCCGCGTCCATGAGGGAAGAGATCTCGAACCAGAAACCAGCATCTACGTCTGCATGCCCAGCCATACCGACTCTTCCGTGGCCCCACAGGGAGACGAGAACCTTTTCATCCTCGTCCCGGCACCTGCCCTGCCCGAATGGGGCTGCGGCGGACCGGACGGCACGGGAAGCCCCCATGTGGAAGACGTGGCAAATGCCGCCATTGACCAAATCGCTGCATGGGCGGGCATCCCGGACTTGCGGGAACGCATCGTGGTGAGGCAAAGCTATGGTCCGGAAGATTTTGTCAACAATGTCAACGCCTGGCGTGGCGGCGCGCTGGGACTGGCCCACACGCTGAGACAAAGTGCATTCTTCCGACCCGCCAACCACAACCCCAAGGTCCGTGGCTTGCACTATGTTGGCAGTTCGGTTCGACCAGGGATTGGGATCCCGATGTGCCTGATCAGCGCTGAGCTCGTTGCAAAACGCATCAACGGGATCAGGACACCAGGACCGTTTGCCTTCGACAGCGCTGAACCGGCACCGTTGCCGAGACAGGCAGGACAATGACGTACCTGTTGATTCTGATCGTCGTGATCATCTGCATCGCCACGCTCGACGCCAGATACCGGTTGTTCCTCTTCTCTCGACCTGTGCCGGCACTCGTGACACTGCTGGCTGGCACCGGCATCTTCCTGCTCTGGGATGTCATTGCGATTCATCAGGGCATCTTTTTGCATCGTGAATCCCCCCTCATGACCCGCGTCATGCTCGCTGAACAGCTGCCACTGGAAGAAGCGTTCTTCCTCTTCTTCCTCTGCTACCAAACCATGGTTCTCGTGACAGGCTCCCTGCGCTGGCGTTCGTCCCGGCAGGCGAAAAAGCTCGGTCCGACCACCGCCGATGCCAAGGAGACGATGTGAGTTACGGATTGCTCTCGCTCTATTTCATGGCCGGATCGGCCCTGCTGCTGCTCCTCGCCCTGCGTGTTAGGCGAATCAGCATGCGCAGCGTTCTTCCGGCACTTGGATTCTCCCTGGCTGTGCTCTTGGTGCTGACCGCAGTCTTTGACAATGTAATGATCGGATCGGGACTGTTCGACTATGGCCGGCAAACACGGCTGGGCCCGCGGTTGGGGCTGGCACCGATCGAGGACTTCAGCTACCCGGTCAGTGTAGTGCTTTTTGCCCCGGCGCTGTGGTGGCTTGCCGGCGGACGTCCCCCGGCCGCGTCCGTGCGGGAACCGTCGGTGACCAGCACCAACGGGGCGGGACAATAGGCCATGCTGCGTGAACTCCTTCTGACCTCCCGCCCTGTTTCCTGGGTCAATACCGCCTATCCATTTGCGGCCGCATATCTGCTGAGCACAGGAACCGTGGACTGGATTTTCGTCCTGGGAACGGTTTTCTTTCTCATTCCCTACAACCTGGCCATGTACGGAATCAACGACGTTTTTGACTACGAATCCGATCTGCTCAACCCCCGAAAGGGTGGTGCCGAGGGCGCGCTGCTGGACCGCGGCAAACACCAAAGGATCCTGCTTCTGTGCGTCCTGGCCCTCCTGCCCTTCCTTGCCGTCCTGTTGCGTGTTGGCTCGTTCCAGGCCAATCTGGTCCTGCTGCTGTCCATGGCCGCACTTGTGGCCTACAGTGCCCCGCACCTGCGTTTCAAGGAGCGTCCCTTCCTTGACTCTTTGACCTCAAGCACGCATTTTGTTTCCCCCATGGCCTATGGGCTGGTGTTGGCAGGGGCTCACCTCGATGCCCAGTTGGTGGCGATCACGGCCGCCTTCTTCCTGTGGGGCATGGCATCACACGCATTCGGTGCCGTGCAGGACATTATCCCGGACCGTGCCGCAGCCCTGGGTTCCATCGGCACCGTGCTTGGCTCCCGCCGGACGGTGGCCTTGGCAGCGCTGTCCTACCTGCTGGCTGGCATACTGTTGTTGTTCACCGACTGGCCCGGACCTTTGGCGGCGTTGCTGGCAGTGCCGTATCTGCTCAATGTTCTGCCGTTCCTGGCTCTGCACGATCCTGAATCCGGCCGCGCGCACACGGGATGGGTGCGTTTTCTCTGGTTAAATTACGTGACGGGTTTCTTTGTCACGATGCTCTTGATTTGGTATTCCCTCACACGATGAGTCCCATGGGGACAACACTTTAAGGAACTCAGCTGCCATGACGAATCCGGCTGTGCGGGCCGTGCATATTGCATGGTTCCGCGATGATCTGCGCATTGCCGACAACCCCGCACTTTTTGCTGCCCTGGAAGGAAACGACGGCGGCACACTCACCATCGCCGTATATGTCCACGACGAAGTGTCTGAGAATATCCGGCCCTTGGGATCCGCAGCACGATGGTGGCTGCACCATGGCCTGCGGGAACTGCGCGCCCAACTTTCGGAACTGGGTGTGCCGCTGGTGTTGCACCAAGGAACGGCACTGCTTAAAATTCCTGAAGCAACAGAGGCGCTCCGTCAGCACTTTGGCCTGAACCCCGAAGACCTTTCGGTGTATTGGAACCGTCGTTATGGTGGCGGGGAACGGGCCGTCGACGCTTCCCTGATGGAGCTCCTCCGCGGACAGGGCGCCACAGTCTCCAGCTTTTCCGCCACCCTGCTGCACGAGCCTTGGACCGTGCAAACCCAAGAGCAACGCCCCTACAAGGTGTTCACACCCTTCCATAATGCCGCGCAGCTAATCCCGCTGCGCCCGGCACTGCCGGCCCCCTCAAACGCTCAACAGGCAAGGGCACCGGAGATGCCGGCCGGCGAGGAGCTGGATAGTTGGGGGCTGCTGCCCAGCCGTCCGGATTGGTCCGCCGGTCTGGCTGCGGCGTGGACTCCCGGCGAGGCTGCGGCGCATGAGCGCCTCGGCGTGGTTCTTCAGGACGTGGCCGCCGACTACCTGCTCGGACGCGACCGCCCCGGAATCGATGGTACGTCCCGGCTGTCACCGGCATTGCGTTGGGGGCATCTTAGCCCGGTCCAGGTGTGGGAAGCGTTGGGCGCAGTGGCGGCAACGCATCCGGAAGCCGCCGAAGGCGCCCGGGCCATGATGCGGCAATTGGCGTGGCGGGACTTTTGCTGGAACCAGCTCTACCACCGGCCGGATCTGGGCAGGGTGAACCTGCGCACGGAATTCAACGAATTTGATTGGGCATGGCCCACCGGGCTGCTTCCCACACCCGCCAGCGGCCGGCCTGCAGCGAAGCCCCCTACCGTGCCAAGTGACGCTGTCCAGGGACAGATCAATGCACTCCATGAAGCCTGGTGCCGGGGGGAAACCGGATTTCCGCTGGTTGATGCCGGCATGCGGGAGCTCTGGGAGACCGGATGGATGCACAACAGGGTGCGCATGGTGACCGCCAGCTTGCTGGTGAAGAATCTTGGCATCCATTGGAGGGCCGGCGAGGCCTGGTTCTGGGACACCCTGGTGGACGCGGACCCGGCCTCGAATCCGGCGAACTGGCAGTGGGTGGCGGGTTGCGGCGCCGACGCTGCACCGTATTTCAGGGTTTTCAATCCGGTCCTGCAAGCCAAGAAATTTGATGCCCAGGGCCGCTACCGGGCCCGGTTTGGACCGCTGCTGAACCAGGAGCCTGTGGTGGATTTGAAAGAATCACGGGCTGCTGCACTGGCCGCTTACGAGCACATGAGGCACAGTGCGAGAACCGGCGACGCCCACCAGCCTTGAAGGGCTTCGCCGGTTCGGTCAAGGGCACGCTAGCTGCGGTGGCGGGCGGATGTTGCCAAGTCGGCGCCTTCGGTAGCTGCTGCCCGGGACAGTTTGGATGGCCACCAGATGGCTTTTCCGATGTCGTGGGTGAGCGCGGGAACCAGCAATGAGCGCACGATGAAGGTGTCCAGCAGCACACCGAAGGCGACAATGAACGCGATCTGCGCCAGGAACAGGATCGAAATGACACCAAGTGCGGAGAAGGTGGCGGCCAGGACCAGCCCGGCCGAGGTGATCACGCCACCGGTGATTACCAGACCCCGAATGATACCCTCACGCGTGCCATGTTTGACGGACTCCTCCCGTACACGGGTCATGAGGAAGATGTTGTAGTCAATCCCCAGCGCCACCAGGAAGATGAAACCGTAGAGCGGAACGGCCGGGTCGGCGCCGGGGAAATGGAAGACCTGGTTGAAGAAGAAGGCCGCAACCCCCAGCGCCGTGCCAAAGGAGGGCACCGTGGTCAAGACCAGCAGCACCGGGGCCAGGACCGACCGCAACAGCATCATGAGAATGAGTAGAATCACCATAAGAACCACGGGGATGATGAGGTTGCGGTCGTGGATCGAGGCATCATTGGTGTCGATTGCGGTAGCCGTGACCCCACCAACCAGGGCATCGGGAACCGTGCTGGACAGGCTCGTCCTGACTTCACGCACGACGCCGGCTGCAGCGTCCGAATCAGCGGCGGCTCCCAGCGTGCCTTGGAGCATGACGTCTCCGCTGACCACCGTGGGTTCGGGAACAGCGGCGCCGGGTGCGCCCATCGACTGGAGCCCCTGATTTGTAACGGTGGCGGCGCCACCGGGGGCCCTGGCAGAAATCACGGAAACCGATTCAATGCCGTCCTGTGCCAGCATCACATTTGCGGCCTCTTGGAGTTTCGACGTCGGGACCACCACCAGTACGGGGCTGCCGGTGCCGCCGGGGAAATGTTCACCGAGTATGGCTTGGCCGTCGCGGGCTTCTGAGGAACCCAACACCAGGTCCGACTGCGGCACACCGGTGGCGTTGAGCGCGGTGGCGCCGAAAGCCCCCAACAGCAGGACAGCCGTGGTCACCATCCAAATCAATCTCGGGCGGCGTTTGATTGTCCGGGCGAGTTTTGCCCAGATTCCGGTGGCATGCACGCCGTGTTCGGCGGCCACGACCTCCGGCTCAAATCTTGGCCGCCGCGGCCAGAGCGTTCCGATCAAAGACAAACAACAACGCAGGCAGGAGGGTCAGTGCCGAGAGCATGGCGAAAACGATCCCGATCGCGGCAACAGGTCCGAGGGAACTGTTGGATTTCAGGTCGCTGAACAACAGGCACAGCAGGCCCGCGATGACGGTTCCGCCGGAGGCCGCAATGGGTTCGGCAGATTTGCGGATTGCCTGCATGCTGGCAGCCCATTTGTCCTTGCTGACTCGCAGTTCTTCACGGTAACGGGACACGTAGAGCAAGGAATAGTCCGTGGCAGCACCGATCACCAGAATAAACAAGATGCCCTGTGTTTGCCCGCTCAACATCAGGATTCCGGCTTTCGCCAGCCACCACACGCCTAGCAGCGCAACACACAGGGCAAAGAGGCTTGTGGCGAGCACAGCCACGGAGAGTAGCAGGGAGCGGTAGACAAGGATCAGGATGATGAAGACGGCCAGGAGGGCCACACCCAGGAGTACCCCGTCGATTCCGGAAAAGCCTTCGATGAGATCTGCCGTGAACCCGGCAGGGCCGGTGACATGAACCGAGACACCCCCCCGGAATGGCGGCCCGCAGGGACGTGCCAATGGCGGTTACCGCCGACCCAATGTCTGTATCGGATTGGATCGGCACGAACGCCTGCACAGCCCGGCCGTCTTCGGAGGGAATGCCCGGGGACACGCCGGCTCCCACACCGGGTATCTCAGGCAGTTTTGCGATCCCCCTGGACACTGCGGCAATTTCAGTTTTGCCCAGTGCAGCATCGCTGGAAAACACGACGACTGCGGGGATTTCATCGGAGTCACGGAACTCGCCCAAGAGCCTTTGCACCTGGGTGGCGTCGGACGAGGACGGCAGGTAGGTGGTTTGATCATTGGAGGAAACTTCACTGACCCTGCCAAAATACGGTCCACCGATCGAACCACCGGCGAACTAGACGATGATGATCAGCGCGGGCACCAGGATCCTCAGCCACTTCGCCGTCTGGGCGGGGCCCTGCCGCGATCAATTGCACCCGCGGCGGACTGCGTTGTTCTGGTCATGAGTTCATCTCCCGTGAGAGCCAAATTTTACCCTAGTTTAGCTAGCAAATAACTCAGCGTGCAACATCTGTGGTTCTTTATATTGGTTTCAGGATAGAATTGTCTTTATGGCACGTATCGAGGCAACCCCCGCACCGTTGCCCACCAACATCTATGACGTGAACGCCGCCGACCCCAAGAGCCAACTGGTCGACCGTTCCGCAATGGCCGGCGCTGACGTTGCGCACATCGGGGAACTGATGGCAGCGCTGGGAAGGCTGCGCAACGCGGAACAGCAGCTTTCAGATGCTTCACTGAAATACATGAAACTGAATCAAACGGACATGCGGGCACTTCACTTCTTGATCGTCACCGCCAACACCGAGGCAGTGGCAACTCCCGGGGCCATTGCCAGCCACCTGAAGATCTCGACGGCGTCCACCACCAAGCTGCTGGACCGGCTGGAAAACGCAGGCCACATCATCCGCCAGCCGCATCCCAGCGACCGGCGCGCCCTGGCCATTTCCATCACGCCCAAAACCCGCCAAGCAGCCATGGAAACCGTTGGCCGCCAGCAGTCCAAGCGGTTCCATGCTGCAGCACGTCTCAGCGCCGCGGAGCGCGATGTGGTCATCCGCTTCCTGGACGACATGACCCAGGAAATCTCCCTTACGGACGAGCCATGGGCCCAGCCCGCAGCCTCGCGCGAATAGCCCGCCTTCCCTGAAGGCCGAGGGACCTCCAGCCCTTATTTTGGTGGAAATCAAATAGTCAAGGCTGATCCTCCGTTTGAACCTTCAGCGCTGGCATCCCTCTACCCATTTAGATGCGCACTACCGTTTGGGGCCTCCGCTTTTGCCTTCGCCGATCATGGCGATGGGCAAGAAAATGGCATGACCGTGCCAATCCGGATGCTTCATGATCAGTCCGCTTTCCCTACGGATCGGGCTGGATTTCTTTGGTGGAGCAGCCCTGCAGGGGAATACGGGAAGCCATGGCTGTGACTTCACGACCAGCTGGGCAGACTGCAAAGCCGTGGGTTGCAGACCGGCGAACCGACCAGCACCCTGGGCATCCCCACAGGCCGGACCAAGCCGGAGCTGTGGCACGCCTGAGCCACAAGCATTCACAAAGCAAGTCGGGTCGGCGTTGAAATTCCAAGGCGCGGCCATCGGGCTGGGAATCCATCCCCGCACTGGCAGGGGCTTCGACAATGGCATCGTCGTATTCACCCACTCCCTCTTTACTGCACGCCAATCTGTGCGGCAATCAAAAAGCCCCTACTCCCGGCTTCGGGCCAGAGGCAAAGGGCGCCCCTGATCGGACCGGGCCCGATGCGGACAGTGGATCAATCTAATGGTTTTTTAATGAGTTGGGTTGGAATGCCCCCCCGGTGCCACTCCCCCAAAGCAAAGCCCCAGGTCAGCGGCACACTCCCGGCCCCCTGTCGGATTCGAACCGACGAACGGCCTGATTTCAGGGCGGTACTGACGATGATCTTGAGCCCGGAGGGCGGTGCTACAGGGATTCCCCGTCATGATCTATGCGACTACTGATTGTTCAGGTCTTGGGACCACCGGCTCAGTGCGGCGACTGTGGTGAATCGGTGTCAACACGACCGGTTCCGCCCCCAGGGGTCCAGTGCCGTCTTTACGTTTCACTGACGATGAGACCAAGTCGATGGATCCGAAACCGCACAAAGCATATCCAGAACAGCTGGACCCCCTCAGGCGGCGAGGGATGCACATCGCGGACTAAAAGTCAGCACTGGCTCTTCTGCAACGAGCCGACTTCTACACCCTCAGCAGCTGGAGGCACGCGACGGCTCGCGAACCGGTCAGTTTCGCCCGGGAACGTCGCTTGCTCAAGTTCAGGCACTGTGGGAGTTCGACAACCGGATCCGCTTATCCACCTTTGCGGTACTACAGCATGTGGAAAATTATCTTCGCGCCTTGAAGGGGTATTCACTGGGTGCAGTTGATCCGTTGACCCGTTGATTGATCGCAAGCAGGAACTCCTCTCGATCGACCGTTCCCAGGACTATCCAAAATGGCCCGCCAAGCTTGACCGCCAAGTGGCAGACTCACGTGAAGAGTTCATCATTCACCATAGGAACAACCGCAACAGCGTCATCCCCGTATGGGTTGCCGTCGACGTCCTCGACTGGGGCGGCCTCTCCTACCTTTTCAGCTTTGACCCATTGAACGTGCGCGATGACGTGGCCCAGCATTTCGGGCTCAATGCTGCACAACTGAAATCGTGGTTGCGCGCCTTGAAAGTCGCACGCAACGTCTGCGCACACCACGGGCGCTTCTACAACCGCTACTACTCACTGACTCCAAAGCTTCCCGGCCGAGGTCGCAGCGACTCACTGGATTTCATTGCACCGCTGAAGGACCCAACCTTCGCGATGCTCACCCTGGTTCAGCATCTGGCCTCCTTCACTCTTGGTGCGAACCCCCGCATATTTCCGGCGACGTTGCGGTCGTTTCCCACAGAAAGTGGGATGACTCTTGGATCGACAGGGGCACGAGAAGGCTGGGAATCACTGTCACCATGGCACCCGTGAATTGATGGTAAGAAATCTAGAAATTGAGAGCCCCGAGGAATAGAGTCGTGCTCAGGCGCAGGAACAGCTCCAGTCTATTGGCTGGGCTCCTCGTCTAGCTGCACCCAGGGAAAGAAGGGTGGGGGAAACGTGGCTCCATTGGTGGGTCGCAATCTGGAGTTGCTGCGCGCCCGGCGGCTTGTCGAGCAGCTACCCGCAAGAGGACAGGTTCTTGTCGTCGTGGGCGAGGCTGGGATCGGAAAAACGGCACTCGTCAATGCCACGGCGGAGCACGCTGTTGCATCCGGATGCCGAGTTGTAAAGGTAACTGCTACCGAGTTGGAGTCGCCGCTGCCGTATGCGGCGTTACAACAGATCCTGCACGCCTTGCCGAGGCGCCTAGACTCCATGCGCGCTCGGCCCAGGGACGTACTTGAGCGGGCGGTGGGACTGGCCGAAGGCGAGACGCCCGACGCTTTTGCGGTGGGGGTGGCATTGCTGGAGGCACTGACCGATGTAGCACCGGAGGTGGGCCTCTTGCTCATTGTGGATGATGCTCAGTGGCTGGATGAGTCCACTGCGCGCGTGCTGGCATTTGCGGCTCGCCGCCTCGATCACGATCCGGCGGCGGTGTTGTTTGCGGTCCGGATCGGCCATGAGTCTGCGGTGTTGAAAGCCGGGTTCGACGTCATCGAAATCGAACCGCTGTCCGATACGCATGCTCTTGACCTGCTCAGGTTGGATCGACCGGATCTAAGTAACATCGAGCAGGCGAGGGTGCGTATCTCTTCTGGAGGAAATCCATTGGCGCTTCTTGAGCTGCCACCGAATCACGACGGCGGGGGCGCACCTCTCGCTGCTCGGCTGCGCTCCGCGTTCATCGCCCGGCTGCGTGGAGTCACGGCTTTAACTGGTGACTTGCTTCTGGCTGCTGCCCTTGACGACTCGGACGCTGTGCGCGACTTGCGCGCCGTTGCTGCCACACTCGGGCTTGATGCGGAGGCCTTTCAGGCTGCTTTGAGCGAGCTCTCGAACAGGCGCACCATCGACGTGAAAGGCACTCAGTTCAGCTTTCGTCATCCGCTTATTCGAGCTGCGATCGTGTCGGAGTCTGACGATGAAGCGAGGAGAAAAAGTCATTCAGTTCTCGCCATGGCGTTCACCACCGACCCTGAACGCGCGGTATGGCATGAAGCGGCGAACGCAACGGACCCGGACGAGTCGCTCGCATCTCGGATGGAGCAAACTGCAGAGCGCATGGAGCGCCGCGGAAGCGCGATCACCACCGTGCAGGCCTGGTCGGCCGCAGTTCGGCTCAGTGTCGATCCCATCTTGCGGGCACGACGGACGATACGCTTGGCGGAGTCCTCGCTGCGAGCCGGTCTGGTCGTCACGGCACTCGAGTCCCTGAAGAGCGTGGACATGAATGCTGTGAACAATGTCGAACGCGCAAGGTGGGCTCTCGTGCGACTCAACGCGGACCGGCACACGGCCGCACCTCAAGAGCTGCAGGACCTCGTCGCGGATGCTGGCCGGCTCCTTGTAGCCGGCGAGACCGAACTGGCGATATCGCTTCACCTAACCATCGAAGAAAATCTGGACGCAGGCGGACACGACACACGAAGCCATCTCTCCGCCCTCGCCGAAAATATTGTCGCCAGACTCCCAGAAGGGGACATCCGCGGTCTCGTGGTGTTGGCGGCGACCGACCGGGCCGCCTACGGCGACGACATCGCCCACGCAATGCTCGCACTCAACAATGAGGAGTTCAGCGAGAACGCCGAATTGCTGACGAGACTGCCACCCAATGTCGACGCCCAACCTGCAATAGCACGGGTGCAACGACGGATGATTGACACGTACCGTGAGCGAGGACAGCTGCGCGCAATCGCCAATCTTCAACCAACTCACGCGTGGGTGGAGATCGCCCTTGCGGACTGGCCGGAAGCCTTGCGAGCCACTGAAGAAGGAACTCGTCTGGCAACCGAACTGGGTTACCCTCGTTGGGCAACGGGAACCCTCATCGGTGCAGCATTCATCTCGGCTGTTCGTGGCGACCACGCAGCTGCAGACGCAATGATCGAAGAGTCCGAACGGGGAGCAATGGCCTCCGGTGCAAACAACGTCCTCACCGGCATCCAGCTCACCAAAGGAGTCAACTACATCGCACAGAGCCGATATGACGAGGCGTTCACCGCGCTGCGCCGATCGTTCGATCCCCTTGACCCTTCGCACCACCCCATCCAGTCTGGATGGTGTCTGGGCGATCTAGCCGAGGCCGCTGCACACCTTGGACGCGTCGATGACGTGCGGCGACTCTTCATTCGCGCACCAAACGTGTCCACAACACCGTGGCAGAAAATGGCCGAGTTGTACGCAGCACCCTTTCTTGCCGAAGTTCCCGACACCGTCGACAAAGCATTCCGCGACGCCTTGACCGGAATTGTGCGCGACTGGCCGCTATATCGCGTACGCCTCCTTATCGAGCACGGCGCATGGTTGCGCCGGCAACGGCGAATTCCAGAAGCGCGGGACAGGCTTCGGGAAGCGAGAGATCTCGCAGACGCACTGACGATGCGTCCTTGGTCGGAAAAAGCCCGCAGCGAGCTGAGAGCAACTGGCACCGAGTCCGCACCGGCCGAAACTCATTCCTGGGAGTCGCTGTCCCCGCAGGAGCTGGAGGTTGCCCACCTGGCATCGAGTGGTTTGTCGAATCGGGAGATCGGAGAGCGACTCTTCTTGTCACATCGCACAGTCGGCTCGCACCTTTATAGAATCTTCCCGAAACTTGGCATCTCGAACCGTGCTCAGCTGGCAACAGTCCTGCGGTCCGCCATGTGATCATGGCTCAGGCAGCAGCCGAGGGCGCGATGACGCGCTCTTCGACCCAGCTCAGCACCGAGTCTGCTACCTCGCGCCAACCACTGTCGATCGTGAGCGAATGCCCCCTGTCGCCGAACTCCACCAGCTCGGTCACCGCGGTTGATTTCCGGTAGAGCTTGAACGTCGCTTTTGTGATGGACTCCGGCACTGTGTGATCCTTCCCGCCCATGATCAGCAGCAACGGTCCCCGATCTTCATTCCTGGTGTCGACTTTGGCTGGGGAGTGTGCCGAGAAGTTGGCACTTGCGGCTTCGAACAGCGGCTTGCCTGGGGATGGGATCGTCCACTTTTCAAAGAGCGCATCGGACTCTTCTGGAGATACAGCGTTTCCGAAGCTGTACCGAAACTGATCCATGGTGAGAGATACGGCCCGGTTCTCGTTGGCGAAGTTCTTGAATACTGGAAGGGTTGACTTCAACGAGGACAGAGGTAACGGCAGGACACCCTTGATCTGTGCGGCATCGATGGCGACTGCGGCGCGGCCAAGGTTAATGCCCAGCAGCTTTTCCGCCACCATGCCGCCAAACGAATGTCCAATGATAATTGGTTGCGATGGAAGGCCGCCGATGAAATCGGCGAAGTGGGCCGTGACAGCCTCGATGCCGTACCCGGCAGCCTCCTCGGGGTTCGCCCTGGATGTGAGGACATCGGCGCCTTCACCGGGCCAGGTGGGTGCGACAGGATCATACCCTCGTGCTTCGAACAACTCGATCCAAGGTTGCCACGAACCAGCAGCCAGCCAGAGTCCGTGGATGAAGACGACGGGAATCTTCTTACTCATTTCACTTGCCCATCAGATTGAAGTGGGACTAGCAGGAGCACCGGCGGCGCCCTAGATCAGACCATATACGCGAGGCAGATCGCCTGGCTTCAGTCGGACGACTGAACCTGCACAAGAGAACTCAATAGCCCTGTTGCAGTCAATCGACTGGGGCGCAAGCAGGGACTTCGTCTCTACCCTGATGCAGGTAGGAGGCAGTCATCATGGACGAAACAATGAAGGCACTCCGGGCACACCACCGCGGCGGCCCCGAGCAACTGATGTTGGACACGGTACCCATTCCCACCCTCACGGCAGGTGAGGTGCTGGTCGAAGTACACGCAGCCGCGATCACTTTTGCTGAGCTGAGCTGGGACGAGACATGGGGGCATATGCCCGCCATACCCGCGCACGAGTTCTCAGGTGTAGTTTCCGCCATGGCCAGCGACGTGGATGGTTTCGTCGTCGGTGATGAAGTCTTCGGGCTAATCCGATTCGAGCTTCAGGGCGCTGCGGCCGGCTACGTCGCCGTGCCAGCAGCAGATCTCGCGCGAAAACCAGCAAGCCTCACCCACGCAGAAACAGCTGCTCTTCCTCTCGCAGCTCTGACGGCTTGGCAGGCGCTCTTCGACGTTGCAGCCGTTGAAGCTAACGACCGTGTGCTGGTCCAGGGCGGTGCCGGCGGGGTCGGTATCTTTGCAGTTCAGCTGGCTAAGTCGGCCGGCGCCATAGTGACGACGACTGTCCGCGCGGACGGGATCGCTCTCGCTGAAGCGTTGGGGGTCGATGAGGTTATCGATACCGATGAGGTCGACTTCGTCGCCGGAGGCCCAAGGTTTGACGTTGTGATCGACACCATCGGCGGAGACGTGCTGCAGCGGTCTTACGACGTCGCGGTCGAAGGCGGGCACCTCGTGACGCTACAGGGTCCACCCGACACGAAACTGGCAGACCGTGCCGCCATCGCCGCAACATTCTTTATCGTCTCGCCTGACATCTCAGAATTGAACCGCATCGCCGACCTCGCTGATCGCGGCGACCTCCGTGTCGTTCTCGCTGCGACATTCCCGCTGGATCAGGGCAAAACCGCATTCGAAAGCGGACGCGGAACCCACAGATCACCGGGGAAAACGATTCTCATCGTCAGGGAAGTCGAACCCGGCTGAATCCACCTCGGCACACACACGAGCTGGGGAGACGCCAACCAAAATGTACAAGGAGAAAACAATGAACAGAGTTCCCGATTCCGAACTGGTGCTCGTGCCCGGAGGAACGCTCATCACAGCAACTTCAGAAGAGGGCCGCGCCCTCGCCATCACTATGGCCAGACACAGCATCCACAATATCCAACCCGACCTCGGCATTCTCAAAGGCGGCCGGCCGAACTACTCAACGAGTCCCGACAGCCTCATCGCCGTCAGCCAGGTGATCGCAATCGAGTTTCAGACCATCGCCGCAGCCAACAACTACTGGCGCCCCTAATAGATTCGTCAAAGCAACGGCGACCACGGTGACGTTCGGCGGAACAATCGAACTCGTCGGCAAAACCATCGACATGGTAGGAGGCGCGATCATCGTCGCGGGGCTCCTGCTCGCCACCATCGGGGCAGGTCTTCACCTTCGACGGCAGGGACCCGACACTTACCGCCGATACCGGCAACAACTAGGCCGTTCCATCCTGCTCGGCCTCGAAATGCTCGTCACAGCCGACATTATCCGCACCGTCGCGGAAACCCCCACACTCAACAGCGTGTTAGTGCTCGGGGGAATCGTCTTCATCCGCACATTCCCCAGCTTCTCCCTCGAGCTGGAAACCACCGGATCATGGCCATGGCAAAAAAGACACCAGACAATGCACCACCCCGGAAGAAAGACAAGTAGATGCGAACAATCCCCGCAAGAAGAATGATTTTCAAAAAGGGCTTGACCGCCCTCGCCGCCATAGGGTTGGCACTGTTGGCCCTGCTGCCAATCCAGCCAGCCACGGCCCAAGCGCCGACAACGGCACCCACACAGTCGGCCACCTCCTCACAAGTGAAGCCAACCATCGTTTTGGTGCACGGGGCTTGGGCCGACGGGTCAAGCTGGGCACCCGTGTCGGCGATCCTCCAAGCCCATGGCTACAGCGTACTTGTCCCGCCGAACCCCCTACGCGGGCTCAGCAGCGACGCGGCGTCCATCTCAGCGTTCATCCAACAGGCAACGACCGGCCCGGTAGTCCTCGTGGGACACTCCTACGGCGGGGCAGTGATCACCAACGCCGCAACGTCCACCCCTACCGTCAAGGCGCTCGTCTACGTTGACGCCTTCGCTCCCGCGCAAGGACAAACATTGGGACAAATCATCGGTGGATCCACATCCGCCCTCAACGTCCCCGACCCAACGACCGTGTTCAACGTCGTGGCCGATCCCAACTCCCCCGCCGGAGACGGAGACCTCTACCTCAAGCCGTCCACGTTCAATAGCGCCTTCGCACAGGATCTTCCCAGGGCTGTCCGGAACATACTCTCGCCGGCTCAACGTCCCTTGGCTGTCGGCGCAAACCTCGAGTCATCCGGCACCCCCGCTTGGGCCGCCATACCCAGCTGGTTTGTAGTCGGAACCGCAGACAAGGTGATCCCCCAGACGACCCAGCTTCAGATGGCGGCTGCCGCTGGCGGGCAGGTAACGAAGGTCAACGCCTCGCACCTATCCCTACTCTCCAAACCGCTTCAGGTTGCGCAGGTAATCACACAGGCGGCACACACGGTCCACTAACCGTCTTTGACGGCGAGGGACCGACTGCAGCGCAGCCGGTCCCTCAGCCCCGTCAGACCCTTTTGCTCCAGATTGTCCATTTGCACATGTCATGGGCGATGCCGTCCGGGAGGTAGGGTCCGGATTTCCCATAAGGTTCCCCATACGAAGCACCGAACCCGTCATTCCCAATCCTCCCTTAGCCGCCAATCTGATAGCCGTCAATTGGCCGGACACCATTCACCGGCCAACCAGCAGCGCCTCTACCCCGGGGCGCACAGTCCACCACGTTGGTCATCTGGGACCAGGCGTAAAATGTTAGACATGCACGGCGTCAAACACCGTCCAAGGATGAATCCCGAATGAACCTATTTTTTTGCCGAATTCGTACTCGAATCCAGATGACGTCAATGGGACCGTACGACCCACTCCCCTTTTCAACCAAGAACTGAGGCAATGCACGAAATGCCACAGTCTTCGGAACCAACAAAATACCGCGGAAACACGCGCATTATGGCAAGTAACCGCACCCATCAAAATCCAGATGGTGAGATTCTCTTGGCCGTCGGTTCGAGTCCGACCCGGGGCACAATATGGCCCTGACCTGCGGTTATGTCCCCCAGGCCAGAGGCAGCAAGGGCCAATATGGCCGCAACTCATCTTTTACTCATCTTTTCCAACGAAAAGTTGGCCACGTTTAAGGCGTGTCTTCGGCGAAATAGCGGGCAGCTGGTGCTCATCTCTTTCGACATCCGGACACAAATACTGGCGAGATTCCGCGGTTTCTCCGAGCCCGAGCGACTCGGCGCTGTGACCGACAGGATTTGGCCCTCCGATCGGCCATAAAATGTCGCATCTTCTCCTTCCCCGCCACGCCCTGCGGGGTGTAACGTTTGGGTCACGGTCTCCCCTCGTCACATAGACACCTAGACACCTAGTCACCTCCCAACGTCTGGAGACCGATCATGTTTGACCAAAAATTCATTGGGCAAGCCATTGCCCGAAGCGCCGAAAATCCCTCGGACCGTCCCAACTTCCTTCGCGTCGCAGGGCTCAGGACTCCGGACACGGTCGGGTGACGGGTTTGGGTGTTTGTTGAGTTTCCGGGGTTTTTCCTTGCTGGAACCCTGTTAATTTTGTGATGTCTCGGCACATCGGTGACAGTTCTGCCTCAGGACAGTGGTGACACTCGATGTCTCATCACATCGGTGACA
>NZ_QJVD01000002.1:0-19424 GCF_003219815.1 Arthrobacter livingstonensis
GCTAAAACCACCAACCCACTGAAGCTGCGTACACCCCGCTGCCAACCATGCGCGACTTTGAAAGTGGCGCATGGTTGACAGACAGCGGCGCGCACACACAAACAAACCGCCCGCCAGCCACCCCGAATCCAGCACATCAGTTAAACCAAGAAGGCCTGTCCCCGCCGCAATGGCGGGGACAGGCCTTCTTCAATAGGGATGTGGAGATGGGGAGAATTGAACTCCCGTCCGATGTTGCTTTGTCAGGGCTTCTCCGGGTGCAGTTTGCGTCGGTTTTTCTCGGCCCCAGCTATCTCGCAAACAAGTAGCTGCCAGGCCCAGTTGTATAAGAGTCCCCTAAGCGCCTACAACAAGAACTTAGAGCAGTGGCCCTCTAAATGACGCCAGGATCCGGGACGAGAGCATTCCCGGGCTGACGGACTGTCTTACTGCTTAGGCAGCAAGAGCGAAGTCAGTGCGATTTGAGTCAGCACTTATTGTTTTACAGAGATCGTTTACGAGATAACCCTGTATCCTCGACCCGCTTCACCTGTCTCGACAAACACCGTCGAAACCGATCATCCCCTATTGTGTTTTCAAACCCACGCCATCACGGCCGTGGACTATCCAGCATAGCGCATGCGCGCCGGCAAATATTCCCTACTTGCTGATCAGCCCCTTGGCTGCCTTTTCCTCGAGCACGAGCAAGGCGGCATCGTCAATCTTGCGGGCGAACGCGGGGTTCTTTTGCGCGGCCTCCAGCATGCCCTGGTACATGGCCGGTGCCACGGACTGGTTGGTGCACAGGACCATGGTGCCCCCGGCATTGATGAAGTCAACGCCTCGCTGCGCCGCTGGCACGGCCGCCACCTGCCGTGCGTCGCAAATGTCGTCACTGACTATGATGCCGGCGAAGTCCAAGTCCCCGCGGACCATGCCTTGGATGATCACGTGGGAAAACGGACCCAGGTCCTGCGGGTCAATCTTTGGGTAGTACGCATTGGAGATCATCAGCCACGGCACTCCGGCGTCCACGGCGTCGCGGAACGGCGCCACATAGGGGTCGTTGCGGACAGTGGTGCTGTCCGTCACCCCGGTGGTCACATCAGTGTTGCCGGTGACCCGCCCCAGCCCGGGAAAGTGCTTGACCGCCGGTTCCACCCCGGCGGCCAGCATGCCGCGGGCGAACGCCAGCCCGTGGCTGGACACGGCGGCCGGCGTGTACCCGTATTCGCGGCCGAAGGCGCCGATGGGTGCGTTCCGCGGCGCAAAGGCGGCCCCCGGCACGGTGTCCAGCACGGGCGCCAGGTTCACGTTCACGCCGGATCCGGCCAGCTGCTGTCCCCACCGCTTTGCGTCGGCCTGCAGGGTGGCGGGGGCAAGCTGGCCCTGTTCGATCGCCTGGGGCATCACGTCAAAACCGGGCCCCCGCATAATCTGCACGAACCCGCCCTCCTGGTCCGTGGCCACGAACGGCCGCACGCCCGCTTCGGAGGCATGCCCCGCGGCCTCGGCCACCACGGCACCGATCCCGGCCGTCCCCGCGGTGCTGCGGCCCTTCATGAACACATTGCCAACGTGCAGGTCCGCCAGCACGTGCACGGATTGCGCATCGGCCCCGGTCACGGGCGAGGACACCATGAACGCCTGCCCCACGCGCTGCCCGAGCGTCATGGCGGCCAATTTTTGCTGCGCCAGATCGTTCGCCGGAGCGTTCGTGCGTTGCGGAGCCTGGGTGGGGCTGGCGGTTGGCGGGGCCGCGGTGGCTGGAGCGGCGCTTCCCGTGTCCCCTGGCGCGGTGGCCGTGGGCGTGGCGGAAGGTGAGGCAGGTGTCGCTGCCGGGGACTGCGGTCCGGCCACCGGCGTCGTGCGGGGTGGTGAGGAGAACGTAAGGACCAGGATGACAGCAACGGCCAGGACTGCTGCGCCCACACCGATCCCCCACCAGTGGCGGGATGTCAGCGCCATGCCCGTCAGCCCCTCTGGTGCAGGTGGGCGGCGTTCAGTTCATCCATTTGTTCGTCGGTGAGTTCGTCGAGAATTTTGCGTTCGCCCTTGTCCGACTTGGAGAAGCGGACAAAGAGCAGCATCATGACGGGCAGGTCCATGATTTCAGCAATAAACCACAGGAAATCCCCGCCCAGCTGCTGGTCCCGCAAAGCGTCTGGAAACCACCCCGGCAGCGTTCCGGACAGGGCCGCAGCCCCATCGAATATATTGGGCGAGAGGCGCATGACCAGCCCCGGCGCCGCGTCCGCGAGCAGTTCGATGAACGCAAACACGAATTGCAGCATGATCAGCGCCGTGCTGACACGGGTCTTTTCCTCCACCATGGGCAGCACCATGAGCAGTCCCAGCAACGGGATGGCGATAGTGAGCAGGCCCTCCAGAACGGGGCTCAGTCGCGAGATGCCGGCCAGCGGGGTCAGCATCATGGAAAGGACCACCAGGCCCACTACGGGTGCCACGGCGCTGTTGGCAAAGAGTTTCATGGGGCGCCTTGATGCTGCGGCAATGAGGGCCCGGAGCCGTCCGCGGCGCATCGCCAGCCGCGCGAGGCTGACGGGCAGGCCCAAAGCCAACCCGGCCGGAACCACAAACAGCATCATGGCTATGCGGACGGAGAAGGCCCACCGCAGCTGGGGTGAGTACGTGCCGAGGAAGCCAAAGTTGACGAAGGCGTAGAGGCCCAGCCCGAGCAGGAAGAAGGCGGCGGAGCGCCAGGCCGGCCAGCGAACGCCGGCCCGGGAAACCCGGACCAGTCCCCACGCATAGAGCCCTCCGGCAACAAGGATCAGCGCAAGGGCCCACAGGTCCAAAGTCCAGGTGCCAAGGAATACGTTCCAGGGTGGCATCGTTTAGCCGCGGTTCTTTTCGCGCATGACACGCAGTGCCTCGCGGTTGTCCTGCTTTTCCCGCAGCGCCTGGCGCTTGTCGTATTCCTTCTTGCCGCGGGCTATGGCAATCTCGACCTTGGCGCGGCTGTCCAAAAAGTACAGCTGGAGCGGCACAATGGTGAACCCGGATTCACGGGTCTTGTGCGCGATCTTCTCCAGCTCCTCGCGGTGCAGCAGCAGCTTGCGGCGGCGCCGGGCCGTGTGGTTGGTCCAGCTGCCGTTGAGGTACTCCGGGATGTAGACGGCCTCAAGCCACAGTTCGTCGTTGTAGAACGTGGCAAAGCCGTCCACGAGCGAGGCACGCCCTTCGCGCAGCGACTTAACCTCGGTGCCCATCAGCACCAGCCCGGCCTCGTAGGTATCCATGATGTGGTAATCATGCCGGGCCTTGCGATTGGTGGCCACAACCTTCAGGCCACTTTCCTTGGGCACAGCAGACTCCTTCATGGGTGGATGCACCGCAAGCGGTGAAAACTCGTTGGTGCACCGCAGGTGCGGTGCGGACTTTTAGTCTAGCAACTCTGACACCGCGAGACTTCGAGGCTGCGCGGGGTTGCACCGTAGGGGTGCGCCACTTCAGAAGTGGCGCACCCGCTCTGCCCGGCGCTGCGCAGGAAGCGAGGCAATGCTGCGCGGGACAGCCCTGCGCCGTGCCTGGCTGGCTGGCTGGCTAGCTGGCTAGCTGGCTAGAGCAGTGTCATCGGGTCGACGGCGACGCCGTTGAGCCAGGTTTCGAAGTGGGCGTGGCAGCCGGTGGAGTTGCCGGTGCCGCCGGAGTAGGCGATCAACTGACCCCGGTTGACGTGCTGGCCGCTCGACACCTGCACGGACGTGTTGTGGTAGTAGGCGGTCAGCAGCGCGTTGCCTTGGATGACCCCGTGGGAGATCTTCACGCCATTCCCGCCACCGTAGGGGTCCCAGCCTGCCATGACCACGGTGCCGGCAGCTGCCGCGTACACGGGGGTGCCGCAGGTGGCGC
This sequence comes from Arthrobacter livingstonensis, assembly GCF_003219815.1. GTDB lineage: Bacteria > Actinomycetota > Actinomycetes > Actinomycetales > Micrococcaceae > Specibacter > Specibacter livingstonensis. Next base: position 3,856 of record NZ_QJVD01000002.1, read on the forward strand.
CGAAGTCGATTCCCGTGTGCACATAGCCGCCGGTGCCGTAAAAGTCGATGGTGCCGGGCGGCGTTTGGCGCCAGCCAAAGCCGGAAGTGATGGGGACGTAGCTGGCAAACGGATGTTGCAGGCCAAAGGCGGAAGGGTTTCCAGGTGCCGCCGGCACATAGGGCGGGGGCACATAGTTGTTATTGCCAGCCTGGGCGGCTTGGGCGGCAGCCACCCGTGCCAGCCGTTCCGCCTCAGCCTTGGCGGCTGCCGCGGCAGCTTCACGTTCCTTGCGCTGGCGTTCGGCGATCTCCGCGGCCACGGCGTCCTGCTGCTTCTTCACGGCCTGCATCTTGGCCTGGATCTGCGGCTTTTGCTTTTCCAGCTTGGCGTTGATGGCCGCGGAATCACTGATCAGCTTGTCAACCGTGGCCTTCTTGGCCGCAGCCTGGTCGCGGGCGGCCTGCTCGGCGACAAGTGCCGCGTCCGCCTGCACCTTCAGGTCCTTGATTTCGGTCTCGACGGCGGCCAGGCGGGCCCGGGCGTTTTGGTTCGTTGCCTTTTGGGTGGTCAGCTGCGCCAAGGCGGCATTCTGGCCGCGCATGGCCTGTTCCGCCAGGTCGATCGAATTGGCCAGGTCGCCGGAGGAACCAACGCCGAGGATTAGTGCCAGGTTGGTCGGGATGCCGCCGGCCTTATAGGACTGTGCGGCAATTTGGCCGATCATGCTCTTGGCTTCGGCCTGCTTTTTGGAGTCAAGGGCAATCTGGGCGGTGATCTTGTCCTTGCTTTGCTGCGCCAGTTCAATGCGTGCGGCCAGCGAGTTGACGTGCTCGGTGGCGGCCCCAACGCGGTTTTGGGCATCCGCCAGGGATGCCTGGGCGCCGGGCAGCTGGCCCTGGTACATGACAAGGTCGGAGGCGGACTTCGCAAGGCCCGCGTCGACAAATTCCAGTGCGGAGGCAGCATCGTGGGCCTGCTGCTCCAGCGCGGAGGCCTTGTCGTCCAGGTTGTCGGCATGTGCGGCCGGCACGAGCCCGAGCAGACCCGCCATCAGCACGGCAGCCAGCGCCGTGCTGAAGCGGCCGGCATACCGTGCGGGCCTGCGTCGTGGCGGCAGGGGGGTTCCTGCGGTGGCGGATCCCCCGGTTGACATCGAGTCCATGCTCAAACTGCTCCTTGCGTTGTGGCGCCTGGCGGGTGCGGAGGGAGGCGGGAGTGATGGGACCGCCCCCGCCGCGTCATACTTTGAGGTTTTTTCGCAGTGATACAGCCGATGCGATCCCGGCCAGGACCACCCCGAGCAAAATCAGGATCGGATAAATCACGAGGGCCTGCGTGGTGGAAATGATGGGGGTGCCGGTGTTTCCATTGGCCAGGTAGCCGCCCATGAAGAATTCCACGATCGCCCAGACCGCCCCGGAGGCCAGCAGTGCCCCGATGGTGGCGGCGATGACCCCTTCGAGCACAAAGGGCAGCTGGATCACCGTCTTGGACGCCCCCACCAATCGCATGATGTCGATTTCCTTGGCCCGTGACTGCGCGGAAAGCCTGATGGTGGTGGCTATGAGCAGGGCCGCACAGACGATCATGAGCACGGCAACGCCCACCGCCACAATCGTGGCAATGTTCATCCACGAAAATAATGATTCCAGTACCTTGCGCTGGTCTACCACGGAGTCCACCCCTGGTGTGGCCGAGAAGGACTCGTTGATGATCTGGTATTTCTCCGGGTCGGTCAGCTTGATCCTAAATGACGACGGCAGGTTGCCCGCCTCCACCGAATCAACCATGGGCGAATTGGCGAACTGCTCCTTGAAATGGGTCAGCGCCTCCGCCTGGCTTTCGAAGGTCCACTTCTCCACATAGGGCTTGACTGCGGGAGAATCCAGCAGGCCCTGGATGGTTGCCTTCTGGTCCGCCGTGACGGGGCCGGACACGCAGTTGGTGTTGGTCGGGACATCGGTGCACAGGTAGATGGTGACCTGGACCTTGTCGTACCAAAAGCCCTTGAGCTGGCCGATCTGCATTTGCAGGACTCCGGCGGCGCCAACAAAGGTCAGGGACACAAACGTCACCAAAATGACGGAGATGACCATGGTCAGGTTGCGGCGCAGGCCGCTGCCCAGCTCACTCATGATGAAGGCAAGTCTCACGGCTGGTCTCCATTCCTTGAAAAGTCATTGGCAGTTCCCGCCGCGACATCCGGCGGGATCACGCGGCCCCTGTTGCGAACAAGTCGCGGTGGCATGGAATCTTCCTTCGTGACTGCGTTGCTGTCGGCGAAGGCACTCACGGCTCGCTGGCGGCGGGTCTGGGGTGCGCCGTCGTCCGCGGAAGGTTCGACGCCGGACGGCCCTCCTGCCGCCGTTGGCGCGCCTGCTCCCCCAGCCTTCGCCGCGGTTCCCGCAGCGGCTGCGGGGATGATCGGCATCATGGAGGTGTACTGGGCACGGGCCTCGTCACGGACCACCCGGCCGAATTCGAGTTCAATGACACGCTTGCGCATCGAGTTCACGATGTCGTCGTCGTGCGTGGCCATGACCACTGTGGTGCCGTTTTGATTGATCTTGTCCAGGATTTCCATGATGCCGGCGCTCGTGGTGGGGTCCAGATTTCCCGTGGGTTCGTCGGCCAGCAGGATGCCGGGCTGGTTCACAATGGCGCGGGCAATGGCCACGCGCTGCTGCTCGCCGCCGGAAAGTTCGGTGGGAAGGCGGCGTTCCTTCCCTTCCAGGCCCACGAGTTCAAGCACGCGCGGAACCTCGGTGCGGATGGCCGCGCGGGACTTTCCAATCACCTGCATGGCGTAGGCGACGTTGGCGAACACCGTCTTGGTGTTGATGAGGCGGAAGTCCTGAAACACCACGCCGATGCCGCGGCGGAATTTTGGCACCCGCCAGCTCGGAACGTTGGCCACGTTCTGGCCGGCCACATACACCTGGCCGTGTTCGGTCTTGTATTCACGCAGCACAAGGCGCAGGAACGTGGACTTTCCCGAGCCGGAGGAGCCGACCAGGAACACAAACTCCCCGCGGTTGACCTCCAGCGAGACATCGTCAAGGGCGGGTTTGCTTTTGCGGTCGTAAGCTATGCTCACATTTTCAAAACGAATCATGACTTTTCGTTGCCCTTCCAGCGAACGGTACTGGCATGCCGGTGCCTGGGCTATGGTTTGGGGGAAGAAACCACCAGCGTATCGACTATAGGCGCCATTTCGCGGCTTTTCGTGCTCCCTGTGCGGTGTGTCGGGCCGTGTAAGTGCTGTGAAACTTTCGCCGGGGTGGTGCCGCCCTACTGGTTTTCGGCGTTGCGGTTGTCCGCGCGCCAGCGGATGCCGGCGTCGATGAAGTCGTCAATTTCGCCGTCCAGCACGGCGGAGGTGTTGCCCACCTCGTGTTCGGTGCGCAGGTCCTTCACCATCTGGTACGGGTTGAGCACGTAGGAACGCATCTGGTCGCCCCATGACGCTTTCACATCCCCAGCCATGGCCTTCTTGGTCGCGTCCTCTTCGGCTTTTTTCAACAGCAGCAGGCGCGACTGGAGGACGCGCATGGCGGCGGCGCGGTTTTGGATCTGCGATTTTTCGTTCTGCATGGACACCACGGTGCCGGTGGGCAGGTGCGTCAGCCGGACGGCGGAGTCGGTGGTGTTGACGGACTGCCCGCCGGGCCCCGAGGAGCGGAACACGTCCACGCGGATCTCATTGTCGGGGACCTCGATGCTGTCCGTCTGCTCGATCAGCGGGATGACCTCCACGGCGGCAAACGAGGTTTGGCGCCGGCCCTGGTTGTCGAACGGGCTGATGCGCACCAGGCGGTGCGTGCCGGCTTCCACGCTGAGCGTGCCGAATGCGTAGGGCGCCTTGACCTCAAAGGTGGCGGACTTCAGCCCGGCCTCCTCGGCGTAGGAGGTGTCCAGGACTGCGGTCTGGTAGCCGTGGCGTTCGGCCCAGCGCAGGTACATGCGCAGCAGCATTTCGGCAAAATCCGCCGCGTCCACGCCGCCGGCGCCGGAGCGGATGGTCACCACGGCCTCGCGTTCGTCGTACTCGCCGGCCAGCAGCGTCACGATCTCCAGGTCCTTCAGCGACTTTTGCAGGGCAGGAAGGTCCTTGGCAGCCTCGGCGAGCGCATCGGCGTCGCCCTCTTCCTGGGCCAGCTCCACCAGGACTTCCAAGTCATCGATCCGGGACTCGAGCGTGCGCAGCTTTTCCAGCTTCGACTGCGCGTGGCTGAGCCGGGACGTCACTTTTTGGGCAGCGGCCGGATCATCCCAAAGGTTGGGGGAACCCGCCTGTTCGGACAAATCTTCAATGTTCTCCAGGAGCTTGTCCACCTCGGACACCTGCTCAATGGAGATGTAGGTGGCGCGCAGCGCCCGGATCTCTGCGGGAAAGTCGATCTCAGCCATGATATTCAAGCGTACGGCATGCGCAGGGATGGTCCACCGGGTACCCTCAACGGCAGCCGCGGAATGCCATGGGGCTGCCGGTGGATTGGACGGTTACAGGACCAGGTGGGCGCGGGCGGTGCCGCTCACGGTCAGGACGATCCCGTCCGGCACCAGGAAGTTGATGAACATCGGATGCACGACGCCGGTCAGGAACACCACGGCGGTGCGGCCGTCGGGGGTTCCCGTGCCGGCCGCCATCTGGACACCCGAAAGGGATTGGGGGAGCTCCGTGCCGGCGAGATAGTCGCGAGCGGCTGCATCTATTCCTCGGTTGTTCAGCAGCGTGCCGGGATCTGTGCTGGCTGCCCCGCCGTTGAGGACGAAGGTGTCCGCGGCTGCGAGCGCTGCACCATCCGCCATGGAAAGCAGCTTCTTGTGGCCGAGGTAAATGCTGGAGCCGGCGGCCACCACGGTCATGATCAGCAAGGCAAGCAGCACGTAGCCGATCATGAGCACCATGATGTGCCCCTCCTGCGGGGCCGGGCTTTTACGAAGACCCCTGTGAAGCCGCCTCATTTGAAGCGACCCACCTTTTGCGTGGCCGATGACTCCACGGTGGCCGCGGATTGCCTGGCGCCGGGGATGCCGCCGACCAGTGGCAGCTCGACATTGAGGGTCACGCGTGCCCGAACAATGGTGCCGGGGGTGAGGCACCCGCCATCGCAGGTGATGGTCAGCGAGGCGCTTGCCGCGTCGAAGCCCATGTCGGTGACGGCCATGGCAACTGCGGTTTCCGCAGCCTGGCGGGCCGCGCCGGCATCTGGCTGCAGGACGTAGACCTTGGCCGCCTGGTCGGCGGCCCCCACCACGGCGTAGGCTCCGCCCTGCAGCTGGCCCACGGTGAGGATCAGGTACGCCACCGGAACCATTAACAGCACCGCCAGGAACACAAACTCCACGATGGCGCTCCCCCGCTCTGTGCCGCCTGCCGTCGCGGGAGGCGGATGGTCAGCCGTCGCGCCTGGCGGCAGGCCCGCCGTCGCGCCAGCTTGCGTGGCAGGCGTCGTGCCTGGCGGCAGGCCCGCCGTCGCGCCAGCTTGCGTGGCAGGCGTCGTGCCTGGCGGCAGGCCCGCCGTCGCGCCAGCTTGCGTGGCAGGCGTCGTGCCTGGCGGCAGGCCCGCCGTCGCGCCAGCTTGCGTGGCAGGCGTCGTGCCTGGCGGCAGGCCCGCCGTCGCGCCAGCTTGCGTGGCAGGCGTCGTGCCTGGCGGCAGGCCCGCCGTCGCGCCAGCTTGCGTGGCAGGCAGTACGCCAGGTCGCGCGCCAGGAGCGCTGAAGACGCCGGGCCATTCACCGGGCAATGACGGCATGCCCGCTCATTTCCAGCTGCCGCCCCGGACCGAGCAGCCCCAGCAGCGGCATCGGTGCCGTGACGGAGACGGTCAGGATGGAGACGCCGTTGACGGAGGACACCGTGGCGGAGACTTCCTGGGCGAATCCGCTGCCGAGTGCAGTCCCAATCAGGAGTTCGGCCCGATCCTGCGCATCCTGGGCCGTCCTGTCGGCGAGCGCGCCGTACCTGGCTGCCGACGATGCCGCATCCGCCACTGTGTTGCGCACATGCAGCACCAGGGCCAGTTGAATAAGTGCCAGGAACATGATGGTCACGATCGCGGAGACCAGCACAAAGTCCACGACGGCGGCACCCTGTTCGGATTTCCTTCCGGCCGGCGGCAGGGTTACGGATGAACCTGGTCCATGGCCTCGTTGAACATCTTTTGCAGGGCGGGACCCGCGATGGCGAGGAGTCCCGCCACCAGTACGGCGGACATGAGTGTGATCAGCACCCAGCCGGGAACATCTCCGCGGGCCCGTCCGGTGGCCGGAAGCAGCCGGTACAGTCCCAGCCGCCGTCCGAGCCGGGCCAGCCAGAGTCCGGCTGCCTGTTGTCCTGCCAGCAGAAGCGCCAATGCGCGTTCGGCCATCGGATATTCCTTTTCCATGGTGTGTCCCCTCGTTGCGGTGGTGATGGTTGTCCGCCGCGTGCGGCGGGTGTTGAAAAGTACTCGGTGGCGGATGCGGGAAGGTTTGCATTAGAAGCCGAACTGCAGCAGGGCGAGCCCGGGGAATACGGCAAACACGACGGTGAGCGGCAGCACCCCGAAAACAAGCGGGACCATCATGGCAATTTCCTTGCGTCCGGCAGCTTCCATCAACTCCCGCTTGGCCACGTCCCGGACGTCCTGGGCCTGGGCGCGCAGGACGTCGGCCAGTGGCGTCCCCCTGCTGACCGCCACACTGATCCCATCCACAAAGCGGGTCAGCGCCGGGATGCCCAGACGTTCGGAAAACGCCGCCAGCGCCTCCACCAGCGGCGTCCCGGTGCGGGTTTGCGCCAGGATGCGGGTAAATTCGCCCGACAGCTCGCCGCGGGACTGCCGGGCCACCCTGTCCAGGGCGCTGGCGGCGCTCTCCCCCGCGCCCACGGCGAGGGCCATGAGCTCGGCCAGAGCCGGAAATTCGGCCAGTATGCGGGCCTGCCGGCGCTTGATGCGGGCACCGAGCAGATAGTCGCAGCCAAGGTAGCCGCCCAGCATCAGTGCAGCCGTCAGCGCCAGGGCGCCCATGACGTTGACGTGCCCGCTCCACACCAGGAACAGGGAACCGGCCAGCCCGATCACCAGGCCCGCCCCTGTCCACAGCAGCTGCACGGCCCGAAATTCCAAGGGTGATTCGTTCCGCCCTGCCCGTTCCAGCCGCGCGGCCAGTCCCTTCACGCTGATGTTGAACCGGCCCAGGCGGACCATGGCATCGGAGACCAGCAGGCGGAAGATCCGCCCCAGCGGGCCAAAGAGGGCGGCGGAATCCTCCACGGCCAGCAGCCCCGACCGGCTCGCGACGCTGCGCAACTGCGGCTCCACCCGTTCGGCAAAGGTGGGCCTGCGCATGGCAGGCAGGCGGACAAACACCAGCCACAGGCCCAGCCCCAGGGCCAGTCCTGCCCCGAGGACGGCGGCCCCATGGCCGTTCATGCCAGCACCCGCCGTTCCCCCGGCAAGGCGCCGATGCGCAGCATGAGCCGGTAACAAATCACCGACACCAGCAGGCCCCCGCCCAGCACCAGCCAGCCTGCCGCAGAGTTGTAGGCGGCAATGGCCTCGGGCCGGGTCGCCATGAGCACCAGCACAATCCACGGCGCGGCCACTGCCAGGCGGGCCGCGTTGACGGTCCAGGATTGCCGCGCCTCGAGTTCGCTGCGGGTCCGGGCATGGTCGCGGAGGAATTCGGACAGCGTTCCGAGCAGCCGGCCAAGATCGGTGCCGCCAACGTCGCGGGTCAGTCGCAGGGCCTCGATGATGCGGTCCGCCACCGGGTCGGCCAGCCGGTCCTTGAGTTTTTCCAGGGCTGCTTCAAAGTGGCCGGTGGAGCGGTAGTCCGCCCCAAAGCTGACAAATTCGCTTCGCAGCTCCACAGGGCCCTTGGCACCCAACTGGATCAAGGCTTCCGGCAGGGACAGCCCCGCGCGGATGGCCGAGCGCAAATGGTCCACGACGTCCGGCCAGAGCTCGCGGAGGACGGATGACCGGCGTCGTGCCCTCCAGCGCAGGAGTGCAATGGGGACATAGCCGCTGAACAAACCCAGGCACAGGGCAACGGGTGGCGCCCCGGTCAGCAGCAGCACCACCAGGGCGGCCAGGACGGCCAGGCCCAACGTGCTGGCCACCAGGGAGGCCGGGGTCACCTGGACAACACCGGCCTGCTGCAGCAGTTCCTCGAGCCTGCTGCGCCGAACCGGTCGCGCCGCTTCCTCCGGTGCACCCCAGCACGCCGTCCAGACCAGGAAAAGGCCCAGCCCCGCCAGCAGACCCACCAGCGCGGACATCAGGATTCCCCCATCAGGGCCGCCACGCTGTAGCCGGCCGCGGCAAACTTTTCCGGTGACGGCATGGCGGACGGGGATGGCGTGAGCCGGCCGTCCACGGTGTCAAAGGCCATGCCGGATTCGATGACGCCGTTTTCCACACGGCGTCCCAGCGACAGAATCTGCCCCACCCGGCGCTTCCCGTTGGGCAGCCTTACGCAGTGGACCACCAGGTCGATGCAGGCCGCCACGGTCGGCACGACGAAGGCCGCGGTGATGTTTTCGCCGGCCAGCAGGGGCAGCGTGCAGATCTTCACGACGGCGTCGTGCGCCGAGTTGGCGTGGACCGACGCCATCCCGGGCAGGCCGCTGTTCAAGGCGATCAGCATGTCCAGGCTTTCAGCCTCCCGCACCTCGCCCACAATAAGCCGGTCCGGACGCATTCGCAGGGCTTCCTTGACCAGGCGCCGCAACGGGATTTCCCCAGTTCCCTCAAGGTTGGGCTGGCGGCACTGCAGGCCCACCACATCGCGCAGCGGCAGCTTCAGTTCAAAAATCTCCTCCACCGTCACCACACGCTCACGGGATCCGATGCCGGCGGCCAGGCAGTTGAGCATGGTGGTCTTGCCCGCCTGGGTGGCGCCGGAGACCAGAATGTTCAAGCCGCTGCTGACGGCGGCACCGAGAAAGCGTGCGCCCTGCGGGGTGAGGGAGCCCAGCTCCACCAGGTGTTCCAGGCGGCTGGCGCGTGCCGTGAATTTGCGGATGTTCACGGCCCAGTGGGACTTGGTGATGTCCGGGATGACCACGTGCAGCCGGGATCCGTCCGGAAGTGCGGCGTCCACAAACGGGCTGCTCAAATCGAGCCGGCGGCCCGAACTTTTCAGCATCCGCTCCACCAGGTCCTGCAGCTGCTGCTGGGTGAGGACCAGGGGCGTCAGCTCCGATTCGCCGTTGCGGGCCACGAAAACCTCGTCCGGTGCATTGAGCCAGACTTCCTCAATGTCCGGATCGTCCAGAAACGGCTGCAGCGCACCAAAGCCGGCAACGGCGTCGAACACGTGCTGCTTGGCATCCCCGGCATGGGCCAGCGGTGGCACTGCGCCCACGAGTGAACGTTCCCCATAGTCGTTAACGGCCGCCTCCACCAGGTGCCGCACTTCACCACCCTGCCGCAATGGGTCCAGGCCCCTGCGCCTAATGAGCTCGCGAACCTCGTCCTCAACCAGTGCCAGCGCATCCATTGTGCCTCCCCGCCACGCTGCGGTACGTGCCCATCCCCCTGACAATTGGAGCCTAGCCCCGCGACGAAGGACACGCCAGAAGCAATTCCAGCTTGTGGACAACATTGGCCGGGATGATCAAGGTCCCAATTTCACATCGAAGCCCCAGTCAGCTGGTCTGAACCCGCCATTCTTCCATGGGAAGCGTGGCCGAGAAGGGCGGGGCTTGTTGGCTCATAGCAATACCTCCGGGAAGCTGAGTCGATCGGTCCGTGCCCTGATTGCTAGAATCACCAAGGACCTGCAAGGGAACTCGCTTCGAGGGACCGGCGAACATTCCTAGGGAGAGTTCCAGAATTTCATGACGTGGCTGCAAACAATTCCCACCATCATCGTCGCGGCGCTCATCATCTTCGTCCCCGGTGCGATGCTGGCCCGTTGCCTAGGCGCCAGGGGACTGACGTGGGCTGCCACTGCCGCACCGCTGACGGTCTCACTCGTCTCGCTGGCTGCCATCGCCGCGCAAAAGCTGCATGCGCCCTGGTCGCTGGGCGTACTGGCAGCATTCACCCTCGCCGGCTGCCTGGTGGTATTGGCGATCAGGCTGCCGTTCGTCCTGCGCCTGCACAAGGCAGGCCAAGGGGGAACGGCCTGGGTGCGGCCCAGTCGGCCGCTTGTGCTTGCCATTTGCGCTGGATTCGCCGCGCCGGCCGCTATCCTTGCCATCCGCTTTTCGAAGATCTTCATCGCTCCTGAGAACATTTCCCAGACGTACGACAACGTCTTCCACCTCAACGCCGTCCGGTTCATTCTCAACACGGGCAACGGTTCCTCGCTGAACATCAGCAACCTCAATGAAGCCGCTGCGTCCGGGTTCTATCCGGCCGCTTGGCATGATTTGGTGGCACTGGTGGTGGGTACCACGTCCGTGCCGATCCCCGTCGGGACCAACGCTGTTAACATGGTGATCGGGGCGCTCGTGTGGACAACCTCAAGCATGTACCTGGCGAGCCGTGTCCTTGGTAACCGTCCGGCCGCCTTCCTGGCAACCGGGGCCCTCACGGCCGCCTTTACCGCCTTCCCGTACCTGCTGGTGGAATTCGGTGTCCTCTATCCTAACTTCCTCGCGATTGCGATCCTGCCGGCCTTCATGGCCCTGGCTGCGGACATGTTGAAGCTGTCCGCGGCACCACGGCCAGGTCCATTGCTTGCCGCCGTGCTGATCGCCGTGGGCCTGCCCGGCCTGGCAATGGCACATCCCAGCATCCTCATGGCCTTTGGTCTGTTCGCGCTGGCGCCCCTAGTGACCTGGCTGGTGCTGCGGATCCGGGATGCCGCAGTCGGAAGGACTCCTTGGCCCTGGGCCGCGGGAGCCGCTGCACTGGCGCTGGCGTACTTTGTTCTCTTGGACATTTTTTGGGGCGTAGTGCGTCCCAGCAAGGCCGCGTCCGCCTGGCCGCCGTTTCAGACCATCCCCCAAGGCATTGGCGAGGCCCTGACAGGTGGGCTGTTGGGGAGGCCCATGCCGTGGCTCGCAGCCAGCCTGATGGTGGTCGGTGTCTACGCGGTCTTCCGGCTTCGGCGGGGGTATTGGCTGCTCGGTGCGTACGCCATCAGCGTCTTCCTGTTTGTGGTTTCCTCTGCATTTAAGCAAGATGACCTGCGCGACTTCATCACCCAAGTTTGGTACAACGACAGCTACAGGCTGGCCGCCATGATTCCGGTGTTTGCGTTGCCGCTGGCGGCCGCGGGCGCCGTGTGGCTGTTTGACCTGGCAATGGCGGCAAGACCCGTTGCGAAACGGCTTCAGGGGCGCGGCCGGACCGCGGGACTGGCACTAGGTTTGGCTTCATGGGTCATCTTGATTGTTCTGGCACAGGGCTTCGCTGTGGCCACGGCCCAGGGCATGGCCCGTGCCAAATATGATTACACGGCCACTTCTCCCCTCCTAACCAGCGACGAGCATGCACTGCTCTTGCGACTGGATAAGCACGTCCCGGCGGACGGAACAATCATTGCAAACCCTGCGACTGGAGCCTCACTGGCCTATGCACTGGCCGACCGCAACGTCATCCTGCCAGCCGTAGGTTCGAAGGCTGACAAAAGTGATTCGATCGTGCTTGGCTACTTCCCGAGCCTTGGCACAAACCCAGCCGTTTGTCATGCGGTGGAGAAGCTCAACGCCTTTTACCTGCTCGACTTCGGGAGCCAACAAGTGAACAACTTGCACACTGTATTCCCCACGTCCGAGCAACTGGCCATCCTCCCCGGCCTGAAATTGTTGGACCACGAAGGCGACGTCAAACTCTACCGGATCACGGACTGCGGCTGACGCGCCGAAGAAAGGCCGCTTGTTCAGGGCGACGATGTTGCCAATGTCCTCCGCCTGGAACAGTTGAGCCGTGCCGCCAAGACAGCAGTCGCAGCGTTGCCCAGATATGGTCTGGGCAACATTTTCGTCTAAGTGCCGTCAGTCCTTGCCATACCCCTGCGGGTTCTCGCTCTGCCAGCGCCAGTGGTCCCCACACATTTGCGCCAGGTTCCGGTGCGCGGACCAGCCCAGGTCCGCCAGCGCTGCTGACGGGTCCGCATAACTGACCGCCGCGTCCCCGGGACGCCGGGGCGCAAATTCAAAGGGAATGGGCTTGCCTGCTGCGTCCCCGAACGCCTGGATCACTTCCAGCACCGAGGAGCCATTGCCGGTGCCAAGGTTCCAGCGGAACACCCCCGCGTGCGCCGGCAGATAGCCGAGTGCTGCCAGGTGGCCGGCGGCCAGGTCCATCACATGGATGTAGTCGCGCACCCCGGTGCCGTCCGGCGTCGGATAATCGTTGCCAAACACCATGACTTTTTCGCGCCGCCCCACTGCCACCTGCGCCACGAACGGCAGGAGGTTGTTGGGTATGCCGCTGGGGTCCTCGCCGATGCGGCCGGATTCGTGCGCGCCGACGGGGTTGAAGTAGCGCAGCAGCGCCACGCGCCACGTCGGGTCCGCCGCCCCGAGGTCGGTGAGGATGTCCTCGATCTGTTCCTTGGTGCGCCCATAGGGATTGGTGGCATCCAACGGCATCTTCTCGATGAGCGGCACCTCCTCGCTGGCACCGTATACGGTGGCCGAGGAGCTAAACACGATGGTGCGCACTCCGTGCCTGTCCATGGAGGCCAGCAGGTTCAAGGTGCCCACGATGTTGTTTTGGTAGTACATGAGCGGCTGCGCCACGGACTCCCCCACGGCCTTGAGCCCGGCGAAGTGGATGACCGCGTCGAAGCCGGCGCCGGCGATGAGTCCGTCAACTCCGGAGGCGTCCAACAAGTCCAGCTCAACAAAATCCGGATGGCGGCCCGTCAGCCTTTCCACCCGGCGCAGCGACTCCGCCGAGGAGTTGGCCAGGTTGTCAAGGACGACGACGTCGTGCCCCGCTTCCAGCAGGCAGAGGACAGTGTGCGAACCTATGTAGCCGGCCCCGCCGGTCACCAGAACTTTCATGCGTTCCAGCCTATAGGGCGCACGCCGCGCCCTTTTGCACCTGTGCCGGACACGGCATGGATTCGTTCCATAGTCGATTCCGGTGCGGCCTTCCCGAAGCAACATCCATAACATTCGCATCACGAGTCACTTGCGTAGCACGCCGTTTCAGCTCTAGAAGGGTAACATTGCCCGTATGTGGGCCTGGGGGCGCATCTTGATCTCTTGCCTGCTTTCGCCGATTCAAGGTGTCACCAACCACAAATACTGCACCGGAGCCCCACTTATGTTTACGACCCGGCCCAAGCTGATCAGCTGCCCCACCCGCCTGCCGTCGCTTCGCCTGACAAGAATTGCGGCCGCGGGACTCGTGGCAGCCTCCCTGGCCCTCTCGATGGGGACAGTTCCGGCCAAGGCCGCCCCCGGCGAATCAACCGCGACGTCTACCGAGGTTTCCGTACCGTCAACCTCGGTGCCGATAGCTGAACCGGCCACCGTCCCGACACGTGAGCCGACGCCGGCTCCCGCGCTTGACCCGCTGCCGGAAACGGTGCAAAGCCCGTCTGCCGCTGCAACAACGGCACCCAGCACGCCGGTAATGACCACGGCGCCAACAACCATCGAGCCGTCGGCTGAAGCCGGGCCATCCGTGAATCCCGGCGAAACATTGGCCGAGCAGCAGGGTGCACTCGGGGCGGCCATGGGTCAGGGCGCCAAGAAGTTGGCCATGAACGTCGACCCGCAGGCCGCAATTCCCGCCAAGCGCTCGATGATGGCCGCCCCATACGCTGAAAGCCTGTCGGCAACCTTCAGGCCCGCCGGCGTTCAGGGCCTGGACGTCAGCGGATGGCAGCCCAATGTGAGTTGGGCAGCCCAAGCAAATCTTGGCGCCAAGTTCGCCTATATCAAGGCGACAGAAGGAAACAACTTCACCAGCAGCGCGTTCGGCAACCAGTACACAGGCGCTGCGAATGCAGGATTCATCCGGGGCGCCTACCATTTTGCCCTGCCGGGCCAATCATCGGCGGTCGCCCAGGCAGATTTCTTTGTCAACAACGGTGGCGGCTGGAGCGGAGACGGCAAGACACTCCCACCGCTGCTTGACATCGAATACAACCCCTATTCCACCTTGGGCAACACCTGCTACAACTTCAGCCAAAGCTCCATGGTCACCTGGATCAAGGACTTTTCAAACCGGGTGAAGGCCCGCACCGGCCGTCTGCCGATGATTTACACCACCACAGACTGGTGGTCCCGCTGCACCGGGAACTCCAGCGCCTTCTCAAACCAGCCCCTCCACGTTGCCGCCTACTCCACGGTGCTCGGAGCCCTTCCCAATAGCTGGTCAGTTCAGAGCGTCTGGCAATACAGCTCCACCGGTCCCTTCGATGGCGACTCCAATGCCTGGAACGGCACGCTTGCCAGCCTGAAGACGTTCGCCACCAAGGCCGACGCCCAGGTGCCCAAGCCGCCGACGGTCCCCGCCAACAACCCGTCCATTCCTTCCCCTGCGGACCTGGTGGCGGCCGATGGCTCCGGAGCCCTGTGGAGGTACCCCGCCACCGGATCCGGGGGCTTTGGAGCGCGCAAGCAAATCGGACAGAGCTGGACGGGCATGCGTTCCATCACCGTCATTGACTGGAATTCCGACGGCGTCCTGGACCTGATTGCGCAACGGACCAACGGCTCGCTATCCCTCTACAAGGGTCTGCGTGGCGGCGGATTCAGCGGATCCCAATCGCTCGCTGCGTCAGGCTGGGGAACCTCCCAGCTGACGATTGGCTATTGGCTCAATTCCAGCAAATATCCACAAATACTGGCCCGCGCCGCCAACGGTGACGTCAATCTCTGGGCCAATCCTGCCGGCAGCTCGCTGGGCGCCGCACAGCGAATCGCCCAAGGCTGGAACGGCATCAACATGACCATGCTGGACTTCGACGGCGACGGCCGCCAGGACATTCTCGCCCAGTATCCGGACGGCACGCTCCGCCTGGCACGCTCCAACGGGGCCGGTGCGTTTATCAACGAGCCCCGCAAGACCATCGGCAGCGGCTGGAACGCCTTCACCAGCATCACCGTCTACAGCGATTTTGCGTTCTCGGGCTCGAACGGCCTGATCTGGCGGACCGCGGCTGGCGCGATCAGCTACGTCCCTGTTCCAAGCAACTCAAAGTTCGGCAGCGTGTCTGCCATCGGCAGCGGCTGGGGCTCATTCCTGATTGCGGGCGGCGAGAACATCAACCCGCCCCAAAAGCCGCAGGCACCGCCAACCCCCAAGGCTGTGGCGGGCAATGGCCGGGCATCCATCACCGTGGCAAAAAATGCCAGCAGCGCGGCTTCCACCAGCATCTTGGTCACCGCCTCGCCCGGCGGTTCCAACTGCACCATTGCGGCTGCGTCGGGGACCTGCACGGTGGCCGGCCTGGCCAATGGAAAATCCTATACATTCAAGGCGGCAGCGAGCAACGCCGGAGGTTTCTCGCCGTCGTCGTCGGCTAGTTCGCCGGTGGTTCCGTACAACCCGGTTTCCCGCGTTGCCGGGGCCGACAGGTATGCGGTCTCCGCGGCCGTCTCCAAGGCCACCTTCGCCCCCGGAGTCAGCGTCGCCTACATCGCCAGCGGCGCAGTGTTCCCCGACGCCCTCTCC